>NZ_JARGDO010000001.1:97413-482732 GCF_029211185.1 Tessaracoccus caeni
ACAGATCCCACACCGACGCCGACCACAGATCCCACACCGACGCCGACCACAGATCCCACACCGACGCCGACCACAGATCCCACACCGACGCCGACCACAGATCCCACACCGACGCCGACCACAGATCCCACACCGACGCCGACCACAGATCCGGAACCCACCACGGAGCCCTGCATCCCGGTGGATCCCGATGATCCGCTGTGGATCCTCGTCCGTAGTCTGTGGCCCAACGCGCTTCCGGAGCACTGGCCGAGTTGGCTCGGCCCCATGCCTGACTGGTGGGGAGGCAACTCGGGCGAGCCATGCGACGGCTCATCAACCGATCCGGAACCCACTACGGATCCAGAACCGACAACCGACCCGGAACCCACAACGGAACCGACCACCGACCCGGAACCCACAACGGAACCGGAGCCCGAGCCCACCACGGAACCGGAACCGACGACCGCCCCGGAACCCACAACGGAACCAGAACCCACAACGGAACCGACCACCGACCCGGAACCCACAACGGAACCGGAGCCCGAGCCCACCACGGAACCGGAACCGACGACCAACCCGGAACCAACAACGGAACCGCAGCCGACGACCGACCCCGAACCGACGACCAACCCGGAACCGACGACCAACCCGGAACCGACGACCAACCCGGAACCGACGACCAACCCGGAACCGACGACCAACCCGGAACCGACGACCAACCCGGAACCGACGACCAACCCGGAACCGACGACCGACCCGGAACCCACGCCCAAGCCGCCGACGTGCACGTGGCCGAACCTGCCCTACTGGGACATCCTCACGGGCAAGTGGCGGTGCTTCCGCTGGTAAGCCGACGGAAATGAACCGCGGCCCCCGAACCTTGAAGGTTCGGGGGCCGCGGTGTTGTTTCGTGCGGGATCAGTCCAAGTAGTCGCGAAGAACCTGCGACCGCGACGGGTGGCGCAGCTTCGACATGGTCTTCGACTCGATCTGACGGATCCGCTCACGCGTGACGCCGTACACCTTGCCGATCTCGTCCAGGGTCTTGGGCTGGCCGTCGGTGAGGCCGAAGCGCATGGAGACCACGCCGGCCTCCCGCTCGGACAGGGTGTCGAGCACCTCGTTCAGCTGCTCCTGGAGCAGGGTGAAGTTGACGGCGTCCGCGGGCACCACGGCCTCGGAGTCCTCGATCAGGTCGCCGAACTCGGAGTCGCCGTCCTCGCCGAGCGGGGTGTGCAGCGAGATCGGCTCGCGGCCATACTTCTGCACCTCGACGACCTTCTCGGGCGTCATGTCCAGCTCGAGCGCCAGCTCCTCCGGGGTGGGT
The DNA here is from genome assembly GCF_029211185.1 of Tessaracoccus caeni. Taxonomy (GTDB): domain Bacteria; phylum Actinomycetota; class Actinomycetes; order Propionibacteriales; family Propionibacteriaceae; genus Arachnia; species Arachnia caeni. Next base: position 98,723 of record NZ_JARGDO010000001.1, read on the forward strand.
TCGCGACCGAGATCCTGCAGCATCTGGCGCTGGACGCGGGCCAGCTTGTTGATGACTTCCACCATGTGCACCGGGATGCGGATGGTACGCGCCTGATCCGCCATGGCTCGGGTGATGGCCTGCTTGATCCACCAGGTGGCGTAGGTGGAGAACTTGTAGCCCTTGGTGTAGTCGAATTTCTCGACCGCACGGATCAGGCCGAGGTTGCCCTCCTGGATGAGGTCGAGGAAGAGCATGCCGCGTCCGGTGTACCGCTTGGCCAGCGACACCACCAGGCGAAGGTTAGCTTCGAGCAGGTGGTTCTTGGCACGGCGGCCGTCCTCGGCGATCCATTCCAGATCGTCGAGATCGTTGGCGTCGACGACCACCTCGACGGAGTTGAGCCGCTCCTCTGCGAACAGGCCGGCTTCGATGCGCTTGGCGAGCTCGACCTCTTCGACGGCGTTGAGCAGCGCAACCTTGCCGATCTGCTTCAGGTAGTCCTTGACGGGGTCGGCTGTGGCGCCGGCCGAGACGACCTGCTGCTCGGGCTCGTCGGCGTCGTCGGAGTCGCTGAGGGCGAAGCCCTCTTCTTCGACGAGTTCCTTCTCGAGGACGGCTTCCTTGGCCTCGTTGAACTGGCCCTCGTCGACCTCGTCCAGCGAACGCTTCTTGCCGCCAACGGTGAGCACGACGTCGTCGCCCTCACGCTGGAACTTCACTTCGACCTCCCCGGTGGAGGCCTGCGCGATGGTGGGCTCGTCGCCCTTCGCCTTGGCGGCTCGCTTGCGCGGAGCGGCCTTGGTCGCGGTGGAACGGGTTGTCGCCCGCTTTGCCGCCGGTGCCTTTGCAGCAGCGGTTGCCGCCTGAGCCTTGGCGGGCGCTTTCCGAGTAGTCCGGGTGGCGGGCTTCTTCTCGTTCTGACCTTCCGTCACAACGTTCCTTCCAACAGCCGACGGGAATTTGGGCGCGACTCGTCCCGTGTTGGTCAAGAGCCGCGTCCCCCATCTTGTCACGCAGCTACCCCTTACTCAAACTGTCTACCCACCCAGATCCATGAATTTCCCGCACCTAAGGCGGACTAGGGGTCATACCTAGGTCTCATCCCACCCTGATTCGCCAAGAACTGGCCCAGACCGGGAACCACAGCGCCTCGTCGCGCGTTGTGATGGATGAGAGTTTGAAAGGGTCATCAATGAGTATATCTGTGCGAACCCGTAACACCGACGGCATCGACGGCAAGGACGCGGTGGGTCTCTACCTGGACGCCATCGCCAAGACCCCCCTCCTCAGCGCGGTTGAAGAAGTCGAACTGGCTCGGACCATCGAGGCCGGCGTCTTCGCCGAGAACATCCTGAGCGGCGAGGTCGAGACCTCGGTCGAGGCCACTGAAGAGGAACTGCGCGAGATCGTCGCCGAGGGCGAGCGCGCCATGCAGCGCTTCATCCAGGCGAACCTGCGACTGGTCGTCTCCGTCGCCCGCAAATACGGCAGGGCTCAGATGCCCCTGCTGGATCTGGTTCAGGAGGGCAACACCGGCCTGATCCGCGCGGTCGAGAAGTTCGACTACGCCAAGGGCTTCAAGTTCTCCACCTATGCCACCTGGTGGGTCCGTCAGGCCATCTCTCGCGGCATCGCGCAGCAGGGTCGGATCGTCCGGCTCCCCGTGCATGTCGCCGAGCAGGTCAACCAGGTCTCCGCGGTGCGCCGCAACCTGGAGCGCCAGCTGGGACGCGACCCCGAGCTCGCCGAGATCGCCGACGAGCTGGGCATCGAGGAGGGCAAGGTCGTCGACCTGATCCGTTACTCCCGCGACCACGTCTCGCTCGACGCCCCCGTCGAGGCCGACGGCGACACCGCCCTCGGCGACCTGATCGCCCGGGAGCCCGCCCCGGGCCCCGACGAGCTGGTGCTGGACGCCGAGGATCGTGCCCGTCTCGAGGGCATGCTGGGCTCGCTGGACGAGCGCTCCCAGGATGTTGTTCGTCGTCGCTACGGCCTGCTCGACGGCCGCCAGGCCAAGCTGGCCGACATCGGCAGCCACTGGGGCATCACCGCCGAGCGCGTGCGTCAGATCGAGCGCCTCGCCTTGGCCAAGATGCGCCAGTCCCAGGGCCTGGCCGCCTGATCCCAGACCGACGACGCCCGGTCCCACTCACGTGGGGCCGGGCGTCTTTATGTCTGGCGGGTTAGCCCAGAAGACGGATGAGGCCTTCTTGGGCGCACGAGGCGACGATGTGGCCCTTTTGGAAGAGGCGGCCCGTCGAGAAGCCTCGTGCGTTGGAGGCCGACGGGGAATCCATGTCGTAGAGCAGCCACTCGTCGACGCGCACCGGGCGGTGGAACCACATGGCATGGTCGACGGAGGCCATCTGCATCTTCGGCGACAGGAACGCCACTTCATGGGGCACCGTCGAGACGCTCAGCAGCGTGATGTCACTCAGGTAGGCCAGCGTCGCCAGGTGCAGCATCGGATCGTCGGGCATGACGTCGCGCGTGCGCACCCACGCCTTCATCGATCCCCCACGCTCAACGCGGCGCGGTGGCCCGGCCAGGCGCACGTCGAGCGCATCCCATTCCGCAAGAATCGGCGACGCCGCCCCGAACCGCTCCACGAAGATCTCGCCCAGCGACGGGCAGTCCTCCGGTGGGCGATGCACGTAGTCGCCGGGCTCCAGCGCGGAGTGGTCCAGGCCGGGTTCGGCGGCCTGGAAGGAGGCGGTCATCGCGAAGATCACCCTGCTCCCCTGCGTGGTGGTCACCCGGCGGTTGGAGAAGGTGTTGCCGTCGCGAGTGCGCTCCACCTCGAAGACCAACGGCTCGTCCGGCGAACCCGGGCGCAGGAAATAGGCGTTCAGGGAGTGCGGCAGCCGATCGTCGGACACCGTCTTTGACGCAGCGACCAGCGTCTGAGCCAATACCTGACCCCCGAACAGCCGTTGCAGCAGGGTGTCCGGCTGCGGACCCATCCAGGTGTTCTCGCCCAGCTGCTTCAGCTCGAAAAGGGAGAGCAGGTCGTCGACGTCTCGTGGCACCCGCCCATCATGGCACCGCGGGCCACGCTGGTCGATCTCCGATGTCTACGCAGCAGGCTTGCTCCACTGAATCTCGCATCCGGCGTCGGCCAACGGCTGCAAAGCGGCCTTGTCGGCGTCGATGTCCGTAAGCGGATTGCCGTACACCCGCAGATCCTTGAGTCCTGTGCGACTGGCGAGGCCAGACACAGACGAGATCTCGTTGTCGAACACGATCAGGTGTTCAAGCCGAGCGAGTTCCGGCAAACCGTCGAGCGACGTCAGCTTGCTGTCCGTGATCGCGAGAGTGGAGAGGTGTGGCAGGTCAGGCATCCCCGTCACATCGGCCAATGTGGACGTCACCACGCCAAGCTGCTTCAACTGCGGCATCGACGCCAGCCCATCGAGTCGCGCGACGTCGCTATGGATGATCGACAAGATCGTCAGTTGCTGCCACTGTCCGAACTCGGGAAAGACGGAGAGGTCCACGTCCTCGCCGCCCAGTTGCACCATCAGGTTGTCGAGTTTGGGGGTCCGCTCGGGAAGCCCGCGGAGACTCTTGATCTCGCTCTTGAAGAGGTACAGTCCTCGCAGCTCAGGAAGAGCAGGCAAGGCGTCCAGATCGACGATTCGGTTGCCCTGCAGGTTCAGGATCTCCAGACGCGGCAGAGCAGGCAGCCCGTCGACCGACGTCAGGAAGTTGTGCGTCGCGTCGAACTCGACGAGGTGAGGGAACTTCGGAAAGCCCTTCAGACTCGAGATATGGCCGGCCTTACAGTTCAGCTCAGTGGCTGCGTTGAGCTCCGCCAAGGGGAGCACGCCATCTTGAACGTCGAGCTCCCGCTCGATGCAGTAACGCAGATAAGGGTCTTCGATCGTGCGTAGCGACACGTCTCCCGGTTCATTCACCCGAACGGCCCTGCTGGTGGACTGCTTGGTTTCAAAGCCCTTCTTCGAGCCGATGACCTTCACCGACACCATCGCGCGCTCGTCTGCGGTGGTCAACACATAGCTCTTGCCGGTTGCTCCGGAGATCGCCTTGCCGTTCCGCAGCCATTGATAGCTGAACGAGACTCCGCTGGGCATCCATTCTCGTGGCAACGCCGTCAGCTTGTCGCCGGTCAACAGGTGGTCATCGGCCTTGTCGAAGGTCACCTCGTCGGCGACCAACGTACCGGGTCCGACCTTGGCCTCCTTCGAGGTCTTGGAAGCCGTCTTGTATCCCTTCTTCGTTCCCGTGACCTTGACGGAGACCTTCTTGCCGGCGTCGTCGGCGGTGAGCGTATAGGACTGCTTGGTTGCCCCCTGGATCGCCTTGCCATTCCTCAGCCATTGAATGGTGGTCTTGACGCCCTTGGGGCCCCAGAATCCGATGTTCATGTTCAGTTCTTCGCCGGTCCTGAACGTGCCCACAATATTCGGCGTCGCGGTCGTGAGCGCGCCCTGCGCGACCGACTTGGTCTGCCTCGAGGTCTTCGACACCGCCTTGTATCCCCGCCGCATACCGGTCACCGTGACGGAGATCTTCTTGCCCTCATCCGACGGCGTCAACGTATACGACTTGTGCGTCGCGCCCTTGATCTTCTTCCCGTTGCGCAACCACTGGACCTCAACGCTGGCCCGCGGCTTCCAGGTGCCGGCCTTGACCTTCAGCGTCGAGCCGACCTTGGCCGTGCCCGAAATGGCGGGCGTCGGCGTCGTCCTGAACCTCGAGGCCGCGTCCGCCTGCACGGGGCCAAGCCCCACGAAGGCCAATGCCATCACCAGCATCGCAACGACGATGCGCCTCGCACCCGAACATGCACGCCAAGCCGACAAACCATGTGTCATGAGATCCCCCTGAATCGCAGGGATCAGCAACCGTGCTGGACCCCTAGAACGAACGCTATCAGCGCGCATCGGATCCCGTGATCCGGCCCCAGGAATAGCGGTATGGATCGACGGAGATCTCACTCGCTTCCTTCTCCCGGTTTCGGTGCGAGTGTCCCTTTCGACGGGACACCCCGGAGCGGAACGATCGAAGAAGCCACTTGCCATCGTCCTGGCTCGCGACGCCGGCCTAAGGCCAAGCTAGCGTCAGTCAACCCCTGTGGGGATGGCCCGAGCGGTGGGCAAGATTCGTCTGACTCTTGACATCGCTGTGGGGTCGCTCTAGGTTCGTCCGAACGATCACCCCAACGACGCGGAGAACTCAGACAGATGACGCCCAACCCGCCGCTTCGACGCAGTCTTATGACCATCGCGCTGCTTGCTACGAGCATCATGGTCGGCGCCTGTGGGTCTCCGGCGGTGCCTGGCAACCCCACTTCCCCGCCGTCGGCAACACAGCAGAGCTTCGAGGGGCGGACGGAGATGGAACTCGCAGTCCTCAAGGCGTTCGAGGACGAACCCTTGGTATTCGGGGCGGCTTACCACAACGATCCGGAGAGGATCGTGCTAGCGGTGTTGGAGGCGGATGGGAAGCCATCCGAGAAGAAGCTCGACGAGCTTCGGGCTACGGCCGCCGCGGTCGTCGGAGACATCCCCATCGAGTTCGACTTCAGTTCCGAACTGCCCAGGGAAGCCTAGCCCGCACCTCTCAGCCGGCGGCGCGGATGGCCTGGCGGACGCGTTTGGGCGAGATGGGCACCGCAGTGCGCAGGCGCTGCGCGAACAGGCTGACGCGAAGCTCCTCGATCAAGAAGGCGATCTCCTCCACCTCGGGGCTCAGCGGGCCCGCGGGCTGGGCGTCGGTGAGGTCCGCGTAGGCCTGCTCGACGTCGTCCAGTTCCGCTTGGGCGCGCCGGTCCCTGGTGGGGTTGACCAGAGCGGCCTCCAACCGCAGCGTCGCCGCCTCCGCGTAGCGTGGGAGGTGCTGGTACCAGGGGTCGGGCGTAGCGGAGATGAACCGGTTGAAGAACAGATCGTCGAGCTGTGCGGTGACGTCGGCGGCCGTCTCGTCCCCGCGCGGGCAGCGCTCCAGTAAACGCCGGGCTGCGGAGACGTGGGTAAGCGCCGAGGCCGCGATCGACATCACCCGACGGGTCTGGTCGGCGCATTCCTGACGCACGGCCAGGGCCAACGCGTCGTAGGCCTTGGCGTCGCGCACCTTGACGGCAGGCCCATGCGCCTCGGCAAGCTGCTCCGACGCCTTGAGCCAGGCGTCAGCCAGCAGATCCGGCACCGTCGGGTAGGGCGACTCAGCCAGCGCCAGCTTCTCCTGCATGGTCATGTGCGACACGACCCAGCGGATGGGATCGGGGTTGGTGAGCGTGAGCAGCCGGCGCACGCCATGGATATGCGAGCGACGCGCCCGGGACTCGGTGTCCAGCACCACCAGACCGACGGAGGCCCCCTCGTCGGTCAGCGCCGGGTAGCCGCGCACCCCCTTGGCGACGGTGGTCTCGGTGGGCACCGTGCCGAAGGTCCACGACGTCTGCCCCGTGGCGGTGAGACCGCCGGCTGAGGCGGTGAGCTTGGCCGAGATCTTCGCGACGAGGCGCTCACGCAGCTCGTCGAGGTTGTCGCCACGGGCGATCTCGCGGCCGTTGTCGATCACCTGGAAGGCGAGCCGGAGATGCGCGGGCACCGTCTCGGGATGCCACTGGCCGGGCTCGACGCGGGTGCCGGTGAGCGCCAACAGCGCCCGTCCCACAGCCTCGGTGAAGCTGCCCTTTCCGATCTCCCCTCGTTCCTGCAGCCAGGTCAGCGCCTTGGCGGCGAAGTCGGGCGCGGGCACGAAGCTGGTGCGCACCGCCTTGGGCAGCGAGCGGATCAGCTCGGTGGCCAGTTCTCGACGAAGCCCCGGCACCTGCCAGCTGAAGGGCGCACCGCTCAGCTGGTTGAGCAGCTCGACGCGCACCGTGACCGTCGCACCGTCGGCACCGGCTCCGGGATCGAAGACGTAGCGCACCGGCAGCTTGTGGCCGCCGATCACCCAGCGATCGGGGAAGTCGGAGGCGCGCAGCTGGGTGGGGTCGGTGACGCAATCGTCGACGGTGAGCCTCGGCCACTCGTCGGGCTTCAGGCCGCGCAGCCACTTGTCGAAGCTCGCCCCGGACACGACATGGCTGGGGATGCGGGCGTCATAGAAGGCGTAGAGGGTGTCGTCGGAGATCAGCAGGTCGGGCCGGCGCATCCGGTCGGTCTGCTTGGCCGCGTCCTCCAGCGCTGCCCGGTTGGCGGCCAGAAGCTTGCTGTTGGTGCGCCAGTCCCCCTCCACCAGGGCGGAGCGGATGAAGATCTCGCGCGCCTCCACCGGATGCTCGGCGGCGTAGCTGGTGCGACGACCAGCGACGATCGGCACGCCGAACAGCGTGAGCCGCTCGCTGGCGATCACAGTGGCGGTACGGCTCGACCAGCGCGGCTCCGAGACAGTGCGGGTGATCACGTGGCCGCCCACCTGCTCGATCCACTCCGGCTTCACCGGCGCCACCGTGCGCGCCCAGAGCCGGGATGTCTCGACCAACTCGAAGGCCATCACCAGCGGTGGCGTCGACTTCGCCAGCGCGGAGCCCGGCTGGATGGCGAATTTAGCGCCGCGAGCGCCGTTGTACTCGGTGAGCGGGCGACCCCGCCCCTTCTGACGCTGCCCGGGCTGACGTTGGGCGCGCTCCTGCTCGGCCAGGCCGACGTTGGACAGCAGACCGGACAGCAGCGACGTCAGCACCTCCGGCATGGCGCCGTCGCCTTGAGGCTTGAGGTCCAGTTCCTTGCAGGCTTCGCGCAGCTGGGAGACCAGATCCTCCCATTCCCGGAAGCGCAGGAAGTGCAGGTACTCGTCGCGGCACATCCGACGGAACGCGCTGCCGGAAAGATCCTTGCGCTGCTGCCGCAGGTAGTTCCAGATGTTGAACAGCACCTCGAAGTCGCCGCCCTCCAGGGAGGGCGCGGTCGCCTCGGTCTCCCTGCGGGTTCCCGTGTGCGCGGTATGGCGTTTGGGCTCCTTGGACTCCGGCTCCGTTGGTGCGGAGGAGGACGCCGCCCAGAAACGCCGGTGGCTCTGGTCGGCTTGGGCCTGGAACTCGGCCGGGCGTTCGCGCACATCGGGCACGGTGAGCCCGGCCACCAGCACCATGACGGTGCGCAGGCAGCCGCGTGTGTTGGCCTCGATCAGCATCCGGCCCAGCCGCGGGTCGACGGGCATCCGCGCGAGCGTGTGGCCGATCCGGGTGAGCCGCACGCCGCGGCGATCGCGTCGCTGGATGGCCCCCAGCTCCTGAAGCACCCGGATGCCGTCGTTGATCTGCGACACGACGGGGGCTTCGACGAACGGGAAGGACTCGATGTCACCCAGCCCAGACTCGGCCATCAGCAACACGACGGTGGCCAGGTTGGTGCGCAGGATCTCGGGGTCGGAGAACTCGGGGCGCGCCAGGAAGTCGTCCTCGTCGTACAGCCGGATCGCAACGCCCGGTCCCAGGCGGCCACAGCGCCCGGCACGCTGGTTAGCGGACGCCTGGGAGATGGGTTCGATGGGCAGCCGCTGCACCTTGGTGCGGGCGGAGTAGCGCGAGATGCGGGCGGTGCCCGCGTCGATCACGTAGCGGATTCCGGGCACCGTGATCGAGGTCTCGGCGACGTTGGTGGCCAGCACGATGCGTCGCCGCGAGTGGCGCTGGAAGATCTTGTTCTGATCGGCGGCGGACAGGCGCGCGAACAGAGGCAGCACGTCGACGTCGCGCAGGTCGAGACCGGCGATGGCGTCGGCGGCGTCGCGGATCTCCCGCTCGCCGCTCAGAAACACCAGGATGTCGCCTCCGCCGGGCTCCGTCAGCAGCTCCACGACGGCCTCGGCGATGGCGTCGAACTCGTCCTGGTCCTCGGCGGGAGGGCGGTAGCGCACCTCCACCGGGTAGGTTCGGCCGCTGACCTCGACGACAGGCGCGTCGTCGAAGTGCTCGGAGAAACGCGCGGTGTCGATGGTGGCGGAGGTGACGATCACCCGCAGCTCAGGCCTGCGCGGGAGAAGCTGCTTGAGGTAGCCGAGCAAGAAGTCGATGTTGAGGCTGCGCTCGTGGGCCTCGTCGATGATGATCGTGTCGTAGCGCCGCAGTTCGCGGTCGTGGGTGAGTTCGGCCAGCAAGATGCCGTCGGTCATCACCTTGATCCGGGTATCGGCCGACGTCTGCCGACTGAACCGCACCTGAAAGCCGACGAAACTGCCGAGCTCGGTGCCGCATTCTTCCGCGATGCGCTGCGCCACCGTCCGGGCGGCGATGCGTCGCGGCTGGGTGTGAGCGATGCGTTCTCGGCCCGCGAGCAGGCAGATCTTGGGCAGCTGGGTGGTCTTGCCCGATCCTGTCTCGCCCGCGACCACCACCACTTGGTGGTCGCGGATCAACTGCGCGATCCGATCGGCCTCCGCCGCGATGGGGAGGTTCGGATCGACCTCTATCGCCGGGGTGTCCGGACGGCTCACTTGGCGATGTAGAGCGGGCAGAGCGCGTGGGCCATGAGGCCTCGCATCAAGCCGCCCAGCGCGAAGCCCGGGATGCTCGACTCCCCGACGCCCAGCACCAGCAGATCGTAGTTGGCGCTGCGCGAGACCAGCTCGTTGATGGGGCTGTCGGCCACCACGTCGATCACGCTCTCGACGTCCGGATACTTCTCCCGCAGCGGCGCCGTGATCGCCTCGATGCCTCCCCGGGTGAAGGACAGTTGATCCTCGAGCTGGGCCGGCGTGAGCTTGCTGGAGAACAGGCCGACGGGCGGCTGCAGCACATGCACGATCTCCAGCTTGGCGCCGAGCAGCTGAGCCTGGCGGAAGCCGGCCTCAAGCGTCGACTTCGAGCCCGGGTTGGTGTTCACGCCGACGCCGACGAGGCCACGCCCGCCCACGCGGGGCGGGTGAGCTGCCGCCGAGATCACGACGACGGGACACGATGCGTTGGCCGCCACCGAGACGCTGGTGGAGCCGACGAACATCCGCTCCAGCCCGGAGACGGCGCGTCGGCCGACCACCACCAGGTCGGCCATCTCGCTGAGCCTCGACATCACGCCGCCAGGCGTGCCCATGACCACCTCTGTGCGGATCCGGTCTTCCGGAAGCCCCTCGTTGATGGCCTCCATCTTGGCCTGTTCGTTGGCCGTGACTCCGGCCTCCTGCAGCACCTCGGGGTCGTAGACGACGCCCCAGGCGCCGGCCATCAAGGTGTCATCGACCGCGTTGACGAAGAGACATTCGCCGTCGACCATCTTCGCGGCACGAGCGGCGAAGCGGACGGCGCGAAGGCCGTCCTCGCTGCCGTCGACACCGGTGACGATCAGTGGCCTGTTGGACTCGTTCATCTGCGTTCTCCCTTCAGCGACGTACGCCAGAGACGACTCGCCCATCGATGGTACGGGGATCGATGGCGATGCCTGCGGTGCGGCCATCCACGAGCCAGGATGCGGGTTGGCTGCCTTCTGGTGCGGGTCCGGTGAGCCCGCGAACCAGAACCGACCATCCCAAGGCTTCCTCCGCGTCGATGTCGTCGACGAGGAAGGCGACCTCGGCAGGATCGGTCAGTCTCGACAGGGTCGTGCCCGGTTTGGTGTGGAAGACGATCTGCCCGTCGACGTACCGGAAGTTCACCGGCACGACGGACAATCCGAACTCGCCTTGCCAGGCGATCCGGCCGAGTTCTGCCGACATCAGAAGGTTCAGGCACTCGTCCGAGTCCAGCACCTCGAAGTAGGTCACCGCGTCGTGGTTGGTCATGCCTCCAGCGTAGTCGCCCCCGGCCGTCACGTGTGCGGATAGCGCGCCGCGCCGCAGCCAGATTGTTACTTTGCCTTTCCGTCTGGTTCCCACCGCCCCTCGTTGAGACATGACTAGTTCCGCGAGACCAGGGGGCTCGAGCCCGAGAACGGAACAGCCAGCCCCTTGTGCTCTAGCCGAGTCGAGGCAGTGAGCCGGCCGTTCCGCGGAGCCGAACCACCACGAGGCCCGCAAGCAAGGCCACAACGCCGAGCACCACGCTGCCGACTGACGGGTCCGGCCGTGCCGGCCATGCCCACCAGGCAAGATCGCCGAAGAGCCGGGCACCGAGCAGTCCGGACAGCGCCGCGTGGAGCCCGGGAACCACCCACGCCATCCGATAGCCGACGACAACGGTGGAGAGCAGTGCCTCGCTGGTCGCGGTGAGAACAACCACCGTGCTGGCGGCGACCTGTCCAGGGGCTTCGACGGCGATGATTCCGAGATACAGACCCACCAGCATCACGACCCTCAGTTGGCCGGCTAAACGGCGAGTGGGCACGGCCATCCGCCAGACCGCGTCGGACGGTTCGACAACGCAGAACGCCGCCGCGATCCCGACAACGGTGCCAAACAGTAGCGCCACCGGGCCATCGGTGGCTTCCAACGCCCGCAGCTGCGGGGCGATCATCGTCGCGGGCAGCCTCGCCTGAACGAGTGCGAGCACAGCCACCACGGGAACGAGTACTCGCACGGCGCCCGCTCGGGTCCACGGGAGGTGAGCCAGCCGTCGCCGAAGGCTTCTCTGTGGGGAGTCAGCCGGCAAGTCAGCGCTCATCGGCATCCGCCTGCACGCAACGTCTCTTCGACCCACTCGGCCTGCTCCGACTCGGGCAGATCCATCACCATCGCTTCGACGCTGTCCGGCCACCACTGGCCCGTCACCCGAGCGCTGAACCAGGCGGCGATGTCCGCCGAGGCCTGCTCGCCCTCACGCGTGGCGTCACACTGAGGAAGCACCGCGAACATCGCCTCGTCGGCGAGGATCTCCGGGTCCGCCACGTCCAAGACATAGATCCGTCGCCCTTCGACAGACTCGGGCAAGCCATCCTGGGCGAAGACCGCTGGAGCCGCCCAGTACTCGGCCGCCAACGAGCGGGCCCGCGCGAGCACCCGAAGTTGCGGCTCCAGCGCGTCGCCCATCATCGGCCACACGCAGAGCGTCGTCTGATCCCGTTGTTCACAGACCGGTGGCTCCGTCAGGGGTAGGTTCTCGATCCGCGACGGCCCGAAATAGGCCCCAGCTCCGATGGCGACGGCGAGGGCGAGGGCGCTAGACGCGACCAAAGGTGCCTTCCACCGTGTTCGCCTCGCCAGAGTGGCACCAACGCCGGCGAGCACCGCGACACACGCCCAACTATGGAGCAGCAACGGCCCTAAGCCCGGATGCTTGTACGGCGCGAAGTAGGTGCTGGCATCGAGCGGAGCCAGCAGTGACCACCACCACGTCCCGTCCAGCATCACCGTCCCGTACAGCCAGGAGAAGATGCCCAGCGCGATGACGGCGGACCAGCCAAAGCCCTCCACATGTGCGCCGATCACCGCTCCGATTGCGGCAGCCGCCAACAGAAGAAGCGCGCACAAGACCCAGGGAAGCAGCATTCGAAGCGTGAACGGCTCCCCCAGCGGAAGCCTCACCAGGGTGGACGACAGGATCTGGGCCACAGCGATTACCACCGCCCAGAGCGAGCCGGCGGCCCACCCCGTCCGCGCCGGAAAGTAGCGGCCCGAGGCACTGGAGCGAGCCACGTCGCCGAGGCCCGACGAGCGGCCGCTCACCTGCAGGCACACCGCTCCGGCGAGAAGCGGGGCGGTGAAGAGGCATACCAGGGGTGCCAGCGTCGTCCGGTCGGGCCACGAGGTGCCATCGAGCTTCGTCATCCCCGACACTGCTATCGCAATCACGAGACCGATAGCACCGCCGGCGAGCAGCGGGCCGGTCGCAGCCTCCAGCAGCAACAACCGGCCTCGCTCGCGGACGGATGGGCTACTCATGCATCCTCGCTCGGATCCACGTAACGCAAATAGCCGCGCTCGACGCTCTCCGCCGTCACCGGCCCGCCGTCGCACAGTTCGGCGATCGGACCATGGAACGCGACGCGGCCGTGATCGAGCACTACGACCTCCTCCGCCAGGCCTGCAACATCGTCGACCATGTGCGTCGCCAACAACAACTGGCAATCCAGCTCTGCCAGATAGGTTCTGAGCCGCGAACGCTGCTGCGGATCCAGACCCACGGTGGGCTCATCGACCACCACCACACTCGGGGCATGCACCAGAGCCTGGGCGATGCACACGCGCTGACGCATGCCACCCGAGAGCGTCTTGATTCGGGAGGACCGGCGATCCGCAAGGTCCACCATCTCCAACGCCCGCGTCACCGCCGGCTCCAAGTCCGAGCATCGATGCATCCACCCCGCGTAGGCCAGGAACTCCTCGACGGTGTACGCCCCAGGGAGATCCATCCGTTGCGGCACATACCCGAACCGGCCCCGCGCCGCACTGCGCCCCCGGGCGTCATTCAGGCTGATCCCGTCGACCTCCAGATGACCGCTTTGCAACGGCAGGATCGTGGTGATCAGCTTCAGGAACGTCGATTTGCCCGCACCATTGGGCCCCAACAGCGCAACCCGATCCGACTCCAACGACAACGATATGTCCCCAAGGGCAAGAACCTGCTTGTAGCTATGTCTCACCCCGGATGAAAGGATCATTGCGTCACGCTAGCAGAACTCGCCGTAACCGTTCGCATCAGGCCCACTCGCGGAGGTGTAGTTCCACGTCACGTTGGGGTAGTATTTCAAGCTGGAGTCAGTCGTCACGTATGACGTGGTCTTCTTGGCATCCGAATAGTAGGCAGACGTTGTCTGCAGCACCGGATCAGCAAGAATTGCCCGGTGACGCCGGATTTCCGAGACAAACTGAACCTTCGCCTTGGATCCAGGCGCATCAAGGCACTGCCGTATTTTGGACTTTCCCGTCACCTTGTTTCCGTCGGCATTCCCCGATGAATGACTGTAGTAGAACACCACACTCCCGGGGCCCCGAACAAAGTCACCAGACGCGGCATAAGCGATGCCGGTTCCGACGAGAATCGCCCCACCAATGAACGATACCGCGATCCGCTTCGATGCATGCATAAACGATCCTTTCTACCGTACTTCACAGGCGCGACTCGGCGCCTCAAAACCAAACTGAAGACCAATAGCGTCATGCGCGTCAATGCCAACAACGCAAACCTGTCTGTTCGGGCAACCGGATCGCCGCAATCCTGCCCACTAAGACAAGGTGCCACAGGCGTGGACTTATCGGCATCCAGATGAACGCCAAGAGATCCACGGGCACCGGCGTCGGGAGGAAACCGGAGCGTCGCCCTAACCTCGATCTTTCATGGGGTGGCTCGACCGGGCTAGAAGAGCGTGTGGTGTTACTCGGCGGTGAAGGTCGTGCGGCCGCCGAGGCGACCGGCCAGTTCGTCGTCGATGCCGTCGGCGATGTGGGCGATCACGCGGAGTGCGTGCCGCAGATGGGCCGGGACGAAGGGGTTGGCCGGCACGGACAACTGCACGAAGACCCGGTCGCGGTGCAGCGCGAACCGGCCATAACGCGACTCGACGTTGAGGTCGTTCAGCACTTCACAGGCCCTCGAGCGGCCGGAGACATCATGCACCAAGGGCGAGAAGACAACGAGCTCCTGGCAATCGGGCGTGGAGCGCAGGAAGACGACGGTTGAGCCGACTCGGATCGCCACGTCGCCCTGCGCGTCCCTCAGCGCCGGATAGCCCATGATGTCGGCGAGCTCGGCGTCGACCAAGCGGTCCAACTCCGCCTGGGTCTCGGGCATCACGCCGATGACGGTGCGCTCCTCCTCGGGGGTCGCCCAGTCGGCGTTGCCGCGCAGCACCTCGGCCAACTGATCAGGCTCCAGGAACACGGGATGCAGCACGCCCATCGGCCCGGCGAGGGTGCGCGTGGCCATTGAGGCCAGCTCGGTGGTGTTGTCCTGATCGACCGTGGCGTGGAACAACGCGCAGTCGTCGTCTGGCGACCGCCAGCCCAGCACGTTCCAGGCCGCGGTGAGACCGCCTTCCAGCAGCGTCGCGAGCACCTTGCCGTCGCGGTAGGAGAACCGCACCCCGAGATCCGGCTTTCCGGTGACGGAGATCGTCAGGTCGGAGGTGTCGTCCATGACGGAGAGCACCTCGTCGAGGCGCGCGCTGAACTCCCGCCAGGCCAGTCGGTTGGTCTCGTCGAAATCGAAGTCGTGCCAGTCCTCCACGAGTCGAACGTATCAGGCCGGTGTTACAGCTGCGGTCCGGCCCACCTATCACTACGGGGTGCGGAGCACAGTGACAGGGTCTCGGGTGGCGGCGTAGAGCGCGGGTGGGATGGTGCTGGCGATCGCGGCAAGCAGCGCGAGCACCGCGATAGCGACGACGAAACCGGCCGGCGGGACCGCGTTAAGACGTGTGGTGAGCACCAGGCCGGCCGCCACCCCGAGTGCGGCGCCGAGCAGTGCTGGGCCGGTTGTCCGTGCGGTGACCAGCGCGACGATCGTCGCCCGGTTCGCGCCCAGGGCACGGCGTCGGCCGAGATCCTTGCGGCGCACCAGGACATCAGCGAGCACTACGATCGCGGTGAGCAGCCCGCCCGCGCTGAGCACGCCGATCAGCAGGGTGCGGTTGTAGCCGGCAAGGTCACCGACCACTTGGTTGCGCAGCTCCGCGACGCCGATGGGCGAGGTGAGCTGGACGTCCTCGATCCGGCTGGGCGCGATCAGCGCGAGCACCAGAGCCTGGGCGGCCGCCGCCTGATGCGGACTCCGCGTGATCACCGACAACGTGTCGGTATCAACCGCACCGGGGTGGTAGAGCACGCCGGCGTCGTAGTCACCGAAGGGTTCCCTGGCCTGGAAAGCGCCAACGACGGCGTACTCGCCGCCGTTGGATGTGGGCTCGGTGACCCACCCGTAGGGTTCGATCATCCCGAGTTGCTGCTGCGCCGTCGTCGATACGAGGGCCTCTCCCGGGTTCGGCCAGCGACCGGCGGTGAGCGTGACCGCATCGGCGAAGTCGCCGACGATTCCCCACGCCGGCACCCGAGCGCCACCGCTGCCGACCACGCCATTGACCAGATCGATCGCGGCCAGCGTGCCGATCACGCGTTCAGCCACCGACAGGCCGGAGGCCTGTTCCACGATGCTGGGACCGATCAACGCCTTGCCTTGCGCGTCGCGCACCACCAGCAGCCGCGAGCCGGCCTGGTCCATGCGGGCGTTGAGCTGTTCTTCCGCTGCCGCGCTGCGCCCCACCGTCGCGAGCGTGGTGGCCACCATCACCGCAACCAGCAGGCTCACCAGAGCCGACGGAACTTTACTGGCCCACGCGGTAGCGGCCGCCTCGCGCAGCAGGACGAGCGGTCTCACAGCGCCAGCACCTCATCGGCGTGCTCGATCACGAACGGATCATGCGTGGCGATCACCACCGTCCGCGATCCGCCCGTCGCCTCCGACAGCGCGCCAAGCACCTCCTCCGCGTTCGCACGGTCGAGGTTGCCGGTGGGCTCGTCGGCCAGCACCACCGCCGGATCGGTGATCAACGCACGACACACCGCCACGCGCTGCGCCTGCCCACCGGAGATCTCGCCCGGCCGATGATCGGCGCGCGCCGCCACCCCCATCTGATCCATCAACTCACGGGCGCGGCCCTCAATCTGCGCCGGGGTACCGCCGGCGTACAGCGCGGGCTCACGCACCGAATCGAGGATCGTCCTCGACGGATCCAGCGCCGCGTCCTGAAATACGAACCCGATCCGGGTGGCCCGCAACCGGCTCCGCTGCCAATCGGGCAGCGCGCTCACCGGCTCACCGCCGAGCAGCACCTGCCCCGCCGTCGGGGTGAGCATCAACCCCAGCACGTACAACAGCGTCGACTTTCCCCGCCCCGACGGCCCAGTGATCGCGGTCATCGCCCCCGGACGAAACGCGTACTCCAGCCCGCCGAACAACTCCTCCGCGCCCTTGCGATAAGCAAACGACAGATCCTGGACCGCCAGCATCGACGATCACCCCCCTTCCTCGGACGCACCGGGCGAGGCCTCCGCGCCCGGGCTCTCAGCCGACGACGCGTCTTGCACGCCGACCTGCACCCGAACACCGGCCTCCAGGCCCTCGATCACCGCGATCCCCTGCCCGGACCCGAGCACAGTCACAGGCACCTCCCCCATCTCGGTCGTCACCATCGCCTGGCCCGACGGCGTGGTCCGCACCGCCGCCACCGGCACCACGACGCCCGTCACCTCGGGTATGACGATCACCTCGGAGCGCAGCGTCACCTGCTCGTCCAAAGGCAACGCACCACAGTCGTCGCCGCATACCTCGCCGCCCTCGGCACTGGCGAGATCGAAGACCATCTGTCCCGACTCATCCGAGCGCGACCCGAGGATCACTGCCTCCCACGCATGCTCCTCGAAGGAGACCTTGACCGTCGCCTCCGACGGCACCTGACGGGCCTGGTCCTGGGTGAGCGCCAGCACGAACTCGCGGGCACCAGTGGGGGCGCGCACCGCCTCTTCGCCACCGGTCAGCACCCGGCCCGACGCGATCTCTTCACCCAAGCTGACCGTCACCGGCAGCTTCGGCAGCCCCACCAGCTCCCCCAGCACCACCACGCCGGACTGCGCGCGCCGCTCAGCCTTCTGCCACGCCTTCACGGCCGCCTCCGTGCGAGCGTCGAATATTCCGTCACTCTTACCAGAGAGGTGTCCCAGCTCCACGAGCAGTTCCTGCAGCGCTTTCACGTCGTCGCCGCGCACATCACGCTTCAGGTCGCGCCACAACGGCGTCTTCGCCTCCACCGCCCGCACCGGCACCTCTCCTACCCGGTACAGCACATCGCCCAGGTCGACCTCACCGGCCCCAGTCTGCGTCACCACCCCGGACAAGCCATTGAACGCCACCGGCACCACCGGCTGACGCAGGGTCACCGAGTACTGCAACGAACGCCCCACCGAACCCTCGCTCGACGTGGCCCACACCGGCCCCGCAGCCGTCGGTGCATCCGTCGACGACGGCGCCAACGCCACCCCGCCGGCCCACCACCCGAGTCCGCCGGCGATCACCACCAACAGCACCGTCACCACGATGCCGATCCCGCGACGTCGTTCGCTCCCCATCGGCTTCTCCACGGCGGCCATCACTGCGGAACGCTCGGGTAGAGGCCCTCAGGCTCGCGCGGGCACGCCTGATACACGCCGTCCCGGTACGCGGCGTCGGGACTCGCGTCCACGGAGGTATACGGACTCCACGCCGACTCCGACCCCAACGCCCACGCGTCGAGCCAGGTCTGCTCGCTCGGCGGCCCCGTCACCTGCACCCCCTGCTGCTCCAGGCACGGCATGCTCACCTCGACCCAATGCTGATACAACAGCTGCGCCGACTCCTCCGGCAGCGCCATCTGCTGGTACGGGTTGATCGGGTACTGCATGTTGCACCGGTAGGCCGCGTAATTCAACGCCTCTCCCTGCTCCGGCGGCACATCGTCCACATTCAGCGAGCCGTCGGCAAATCCCTCGGCCGAGAAACCCGCCTCCGCCAGACAGCCGACGATCGCCTGAGCCCACTCGCTAGACGAGACCACCCGCACCATCGGCACATCGAGTTCACGATCCGACGCCAGCAGCCCCGCCTCCACCTTCTTCTCGGCCTGCTCACGCTCATCACGGCGCGCCCGCTCGACGAGATCGTCGAACGACGCACCCGCCATCGCCTCATCCCAGCTCTTCGGCAATCCTGAACGCTGCGAGGCACCGGCCGAACCCGACTCCGTCGGCGCGACACTCGGCGTATCCCCGGCAGGCGCACAGCCGACCAACGCGCACGCCAACACGCCAACGAGAAACCTGCCACCACGAATCACAAGACGATCATCCCAAGAACGCAGATTCCCTGTCCCAGGAATGACGAACTGCAGCGAGCCCGAGCGAACCTCATCACCACAACCCATTTCAGCACGCACTTTCACAGGACCACCCGCAAGCATCAGAGACCTTCAATACGAACACGACGTTTGCCCCGCGACGCCCACCAGGCGTCGCGGGGCAAACAGTCGTCCATAGACCACTCACAAGGACAGAGCCGACATCACTACACAGAGGCGAAGCCCTGCGGCAAGCAGAAGAACCGCCCGAAGTCAGGATCCACAGACCTTTCCAGGCGGGCAGTAGCAGCCCGCAGTATGCGCAGAGAACGAACCCGCAGTCCAGGCCAACGCATTCACATCTCCGGACTGATTGGACTTGCTCGTCGCATAAGTACCACCAGACGACTTCGCCCCACGGAAAACACCGTTGTAGTAGTGCTCGACAGTCTTTCCTGACGTCGTCGTCGTGCTCATATTCGCCGTCTTTCCGACCCCGCAGTCCACAGTTCGACTCCAAGAGTCGGCATTTGCAGGCAGCGCAGTTGCGAAAACAACAGCACCGGCTGCTACAGTCGCACACAACCTTCGGAGCATCTTGTTGATGTACATCTTTCCCCTTTCCTGAGTTTCGACCGAAACCTCTTCGACCTGCTTCTAAAATTGACAACAACCTACCGGCCAGGGACAACACACGGTTCGTGGCAGCTGAGAATGCCCCAAGGGCGACAGCATCACCCACAAGGGCGATACTCCTGGAGATCCCACATCCCAACCCAAGGAACCACTTCGCAACAAACAGCTTCGAGGACCGCTCACTAGGGAGTTATTCGTGGGTTAGTTGGTCGACCTCCGAGTTACCAGCGGCCCTGTCACGTTACTAGCACAACATGAGTCCTTATTGACATCCTGGCCAGGTGGGGAAATAGCGGCATATGCTAGGTGGTGGTGGCGCAGGATCCGACATAGACGCGCTAACGACACCTTGACCACCCAGCAGCCCCAGCACCATCCACAGCGTTGCGATCACTTTCATGAGGCGTAATCTTTCAGGAGAGTCAGAGGCTGCGCGAGGAGGTGCCCCGTCGTCTACCCGACCGGGCAGCGCTGCAGATGAAGAACTGTCCATACGGGCAGTCAGGTACGAGGAGGAGGCCCGAGGAGTGGATACAGCGGACAGCCAGATACGGCGTCAGCTCTCAGGGCGACTCGATGTGCTATTAGCAGTCACCGGCGCCGCACTTGCAACCCTGCTGAACCTCTCGCACGGCGAGATTGCCTCAGTTGCGCTCGACCTGGTTGCCTACACCGCAGCCGCCTGCATAGTGCGATGGCCTACCGGAGGGGGCATCGTCCTGGCGAGCACTCTCCTTCTCCTTGTGTTACTTCCGCCGGGCTGGCTCACGGTCGCGGAGTATGCGGCCTTAATTCCCGTGCTTGGAGCCGGCCTGCGTGGCGAACGACGAAAGCGACTCTGGATGACCGTCCTCTACGGCGCGATTCTCAGCGCGGTGGTCGTACGGGAACTCCAGGGGAGCTCCCCGGGGCGTATCCTCGTGGGCTTGATGCTTTGGGGCGGCATGTTTGCCTTTATGTGGGTCATCGGCGACTTCTTCACGGCCTACCGACAAGCACAGGAGAAAGCCCGTGCTGCGGCTCTCCAGCAGCAACGCGTCGAGCTCGCCAGGGAACTGCACGACACCGTCGCGCGCGAACTCAGCAGGGCCTCTCTTCGAGCGCAAGCCATTCAGCAGGGCCACCCAACAGCAAATCTTGAGCCCATCCTGGCTGGCATCCAGCGCGCATCGGGCCAACTGCGATGGATGATGTCGCTTCTCCGGGAACCGGGTACCACCGCTCCTGGCCTTCCTACTACCACCGATGCGAAGGGGATCATCGACGAAGCGGAGCGAGCCTTGACCGAACAAGGGTTCACCGTCGCCAGCAGCTTCGACGGAGACCTGTCACGGATACCCACCGCCCTCCTACCGGTTCTCCGCTCAGCCGTCGGCGAAGCCTGCGCAAACATCGAGCGTCATGCCGATCCCGCTCGGCCATGTGCCATAGTGTTCAGCGTTGACCAGGACGGCATCGATGGCGTGTTCATCAACGGACTCAAGAAGTCTGCTGCTCCTGCCTCTGCGCGGGGCATGGGACTGGATGGGTTGCAGGAGCGACTCAGCTTGGTCGGCGGAGAACTCAGCGTCGGAGTGAAAGGATCGCAGTGGACCACCAGGATCAGCATCCCGGCGTAAGGCCTCCCATCACCGTCATGATCGTTGACGATGACCTCCTGGTTCGGACTATGGCGGCGATGCTGCTCGAACCACGCAACGATCTCCACATTCGCGGAACGTTCTCGAGTGGCCCCGAAGCGCTCGCCGCCGCCACCGACAACCCTCCCGACGTGATGGTTGTGGACATCTCAATGCCACACATGAGCGGAATCGAGCTCACTACACAGGCACGCAAGCGGCTCCCCGAGACAAGGGTCTTGGCATATACCTCCCTGGCAGATCAGCAATCGGTGTCCGCGATGCTGCGCGCCGGCGCGTCCGGTGTCGTGTACAAGGAGGCGTCCGTCGGAGCGCTTGCAGATGCCATCGTGACGACGCACTCCGGCCTAGCCGTGTTATCCCCATGCTTCAGTAAGACGCTGCCCGTTCAGGAACCGAAGGAGCAGCTATCGGCCACGGAGTCTGAGTTGCTACGACTCGTGAGTCAAGGACTGACCAATGAGCAGATCGCACCCAAGGTGTGTTTGAGTGCCTCCACGGTGAAGTACCACCTCTCCAAGCTCTCCGAGAAACTCGGTGCTCGCAACCGGGTGGCACTTGCCGTCACCGCGGTTCGCATGGGTCTCGCCGACTAGAACCGGTTGCGGCGGCTCAGTCGAACTTGCGGGCGGCGCCCTTGTCGGCGGACTGGGCCATCGAGCCGTAGATGCGCAGCGCGGTGGACACCTTGCGGTCGCGGTTCACCGGCTTCCAGCCCCGAGCATCTGCTGCCCGACGGCGCTCGGCCAGGGTGGCGTCGTCGACGTTCAGGGTGATCGAGCGGTTCGGGATGGAGATGGTGATCGAGTCGCCGTCTTCCACCAACCCGATCGTGCCACCCGATGCCGCCTCCGGGGAGACGTGGCCGATCGACAGGCCGGACGAGCCGCCGGAGAACCGGCCGTCGGTGATCAGGGCGCACTTAGGGCCGAGGCCCAGGCCCTTCAAGTACGACGTGGGGTACAGCATCTCCTGCATACCCGGACCACCCTTGGGGCCCTCGTAGCGGACGATGACGATGTCGCCTTCCTTCACCCGCTTGCTGAGGATGGCCGTCACGGCGTCCTCCTGCGACTCCGTGACCACGGCCGTGCCGGTGAACTCCCACTGGTGCTCGGGCACACCGGCGGTCTTGACGATGGCGCCATCAGGAGCGAGGTTGCCCTTCAGCACGGCCAGGCCGCCGTCGGCCGTGTAGGGGTGATCGGTGGAGCGGATGCAGCCGCCGTCGGAGTCGGTGTCCAGGGTGTCCCAGCGGTTGGTCGACGAGAACGCCTCCGTGGTGCGCACGCCGCCCGGGGCGGCGTGGAACAGCTCGACGGCGTACTCGGATGCGCTACCGCCTCGGATGTCCCAGTCCCCCAGCCAGGCGTCGAGGTCGGGCGAATGCACGGCGTGCACGGCGGTCTGCAGCTTGCCTCCGCGATGCAGTTCGCCGAGGATCGCGGGGATGCCGCCGGCACGGTGCACGTCCTCCATGTAGTAGCGGTTGGAGTTGGGCGCCACCTTGGCCAGGCACGGGGTGACGCGGCTGATCGCGTCGATGTCGTCCTGGTCGAAGTCGACGCCGGCCTCCTGAGCAGCGGCCAGCAGGTGCAGCACGGTGTTGGTGGAGCCGCCCATCGCCACGTCCAGGGTCATGGCGTTGGTGAACGCCTCCTTGGTAGCGATCGACAGCGGCAGCACCGTCTCATCGTCCTGGTCGTAGTAGCGGCGCGCCAGCTCGACGACGAGCTTGCCGGCCCGCTGGAACAACTCCTTGCGCGCCGAGGCGGTGGCCAGCGTCGAGCCGTTGCCGGGCAGCGCAAGGCCGATGGCCTCCAGCAGGCAGTTCATCGAGTTGGCGGTGAACATGCCAGAGCAGGAGCCACACGTGGGGCAGGCGCTCTCCTCGATGCGCTGCAGCTCATCGTCGGTGACGTTGGGATCCACGGCGGAGGTCATGGCGTCGACGAGGTCGAGGGAGGTGACGACGGTGCCGCCCTCCTTGACGACGGCCTTACCGGCCTCCATCGGGCCGCCGGAGACGAACACCGTCGGGATATTCAGGCGCAGTGCGGCCAGGAACATGCCGGGGGTGATCTTGTCACAGTTGGAGATGCACACCAGCGCGTCGGCGCAGTGCGCGTTGACCATGTACTCGACGGAGTCGGCGATCAGCTCGCGGCTGGGCAGCGAGTACAGCATGCCGCCATGACCCATGGCGATGCCATCGTCGACGGCGATCGTGTTGAACTCGCGCCCCACACCGCCGGCCTCGGCGATCGACTCGCTCACCAGCGCACCCATGTTGCGCAGATGCACGTGGCCCGGCACGAACTGGGTGAAGGAGTTCGCCACGGCCACGATCGGCTTGCCGAAATCCTCCGAGCCCATTCCGGTGGCGCGCCACAGCGCGCGAGCTCCGGCCATGTTGCGACCGTGGGTCGATGTGCGAGACCTCAAAGCTGGCATGAGACAAGTACTCCTAAACGAAACGGAACGAAGAGAGTCTACTCCGCGCGGCCCTCCCACCCGATCCCCTCGCCTGACAAGATGGTGGGATGAAGAGAGTGCGAGCCGTCATCACGGGCTGGGTGCAAGGCGTGGGGTACCGGTACTCCCTGTGGATCGTCGCCGATCGCGCAGGCCTCAGCGGCTGGGTGCGCAACCGCTATGACGGCTCGGTCGAGGCCGAACTGGAGGGACCACCCGAGGCCGTCGACGAGGTCATCGAGTGGACGTTCAAGGGCCCACCGAGCGCACGAGTGACCAACGTCACCCTCACCAATCTCGTTCCGACCGGCGAGGTGGGTTTCAACGTCCGTCACGACGCCTAGGACCTGGATAAGTGGCTAACCTTGGTCCATGCCGCGAGACTTCGCCCCTTCGACACCGCTGAACGACGCCTTCCTCGGCGCCGTCGGGGAATCCATCGACGCCTTCCTCGACGCCCAGCGTCCCGCGCTGGAACAGATCGGCTCGGAGGCGATGCTCGACGTCGCACGCGGCTTCACGAGCGGTGGCAAACGACTCAGGCCGGCGTTCTGCTATTGGGCCTATGTGGCCGTCGCCGGTACGCCTTCCGATGAGTTGTCGTTGGTCCAGCTGGCCTCCTCCCTCGACCTGCTGCACGTCTCGGCCTTGGTGCACGACGATCTGATCGACGCCGCCGACACGCGACGCGGCCTGCCCGCAGCGCATCGCCAGTTCGAGAATCTGCACCGCGACAACGGCGGACGGGGCTCCGGGCAGGAGTTCGGCGTCTCCTCCGCGATCCTGCTCGGCGACCTGCTGCTGATGTGGAGCATCGAGATGGCCGACTCCTGCGGCGCGCCCCACCTCGATCGGGCCCTGCCGCTGCTGGCCGCAACCCGGACGGAGGTCACGGCGGGACAGTACCTCGACGTCGCCACCCAGTACGGACTCGCCGGCGCCACCGGCATCGACGCCGAACTCGACGTGGCGCGACGCGTCCTGGAATACAAGTCGGCCCGCTACAGCGTGCGTCGCCCCATCCAGATCGGCGCCGCACTGGGCGCCGCGCCCGAGGATCTGGTCGAGACGCTGGGCGAATTCGGCTCGCTCACCGGACGCGCGTTCCAGTTGCGCGACGATCTGCTCGGCGTCTTCGGAGACCCGGCCCGCACCGGCAAGCCCTGGGCGGGCGACCTCCGCGAGGGCAAGCGCACCGTGCTCGCCCTCACCGCGCTCAGCCGCGCGACCCAGGCCCAGGCAGGGGTGCTCTCCGCCGTGCTGGGCAGCCAGGACGCGGCCGACGAACTGCTCGCCGACGCGGTCACCGTCATCGAGGACACCGGCGCGCGGCACGACGTCGAAACCATGATCGACGACGGCCTGAGCCGCGCGCTCGAGATCCTCGACGGTGCGGAGATCACCCCCGAGGGACGCACGGCGCTTTCGCGATTGGCCGAACTGAGTGTCCGGCGTGCCAGCTGATCCGCCCCGCGGCCTCACCTCCGACGAGGTCGCGCAGCGGATCGCCGCAGGACACGTCAACGCGCTGCCCAGCCGCACCGGACGCACCACCGGTCAGATCGTCCGCGACAACGTCTTCACCCGGATCAACCTGATCCTGTTCATCCTGTTCTGCATGGTGCTCACCACCGGCCAGCTCCTGCAGGGCGCCTTCGGGCTGCTGATCGTCTTCAACTCCGCCATCGGCATCATCCAGGAGCTGCGAGCCAAGCGCACCCTCGACAACCTGGCGGTCGTGGGCGACGCCCACCCGACGGTGCTGCGCGATGGACGCACCCAGAGCATCGAACGCGACGGGGTGGTGCTCGACGACCTGATCGTCGTGCACCCCGGCGACCAGGTGGTGGTAGACGGCTCCATCGTGCAGGCCGACTACCTCGAGGTGGACGAGTCGATGCTGACCGGCGAGGCCGATCCGATCGCCAAGAAGGAGGGCGACGAGGTGCTCTCGGGCACCTTCATCGTCTCAGGCACCGGTATCTATCGGGCCGAACGGGTCGGCGCTGAGGCCTACGCGGCCCAGATCACCGCTCAGGCCAGCAAGTTCACGCTGGTCAGCTCCGAGCTGCGCAAGGGCATCGACCAGATCCTGCGCTTCGTCACCTACCTGCTCGTCCCGGTGGGCCTGCTGACCATCGCCGTGCAGTTCACCCAGGAAGGCTCCAGCTGGCAGGAGATGGTGCTGCGCATGGTCGCGGCGCTGGTGCCGATGCTGCCCGAGGGCCTGGTGCTGCTCACGTCGATGGCCTTCGCCGTCGGCGTCATCCGTCTGGGGCGCCGCAACTGTCTGGTGCAGGAGCTCCCCGCGATCGAGGGCCTGGCCCGTGTCGACGTGGTGTGCGCCGACAAGACGGGCACCCTCACGGAGAACTCGATGCAGCTCGGCGAGGTGATCCCGCTGGGCCTGCCGCCGGAGCAGTGCCTGCGCGTGCTGTCCCAGTTGGTAGCCGCCGAGCCGGCCCCGAACGCCTCGATGCAGGCGATCGCCGAGCTGGTTCCCGCCGCCGGAAACCGCTGGGAGCTTCAGGCACGCGCGCCGTTCACCTCCGCCAAGAAGTGGTCCGGAGCGACGTTCCGGGAACACGGTTCGTGGGTGCTCGGCGCGCCCGACGTGCTGGTGGGCAAGGCCGTCGCGGAGCGTGCGGAGCAGATCGGCTCCACCGGACGCCGCGTGCTGCTGCTGGCCAAGTCCAACGCCCCCGTCGACTCGGCGTCGGCGCCAGGAAGGATCACCCCGGCGGCGCTGCTGGTGCTCGACCAGCACGTGCGCCCCGACGCCGCCGACACCCTCGACTTCTTCCGCGCCCAAGGCGTCGGCGTCAAGGTCATCTCGGGCGACAACGCGGCCTCGGTGCGCGCCGTGACCCGCACCCTCGGCATGCACAGCGAGTACGCGATGGACGCCCGCACCATGCCCGATCCCGGCGAGGGGTTCAGCGCGCTCGTGGAGAAGCACGACGTGTTCGGGCGCGTCACCCCGGAGCAGAAGCGCCTGATGGTCGACGCGCTGAAGGAGCACGGCCACTCCGTCGCGATGACCGGCGACGGCGTCAACGACGTGCTGGCACTCAAAGACGCTGACCTGGGAGTCGCCATGGGCTCCGGCTCCCCCGCCACCCGCTCCGTGGCCCAGATCGTGCTGCTCGACGACCGGTTCGCGACGCTGCCCCACGTCTTCGCCGAAGGCCGGCGCGTGATCGGCAACATCGAGCGCGTCGCCAAGCTCTTCCTCACCAAGACCATCTACTCGGTGACGCTGGCCCTGGTGATCGGCCTGCTGGGCCTGCAGAGCCCGTTCCTACCCCTTCAGATGACCGTCATCGGGTGGTTCACCATCGGCATCCCGGCCTTCCTGCTCTCCCTGGCCCCCAACCACGAGCGCGCGCGACCCGGCTTCGTCAAGCGCACCCTCGCCATGGCCATCCCCTGGGGCCTCATCGTCGCGACGGCCACCTTGACCGCCTACCTGAGCGTGCGCGGCTTCGGTGCCGCCGCCGACGCCACCCAGGTGGGCGCCTCCACCGCGGCCATGATCGCGCTGATCACCACCGCCACCTGGGTGCTGTCGCTGGTGGCACGGCCCTACCAGTGGTGGCGCGTCGGGCTGGTCGCCTTCGCCTACGGCTTCTACGCCCTGATGTTCCTGCTGCCCGCCACCCAGCGCATCCTTCAGATCGACACCGATCACCCCGAGGTGGCCTTCATCGGGCTCGTCGCGGGCGTCGTCGGGGCCTGCTGCGCAGAGCTCGTCTGGTGGGTGGGCGCGCGGATTCGCCGCGAGCGCCCCGTACTGTGGAGGGTAGACTCACCGGTGCGCCGCGACGCCCAGGCATAGCCACGCGTGGCAAAATCGAGCGAACATCCTTCCCCATCCCGCCGATCCTGACGGAGAGTGATCTGTGACCAGCACATACGACCCCTTGGTCGGCCAAGTGCTGGACGACCGCTACGAGATCATCGCGAAACTGGACCGGGGTGGCATGGCCACCGTCTATCGCGCCCGAGACCGCCGGCTCTCGCGCATCGTCGCCTTGAAGGTGATGCGCAGCGACCTGGGCGAGGACGACGAGTTCACGGCGAAATTCGACCGCGAGGCCCGGGCCGCGGCCGTGCTCTCCCACCCCAACGTGGTGGCGGTCTTCGATCAGGGCGCCTCCTTCGGCCAGCCCTACATCGTGATGGAGTACGTCGACGGAGAGACGCTGCGTCGCATGATCAGCCGCGACGCCCCGTTCGCGCCCGACGCCGCGCTGGGGATCATGGAGGCGATCGCCTCCGCCCTGGCCTCTGCGCACGAGGAAGGCGTGATCCACCGCGACATCAAGCCCGAGAACGTGCTGGTCTCCACCCGCGGCCAGGTGAAGGTGGCCGACTTCGGGCTCGCGCGCCGGGTCGACTCCCCCCAGGTGACGTCTACCGGCGTGCTGGTGGGCACCGCCAGCTACCTGCCGCCGGAACTCGTCACCCACGCCCGGCCAGACGCACGCAGCGACGTCTACTCCGCCGGCGTCGTGCTGTTCGAGCTCCTCACCGGCGAGAAGCCGCATCAGGGCGAGACCAACTATCAGATCGCGTTCCAGCACGTCACCGTCGACATCGAGCGCCCGTCGCAGCGGCTGAAGACCACCGCGTGGCGCATCCCCGACTATCTCGACGCCCTGGTGCAGGCCGCCACCAGCCGCGATCCCGAGAACCGGGTCGCCGACGGGCGCGAGCTGCTCCAGCTGGTGCGACGCTGCCGGGCCGAACTGGCGAAGAGCGGTGACGTCGACAACCCCGAGCTCGCGGCCGAACTCCGTCCCGACCCCGCCGACTCCAACCACACCATGCCGATCATGCCCAAGCCCGCTGGACGGCCCCGGCCCTCCGGTGCGCCGTCGGCCTCCCCGGTCTACCCGTCGCCGGTATCCAGCCACTCCGCCTCGTCGCCGATGCCCTCCCCGCTGTCCTTCCGCTCCCTGGAGCCCGACGCGGCACCCGACGACTCCTCCTACGACGACGAACCGCCAGCACCCGCCACGCCGCCGTCGCCGCGACAGGGCTACCCGCGCAGTCACAGCACCCCGGTCTTCGGCAACGTGAAGCTGTCCGCCGACCCCACCCACCGTCGACGCCGCGGCATCGTGCTGCTCGTGCTGGTGCTGCTGCTGACGGCGCTGGTGTCGGTCGGTTCCTGGTGGTGGACGGCAGGACGGTTCACCACCGTCCCCGATCTGGCCAAGGTGAGCGAGGCCGAAGCCAGCACCGCCGCGGAGGCCAACGCCCTCGGCATCACCACCGCCTCCGAGTATTCGGAGACGGTGGAGAAAGGTCTCGTGATCAGCACCGACCCCGCCGCGGGCGAACGCGTGCTGCGCGGCGAGCAGGTGACGGTCATCATCTCTCTCGGCCCCGAGCGCTTCGACATGCCGGAAGTGGTCGGGCTGACCCTCGACGAGGCCACCACGAAGCTGCGCGACAACACCCTCGCCCTCGGCGAGGTGACGGAGAAATGGTCCGAGACCAAGCCCATCGGCGAGGTGCTCGCCGCCGCGGAGCAACCCGGCACCAAGCTCAAGCGGGACACCCCGGTGGGCCTCACCGTCTCCAAGGGCCCCAAGCCCATCGAGATCGAGAGCTTCGTCGGACGCAGCGCCGATCAGGCCGTCAAGGATCTGGAGAAGGCCGGCTTCACCACCACGATGAAGGAGGAGCACTCCGGCAGCGTGGAGAAGGGCATGGTGATCTCCCAGACGCCGTCCTCGGGCACGGGCAAGAAGGGCGACCAGATCGCTCTGGTGCGCTCGCTCGGCCCCGAGATGGTCGACGTGCCCACCGTGCTGGGCTCGCTGCCGCTGCCCGTGGCGGACGTCGAGAAGGAGGTCAAGGCGCTCGGATTCGAAACCGAAACCACCCGCGGCACGCTTCAGCTTCCCGGCCCCACCTACGTCGTCGACGCCAAGTACAAGGTGGGCGACACCGAGGTCGAGCCGAACGCCGACGGGAAGATCCCCGCCAACGCCGTGGTCGTCCTGGTCACCACCTAGAGCGACACAACGACCCCGGCGCTAACCCAGCAGCCCGCCGAGGATCGTCCCCGCCTGGCGGCACTGCTCCTCGGTCACGTCCAGGTGGGTGACCACGCGCAGTTGCTTGGGTCCGATGACGCTCAGTGCGACGCCGTTCTCTCGTGCCGCTGCCGCCGCTGCGGGAGCGTTCTGGCAGTCGATCAGCACCACGTTGGTCTCGACGCTGCCCAGATCCACCGCGTCCGGCCGACGCTCGGCCAGCGCGGCCGCGAAGGCTCGAGCCGCCACGTGATCTTCGCCGACGCGCGCGAGGTTGTGCTCCAAGGCGTAGCCGGCGGCGGCCGCCATCAGGCCGGCTTGCCGCCATCCTCCGCCCAGGCGCTTGCGCTGGATCCGGGCTCGGGCGATGTCGTCCGCATCTCCGATCAGAACGCTGCCCATGGGGGCGCCGAGGCCCTTCGAGAGGCACAGGCTGACGGAGTCGAACAGCGCGCCGTGATCGGCGAACGAGCGGCCGGTCACCGCGATCGCGTTGGCCAGGCGGGCGCCGTCGAGATGGGTCTTGATACCCAGCTCGCGGGCACCGGCGGTGAGCCGGCGAACCTGCTCGAAGTCCTGCACCGTGCCGCCGCCGAAGTTGTGGGTGTCCTCCACCTCGATGCACGAGGTCTCCACCAGGAACGGGCCGCAGCCGACGGCCGCCAGCGCCAGCGCCTCGTCGGCGACCAGCTTGCCGCGTTCCGTGGTCCAGGTGCGCATGGTGACGCCGTGCAGCGCCCCGTGCGCCCCCATCTCCGCCCGGGCAATGTGGGCGCGGACGTCGCAGAGCACCTCGGTGCCCGGTCGCGTGTGCAGCCAGACGCCCAGCAGGTTGGCCATCGATCCGGTCACACAGAACAGGGCCGCCTCCCGTCCGAAGAGGTCGGCGACCTGCTCCTCCAGCGCAATCACCGAAGGATCCTCGGCGTACACGTCGTCTCCCACGGGAGCCGCGGTCATCGCGGCCAGCATCCCGGCCGACGGACGGGTGACGGTGTCGCTACGCAGGTCGATCATCACAGCTCTCGGGGTTCGAAGTTCTGCACCGGATTGATCCGGCGGCCACGGTTCTCCTTGAGCCGCGTGGCGACGGTGAAGGCCATCTCCAGCGACTGGTCGCGGTTGAGGCGCGGGTCGCAGACCGTCTCGTAGCGGCTGGCCAGGTCGTTCTCGCTCAGCTGGTGGGCGCCGCCGACGCACTCGGTGACGTCGTCGCCGGTCAGCTCGACGTGCAGGCCACCCGGCCAGGTGCCGAGCTGGGCGTGCACGTCGAAGAAGCCGTTGACCTCGTCCACCACGTCCTCGAAGGAGCGGGTCTTGTAGCCGTGCGCGGTCTCGAAGGTGTTGCCGTGCATGGGATCGCACACCCAGGCCACCTTGCGGCCCGACGCCTCGAAGCCTTCGATCAGCGGGGGCAGCGCCTCGCGAATCCGGCCCGCGCCCATCCGCGTGATGAAGGTCAGCTTGCCGGGAATGCGGTCGGGGTCGAGCTTGTCGGCGTAGGCCAGCGCTTCCTCAGGAGTGGTGGTGGGGCCGAGCTTGAGGCCGACGGGGTTCTGGACGCGGCTCAGCAGCTCCAGGTGGGCCCCGTCGAGCTGGCGGGTGCGCTCGCCGATCCACAGCATGTGGCCGGAGCAGTCGTAGGGAAGCTTCGAGCGCGAGTCGATGCGGGTGAGGGCGCGCTCGTACTCCAGCAGCAGCGCCTCGTGGCTGGCGTAGAAGTCGACGGTGCTGAGCGCGTCGTCCTGCACGCCGCAGGCCACCATGAAGGCCAGCGCGCGGTCGATCTCGGCCGCGAGCTCCTCGTACTCGGCCTCGACCTTCGAGTCGCGCACGAAGTCGGCGTTCCAGCTGTGCACGCCCCGCAGATCGGCAAAGCCGCCCTGGGTGAACGCCCGCACCAGGTTCAGCGTGGCGGCGGAGTAGTTGTAGACGCGCAGCAGGTGCCGCGGATCATGCACCCGCGCCTCTTCGGTGAACTCGAAGCCGTTGACGGCGTCGCCGCGGTAGCTGGGCAGCGTCACGCCGTCGCGCGTCTCGGTGTCCGCAGAGCGCGGCTTGGCGTACTGGCCGGCGATCCGGCCGACCTTCACCACCGGCACCTGAGCGGCGTAGGTCAGCACGACGGCCATCGACAGCTGCACCATCAGCTTGCCCTTGATGTCTTGAGCCGTTCCCGTCTCGAAGGACTCGGCGCAGTCGCCGCCCTGCAGCAGGAAGGCTCGTCCTTCGGCGACCTCGGCCATCTTGGCCCGCAGGTCGTCGCACTCGCCGGCGAACACCAGCGGCGGTCGCTTCTCCAGCTCCGCCACGACCCTGTCGAGCACCTCGGGGTTGGGGTAGCTGGGCTGCTGTACCTGGGGAAATGCGCGCAGATCTTCCCTGGAGATGATGGAGGACATGAGCGAAAGGGTACCGCACCCTCGGAGGGGCTGGTGACTAGAAGACCTCGTCGGGGCGGAGCAGGCCCTGCTCGATGGCGTACAGGGTCAGCTCGACCCGATTGGTGAGCCCCAGCTTGCGCAGCACGTTGTGGACGTGGTTCTGCACCGTGCGATGCGAGATGAACAGGTCGGCGGCGATGTCGCGGTAGGCCTTGCCCCTGGCCACCTGCTGCAGCACCTCGACCTCACGACCGGTCAGCGTGGGCGCCGCCTCTTCTTCGTCCGTCTCGTTGACGAGCCGCCGGAACTCGCCCATCACCCAGCCTGAGAGCTCTTGGGACAGCATCGCGCTGCCGTTGGCCACCAGACGAGCGGCCTGGATGAGTTCGGGCCCGGTAGCGGTCTTGAGCACGTAGCCCAGGGCGCCCGCTCGCAGGGCACTGAGCACGTGTTCACGGTCGGACGAGCCGGACACGACGAGGATGCCCATCTCCGGGAACTCGGCGTGCAGCGTCTCGATACACGCCTGGCCGCTCGGCTCCGGCATCGTGAGATTGGTCACCAGCATGTCGGGGCGGCTCGCCCTGGCACGCTGCAGACACTCGGTGCCCGTCTTCGCGACGGCGACCACCTCGAAACCTCCCGACGTGAGTTCGGCGCTGAGGGCCTCGAGCCACAAGGGATGATCGTCGACGATCATCACCCGTGTGCGACCCCCGTCGCTCTTTGTCTCAGACATAGGGCCCATCATGCCCGCCGCCCCTGCTCACTTGGGCTCTGGCGCCTGACCATCTCCGGGCCGGGGGCGGATGAAGGCGTCGGAGCCGCCGTCCTTCAGGTCGCCGTGCTTGACCCGGGTGGCATAGACGTCCACATAGGTCTGCCCGGTGAGCCGTTGAATGCTCGCCATCACCTCCTCGGTGACGTAGCGCAGCACCTTTGTGTTGGTCTGCCCGTGGTACTGCGGGAAGCTCAGGGGCTGACCGATCGCGACGACAGGGCGCCGCACCCACGGAATGCCGAACGGGCCGTTGACCCGCTCGGTGCCGACGATCCCCACCGGGAGGATCGGCACGCCGTTGATGAGCGCGATCCGGGCGATCCCCGTCTTTCCCTTGTACAGCCGACCATCGGGCGAACGGGTGCCCTCGGGGTAGATCCCGACGACGCGACCCTCCGCGAGCACGTCGGAGATCGACTGCAGCGCATCCGCGCTGGCGCGTCCGCCACTGCGATCCATCGGCACCATCTTGATCACCTTCAAGAACCAGGCGACGATCTTGGTGCCCACGTTGTTGCCGCTGAAGAGCTCGGCTTTGGCGGGGAACGTCATGGGCCTCGACACCATCGCGGGCACCACGATGGAGTCCATCGCCGCGATGTGGTTGCTGGCGAGGATCACGCCGCCGTCCCGCGGCACGTTCTCCAGACCCTCAACCCGGGCCTTGAAGCCGAACTTCACCAAGGGACGGAAGATCGTGTACTTGAAGATCTGATAAGCGGTCGACACCGTGGACACACTCCTGTTCTGAGGTCACCGCATTCTATCCGCGGCGAGTCGTGCAGTGGATAAGGAAACGGCCCGGCTCTTGGGGGGAGAACCGGGCCGTTTCAGCTTTGGGGTTACTACGCGACGCGACGCGCTCCGCTGTAGGGCATCGAGTCGAGCTCGGCGGTGACGATGCCGCGACGCGGGTTGGCGGCGTGCACGATCTTGCCGTCGCCGATGTACATGCCGACGTGGCTCACCGGGCTGTAGTAGAACACCAGGTCGCCGGGGCGCAGTTCGCTCTTGGAGACCGCGGTGCCGGTGGTGGACTGGGCCCGCGACGAGCGAGTGAGGCTGACGCCCACCTCGCCGTAGGCGTAGGCCATCAGGCCGGAGCAGTCGAAGGTGCTGGGGCCTGCGGTGCCCCACACGTAGCTCTTGCCCACCTGGGCGAGCGCGATCTCGACGGCCTCGGCGGCGCGGTCGCTGGTGCTGCCGCTGCGCGCGGCAGGAGTGGAGTCGGCGGCCGACTCGGTGCCGTCGTTGGAGCGGTCGCCTTCGCGGGAGGCTGCGGCCAGGCGCTCCTCCTCGAGGCGGGCGAGACGCTCTTCCTCAAGACGAGCGAGGCGCTCCTGCTCCTCGGCGTTGAGCCGGTCGTAGACCTCCTTCGCCTCGGCTTCCTTGTCGCGGTAGTCGTCGGCGAGGGCGACCTTGGCGTCGCGGTCCTTGACCAGCTGCTCTTCGGTGGCCTCGGCCTCGTTGCGCAACGAGGTGAGCTTGGCCTGGCCGACCTGCAACTCCTGAAGCCCGGCGTTGGAGCGCTCGGTCTCGCTGTGAATGGTGGCCAGCGAGCTCAGGAA
Source organism: Tessaracoccus caeni (assembly GCF_029211185.1). Lineage (GTDB taxonomy): Bacteria > Actinomycetota > Actinomycetes > Propionibacteriales > Propionibacteriaceae > Arachnia > Arachnia caeni. Next base: position 132,886 of record NZ_JARGDO010000001.1, read on the forward strand.
ATCCGACTCGTCGGAGCTGGAGAACAACTGCGCCGTGAGATCGAACCCGCCGGTCTGAAGCTGCACGATCGCCACCTCACCCAACTGGGTGGACAGCTCGGAGACCAGCTCCTCCTGCTCCAGCAGATCCTTGGTGAGCACCTTCAGCTTGGCCTCGGCCTCGTCGACCCGCGCGGACGCCTCGATGATCTCCTGATCGATCGCGGACACCTGCTGCGAGATCTCGTCCAGCTTGGCCTTCGCCTCGCGCACCTTGTCGGGATCAGCTTGTGCCGCCGATACGGAAAGGGTTGCGACCATGACGCCGGCGGTAAGGCTGGCGATCACTGTGCGGATTCGACTCACGAAGGCACTCCTGTGCTGATAGAAAATCTGAGACGATCCTAAACAAAGTTCAGCGTCGACTCAACACGGATCGCAAAGCTGTGCAAAACTCCCGCCTTCCTTCCGTGGACGGCGATGCGCCCGGCACGGCGGTTGGGGACCGCAGCACCGGGCGCATCGTCGCGTCGAGCCGATGAGTTACTCGACGGTGAGCCCCAGCCGGTAGCGCGCCCCGTCGCCGACCACGTCGACGGTTTGCCTGCGCGGCGAGTAGTAGCTGGTCCACCTCTTGGTGTAGTCATTGCCCATCGACTTGCCCAGCTGCTGGTCCACGCCCACCAGGATCACGGTGTAGGAGCCGATGCAGTCATCCGGGTCGCCGAAGCCCGAGAGCCAGCTGGTCATCTTGTTCCAGACCGAACCGTTGAAGCCCGCCTGGATGTCGTCGATCGCCTTGCCGAGCGTGGAGTAGACGTTGGCCGTGAGCTTGGCGGCCGGTGCCGCGCGGTCTGCGACCACCTGCTTCTTCTCCACCACCTCGACCAGCCGCTTGGAGAGGTCCTTCGCCGCCTGGTCGATCCGGGAACGGACATTGCCCCAGGACGAGTTGTCGCTCTCCATCACCATGGCGAAGGCGCCGAACACCTCGGGATTCATGCCGGCCGCGATATGGGCGGCGCTCATCGTCTCGACACCGTCGAAGGTCAAGGCGCCGATCGATGCCGGGATATTCGCGCTCCTGCCGGACTTGAGGTGGCCAAGATCCTGCAGGACTCCCGGCCAGAACACCCGCGTGCTGCCCGGCGTCCCCCACCGCGACCGGAACCCCAGCATGATCACGTAGGGCTCGTCGCCGTTGCTGAAGAGACTGCGCTCCTGAGCCTGGTCGACGGTGAGGGTGGTGGCGACGATCCTCGCCTTCTTCTTCGGCGGGGCCGGAACCTTCGGCGGGGCCGGCGGAGCCGGAGGCGCCGGCGGCGGCGGAGTCACTTCGAGGGGCGGCGCGCCCGGGCCGCTGGTGATGTCGGTCCAGGTGCCGTGGCCCCTGCTGCTCCACCCATGATCGGGCATCCACCACGCGGTGTAGATCCGGCCGTCCTTGTCGGGATAGAACACGTCCTTGTGCTCGTAGCCTCGAGCGGTCGCCGCGAGCGGCGCGTTCGGAGCGAACACGCCTCCGACGGGAATCCAGCTTCCCGCGCCCTCGTTGATGCTGTACCAGCCCACGTCCTTGGCCCACCAGTTCTGGTAGACGCATCCCGCGGAATCGGCCACGAGGATGTCGAGCTTGTCGGGGGTGCGCGCGACGACGGCGACCTTCGCCTTCGGCGCGAATGAGCCGCCGATCTCCAGCCACTGGTTGCCGTTCCTCCGGCTGTACCAGTCCTGGGTGACGGTCCACTGGTTGGTGTAGACCTTGCCGTCCTCGCCGGTGGCGAACAGGTCGACGCTGCCCAGATCCCGGCTGATCGCGGTGATGGGGGTTCCGGGCGCGAACTTGCCGCCGAGGGACGGCCAGCTCGCGTTGATCCCCGCCCAGTCCTTACCCTCCGACCACCACGAGGTGTAGACCCGCCCATCGGGCCCGACGATGAACAGATCGAGATTCTGGGGCCCGCGGGAGACCGTCGTCACCGGGCTGTTCGGAACGAAGGCCTGACTGATCGGTCGCAAGGCGAAGTCCGCTTCATGACTGGACCACCCCTTGCCGCCACCCCAGGTCGCGGTGTAGACGCGGCCGTCCGCACCGGTGGCGAAAAGGTCCATGTGATCGGATGTCCGGCAGACTCCCGCCATGGGTGTCCCCGGCGCGAAGCCCTTTCCGACCATCCCGAAGCTGACACCGGTGCCTTCCCAGCCGCCGGCTTGGGTCCACCAGCCGTTGCGGACGATACCGTCCTTGTCGATCGCGAACAGAACCAGATGGTCCGGTCGGCGGCTCATCGCACAGACGACGGTGCCGGGCACGAACTTGCCACCGAGCAACTTCCTCCCGCTCCAGGGCCACCCCCTCGTCCAGTTCGAGGTATACATTGACCCGTCGGCTCCCACCCAGAACACGTCCTGGGTATCTTTGGTCCTCGCTACGGCGCTGACGTTCATGGTGTCTCCTCGTCTCTGAGTGGAGGGGTCGCGACGGAAGCTCCTATAGGCTCTCGCGTACCCGGGTGTCTGGAAGGCAAGCTATGAGGCCCGACGGGCCCGGCGAAAGGGGTGCGCCGAAGAACTGTCGGTGGATCTGCCTAGGGTGCCTGCTATGACTGCTCATTCGGCGGGACTTCAACCCAGCTTCGACGACCTCGGCACTCCCCTGCATGAGGTCCGCTTCGTCGTGGTCGACCTGGAGACCACCGGTTCCAGCACCGAATCGTCCATCACCGAGATCGGCGCGGTCAAGGTGCAGGGCGGGGAGATTCTCGGCGAGTTCCAAACACTGGTGCGGCCCGATTCCCCCATCCCCGCGATGATCCAGGTGATGACGGGCATCACCAATCAGATGGTGGCGGGCGCCCCGCGCATCGAGCAGGTGCTCCCCTCGTTCGCGACCTTCGCCGCCGGCTGCGTGCTGGTGGCGCACAACGCGCGCTTCGACGTCGGCTTCCTCACGCGAGCCTTCGCAGAGGTCGGGCTTGCCTGGCCACGGCCCCAGGTGGTCGACACGGTGGCGCTGGCTCGTTGCGCTCTGCTGCGCGACGAGGTGCGCAACTGCAAGCTCGCCACTCTCGCTGCCCACTTCCAGGCCACCACCGTGCCCAATCACCGCGCGCTCAGCGACGCCCGGGCCACCGTCGACGTGCTGCACGGTCTGCTGGAACGGGTGGGCAACCTCGGCGTATCCACGCTGGAGGATCTGACGGAGTTCACGGCCAAGGTGTCGCCCGACCGAAGAGCAAAACGCACCTGGGCCACCGGGCTGCCCGAGAAGGCCGGCGTCTACTACTTCGTCCACGAGTCGGCCGACCCCCACAAACCCAAGACGGAGGTGCTCTACGTCGGCAAGTCGAAGTGCCTCCGACGCAGGGTGCGCTCCTACTTCACGGCCGCCGAGACCCGCCCTCGCATCCACGAGATGGTCCGGGTGGCCACCGGCGTGCGCTACGTCGAATGCGCCACCGAATTGGAGGCCGACGTGCGAGAACTCCGGATGATCGCGGCTTGGGCTCCGAGGTACAACCGCAAGTCCAAGAACCAGCGGGGACTCTCCTGGCTCAAGCTCACCGACGAGCCGTTCCCGCGGCTGTCCATCGTCCGGCAGGTCAAGGGGGATGCGACGGTGTTCGGCCCGTTCCGCGGCGCCGGAGCCGCCCGTGAAGCCGCCGCCACCCTGTACGACGCGTTCGCGCTACGACAATGCACGGGGCGTCTCTCCGCCCGCACCGCCTCTCCGGCCTGCGCGCTCGCGGAGTTGGGGCGCTGCTCCGCACCGTGTCAGCTCGGCGACGCCGCCCGGGACTATCCGCAGGTGGTGGCGCGACTGCGCGACGCGTGGGACCAGGACGTGCGTCCCGTGCTGCGGGGCTCCGCGGAACGGCTGGCCAAGCTGGTCGCCCAGCAGCGCTACGAGGAGGCCGGTGAGATCGCCGCGCGCATTCAGTCGTATTACCGCACCAGTCTGCGCTATCACCGGTTCCGTTCGATCGCCCGCTGCCCGCAGCTGGTGGCCGCGGCCCCGGGCGCGGCCGGCTGGGACATCCATGTGATCCGCTTCGGGAAGCTCGCCGCCGCCACCACCGCGCCGTCGTCACGGGTGCTCGACGCGGCCGCCGACGCCATCGCGACGGCAGAGACCGTGCCCCAGCCGCCGGCCGGGCTCCCCGCGGGCAGCGTCGAGGAATGCGGAAAAATCGCCGCCTGGCTCGAGCTTCCGGGAATCCGGTTGCTGGAGACAGACGGCGATTGGAGTTGGCCGGTCGGAGCAGGACTCCGACCCGAAGACCTTGCCCGGGAGCTACTGGGCGATCAGGCGACGGTGACCGAGGTGATGACCACCGGCTCCAGCGGGCGGTCGTAGCGGTCGGTGCGGGTGGTCGCGATGGCGTCCACCACGGCCTTCGAGGCCTCGTCGGTGACCTCGCCGAAGATGGTGTGACGACGGTTGAGGTGCGGCGTCTGGGTGACGGTGATGAAGAACTGCGAGCCATTGGTGCCGGGCCCGGCGTTGGCCATCGCCAGCAGGTAGGGACGGTTGAACTGCAGCTCGGGGTGGAACTCGTCGGCGAAGGTGTAGCCGGGGCCGCCACGGCCGTCGCCGCGCGGGCAACCGCCCTGGATCATGAAGCCGTCGATCACGCGGTGGAAGCCCAGTCCGTCGTAGAACGGCTCGGTGCTCTTCTCGCCGGTCTCCGCGTCCAGGTATTCCTTCGTGCCCTGGGCGAGGCCCACGAAGTTCGCCACCGTCTTGGGGGCGTGGTTCTCGAACAGCTCGATGACGATGTCACCGGAGGTGGTGTGCAGCGTGGCGGTGCTCACAAGCATCCTTTCTCATCCGGGGCACGGCCCCGAGGGTTGAGGTACTCGGAGCACTCTAGTGCCAATCCGCGGGTTCATCGATATGCGCTTGTCTGAACGTCTTTATTAGGTAGCGTTGAGCTTGCTCGAGCACGAGCCCTACAAAAACACTGGGAGGAACTTGTGAAGACGTCACAAGAGCTACGGAAGGCCGCCGCCGACTCCGCGTCTGCCGCCGCCGAGTACGGGCAGCACGCCCTCAAGGAGGGCCTGGAACTGGCCAAGGACGGCTTGGACCACGCCCAAGAACTACTGCAGCAGGCAACCGAGCAGGCCGCGCCTCTGCTCAAGGAGGCAAAGGTCCGCAGCGCGGACTTCGCCTCACGCCAGCTCGACGCTGCCGAGCCGCATATCAAGAGCGCTCTCGACAAGGTGACCCCTGTCGTCGAGGCCGCGAGGGAAAAGGTCTCCGACGAGATCCTGCCCAAGCTGCAGGACGCCCTGCACGCTGCAGCGGAGCATCCCGTCGTGGCTGCCCCCCTTGCCGCCGCGGGCATCGAGGTTGCCAAGCCCAAGAAGAAGTCCAAGCTCAAGGCCTTCGGCAAGGTTCTAGCCGTCGGCGCCCTGGTCGCCGGTGCATTGGCGGCTGTGCGGCACTTCCTCGCCCCCAAGGACGACGGGTGGACCGCCCACGAGCCGTCCCGCGCGTACGTCAACAACAATGACACCTTCGCCACCGCTGCGAAGGTCGCCACCGAAAGCGCGTCGGAGGAGCCCGAGCAGGAGCCGCAGCCGGCTCATGCCGCGTCCCCCGACGAGGAGGAGGCGATCAGCGAGATGCTGGCCGAGGGCGCGCCCGAGCAGGGGCAGACCTACGGAGAAGGCGCCTACCTTGGCACCGAGCCGCCCGAGGGCTTCACGATCAAGGGCAACGAGCGTTCCAAGAAATATCACCTGCCCGGCTCCGGTGGCTATGAGCGCACCAACGCAGAGGTCTGGTTCAACTCAGAGGAAGCAGCCGAGGCCGCGGGCTTCACCAAGGCCCAGCGCTGAGTTTCCCCTTACACACACCGTGCCGCCCCGATGACGTCGGGGCGGCACGGCCTGTTTTACCTGGTTTTCCCCAGGCTCGGGCTCCGAGGCTGGCCTCATGCCCCGGTCGACGGCTAGCCTCGCCGCATGTGGCCGACCGTCCTCCCCTCCGCATCGATCGTGGTGCCGGTGGCGGCGATGCTGGTCGCGGTGGTGGCGTCCGCCACGCTCGGATTCTTCGTCCCTCGCATCGCGCCGCCGGAGGCCTCTGACGAGCAGGATGAGCCGGCGCCTAACTACGCGTCGCTCGCCACCCGCGGTGCGGTCGTGGGGATCGGCGCGTTCACCTTCGCCGTCGCCTTGACGCTGTGGGTGGTGCCCGTCGCCTTCTGGCCGCTGTGGGTGCCCTATCTCGCGTTCGGCGCGCCGCTGGTCTACGTCGACCTGCGCACCACCTACCTGCCGAAAAGGCTGAGTGGGGTCATGCAGGGCGCGATGCTCGTCGGGTTGATCCTGACCGCACTGCTCTCCCCAAGCGGAGCCGTGGCCGCGGTGCTGGGCGGCGCGGCCTTCGCCGGCCTGTTCTGGCTGATCTGGCGGTTCAGCCGATCGTTCGGGTTCGGCGACGTGCGGCTCGCCGCTCCGGTGGGCGCTGTGGCGGCCGCCAGCGATGCGAACCCGCTCCTGGTCGTGCAGGGGTGGGTGCTGGCGTTGTTCGTCGGCACCCTGCTCGGAGCGGTCGCAGGCGTGGTGTGGAGCGCCATCCGGCGACGCCGGGGCGGCCCCTCCTACTTCCCGTACGGACCCTGGCTGTGGTTGGGACCGATCATCGCGCTGCCGCTCAGCGGTTGGTGAGCTCCACCCAGCGGTCCAGAGTCGCAGCCGCGGCTCCGGAGTCGATCGCCTCGCCCACTTCGTCGAGCAGGTCGGCCAGCTGGTCCTCCAGCGGAACCACATGGCTCACACCGCGGTAGGCCAGCAGGGCCGCCGACGCGTTCAGCACGGTGATGTCGCGCACGGCGTCGCGCTTGCCGGCCACCAGGTCGAGCACGACCTGAGCGTTGTGCGCGGGATCGCCACCCTGCAGGTCGGCTGGCGCTGCGGGCTTCATGCCGAGCCGCTGCGGATCGACCGACGTGCGGTGCACGCGACCGTCCGAGACCAGCCACACGTCCGACGACGACGTGGTGGTCAGCTCGTCCAAACCGTCGAACCCGCGGAACACCAGGCCGCGCGAGCCGCGCCCAGCGAGCACCCGCGCGATCACGGGCGCGACGTCGTCGTTGGCCACGCCCAGCGCCATGGCCAGCGGCCGGGCGGGGTTGGCGAGCGGGCCGAGGAAGTTGAAGGTGGTCTGGATGCCCAGCGCCTTGCGCACCCCGCCCACGTTCTTCATGGCCGGGTGGTACATCTGCGCGAAGAGGAAGACGATGCCCACCTCGTCGAGGATTCTCTGCTGCGACGCAGGCTGGGCCATCACGTTGACGCCGAGGGCCTCGAGAGTGTCGGCGGTGCCCGACATCGACGACGCGGCCCGCGAGCCGTGCTTGACCACCTTCGCTCCGGCGGCGGCGGCCACGATCGCGGCCATCGTCGAGACGTTGACGGTGTTCGCCCGATCGCCACCGGTGCCGACGATATCGACCGCCTCACGGTCCAGGCTGATCGGCAGGGCGTTGCTCAGCATCGCGTCCGCGAGGCCGACGATCTCGTCCTCGGTCTCCCCCTTGGCGCGCAGCGCCGTCAGGAGGGCGGCCACCTGCACGTCGGATGCCCGTCCGTTGAAGATCTCGTTGAGCGCCCAGGTGGCTGCTTCGACCTCCAGGCCCTCGCTGCGCACCAGACCCGTCAGGATCTCCGGCCACGAATGCGGCGACATCAGCCCACCTGCGCCAAACGGTCGCGCAGCAGGTTGGCGGCCTGCTCCGGCAGCTGGAAGGGATCGAGCGGGTAGGGGGCGACGGCGTCGGCGCGCGACCACGTGGCCAGCCAGGAGTCGACCTGACGCACCACGAGCAGCAGCACGGGCGGGCAGTTCGCCACCTCGTCCTTGACCTGGTAGGCCACGCCGAAGCCGCCGGCGGGGCGGGCCTCGCCGTCGAGGATCAGGAGGCTGTAGTTCTCGTCCGAGTCGAGCGCCTTCAGCAGCGCCGGCACGGTCGCCACCTCGAAGATCTCGATCTCGGCCAGATCGGCGGCGACCTTCCTCCCCAGCGTCAGCCGCACCTGCTCGCGCACCGTGCGATCGTCGGAGTAGAGCAGCACCTTCAGCGGCGCACCGGCTTCACTCATCTTGGATTCCTTCCTCCGGATGGGAGTCCTGTCCTGGGCCATCGTAGCGAGCGGCGGCGCGCTTGGCTTCTTCGGCCTCCTCCCTGTCCAGTGCGCGGTCGATCCGTTTCGCCTCGCGGTTCGAGTCCTTGATCCATTGGATGAAGATCAGCACCATCGCCGCGAGCATCGTGAGGTCGCCGGTGGCCCACATGAGACCGCCGGCGAGGTTCTGGTCGCGCAGCGGGCTCGGCCCCCAGGCGCGATCGAACGAGAGGTACCAGTCCTCGGCGATCAGGTTCTTCGATCCCATGATGATCACCCCGAGGAACGCATGGAAGGGCATGGTGAGGAGGAACAGCAGGATGCGGATCGGGTAGGGCATCTTGATCGGGACGGGGTCGACGCCGAGCAGCGGGAAGAAGAACAGGCACCCCATGGTGATCATCCAGAAGTGCAGCAGATCGTGGTGGACGTCGCTGCGCAGCGTGAGCTCGTACCAGCCGGTGAAGTAGAGCGCGAACGGCGTGCCGACCATGAAGGCCGTCGTCAACGGCGGGAACAGCAGCACTTTGGCGAATCGCGAGTGCAGCAGTCCCAGCAGCAGCTGTCGGGGTTTGGGCGCGAGGGTGCGCAGCGCCAGGGTCATGGGAGCTCCATAGACCAGGAACGGCGGCGCGATCATGGAGAACAACATGTGCTGGACCATGTGGATCCAGAACAGCACCGTGTCGTAGGCACCGATCGAACTGAACATCGCCACCGCGAGCACACCGAGCCCCAGCAGGAACAAAACGGTCCGGTGCATCGGCCAGCTGTCTCCGCGACGGTGCAATCGATGCACGCCGTAGAGGTAGAGTCCAGCGACGAGGAGCAGCATCAGAACCGGGAACCATTGGAAGTCCCAGGCAGTCAGATAACGCCATCCCTCCAACGGCGCGAGGGCGTCGTCGGGCTTGGCGTGAAGGGGAAGAAACTGGGGCAACGGGGCCGCGAGCATGTGCTGCATTATCCCACTGCCTTCCAAGAGATCGGAGGGGGGTGCCACTTAATCCTGTGAGTTGGCGTGACCTCGCAGCGTTTTGCCGCAATAATGACTGCGTGGTCACCAGCGAAGAGACAAAGGACGGCGCGCAGCAGCTCCCCTCCGGAGCCCTGCACCCCGTAGCCCGGCCCCGACTGAACAAGCCGAAGGGACGACCCGACACCCTGTCTGTGGGCGTCATCGTCTGGCTGGCGAGCGAGCTGATGTTCTTCGCCGCCCTCTTCTCGGCCTATTTCATGATCCGAGACATCACGTCCCAGGCGGCGGCGCCCGGGCAACCCACGCTCTGGGATGCCAGCACCGCGCACCTCGACGTGAAGTTCGCCGCGATCAACACCGCGATTCTGGTGTTCTCGTCGGTCACCTGCCAGATCGGCGCCAACGCCGCGGAGGCCGACCGTCCGAACGGCCCGTGGCTGAACCCCTTGAAGTGGGGCGTGCGCCAGTCGTTCATCATCACCGCCTTCCTGGGTTCGATCTTCCTCGCCGGCCAGGTGTGGGAGTACTTCAACCTGTTCCACGAGGGCTTCACCATCAGCACCAACGTGTACTGGTCGGCGTTCTTCCTCGCCACCGGCTTCCACGGCCTCCACGTGCTCGGTGGCGTGATCGCCTTCTGGTTCGTGATCGCCCGCTCCTACATGACCCGCACCCACACCCACGAGCAGACGGTCAGCGCGCACGTCGTGTCGTACTACTGGCACTTCGTCGACTTCGTGTGGATCGTGTTGTTCGGCGTCCTGTACTTCCTTCGATAGCCCCGAGACCTGGAGATCAATCGTGAAGAATCTCACCAAGCGTCGCAGGCACGCCGCAGCACGACCACTGCTGCTCGTGCTCGCCCTGCTGGTCATGGGATTGGCCTACGCAGGCCTCAGCCCGCAGACCAGTTCCGCGGAGACCGACATGACCCAGCAGGTCGAGGAGGGCAAGGCCATCTTCGACACCACCTGCTCCAGCTGCCATGGCCTTGGCGGCGAGGGCACCTCGAAGGGCGTGTCGCTGATCGGCGTCGGCGCGGCCTCCGTTCACTTCCAGATGGGCACCGGCCGCATGCCGGCCAACCGTCCCGAGGCGCAGATCCCCGCCGGCCCCGTCAAGTACAACGCTGAGCAGATCGAGGCGGTGGCCGCCTACGTCGCCGGTTTCGGCCCCGGCCCGGCCATTCCTGAGGAGAGCCAGTACTCCCCGGAGGGCCTGACCGAAGAAGAGATCGCCCGTGGCGGTGCGCTGTTCCGCGCGAACTGCTCGGCCTGCCACGGCATCATCGGCGGCAGCGGCGCCATGCCCAACGGCAAGTACGCCCCGTCGCTGGCGGATACCGAGCCCATCCACATCTACGAGGCGATGCGCTCCGGCCCTCAGCAGATGCCCACCTTCTCCAAGGACGTGATGACCGATCAGTCCGTGCGCGAGATCATCGGCTACCTGCAGGAGGCCCATGAGCAGCCGCGTCACGGCGGCCTGGGCATGGGTGACGCCGGCCCGGTCTCGGAAGGTTTCTGGGTGTTCGTTCTCGGCATCGGCGGTCTTTCCTTGATCGCAACCTGGATCGCGAAGAAGGGGGCACGCGCCCGATGAGCAATCACAACCTCCCCGTGAAGGATCCGGAGCTGGGGCAGCCGCTGGCCAACCCCGGACTGGAGGAGCACGTCGAGCGCTTCACCGATGTCGACGAAGGCGCCGGAAACCGCGCCTATCGCACGATCCTCGCCATGTTCGGCGTGGTTCCGCTGCTCGCGATCACCTTCGTGGTGTGCTACTTCGCCATCCCGCGCGACGCGAACATCAACATCACCATCAGCGGCGCCCAGCTGATCTACGCCAACGCGCACACCGTGACGCTCGGCCTCACCGGCGGCCTCGCCGTACTGCTGATCGGCCTGGCCTGCGTGCAGTGGGCCCGAGTGATCATGGGCGACGACGAGAGCGTCGAGGAGCGACACAGCGCAGGCTCCGACGACGAGACCCGCGCCATCGCTCTCCAGAAGCTGGAGGACGGCATCGAGCAGTCCGGCGTGCGTCGTCGCCCCCTGATCCTCGGAGCACTGGGCGGCGCGGTCGGGATCTCGCTGGTTCCGGCCGTGGTGATGCTGGCCGACATGGGCCCCTGGCCCACCAAGGAGACCCGTCGCCGCACCATCGAGCGCACCATCTGGGCCGAGAACATCCGCCTCGTGCAGGACGGCACCTGGAACCCGATCAAGGCCTCCCACATTGAGATCGGCCAGCTGGTCAACGCCCAGCCGGAGAACCTGCACGACCTGCACGGCGCCGATCATCATCGCGAGAGCGCGAAGTCGGCCATCATCGTGGTGCGGATGGACCCAGAGTCCATCCGGATTCCCGAGTCGCGCAAGGACTGGCACGTGAGCGGCATCCTGGCCTACTCCAAGATCTGCACCCACGTCGGCTGCCCCATCTCGCTGTGGGAGCGTCAAACCCACCACCTGCTGTGCCCGTGCCACCAATCGACCTTCGATCTGGGCAACTCCGGCAACGTGGTCTTCGGGCCTGCCGCCCGCGCGCTGCCTCAGCTGCCGATCACCGTCGACGACGAGGGCTACCTTGTGGCCCAGTCCGACTTCACGGTGCCGGTGGGCCCCAGCTATCCCGAGCGCGACTCGCGCAACGACTTCCAGGAAGGTGACGAGTGATGGCCAAGCCCACCACGACGGCTCCTGACGCGCCGGTCCTTCACGAGAACCGTCCTGCCGAGCCCAAGAAGAGTTCTCCCGTCGGCGGCCTCGCCACCTGGGCCGATGAGCGCATCGGTTTGGGCAAGCTCGGCAAGGCCGGCCTGCGCAAGGTCTTCCCCGACCACTGGTCGTTCCTGCTGGGTGAGATCGCCCTCTACTCCTTCATCGTGCTGCTGATCACGGGTGTGTTCCTCACCATCTGGTTCAAGCCGTCGATGGCCGAGGTCGAGTACGCCGGCTCGTACCAGCTGATGAAGGGCCTGCCCGTGTCTGAGGCGTTCGCGTCGACGCTGGCCATCTCCTTCGACATCCGCGGCGGCCTGCTGGTGCGCCAGATCCACCACTGGGCGGCCCTGCTGTTCGTGGCGGCCGCCTTCGTGCACGCGCTGCGCGTGTTCTTCACCGGCGCCTTCCGCAAGCCGCGCGAGGTCAACTGGCTGATCGGCATCGGCCTCATGTCGATGTCGCTGATCGCCGGCTTCGCGGGCTACTCGCTGCCCGACGATCTTCTCTCCGGCACCGGCCTGCGCTTCGTCGACGGCCTCATCCGGTCGATCCCGATCATCGGCACCTGGGCGGAGTTCTTCGTCTTCGGCGGCGAGTTCCCCGGCACCCTCGTGATCCCGCGCCTCTACATGGTGCACATCCTGCTGATCCCCGGTCTCCTGCTCGGTCTGGTCTCCGCGCACTTGGCGCTGGTGGTCTACCACAAGCACTCGCAGTACCCGGGCCCGGGTCGCACCGACAACAACGTGGTCGGCTACCCCGTCTTCCCGGTCTACGCGGCCAAGGCCGGCGGCTTCTTCTTCATCGTCTTCGGCGTTCTGGTGCTGTTCGGCGGCCTGTTCCAGATCAACCCGATCTGGCTGTATGGCCCCTACGATCCGGCCAAGGTCACCGCCGGTTCACAGCCCGACTGGTACATGGGCTGGGTCGAGGGCGCGGTGCGCATCATGCCCGGCTGGGAGTCCCATTTGGGCGGAACCACCTGGTCCTGGAACATCTTCCTGCCCGGCGTGGGACTGATGGGTCTGCTGTTCGTCGGACTCGCGCTTTATCCGTTCATCGAGAGCTGGCTGACCGGCGATGATCGTGAGCATCACATCCTCGACCGCCCGCGCAACGTGCCCACCCGAACCGCTTTCGGCGTCGCGGGCATGACCTGCTACGCGATGTTCTGGCTGGCGGGCGCCAACGACATCATCGCGGTGTGGTTCCACCTCAGCCTGAACGCGATCACCATCTTCATGCGGGTCGCCATCTTCGTGGCCCCGGTGATCGCCTTCATCCTCACCAAGCGGATCTGCCTGTCGCTGCAGCGGGCCGACCGCGAGCGCGTGCTGCATGGCTCGGGCACCGGCTCCATGATGCGCACGCCCGAGGGCGGGTACTACGAGAACCACGCTCCCATCAGCGAGGACGAGGCTTTCACCCTCACCCAGCATCCGCAGTACACGCCGCTGGAAGCCAGTTCGGGCCTCGACGAGGACGGTTTCGCCTCCGGCAAGAAGGTCTCGAAGCTGCGCGCACGGCTGTCTCAGTGGTACCTCGGCAAGGACATTCCGAAGCCGTCGACCACCGAGATCGAGGACGCGCTCAGCCACGGCCACGACGATCACGCGGTCGAGGACGGCAAGCACCGAGCCGAACTGCACTGATTCACACCTGACAAAGGGCCCAGTCATCATGGCTGGGCCCTTTTTCGACCCCACGCTCCTTGAGGCGCGAGCGAAGCGAGCCTCGAAAGGCGCCGAGCAGCAGACGTGTGGGTTTCCAGGTCTGAGCCGTTAAGCTATGGCCCGTGCGTTTTCTCAATGGCGAACCTGCCTACGACCTGACCTATAGCGACGTCTTCATGGCGCCCAGTCGCTCCGCGATCACGTCGCGACTCGACGTCGACCTCACGTCGACCGATGGCCTGGCCACCCCCACCCCGCTGGTGGCGGCCAACATGACGGCCGTCTCCGGTCGCCGGATGGCGGAGACGATGGCCCGCCGCGGCGGCCTCGCGATCTTCCCGCAGGATATCCCCGCCGACGTGGTGGCCAAGTCGATCGCCAAGGTGAAGGCCGCTCCCACCGTCTTCGACACCGCCGTCACCGTCTCCCCCACCACCACGGTGGGCGAGACCCTGAGCCTGATCGCCAAGCGTTCGCACGGAGTGGCCGTGGTGGTCGACGATCAGTTCAAGGTGGTGGGCCTCGTCACTCCGGCCGACGCCGCAGACAGCGACCGCTTCGCTCAGGCGAAGGACGTGATGTCCACCGACGTGAGCACCGTCTCCCCCACCGCCACCCCCAACGACGTCTTCGACACGCTGAGCGCCCAGCACCAGAAGGTGGCCATCGCCACCGACGACGAGGGCCGGCTCGTCGGCCTGATGACGCTGAAGGGCGCGCTGCGCTCCACCATCTACGCGCCCGCGCTCGACCACCTTGGCCGCCTGCGCACCGGCGTCGCGGTGGGCATCAACGGCGACGTGGCCAGCAAGGTGCGCGCCGCGCTCGATGCCGAGGCCGACGTGCTGGTGATGGACACCGCGCACGGCCATCAGGAGAAGATGATCGGTGCTCTGGCCACGGCTCGGCAGGTTCGGGATGCCTTTGAGACCGAGACCGGCCGTCGGATCCTGATCGTCGCCGGCAACGTCGTCACCGCCGAGGGCTGCCACGACCTGATCGAGGCCGGAGCCGACATCCTCAAGGTGGGCGTCGGGCCCGGCGCCATGTGCACCACCCGGATGCAGACGGGCGTCGGCCGCCCGCAGTTCTCCGCGGTGCTCGAATGCTCGGCCGCAGCGCGCGAGCACGGCAAGGCCGTGTGGGCCGACGGCGGCGTCCGCCATCCCCGCGACGTCGCCCTCGCGCTCGCCGCCGGGGCCGGCTCCGTGATGATCGGCTCCTGGTTCGCGGGCACCCACGAATCCACCGGCGACCAGCTCGTCGACCACCAGGGCCGGACCTACAAGGAGTCCTTCGGCATGGCGTCGGCCCGCGCGGTGCAGCAGCGCACCCGCGAGCAGTCCGCTTACTCGCGGGCGCGCGCCGCGCTGTTCGAGGAAGGCATCTCCCAGTCGCGGATGTATCTAGATCCGCGTCGCCCCGGCGTCGAAGATCTGCTCGACTGGATCACCTCTGGCGTGCGGTCGTCGTGCACCTATGCCGGCGCCCGCAGCCTGCCCGAGTTCTCGCAGCGCGCCGTCGTCGGCGTGCAGTCGGGTTCCGGCTATGAGGAAGGACGCCCGCTCGACCGGAGCTGGTGAACCTGCATGAATATCGGCGCGGCCTTCCGTGGGTTCTTCGGGCTGGACGACGACTACGTGCGGCCCGCACCGAAGAACCCGTGGCCGGCCGACATCCTGATCGCCGTCGTGCTGATGGTGGTCTCGGTGGCCACCCTTCTCCAGCTCCAGCAGATCCCCGAGGCCATCGAGTACGCCCCGCTAGGCCCCGGCCTTCTCGCCATCTTCACCGGAGGCGCCCTCATCGCGCTGCGGCGACGCTTCCCCATCACGGTGCTCCTGCTCGGGAGCGGCGCCCACTTCATTCTGATCGGTGTACTGGTTCCGCTGGTGGCGAGCATCGCCGGCATGCAGGTGCTGTACTTCTTCGGCATCTACACAGCCATGGCCTATGCCCGCCGCCGCGACACCCTGATGCTGGCGACGGTCGCCGTGCTGGCCTCGATGGCGGTCTGGCTGCTCGTCTCCGACGCCTACACGCGCACGGTGCTGGGTGAGATTCCCGGCGGTTGGTACTACTTCGCCACCGTGACGCTCAACACGGCCTACTTCGGCGCGGCCTTGTTCCTGGGACGTCAGTCCTGGCAGCAGGCGAAATCCGAGGACGAGTTGCGCCGCTCGCGCGAGATGGTGCGCCTGCAGGGCGAGCAACTCGCGCACCAGGCGGTGCTGGCCGAGCGGCTGCGCATCGCGCGCGACCTGCACGACTCCGTCGCCCATCACATTTCCCTGATCGGTGTGCAGACCGCTGCGGCACGACGCGCGATGGCCAGCCGTCCGGAACTGGCCTCCGAGGCGATGCAGGAGGTGGAGGAGCTGTCCCGGGGCGCCGTGCAGGAGCTGCGCGGCCTGCTGGGGTCGCTACGCGATGTCGGACCCGACGGCGAGAACGCCTCGCTGGGCAGTCTCGAACAGCTGTGCGCCGAGGCTGACGGTTCCGGCCTGCAGGTGCGCTACGACCTCGTCGGGGATCCTGCCTCGCTCGGCTCCTTGACGCCGACGCAGGCCAGCAGCCTGCTGCGCATCGCCCAGGAGGCGCTCACCAACGTGCGTCGCCATTCCACCGCCGACGAGGCCCGCGTGGTGCTTCGCATCAGTGAGGACACCGTCGAGCTCGAGGTGACCGACAACGGCATGCCGGTGCCCGGCACCACCGGCTCCGGGCTGGGCCACGTGGGCATGCGGGAGCGCATCTCCGCGCTCGGCGGCCAGCTGGACGTCGGCCCGCGAGCCACCCGGGGCTACCGGGTCCGCGCCTCCTTCCTTCGAAAGGCATCAGCATGATCCGCGTCGCCCTGGTCGATGACCAGGCCCTGATCCGCAAGGCGTTCGCGCTCATGCTCAGCGTCGAGGACGACATCGAGCTGGTCGGCGAGGCGTCCGACGGGCACGAGGCCATCGCGCTCGCGGCTCGCACCGCGCCGGACGTCATCCTGATGGACATCCAGATGCCTCGCGTCGATGGGCTCACCGCGACGCGCGAGATCCGCGCCGGGGGCAGATCGCAGGTGATCGTGCTCACCACCTTCGATCGCGACGACTACCTCTTCGAGGCGCTCGAGGCCGGCGCGGCCGGCTTCCTGCTCAAGAACTGCGAGCCCGAGCGGCTGCTGGAGGCCATCCGCACCGTCGCCGACGGCGGTGCCCTGCTGGCTCCCGAGGTCACCCGCCGGGTGATCGCCCAGGCCGTGCATGGCCGTCGCGAGACCACTCCCCACCCCGCGCTGGACCACCTGACGGCCCGCGAGCGCGACGTGTTGACCGCCATGGCCAAGGGCTTGAGCAATGCCGAGATCGCCGAGGAGCTGGTCGTGAGCGAGGCGACCGTGAAAACCCACGTCTCGTCGTGCCTCACCAAACTCGGCGTCCGCGACCGCGTCCAGGCCGTGATCTTCGCCTACGAGCATCACGCTCTTTGAGGTGCGAGGAACGAGCCTCGAAAAGAGCGACCGCCACCTTCGGCAGAGACTATTTTCCACACAGAGCCTCATCCTTTCGACGGAGAAACCCGTCGGACAACTTCGCTCGGTCGGCCGATGCGCCGACCAGCCTCCACCCGGCACTCTGGAGGCATGCTAGAGATATCCCATGTCACCCGCAGATTCGGGCAGCTGACGGCACTCGATGATGTGAGCTTCACCGTCCCCGACGGACAGTTCACGGGATTCGTCGGAGGCAACGGCGCCGGCAAGACCACCACCATGCGCATCGTGATGGGGGTTCTCGCGCCCACAGCGGGCGAGGTGCACTGGAACGGGTCTCCCGTCACCGCCCGCGACCGCGCCGAGTTCGGCTACATGCCCGAGGAACGGGGCCTCTACCCGAAGCAGCCCATCCTCCCCCAGCTCGCCTACCTGGGCGAGCTGCACGGCATGGCACCCAAGGAGGCGCGTGAGGCCGCCCAGGCCCTGCTCGAGCGCTTCAACCTTGGCGACCGCACCCGCGACAAGCTGGAGAAACTCTCGCTGGGCAACCAGCAGCGCGTGCAGATCGCCGGTGCGGTCATCGCGAGCCCGAAGGCGCTGATCCTGGACGAGCCCTTCAGCGGCCTGGATCCCGACGCCGTCGAGGAGATGTTCGCCCTGCTCACCGAGTTCACCCGCCGCGGCGTGCCAGTGCTGTTCTCGTCCCATCAGCTGGAGCTGGTGGAGCGGCTCTGCCACCAGATCGTGATCCTGCGCAAGGGTCAGGTGCTGGCGGCGGGCAGCGTCGAAGAACTGCGCAGTTCCGGGCCGATCCGGCACAGCCTGGTCACCGCCGGCGACCTCGGCTGGCTGCGCGGCGAGGCCGGCGTCACCGTGATCGACGTCGATGGTCCGCGCGCGCAGGTGGAGTTCGCCGACGACGAGGCAACTCAGCGCATCCTGGCCGAGGCCATGGCACGCGGCCCCGTCCACTCCTTCGGGCCGATCGTGCGGCCCCTCAGCGACTTCTATCGAGAGGTGACCCGATGAGTACCACCCAGACCGCCCCGCATCCCGCACGCCGCCCGTGGCTGATCGTCGCCAAGCGCGAGATCATGGCCCAGATCACCGACAAGGCGTTCTGGATCGGCACCCTCAGCACGATCGGCATCGTGATCGTCGCCTTCCTGGCCAGCGCCTGGCTGAACAGCGGCGACAGCAGCAGCATCGTCGCCGTGGACAGCGACGACGGTGCCGCTGTCGTCGCCCTCGCCAACCAGAGCGGGGTTCCGGCCGAGGCGCTGCGGGTGTCGTCGGAGGAGCTGACCGCCACGGTGGTCAGCGGCGACGCCGACGCCGGCCTCAGGTTCGTGGCAGGAGAGGGCTGGCAGCTCGCGGTCAAGAATCCCACCAGGGCTCCCATGCTCAACGACGCCGTGCGCAGCTTCCAGATCGAGCGCAATGCCGAGGCCCAAGGAGTCGATGCCTCCGCGATCCTGACCGACACCGTGCTGGCTTTCGTGCCAGTGGGCGGCGACGAGAACGAGGCCGGCGCGGTCATGATCGCCACCTTCGCCTTCGCCATCTTGTTCATGATGGTGGCGATCACCTACGGCATGCAGATCGCGCAGTCGGTGGTGACGGAGAAGGAGTCGCGCATCGTCGAGATCCTCGCCGCCGCCGTGCCGATCCGGCATCTGCTCACTGGAAAGGTGGTCGGCAACTCGATCATGGCGCTCGGGCAGGTGGTGCTGATCGTGGCGACCGCGCTGGTGGGCATGTCCTTCAGCGAGTACAGCTCGATGATCGCCATCATGGCCCCCGTCGTCAGCTGGTTCGTGGTGTTCTTCCTGATCGGCTTCGCGTCACTGGCCTGCCTATGGGCGGCCGCCGGCTCGATGGCCACCCGAGTGCAGGATCTCAGCCAGACCACGACTCCACTCACGATGGTCCTGATGATGGTCTACATGGTCGGCATGTTCGCCAGCGGCACCACCGCCCAGGTGATGAGCTACGTACCGATCGCCTCCGCCGTCGTGATGCCCGGCCGCCTGCTCCAGGGCGAGGCCACTTGGGTGCATGCCCTGGCATCGCTGGCCGTCTCCGTCGCATTCATGGCGGTGGCCATCTGGGCCGGCTCCAAGATCTACCGTCGCGGCCTCCTCCAGACCAACAGCGTGATGCGCTACAAGGAGGCCTTCGCGAAAGCAGAATGACGCTCTTTGAGGTGCGAAGGCCCCAGGGGCGCACTTCGAGACGCTCGTACCTCGCTCCTCAGCACCCGGACGAGCCCTGGGGCCGAAGCCTCGAAAAGAGCCAGCGCGACACGACAGGGCGGCCCAGCCACAGCACCCGTGGCTGGGCCGCTTCTTTGCCTAACGCGGGCTCTTTTCGAGGCTCCTTCGTCGCACCTCAAAGAGCGTGAGTTCGCTCAATACCGCCCACCCAGCGCGCGGACCAAACCGTCCCTGGCCGTCTTCGTCGCGTACTTCGTGGACACCTTCGCGGGGTACTCGACGGTGATCGCCGCTCCCTTGTAGTTTTTGTTGTACCACTGCGTCATGGTGCCGTGGCAGCCGCCGTAGCAGGAGAACTCCTTGGCGGGCAGCCCGAGGTGCGTCACCAGCGCCTTCTGCAGCCTCCCGACCTTCCGCTCACCGGTGTCGACTCCATTCAGCGGTTGATGCAGCCCCACCACCTTGTCGGGCTTGGTCTTGGTCAGGAAGGCCCTCAGCGCCCGCGTCTCGGGCTCCGACGCCGCCTTGGGCCCGCTCCACTTGCGCCCCTTCTTGCTCTTCTCCCACGCGGTAGGCCAGTTCCGGTTGAGATCGACGCCGCGTGCGTTCACTCGCGTGTTCGCCCCGTTGCCGTCGGGGTTGACGGTGAGGATCACCCAGAGCGAGATGCCCTTGACGGTGCGCGGGTCGTCGATCAGCGCCCGAGCGGTCTTCACGCCGGCCTTCTCATCGCCATGGATCTGCCCGATCACCACCGCCGACGTCGACGCACGCGGGTCACCGACCTGATAGGCATAAAAGTCGAGCCCCTCCACCGACGTGCCCACCTTGACCCTCGACACGTACGACTTCTTCGACGGCTTCGCCCCGGCGAAAGACGTGTGGTCGACGTCGCCCCAGACCACTCGTCCGCCGTACACGATCTGCAATCGCCCGGCGCTGACGGTGCCGGTGTGCTTCAGCTTGGCCCCCTTCTTCACAGTGTCGAAGACCGTGCTGGAGGTGGACGAGCGGAACAACGTGATCTTCTCGGCAACCTCCACCGTCGTCTTGGCCAGCGGCAGGCTAGCGATCTTGCTGCTGGTGTTCTCTACCCAGATCACCTTGTCGGAGCGCACCACTTCGAGACGTCCCTTGGACACCACGCCCGTGTACCGCAGCGCCGCTCCCTTACTGACCTTGCCCGACGACTTCTTCGCCGTCGCCGACGGATACACCTCGACGCTGCTGGCCACCACTTCTTTGACGCCAATGGTCTTCGGCAGCCGAGCTGCCTGGGCAGGAAGAACCCCGGCCCCCATGACCAGCAGCCCAGCCAGCATCGTCGCCAGCACCATCACCGCACGTCGTAGTCCCCTACCCATGTCCTTCACCCCTTCGTGAACTTTCACGGCGCCCATACCTACTGAAGCGAGCCAGGCCGAGATTCGGTTGCGAAGAGTCAAGACCGAGAGCGTGACAGCTACGCTCTCTGAGGTGCGGAGGCACCGGTCGAGGAACACGCCCCAAAGCCTCAGCGCGGGGCAGAAAGCGGAGCGTTCTGTACAGGCTCACTGGCGCTAGCACCTCAAAAGAGCATAACCGCTGCACCTCTTCGAGGTAGCTCGCATGGCGGGTTTTCATCAGAGACGTCGGACGGCGCGACAAAAGTGTGACAGCCGCTCAACCTGCCCGAGCATCCCTTGGCGGGTCGTTGGTGTGTGCTCGCTCCGTTCGTGGTCGGCGCCTGGTGGTGCCTTGGGTCGTGACGCGGTACCGGTAGCCGAGCGGGCTTCGCCACTCCAACTCCCCAGGGCCGACCTGATCGAGAACCCAGTAGCCGGCGGTTTTCGCGCGATGCGCACGACGATTCAGCGGGGCAAGGTTCCCGATCCCCGTCTGCCCCCTGACACCGGCCCGATAAGGGATGGTGTGATCCAGATCCAGCTTCCCGGACGGCCAACCCGAGTAGGGGAACATGTCGGTGGGGAACGCCAACGTCACCGCCCGCCGCATCCGCACGCTCGGCACGTACTGGTCTTCCGGCTCCAGCCTGGGCAGATCGATCACCGGCTGGATCGTGATCTTGGTACCGAGCCCTTCACCCAGCAACTCGGCCAGCAGCGCGGTGGTGATGTGGCCGGCTTTCTCGATCCGCGCCACACCATCCAGGTTCCCGAGCGCGTCGGAGTGGATATGCACCGCGATCCCGAGTGCGGGTCGTAGGTTCGTGGGCGGGGTGGTGATGGTTCCGCAGTGATGCGACGCGTAGTGGTGCGGGTCGAACCGCGACGCATCGGCCGGGTCCGGGAACCAGCCGGCATCCGCCGTCCACCCGGTGACCCGGCGCGGATCCTCAACGATCTGCTCCGACGGATACAACCTGCTTACCGGCACCACAACCGCGTCCGGATCGCGCATCGTCCCCGCAGAACGGCACAAGCCTTGCGTCACAGCCCGGTGCGGATCCTTGACGAGCTGCTCGGACGGGCAGAGGTCCTCCGCTGCGGTCCCGGCTAGGGCCACAACCTGCGGCAGCTGGACCCCCGAGATGGTGTCCTGCCGGTGGCAGATGCTCTGCGCTGTGCCGTGGTCGACCTGTTCGACCTCGGGCAGCATCGGTTGTGCATGCTGCAACAACATGGTGGCGTAGGCGGGGTTCGCCAGGATCCCCACCGCTTTCGCCCGACGCTGCGCCACCGTCAGCTCTGGATACTGGCCTTCGATCAGAGCGGCGATCTCGCCCAGCCGGGTATCCAGATAACGAGCATCCAGCACGTCGAGTTTCCCGGTCAGATTCATCACACCCTCATGGAGGCCCCACAACCACACTCCACGCTCCCCACGAGCCCGCCGTTCCTGCTCCTCCGCGAGCTGCCTGTCGGCCTGGATGATCAACTTATCCAGCAGATTGAACGCAGCCTTCCAGCCCAGCTTCCCCTGAGAGGCGAGCCACAACGTCGTCACATGTTCAGCAGTCATTGGATGCAGATCCGCGCACCGCCGCGCCGCAAAGAGTGCCCGGGCCGCGTCGAGTTGAAGGGTGAGGGTGGCGTCGAAGAGCTGCGGATGCCGATACTTCACATTCAACGCATCAGCGAGTTTCATCGCCGCCGCCCGCGGCGTGCAGCCCAGCAGAGCACCGATCTCCAGCGACACGTACTGCGACACCAACGGGGTACCCTCGCCGGCGACCCGTACATCGTCATCGACCAGGATCTCGTGGAGTTCTGCTTCATCCAGACAATAGGACTCCGCCAGATCACACAACGCCACCACCACATCGGCTTCCGCCCGACGACGCGCCTCGTCCGCGACCTCCAGCCGCCGGGCGGCTGTACTCGCGGAACGAGACTTGGTGCTGTTCATACCCCAAACACTACGGGCCGGGTCTGACAGTTCTGGCCCCTGACAAGCCCCGATAGAGTCTTATTCGGATAACAGTTCGATAACAATCCTCGCGTGAGGCAGGGCTCCTGCCCGACCCTGCGCTCGCTCTCCTCGAGGCTCCGCTGCGCTCCGCACCTCGAAGAGCGTTCCTCCCCCAATCCTGCCCTTCGGGTACCAGCCAGCTCTCCTCGAAGAGCGTTCCTCCCCCCATCCTGCTCTTCGGGTGACAGCCAGCTACCCTCGAGGCTCCGCTGCGCTCCGCACCTCGAAGAGCGGGGAATGCGAAAGGGCCGCTCCAACAAGGAGCGGCCCTCTCGTCGGTTCAGAGACTCAGTGCTTGTAGTCGCCGCGGTAGAACTGGAACAGCCACCCGCTGAGCGCCCAGACGCCGATACCCATGCCGAGCAAGGAGATCCAGGCCTGGTGGAGGGCCGGGCCGAGGGCGATCACGGCCACGGTGACAGCGCACCAGAAGGGCCAGATCGACGACGGGGCGAAGAAGCCGTAGTCGCCGGCTCCTTCGACGATCTCGCCGTCCTCACGATCCTCGGGACGAGGATCGAAGGTGCGAGCGGTGATCGTCAGGTAGCCCGCGATCATGGCACCGAGGACGAAGGTGAAGGCCAGCACGACGGTGCCGACGATCTCGCCGGAGATGAACCAGTAGGCGGGGGTGACGATCGCGAAGAAGATCGCGATGAACCAGAAGATCCACTTCTCGGTGTTCACTTGGCGGCTCCTTCCACAGAGGCCTTCGGGGTGCGATCGAGCAGCTCACCGGGATCGTTGTCGTGATCCTCGGGCTCACCGGCCAGCTCGGGCCGGACGGCGTCTAGCGCCGGGCTGATCGAACGGATGCGCGGCAGCGAGTCGAAGTTGTGCCGAGGCGGCGGGCAAGAGGTGGCCCACTCGAGCGAGCGGCCCCAGCCCCACGGATCGTTGACCTCGACCTTGGGCGACTTGCGGGTGATCCACACGTTCCAGGCGAAGGGCAGCATCGAGATGCCCAGCATGAACGCGCCGAAGGTGGACACCTGGTTGAGGAAGGTGAAGCCCTCCCAGGCGCCGTAGTCGGCGATCCGTCGCTGCATGCCCTCGACGCCCAGCCAGTGCTGCACGAGGAAGGTGAGGTGGAAGCCGAGGAACAGCGTCCAGAAGTGCACCTTGCCCCAGCGCTCGTTCAGCATCTTGCCGGTGAACTTGGGCCACCAGTAGTAGAAGCCGGCGAACATCGCGAACACCACTGTGCCGAACAGCACGTAGTGGAAGTGGGCGACGACGAAGTAGGTGTCGGACACCTGGAAGTCGAGCGGCGGGCTGGCCAGGATGACGCCGGTGAGACCGCCGAAGAGGAAGGTCACCAGGAAGCCGATGGCGAACGTCATCGACGTGTTCATGGTGAGCGAGCCGCGCCAGATGGTGCCGATCCAGTTGAAGAACTTCACGCCCGTCGGGACGGCGATCATGAAGGTCATGAAGGAGAAGAACGGAAGGTTCACCTGGCCGGTGACGAACATGTGGTGCGCCCACACCGACACCGACAGTGCGCCGATGGACAGCGTCGCGAACACCAGGCCGTAGTAGCCGAACACCGGCTTCTTCGAGAATGCCGACAGCACCTCGGTGATGATGCCGAAGAACGGCAGCGCGATCACGTACACCTCGGGGTGGCCGAAGAACCAGAACAGGTGCTGCCACAGGATGGGACCACCGCTGGCGGCGTCGAGGATGTGCGAGCCGAGGATGCGGTCGGACTCCAGCACCAGCAGACCGGCAGCCAGCACCGGGAACACGATGAGGATCATCATCGAGGTGACCAGGATGTTCCAGGTGAAGATCGGCATCCGGAACATCGTCATACCAGGAGCGCGCATGCAGATGATGGTGGCGACGAAGTTCACCGCACCGAGGATCGACGAGAGGCCGAGCAGGTACAGGCCCATGATCCACAGATCGTGACCGAAGCCCGGGGAGTGCAGCGACGTCGACAGCGGGGCGTAGGCGAACCAGCCGAAGCTGGCGGCGCCGTCGGGGCTGAGGAAGCCGCTGCAGGCCATGACCGAGCCGAACAGGTAGACCCAGTAGGAGAACGCGTTGACGCGCGGGAACGCGACGTCAGGAGCACCGATCTGCAGCGGTACCAGCGCGTTGGCGAAGCCGGCGAACATCGGCGTCGCGAACATCAGCAGCATGATCGTGCCGTGCATGGTGAAGAACTGGTTGAACGTCTCGTAGTTCATCAGCTGCATGCCGGGGCTGGCGAGCTCGGCGCGGATGCCCAGTGCGAGCACGCCGCCGATACCGAAGAAGATCAGCGCCGTGAAGAAGTACATGTTGCCGAGCGTCTTGTGGTCGGTTGTCGTCAGGTACTTCATGGCGCGGGCCCCGAAGGTGTGGGGCACGACGGGGGTCTCAGTGGAGCCGGGGTTCAGCATCATTCGTGCTCCTCGTTGATTGCCGCGGGGATGACCTGGGAGTAGTCCTTGGGTGGCACATACTCACCGGTTGCGCCCTCCGCGACCATTTCCTTGAGCTTGGCCTCGTACTCCTCCTCCGTCACCACGTGCAGGTGGAAGAGCATGGCCGAGTGGTAGGTGCCGCAGAGTTCCGCGCACTTACCGGTGTAGTCACCCAGCTTGTTGGGGGTGACGTCGAAGGAGTTGGTGACGCCGGGAATGACGTCGAGCTTGGTGTAGAACTCGGGGATCCAGAAGGAGTGGATCACGTCCACCGACTCGAGGTTGAACCGGACCCTCTTGTTGATGGGGAGGTACAGATCGGGCAACTGCTCCATGGTGCCGCGTTCGTGCACCACCGCGCCGACCGCGGGGTTGTCCTGCTCCATGTAGTTGAACGTCCACGACCACTTCTGACCGATCACGTTCACCTGCAGGTCGGGCTCTTCGCTCTGGTCGAGCATCCCGTCGGCGGCCTTCATCGTGTAGAAGAACATCACGCCGATGATCAGGAAGGGCACCAGGGTGTAGAGCAGCTCCAGCGGCAGGTGGTACTTGGTCTGCCGGGGGGCCGTGTTGTCGCCGTCCTTGCTGCGGTAGCGGAACACCGACCAGCCGATGAGACCCCACACCAGGAGGCCGATCACCAGCGAGGCGATCCAGGCCCCAACCCAGAGATTGCCCACATGAGGGGCCTGCTCAGAAGCAGCCTCCGGAAGACCGAAGCGGGCCCCTTGACCGGAGCACCCGGCGAGGCCCAGCAGGGTCAGCGCGGATGCACCCGCGATCGCAAGGGATCGGCGCCGTGTGGCCGGCACTCGATGATCACTCACCACAGTTGCCCTTCTGTCGTCATCGTCCTGGCGTGGGGCAGGCCCCGGAACGCCATACCTGTTCTCCAGGTACCCTAACGCATTTACGCCACCCCGGCTGACGTGAATCAGCGAGGGTGGCGTAAAATCACGGGCCGCTTGGCCCAGGAGAGGCTTTCAGCCCTTCAGAAGGCTCAGTGGAAGGAATCTCCACACGCACAAGAGCCGCCGGCGTTGGGGTTGTCGATCGTGAAGCCCTGCTTCTCGATGGTGTCGACGAAGTCGATGGAGGCCCCGCCCAGGTAGGGCGCGCTCATCCTGTCGGTGACGACGACGACGCCGTCGTAGTCGCTCGCGATGTCGCCGTCGAGCTGGCGGTCGTCGAAGTACAGCTGGTAGCGCAGACCGGAGCAGCCACCCGGCTGCACGGCGATGCGGAGCAGCAGGTCGTCGCGACCCTCGGCATCCAGCAGGCTGCGGACCTTCTGCACGGCGAAATCGGTCAGGGTGACGCCAGCGGCGTCGATCTGGGTATCGGTCACGCTTTACTCCCAAAGAACTTGTATGTGTGACAGGCGCCGCCCATTCTACGCCTTGTGTCCGGAACGCCAACCGAAGGCCGTTCCTGTTCTCCAGAAGCTCACCACGTCCAGGTGGCGGCGAGCTGTGCGGCCACGCGCACGAGATCGGCCTTCGTGGGTTCGTCGGCGGCGCCCGCCGGCACGAGACCCGAGGCAGACTCGATGCCGGCCAGCCTCAGCTCGCGTGCGGAGACGAAGTTCCGGCCCACGACGGCGACCACCGGCCGCAGCGCTTCCTCCCCCATCGCCGCCACGCGTTTCACGATCGGTCCGCCGACGGCATGGAAGTCGAGGAGGTGGGCACCGGTCACCACGAGATCGGCTTGGCGCATGGTGGCGGTGAGACCCAACAGGCCTGCGGTCACGGTGATTCCGTCGACGACCTTGGCACCGAGCGCGATCAGCAGCAGCCCCAGGCCGCCAGCCGCACCGCAGCCAGGGCCGTCCTCGAGGCCGAGTTGCGTCAGCCAGGCCTCGGCGCGCGCGTCGGCCTCCAGCACCTGGCGGATGTCCATGCCTGCGGCGCGTCCCGCGGTGGAGGCCAACCCGGACAAGCCGGTGAGGGGACGGGCGGCCTCGTCGTCCGCGACCACCGCCATCAGCTCGAGAGACGCGGTGGCGCTCCGCGCCTTCTTCAGTGCGACGCTCGGGTCTGGGTCGAAGGCCGCCAACAACTCGCGGCCGAGATCCTCGACGTCCAGGCCCGTCAGATCGACGACGTAGCGCCCGGCGGGAAGACCGGACAACCTCGATCCGAGCGTGGACACCGACTCCGGGACGATCACCTCCACGTCGCGAACCGGAGCCAGCGCGTCGACCAAGGACTCTCCCCCGACGCCCAGCACCGCGACCGCTACCTGGGCGCCGGCCTGGTGGAACGCCGACGCGACCACCTCGGACGCCTCGCGGGCGCTCAAGCCCGCGATAGCGTCGCAGGAGACGACAACCTTCAAGACTGGCGCGGATGCACGTCGGGAATGATCCCGAAGTACTCGGAGACCGACTCCAGCACCAGGCGCACCTCATCGACGGTGGAGTCGAGGTCGGGCAGCACGAGATCCGATTCGACGATCACGTCGTCGGGCACCTGCGTGCCGAGTTCCTGGATGGCGTCGAACAAGCCCTGGAGCGCGGCAGTGACGCCTTGCTGGTCGTTGCGCGCCGCGGCGCCCTCCAGCTGCTCGTCGAGATCGTTGAGAGCGCGGAGATCCTCGGGTTCGATCACCCACTGGCCGTAGCCCATGATGCGCACGATCATGCGGGCCGCCCCTCACCCTGCTCGGCGGCGGCCGCTTCGGGCGCGGCCTCGATCTCGGGACGCGCGGCAGGTCCGCCGGTGAGCTGGGCCTTCATGGCGGCCAGCTCGTTCTCGACGCTGGAGTCGGCGGCAAGCGCGTCGAGCTGGCGGGTGATGTCGTCGCCGCCGATGCCCGTGGCATCCTCCAGGGCGCCGCTGGCGATCAGCTCGTCCACGGCAGAGGCGCGGGCCTGCAGCTGCATCGTCTTGTCCTCGGCGCGCTGGATGGCCAGGCCGATGTCGCTCATCTCCTCGGACATGCCGGTGAAAGCCTCGTTGATCCGGGTCTGCGCCTCGGCGGCCGAGTAGGTGGCCTTGATGGTCTCCTTGCGGGTGCGGAACGCGTCGACCTTGGCCTGCAGACGAGCGCTGGCACGCACCAGCTTCTCCTCCTCAGCCTGCAGCTGGGCATGCTGCGCCTGAAGATCGGCGAGCTGGGTCTGGATGCCGGACTTGCGCGTCAGCGCCTCGCGGGCCAGATCCTCGCGACCCGACTCCAGCGCGCGCTGAGCGGCGAGCGTCAGGCGCTCCACCTCGGAGTTCAGCTTGTTGGCCTGCAACTCGATCCGCTTCCGGCTGGTGGCGACGTCGGCCACACCACGGCGCACGTTCTGCAGCAGCTGCAGCTGACGCTCGTAGGAGTAGTCCAGCGTTTCGCGGGGATCCTCGACCTTGTCCAGGGCCTTGTTGGCCTTCGACTTGAAGACGAGTGCGATGCGTTCAAAAATGCCAGCCACAGGCTTGTCCTTCCACGACGTGGTTTTGCATCCCCAACCGTACCGCCCTCCACCAACCGTCGGCTATGCCTCCAGGCCCCTCCTGCTCAGGGATTCCTCAGGGTTGCGGTTAAGATAGGCCCCTACGCCGCAATCGATGAAGGACGAGAGACCGTGGGATTGTTCCGCCCCTACGAGCGCACCACCAAGCAGTCGGGTGACAAGAGCGCCAACCCGACGCCCAAGGACAAGGCCTCGCAGGAGCCCTCCAAGGCCCAGGCTGCGCCCACGTCCGCCGGTTCGGACAAGATCGTCGTCAGCCGCGGGCCTCGCAAGAAGGAGGGCGCCACGCCCACCCGTCGGGAGGCCGAGGCCGCTCGGATGGAGCGACTGCACCCCACCCTGACGCCGAAGCAGCAGCGCAAGGCCGATCGCGAGGCCAGGTACGACGCCCGCATGCAGGCCATGGACCGGGCCGAGCGCGCGCCCCACCGGGCGCTGCTGCGCGACTTCGTCGATGCTCGCTGGACGATCGCCGAGTTCATGATGCCCGCGATGATCCTGATGATGTCGATCTCGATGGCCACCATGATGTGGTCGCCGGCGCTGTCGAACTACATCGCGCTCGGCCTGTGGCTGCTCCTGCTGCTCACCTTCGTCAACATCGGCTTCATGTGGCGCAGCTTCAAGAAGGTGCTGCAAGAGCGCCATCCCGGCACGCCCACCAAGGGCCTGCTGATGTACATGTTCAACCGGGCGCTGATGATCCGTCGCTTCCGTCGTCCCGCGGCGCGGATCAAGCGAGGAGACGCGTTCTGATGAGCTACCGGTGGGAACCCGAGTCCGGCGCGTACTCGCGCGGCGAACTCGAGTCGGCCGGGCTGCTTCCGTCCTTCGACTCTCAGCGGGCTGCCGAGGAATGGCTGGGCTTGTTCTACTCCGACCTGCTCGACGGCGGCGTCGCCGAGGTGAGCCTGCACGAGGAGACGCGCCTGGTCTACGGGCCGATGTCGCTCGACGCCTGAGCCCTCAGGCCGCCTGCGTCTGCTTCACGTCCTTGCGGATCAGCACCGCACCGAAGCCCGCGGCGACGAGGCCCGTCACGACGATGACCGGAGCGGAGTTGCGCGCCGCGGCGATCCGCTCCTCGTAGGTCTGGACCTTGTCGGTGACCGTGCTGGTTCGGCTCATGTAGCCACACTCGTCGCCGGGGCCCATCACGACCCCCCGGCATGTCGCGCCAGGCGACACGAACGACACCACTCCCCACACGGTGATGGCGAGCGAAATCACGACGAAGCCCCAGAGGCCGACCTTCTTCAGCACGCGCCCAAGCTACCCGACGCCGGGCCCCACGGCGCGTCTGTCCGCTAGTACGCTGGCCCGGTGACCGCTTCCTTGACCATCAGTAAAGGCCTCCCCAAGCGCACCGACGTCGTCGTGCTGGGCATGGCCACCGCCAACGAGATCCCCGTGCTCGTGGGGACGCTGCCCGAGCTCGACGAGGCCTATCGGCAGCATTTCTCCCAGGATGTCGCCGGGCTGGCGAAGGCTGCTGGGGCGAAGCCCGACGAGGAGTCGGTGTGCGCGCTTCCCGCCGCCGGGGCGCTGCGGGCGGTGCTCGTCGGCCTGGGCGATGCGGACGTCACCCCCGAGCGTCTGCGCCGCGCGACGGGCGTCGCTGTGCGCTGGGTGGCGAGCCAGGAAGGCGCGACGGCGCGGACCGTCGCGGTGTCGCTGGAGCTGGCGGATCCCGAGTTGGTTCAGGCGGCGGGCGAGGGCGCGCTGCTCGGCGCGTACCGTCAGCCCAAGCTCACCGGCACCGACGTCCCTGTTCCGGTAAGCGCCGTGACGTTGGTCGTCGCGAAGGAGACCTCGGAGCTGCGAGCCGCGGCCGAGACCGCGCAGGTGACGTCGCTGGCCGTCTGCCAGGCCCGCGACTGGGGCAACACGCCGCCCAACCTGCTCTACCCCGAGACCTTCGCGGAGAAAGCACGCGCGCACGTCAAGGGTGAGAAGATCGCCGTCGAGATCCTCGACGAGAAGGCGCTGGAGAAGGGCGGCTACGGCGGCATCCTGGCTGTCGGCGGCGGCTCGACCCGAAAGCCCCGTCTCGTTCGCCTGAGCTATGCCCCGCGCGGCGCGAACTTCCACCTCGCCCTGGTGGGCAAGGGCATCACCTTCGACTCGGGCGGCCTTGACATCAAACCGGCCGGTCAGATGGCGGGCATGAAGTACGACATGTCGGGCGCGGCCGTGGTGATCGCCGCAACAAAGGCGATTGCCGAGCTGGGGCTGCGGATCAAGGTCACCGCGTACGCCGCGATGGCGGAGAATCTGCCCTCCGGCAGCTCCTACCGCTCCAGCGACGTGATGACGATGTTCGACGGCCAGACCGTCGAGAACTACAACACCGACGCCGAGGGCCGCCTGGTGATGGCCGACGCCATCGCTCGCGCCAGCCAGGATCACCCTGACCTGATCGTCGACGTGGCGACCCTCACCGGCGCCTGCATGGTGGCGCTGGGAACCCGAGTGTCCGGCCTGATGGCCTCCGACGACGCCACCGCGGACCGCTTGCTGGACGCCGCCGAGGCCGCCGGCGAGGAGTTCTGGCAGCTTCCGATCACCGACGAGATCCGCAGCCAGCTGAAGTCGCCGATCGCGGACATGCGCTCAGGCGGCAAGGCCCGCTGGGGCGGCGCGCTCGTCGCAGGCGCGTTCCTGCAGCGCTTTGTACAGAAGGGCATCGACTGGGCTCACCTCGACATCGCCGGCCCCGCCGAGAACGAAGGCGAGCCGCATGGTTACACCCCGAAGGGCGGCACGGGCGTCGCGGTGCGCACGCTGATCTCGCTGGCGAACCAGCTGGCGCGCTGACGTCGCAGCCCGTCGAGCGCCCTACCCCAGCCTCTTCTTTTTCGCGCCGTAGTCGCGCATGCGCTGGGGGTAGGGCACCACGCCGGCGTCGTAGCAGGGGATGTTGTGCTTCCGCGCAAAACCGTAGCCTTCCTGCGCAGAGCTGAGGCCGCGACGGGTGGTCTCGCCGTCGGCCGCGACCAGCAGGATCGAGGGCGGATTGAAGCTGGTGGGCTGCTCGATCCAGGCCTCGACGCCTCGTCGGGTGCGGACGAATTCTCCCAGGTGGCGCTGGGCGGCCTCGTTCGCGGCGCGCGTCTCCTGCGCCTCTGCTTTACGTCGACCGAACCAACCCACGGTGGCAATTATGCCCTCGGTGCGCCGTCCACGGGATCGCAGCCGGTCAATGCGGGCCGCGAATCGTGCAAGACTGCGCGTTATGAGTGAGACCTACGACGTGGCGGTTCTCGGAGCCGGCTCCGCCGGCTATGCGTGTGCCCTGCGCGCCGCACAGCTCGGACTATCGGTAGCGCTCGTGGACGAGGCGGAGGTCGGCGGCACCTGCCTGCATCGGGGATGCATCCCGACGAAGGCATGGCTGCAGGCGGCCGAGGTGCGCCGCACCGTCGCGTCGGCGTCCGGGTTCGGCATCGGCGCCGAGGTCGGCGAGGTCGACGCCACCCGGCTGCGCACCTATGCCGACGGCGTGGTCTCGTCGCTGCATCGGGGACTCAAGGGCCTGCTCGCGTCCCGTGGAGTGCACACCATCGCGGAACGCGGTCACCTCGTGGTCGACGAACGAGGCCCGGGCATCGAGCTGGGCGCCAAGGTGCTGCGTGCGAAGGCCGTCGTGCTGGCCACCGGGGCCGCGCCGAGCACCTTGGGGCTGTCCGTCGACGGCTCGCGGATCATCACCTCCGAGCACGCCCTCCGCTTGGATCAGCTGCCCGAGAGCGCAATCGTGCTGGGTGGTGGCGTGATCGGCGTCGAGTTCGCCTCGGCATGGACGGATCTCGGTGTCCGGGTGACCCTGGTCGAGGCCGAGGAACGCCTGCTTCCCGCAGAGGAGCCCGCGCACAGCGCCGTCTTGACCAGGGCGCTCGCCAAGCGCGGCGTCGACATCAAGCTGGGCACTCCCATCGCCGGAGCGACCGCCGACGATACGGGCGTGCGGGTCCGGCTCGGCGACGACGAACTCCAGGCCGACGTGCTGCTGGTGGCCGTGGGGCGCCGCCCGAGGCTGGACGATCTGGGTCTCGCCGAGGCGAGCGTCGAGATCAATGGCGGCCACATCGTCGTCGACGAGCACCTCCGCACCAGCGTGCCCGGCGTCTTCGCCGCGGGCGACGTGGTGGCGGGCCCCCAGCTCGCGCATCGCGGCTACGCGCACGGCGTCTTCCTCGCAGAACACATCGCGGCATCCACCGGCGTCTGGCCGGGACGCCCGAGCCTCCCCAAGGACCACAACATCGCCCGCGTGGTCTACTCCAGTCCCCAGCTTGCCTCCGTCGGCCTCACTCGGGCCCAAGCGGAAGCGAGCGGTGCCGTCGAGGCGGTCTCATTCCCCCTCGCCGGCAACGGCAAAGCCCTCATCGGTCACGCCCCCGGCGACCGCGAGACAGGCATGGTCACGATGCTGCGCCGACCCGGCGGAGAAATCATCGGCGTGCATGTCGTTGGCGATCATGTGGCCGAACTGATCGCCGAAGGTGCTTTGCTAGTGGGGTGGCAGGCGACCCCCGACGATCTCACCGAGATCATTCATCCCCATCCGACGCTCAGCGAAGCCCTCGGCGAAGCCGCCATGGCATTGGGTGGGCGCGGTCTACACATACACGCCTGATCGGGTTATAGGCTGTCCGCAACAGGTCAAACGAAGGAGCCAGTTTCACCATGTCAACCGAAGTCGTTCTGCCGGCACTCGGCGAATCCGTCACCGAAGGCACCATCTCTCGTTGGTTGAAGGAGGTCGGCGACACCGTCGAGGTCGACGAGCCGCTTCTGGAGGTATCCACCGACAAGGTCGATACCGAGATCCCCAGCCCCGTCGCGGGCGTTCTTCTGGAGATCCGTTTCCAGGAGGATGACGTCGCCGCCGTCGGTGCTGTGCTCGCCGTCGTGGGTGATGCCGCCGAGGCACCCGCCGCCGCTCCTGCAGCGCCGGCCCCGCAAGCCGCCCCTGCACCTACCCCCACCCCGGCTGCGGCCCCTGAGCCCGCTCCGGCCCCCGCAGCGTCGGCTCCCGCCGCTGCGCCGGCCGCAGGCACCGAGGTGATCCTGCCCGCTCTGGGCGAGTCGGTCACCGAGGGCACCGTCTCTCGTTGGCTGAAGGAAGTGGGCGAGGCCGTCGAGCTCGACGAGCCGCTGCTCGAGGTGTCCACCGACAAGGTCGACACCGAGATCCCCAGCCCCGCCGCCGGCGTGCTGCTGGAGATCCGCTTCCAGGAGGACGACGTCGCCGCGGTCGGCGCCGTGCTCGCCATCGTGGGCGAACCGTCCGCTGCCCCTGCACCCGCACCGGCTGCGTCAGCGCCTTCGGCGCCTTCGGCTCCGTCTGCCCCCTCGGCACCTTCTGCGCCGTCTCCCGCCTCCGCTCCCACTCCCCCGGCTCCCGCGCATTCGCCGCAGGTGCAGGCTGAGGTTGCGCGTCGCGTGGCCGAGGCCTCCCCGGATGGCGCCTACGTGACGCCGCTCGTGCGCAAGCTCGCCCGCGAGCATGGCGTCGCGCTGGGCGAGATCACGGGCACCGGCGTCGGCGGTCGCATCCGCAAGCAGGACGTGCTGGACGCCGCCGAGGCGAAGAAGGCTCCGGCCCCCGCGCCGGCCGCCCCCGCTGCTGCACCTGCTGCTCCCGCCGCCAAGGCCGCTCCTGCTGCCGCCCCGGCCGCAGATGTGCGTGGCAAGACCGAGAAGCTCAGCCGCATGCGCAAGACCATCGCCCTGCGCATGAACGAGTCGCTGCAGACCGCCGCCCAGCTCACCGCCACCACCGAGGTGGACATCACCGGCATCAGCCGCCTGCGCGCCAAGGCGAAGGACGACTTCAAGAAGCGCGAGGGTGCCTCGCTCAGCTACCTGCCGTTCATCACCGTCGCCGTGGTCGAGGCGCTCAAGGCTCACCCGGTCATCAACGCGACGATGGACATCGAAGCGGGCACGGTCACCTACCACGACGGCGAGCACATCAGCCTGGCGGTCGACACGCCGAAGGGCCTCATGGTGCCCGTGATCAAGAACGCCGGCGACCTCAACATCGCCGGTATCGCCAAGAAGATCGGCGATCTGGCCGCCCGCACCCGCGCGGGACAGGTCGGGCCCGACGAGCTCACCGGCGGCACCTTCACCATCACCAACTACGGGTCGGCGGGCACGCTGTTCGACACCCCGATCATCAACCAGCCTCAGGTGGCCATCCTCGGCACCGGCGCGCTGGTGAAGCGGCCCGTGGTGCTGACCGATGCGGATGGCGACGAGGTGATCGCGGTTCGTCACATGATGTACCTGTCGCTCACCTACGATCACCGTCTCATCGACGGTGCCGTCGCCGGTCGTTTCCTTGCCGCCATCAAGGCTCGCCTTGAGGCTGCCGACTTCGCCGGCGAGCTCGGACTCTGATCCGCGATCGCATCAACACGACGACGAGGGCCCCGGGACTTTCCCGGGGCCTTCGCCCTATTCTGGTCACGTGTTGAGCTTCGAGTACCGCGGCATCCCGGGCCAGTTCTCCGACTACCAGGAGACCTGGGACTACCAGCGCGAGGTGCACGCCGAGGTGTCGTCGGGCGCGCGTCATGGACACGTGATCTACGTCGAGCACAGCCCCGTCTACACGGCCGGCCGTCGCACCAAGCCCACCGACTATCCCAAGGACGGCACCCCGACCATCGCCGTCGACCGCGGTGGCGAGATCACCTATCACGGCCCGGGTCAGCTCGTCGGCTATCCGATCGTCAGGCTCCCCGATGGGGTGGGCGTCGTCGACTATGTGCGCAAGCTCGAGGCCGCGATCATCGAGCTGCTCGCCGGCTACGGCATCGCCGGCGGTCGCGTGGAGGGACGCACCGGGGTCTGGCTGCCCGCCACCAGTTCTCGGCTCGAACGCAAGATCTGCGCCATCGGGGTTCGGGTCTCCCAGCGCACCACGATGCACGGCTTCGCGCTGAATGTGCTCTCCAGCGCCGAACGGTTCGGCAACATCGTGCCGTGCGGCATCTCCGACGCGGACGTCACGTCGATCGTCGAAGAGCTGCCCGGCACCTGGACGGTGGAGGGCGTGGCACACGATCTGGAACCGATCTTGCGCCGCCACTTGGCATGGGAGTGAGAGGGCCCCGTCAGGGAGGTAGGCTGGTCCGGTGACCGCCGTGAAACCAGATGGACGCAGGCTCCTGCGCATCGAAGCAAAAAACGCTGAGACGCCGATCGAACGTAAGCCCGGCTGGATCAAAACGACCGCCCACATGGGCCCCAACTACACGGATCTGCAGAAGATCGTGAAACAGCAGGATCTGCACACCGTGTGCCAGGAGGCCGGCTGCCCCAACATCTTCGAATGCTGGGAAGACCGCGAGTCCACCTTCCTGATCGGCGGCGACAAGTGCACCCGGCGCTGCGACTTCTGCCAGATCGAGTCGGCCAAGCCCGAAGGCTACGATCCCGCCGAGCCGCTGCGCGTCGCCGCGTCCGTCAAGAAGATGGGCCTGCGCTACGCCACCATCACCGGCGTCTGCCGCGACGATCTGCCCGACGAAGGCGCCTGGCTCTACGCCGAGACCATCCGTCAGATCCACTCGGTGAACCCGGGCGTCGGCGTCGAGATGCTCGCCCCCGACTTCAGCGGCAAGGAAGAACTGCTCGGCCAGCTGTTCGACGCCAAGCCCGAGGTGTTCGCGCACAACGTCGAGACGGTGCCCCGGATCTTCAAGCGGATCCGTCCCGGCTTCCGCTACCAGCGCTCGCTGGAGGTGCTGACCATGTCGCGCGAGCGGGGGCTGGTCACCAAGTCCAACCTGATCCTCGGCATGGGCGAGACCCGCGAGGAGATCTCCGAGGCCCTGCAGGATCTCTACGACGCGGGCACCGAGCTGATCACCATCACCCAGTACCTGCGACCCAACGCGACGCTGCACCCCATCGAGCGCTGGGTCACCCCCCAAGAGTTCGACGAGCTTGCGGAGGAGGCGCGCGAGATTGGATACTCGGGCGTACTCTCAGGCCCGCTCGTCAGGTCGTCCTACCGCGCCGGACGGTTGTACCGCACGGCAATGGATGCCCGGCGCAAGACGGCCTGAGAAAACCACCACCACACGGAGAAGCAACCAATGGCAAGCGAGAAGGCCAAGGCCCTAGCGGCGAAGCAGAAGGCCGAGATGAAGGCGGAGAAGCTTCGCAAGAAGAACTCCACCGACCCCGCAGACTGGGGACGGATCAAGCAGATCCGGGAGGCCTATCGGGTCACCGCAGAGGTCGACAAGCAGGTGCCGTGGCTCATGGCGCTCAGCTTCTTCGGGCCGATCGTCGTGCTCACCGTGTTGGGCGTCTTCCTGGCGCGCACCGATCAGGGCATCAACTGGATCAGCCTTGTGCTGTGGGTCGTGCTGGGCATCTCGGCGGGCATGTTGGTCGCCCTCCTGGTTCTCACCCGCCGCGTGCGCAAGGCCACCTTCACCCGCTACGACGGTCAGGCCGGCTCGGCCGAGGTGGCCCTGAACATGCTGAACAGCAAGAAGTGGACGTCCACGCCGGTGATCACCGTGACGAAGAGCCTCGACGTCGTGCACCGCGCCC
This sequence comes from Tessaracoccus caeni, assembly GCF_029211185.1. GTDB lineage: Bacteria > Actinomycetota > Actinomycetes > Propionibacteriales > Propionibacteriaceae > Arachnia > Arachnia caeni. The sequence continues at coordinate 169,965 of NZ_JARGDO010000001.1, forward strand.
TCGGCCCGGCCGGCATCGTGCTGATCGGCGAAGGCGAGCCCGGGCGGCTCAAGCCGCTGCTGGCCAGCGAGAAGCGCAAGCATGAGCAGGTCGCCTACGGCGTCTCCGTCACCATCATTCAGATGGGCAAGGGAGCCGGCCAGGTGCCGCTCGATCAGCTGACCAAGCACATCGAGAAGCTGCCCCAGCAGATCGACTCCGCGAAGATCAGCGAGACGGCCAACCGCCTGCGTGCCCTCGACGCGATGCGCCCCAAGGCACCCATCCCGAAGGGCCCCATCTCATCGAAGGGCGCCCGCAACGCGATGCGCGGCCGCTGATCTCTTAAAGGATCGAAAAGATAGCTGGCTAGAGGCCCCGCAGTGTGCAATACGTACACTGCGGGGCCTCTAGCCATATATAAATCCGGTGCAAGACGGGGAGCAGCCCGGTTCACGAGCCGCCGCGGCGCCACTACTTCTCGGGCATGATCGCCAGGACGAGGTCGTCGACGATGTCGTCGGTCGACGTCTCCGGATCGATGGATGCGGTGAGCCTGTCGAGCAGGAGTCCGTCGATCGCGTAGTGGAAGAGCGCGATCTCGCGACGACCCCCTGGCAGCCCGACTGACTGATTGAACGCGATGTCGGCGTCGAAGCCCGCCCTCAGCCAGGCCCCCATGATCGCCTCGAGCTCGGGACGCCGGCCGGACTCGAGCCGCAGCTCGAAGAGCGCGATGGTCGCGTCTCGGTGCTGTGTGAGCCTGCTCACGATGTCTCGAACGTAGTCGGCGAAGAGCGCGCGGTCCGGCACCCGTCCGGCGCGCTCCGCGAGGTCGCGCTCGGTTGGGGAGATCACCTCCCAGACGCGGGAGATGAGCCCTTCGACCAGCGCCGAACGCGACCGGAAGTAGTTCGACGCCGTCCCGAGAGGGACCCCGGCCTCCCGGTCGATCGCGCGATGGGTGAGACCGCGAGCGCCCTCCCGCGCCAGCACCCGGATCCCCGCATCGGCCAGCGCTCGGCGTCGTTCGTCGTTCTTTGCCACCACCAAACCCTAGCTCAACCACAACAAAAGTAGTAGATTGAGCTAATCACGACAGCAGTAGTGATTAAGATCATCGAAGAGGAGCGATCATGCGCGCACTCGTCTACTTCGTCGCGGTGAGCTTGGACGGCTACATCTGCGCTCCCGACGGCGACGCCTCCGCCTTCCCCGTCGAAGGCGACCACATGAGCTTCCTCTTCGAGGAGTTCGCGGACACCATTCCGACCCACCTCGCGGGCCTCGTCGGAGCGACACCGACCCGCGAGCGCTTCGACACCGTCGTGATGGGCTGGAACACCTACCTTCCCGCCCTCGACGCCGGCATCGAACGCCCCTATGCCCACCTCCGAGAGATCGTCTTCACTCGCGCACATGCGGGCCGCGCCGCGTCACCGAACATCGAGTTCACGGACGCCGACCCGGTGGCGACGGTGCGATCGCTCAAGCAGGAGGACGGCGCCGACATCTGGCTGTGCGGGGGCGCCCAGCTCGCCGGAGTGCTCGTCGATGAGATCGACAGACTCATCCTCAAGCGCAACCCCATCCTCTTGGGCAGCGGCAAGCCGCTGTTCTCGGACGCCCCCTACGCGCCGGAGTCGTTCCGCCGCCTCTGGAGCCGCTCATTCAAGTCAGGGGTCGACGTGACGGAGTTCGCCCGGGCGCGCTGAAAGAAGAGACCGGCGAGCAACCTTTCACGGCACCGGCAGCGTCGTTGGGGCGAAGGAGTTTGACCATGAACAATCCCCCGTGCCCCAACCGTCGCTCACTGCTGACAGCCGGCCTCTTGGCCACCTTGGCCCTCGCTGCCTGCTCAGCCACTCCGGGACAGGAGGTCAGCGGTGCCGGCGCCGTCCTCGACCTCCCCTTCTCGACCACTCCGAACACCGCAGAGGCAGCCGCGGCCAGTCAAAGGCTCGCTTGGGAGCTGATCGGCAATCTCGACGAACCCAACCGCGTGGTCTCCCCCAGTTCGCTGGCGATGAGCCTGGTCATGGCCGGCGAAGGTGCGGTGGGCTCGTCCGAACAGAGCATTGCCGAGGCGCTGGGCCTGAGCGGGGACGACCGGTCCCGCGCGTTCGGCGCCCTGCGTCAATCGCTGCTTGACTACGACTCACTGCCGAAGAAGGTGGATGCCAAGAAGCCACCGGAGACACCCGTCGTGCATCAGGCAAGTCGCGCGCTCGTCCTGGATGAGGAGATCAAGCAGGACTTCCTGGATCGGATCAAGACCTACTACGACGCATCCGCCACACAGGCGGAACGCGCCGGAGCCAAGGCCGATCTCGACGCCTGGGCGCGCACGCACACTGCCGGGTTGATCGAGAAGTCCGGCATCGATATCACCGGCGACACCGTTCTGGTGCTGCAGGATGCTCTGCTGTTCGCCGCAGCCTGGGCTGATCCGTTCGACGGCGAGATCACCATGCCCTTCCATGGCACCGACGGCACGAAGGACGTCGAGGGCCTCGCCGACACGTTCTGGATCCCCGTGGTCTCGGGCGAGAACTGGTCGGCCATTCGACTCCCCTACGACGATGTCCTCGCGGCCGACGTGATCCTCCCCAAGGAGGGCGTGGCCCCGGAGTCGCTCACCGTCGAGGATCTCGATGCGGCCACCCGAGAGCTGGCGCGCACCCCCGCGGACCACCCGGAGACCATCGTGCAGCTGCCCAGCTTCGACCTCACCTCCAAGGTCGATCTATTGGCGGGGCTGCCCGGCATCGATCTCGAGCACCTCGACGGCATCATTGATCTGGGGTACGCCGCGCAGTGGATCCAGCAGGTTCGGCTCCAGGTGACGGCGGAGGGCACGGTCGGCGCGGCTCTCACCGAGATGGCCGTGGAAGCGGGCTCGGCACCCATGGAGAGTCCGACGGAGTTCATCGTCGACCGGCCCTTCGTGTTCCGCGTCATCGACACCCGCACCGGCTGGCCGCTGTTCCTCGCGACGATCGCGGATCCCTCCGCCGACTGAGTCCAGCGACGAGTTTCGGCACGAGTGCAACCGGCCTGGCGTCAGCGGCGTATAAGAGGCAAAGGAGTTCCCATGACCGACACATCGCGCATCCGCTGTTTCGCGATACTGGCCGCGCCAGTGCTGGTCGTCGCTGCGCTCGTCGCTTACTCGTCCGGTCCCGACGCGGGGCCGGACCGCGCGGGCCGTATGCCATGGGTTCAGCAGATCCGCGTCGAACTCCTCGCCGAACCATCCGTCCCGCCGTCGTCTGGGCGGGTGGGACTAACCCAGGATGTCCCTGCGCTGGATGGTGAGCAGGCCCGCCACGAAGGCGACGACCGCCAGACCCAGCAGGAGCGCCACACCGGGCCAGTCCCATCCGTTCATGATGGGGATCTCGGCAAAGGCCCAGCCGAAGGGCGAGACCTCCGATAGCCACGCCCAGTCCTCGGACTGGCGGCCGATCACGTTCATCACATAGGCGGCGACGGCGATGCCGGCCCCGGCTCCGATCGCGGCGCTCTTGCGCCCCGTCGCGGCGCCTACCGCGAGCGCGATGACGGCGAGCGCGATCGCGAGCACGGTGAACGAGACCACGCCGGCCGCGGTGTCGACGGGGTTCAGGTCGAGCGAGAAGGGCTCCGACGAGCCCATCAGAATGGCCCACAGCGCGAGCCCGAGGACGAGGAATCGCGCGACGATGGCGAGCGCCCGCTCCACATAGACGCGGGTCCGGCTGATGCCGTGAGCGAGAGTGAGCTCCAGCATGCCCCCCTCCTCGTCGCCGGCGATCGCCCGGGCGCCCCATCCGACGCCGGCGATCACCACGAGGATCAGGGCCGTCAGCTCCAGCACCGACGAATGCACGTAGCCGGCGCCGGTGAACATGGTGTCGAATCCCATGCCGACGACCAGCGCCTTCGGCAGCGACTCGAGCATCGCCTCCATCTCGGGCGAGGCCCCGATGGACTCGAAAAACGGCAGGTAGACGATACAGACGGCAACAATCCCGACGATCCAGCCGAGCAGGGCCTTCCAGCCGTGGCGCAGTTCGGAGACGAAGATGGGCATCAGTTCACCTCATACATGTCGAGAACCCGCTCTTCCAGGTCGGGTTCGGCCACCACCAGGCTCACCACGTCGAGCTTCGAGAGCGCGGTGACGAGTTCCTTCGGCTTGCCGTCGAGGAGACCGGTGATCGCCACTTCGCCGTCGCCTTGCACGACGTCGAGACCCAGCCCATGCTGAGCGACGACGGCCGCGACCTCGTCGATCGTCCCCCGGACGAGCGCCCGCACATGCCGCGTGGCCGAGGCCCGCAACTCGCTCATCGGCGCCACCGTCACGAGGCGCCCTTTGTTGAGCACCGCGGCGGTATCGGCGACCTGTTCAATCTCACTCATCACGTGCGACGACAGGAACACCGTGGCACCCCCGTCGCGGGCGGCGCTGACGAGACGTAGCACCTGCTGCTGCACCAGCGGGTCGAGGCCCGACGTGGGCTCGTCGAGGATCACCAGTTCAGGACGGTGCATGAATGCCTGGATGATGCCGAGCTTCTGCTTGTTGCCCTTCGAGAGCTTGCGGCTGGCGTCGCCGAGGCGCACGTCGAGTTCCTCAGCCAGACGCTTGGCCTCCGCGCGTGCCGCGCTGGGGTGCGCGCCGAGCGAGGCCCAGAAGGCCAGGTGGTCGCGGCCGTTCACCTTAGGGTCGAGCCGAAGTTCGCCGGGGAGGAACCCGATCCGGCTGCGCAGGGCCGCTCCGCCGTCTCTGGGATCCTCGCCGAGCACGGTGGCGCTGCCGGAGGTGGGGCGCGCGATGTCGAGCAGGATCCGCATCAATGTCGTTTTGCCGGCTCCGTTGTGCCCGATGAGACCGAAGATCGATCCTCGCGGGATCTCCACGTCGAGGTCGTCGAGGGCGCGGATCTTGCCGAACTCCTTCCGGAGCCGGTGGGTCGCGATGGCTGCGGTCATGGCGCTTCTCCCTTCGGATTGGCCTCGTAGAGCCCGGACATGAGGAGCTCAATGAGGGTTGTCATCAGGCGTTGGTAGGCGTCACCGTCGAGTCGCTCCGCTCCGAGCGAGCGCGCCAGGTGCGACTGGAACACCAGCGGAATCAGGCCGACGGCGGTGGCCACGGCATTGGCTGCTGCGGGATCCACACCGTCCTTCATCCGGATCTGAGCAGCGGGCCGCTCCATCGCGCGAGCGGCCTCGCTCACGAACCGATCCCAGAGCACCACGCCGGCCGGACCACCGTCGAGGATGATCCGAGACACATAGACCAGCCAAGGATGATCCGGCGGGAAGCTTCGGATCATATCGGAGAGCTGGGACTGGTCGTCGAGGTCGACGTCGGTCTTGATCCGCAGTCCCTCGCTCATCAGGTAGTCGTCGCAGTGCTCGCGCAGCTTGTCTTTCGAGCCGTAGTGGTGGATCACCAGGGCCGGCGAGACACCGGCTTCCTGGGCGATCTCGCGCACCGACGCGGCGTCGAAGCCGCGCCGGCCGAATACGTCGATGGCCGCATCCCTGATGCGGGCTGCTGCGGTGAGGTCTAAACGCATGTTCATTACACTAAACGATCGTTCAGTCATCGTCAATGGTGTCGCCCGCTTGGCCCGTGGGCCGCCCGATTGCCGCGAACGAGAAGACCCCTGACATGCTTCTGAGTGAGCGGTGCGACACACTCGCGCGATTCTCGACAAGTAGGAGATATGCACCTCATCAACGCGGCGATGTCACGGGAGGAGCGCTTCACGGCGCTCTACGACGCCACCTACCCGGACCTGCTGCACTTCGTGCGACGACGAGTCCACCCAGCCCGCGCCGAGGACATCGTCAGCGACGCGATGCTCGTCGCGTGGCGTCGACTGGACGACGTACCCATGGACCCGTCGGCAGCACGCGCCTGGCTCTTCGGCGTGGCCTACAAGACCCTCCAGAACACGCGCCGGCGGGAGGAGAAGCAGGATGCCATCGCGGTGCGCCTCGCCGAAGTGGCCCATGTCACCGCAGCCGGCGTTGAGTCACCAGACGCCGTGGCCGACAGGCTCGATGTCGCGGCGGCGTGGCCTCTGCTGAGCGCGGCACACCAGGAGGCGATCGCGCTCTCCGTGCTCGACGGGCTCACTGCCCCCGAGGCCGCGCGCGTGCTGGGCATCACCCCCGTCGCCTTCCGCCTCAGACTGTCACGGGCCAGGAAGGCCCTGCGGCAGCACATCATCTCCACCAGCACCGACGACCTCACGACCCAAAGGAGCCCCCGATGACCAGACGCTCCCGCTTCGCCCGCACCGCCAATGCCCTGCGCTCCCTCGATTCCGCCCCGCCAGCCCCGCTGACCGACGCCGAGATGCACCACGCGGCCACCGAGCGCGCCCGGATCATGGCGACGCCCGTCCCCGACACGACCCCCGCACGAACCGCTTGGCCGTATCGACGGCTCGCGCTCGCGGCCGGGATCTTGGTGGCGGTCGCCGCGCTCGTGCCGTACGGCCTCGGCGGAACCCCCGCGTTCGCGTCGTGGACGCCGATCCCGACCCTGCTCACCGGCGCTGCTGCGGAGGAGGCTGGGGCCGACTGCCTTCGGAGGCACACAGATCACGAGATACCCGCCAACCTTGAGGCTGACTGGGACACATCTGCCGTCCCGGAGATGAAGCCCGTCCTTGCCGAGCAGCGGGGCGACTGGGTCACCGTCTTCCTGGCCGGTGGCGGCGCGGAGGCCTCCTGCCTGATGCAGACCGACATCGAGCCCGACGAGCACCAGATGATGGGTGGCTACAACCCTGACGCAGCGGAGCCCCCCGCACCCGAGCAGGATGGGCTCGTCGAGACACACGCCATGAGCGGTTCCTTCGATGTGCCTAATAGGATCGGTATCGGCACGATCGACGACTGGTACGGATGGGTCGCCGGGTATGTGGGCGACGAGGTCAGCGCGGTGACAGTGCACTCGCCGGCCGGCACGGACGTCGAAGCCTCCGTCAACAACGGACAGTATTCGGCCTGGTGGCCCGCCGGGCCGGCACGCGGAAGCAACCCCGCCGTCGGTGGCGGGTGGAGCTACACGGTGACCCTCACCGACGGCACCACCCAGGAGATCAAGACCCCGAGGTGAGATGGCCTGCCTCAGTGACCACGCCCTCTTGGCCGAGCAGATTAGCTAACTTAGACTAAGTCTATGACGACGGTGAACATGCACGAGGCCAAGAGCACTCTCTCCGCTTTGGTGGAGCGGGCGCTGGCAGGCGAACGCATCACCATCGCGCGTGCCGGCAAGCCCGCCGTCGACCTGGTGCCCCATGTCGCCGGGGCGGACATCGTGTTCGGCGCCGGCAAGGGAGAGTTCGTTCTCGACACCGAGATCTTCGACGGCGTCGACGCCGAGATCCAGGAGATGTTCTACGGGGCCGACGCGTGATCCTGCTCGACACCAACGCCCTGCTCTGGCTCTATCTGGACGACCCCCAGCTCGGCCCGGAGTCACGTCGTCAAATCGCCTCCTCCAGCCGGGTCTTCTACTCAGCGATATCGGTCTCAGAGATCGCGATCAAACACCTGCTCAGGCGCCTCCCCCTCCCCGGCGAAAAGGCCTTCCCTCGCATCTTCGACGACGCGGGCCTCAAAGAACTGCCGTTCACCGCTGCGCACGCACGAGCTTTGCTCCACGAGCCAGACCTCGCGCGACACGACCCCTTCGACCGTTTCTTGATAGCGCAAGCAGAGACGGAACGTCTGGACTTCCTCACCGCCGACCGAACCCTGCTCTCACTCGGCAAACCCTGGATCCACGACGCTCACCTCTGACGCGGACGGGCGTCGCTAGCGGTCGTAGGCGGCAACCAAGGCTTCGAGCTGGTCGACATGCTCGACGACGAAAGCGCTTTGTTGCGCCAGGTGAATCGCTTGCAGCTTGGTGCGATAGTCGACCTGTTCCGCGCAAGACACATCCGCCACCGCCTGAGTGACTTCCTTCTCCCGGAAGGCATCCCTCACCGCCTCTCCGGGCTCCTGGGGTTCGCCAGGAACGACTTCTACCGCGTTTCCGCCATCCGCCTGCCCCGGGGCATGACCGTGAAGTTCCTCAGCCGCGAGCTCTTGAATGTACTCACGGGCTTCTTCTCGGCCGGCGAAGGTAAAGCCCTTCTCTCGCATGCAGGCCGCCCACTCGCCGCCCAACGCGACAACCTCATCGGTGCGCTCAGGCCTCGCGTAGATCGCGTCGGCCTGATCGATCAGCTCGACGAAGTCCGGGTCGGCGTACGGCTCGTCTTTCGACACCTCAAAAGACGCCTTGCCATCGCAGCCACGCGTCTCGCTCCAGTGCGTATCTTGGTCGTCGGAGGCGTCGTCACCATGGCCGAGCAGCGCCTTGTAGTAGGCCGCTAGCTCCAACTCGCCCAGCGAGCCGACGTACTCAGCGTTCGGATCCACCCACTCGGTTCCGCTGGTTGTGGACTCGTCAACCATCGTCGGTGATTCGACGATGCCGTAGCCGTATTGCTGCGCGTAATCCATCGTGTCCCGCGTCGCTCCCCCGCCCAACTCCTCGAAGGTCAGGGGAGGCGCCGCGTAGTCGTCCTCGTGCCACGGCCGAGGGGCGTACTCGAACCCAAGACCGGCCATGCACTCGGCGATCAGCTGCTCCCGCTCGACGTGATCCGCCTTCTCCACCTCGAGCCGCGACTCATCCGCACCCCACATCACCCGGATGTAGTCCGCGAGGGGGCGAGCATCCTCGTCGCGGTCGCCCTCACCAGAGCAGCCCACGAAGAGACTCCCGAGCAGCGCGACGAGGGCAAGATTTCGGACGAAACGGCGATGGGCGAGGTGAGGCATATGGTGCTTCCTTATCGAGACTCGGTCACCCGCTTATACGCGTCGACGCGCCCCGGCGTGACACGCCACCTACTGACGGGCGATGGCTTCAAGCAGCGGATCCCAGTCGTCCGATGACAGAATCCGGACGATCTCCTCCTCTGTTCGAGGCAGCCCCCATTCGTCCGGCGCATGATCGTCCTTGGGGACCCAATGGACGTTGGTGAGGATGAGCCTGACGTCACCGGACTCATGGCGTACCCATATGACTTCGCGCAGTTCCTCGTCGCCAATCGTCTGCCGATCGATGACGGTCTTGAACCAGATGTCGGGATCGGCGGCGATCCGTCGGTACCCGTCGTCCCGCGGCGGGAGTCCATCAGGATCGAACCGCACCTCGAGGAAGCCGTTGGACATCTCATCGCCATCTTCGACGTAGAACGGGAGGCGGTAGAAATGACCGCCGCCCTCGTAAGGCAGCTTCTTCTCCAGGACACTCTCGTCATCCAGGATCGGAGGCACGAGAGTGGCCTCGGGAAAATACCGCTGCGTGACCCCTTGGATTGCTTCCGCGACCGCGGGGTCTACGTCGTCCGGCCCGCGAAACTCCGATGCAGCCGGACTAGCGGGTGGGGTCGCGACACGGCTGATCGACGGTGTCCCGGCGGGCTGGCTCGCGCGTCGATCCAGGTCGGCGAGCGACAGCACGCCCGCACCGACGCCGGCGATGAGAACGACCGCGGCCACGCCGGAAACGACATACCGGACGGCCAGCCTTCGCCGACCCGCACGCATCGCGCGGCGCACGACATCGGAGGTCTCCTGTGGATTCAGGTCGGGGATGGACGGGTGTTTCATGGTGACTCCTCAGACCGGTCGGGCCAGGTGCGAGCTGTTGCGCAGCTTTGCCAACGCGCGCGAGGCGGTCTTGCGGACCCAGACCTCGGAGCGGTCGAGGAGCTGGGCGACCTCGGACGCCGGAAGCCCCTCGCTGTAGCGGGCGACGACGACAGCGCGTTCGGCCGGCTTGAGCCGACGCATGGCTCGCACGAGATCGATCGAGCTCTCCACATCGAGATCGGGCGCGACAAGCTGGGGAAAGGCATCGGTGACCAGCTCACCAGAGCTCTTGAGCCGGCGCTTCGACACGAACAGCCGATACAGCGTCTGTTTGGCGTAGGCCGTCGGTTGGGCGGTCTCGTCGATATGCGACCAGTGGACATACATCTTCGTCAGTGTCTCCTGCACGAGGTCTTCCGCCAGTTGGCGATCGGCGATCAGCACGACGGCATGCCGAAAGAGAGGGCCGGTGGCGCTGAGCGCCCAGCTTTCGAACTCGTCACGGTGCGCCATGCAAACCTTCCGTCGCCTCCTCTACGCCACGGAGCGGACGTTTCGTGACAAGCAGATCACGAGCACAGGCAGACGACGAACCCACCCCTGAGCTACTCGCATGACTCACCCTGACCGACGATGACACAGGTGACCATTTAACTCATATATCTATCACCAAAACCAACGGTTAGAAATACGAATACCACCACGTGCGGAATTTATTCCGGCCGCGTCCGCAACAACGAAGAACGCATCGAGAAAGAGGGGAGGGAAACCGGAGAATCGGGCGTATTCCAGCCTCCACAAGCGGGCCTTGCACCTTTTCTCAGGAGCCTGCCCGAACGTGCGTGAACTGGTAAACCAGTATTAACGAAACGGGTCAACACCCCAATGGAGGGCACTGTGAAGACCATTGACGCAGACGTGGTTGTGATCGGCGGAGGGTCCACCGGCGTGGGCGTCGTCCGCGACGCTGCTATGCGCGGATTCAAGGCGGTGCTCGTCGAGCGCGCCGACTTGGGACAGGGCACGACGGGACGCTTCCACGGCCTGCTGCACTCCGGCGGACGCTACGTCGTCTCAGACCCGGAGTCGGCGACCGAGTGCGCCGAGGAGAACGTGATCCTCAAGCGCATCCAGGCCGACGCCATCGAGGACACCGGAGGTCTCTTCGTCACCACCGCGGTGGACGCGGAGGACTTCGCCGACGGGTACGCCGCAGCGTGCGTGAAGGCGAAGGTGCCCATCGAGGAGATCAGCCTCAAGGAGGCATTCCGTCGCGAGCCGTTGCTGAATCGCGGCAGCAAGCGCGCCTTCGCCGTCGAGGACGGCACGATCGACGGCTGGAAGCTGGTGTGGGGCGCGGTGCGAAGCGCCGAGCAGTACGGCGGCACCATCCTCACCTACCACTCGGTGACCAAGATCGAACACCAGGCCGGCCAGGCCACCGCCGTCACCTGCCTCGATCGTCGCAGCGGCGAGACCGTCCGGATCGGCTGCCACTTCGTGCTGAACTGTGCCGGACCCTGGGGCGGACAGATCGCCGCCATGGCCGGCTGTCACGACGTCGAGGTGGTGCCCGGCGCGGGCATCATGATCGCGATGAACCACCGCCTCACCCAGTCGGTGCTCAACCGCTGCATCTACCCGGCCGACGGCGACATCCTGGTGCCGGCGCACCCCGTCTGCATCATCGGAACCACCGACCACAAGGCCGGGCACGCCGACGACCTGCCCATCCCGCGCGATCAGGTGCAGCAGATGCTCGACGCGGGCGAGGAGATGATCCCCGGCTTCCGCAAGGCTCGCGCGATCCACGCGTGGGCCGGCGCGCGGCCGCTGGTGAAAGACTCGCGCGTCTCCGCCGAGGACACCCGGCACATGGCGCGCGGCATGTCGATCATCGACCACGAGCACCGCGACGGGCTCAAGGGCCTGCTGACCATCGCGGGCGGCAAGCTCACCACCTACCGCCTGATGGCCGAGCGCATCGTCGACGTGATGTGCGATCAGCTCGGCGAGAAGCGCGAATGCCGCACCGCCGACGAGCCGGTGCCCGGCTCCGAAGACCGCAAGCTCTACGCCCTCAACCGGCGCCTGGAGCAGGTGGAGACCGGCACCAAGGCGCCGTCGGGTCAGCAGATCATCTGCGAATGCGAGTTGGTCACGCGCAAGAAACTGATCGAGGCGATGAACGACCTCACCGAGTTCAACCTCGACGACCTGCGCCGCCAGGTGCGCCTGGGTATGGGGCCTTGTCAGGGCGGGTTCTGCGCGTCGCGCGCCACGGGCATCGCCCATCAGCGCGACGACATCGACGCCGAACACGCGTCGGAACTGCTGCGGGGCTTCCTCAAGAACCGCTGGATCGGGATCTGGCCGATCCTGCACGGCGAGCAGGTGCGCCAGACCGCGCTGGACAGCTGGATCTTCGAAGGCACGCTCGACCTCGAGCATCTTCCCGAGCCGGAAAGGCAGGTCGTCTGATGCGCGACGCAGTGGTGATCGGAGCCGGACTCGCGGGCCTCGTCGCAGCGGCCCGCCTGCTGGAACAAGGCATGTCGGTGACGCTGGTCAGCAAGGGCCTGGGCGGCCTGCAGCTGGGTCAGGGAACCGTCGACTATCTGGGCTATGCGCCCGAATATGTGGAGGATCCGCGCGCGGCGATCGACGGGATCGACGACGAGTCGCACCCGTATGCGCCGTTCTCGGCCGACGACGTCGACCAGGCCACCGCCTGGATCCGCCGGGTGGTGGGCGAGGATCTGTTGGTCGGCGACGGGAGGTCGAACTACCGCCTGCCCACCGCCGTCGGGGCGCTTCGTCCGACCGCGCTCCCCCAGCCGTCCATGGTGGCTGGGCAACCGCGCGGCAAGAGCATCGTGCTGGTTGGCCTCGACCGGCTCAAGGACTTCTACCCCGACCTGGTGGCCGAGAACCTCCGCCGGCAGGCCAACCCCGACGGCTCGCCCATCCGGGCGCGCGCGGTGCACGTCGACGTGATGGTGCGCGACGGCGAGGTGGACTCCTCGGGGCTCCAGTTCGCCCGCGCGCTCGACGATCCCGCCAAGCGCGCCGAGCTGTGCCGCCTGGTGGCGCCGCTCCTCCGGGAGGACGAGGTGGTCGGCTTCCCGGCGGTGCTCGGCCTGGCCGATCACGACGCGTGGAGGGACGTCGCCGCGCGTCTTGGCCACGAGGTGTTCGAGGTGCCGCTCCAGCCGCCGTCGGTGCCGGGCATGCGGCTGAACGAGCGCCTGACGCGACTGGTGAAGTCGGGCATGCGGGGCATCGACGCGATCCGTTCGGTGCCGGGCGAGACCGGCGTCGTCGCGTCGCGGGCTCGGCTTATTCTCGGCGCACACGTCACCGGATTCGAGGCCGAGGGCGGCCGGATCGCGTCGGTGACGGTGGCCAGCGCGGGTCGTCCCCGGACGATCGAGGCGCGGCAGTTCGTGCTGGCGACCGGCGGCTTCGAGTCGGGCGGCCTGGCCATGGACTCCTATGGCGCCGTCTCCGAGACGCTGGTCGGCCTTCCGCTGCACGGCGTCGTCGCTGAGCTGGTGCACGGCGACTACTGGGGCGAGCAGCCCGTTTTCAAGGTGGGCGTCAGGGTGGACGGCGAGATGCGTCCGGTGGATGACACCGGCGACGTCGTCTACTCCAACCTGCGCGCCGCCGGCGGCGTCATCGGCGGATCGATCCGGTGGCGCGAGAAGTCGGGCGACGGCATCGCCCTGCTGACCGCCCTGCGCGCCGCCGACAGCATCGTCGGCGCACACACATCCGCTTCGACCGTTGGGAGCAGCACATGAGCGTTCGAGTTGACACCCCGCCGTGCGGCGGCGCCGAGATCATCGACCTGGAGCACCTGACGCTGCGCGCCTCCCTCGACGCCTGCGTGAAGTGCACGATCTGCGAGACGCAGTGCCCGGTGGCGCGCGTGACGCCGCTGTTCCCTGGGCCTAAGTTCGTCGGTCCGCAGGCTGAGCGTTTCCGGGGCTCCGAGATCTCCGTCGACGAGTCGATCGACTACTGCTCCTCGTGCGGCACCTGCACGACGGTGTGCCCGCAGGGCGTGAAGGTGGCCGAGATCAACCACCACGCCCGCACGGCGATGAAGCAGCAGAAGGGCATCCCGCTGCGCGATCGCCTGATCTCGCGCACGACGCTGATGGGCATGGTGATGACCCCCTTCGCTCCGATCGCCAACTGGGCGCTGCGCCAAGCGTGGATCCGGGTGCTGGTGGAGAAGGTGATCGGCATCGCGCGCCACGCCCCTATGCCCATCGCCCAGCCGCAGACCTTCGACGCCTGGTTCAAGCGGCATACCCCGCACCCCAACTCCGGGCCGCGCGGCCAGGTGATCTTCTTCCACGGCTGCGCCGGCGAGTACTTCGAGGTGGAAACCTCCATCCGCTCCGTCCAGCTGCTCGAGTTCCTGGGCTACGAGGTGCTGAACCCGAGGCACGGCTGCTGCGGCCTGGCGCTGCAGTCGAACGGCCTGTACGACGACGCGAGGAAGTACGTTTCGAAGCTCACCACAGACCTGCGCAGCGTCAACCGGGATGCCCCCATCGTGACGGCGTCCGGTTCGTGCGGCGGCCAGCTGAAGCACGAGGCGCACGAGATCCTGGGCATGAACGACGAGGCCCTGCAGGACGTCACCTATCGCACGTGGGACATCTGCGAGTTCATCCTGGAGCTCGACGACCGGGGCGAGCTGCCCGATCGAGTCCAGGCTTATGAGGCCACGATCCCCTACCACGCGCCTTGTCAGCTGAAGAGCACCGGCATGGGGATGCCGGCCATCAACCTGATGGAGCTGGTGCCGGGGGTCACCGTCGTCGAGTCGGAGCAGCCTTGCTGCGGCATCGCCGGCACCTACGGCTTGAAGAAGGAGAAGTACGAGATCGCGCAGGCCGTCGGCAAGCCCGTCTTCGATTTCATCCAGCGGGTCAACCCCGAGATTGCCGCCTGCGACACCGAGACCTGCCGCTGGCAGCTACGAACCGCCACCGGAGCCAACGTCGTCCACCCCATCTGGCTGCTCCACCACGCCTACAGCCTGTGAGCAGATGGCCTGCCAGCCTCGTCGGTTATCGAGGCTGAATCCGTCAGCGCCCGAGCGGTTCAGGCATCAGCGGGGTTGTCAATGTCAGCATGCTGACGCCCACAACCCCGCTAACGCGAGATGACGGAGTCACTGAACGGATTCAGCCTCGCTAACCCTCAACGCGTCTCACGCGTGATACATCGACTCAAGAACCGGCTAGCGCGGCGGTGGAATAGTCGCCCCGGCGTCGTGGTTGACTGGGAGAGGAGCCAAGTCACCACGGAGGTGCCGAATGACGACGACGCTGGAACGCGACGACGACAAGGCGACGGGCCTGATCGCTTGGTCTGACCCGCGCGACGATATCGAGATCGGTGTGCTGATGGCCAACGGCCGGCTTGCTCCGCGCTCCTTCGCCACCCGCGAGGAGGCCGAGGCCTGGGCCACGGACGGGGAACGAGTGGTCGAGTACAACCGGATCTGCGCCTGCGATGTGTGATCCCATCATCGAGATCCCGTTCGCACGTGCCATCGCTGGCCATCCGCGCGGAGCTGCTCGGCCGGGGTGACTGCGTAGTCGGCCATGTAGTCGAAGACCCCTCGGAGGGCGACGCGGGCAGGGTCGCGGTAATAGTCACGCTGGGCTGCCGGGAACTCGTCGAAGGTTCCAGCAAAGTCGAACGCCCAGGTGAACATGTCCTTGGGCTCGTCGCGCACCGCAAACAGGCAGTGAAAACCATAGGCCTCGCGGACCTCGACGATCCGCCGCCAGATCTCCAGGAACTCGTCCCACCTCCCGACGATCGAGTAGCGGCGCGTGATCGCGATCCGCCCGCGAACCGACTCGGCTGTGGCCTCGGTCAGCCGCTCCACGCCAACCGGACGAACCAACGCATTGCGGAAGACATGGGGCGCTGCTTCGGCCGTGAGGCCGGCCGTTCTTGGGTCTGCCGCCAGCGCCGACTCCCCCGCTTCAGGATCGGGATGCGAGTACAGCCAGGTCAGCTTGGGTTCGGCATGAGTCTCAAGGAACAGCCGGTGGCTCGTGAATCCATGCTCGCGACGCAGCGCGACGACTCGCGGCAGGATCTCGAGGTAGGCGTCGAGGTGGCGCGGCTTGACCGAGAAACGATGCAGCACCATGGTCTCCCGAGACGTCATGGCTCTCTCACCTCCGATCCCGCGCTTTGCCTAGACGTCAGTTGCCAGGCGTTACCAAGCTACCTTCTCCGACGCGGTTGTCCTTGAGGTCAGTACCTCGCGCCCAAGTGCTCCGACCATCCTCCCACGCCTCACCCAGAGGGTACCGAGCGTGAATTACTGCGTATTTCTCCCATAATTCACGTTGCGGTCGGCAGATGAGGAACTCGACCCTCGCCCTCGACGACGCAGAGGCGATTCTCGCCGGCGGCGTCCCGAACGGCTAAGCGGCAATCATCACAACGCGACGGCGAGCACCGCGCGACACGGAGGCACAACTCACATCAGTCGAGTTGCTCGGACAGCTCCAGCCAGCTCTCCTCCAAGGCCTCGTTCTCCGACTCGGCATTCTGGAGTTCTGCAGTGAGCGTGCCCAGACCGACGTAGTCGCTCTGATCGTGGGCCGCGATCTTTTCCTGGATCTTCTCGATCAGCTTCGCCTGCTTGTCGATCCGACGCTCGATAGCCGCCAACTCCTTGCGCAGCGCCCGCTCCTCCGCGCCGCCCACCGACGACGACTTCGCCGCCTGCTTGCCCTCCGCAGCCAACGGCGACGACGCCGACCTAGCCGAACGCCCGGCGCTCAGTTCCAGGTACTCGTCGATCCCGCCCGGCAGATGACGCAGACCACCATCCAGAATCGCGTATTGCTGATCGGTCACCCGCTCCAGCAAGTACCGGTCGTGCGAGACCACCAGCAGCGTCCCCGGCCACGAGTCGAACACGTCCTCCATCGCGGCCAACATGTCGGCGTCCACGTCGTTCGTAGGCTCATCGAGAGCAATCACGTTAGGTTCGCTGAGCAACAGAAGCAGGAGTTGCAGCCGTCTTTTTTGACCGCCGGAAAGGTCGTCGACGCGAGCCGACAGGTGCTCGCGAGCGAAGCCGAGCCGCTCCAGCAGCTGAGCCGGCGTCATGTCCTTGCCGTCGATGTGGAAGGTGGTCTGGGTGCGGGCCAGCACCTCGCGGACGCGGTCGCCGCCGATCTCGGCCAGCTGCGAGAACTGCTGATCGAGCATGCCGAAGCGCACCGTCTTGCCGTGCTTCACCCTCCCGAACGTGGGCTGCAGCGCGCCGGAGATGAGGCCGAGCAGCGTCGACTTCCCGCTGCCATTCGGGCCAAGGATGCCGGTGCGCTCCGCCGGCGCGATCCGCCAGGTGACGTCGCGCAGCACCTCCTTGTCGCCATAGGAGAGGCCCGCACGCTCCAGGTCGACGACATCCTTGCCCAGCCGCGCGACGGCCAGCCGCTTCAACTCGATGGCGTCGCGCACCGGCGGCACGTCGGCGATCAGCGCGTTGGCCGCGTCGATACGAAACCGGGGCTTGCTGGTCCGAGCCGGGGCGCCTCGACGCAGCCAGGCCAACTCCTTGCGCATCAGGTTCTGCCGCTTGGCTTCGGTGGCGGCCGCGATCCGGTCGCGCTCGACACGCTGCAGCACGTAGGCCGCATAGCCGCCCTCGAAGGGCTCGACGATGCCGTCATGCACCTCCCAGGTGGCGGTGCACACCTCGTCGAGGAACCACCGATCGTGCGTGATCACCAGCAGCCCGCCGGCGTTCTTCGCCCAGCGCGAGTTCACGTGTTTTGCCAGCCAGGCGATGGCCTCGATATCCAGGTGGTTGGTGGGTTCGTCGAGCGCGACGATGTCCCACTCCCCTACCAACAGCGCGGCTAAGGCGACCCGGCGACGCTGGCCACCGCTCAGCTCGCCGACCCGCGCGTTCCAATCGACGTCGGACACCAGGCCGTTGATGACGTCACGAACGGCTGGGTCGCCGGCCCACTCGTGCTCGGGTCGATCGCCGACGATGGCATGACCCACCGTCTCGTCGTCCTTAAGGTCGTCGGTCTGCGACAGATACCCGAAACGCACCCCGCTGCGGCTGGTCACGCGTCCCCCCTGCGGCTCGACCCGGCCGCTGAGCAGGCCCATCAGGCTCGACTTGCCGTCGCCGTTACGACCCACGATGCCGATCCGGTCGCCCTCATTGATGCCGAGCGTGAGGGATTCGAACACCACGCGGGTCGGATACTCGAGGTGGAGGCCTTCGGCCCCAAGGAGATGCGCCATAGTGGCAAAGGGTAGTGGCCCCGACGCTGCTCCGCGCGGGAGGCAGCTCAGGCTCGAACTGTCAGACGGCTTTGTTAGGCTCGTTTTTGAGGATGCCGGAGCAACAGCGCCCGGCCCGAGTGCAAGGAACGCACATGATCGACTTTCGCCGCACCACGCTGGCACGTCATATCGCGGCGGTGGCCTGCATCAGCCTGCTGGCCACGCTCCAGCCGGTCGTCGCCGATGCTTCGCCGGCAACCGCGCCACAAGCCGGCGTCGTCGCAGCTCAACCGATGGCGAAGAAGAAATCCACCTACAGCATCTCGCGCGGCCCCAACGAGACCAACCGGGTGATCCTCACCTTCGACGATTGCCCCAAATCGCTCAAGGCATTCAAGAAGACGGTCGTGGCCGCCGAGAAGGCGAACGTCGGCCTGGCCCTCTTCCCCACCGGAGACTGCATCAAATCCGGACTCTTCGACGCAAAGTACGCGCGCAAGCACGGCCATCACGTGTTCAATCACTCGGTCTCACACCCCGACCTCACCAAGCTCAGCAAAAGCGAGGTCAAGAAACAGCTCAGATCCCCGGGCGTGGAGACCACCTACGGTCGCCCGCCCTACGGTGCGTACAACAACACCGTGAAGTCCGCCTACAAGGCGGTCGGCATGAAGATCTGGACGTGGACCGTCGACACCAACGACTGGCGGGGTAAGTCCAAGTCCGAGGTGGTCAACTACGTGGTCAAGAACGCGAAGAAGAAGGACACCGTCCTCATGCACATGCAGTGGAACGGGTTCAGTGGCGACGCGATCAAGAAGATGAAGAAGGGCCTGAACAAGAAGGGCATCACGGTGTGCCGCAATTACGAGGGCACTGCGCCGGCCAAACCCAAGACCATGTGGTGCTGACGATCGGCGGCACCCTTCGAGGCCGCTGGTAGGCTGCCGGGCGTGGCTTCGCGCACCTACCCCGGATCGTCCATCGGCCTGCCCAAAGACGGGCGCGGTTCGTTGGCCGGGTGGTGGCCGCGGGTCGGCGCCATGATCGGCGACTGGGCCGCCAGCATGGTCGTCGCGACATTGATCTTCGGCACGCAGGCGCTGACCGGTTCTGGCTGGTACTCCTTCGCCATCCTCGGCGTCTACTTCGTCGAGGCCAGCCTTCTCACCGCCTTCACCGGCAGCTCATTCGGACAGCTGATCGCACGCGTCGGCGTCGCCCGCCTGGACGGTCAGCCGCTGGGCTGGTGGCGTCCGGTCGTGCGCACCGCGCTCAAGTGCGTGGTGATACCGGCGGTGGTCGTCGGCGCGGAACGACGCGGCCTGAACGACCTGCTGCTCGGCACCGTCGTCGTCAACCGTCGTTGACCAGCCCTCACGGGGCTCGAGGCACCGGGCTATTCCCGGATCAGCCATCGGCGAACGGGTTTGTTACATCTTCGTTTCACGTGGTTCGGTAAACCCATGGCACAGCTGTTCGAGAGGCGCATCGTCGACTTGGGTCGACGCACCAGCTGCGCGTGTCCGCGCTGAGCGCACCCTTGCCTCCACATCCCTCTCGAACTCCCCCCACCAGAAAGCGCCCTGAAATGGCTAAGACCACTACGCCTGCGCGCGCGGAAGCTCCCGCGAAGCCGCAACCCCTCTACACCCGTCTCGGATTCCAGATCGTCGTCGGCCTGATCGCCGGCCTCCTCCTCGGCCTCGTCGCCGTGTGGCTCGGCAACGGCGTCGACGGCAAGGATCCCAACTGGCTCACCAGCCTCCTCACCCACCTGGGCAGCGCCTACGTCTCCCTGCTCACCGTCCTGGTCATCCCGTTGGTGGTGACCGCCGTGATCTCGTCGGTGGCCCGCCTGGGCAAGGTGGCCAACGCCGCACGCCTGGCCATCCAGACGCTGGTCTGGTTCGCCATCACCGCCCTCGCGTCGGTGATCGTCGGCATCGTCGTCGGCCTGGTCACCAAGCCCTGGCTGACCGCCGGCGTCACCGGCGATGCCGCTGAGCAGCCGGGCCGCGTCGGAGAGTGGAGCGCCTTCTTGCTCGGCCTGGTGCCGTCGAACATCTTCGGCCTCGGCGTGCGCCTCAGCGGCAACGTCGACGACGGCTTCACCGCGTACCCGAACTTCTCGATCCTCCAGATCCTGCTGATCTCCATCGCCTTCGGCATCGCCGCGCTCAAGGTGGGCGAGAAGGCCCAGCCGCTGGTCTCCCTCACCGAGTCCGCGCTCGTCGTGGTGCAGAAGGTGCTGTGGTGGATCATCCGCCTGGCCCCCATCGGCACCGCCGCGCTGATCGGGCGCGCCGTGGTGACCTACGGCTGGAGCTCCTTGGCCTCGCTCGGCGCCTTCGTGCTCGCGCTCTACATCGCCATGGCCATCGTGTTCGTCTTCGTCTATCCGGCGATCCTGAAGCTCCACGGCCTGGGCGTCGCGCAGTTCTACCGCAACGTGTGGCCCGTCACCTCGCTGGGCTTCGTGACCCGCTCGTCGATGGGCGTGATGCCCGTCACCGAGCAGGTCACCGAGCGCAACCTGGGCGTGCCGCGTGAGTACGCGTCCTTCGCCGTGCCGCTGGGCGCCACCACCAAGATGGACGGCTGCGCCGCGATCTTCCCGGCCATCGCCTCGATCTTCATCGCGCAGTTCTACGGCATCGAGCTGGGCATCACGCACTACCTGCTGATCGCCTTCGTGGCCGTCATCGGCTCCGCAGCCACCGCCGGCACCACCGGCGCGACCGTGATGCTCACCCTGACGCTGTCCACCCTGGGTCTCCCGCTGGAGGGCGTCGGACTGCTGCTCGCGGTGGAGCCCATCGTCGACATGGGCCGTACCGCGCTCAACGTGACCGGCCAGGCCCTGGTGCCTGCCATCGTCTCGAAGCGCGAGGGCGTGCTCGACGTCGACACCTACAACGAGGTGCCGACCTTCAGCTACGACGCACGCTGATCGCCAGCCCGATAGGCAACGGAGGCCGCCCCCTAGGGGGTGGCCTCCGTCATATTCCGTCTTCCACTTGCATGCTCTGCGTTACGTGGCTGAAATGATCATGCAACGACTCAGCAACTACGGGGCTGTAGCGTCACACTCATCAAGTCCGTTAACGGGAGGAAACCGACTATGTTCAAGGGCGCAGACGATCTGCTGGCCTACATCAAGGAGGAGGGCGTCGAGACCGTCGACGTGCGCTTCTGCGATCTGCCCGGTGTGATGCAGCACTTCACCGTTCCTGCATCGGCCTTCGGGCCCGAGGTGTTCGAGGAGGGCCTGAACTTCGACGGCTCGTCGATCACCGGCTTCCAGAAGATCCACGAGTCGGACATGAGCCTGCTGCCCGACCCGACCACCGCGTACCTGGATCCGTTCCGCAAGTCGAAGACCCTGAACGTGAACTTCTTCGTGCACGATCCGCTGACCAAGGAGGCCTACTCCCGCGATCCGCGCAACATCGCCAAGAAGGCCCAGGCCTACCTCGCCTCCACCGGCATCGGCGACACCGCCTACTTCGCCCCCGAGGCCGAGTTCTACGTGTTCGACGACATCCGCTTCGACACCAGCTCGAACGCGTCGTATTACCACATCGACTCCGAGGCCGGCGCCTGGAACACGGGCCGCGTCGAGGACGGCGGCAACCGCGGCTACAAGGTGAAGTACAAGGGCGGTTACTTCCCCGTCGCCCCTGTCGACCACTTCGGCGATCTGCGCGACGACATCGTGCGCCACATGGAGAACGCCGGCCTCGAAGTCGAGCGCGCGCACCACGAGGTGGGCACCGCGGGCCAGGCCGAGATCAACTGGCGCTTCGACACGCTGCTCAAGGCCGCCGACGACGTGATGAAGTTCAAGTACCTCGTCAAGAACACCGCATGGGAGGCCGGCAAGACGGCGACCTTCATGCCCAAGCCGATCTTCGGCGACAACGGCTCCGGCATGCACTGCCATCAGTCGATCTGGAACGAGGGCGTGCCGCTGTTCTACGACGAGAACGGCTACGCCGGCCTGTCCGACATGGCCCGCTACTACATCGGCGGCCTGCTCAAGCACGCCCCCGCCCTGCTGGCCTTCACCAACCCGTCGGTGAACTCGTACCACCGCCTGGTGCCCGGCTTCGAGGCCCCGGTCAACCTGGTCTACTCGCAGCGCAACCGCTCGGCATGCATCCGCATCCCGATCACCGGTTCCAACCCGAAGGCCAAGCGCATCGAGTTCCGCTGCCCCGACCCGTCGGGCAACCCGTACCTGGCCTTCGCCGCCATGCTGCTGGCCGGCATCGACGGCATCCAGAACCGCATCGAGCCGCTCGCCCCGGTCGACAAGGATCTCTACGAGCTGCCCCCGGAGGAGCACGCGAGCGTGCCGACCGTTCCCGGTTCGCTCGGCGCGGTCCTCGACGCCCTCGAGGAAGACCACGAGTTCCTGCTCGCCGGTGACGTGTTCACCCCCGACCTGATCGAGACGTGGATCGACCTCAAGCGCGCCGAGATCCAGGCCATCTCGATGCGCCCGCACCCCTACGAGTTCGAGCTGTACTACGCGATCTGATCGCTGACGCGGCCGAAACGGTGGCCCCGACCCTCCTGGGTTGGGGCCACCGCTCTGTTCTCACTGGAACCGGACGGCCTCCGGAGCCAGCCCCTAAAATGCTGTCATGACCGCTGCGCTGATCGTAGGCGGCCTGGTAGCGCTGGTCGTCGGTGCCGAACTCCTTGTTCGTGGCGCGGCAGCGCTCGCCCTCAGACTCGGCATTCCTCCGATCGTCGTCGGCCTCACCATCGTGTCGATCGGCACCAGCCTTCCGGAGCTGGCCGTCGGGGTGGACGCGGCGCGCATGGGCGCCGGACCGCTGGCGGTCGGAAACATCGCGGGCACCAACGTGGTCAACCTGTTGCTGATCCTGGGCCTCAGCGCCGCCATCGCGCCGATCGCCATCAAGCGCAACACCATCCGGTTCGAGCTGCCGATGATGACGGTGGCCGCCGTCCTCCTGGCGGTGCTTGCACTCGACGGCGAGCTGTCGCGGCTCGACGGCACCGTCCTGCTCACGCTGGCCGTGGTGTTCTCCATCCAGGTGGTCAGGCTCGGCCGACGCGAACCACCTCCCGACGAGGACGAGCTGCCTCCCGTGGGCAACCCGTTCGTTGACGCGCTCATGCTGATCGGCGGCATGGTGGTGGTCATCCTCGGCGCCGACTGGCTGGTGGACGGCGCCGTCGACGCGGCCCGCGCCCTGGGCGTCTCGGAAGCGATCATCGGACTGACGATCGTGGCCATCGGCACCTCCATGCCGGAACTCGTCACCACCCTGATCAGCACCCTCCGAGGCGAACGCGACGTGGCGATCGGCAACCTGCTGGGGTCCAGCGTCTACAACCTGGCCTTCATTCTGGGCGCGACCTCTCTCGTTGCACCGCTCGAAGTGACCGGTGAACTGATCCGCATCGACCTGCCGGTGATGGTGGGCGTGTCGCTGGTCTGCATCCCGGTGTTCCTCTCGGGACGACGCGTCTCCCGCGGCGAGGGGATCGCCTTCGTGCTGGGATATGCCGTCTACCTCAGCGCCCTGCTGCTGTTGCGCACGTAGAACAATTCCCCACAGCACCTGCTCACGCGGGACTGGCCCGCCATGACGACCCGAACCAGGTGAAGCTGTGGGTCGCCGGGTCGCCGGCGGTGGCCGCAGCAAGCGCGGCCGGGCCGTCTTCTCCAGCAGCCAAGCGAACATGGAACTCCGCCATCGCCCGGAACGACGCTTCGTCCGGCACGTCGGTCAGCGGCGCGACCACCGCCCGAACGCCGAGCGCCAACAGACTGGCCGTGAGCCCGAGCGCCTCCTCGCCGGGACGCACCCGAGCGCGGCCCACACCGCACGCCGACAGCACCACCAGCGATGCCCTGACCGGCACCGACTCCAGCTCGTGAGCGAAGAGCTCCCCGTCGTGAAGCCGCAACGACGAGAACAACGGGCTATCCGCCCGGTGCCGCCCATGCGCGACGAGATGAACCACGTCGTGGCTTGCCAGCGCCTGTTTGACCGGCTCGGTCTCGCCCTTGATCAGCTCGGCGACCCGCCACCGCGCCACGACGGCGGCGCACTCCGGGCCCGCCATCGGCAGCCCCGGACCGGACGCGACCGCGATCCTCGGCGGCTCGCGAAGCACCGTCTCACCCCGTACCGAGGCCGACAATGAACGGGCCACCCTGACGGCGCGCCCCCGCAGCCGGGGCAGCATCGCCCACGGCAATCGCGCCAGCGCACCGCTCGGAACGATCACCAGATCACCGGGAGGCAGATCCTCTGGCAGCAGCACCGCATCCAGCTGGGCCCACGACTCCGTCCATGAGGACACGACGCTGGCGGCGAGCGGCCCGTGCGGCAGCCGAGATAGCGCCTGGGCATCGGCTATCCCGCGGGCCAGCAACTCCTTCATTTCGTCTCGATGTGCCATGCGCACCAACCGGGCGGAGCGCCCGGGCGCGAGGGTCACCACGTGCAAGCGGTCATCCACCCAGAAGTAGCTGAGGGCCGAGCACGACTCCAGTTCCGCGCGACGCAGCCGTTGCGGGCGCACCCGCACACCGCTGCCTGGCAGCCGCCATCCTTGTGCGCGAAGCTGCTCCTCGACCAGGCGGGCCGAGCGCCTGAGCTCGCTCTCGCGTCCCGCCGGGGCGGTGCGATACTCGTCGTGCAGCTGCCGCAACTGCGACCACAGCTCCGCCACCCCCGGATCGGCAGGTCGCCCGACCGATGGCAGCGCGTGCTCCGCCCACCGCCAGCGTTCGGTCGCGAGCAGCGCCTGCCATGCACGACCCTGTTCCACTACCCTTCTCAGGTCGGCCTCGATGATCGGCACGACGTGCACCGCCGCCGCCGTGCGCAGGTCGAGGCTCGCCACCCCGCTCTGGGCTCCGGCCAGGTCCGCGGCCGCCTGTCGCGCCAGGCGCGCTCGCGTCGCACGGCTCTCGGTGGTGGCGAGATCCGCGAGCAGCCCGAGTATCCGGATGGCCAGGTATGGCGAGGTCTTGAGAAGGCGCCAGGATCCGGCCTCCACCGAGCCGCCATCGCCCAGCACCGCCGACGCGATGCCACCGAGCGCGGCGGCCCGAGCTGCCGTCCATCGACGCCCTGCCGCCGTGGCGCGGGCGGCAAGGGCTCGGGCGACGCCGGGCGCGTCTGCAGGAACGCGCGGACCCAGCACCGCCGCTTCCAGCCACACGACATCCGCCGCCATCGCCTTGTCGGCCTCTCCGCGCTCGCGGGCCGCCTCGGCGACGCTGATGGCAAGCGCGCTGGCCAAGGCGTGGTCACCTCGGAGCAGGGCGCAGCGCGCCAGGTCGAGCCTGGCGTCGGCGGCCTCGGCCGCGAGTCCGCCTTCCTCCAATTGCTGCACGACAACGTCGAGGAGCTCGGCGGCATCGTCGATCAGCCCGGCCTCCATCACCACCCTCGCTCGGTCCAGCCCGGCAACGGCCCGATCCACCCCGGAGTCCATCAGGTCGGCTTCGCCCATGATCGTCAGCGCGGTGGGGAGATCACCGCGGAGGTACTCGACGTAGCCGAGGTTGTGCAGCGCCATGAACGCGTAGTCGGGCAACTGCGAAGCGAGGTCCGCGGCTGCCCTGAGATCGGCTGCGGCCTCGTCGAGCAAACCGGCCTGCGACGCGATGGTGCCTTTGTTCAGCAACACGCGCACCCGATCGTCGAGAGGCAACCCCGTGCCCAGCTCGACGGCGGCAGCCAGCTCGCGTAGCGCTGGCACGCTCTCCCCTGCTCGGGCGCGCAGCACCCCGGCCTGCGTGTGCGCCACCGCGCAGAGATCGTCGCGGCCTCTCGTCGACGCTTGAGCGATCGCGTCGTCCAACTGGACGAGCGCGGCGGGCAGCCCGACCGCGTCGCAGAGCAGCCAGGCTTCACTCACCATGATGCGAATCCGCAGCTCGAAGGCCTCCTCCACGGCCACCTCGTCGAGCAGAGCACGCGCGGCCTCAAGCAGCCCGCGGGCCTCAGCCAGCCGGTACTGCGCGATGGCCACGCGCGCCTCCTGATAGGTGCGCCGTGCCTGCCCGAGCACGTCGTTCACAACTCGATCACCGGCGTGACCACGGGCTTGGCATCTGGATCGGCGGGAAGAAGCACGAACCGCAGGGGACCGCTCGGCACGCCGAGCCACACCAGCCGGCCATGCGCGTCGGACACGACGGGATAGGACGTACCGCCGGCGTGCAGTTCCACCGAGATGCCGCCGCCGGTGACCCACCCGTCGATGCGAAGGCCGTCTTCCTGGGGCGAGACCTGGATCATCAGCTGAAGGGTGGAGCTGCTGAACGTGATCGACTCGACGGGAGTGGAACCCCGCAGCAACACCTCGGACTCTTGCTGCAGCGTCGCCAGCTCGGCGTCCAAGCCCGCGACGGCGAGCCTGACCAGCACGTCCTCGTCCAACCCCGCGGGCAGCGGGTCGATCTCGTCGAGCAGTTCTGCGATGGACTCCAACAGCTCCAGGTCGAAGGCATCCAGTGGTTCATCGTTCGTCATGCTCGGCTCCAGGTGGGATCGTCGATGAGGGAGGAACGCAGCTTCGCCAGACAGCGGCCCCTGGTGGGGCCGATCGAGCCGACGGGAATGCCGAGCGCCTCCGAGAGGGCGGCGTAGTCGGGGCGCCCGCCGCGGCTGACCACCCGCAAGATGGACTGGCACCGCGGAGACAACTCCAAGAAGTGTCGCAGCAGCGCTTGTTTGGTCTCCGACAAGGACGCCACCGTGGCAGGATCGGGCGCGGCTTCCGGGGGTTCCGGCAACTCGTCCACGGGAAGCGAGCGCGCCTGTTGTTTGGAGAGACGCCACGCCTCTCGGCGCACCGTCGTCCCCAGCCAGGCCAACACGGTTCTGGGTTCTCGAACGCTGTCAGCGTTGTCGACGAGGCGGAGCCAGGCCGTCTGCACCGCGTCCTCGGCATCGGAGCGACTCAGTCCGCACGACCGGGCGAGGTGCCACAGGGTGGGATTGAGCAGCCGAACGAGGGCGTCGATGCGCGACGTCCGCCGATACTCGACGAACCGCTGGGCCGCCTCCTCCACCAAGCTCGTGGCGTTCATGGCCGTGCCCACCGCAGCTTCTCCCCCACCGCTGCCCAGCCTCGCTCCAGCAGGGCGTCGAGGTCGGTGCCGACCGGCTTCAGCAGCTGGGAGGCCAACTCCCCGGCCAGCACCGGCCCCGCGAAAGACGTCCCGCTCCATACCGCGAACCCACCGGTGAAGTCGTCCGGGTCGATCGTCGCCCGGGGCCGGCCCTCATGTTCCAACGCCACCTGTGGCTGACCATGATTGAGGGGCACCATCGGCATCGTGCTGACCAGCGCGGCACCGCTGCGATAGCAGCTGACCCAGTCGCCGCCGTTGCTGAAGTACGCGACGGTGCCATTGGGGTTGAGCGCCCCGACCGACGCCAGCGGGAGGCGCGACGACTCCCGCTGGATCTCGGCGAAGGCCGCCGGATAGGTGCGGGCCGTCGTGGAGTTGTTGCCAGCCGACACCACCACCAGCACGCCGAGGCGACCGAGGTGTTCGAGCACCTCCCACAGCGCCGCGTCGGCCTGAAGGTCCTCCGGCTTCTCGTGGTAGTAGCCGAGCGACAGGCTGAGCACGTCGAACACGTCGTCCGGGCTGCCGTCGGCCAAAGCCTTGGCCTGACGCACTCTCAGCGCATCGAGCGTCGCCAGGAGGCAGGTCTCCGGGACCATCCCGTTGTCCTGCATCACCGGGATTCCCCACACGATGGCCTCCGGGCAGATCTGCCGAATGATCCCCGCGATGAACGTGCCGTGGCCGGCAAAGGGCCGAACCGAGCCATCGAGGGGGTTGCGCCAGACCGGCGGGACCTGCGACCCCGGCACGGTGCCGTTCATCCCGAGCAGATGCCCGTCGACGTAGACCTCTGCCGTGTCGGTCCTCTCCGTCGCTCCAGGCCGTGGCTCCGGGAACCAGTCGTGCTTCTCCAGACCGGTGTCGGGCACGACGACCACCGGCCGCCGCAGCCCCTTCTCGGGCTCCTTCCGGGGATCCGGCAGCACCACCGCCACCGGCGATCGTCCCCCGGAGCCAGGCATCGCATAGCTGAGGGTGGCCTGCGGCATTCCCGCGTAGTAGGGCATGCCGGCGTAGTACGGCATCCCCGCGTAGTAGGGCATGCCGGCGTAGTAGGGCGCGCAGGTCATGAGGTGATCGAGCGAAACCCCTTTGTCCTCGCCCACGTTACGCAGCAGCGTGAGCAGGTCGTGCGCGTCGGAGGTGCCGTCTCCGTGCAGTTCGAGCTGCCAGGGCGCCCGCTCCAGTTCCGGCCACTGCTTCCTTATGTCGGCGACCTCCCGCGACGCCGACAGGCCGATCTCCTTGACCACGATCTCGATATTGAGCGTTTTCGCCAGCTCCTGGATGCGCGCGGCCCTCTCCTGCACCTCCTCGCGTGTGCCGGTGATCAGCAGCGAGCGCGCAAGGTAGGCGACAGGATTGTCGCCCTGCGTGACGGCAACATCCCATGCCGCGGCGATCTCCGGCGGAATCCAAGGCGTGGGGTTGACGGGTGCGGGGTGTTCGGTCATGGTGGATCCTCCCTGGTCGTTCCTCCACTAAGAGTCGCTGGACCCCCCTCTGATACCGACCGAGCGCTCTTTCTCGGACAGTAGTCGCTAGGCGGGGTCGCCGAGGGGCCCGATCGTCGCCGTCATAGGATGGAACGGTGATTGAGGCGATCGTGATTCGGGAGACGGGACAAGATGCGAAGGGGCGGCCCGTCCGGTCGGCCGCCGTGGAGCAGGTGGACGAGGATTTTCTCGGCGACGGCGACGTCACCGTCGAGGTGCACTACTCCAGCCTCAACTACAAGGATGGTCTCGCCCTCACCGGGCGTCCGGGGGTGGTTCGCACCACCCCGCTGATCGGCGGCATCGATCTGGCCGGCATCGTCCGCGAGTCGACGAGTCCTCGGTGGCAGCCCGGAGATCCCCTCGTGCTGACCGGCGCGGGCCTGTCGGAGACCCGGCACGGCGGGCTCACCACGCTCGCCAAGATCGACGGCGCCCTCGCCGTCTCCCCCACCCCGTTCTCGCTGGCTCAGGCTGCGGCCATCGGCACCGCCGGGTACACCGCAGCCCTCTGCGTGCGGAAGCTCACCGACGCGGGCATCACCCCCGCCGACGGCCCGGTGCTGGTCACCGGCGCCAGCGGTGGCGTGGGCACCGTCGCCACCATGATTCTCGCCACCCTCGGCTTCGAGGTGCACGCCTCCACCGGGCGGATCGAGGAGCACGGTCCGTTGCTCACCGGCCTCGGTGCCTCGCAGCTCGTCGCTCACGATGCGTTGACGGAACCAGGTCGACCGCTCCAGAAGGCCACCTGGGCGGGCGTCGTCGACAGCGTCGGCGGAACGGTGCTCGCCAACGCCATCGCCCAGACCAAGCCCGGCGGCGTGGTGGCGGCGTGCGGCCTCGCCGGCTCGGCCGACCTGCCCGCCACCGTCATGCCCTTCATCCTGCGCGGCGTCACCCTGGCGGGCGTCGACTCGGTCTGGGCTCCGCTGGAGAGCCGAGAGAAGGCCTGGCGCCTGCTGGCGGACACCGTCGATGTGGCGAAGCTGGAGGCCCTCACCACCACCGTCGCCTTCGCAGACGCGATCTCGGCGGCCGCCGCGCGGCTGGCCGGCCGCGCTCATGGACGCACCCTGGTCGCGGTGCGCGGGGACGGCGCGTAAGCGCCTCATAGACTGGCAACAGACGATCGCCGACGGAAAGAGCACGACATGCGTTTGATCGGAACCCTCGCGGTGACCTCCTTGCTGTTGTTGGGAACCTGCGCGCCGAACCCCGGCGCAGCCCCCACCTCGACGGATTCCCCGTCCTCACCGGCGCCGACTCAGAGCGCCACTCAGACGACGGAGCCCACGCAGCCCTCCGAACCCGCGCCGGCGGGTGCGACGCTCGAGTCCACCACGTGGGTGCTGACCGGAATCGCGCAGGGCGACGCCATCAAGCCCGTGGTCGGGATGAAGGAGGTCACTCTCGTGATCGAGAGCGGATCCCTCACGGCCAGGGCCTGCAACTCGATCGCGGGCGAGGTCAGCATCACCGGCGACCAGGTGGAGGTCGGGCCGCTCGTCGCCACCGAGATGGCGTGCGAGTCGGAGGAGGAGATGCTCCAGGAGGGCGAGTTCATGGGCGCTCTGGAGACCGCATCGTCCTACACGATCGACGGCGCCAAACTCACCCTCGCCACGGCCGAGGGCGCCTTGCTCTTCGAGGCCAAGGCTGGCGCGTAGACACCGAACGACGACGGGGAGGCACCTGGTTGGCGCCTCCCCGTCGTCGTCTCGTCTACACGATCACATCTACAGGATCACTGCGGCAGCTGACCGCCGGCGTTCTCCAGATGCGCACGCACGAACCACTGGAACTTCTCCAGCTCCGCGGTCTGACCGATCACCATGTCCTGGGTCACCACGTCGAGTTCCTCGAGCGCGGTGATCGCCTCGCGATTGTCGGTGATCACCACGTCGTAGATGCCGTCCAAGGCCTTCAGGTGTTCCAGCGCGGTGTTGCGGCCCAGCGGGTACTCGGGCAGCGCCCGATCTTCCGCGATGCCACCGACGGTGCCCCTCGGCGAGCCGCCCAGCGCCGCGATCCGCTCGGCCGCGGCGTCCGCGTAGAGCCGGACCAGGTCCACCTGAGGGTCGATCATCTCGTGCACGCTGATGAAGTTGGGCCCGACCACGTTCCAGTGCACGTGCTTGAGGGTCAGCTGGAGGTCGTTGTACTCGTTGAGCCGCCCCTGGAGGATCTCGACGGCCTTCTGGCCCGCCTCCTCGCTCAGACCGGGAACGGTGTAGGTGCTCTTCTTCGCCATCGTCTTCTCCTCACGTCTCGGACCGCGCCACAGCACGGTCGCTTACCTCTTCCACCCTATGCCACGATCCGCGAGCGGAAAGGGGTTTTGCTCAGAGGGAAAGGTCAGAGGGAAAGCAGGGTGTTGGACGGGGGCGCGTCGATGATGCCGACGTCGGTGAGCAGCTGGCCCATCCGCTCGAAGGCGGCCTCGTCGATCTCGGCGTGAGGCGTGTCCTGATCGCCCTTCCACAGCTCGATGGTCTCCGCGAGAACCGCCTCAGCCGCAGCGCGCTGCTCGGGCTCGCTGAGCGTCGGCACCTCCTTCTCGGTGGCCTCCATCGCCAGGGCCGGGTTCTCCGCGATGGCGATCTCCGCGGCCAGCACCGCGTCACGCACGGCACGCAGCACGTCAACGGAGAGACGGTCGCGCACGGTGACCAGGCCCGGGCCCACCAGCGAGGGGGCCGCCGGATCGGAGACGGGCACCGTCGACACCTCGATGCCCTGAGCCTGGAACTGAACCAACTCGTTGTTGCGGTACCCGACGATCGCCTCGACGTTGCCGGTGGTGAGCGCGGTCACCTGCGTGTAGCCGACATCGGTCAGGGTCACCTCCTGCTCCGTGAGACCGGAGAGATGCAGCGCACAGAGCGCCGCGTAGTAGTTCGACCCGAAGTGCCCGGGAATGCCCAGCTTGATGCCCTTCAACACGTCCAGCGGCTGCTCGGGCAGCGGCAGCGTCGTCATCACCTCGGCGGGAAAACGCTGGTAGCAGGTGGCGAAGGTGGCGAGCGAGGAGCCATTGGCGGCAGCGACGACGGCCTCGTCGGAGGACGCAAGGACGACGTCCTCTTGCCCGGCCGTGACGGCTCCGAAGGCATCCTCCTGCTGGCCGTGATGACGCAACGTGACGTCGAGGCCGTGGTCGGCGAAGATGCCCTGATCCCGGGCCACGTAGAGCGGGCTGAACTGGATATTGGGAATGTAGGTCATCCCGATGGTCAAGGAGGTCCGGGCAGCAGCACTGGAGCTGAGGCTGGCACCGGGCGTCGGGGTGCTCGACGGGGTGGGCGCGCATGCGCTGAGCACTCCCGCACCCACCCCGGCCAGGGCACCGCCGAGCAGGCCTCGTCGTGAGATGGTCATGTGTCTTCTCCTTGCAGTGAGGCGACCGCGGCTCGTTCGGCCGCGTAGATGAGTCCGTAGAGCGCGAGCGCCGAGGCGCTGATCCAGGCGACGACGGCGAACATGCCCGTCGTGTCGGTGGCGTCGCGTGACAGGGTGAGCAGGGTGCCTAGCCCGGAGCCGCCCATCACGAACTCGCCGACCACCGCGCCGGTCATGGACAGCACCACTCCCCCGCGGATGCCGGCCAACAGGGCGGGCGCCGCCATGGGAGCTTCCAGATACCAGACGCGCTGCCACGCGCCGGCCCCGTCGAGCAGAGCCGACTCGACGACGCGCATGTCGAGGGAACGAAGTCCCACCAAGGCGGTGGTAACCATCGGGAAGAAGGCGACGATGGCGCACAGCACCGCGATGGGAAGCGTGCCATATCCGATCCAGAGCACCAGCAGCGGCGCGATCGCCACCAGCGGGACGGTCTGAGACACCGCGATGAAGGGTTCCAGCACCGCCCCCAGCACGCGCGAATGCGCCACGACGAAGGCCAGCGGAATGGCGATCACCACCGCGATGCCCGACCCCAGCAGGGCCGCCACCAGAGTCGGGGACAGATACCGCCACGCGACGCCATCAGCCAGCTGGTCGCCCATCCGCAGGATCACGTCGAGGGGGTTGGGCAGGAGGAAGGGATCGATCCGGCCGGTCGCCGTCGTCCACCACCACAGCGCCAGCAGAGCCACGAACGCCACCACCGCCGGCGCGATCCTGCCCACCACCGACAACGGGCGGGTGCGCGCAGGGTAGGCCGACCACAGCCCTGCCCGGGCCAGCGATCGTGTGATGTTGGCCATCTCACCCCGTCCTGCTCAGGTTCCGGGGAGCGACCACAACGAGCGTTCAGCGACGGACGACACCCACGTGCCTATCCGCGCGGGTACACCCGAGCGAACACGTTCCTCCCATCCAGACTCTGACTGTCGGCCTCGGAATTCCACCGAGTCAACCTGTCGGCCTGAGCTTGCTCTGGCCTCGAGGGTCGCGGGCTATCACCGCCGGTTCGGACTTTCACCGACCCCGGAACACGTATGTGATCACCTTAGCAGCGCCGCCAACTGACACGACGCCGGAACCACCTCAGTCTTCCCAGAAGACCCGATCGACCACAGCGGCGGCGCGGCGGGTGTGGCGCATGGTGTCGTCCAGCAGGTTGGACGCGTGGTAGGCGTCGTAGCCCATGAGCTGGCCGATGGAGGCGAGATCCTGGTGGTTGCTGGGGAGCACGTCGCTGGCCCTTCCGCGCACCAGCATGATCGCGTTGCGCAGACGGGACACGTGCCGCCAGGCTCCGGCGAAGACCTCGGCCTCCTCCGACGTGACCAGCCCCGCCTCCACTGCGGCGGCCAGGGCCGCCAGGGTCGAGGTGGCCCGCAGGCCGGGAAACTCATGCCCATGCTTCAGCTGGAGAAGCTGCACGCTCCACTCGATGTCGGACAGCCCGCCGGGACCGAGCTTGAGGTGGCGGTTCGGATCGACGTTGCGCGGGATGCGCTCCTTCTCCATCCGCGACTTCAGTCGCCTGATCTCAATGACCCGTTCCTTCTCCAGTCCCCCCGCGGGGTAGCGGTAGCGATCCGCCTGACTCAGCACCTGCGCAGCGAGATCCTGGGCTCCGGCGCCGGGCCGTGCCCTGAGCAGCATCTGGTACTCCCAGGTGGCCGCCCACTTCTCGTAATAGTTGGCGTAGGACGAGACCGTGCGAACCTGCGGCCCGCCCTTGCCCTCCGGACGAAGATCGGTGTCGATCTCGACGCCGAGATCCGGGCCCGGGCGCCCGAGCAGCTGGCTGGCCCGGCGGACCAGCTCGGTGGCGGCGGTGCGCCCGTCCGCGTCGGTGCCGTCCGGCACCACGAACATGCAGTCGGCGTCGGAGGAGTAGCTGAGCTCCGATCCGCCCCAGCGGCCCAGGGCGATGACACCCACCTCGGGCGCATCCACCTCGCGACGGGCGACGTCCAGGGCGGCGTCGATCGATGCCGACGTGAGGTCGCTCAACGCAACGCCGACGGTGTCGATGTCGACGTCGCCCAGCACGTCGCTCAGCGCGATCCGGCACAGCTCAGAGCGGCGCAGGGCGCGAATCGACTCGATCGCCTGCTCCACCTCGCTCTTGCGCTGCGCCGCCGAGGTCATCGACGTCGTCAGCTCTTCGACGGTGCGCACGCGCAAGCCGTCGCTGCCTGACAGCAGCCGCACGTTCTCCGGCGCCCGGCGCAAGAGGTTGACGACGAACCGGCTGGACGAGCAGATCTGGGCGAGCCGCTGGGCCATGAAGCCCTCGTCCCGCAGCGCTCGGAGATACCACGACGTGGACCCCAGCGCCTCGGACAGCTGCCGGAAGCTGAGCAGTCCGTAGTCGGGGTTGGTGCCTTGCGCGAACCAGCCCAGCATGGCGGGCATCAGCTGGCGCTGGATCTCCACCGCGCGGCTGGTGCCCCGGGTGAGGGCCTCGATGTGGCCGAGCGCCGCCCGCGGATCTTCGAAGCCGAGCGCGCGCATCCGGTCCTTGGCCGCCTCGGGCGACAGTCGCAGCGAGTCCGTGGGGACGCTCGACACCGCATCCAGCAACGGGGAGAAAAAGATCCGGCGTTGGAGGCGTTCCACCAAGAGGGCCGACGAGCGCCACTTCTTCTGCAGATCCTCCGGAGCGATCCCCATCGTCCGGCCCACGTCGCGCAGGCCGACGACATCGTCGGGCAGCAGGTGCGTGCGCCGCAGCCGCCGTAGTTGGACGCGGTGTTCGAGGACGCGCTGGAAGCGATAGGCCTGCTCCATCTCCGCACCGTCGGCGCGCCCGATGTAGCCGCAGTCCACCAGAGCGCGCAGCGCCTCGAAGGTGCCGCGCAGCCGCAGCCGCTCGTCAGCGCGTCCATGCGTGAGCTGCAGCAGTTGCACGGAGAACTCGGTGTCGCGCAGGCCGCCCGCGCCGAGCTTGATCTCGCGTTTGGCCTCCTTGGCGGGGATCAGCGAGACGACGCGCTCGCGCATCGCGCGCACCTCCGACAGGAAGCCCGCGTGCTCGCCCACCGCCCACACCATCGGGGCGACGGCTTCGACGAACTGGTGGCCGAGAGCGAGGTCGCCGGCCACCGGGCGCGCCTTGAGCAGGGCCTGGAACTCCCAGTTCTTCGCCCACTTCTTGTAATAGGCCAGGTACGACGACAGCGTGCGCACCAGGGATCCCGCCTTGCCTTCTGGACGCAGGGCCGCGTCGACGGCGAAGATCGATCCCTCCGGAGTGAAGGCCGAGCAGATCCGAGCCTGCGCAGCGGCCAGCCGAGCGCCCACCTCCTGGGCGGCCGTCGGGTCGACCCCCTCGGCGGGCTCGCAGACGTAGATCACGTCGACGTCGGAGAGATAGTTCAGCTCACGGGCGCCAGTCTTGCCCATCGACAGCACCGCGAGCCGCGCCTTTTCCCAGCCCGCCACCTCGGCTCGGGCGAAGGCGAGCGAGAGTTCCAGAACCATCTCAGCGACGAACGCCAGTTCCTGCGACAGCTGGTCGACGACCGCATAAGGGTCCGCAGCCTCCAGATCGCGCGCCGCGATCTCGATCAGGGCGGCGCGGTTGGCGATGCGCAACTGGTTGGAATCGCCGCGCGCGACGCCGTCGTCGTCCACCTCGACGAAGCCGGCGAAGAACCGCTGCCACCCCTCTCGGTCCCTCGGGCCTGGAGGCTGCTGCAGCAGCCACACGAGTTCGGGATGACGCGTGAGCGTCTGAGTGAGGCCCGACGATGCGCCGAGAACCCGAATCACCCGGGTCAGCCAGGCCCGGTCGGCAGCCAGCTCCGCGTACTCCGTCGGAGCGTTCTGGGCGATCCGCTCCAAGGCGTCCAGGGCCTGATCCCGATCCGCCGCGTGCTCGAACAGGGCCAGATCGACGTCGGGCGTGTGGCCGAGCCACGTCCCCCAGCGCTCCCAGGTGCGAGCCGCGGTCGAGGGCGATTGGAAGCCCCGGCGCGCGAATTCGCCCGTGGGCGAGGAGATCCTGGTCACGGCTCCACAGTAGTGCCGGAGGCGGCCCGGCGCGCGCGAGGCATGGGAGAATCTGGCCATGGTCAAGCCCTCCCCCGCCCTGCTCGGCGCGCTGCGTCCGCTCCTCGACGCGGAGGCCACCGCAGAACTGGACAGGGAGCTCGCCAAAGCGAAGCCCGATCTCACCAATATCCTGCTTCGCGCGGCGCGTCAAGCCTCGTCTCCGCTGGACCGCACGCTCCTGGCCGCGGCGTGCCGGGCCGCCTGCGCGCTGCTGAGGCAGCGTCACCCGGGCGCGACGATCGAGCTGAGGGTGCCACCGTTCGCGGCGGTGCAGATCGGCTTCGGAACGGGCCCGAAGCACACGCGGGGCACGCCGCCCAATGTGGTCGAGTTCGAGCCGCAGGAGTTCCTGGATCTCGTCGTCGGCAAGGAAAACTGGGCGAGCAGGCCGCGTCGGGCCTCCGGCGTGCACGCGGACGAAGCGGCGGCGGCCTTTCCCCTGATCAGCTGATCGGGAGGGGACTAGAGGTGCCACCTACCTGCGGAACCTCTTACATCACGTTGATGTGACGCTGCAGCTCCCACGGCGTGACCTGGCGACGGTAGTCCTCGAACTCCTCGCGCTTGTTGCGCAGGAAGTACTCGTAGACGTGCTCGCCGAGGGTCTCGGCGACGAGCTCGCTGCCCTCCATGAGCTGCAGCGCCTCCTCCAGGTTGCGCGGCAAGGCCTGGATGCCCAGCGCCCGACGCTCGCGCTCGCTGAGCCGGAACACCTCGTCCTCCGTCTCCGGGGGCAGCTCGTACTCGCCCTCGATGCCCTTGAAGCCGGCGTTCAGCATCACGGCGTAGGCCAGGTAGGGGTTCACGCCCGAGTCGACGGCGCGGTACTCGATGCGGGCCGAGGAGCCCTTGCCCGGCGTGAACTGGGGCACCCGGATCAGCGCGGAACGGTTGGCACGACCCCAGCAGGCGTAGCTGGGCGCCTCGTGACCGTCGGCGAGCCGCTTGTAGGAGTTCACCCACTGGTTGGTCACGGCCGTGATCTCGGGCGCGTGCCGCAGCAGCCCGGCGACGAAGTGGCGCGCGAGCGGCGAGAGGTTGTACTCGTCGGACGCGTCGTAGAAGGCATTGGCGTCGCCCTCGAACAGCGACATGTGGGTGTGCATGCCGGAGCCCGGCATCCCACCGAAGGGCTTCGGCATGAAGGTGGCGTGGATGCCCTGGGAGATGGCCACCTCGCGGATGACCACGCGGAAGGCCATCACGTTGTCGGCCATCGTGAGCGCGTCGGCGTAGCGCAGGTCGATCTCGTGCTGGCCCGGAGCAGCCTCGTGATGGCTGAACTCGACGGAGATGCCCATCTGCTCCAGCATCGTGATCGCGTCGCGACGGAAGTCGGTGCCGTTGCCGAGCGTGGTGTGGTCGAAATAGCCGCCCTGGTCGAGCGGGGTGGGCGGATCGAGATGGCTCAGCAGGAAGAACTCGATCTCGGGGTGGATGTAGTAGGTGAATCCCGCAGCAGCCGCCTTGTCGAGCGCGCGCTTCAACACGAAGCGCGGATCGGCGAAGCTCGGGCTGCCGTCGGGCAGCTTGATGTCGCAGAGCATCCTCGCGGTGCTCCACCCCGGCCCGGTGCGCCACGGCAGGATCTGGAAGGTCGACGGATCGGGGTGCGCCACCATGTCGGACTCGTACGCCCGGGCGAACCCCTCGATCGCCGAGCCGTCGAACCCGACGCCCTCGGAGAGCGCCCCTTCGACCTCGGTGGGGGTGATGGCCACAGACTTGAGCGCGCCCAGCACGTCGGTGAACCAGAGCCTGACGAATCGGACGTCTCGCTCTTCCATTGAGCGCAGGACGAACTCCAGTTGCCTATCCATGCCGGACATTCTGCCCCGGATTTGTTACAGCTGCATGACGAAATCTCATCCCTCGGGCGGATCGCGCGCGACTATCATCGGACCTCATGGCTCAACCTGGCTGGTATCCCGACCCCGCGGGATCCGGCGAGCCCAGATACTGGGACGGTCGGCGCTGGCTGGACCCCGTGCAGAAGAAGCCGCGCGCGTCCACACGTCCGCTGGGGTTCATCGTCGGGCTCATCGGGATCGTCCTGGTGATCGTGCTGATCGTGTGGCAGCCCTGGCGAGGCTCCACCCCCTTCGGCTTCATCGAGGATCCCAACGTCGCCAGGCCCAGCGGATCCCAATGGAACGAGCTGCGAACCAGTGAAACCCCTACCGACCCGGAGAAGCGGGACGACGGCGGACGCCCGGTGGAATGCCCGCTCATCGAGGAGGGCGAGCTAGGCCCCGTCGACGGGTGGTACCAGTCGGGCGGCCTGCGCTTCAAGGCCGTGCCGTGGTGGAGCGACGGCGGCGGATGGACGATCGACTTCACCTCTGACCGTTCCGGCCAGTCGGATCGGGTGACCGCGGGCTGGGTCGCCATCACCGCGATCGGCACCCTGGACACCGAGGTGTTCTCGCACGATCCCGCTGCCGCCGCCGCACAGCTGGTCGAGTGCATGTCGACCTCCTACTATTACTCCACCCTCGACCATCAGGAACCGCTGGAGGATCGCCGGATCACCACCCGCGACGGCGTGGAGGGATGGCTGCTGCGGGTGAACTTCTGGAACGTGCCCGGCGAGGCGGTGATCGGCGACGAGGTGGTCGTCGCCGTCTTCCGCCACGGCGACAACCTGGTCCTGTTCCACTCGCAGGCCCCCATCGACGACGAGAAACGCAAGGAGCTGGTGGCCGATGCCCTCGACTCCGTGGAGAAGGTGAGCTGATGGCCCAGCCCGGTTGGTACCCCGACCCGCAAGACCCCTCCCGCCCCCGCTACTGGGACGGGCAACGATGGGCGCAGCCGACGGCCCCCGAGTCTCAGAAGCCGCGCCGGCAGTGGGTGTGGTTCGCCGCAGCGATGGCGGCCGTGACGCTGCTCGTCGTCGGCCTGCTGTACGGCACAGGCGGTCTGAGCGTCATCGATCTCGCCCCGGAGTCCTCCGCGCGGCCGTCGGGCAGCCAGTGGGATGAGCTGTCACCCAGCCCTCAGCCCAGCGACACGCCCAGCATCGGCGATCACGGGCAGAACATCGCCTGCCCCCTGATCCACTACGACTCGCGCTCGCAGGTCGATCAGGACGGACGAGTGCGGGGCGGAGGACTGTCCTTCCTGGCCCCCACCGGCGCCGCCTGGCAGCACACCCCCACCACGGTCCCCTGGATGACCGACCAGAACTCGGTCATTCGCCCGATCACCGATGGCTGGATCAGCAACATCGACGTCGGTTACGTCCATGCCGAGGACGGCTTCACCGAGCCGCGAACCGCCGCCGAGCAGTTCATGAGCTGCATGGCGTCGTCGACGATGTTCCAGGGCTACCGGTACCGCGACGTGCTGGAGTCGAGCGCCTACGTGGTGGATGGGCACGAGGGATGGCGACTCCGGGCCAACGTCTATGTCGACAATCAGCCCAAGGAGATCCAGGGCGACACCGTCGACATCGTGGTGCTGGAACTGGGTGAGAAGGACCAGCTGTCGGTGTTCGTGTCCTGCGCGACGATCGACCTGACGGACAACCAGGACGAGGTGGCCGCCGCGTTGGAGAGCCTGCGCGTCGAGTAGGTGCTCCGCGAACAACCCACCCCAGGCCACTAGACTGGCTCCCCGTGAGTGTTGTGACCCCGTATCCGATCACCCCCATGCGGCAGGTGCCGCGCTCCATCGCGCGCCCGGAGTACGTCGGCAAGCCCGGCCCCACGCCGTATCGCGGCTCGCACGTGCAGAGCCAGGACGTGATCGAGCGGATGCGGATCGCCGGACGCATCGCGTCCCAGGCCATGCACGAGGCCGCGAAGGCGATCGCTCCCGGTGTCACCACCGACGCGCTGGACGCTATCGCCCACGAATACATGCTCGATCACGGCGCCTACCCGTCGGCGCTCGGCTACCGGGGCTTCCCCAAGTCGATCTGCACCTCCGTCAACGAGGTGATCTGCCACGGCATCCCCGATCTCCGTCCGCTGGAGGACGGCGACCTGGTCAAGATCGACTGCACCGCCTTCAAGGACGGCGTGCACGGCGACAACTGCGCCACGTTCTACTGCGGCGACGTCGACGAGGAGTCGAAGCTGCTCACCGAGCGCACCCTGGAGGCGCTGAATCGAGCCATCAAGGCCGTCCGGCCCGGCCGTCCGTTCTCTGTGATCGGGCGCGTCATCGAGTCCTACGCCAAGCGCTTCGGCTACGGCGTGGTGCGCGACTACACCGGCCACGGCGTGCACACCCAGTTCCATTCGGGCCTGGTGGTGCTGCACTACGACGAACCCCGGCTGACCACGGTGATCGAGGAGGGCATGACCTTCACGATTGAGCCCATGCTCACCTTGGGCCGGCAGGACAACGAGCTGTGGGACGACGACTGGACGGTCGTCACGCTGGACAAGTCGCGCTGCGCCCAGTTCGAGCACTCCCTCGTCGTCACCGCCACCGGGGCAGATATCCTCACCCTCCCCTGACGATCCCCCGCCGCTCAGCGTCGGGCGGCGTGCACCAATAGGGCCACTTGCACCCTGTTGGTGACGGCCAGCTTCTCGAAGATCCGGGCGAGATGGGTCTTCACCGTCGGCAAGGAGAGGAACAGCCTGCCCGCGATCTCCGCGTTGGTCAGGCCTTCGGCCACCAGATCCGCCACTTCGGCCTCGCGCTCCGAGAGCAGATCCAACCGTTCCGTGCCCTCGACGACCGGCGCACTGGCGGCGTCCACCAACCGCGCGGCTGCCTCGGGCGACAGCGTCATGGTGCCGGCCGCCGCCTGGCGCACGGCCTCCACCAGCTGCGGCGGCGGCGTGTGCTTGAGCAAGAAACCTGCGGCTCCGGCGCGCAGCGCGCCGAGCACGTACTCGTCAGTGGCGAAGGCGGTCAGCACCACCACTGCCGGCGGGTCGTCGAGCGCACGCACCTGGGCCGTGGCCGCGACGCCGTCGAGCCGGGGCATCCGCACGTCCATCAGCACTACGTCGGGGCGCAGCCGGGCGACGAGCTCGACGGCCTCCACGCCGTCACCGGCCTCGCCCACGATCCGGATGCTGTGCATCCCGTCCAGCACCATCCGCAGGCCGGCGCGGATCAGCGGTTCGTCGTCGACGAGCAGCACGCTCAGGTTCTCCACGGCACCCATGCTTCCACAACGAAGCGGCCGCCCCTCATCCCGGCCTCGAATCGACCGCCGACGAGCGTCATGCGTTCCCGGAGGCCGACGAGTCCGACTCGTGATCCGGGGCCTCGCGGCGCTTGAGGCGCCAGCAGGTTGGCGACGCGCACCTGTACATCCTGGCCCGGAGTCGCGGCGAGGAGGACATCGACCCGCTGGCCGGGCGCGTGTTTGGACGCGTTAGTGAGCGACTCTTGCAGCACCCGATAGGCGTGCGCGGCCGTCGCGTCAGGAAGCACGACGCCGTCCGGCACCTGGAGATCGAGGCTGACAGGCATGCCTGCGGCGCGGACCGCGTCGACCAATCGCGTCAGATCCGCGAGGGTCGGCGCCGGGCGCGTCTCTGACCCGTCGGCGCGAAGGACGTGCAGCGTCGCCCTGAGCTCGTCGGCCGCCTCCTGCGCCGCCTGCCGGATCACGGCGGCCGCCTCACGCACCTTCTCGGGCTCCAGATCGTCGCGGTACTCCAGCGCGCCGGCATGCAGCGCGACCAAGGCCAGCCGGTGGGAGACCGAGTCGTGCATCTCGCGCGCGATCTCCGTGCGCTCCTCCTGACGCGCCTGGAACTCTCGCGCCTCTTGGCTGCGTCGGGCGGCCTCGGCTTCCTGCCGCAGCGATCGCAGCAGAGCTCGACGCCCGCCGCGATACAGCCCGTACATCACCAGCACCGCGCAGACCAGTCCCGACGCGATCAGCATCTCCCCCCACGGGACGGGCTCTCGGTCCAGGATCAGGCCGGCCACGGAGGCGATCATGAAGCTGCTCGCCCCCGCGGCGATCGACGCCGCCCGGCGCCGACCAGCAAGCGACACCACCGCGACCGCGGCCGACGGCAGCGCGGCTCCCGAGACCGTCGCACACAAGACGATCACCACGCCCCACACCAGCCCGCGCCGCTCGCGTCGAGGATCGACCCGCCAGTCGGGATCTCCGCTGTCGCGATACAAGACCTTGGGCAGCAGCACGATGGCGACGACGCCGAGCACCGGGTCCGCCAGCATCCACATGGTGTTCGCCGGCTCAGGGAGGCCGCGTTCCAACTGCAGGCCCCAGGAGACGAACAGCGCGATCAACGACGCCGCAACCACCGCGACGATCAACCACCACTGCGAGGTGGGCATGCGCGAGGTGCGAGACATGCCCAGAACCCTAGACGCCCCGGAACACCAGGCGGTATCGGCCGAAAGGATGAACCGAATCATGCTCTCGGCCACGGCAAACCGGCCGGTCGCCCGATGGTGGCCGAAGCCCCGCCCGACCAGGATTCTTGCCATGACATACACCGCTCAGTCCTCGTCCCTCCTGCTCCCTCCGTCGCCCGTCGATCCGACCGTGCCGGCCCCCGAGAACGTGCCGTTCCACCGCCGGGCTCTCATCAATCCTCGGCACCGCTGGTGGCGTCCGATCGTCACCATCCTCGTCAGCGTCGCCGTCTACGTCGTGCTGGTTCTGGTCGCCATCGTCGTGGCGATGCTCACCAGCCCGGAGCTGGATGCGCTCCTCAGCTCCGAGAACTTCGATATGAATCGTCCCGAGGTCGCGGCTGCGACGACGATCAGCCTGGCTTTGATGATCCCGTCGATCGCGATCGGGGTCCGGGTCGGTGAGCGACGACGCCTCGGCACGATGAGCTCCATCGCAGGGCGGCTGCGCGTCGGCCTCCTCGGACGCTACGGCGCCCTGGCATTGCTCTGCACCGGGCTGAGCCTCGCCCTGGCCCTGGTGACTGAACTCATCGTCCATCCCGAGCTCACTCTGCAGCCCACATGGTCGGCCACGTCGCTTGGCATGCTGGCCTGTGCCCTGCTCCTGGTGCCGTTCCAGGCCGCGGCAGAGGAGTATGCGTTCCGGGCACTCCCGCAGCAGGTGCTGGGCTCCTGGCTGAAGAGCCCGTGGTGGGGCATCCTGCTGCCGATCCCGCTGTTCGTGCTCGGCCACGAGTACGAGCTTCAGGGTCAGCTCGCCGTGGGCTTTTTCGCCCTCGCCGCCGGCATCCTGACCTGGCGCACCGGCGGCCTCGAAGCCGCGATCGCGCTGCACATCGTCAACAACGCCCTGATCTTCGCCCTCGGCGCCATCGGCCTCGCCGACCTCAATGCCACCGGCGGCTCCTGGCTCGGCCTCCTCATCGACGCCGCCGGCGTCACGCTGTTCTGCGCCCTCGTCCTCCGGCACCACGCAAAGACCCAGCTGTCCTAGCGGTCCTCCCCGCTGACGAGTCCCTCAGGCGCACCCCATCACAGGTCCCTGAGGGATTCGTCAGGCCCGGCGGACACCGCCATTGCAGAATCCGTCGGGCTACAGACCAACCAGCGGTGGCCGTCGGGGCAGACGAATCGTCTCGAAGGGCGGCCTCCTGGTCTACGAGAAGTCGGGCCGGCGTCGCTCCATGAACGCCCTCACTCCTTCGCCGAACTCTGCGGAGCTCCCACACGCCACCTGGGTCTCGCGTTCGACGGCAAGGAAGGCCTCGTATCCGCCGTACTCCGCAGCCCAGATCTGCCGCTTCATCGCCGCGTACGCGCCTCGCGGGCCGGCCTTCAGCCGTTCGGCCAGCTCGCGCGTCGCCTCCTCCAACTGCTCCGCCGGCACCACCCGCGTGATCAGCCCGACGCCGGCCGCCTCGTCGGCCGACAGCACTCGTCCGGTCATCAGCAGTTCCGCCGCCTTCACATGTCCGAGTCGACGGGCCACGACGTAGGCGACGCCCGTGTCGCCGGCCAGCCCCACTCCCCCGAACGCTGTCACGAAGAACGTGCCTTCCGCGGCGAGACAGAAGTCGGCATGCAGCGCCAGCCCCATCCCCGCGCCCGCCACGGAGCGGTGCACGGAGCTGATCACCGGCTGAGGCATGGTGCGAAGCATGACGCTGACCTCGGC
Organism: Tessaracoccus caeni; assembly: GCF_029211185.1. Taxonomy (GTDB): domain Bacteria; phylum Actinomycetota; class Actinomycetes; order Propionibacteriales; family Propionibacteriaceae; genus Arachnia; species Arachnia caeni. The sequence continues at coordinate 214,060 of NZ_JARGDO010000001.1, forward strand.
GAGAACCTCGACCAGCTCCCCCAGCTCCCCTGAATCGCGATCCAGAGCATCCCCGAACGACGCCACATCTCCGCCTGCGCAGAATGCCCGGCCCTCGCCGTTCAACACGACGACCCGCACGTCGGGATCCGCCGCGAGCCGGCCGAACACCTCCCGCAGTTCACGAGCCATCTCAAGGCCGACCGCGTTCATCCGGTCGGGACTGTTCAGCGTGACTCGAGCAATCTGGTCGTCGACGTCCAGACGAATCTGCTGGTATTCCATGGGCCCATCCTAGGGAGGCCCGCTCCGCCGCGAACCAAAAGAATAATGAGGGACGAGGTGGGGGCAAGCGGGCAGAGCGCCTCCAGGTGTCCGGCATCTTCGTAAACGCCGTCCACGCGGCCACATGTGGCGTGCACACGTATTGCCAAGCGGGGAGAAGTGGAGGAAACTGGACTCAGTGATCCTCTTGCAGGGTCGCCAGGGATCAGGCCGGAACCGCCGACAGGTGTTCACTCGTGAGAGGAAAAGCCCCCTGGGGCCCCTGCAAGAGGATCAGTTCTCTTCTCACAGAGGTGCGCCAGCTGGGCAACTGCTTCGCGCGGCCAACACTTGACGCCGTACCCGCCGATACGACCGCTCGCGCTGCGATAGATCTGATCGTGAACCATGTCGAACCACTTCCGGTCCCCATGCTGGAGCGCGACCCACAGCATCCCTGAGTACATATCGGCGGCCTGCAGCCCGGCTCTGGCAGAGGTGGGCTCGAACTTAAGAGGCCACTTCACCGCATCCCAGGGCGTACCACTAGACCCGTCGCGATGCGTCGCGCAGTGATTCAGATAGCGGGTCACTTCGCCGGGGTCGACCCCGCCCACAAGACCGAAGTAGACCTGCGCGATCCTCGGGCCGCCCGGCCACTTGTCGGCAGCGTGGGCGATCCGTTCCAGCAGGAGCCTGGACGCATAGTTGTAGCTCCCTTCCTGATTGTTCGCAAGGTAGGTTTCAGGCAGCAGCATCGACTTGTTGAGAATGACATGGATCACCTGCACCCCCGGCACTACAGAGAGCATTTCGCACAAGGTCTCCCTCCGGTCTGCCCGCCGACCGCGTAGGTGCTTCACCCAGTGCAGCTGACCACGGATGTTCCAGATCGCCTTCGCACCCTCGATCACCAGCCGGAGTTGATGCTCGTGTTCGGACTCCACCATGACAGCGGTCATCGTGAAGTAGTCGGATTGCCGGTTCTCTCCGCTGTTCCGATCACCCGATTCGTCAACATACGCGACGATCCGAGGGCGGCGGAGCGCGGCCGCGGTGTTTTCCGCCGTGCCGCTGAGGACCGGCTCGTTCACCCGGACAATAGCCACTCAGAAATCCTCGTTGTCATGCGCACAGGCCACATCGATCGTTCGCGCTCTTTCAATCACCATCGATTCTCCTCAACGCTCAGCAGCCCCTCAGGCAGGTGCGCCCAGCCCAGCAGCCAGGCTGATAGCTCGTAAGGCCTGCGCAATGGAGAGCACCCGTCGAGCCAGGGCCTCACCCAACGCAAGCTAAATCAAACAGACGTGCGAACAGGGGCATCTGCGCTTACTCCAGCGCGATAGGGCCCGGAAACCTTCGGCAAAAAAACATCGGGGCGGGATCCCCTCCAGGAGAACCCCGTCCCGACACGTCTGAGTGTGCACGAACCAGTACACGTATCCGGTACCGTAACCATCGTCACGGCCGGGCCGGTGGGTGCTGGCTTGTTAAAGCCAAGGCCACCAGACACCTCCAGTATTTCCCATGGCAGGTCAAACTTCAAGCCCAGGCAGGGTTCTCGGCTGCCCTTTCATCGTCAAAATATTGACCTGACCCTTCTGCACGTCATCGAAGGAATCCAAGCCGAAGGCGCGGCGCAAGCGAGCGGCCACCTGAGCCTTCGGGGTACCCTTCAACCCCGGTTCCTGGGCCACACCCTGCCGACGCTCGTAAGCGATCGACCCTGCCACGATGTCGGCCAACTGGAGAAGATCGGTTGACCTCGAGTCCATGTCATAGGAGGCAACCACAGAGCGAGCCATCAGGGTGCCATTCACGTTGTCATGGATCCGCTTCGCAACGCTCTCCCCTCGAGGAGTCTCGACGAGGTCGACAAACACGTTCAGCAGTTCGCCTCGGTTCAGGTTGCCGAGAACCAGCTGGCTGGACATGCGGGCCTGCACGAGCCACGTTGGATCGTCGCTTCCAAAGTGCCGGTTCGCGTCGTACACCGACCCGCCTATGCGAACATCCGACGCCGCCAACATCTCAACCAAGTCGAAGTAGAAGGGCAAACTTCCTTTGCTCACCTGCCCGAACTTCGCCTCCTTGAAATGCTGGTGCTTCTGGCGAACGTCACGCATGTCACGAGCCAAGGCCGGCACGGTACGCGACTTCACGAAACCAACGACGAAGAACCCTCCAGACGAGTTCTTCGAGCCCGACTCATCGATGAAGATCGACGACACCCGCACACTGGGGGGCAAGTTGAAGGGCCGGCGCTTGGAGGTCCGACTTGCCGACCCTGCCTTCTTCCGTGGGCCTTGGGACGTACTCACGCCGACTCCGTCCCTCCGGCGTTCTGGAACTCATCCCCAAGGCCGTCGCCGATGTCGGCGAGCATGCCGCGCTGCGGCATCTCGACATCCACGAGCGGCACCCCAGCCTCCCGGGCCGCAACGCTGAGCCGGTACTGCTCTGCCTCGGGCTCCTCACGGAACTCCAGCAGGTTGCCCGCGACCTCCGTAAGAGCGTCCCGTACCTCAGCGGGAGTAGCGTAGAAGAACTCTCGTCGCAGGTTGATCTTATTCACACGTTGGGCGGCAAATCGCCGATGCAGCTCGGCTTCCACGGTGACGGCGTCCTCCGAGAAAAACAGCGCATGCACATCGAACCCGAACGGCACGGAGGCATCGCCGAGTTCCTTGACCCGGTCCATCGGCTCCAACCGTCGCGTCATACCAATCTTGACCATGTGGTCGCCGAACGCACCTATGTTCGAGATCACGTACACATAGCCGGCACGAATGTTCGCAACCCGTTCCTCGACATCGTTAATGCCCTTCTCGATCGCAACCAACTGCTCATGGAGCTTGGCGATCTCAGTCTCGTCTTGCGTCGTTTCCTGGATGACCTTGAGCACGTTCAGGTAGTGCTGCTTCTCCTTCTCAAGGCGCTGGCGCTCAACTTCCAGCTCGCGCTCCACCCTGGCCTGCTCGCGAAGCTCGGCTCGATGCTCCCGCTCCAACTCACGCTCGATGGCTTTCTGCTTGAGATGGTCGACTGCGAGCTTTAGTTCCCTGACCCGCAACTCGACGAAGGCCGGCGAGATGGCAATGTTCGAGGACTGCCCCAACCGCTCGATCGCCTCGGCGGCTTTAAAGATCTTTGTCATTGATGCGTCCAGATTGTTGGCCGTTGCCCCGGCGATGATGTTCTCCACCTCGGCGTTGAATGCACGCAACGCAAGTCGGGCCGTGTCTTTCGCGAACTTGCGTTGGCCTGCCATCGTCGTCGGGATTGCGACCTCACCCTTTGAAGTGACCGCACTGAACCCCCGGATCTGCGCAGAGATCCGCTTGCGCAGTTCCTTCAACTCCACCTGCAACGCAATGCTGTCCTCGGCCGGATGGTCATAGTTGGCGAGTCCCGCTTCCTCCAGATGCGCACGAGCGCGTAGCAGGGAGATCTGGGCCTCGAACCGTGCCTGATCGGCGCGCAGCCGATTGAGGTTCTCGTAGTCGAACTCGTTGGCCTGGATGAACGCGAGCCGTTGCTGAACCTGCTCCGTCTGCGCCTGTACGGCTGCGAGTTCCGCCTCGGCGTGCACCTTCGCCGCTGCGAGTTTCTGGGCTGCCGAGTGATCAGCCCACGCCTGACGGCCGCCATGGTCATCCAAGAACCTCATCACCGTCGCCCCGTCTGCCTTCAACGACGCGATCTGCGCATCGCGCTGCGTAATCAGCGCGTCACGCTGCACAAGCCATGCATTACGCTCAGCCAGCTGGCTCTCAAGGAACGCGATCCGCTCCAACTCCTGCTTGCTCGGACCAAACAGCCCCATGTCAGTTCCTCTTCGGTTGTTGATTCTCGACGCCCCCGAACTTGCCGGTACTACGCCGCTTCCATCCCGCCATCGTCTTGGCTCTCCTCGCCATGCTGCTACTGCTCGGCCTCACGAGCCCACACGTGACCCTTAACGACCCGGCTGCGACGGGCCGCCAGAGCCGTCTGATCCTGGCGCGTCACCTCGAGAACCCCGTCGTCGAGGGGGTCGTCGGTCTTCTGAGTTTCAGGTTGCTGACCATCTTGTTGTCCTCCAATCACAGTCGTCTCAATGAGCTGCCCGAGAGCGGCTCGCTGATCGGCTGTGAGCTGGCGCGCCTCGTCCGGCGGGCTCAACGAATCCCCCGGGTCCGCGGGGAGGTCGAGCGCTTCGCGCATCTCCCTCACCGTGACCGGGAGCGCCGAGGCGATCGCCTCGAGCGTCTGCAGCTTTGCATCACGCCCACCGAACAAGCGCGTGACGGTTGCCTGCCTCAACTCGTACCCGTTGGCCTCGGCACCCCTTCCCAGCTCACGAGCCGACCAACCGTTCGGGTTGCGCTCGGTCAGGAGCTGGGAAAGTGCACTCACGACTACGACTCTCATTCGGCCAGTGGCTATCGGTCAAACGTAACTGTAGCCAAGCTGGCCAGAAACTACGCGTGTGTAAGCGTGAAAAGCACCCAGACTCCACTTGTCACTGTAGCCAAACCTGGACACCTTGAAATGTGGCTTGCGCGGCGTTCACCGACGACGCCCTACAGTTCCTATTGATTGGTCCGGGTGGGTCAACCACGCCGCAACTACGGAAACCGCTTCTCACAATGGGCGATACCGAGCGGGATGAGGGACGAGGCACCCTATAAGCCGGATTTTGTAGTCGATGACCATCTATCTCGACGGCGCGTTGCCGCGACGCTCTAGCAGCCTACCCGGGCGCCTCGCGCGAGCAGCGCTCAAGCGGCGTCCGCGGCCGGCATAGCCGGCCTTCTTGGCCTTGCTCCGAGTGGGGTTTACCTAGCCGCCCCGGTCGCCCGGGGCGCTGGTGGTCTCTTACACCACCGTTTCACCCTTACCTGTTGCCAGGCGGTCTGTTTTCTGTGGCACTGTCCCGCGGATCGCTCCGGGTGGGCGTTACCCACCACCCTGCTCTACGGAGTCCGGACTTTCCTCAGCATTACTGCCGCGATCATCCGGGTGCCTCGTCCAGTGACGAATCCTATCGCCGCCTTCCGGAAGAACCAACATTCGCATGCCACCGTGTCCACACGCGCTCAGCACACGTAAACACTGAGCTAGAGGTGCCGCGTCGGGTCCATCCGCTGGTGCAGGATCCGAATCACCTCAACAGCATCGATGGCCTCGACGTAGAAGACGAGATGGCTACCAATGCTGTACCGGCGATATCCCTCGCGGATCTCGTCGCAGGCACGTCCACGGCGAGGGTCAGCGGCGATCCTCTCGATCGCCGACCTGATTTCGTTCACGTAGGTCTCCGCCTGGTCCACATCCCAACGCTCTACGGTGAAGTCCCAGATCGATGAGAGATCCCGCTGAGCAGCCGGCGTGAGCCGATACTGCCTCACGACTTCTTCGCCGCGATGAACGCGTCGAAGTCGAAGGGCTCAGGGGTTCCGCTCTCCTCCCCGGCGACCAGCGCCGCGCGCAGCGCGGCCAACTGCGTCTCCTGGTCTTCAAGCAAACGCAGTCCGGCACGAACGACCTCACTCGCGGACCGGTAGCGGCCCGACGAGACCTCGCGGGCGAGGAATCCGGCAAAGTGGTCGTCCAAACTAACCGAGGTGTTCTGAGCCATACGCCGAGAATACCAAGAATTGGTACTCTCGGACCGATCCGCAGCCGCGACGGCTCCGTCAGAGGCCGGATTCCTTGGTGCGCACCAGGATCCGGTCGCACTCGACGCAGCGCAGCACCTCGTTGGCGGGGGCCTTGCGGTAGGTCTCGAGGTCGGCGGCGGTCACCTGCAGCTGGCAGCCGCCACACCGGCCTCGCTCCAGGCGTGCGGCCCCTCGGCCCATTTTGCCGGTCAGGCGTTCGTAGAGCTTCAGAAGGGCATCGGGGAGGGCATTGACCAGCGCGGGGCGCCCCGACAGCTGATGCTTGGCCTGCTCACTCAGCTTCGCGACGGCCTGGTCGCGATCCGCGACCAGCGCGCGCAGCCGGGTCTCGACCTCGGCCTTACTGGCGGCCAGCTTCTGCTGCCTCTCCGTCGCCTCTTCCAGCTGCTCCATGACCTCGAGCTCGGCATCTTCCAGCTCGGCGATGCGGCGAGTGAGGTGCTCGACCTCGTCGGTGAGGCCTCGCAGGATCTTCGGATCCGACACTGAGCCGTCCGCGATCCTGACCTGGTCGCGCTCCAGGCGCGCCTTGACAGGAAGCAGTTCCGACTCCGCCTTGCGCACGGCGACGCTCAGGTCGTCGACCTCCGTGTTGACCGAGATCAGCGCGTTGCCGATCTCCTGGCGCTGGGCGGCCAACTCCGAGATCTCCTTGTGCACCGGCAGCGTCTGGGCGGCGTGCCGCAGGCGCGCCACCTCCGAGTCGAGGTCGGCAAGCGTGAGCAACTGAAGCTGGGCACCGGGATCTGCGAGCATCTGGGCTTCCTGTCTATGGAACTGTCGGCCCCGATTGTAGCCGCTCGCAGAGACCTCCCCGGACGGTTAGAGCGCCAGGCGCTCGGTGACCTTCGCCGCCAGCGACTCCGCGATCTCGCGGGCCTCGTCCTCCGACGCGGCCTCGACCATCACGCGCACGACGGGCTCCGTGCCCGACGGGCGCAACAGCACCCGGCCGGAGTCGCCCAGCCGCTTGGCCGCGGCGGAGACGCCCTGCTGGACCTCCTGGTCGATGCCGGCACGCAGCTTGTCGACACCGCGCACATTGATCACCACCTGGGGAAGGATCTGCATGACGGAGGCGAGCTCGGCGAGCGTCTTGCCCGTGCGCATCATCCGCGCGGCAAGATGCAGGCCGGTGAGCGTGCCGTCGCCGGTGTTGGCGAACTCGTTGATGATGACGTGCCCCGACTGCTCGCCGCCCAGCGCGAAGCCGTTGGCGTTCATCGACTCCAGCACGTAGCGGTCGCCCACCTTCGTCTGGTCGACGCGGATGCCGTGGGCCTTCATCGCCTGGATCAGGCCGAGGTTGCTCATCACGGTGGCCACCAGGGTGTCCGAGTGCAGACGGTGATCCTCGTGCAGCGCGATGGCGAGGATCGCCAGGATCTGGTCGCCGTCCACCAGGTTGCCCTGCGCATCGACGGCAAGGCAGCGGTCGGCGTCGCCGTCGAGGGCGAGGCCGAGATCGGCCCCCTCGGCCACGACCCGTTCCTTGAGCGAGCCCATGTGCGTGGAGCCGCAGTTGTCGTTGATGTTGAGGCCGTCCGGATCCGCATGCATCGGGATCACGGTGGCTCCCTGGGCCGCGAAGGCCTCGAGCGCGGTCACCGACGCGGCGCCGTTCGCGCAGTCGATGACCACCTTGAGCCCCTCCAGGCTGGCGTCCTCGCCCAGCGACGCCACGAGGTGCGCCACGTAGGTGTCGACGGCGCCCAGATCGGAGCGGACCCGACCGACGCGGTCGCCGGTGGGGCGGGTCCATTCCTCGCCCATCCGGGCCTCGATCGCATCCTCGAGGTAGTCGTCGAGCTTGACGCCACCGCGGGAGAAGAACTTGATGCCATTGTCGGGCATGGGGTTGTGCGAGGCGGAGATCATCACGCCCAGGTCTGCGTTCAGCTCATCCACCAGGTAGGCGACGGCGGGAGTCGGCAGCACGCCGAGCCGGATCACGTCCACGCCTGCCGACGCGAGGCCTGCGATCACCGCGGCCTCCAGGAACTCGCCGCTGGCCCGGGGATCCCGTCCGACGACCGCGAACGGTCGAGCCGCCTTCAGGGCCCCGGCCTCACCCAGGATGTGGGCTGCCGCCACGGAAAGGTCAACAGCCAGTTCCGCAGTGAGATCAACATTCGCTTTGCCGCGCACCCCATCGGTGCCGAAGAGACGTGCCATGAGACGCGAGCCTACAACCGCGCACTCGGATTGAGCGAATCCCGACGGCCGACAACGAGGCGCGGAGTGGCTATCCAGAAACGCAGAACACCCGCCCCGCGGGTGCGGGACGGGTGTGCTTGAGGCAAAAATCAGCGCTTGCTGTACTGAGGAGCCTTACGCGCCTTCTTGAGACCGGCCTTCTTGCGTTCCTTGATGCGAGCATCGCGGGTCAGCAGTCCGGCCTTCTTCAGCGCGGGGCGGCTGGCCTCGGTGTCGATGGCGTTCAGCGCACGGGCGATGCCGAGACGCAGGGCGCCGGCCTGGCCGGTGATGCCACCGCCATGGATGCGGCAGATCACGTCATAGGAGCCCTCGAGGCCGGCAACGACGAACGGGTCGTTGATCAGCTGCTGGTGCACCTTGTTCGGGAAGTAGGAATCGAGCGAGCGGCCGTTGACCTTCCACTGGCCGGAGCCGGGGATCAGGCGGACGCGGGCCACGGCCTGCTTGCGGCGGCCGGTGGCGCTGCCCGGGGCAACGACGGCGGGACGATCGCCCAGGCCGGCGGCGACAGCCGGGGCCGAATCGGAACGATAGGCGATCTCGCGATCCTGGTCGTCGGTGAACGGCGTGATGTCGTCGGCGACGGTCTCGTCAACAATCTCTGTGGTCATTTGTGTACTCGCGCTCTCGTGGCTCACTGGGCGATCTGGGTGATCTGGTACGACTGCGGCTGCTGCGCGGCGTGCGGGTGCTCCGGGCCGGAGTAGACCTTGAGCTTGCCCATCAGCTGGCGCGACAGCTTGTTCTTAGGCAGCATGCCCCAGACCGCACGCTCGACTGCCTTGCGGGGATCCTTCTCCAGCAGCTCGCCGATGGAGACGGACTTCAGCCCGCCCGGACGGCCGGAGTGGGAGTAGCGCATCGAATCGGCGCGCTTGTTACCGGTCAGGGCGATCTTCGAAGCATTGACGACGATGACGAAGTCTCCGCCGTCGACATGCGGGGCGAAGGTGGCCTTGTGCTTACCGCGAAGCAGGGTCGCGGCAGTCACCGCGAGACGACCGAGCACGACGTCTTCGGCATCGATCACATGCCAGTTCCGGGCGATTTCGCCTGGCTTTGGGGTGTACGTAGACACGGACGCAGACCAACTTCCATTCGTTTACTTCAAACTCGAAAGGTTGAGCACCTGCCTCCGCCGAATAACCCGGGGCACGCGGTGCGCAACGCCTACCAACCTTACTTCGTGGACCACGGATGGTCAAAACGGAGGCTGTGCGGCGCCGGGTAGTCTACCCGATCGGCAGGCGGACATGGCACCGATCCACATTAACTGGGGGGCGCGTTACACCGCTGACTAGGCAAGCGGTAGCGTCTGTGCATGGCCTCAAAGTCGAGTTCGCAGATCACTGTCAGTTCCCCCGACGACATCCGCAATGTCGTCCTCGTGGGCGGAAGCGGTTCCGGCAAGACGACGCTGTTCGAGCACTTATTGCGTGCTCGCGTCGAGGGCTACCGGGGAGAGAAACAGACGGCGGAGCGCGCGGCCTCGCTGACGCTCGCGTCCATCCCAGCTGTCAAGGTGCAGATCAACCTGCTGGACGCCCCGGGCCACCCCGACTATGTGGGCGAGCTTCGAGCCGGCCTGCGCGCCGCCGATGCCGCGGTGTTCGTGGTTCCTGCCGGCGAGGACATCGACCCGGTCACGGTGACGCTGTGGCAGGAATGCGATCAGGTGCATCTGCCGCGCATCGTCGCCATCACCAAGCTGGATCAGGGCAGGGCGTCATTCGAGCAGATGGTCGAGACCTGCCGGGCCACCTTCGGCGAAGAGACCATACCGGCGCTGATCCCGCTCGTGGTGAACGGCGAGAACGTCGGCAACCTGTCGCTGCTGAACAAGCGGGCGCACGACTACTCCTCTGGCGCCCGCGTGTCACGCGATGCCACCGACGAGGAGATGGAGCTCATCGAGGAACGCCGCGCACCACTGCTCGAGGCGATCATCACCGAGATCCAGGACGACGACCTGCTGGAGCGCTATCTGGAGGGCGAGGAGATCGCCGTCGAGGAGACCCACAAGGCCTTGGGCCTCGCGGTGGCGAGCGGCCGCTTCTTCCCTTTGATGCCCACTCACACCACCTCCGATAAGGGCACCGAGGAGCTGCTGCGCTGGATCGAGGGCGGCTTCCCGTCGCCATCCATGCACGGCCTGCCCACCGCCACCACCCCGGTCGGGGCCAGGCTTCCCGACCTCGTCTGCGATCCCGACGCGCAGCTCGTGGCCCAGGTGATCCGCACCACCTCCGATCCGTACTCCGGCCGCACCTCCCTGGTGCGCGTATTCTCCGGCACGCTCCGCGTCGACGAGGTGGTGCACGTCTCCGGGCACCGCGAGCTCTTCGGAGCGGGAGTCGATCCGCTGCATCCCGATCACGACGACGACGAGCGCATCGGCCCCATGACCGCCCCGTCCGGATTGGAGTTCATCCCCAAGACGACGGCGATCGCGGGCGAGATCGTTCAGGTCACCAAGCTGGCGCATGCCGAGACCTCCGACACCCTGTCCGCGGTCGAACGCCCTGCGGTGATCCTGCCCTGGAGCCTTCCCAAGCCGCTGCTGCCCGTCGCCGTCCGAGCCACCAGCCGGGGCGACGAGGACAAGCTCGCGGGAGCGTTGCATCGGATCTCCGTCGAGGATCCGACGGTGCGCCTGGAGCGCAACGCCGAGACCGAGCAGCAGCTGCTCTGGGTGATGGGCCAAGCCCACAAGGATCTCCTGATCGCCCGGCTCACCGAACGTTTCAACGTGCAACTCGCGGAAGAAGAGGTGCGCGTCGCGCTGCGCGAGACCTTCCTCACGCCCGCGAAGGGCCTCGGCCGCAACGTGAAGCAGTCGGGCGGCCATGGTCAGTACGCCGTCTGCAACATCGACGTCGAGCCTCTCCCCCGCGGGTCCGGCTTCGAGTTCGTGGACAAGGTGGTGGGCGGCGCCGTGCCCCGCGCCTACATCGGCTCCGTGCAGTCCGGCCTCGAGCAGCAGCTGAAGCAGGGCACCGTCTTCGGCAAGCCCATGGTCGACGTGCGGGTCACCCTCCATGACGGCAAGGCGCACTCGGTGGACTCCTCCGACATGGCGTTCCAGGTGGCGGGCTCCCTGGCGCTTCGCGACGCGGCCTCCTCGCCAGGCGCCGTCGGCCTGCTCGAACCGATCGATCTGGTGAGGGTCACCGTCAGCAGCGAGTTCCTCGGCCCCGTGCTCACCGATCTCGCCTCGCGCCGCGGCCAGGTGCTCGGCAGCGACATGGACGAGGCCGGCCGCTCGATCATCGAGGCTCTGGTGCCGCAGCTCGGCTTGGTCCGCTACCCGATCGACCTGCGAGGGTTGGCCCAGGGCAGCGGCTCGTTCACCCGCGAGTTCCACGCCTACGAGCTGATGCCGCAGGAGCTGTGGCCGAAGGACTGACACCCGTCCAGGTCAGAGGAAGGCCCCGCCCAACCGGGCGGGGCCTTCCTCTGTGGCGCTTCTTCCGAGGGTCAGCCGGCGCGCGTCGAGTACTTGTCGGTGTTGAAGATGGCGTTCAGCACTCCGGAGACGATGCTGACGATGATCGACCCCCAGACCGCGGGCCAGAACCCATCGACATAGAACCCGATGCCGACCAGACCGCTGACCCAGGCCGCGAACTCCAGCAGCAGGGCGTTGATCACCACGAGGAACAACCCGAAGGTGAGCACCACCAGGCAGAGTCCCAACGCCTGGGCGAAGGGCTTGATCAGCGCATTCACGACGCCGATGACGATGGCCACCACGGCCAACGAGAACACCTTCTCGCCGGTGGTGGCGGCATACAGATGGATACCGGGCACCAGCCAAGTGGCAGCCCAGACGCCGCCGGCCGTCGCGACGGTGCGGAGCACGAATTCCATGATGCGCCTCAGAACGAGTGCAGGGGGCGCTCGGTGGGAATGAGCGACCCACGATCGACGATCCGCTTACCGAACGGGAAGCAGGACACGGGGATCATCTTGAGGCTCACCGCGGCGTTGGCGATGCCGACGATGGTGAGGGTCTGCCCGACCGCGGCGACGATGTGCAGCAGCGCCAGCCACCATCCGGCGATGATGAACCAGATGCCGTTCATCAGAGCCGATCCCGCGCCGGCGCCGGGCTTGCGCACCACCGCCTTGCCGAACGGCCAGATCACGTAGCGAGCCATCCGGAACGACGCCACCCCCACCGGGATGGTGACGATCAGGATGCATGCCAGTACGCCGGCCAAGAAATATCCGAGTCCGAGCCAGAGCCCGCCGAACAGGAACCAGATCAGATTGAGCAGGAAACGCATGTCACACCTTCCATCAGCTTGTTTCCCACGATACTTCCCAGCTCAATCCCGCTAGCCTTGTTCGGTGCAGTCTGTGGAAACCGAGACCCTGAAGCGGCGGGGCAAGCGCGAGGTGGTGAGCTTCGTGCGCCGCAGCGCACGCATGAACGACTCCCAGTCCAAGGCGTGGGAGCGGTACAGCGACGAGTTCGTCATCGACATCCCCCAGGAGGAAAAGTCCACCTCCATCGCCCGTGAGGCCGCCGTCGATTGGGCGACGGAGTTCGGCTGCGAGGCGCCCCTGATCGTCGAGATCGGCTGCGGCAACGGCGAGTCCCTGGTGCCCATGGCAGCAGGCCGCCCGGAGGCGAACGTGATCGCGTTCGAGGTGTTCCAGCCAGCCGTGGCATCCATGCTCGGCAAGATCGGACGTGCCGGCGTCGACAACGTGAGGATCGCCATGGTCGACGGTGCGCAGGCGCTGGACCGGCTCTTCGACGACGGCACGATCGAAGAACTCTGGACCTTCTTCGCCGACCCCTGGCACAAGAAGCGCCACAACAAGCGCCGCTTGGTGTCGTCGTCGTTCGGCGACCTCGTCGCGCGCAAGCTCGCACCCGGAGGGGTCTGGCGGCTGGCCACCGACTGGGAGGACTACGCGCTCTGGATGCGCGAGCAGCTGGACGACCACCCCGCGTTGAGGAACGAACACGACGGCTGGGCGCCACGCCTCGCCGAGCGTCCCGTCACCAAGTACGAGGCCAAGGGACTGGCCGCGGGGCGGACGGTGTACGACCTGAGCTACCGGCGGCCATGATGCGGTGGCGGATCGACCTCGCCTACGACGGCACCGACTTCCATGGCTGGGCGCGCCAACCAGGGCTGCGCACGGTGCAAGGTGTGCTCGAGGAGTGGATTCCCCGGGTACTGCGTCTCGAGGAGGCCCCGGAGCTCACCGTCGCCGGCCGCACGGATGCGGGCGTGCACGCGCGCGGCCAGGTCTGCCACGTCGACCTGCCCGATGATCCCGAACTCGGCCCGACGCTGCTGCGTCGCCTCCAGCGCGTGCTTCCCGCCGATGTCGTGGTGCGCGACGTGACGGCGGCCCCCGAAGGCTTCGACGCGCGGTTCTCCGCGATCTGGCGCCGCTACTGCTACCGGGTGATCGGCTCGGATCTGGCGCTGGACCCGCTGCAGCGCCACCACATCGTCGCGCTGCGCCGTCCACTGGATGTCGAGATCCTGAACGAGGCCGCCCAGACGCTGCTCGGCCTGCGTGACTTCGCACCGTTCTGCAAGGCCCGCGACGGCGCCACCACCATCCGCGAACTCCGCGACTTCCACGCGGAACAGCGCCCGGACGGGGTCGTGGAGATCCATCTGCTCGCCGACGCCTTCTGCCATTCCATGGTGCGCTCGCTGGTGGGCGCCACCACCGCGGTGGCCGAGGGACGCCGCGACCTCACCTGGCTGCGGCGCGTCGCGATCGCACCAAAACGGCATACCGAGGTCGGCGTCATGCCCGCGCATGGCCTCACGCTCGAGCAGGTCGGGTATCCAGCCGACCATCTGCTCGCCGAGCGCGCTCTGGAGTCCAGGGCGCTGCGCACCTTGGAGGAGACCCCATGAGCCACTATTTCGAGAACACCGACGCCCCCCTCGTCACCCGCACGATCACCGCCACCGTGTTCGACAACGAGCTGGACTTCCTCACCGCCGGCGGCGTGTTTTCCGGCTCGCGACTCGACCTCGGCACCTCTGTGCTGCTGCGCGAAGTCGATCCGCCCATGGACGGGCGGGTGCTGGATCTCGGGTGCGGCTTCGGCCCGATCGCCGTGGGACTCGCCGTCGCCGAACCCGGGATCACCGTCGACGCCATCGACGTCAACGAGCGCGCCGTCGAGCTGACCCGCCGCAACGCCGAACGGCACGGCGTCGCCGATCGGGTGCACCCCATGACGCCCGACGAGGTGCCCGACGACCGCCACTACCAGGAGATCTGGTCGAACCCACCCATCCGGATCGGGAAGCAGGCGCTGCACGAGCTGCTGCTCACCTGGTTGCCTCGCTTGGAGGACGACGGAGTGGCCTGGCTGGTCGTCGGAAAGAACCTCGGTGCCGACTCCCTGCAGGGCTGGTTGAGCGATCAAGGTTGGCCCACAGAGAAACTCGCCTCCGCCAAGGGCTTCCGCGTGTTCAAGGTCTCCCGGGGGCTACCTGAGCGTGGCTAGGATGGCTGAGGAAGGCGCGGACACACGCGCCCGGACAGCCAGGAGAAGAGGAAGCACTATGACCTACACCCTGCCCGAACTCGACTACGACTACAGCGCCCTTGCACCGCACATCGCGCCGGAGATCATGGAGCTGCATCACAGCAAGCACCATCAGGCTTACGTGACGGGGGCCAACACCGCTCTGGAGCAGTTGGCCGAGGCTCGCGAGTCCGGCAACTTCGGCGCCATCAACAAGCTGGAGAAGGATCTGGCCTTCCACCTCGGCGGCCACATCAACCACTCCACCTTCTGGAAGAACATGTCGCCAGACGGCGGCGGTCAGCCGGAGGGCGAGGTCAAGGCCGCCATCGAGGAGTTCTTCGGCTCCTTCGACGGCTTCAAGGGCCAGTTCAACGCCGTCGCCAACGGCATCCAGGGCTCCGGCTGGTCGATGCTGGTGTGGGATACCTTGGGCCAGCGTCTGAACATCAACCAGCTGTTCGATCAGCAGGGCAACCTGCCGGCCGGCCAGATCCCCGTCCTGCAGCTCGACATGTGGGAGCACGCCTTCTACCTGCAGTACAAGAACGTGAAGGGCGACTACGTCACCGCGTGGTGGAATGTGGTCAGCTGGAACGACGTCGCGCAGCGACTGGAAAAGGCCAAGGCGGCTTCCGCCGCTCTCGCCTGATCTCAGCGAAGAACCGGCAGGGTGTCTCCCTGCCGGTCTTCCGCCAGAATCGATAAGGATGGCTCACGGTTTCCGTGGGCCATTCTTATCGCTTCTGATCACCTCGGCTCGCCGTGCTCACGACTCGTCGAAGGCCCCCTAGGATCCTGCCTTGCGAACCCGGCGCGACAGTCGCGTCGGGGAGATAGTGCGGGCTCACCTCGGGCGACATGACGTGGAACCCGGCCGCGGCCGCCTCGATCGCCGCCAGATAGTTCGACAGCTTCGCGTCCTTGAAGAGGAACCCGCTGACTCCGGCCTCGGCAAGCTCCTGGGCCGGCACCTCCGCCCCAGAGGTGATCAAGATCACCTTCGGCGCGTTTTCTCTTGACGTCAGCTGCTGCGCCACCTTCACACCGCATTGCCCCGGCATCTTGATATCGACCAGCCAGACGTCGATCTCACCTTCGAAAGCGAGAGCCACGCTCGACTCGGTGGTCGTGATGACCAGATCCATCGACGGCGCGAGTTCGAGCGTGCTCTTCAGCACGCCGAGCGCCAAGGCGTCATCGTCGCAGACGCCGACCTTCAACCGAACTCTCGCCGACTCAAAGGCAGACTGATCTTGCATGTCCATGACCCATTAACCCCCTTCGATTGGATCGACCCTCCTACAGCGCCAGCGCGGGCCTGCATTCCGGTGATCCCCATCCCGAGGCCCTTCCCTGAACCTCGGGTGCCCCCCAATGTATTAACGATAATAATAGCGACATTCGCGGGGGTAACTTCAACCTCCACACGGCAAGGTCCGCGACTATTTCCGTGTTTCACGACGTTATGTAGCGCTTCGGCCACAATACGTCCCGCCGCGAGGTCCACGTCGGGGGGAAGACGCACGATCCCGGGCCGCTCCTCCTCCACGATGAACCCAAGGCGCGTCAGCTCCTCAAGCCCTTTCGCGAGTGCGTCCTCGAAGGTGACGGGACTGGCCATCGCGCCTCGTCCCCCGTTCGCCAGCACCCTGGTGGCCTCTCGAAGCGCCTGATTGGCCGCTCGGGCACGATCAGCCATACGCTCCAGATCCTCCGTCGACGCACCACCCGTCGCCACGGCGAGGTCGGCATACCGGGACAGCAGCATCAGCTCGCGACAGACGGAGTCGTGCAGTTCTGTCGCGAGCGCCGCGTGGTCCGCCATGAACCGGGCAGTGACACGCGCCTCGGCCGCACGATCAGCCGCCCGCACGCCCAATCCGACAGCCCACAGCACCGCTGATAGAACCACCCAGCCGCCCACGATACGCACGCTCTCCGACGCCGTCGGATCACCGCGCACGGCGTTCATCGCGTGCCAACTGCCCAGGATCACCACCGACGTGCTCAGCAACGCCGCCCATGCGAGGTGGTTGTGTCGCACGGCCGTGATCACGATGATCAAACTGAGATACAGCGACACCAGTTGCATGCCGAGGCCGAGAAACGGATTCAGCACCAGGAGAAGGAGCGCAAGGAGAACCCCTGCCCTCGTTCTCCGCTGTGCCAGCATGAGTGGAATCAACAGCAGCAGATCGGTGCTCGTTCCACCCCAAGGGGCACTGCCGGCGCTGACGAGCGACGCCAAGGCGACGAGCACTCCCAACGAGATTTCCAGGCCACCGGCTTTGAACCACGCCCTTGTACTCACAAGGAGCAACTCTACGTCACGCACCGTCCTGGGAGTGGGGCAACCACGCCTCACAGACCCATGACTCCTTCACCGGACGCGAATCCAGACGGCCTCCGACCGCGGCGGCCCTGGCTTTCGCCGCAGAGAGCCCCACTCCGACGCCGGTGTCACCCGACCGCTCGCGCAGTGCATTGATCACCGTCAGCTCCCAGGCCTCTCCGGTCTGCTCGACGACCACGGTGCACGGGGCTTCAGTGCCCCCATGGCTCCGAACGTTGTGTAGTGCCTCGGCGATGATCCTCGCGGCGACCGCCGCGACGTCAGAGCGCAGCTCGCCGTGCCCTTGCTCGATCGCCTCCACAGAGAACCCCGCCCGTTTCAGCTCCCGGACGCCATGCGCAAGCGCCTGACTCGGGTTCATCTCCGACGCCGACGTCGACTTCAAGCCCTCAGCGAGCGCCCAGGTGGCTTGCCGGAGCGCCTGCTCCGCGGATCGAGCCCTGTCGGCGATCTCCTGCAGCGCTTCGGGATCCGCGACCCCTGACTCCCTGACCGCATCGGCCTGACGGGCCAACCGACTCAAGTCTCGGCTCACCGAGCCATGCAGTTCGGCGGCCAGCGCGGTCTGCTGGGCGTGGAAGCGTGACTCCACCCGGTCTGCCGCTGCTCGGGAGGCGTACCGGATGGCCAACCCACCACCCCAGACGATGGCGGCGAGGCCGAGCCAGGAGACCAGCACGATCCCCAGGCCTCCCGTCACCACCTCGGGTTCGAACGGGCGCAGGCTCGCCCACACCCCCACCGCGACGCCCGCGATCGTGATGACGACCGCGAGCGGGAACTCGTCGCGCCGGATGGCCGTGATGCAGGGAATCATGCAGAGATACAGCGAAAGGCCCGAGAACTCGGGGTCGACGAACGGCACCAATACCGCAACGAGGATCGCCATGCCCACGCCGATGCGCAGCCACCGTAGCGAGACGAGGATGGCGGCGACCGCGAGCAGATCCATCGCAGTACTCGGCCACGGGAAGCGGTGAGCGCTCGCAAGCGAAATGATCGCGAGCACCAATCCAACGGTGGCCTCAAGCCAGCCCGCCTGGATCCACTTCAACGATCTCACGCCGCTATCGTAGCGAGCCCCCTCTGGCCCCTCCTTCGCGGTAGGGCTTCTTGACGCTCCTGACCGGCCACATGCCGAGACGGACAGCATCGGCGCCCCTCTTCACGCAGGCTAGGACCATGAAGAACGCAATACTCGCCCTGTTACTGCTAGTCGGCCTCGTGGTCGTGCCCCAGCCGGCTCACGCCGCCGAGGTCGACGTCGCGCCGCAGGCCTGGTGCGATCGCTGGTGGATACTGCCCTGGTGCCGCAACGCCGAGTAG
Organism: Tessaracoccus caeni; assembly: GCF_029211185.1. Taxonomy (GTDB): domain Bacteria; phylum Actinomycetota; class Actinomycetes; order Propionibacteriales; family Propionibacteriaceae; genus Arachnia; species Arachnia caeni. Next base: position 232,394 of record NZ_JARGDO010000001.1, read on the forward strand.
ACCGTCAGACTGGCTGCGTGCGAGGGATCTGCTCGGCGCGCGCTCCCAGAAGGATCACGGCGACGAGGCTCCACAACAGCACGGCGTCGCCGGTGAGGTGCTGATACCACGTCCACTCCAACTCGGCCAGCTTCCTCCGCGGCCACCACCAATACGGCGTCGCGAGGAAGATGACGACACCGAGGCCTCCCATCCATATCCAGACCCGCCCCGAGCCATTCAGCGCCCACAGCACCATCAAGGTGATCAGCGGCCATGCCCAGATCCAGTGGTGGCTCCAAGACACCGGCGAGCAGAAAAGGGCAGCGAAGCCCACCACGACGCCGGCGACGACTCGCTGCCCGCTGCGCAGCAACCGCCATGCGCTCCAAGCGACGATCAGGCCCGCGACTAGTGACACGCCGAACCAGAGGAGGGTCGGCGTGGTGCCGTCCGTACCGAAGCGAGCGAGCGCGCCGTTGATCGATTGGTTCGACGCGTAGGCCGCGCCGCCGATCCGACCGGTGTTGAATACCACTTCGGTCCAGTACCGATGAGACTCGGCAGGCATCGCCAGGTGACCGATACCCGTGAAGAGCAGGAACGACGCCACCGTGCGCAGCATCGAACGCCAATCGCCTCGCAGGAAGAAGAACAGCAGGAAGACGGCTGGGGTCAGCTTGATCGCAATGGCCAGGCCCACCAGGGCTCCGCTCCACCACCGACGTCGCTCAGAACTCACGTCGGCCAGCACCAGCGCGGTGAGGATGATGTTGACCTGTCCGAAGAGGAAGGTCTCCCGCACGGGACCGAACCAGAGGCCCACGGTGAAGGCGATCATCATCACCAGCGTGATATCGCGCTGCGTCACGCCCTTGGGCAGCAGCGCAGCGAGGGGAGTACGTCGCTCGATCAGACGAGCGATCCACCAGAGGCAGGCCATCGAGCCCAGCGTCAACAACAGGGATCCCACCCAGAGCGGGATCATCGCGAAGGCGCTGAACAGCACGGCGGCGATCGGCGGGTAGGTGAAGGGAAGCAGCGCGCCCTGGCTCAGCGGTGGCATCGCGCCGTAGAGCGGGCCCCCTTCCAGGAAAACCTGGCCGCCCGTGCGATAGACGTCGAAGTCGATCCGGTAGGGCATGAAAACCCGTCCCGGCGGATAGACCGCCCACGAGACCACGCTGAGGATGAGCAGGACAATGGTCGTCACCCGGGTCACGGGGGATCGAAGCACGCGAAGCACGGTGGAAGGCGACCAATCTCTAGATGTCAATAGTGACGTGCCGGGATATCGGCGCAAACGACGTTAGCACCGCCCGCGAGTCGAGACCTATCCGACGGAGGCGTGCAGCGTGAGCATCCGCTCCACGGCGCGTCCCCAGCTGTAACTCTCCGCGCGTGCCCGAGCCGCCGCCCGGAAGTCGGAACCGAGGCGCGGCAGCAAGGACTCGACGGCGTCCGCCAGTGACACGGCGTCGGGCGCCCCGTGCGCGCCGCTCGTCGCGTCCACCACCTCATGCGCTCCCCCGCGATTCGACGTCACCACTGGCGTGCCGCAGGCCAGCGCCTCGAGCACCGCGAGCCCGAAGGTCTCCGCGGGGCACACCGACAACGAGAGATCATGGCCGACGAAGGCGCTTGCCACCTCTTCACGTTCGGCGAGAAATCCCATGAAGCGCACCGGGGTATCGCCCGCAAGCTTGGCCAATGCGGCGCGGTCCGGGCCTGTTCCGTACATGTCCAGCCGGAGCCTGTGCCCTCGTCGATGGAGCTCCACGGCCGTTTCGACGGCCAACTGCGGGCTCTTCTCGTGGCTGAGCCGCCCGACGTAGCAGAGCTTGAGCACCCCGTCGTCGATCGGCGCGCCATGGCGAGGGTGGAACGTACAAAGGTCCACCCCCAGCGGCACCAGCTCCACCCGTCCCGGAACGGAGCGGAACTCCTCGGCCGCGAATCGGCTGGTCACCACCACGGCATCGAAACGCGACGCCAGCCGCCTGTTCAGCGCTCCCACGCCTGCCCTGACGCCAGGCCCCCAACGCAGCCACATGGCCAGCATGTCGGTGAGCCGTTCGTGGCTGAACAGCACCGATCCCACTCCATGGCGCCGCGCCCACTCTCCCGCGCCGGTCAGGGTCCACTTGTCGCTCACCTCGATGCTGGTGGGCCTGAACCGGCGCAGCACCTCCGTCGCACGCCAGGGGCGCACGACCATCCGGTACTGCTCGGACACTTTCGGCGACGCGATCGTAGCGATCAGCCCGCGCTCCGTCTCGACGACCTGGTCGCGCTCGCCGGGGATGATCAGCAGCCGCTCGTGCCCCGCCTCCACGTACCCTTTGCCGAGTTCCTCGATCGCAACCCGCATACCTCCCGAGGTCGGCGAGACGAAGTTGGCGAGTTGAGCGATGCGCATCCACCCATTGAAACACGTCTCGCGGCCGCACTCCGCCACGCTCTTTGAGGTGCGACGAGCTCTGCGAGGAGCGTCGAAGAGAGCGTGACTGCTCCTAGTCGAGCAGGGTGCGGTCGGAGAGGGTCGCTCCCTTGATCTTCCCGAACTCCTCGAGCAGCTGTTCAGCCGTGATCGACTTCTTGGCTTCCTCGTCCACCTCGAGAACGACGCGGCCCTCGTGCATCATGATCAGGCGATTGCCCAGCTCGATGGCCTGGTGCATGTTGTGGGTCACCATGAGCGCGGTGAGGTTGTGCTCCCCCACCATCTCGCCGGTGAGCCGAGTGATCAGCTCCGCACGCGACGGATCCAGCGCGGCCGTGTGCTCGTCCAGCAGCAGAATCGACGGACGTGTGTGAGCGGCCATCAACAGGCTCAGCGCCTGGCGCTGCCCACCGGAGAGCATGCCGACGCGCATCTCCAACCTGTTCTCCAGCCCCAGATCGAGCTGCTCCAGCGCATGGCGGTACTCCTCGCGCTTCGCCTTGGTCACGGCGAGGCCGAGGCCACGGCGCTTGCCTCGGGCGAATGCGATCGAGAGGTTCTCCTCGATGGTCAGGTGCGGTGACGTGCCGGCCATCGGATCCTGGAAGACGCGCGCCACCCAGCGAGCACGCTGATGCTCGGGCGTGCGAGTGACGTTCTTACCGTCGATGACGACGGTGCCACCCTCGGGCAGGTAGCGCCCTGAGATCACGTTCAGCATGGTGGACTTGCCCGCGCCGTTGGAGCCGATGACGGTGACGAAGTCGCCCTCGTTCAGCCGCAGCGAGAGCGAGTCGAGCGCGGTGCGCTCGTTGACGGTGCCGGGGAAGAACCGCTTTGTGACGTTGTTGAGCTCGAGCATCAGACCTTCCCTCCCACGGCCTGCGCCTTGGCAGCCCGACGCTTCACCCGCACTTGTTTCAGCGGCCCGAAGTTGGGCAGCACCAGCGCCACGACCACCAGCACCGCCGAGATCAGCTTCATATCGTTCGGGTTGAGGCCGACGCTGAGCGCGGCCTGGATGATGGCCCGGTAGATCACCGAGCCCAGGATGGCGGCCAACACGGCCTGCCACACGTTGGTCATGCCGAAGATGGCCTGGCCGATGATCACCGACGCGAGGCCCGCGACGATCAGGCCGATACCCATCGAGATGTCGGCGTATCCGTTGTACTGGGCCACCCAGGAGCCGCACAGCGCGACCAGACCGTTGGACAAGGCGAGGCCGACGACCTTCGTCTTGCCGGTCGCGATGCCTTGTGAGCGGGCCATCAGCTCATTGTCTCCGGTGGCCCGCAGCGCGACGCCGTAGTTGGTGCCGAGGAAGAAATAGAGCACCAGCCCGATGATCGCCACCCAGACCGCGAAGGAACCGACCGAGACCCACGTGGCGAGCAGTTTCTCCTCCCGCATTCCGGTGAACATGGTGGTTTCGCGCAGCAGCGGCAAGTTCGCCTTGCCCATGATGCGCAGGTTGATCGAGTAGAGGGCGATCTGGGTGAGGATGCCGGCCAGCAGCGGGTTGATGTTGCCCCAGACGTGGAGCAATCCCGTGATCACGCCCGCGAGGAGGCCTGCGATCACCGCGGCCACGATCGCCACCTGGAACGGCACCCCATTGACGATGAGGATGGCGGTGACGGCGGCTCCCGTGGTGAAGGAGCCGTCGACGGTCAGGTCTGGGAAATCGAGCACGCGGTAGGTCAGGTACACGCCCAACGCCATCACGGCGTAGAGCAGGCCTACCTCGAGGGCGATGATCATGGGAGCAGCCTCAGAACTTCTTGGTCGCGCGGGAGAGGATCGACTCCGGCAGAGTGATGCCCTGCTTGGCGGCGCCGGCCTCGTTCACGAACAGGTCGAACTCTTTCTGGGTCTCCACCGGAACCTCGCTGGCCGGCGTGCCGCCGAGCAGCTTGAGCATGATCGTGGCGGCATCGCGCCCCTGCTGGGTGTAGTTCACGGAGAGCCCGGCCGCAGCACCACGCTCCATGGTCGACTCGTCGGACGCGAACACCGCCTTGCCCTTGCCCTCGGCAACCTCGAGGACGGACTCGGCCGCGGACACCACGACGTTGTCGGTGGGGATCAGGTAGACGTCCGCTTCGAGCGACTCGGCAGCCTGCTTCACCTCGGCGCTGTTGGTGACCGTCACGGTCTTGATCTCGAGTCCCAGATCGGCGGCGTGCTTCTCGGCCTCTGCCACCTGAACCTCGGAGTTCACCTCACCCGAGGAGTACACGATGCCGACGGACTTGGTCTCCGGCAGCGCCTCGAGGATCAGCTCCAGCTGCTCCTTCATCGGATTGAGGTCGGAAGCCCCGGTGACGTTGGCGTCCGGCGCGTCCCAGCTCGCGGTGAGGCCGGCAGCAACCGGATCGGTCACGGCGGAGAACACGATGGGACGGTCGTCGATCACGCTGGCCAGGGCCTGAGCCGGAGGGGTCGCGATGCCGTAGAAGCCGTCGTAGTCCGAGGACGCGAAAGTGCCGGCGATGCTGGTAAGGGTGCCCTGGTCCGCCTGCGGGTTCTGCACGTCGATGGTGAGGTTCTTCCCCTCCTCGTACCCGGCCTCCTTCATGCCCTCGACGAAGCCCGCGTAGGCCGCGTCGAGCGCGGGGTGGGTGACGAAAACGATCGCACCGATCTTGATCGACTCCGGCAGCCCGCCTTCGGTCGGGTCTCCGCTCGGCGCACCGGTCGCGGTGCCCGGAGCCCCGGGGGTCTCCGGCGCTTCGGGGGTGGCGTTGCCTCCGCACGCGGTGAGCGCCAGGGCGCCGGCCGCGAGGGTGGCCATGATGGTGGCCTTGATCTTCATAATTCTCCTTGCGTATGTGGCAGGGCTTCGTTGGATGTGTAGCTGCCGCGCGGGCGCGAAGCAGGGACTCTGCGGGAACTCCCCAGAGACTATTCGACGATGCGGTCGGCCTTGGCGAGCGTCTCCGGCGAGATCTCCACGCCCATCCGCTTGGCCGCCTCAGGGTTGACGGTGAACTCGAGCGACTCCTGGATCTCGACCGGCGTCACGGCGATGTCGGAGCCGTCGATGATCTTCAGGAGCAGACGTGCGGTCTGCTTGCCCTGGGCCTTGTAGTCGGTGGCGAGGGTCGCCGCTGCACCGCGGTCGACCGAGTCGGCGTCGGAGGTGAACAGCAGTCGCTGGTTCTTCTCGGCCACCTGCACCATGGACTCGATGCCGCTCACGACGTTGTTGTCGTTACCGACGTAATAGGCGTCTACGTCGAGCGACTCGGCGGCCTGCGCGATCTCGGACGAGTTGATCACCGGGGCGGTCTTCACCTCGATGCCCTTGGCGGCCGCGGCTTCGGTCATCATGTCGGCCTGAATCTCGGCGTTCACCTCGGACGAGGTGTAGACGATGCCGATGGTCTTGATATCCGGCACCAACTCCAGGAGGTATTCGAGCTGACGGTCGGCAGGGATCTGGTCGGAAGTGCCCGTGACGTTGCCGCCTGGCGCCTCCATCGACTCCACCAGACCGGCAGCGACCGGATCCGTCACCGAGGCGAACACGATCGGGCGATCGGCGATGGTCTGCGCGAGCGCCTGCGCAGGGGGCGTGGCGATCGCGACGAAGTATCCGTGATCGCTGGACGCGTACGTGTTCGCGATGTTGGTGAGGGTCTGCTGGTCGCCCTGCGGATTCTGGAACTCGAGCGTCAGATTCTCGCCCTCGACGTAGCCGGCTTCGGCCAGCCCCTCCTTCACGCCCTCGAAGACGGCGTCCAGCGACGGGTGCGAGACGATCGTGACCGCACCGATCGACACCTGCTCCTTCGCCGACTCGCCGGTGGTCGGACTTCCGCCGGCCGTGGGCGTAGCGGACGGGCTCGAACAGCCGGCGGCCAAGACAGTGGCGGCCAGAATCCCGGCCAGCACAGCGCGCTTCATTGACGTCTCCTCATCGCATTGGTGTCGGGAACACCCTACAGAGCACCTCCGACGGCCCCCACCCCGCCACCGCCTTTGATATCAAGTCGATACATTCTCGGGCCCTGAAACACGAAGAAGGGGCCCTTTCGGGCCCCTTCTCCTAACGCATACAGCCTCAGATCACTTGGCTTCTTCCGAGGCCTCGTCGGCGGCGGCGGTCTCCTCCGCGGCCTCCTCGATCTGCGCCTTGACCTCGTCGGCCTTGGCGGTGGCGGCCGGCGCGGTGCGGCCCTTGTTCGAGCGCGACTGCTCCACCGTCTCGGTGATGATCTCGATCACGGCCATGGGGGCGTTGTCGCCCTTGCGGTTGCCGATCTTGGTGATCCGGGTGTAGCCACCCTCGCGATCCTTGAGGGTGGGCGCGATCTCCTCGAACAGCACGGCCACGGTGTCGCGGTCGATGATGTCCTTGAGCACCAGACGACGCGAGTGCAGATCGCCGCGCTTGGCCTTGGTGATCAGCTTCTCGGCCAGCGGCTGCACGCGGCGAGCCTTGGTCTCGGTGGTGGTGACGCGGCCGTGCTCGAAGAGCTGGCTGGCCAGGTTACGCAGGATGATGCGCTCGTGGGTGGGGGTGCCGCCCAGGCGAGGGCCCTTGGTTGGCTTCGGCATTTCTCTATCTCCAGGTGTGAATGATTCAGTGCGAGCCGTGGCTCGCCGGGCGGGTCAGTACTGCTCGGTCTCCGCGAAGTCAACGTCTTCGTCGTTGTCCTCGTCATAGCGCTCGATGGCCTGCATAGGGTCGAAGCCAGGGTTCGAGTCGCGGAGGGCGAGGCCCAGGGTGGCCAGGGTCTCCTTCACCTCGTCGATGGACTTGGAACCGAAGTTGCGGATGTCCAGCAGATCCTCTTCGCTGCGGGCAACGAGCTCGCCCACGGTGTGGATCCCCTCGCGCTTGAGGCAGTTGTAGGAACGAACCGACAGCTCGAGATCCTCGACGGGGAGGCTCAGCGACTCCGCGATCTGCTCGTCGACGGGCGACGGGCCGATCTCGATGCCCTCGGCCTCGACGTTGAGCTCACGGGCGAGCCCGAACAGCTCGACCAGGGTGCGACCGGCCGACGCGACGGCGTCGCGCGGGGCGATCGAGGCCTTGGTCTCGACGTCGATGATGAGGCGATCGAAGTCGGTGCGCTGGGCCACGCGGGTGGCCTCCACCTTGTAGGTCACCTTCAGCACCGGGGAGTAGATCGAGTCCACGGGAATGCGGCCGATCTCGGCCTCGGGGTTCTTGTTGAGCACCGAGGACACGTAGCCGCGGCCACGCTCCACCACGAGCTCCATCTCCAGCCGACCGTTCTCGTTCAGCGTGGCGATGTGCAGCTCGGGGTTGTGGATCTCGACGCCGGCCGGGGGCTGGATGTCGCCCGCGGTGACGGCGCCCGCACCTGCCTTGCGCAGGTACATGACCACGGGCTCGTCCTCCTCGGAGGAGAGCACCAGGCCCTTGAGGTTGAGGATGATCTCGGTGACATCCTCGACGACACCGGGGATGGTGGAGAACTCGTGCTGGTTACCCTCGATCTTGATGCTGGTCACCGAGGCGCCAGGGATCGACGAAAGCAGGGTGCGACGCAGCGAGTTGCCGAGGGTGTAGCCGAAGCCGGGCTCCAGCGGTTCGATGATGAACCGGGAGCGCTGCTCGGAGACGACCTCTTCCGACAGGGTGGGACGCTGAGTGATGAGCATGTAGGTTTCCTTCCCGCACCAACCGCTATTTGATGGTGCGAACTAAAAGGGGATATGCAGGTGGGCCGCCCGGAAGCCGGCCGGCCCACCGGAGCCCTGCTACTTGGAGTAGAGCTCGACGATCATCTGCTCCTGAACGTCCACCACGATCTGCTCGCGGACGGGGAGCTGGTGCACGAGGATGCGCATCCGGTTGGGACGGGCCTCCAGCCACGCCGGAACGGAACGCTCGTGATGGGTCTCACGGGCGACCACCAGCGGGTGCAGGTTCATCGACTTCTCAGCGACGTCGACGATGTCCTTGCCCTGGACGCGGTAGCTGGGGATGTTCACCCGCTGACCGTTGACCAGGAAGTGGCCGTGCACGATCAGCTGACGAGCCTGACGGCGGGTGGAGGCGAACCCAGCGCGGTACACGACGTTGTCGAGACGCGACTCGAGGATGCGCAGCAGGTTGTCGCCGGTCTTGCCGGAGAGGCGAGCGGCCTCCTCGTAGTAACGACGGAACTGCTTCTCTAGCACGCCGTAGGCGAAACGAGCCTTCTGCTTCTCCTTCATCTGCAGCGAGTACTCGGAGTCCTTGGTGCGGCCGCGGCCATGCACACCCGGGGGGTACGGACGACGCTCGAACGCCTTGTCGTTGCCGACGAGATCGGTGCCGAGACGACGAGACTTCTTGGTAATGGGGCCGGTGTAGCGAGCCATGTTGTCTTACCTTCTTTCTTCTTCTCGGGCGATCAGACGCGACGACGCTTGGGCGGACGGCAGCCGTTGTGCGGCACCGGGGTCACGTCGGAGATCGCGCCGACCTCGAGACCGACGGCACCCAGCGAGCGGATGGCGGTCTCACGGCCGGAGCCGGGGCCCTTGACGAAGACGTCGACCTTCTTCATGCCGTGCTCCATGGCGCGACGGCCGGCGGCCTCAGCGGCCATCTGAGCGGCGAACGGGGTGGACTTGCGCGAGCCCTTGAAACCGACGGTGCCCGCGGAGGCCCATGAGATCACAGCGCCCGTGGGATCGGTGATCGTGATGATGGTGTTGTTGAAGGTGCTCTTGATATGCGCCTCGCCGGCCAGCACATTCTTCTTTTCCTTGCGGCGCACCTTGGTCTTGGCGGCCGCCTTCCGGCTTGCAGTAGCCATAAGTGATTTTTCTCCTGAGTCCTAAACGCTCAACCGTGAGGTCAGCGAGCCTTCTTCTTGCCGGCCACGGCCTTCTTCTTGCCCTTGCGGGTGCGCGCGTTGGTACGCGTACGCTGCCCACGCACGGGAAGACCGCTGCGGTGACGACGGCCCTGGTAGTTGCCGATCTCGACCTTGCGGCGGATGTCGGCGGCGACGCTACGGCGGAGGTCGCCCTCGATCTCGTAGTTGCCTTCGATGTGGTCACGCAGCGCGACGAGCTGATCGTCGGTGAGCTGGTGGACACGGAGATCGCCGCTGATTTCAGTGGCGGCGAGGGTTTCGGCGGCACGGGTCTTGCCGATGCCGAAGATGTAGGTGAGCGCAACCTCCAGGCGCTTTTCGCGCGGGAGATCGACGCCAACGAGGCGTGCCATCAGGCGGTACCTTTCATAGGTTTCGATCCAGGACTCTCGTCCGGTTGAGGACCGCGAAGGTGTGTGGCGCGACGCGTCCCCCCGCCCGAGTGGCGTGAGGGCCTTGGCCTTCGTCCAAGGGTGTGGGCCGGAGCGGACTCCGACCTTTTGCGTTCACGTTGCTGTGTAGTTGTCGGCGGCTTCGGAGTGTGACCTCCTGCACCGCGATGCTCTGCTCGCTCCCGAGCCTCAGCCCAGGGTCAGCCCTGGCGCTGCTTGTGGCGCGGGTTCTCGCAGATCACCATCACACGACCGTGCCGGCGGATGACCTTGCACTTGTCGCAGATCTTCTTGACGCTCGGCTGAACCTTCATCGAGCAACCTTTTCAATCGGCGACTGGGCAGCACTGTGCCCAATCTTTGTGGTGGATAATCGTCGAGCCGTGACGACCCGCAGTACAGGACCGAGGGCAGACACGACCGACGAGCCACTTTACTGGATGCCGACGCCGATCCCAAATCCCGGAGCCCGAGGCCGAGCCTCGCGAAAATGCAAAGATGCGCCCGGCCTGAAGGCCGGACGCATTGCGTCAGAGGACTGGACTCACTTGTGCCGGTAAACGATCCGGCCGCGGGTCAGGTCGTAGGGCGACAGTTCGACGACCACCCGGTCGGCGGGCAGGATCCGGATGTAGTGCTGGCGCATCTTGCCGGAGATCGTCGTGAGGACTTTGTGACCGTTGGCCAGCTCCACGCGGAACATCGCGTTGGGCAGGGCCTCGACCACGGTTCCCTCGAGTTCGAGGGCGCCTTCCTTCTTAGCCATAAACTCTCATTCGTCGTCTTTCGGGGAGGAGACGGACGTCTCCGCCTGTGTCATAATACCGGGCGCCCTCGTGGCGCCCCAAATCACCCCTCCCCTCCGTAGCAGCGCGAGGGCCCCTTAGGCTGATCCTTATGGACTACTACGCCGTGAGCTACGTCTACCGCGACGACAAGGAATCGCTCGACAAGATCCGACCGGAGCACCGCGCCTTCTTGGGGTCGCTGTCTCAGATGGTCGCCTCCGGTCCGCTGCCCGACACCTCCCCCAGCCACGCGCTGCTGATCCTGCGCGGCGAGAGCGCGGCAGAGATCGAGCAGGCCCTCGACGCGGACCCCTTCAAGCTGGCCGACCTCATCGCCGAACGCCACATCGAGAAGTGGCTTCCCGTGATCGGGGTCTTCGCCGGCTGAGGCGCGTTCGCGTCACAGCGTGACGACGCGCAGCTTTCTGGCGCCCCGAAGGTCGTCCGCGCTCACCGTGACCCCGGCCGTTCGGTACGGGTTGGCCAGGGCTCGCATGGGCACCGGCCTCCCGTCCACCTCGACGACCAAGAGGCCGTGCCCCTTCTCACCTGGCACGATCTCTACCTCGAGCGGACCGCCGAGCACGGGAAGCCGGGCGCCGACCGTACCCAGCTGAGGATCGAGGACCGGGTCTATCTCGATCTCACGAGCCGCGTGCCGGATGCCGAGCATGCGTTGGGTGAGGATCTCCAGAAACAGCCCCGGTCCGGACGAATACACCCGCCACCCCGCCTCGAGGGGCACCTCACCGGCCAATGCCCGGCGATAGTCGTCGGCGGCCTCGTAGCGATCCGCGAATGCCGCGTCCGAACTGGACGAGTACGCATTCACCTGACGGGGCATCGCGCTCGGCACCAGCTCTTCGATCCCGACGGGCACCGCACGAGCCATCGCACGCAGCAGTGCGGGCCCGTCGCCGATCCGCGCCAGCGCCTCCGCGTACCGGATGTGCGCATGCAGATACATCAGGCCGATCTCCCGACCGAAGAAGCTGGCGGCCTCCGCCCGTCGAAACACCGTCATCGGGCCGCCGCGGTAGGCAACCGGCCGGTCGAACAGCCGCGCGCCGTCCGGACCGGTCAGGTGCTGCTCGATCAGGCTCAGGTGACGCGTCGCCTCCTCGATGGTGAGCAGGTCGCCGGAGATCGCGTGGATCATGGGCAGCAAGGAGTAGGTCAGGCCCGTTTCGTCGTCACGAGGATGGATGAGCGGACGGAACCGCCCCGGCCCCTCAGCGACCCCGTAGCCGGCGAGCACGCCGTCGAGCAGCAACCAGTTCCGGAGCTGCTCCTTGCTCGCCTCGACGAAGGCCAGCGATCGCTGCGCAACCTCGGGCGAGGCAGTCGCGAGCCCTGCCGCCAGCCGTCCCAGCGCCTCGATCTGCAGGACGACCGTCCAGGTCGAGACCATGCGCTGGGTGAGCTCGGAGTTCGCGGGCTGCAGGGAGTCGTTCCAATCGCCATGACCGTAAGCCGGTAGCGAGGTGCCGTCGATGAAGGTCGACTCGATGAGGTCGAGGGCTCGCCCGACGTGTTCGATCAGCGACGCCGACCGGCCAGGGGCATCGCCGAACGCGACCATCGCGTCCAGAACCGACGTGTCCCCGGTGGCACCGAGATACTGCCCGAGCGCGAGCAGCGGCCAATAGACCACGTCGCCGTGGGGTTCTTCCGCAGCCCGGGTGAAGCCGGGCAGGAACTCGATCGCCTGGGACCAGTCTCCTCGCGCGCGCTGCGCGCCGAAGACGGTGATCAGCAGGTCGCGCCACGCCGCATGCTCTCCCCATGATCGCAGCAGGCCGACCGGCCCCTGCGCGACGTCCCTCGTTCCCCAGGCGCCCCCGGTGTGCTGCTCCAGCCCTCGGGGCGACAGGTAGTGGACGATGGCGTCGTGGGCGTACCAACCTGTCATCTGATCGATCCGCGACAGCAGGTCGGATGCGGGTCCGGGCGACGCGCTCCGAACGGCGACGCTCGTATGCACGTCATCCCAGCCGCAGTCCTCGACGCTTCGGCTCTCACCTTGGCTCTGGGTCGTTCGGGGCAGCAAGGACACTGACCACTGCCTCATCGGAGCGACGGCTACGGTGACGATCGGCTCCCCCCTGCCTGAGCCGTCGGCGAAAAGCGGGCCGTCGTCGGCCACCACGGCGCCGTCGGGCACCAGGATCTCGAGGCGCGCCTCCTCATTGGCAGCGCGCGCGAGTGAGCCTTCGGGCGCCGCGACGATGACGCTCACCCCATTTACCGCGACCGGCCCGAGCGCACCGGGGGCCCCGCTCCAGTCGAACGACAACGCCACCATGGCGGGCACCGGCTCGCCGACGAGCGCGGAGACGGCGACGACGCAACGTCCATCGGGACCGGGCGCACCGGTGCTGACCTGCAGCAGGTGCCCGCCCGTCGCATACCACCACGTCGCCTTGTCCACCCCCGACAGCCATGCCGACGGTGTCCCCAGGAGCTGCCAGCCCCGCCCAAGGTCCACCAGTATCCGAAGGCCGTGGATTCGGCCGATGCCGAGCGGCGTGAGGCGCGAGGAGAGGATCCTCCCCCGCGCTGCGTGCCCCTGCGTCAGATGCGTGCAGAAGCCACCGTCCATCCACACGGTGCTGGTCACGTCGTGTTCGTCCGGGGTAAGGCCACCGAGCGGGCGCAGGATCTGCCCGTGCGGACGCAGCACGATCGCCTGTTTCGCGGCGGTGACGAGGAGGTCGCCGTCGGCGGTGAACCATCCGAGCGTCCGGCCGTCGACGATCTCGGGGTGTCGGCGCTCCCCCGGAACCAAGCGGGACAGTTCTTCGTCACTGAGGGCTCGCACCGGTAGGTAGGCGGCCTCTCGCCCGACCAGGCTCTCGGAGGCCTCGTCCACCGGGGCCTGGACGGGGTGCTCGACGTCTGCCTTCAACGCGAGCGACGTCGCACGAGCCGCGTCCGAAGCGGTCGTGGCCTCGGGGTGGTCGTCGAGGTGGATCAGGAAGAAGCCCCCACGCCACCGCTCACCCGGGCGGAGCGTGATCGCCTCGGTCTGCAGCGCAGCGAGCGCGTGTTCGTGCTGAAGGCGCTCGCTGGGAAGATCGCGTCGGAGGCCCGGCCACGGAGCCCCTTCCGGCAGGCCGCGCCCCAAGAGCTGCAGCGCGTCCGTGGCCCACGCGACGCACGGCGTGTAGCTGCCCAGAAGTGCCCACGGCGTTCGAGGACCGGGCATGTTCTGCCTGATCGCCAGTCCCGTGCCTCGGTCTCCCAGGTCGAGCGGCGTCACATCCAGGTACTGGCTGGGATAGAGACGGTTGGCTTCCAGCACCTCTGGTGGGCTCAACGACGGATCCTCGACGCAGAGCAGATCGAACTCCACCGGCTCCGATCGGAGATTGGTGACGAGGATCTCCGTGGACCACCCCGACTCCTGCGCCTCGCGCCGCCAGGTCCATCGCAGACCCTCGGCGACCCCCGAACGACGCCGCGAGAGATCCATCGGCCGCCACAGCGACTCCTCGCCATCCACGCGTTCGCGGAGCCAGAGCCCCGCCAATCCGTCCTCCAGCGGAGTGGAGGGGTGCAACGGTGCAAGCAGATCGGCCATGACGCAAACTGTAAGCGCTTACCTAACGCCGAGGCAACGCTCCCCCTAGCGCCAAACAGCTAAGCTCATCCCAGCCAGGACGGCACGCGACAGCATGGGAGACCAATGACGGAGGCACCAGGAGGAAACACCGGGCGCAAGACCATCTACGAGGTGGCCGACGCCGCGGGTGTGTCCATCGCTACGGTCTCCCGCGTGCTCAGCAAGCCCGAGGTGGTCTCCCCCGCCACCAGGGAGCGCGTGCTGCGCGCCGTCGAGGATCTCAACTACGTGCCCGACGGCGCCGCGCGTGCCCTCGCAGCCCGCAACAACGAGGCCTATGGTCTGGCCTTGCCGGAACTGAGCGGCCCCTACTACGCCGAACTGCTCACCGGCTTCGAGGCCGCGGCCGCGACCTATGAGGCGAGCGTCATGGTGATGCTCACCAACGGCAAGAAGAACGCCGACGCCATGGTGCGCCGGCTCGCGGGGAGGGTCGACGCGCTGGCCGTCATGGGCAACGTCCGCGTCAAGGCCACCACGCTCGAGGCGATCCGCCGCAAGATCCCCGTCGTCACCTTTGCTGGAGACCACCACGAAGGAATCGAGGACTTCTCCACCGAGAACCTCGCCAGCGCGAAGGAGCTGACGAGCCACCTCCTCGACACTCACGCCCGCCGAGACCTCCTCTTCCTCGGCGACCCCAGCGTCGCACCCGACCTCCATGAGCGATACAGAGGTTTCGTCGAAGCGCACGAGGAGCGCGACCTCAGCCCGCGGGATCCCGTGCCCTGCCTGCCACACGAAGCAGGGGGCGAGCGAATCGGCGCCATTCTCGCGGACAGCCTGACCTCAGGGCTCATCCGAACCGACGGATTGGTGTGCGCCAACGACGAGCTCGCCCTCCCCGTCTTGCGCGCCCTGAAGAAGAGCGGCGTTCGCATCCCGGACGACATCTCCGTCACCGGGTGGGACGATGTCTTCGCCGCCCGCTACCTCTCCCCCGCGTTGACGACGGTCCGCCAGCCCGTGCGCGACCTCGGCCATCTGGTCGTCGAGAGATTCCAGCAACTGCTCGGCTCCTCACCCGAGACCGACAGCAAGCACCGACTCCCGACCGCCGTCGTGTACCGACAGTCCTGCGGCTGCCCCGAGCCGAACTGACCCCTCTTGCACTCCTCTCCGGGGTCAGGTACCATCAAATGTAAGCGCTTACACGCGCGACATTTGGTCGAGGCTCAACGACGTCCCTCGGGGAACCCACACCTTGACGTCGCAGAACCACCGGCCCGAACACACAGGAGGAAACATGCGACGCGGCCTAACCTTCGTTGCTCTAGCGGCCGGTGCGGCAGTCATGCTCAGCGCCTGCGGCCGTGCGGATGACAACCCCACAGGCGGCGAGAGCCCCGCCCCCGTGCAATCTGTCGACACGGAGAATGCTTCCGGCACTCTCGACGTGTGGGCGATGGGCGCGGAGGGCGAGAAGCTGCCCGAGCTGGTGAAGGAATTCACCGACGCCAATCCCAACATCACCGTCAACGTCACCGCGGTCCCCTGGGACTCCGCCCACGACAAGTTCGTCAACTCGATCACGGCCGGAACCACGCCGGACGTGGCGATGGTCGGCACCACCTGGATGGGCGAGTTCGCCGGCATGGACGCCCTGGATCCGACCCCCAGCTCCATCGACTCGAGCGTCTTCTTCGAGGGCGCGCACAACACCACCGTCGTCAACGGCACCTCGTACGGCGTGCCGTGGTACGTCGAGACGCGACTCGTCTACTACCGCACCGACATTCTCGCCGCCGCGGGAGTCTCGGCCGTCCCGACGGATCAGGACGAGTTCAAGGCCATGGCGGCCTCCCTCAAGGGCCAGGACGGCGTGAAGTGGGGCATCAGCCTGCAGCCGGGCCAGACCGGATCCTGGCAGACCGTGCTTCCCTTCGCCTGGTCGCGCGGAGCATCCGTCGCCAGCGACGACGCGTACACCTTCAACACGCCGGAGATGGTGGCGGCCGTCGACTACTTCGGCTCCTACTTCGCCGACGGCATCGCCGATCCGCAGCCGCCGGCCGGCCAGACGGAGGCCGACTTCGTGGGAGGCGCGGTGCCCATGTTCGTCTCCGGTCCTTGGATGATGAGCATCATCGAGGATTACGCCGCCACGGGCGGGGACGACGACTTCGCGTCCAAGTACGACGTCGCGCCGATCCCGAGTTCCGGCGGCGCCACCAGCAGCTCCTTCATCGGCGGATCGAACCTGGCCGTGTTCAAGGGCACCGAGAGCCGCGATGCGGCATGGGCGCTCGTGGACTGGCTGAGCCAGCCCGAGACCCAGATCAAGTGGTACAACCTGACCAGCGACCTGCCCTCGGTTCAGGCGGCCTGGGATGACCAGGTTCTGGCCGGCGACGAGAAGCTCTCCAAGTTCGGCGACCAGCTGCTCACCGCTCAGGCACCGCCCTCCTTCCCGTCGTGGGAGCAGGTCGCGGAGAGCTTCGACGGCGAGATCGAGAAGGTCGCGAAACAGGGACTGTCCGGCCAGGACGCCATGACGGCGGCCCAGGCGCAGGCCGATTCGATCGGCACAGGTCAGTAGCCATGTCGGCCACCGCAGCGACTCCGTCGGCACGCGCCGGCAGGAATCGCGCCCGCTCCTCCGGAGGGCCCAGCGCCAAGATGGAGGAGCGGGCGGGGTGGATCTTCACCCTGCCGTTCCTGCTGCTGTTCCTGGTCTTCACCGCATGGCCGGTGGTGCAGTCGATCTTCTTCTCGCTGACCGACATCCGCAACCGCGACTTGCGCACCCCTTTCGCCGTGAACTTCGTCGGGCTCGAGCAGTACGCGAAAGCGCTTGCCGATCCGATCTTCCAGCAAGCGGCACTGAACACCGGCATCTTTGTCGTGGTCGGCGTACCACTCACCCTCGCAGTGGCACTGGCAGCGGCTATCGCGCTGAACAACGGCATCACCAAACTCAGAGCGGTCTTCCGGCTCGGCTTCTACACCCCGGTGATCACGTCGATCGTCGCCGTGGCGGTGGTGTGGCGCTTCCTGCTGAACCCCGAGAGCGGTCTGGTCAACACCGTCCTCGGCTGGGTCGGCATCGACGGACCGAACTGGCTCGGCTCGACCACCTGGGCGATGCCCTCGCTGATCGCGATGGCCGTGTGGCGCAACTTCGGCACCTCGATGATCATCTTCCTCGCCGGCCTCCAGTCGGTGCCCGTGGAGTTGCATGAGGCGGCGTCCCTCGACGGCGCCGGCGCGTGGCAGCGATTCCTCAACGTCACGCTTCCCATCCTGAGGCCGACGGTGCTCTTCGTCTCCGTCACCACGGTCATCGGCTATCTGCAGTTCTTCGAGGAGCCGTTCGTCATGACCAGCGGCGGTCCGTTGAACTCGACGATCTCGGCGTCGATGTACACCTATCAGCAGTTCAGCTTCGGCAACTACGGCTTCGCCGCCGCGCTGAGCTATCTGATCTTCCTGGTGATCGCGATCATCACGCTGCTCCAGTTCAAGTTCCTCGGTAAGGAGGACTGAGTCATGCTGACAAAAGCCGGCTTCCGCCAACGCTGGTGGCTCTATCTCATCCTGACGGTCGCGTTGGTCGTCGTCATCACGCCATTCGCTTGGATGGTGCTCGGCGCGTTCAAGACGAGCGCCGAGCTGCGCCAAGTGCCTCCCACCTGGTGGCCGGAGAGCCCCACGCTGACGAATTTCACGGACCTCTTCAGCCGACTCTCCTTCGACGTCTACTTCCGCAACTCCATCATCGTCGCCAGCGTCGTCACCGCGGGCAACCTGCTCTTCTGCTCGATGGTGGGCTACGCGCTGGCGATGCTGGAGTTCCGGGGCAAGAAGGTGATCTTCTTCCTCATCATGGGAACTCTCATGATCCCCGGTGTGGTGACCTTCGTCCCGCTGTTCGTCCTGGTGGCGAACATGGGCCTGATCAACACCTTGCCGGGCTTGTTCCTCCCGTTCCTGGTGGGACCGTTCGGGGTGTTCATGATGCGCCAGTTCATCAGCGGACTGCCGCGAGAGCTCATCGAGGCCGCGCGCATCGACGGCACCGGCGAGATCCAGATCTTCCTGAGGGTCATCCTTCCGCTGCTCGGGCCGGCCTTGGCCACCCTCGGCATCCTGACCTTCCTCGGAAGCTGGAACAACTTCCTCTGGCCGTTGGTCGTCGCGCAGACGAACGACACCTATACCCTTCCCGTAGCGCTCGCGCTCTATTCGACGGGTCAGAACCAGACGGAGTACGGCCTGCTGATGGCCGGAGCGACCATCGTGGTGCTTCCCGTGCTGGTGGTGTTCTTGATCTTCCAGCGCCGGTTCATCCAGGGCATCGCGACGACCGGCATCAAGTGATCCGCTCTCACCGATAGCTCTGCACCCACGACCAGGAGAACCCACGTGACACACCCGACCTTCACCACCGATCCCCACGGAATCGTCTTCCGCGACCTGAACCGCAACGGGGTGATGGATCCCTACGAGGATCCGCGCCTTCCCGTCGCCGAACGCGTGGCGGATCTCCTCGGCAGGCTCTCACTGCCCGAGAGGATCGGCCTCATGTTCCAGACCGTCATCGAGGCGGGGCCGGACGGATCGGTGGTGGAGGGGCCGGGCGCGATCAGCAAGACGGCCACCTCCACGGTCGTCAAGGACAAGCTGGTCAACCACTTCAACGTGCATCTGCTTCGCGACGCTGGCGCGGCGGCTCGATGGCACAACGCCGTCCAGGCGATCGCCGAGCAGACTCCCCACGGCATTCCTGTGACGATCTCCAGCGATCCTCGTCACTCCTTCGCCGAGAACGCCGGCGCGAGCTTCTCTGCGGGCTGCTTCTCACAGTGGCCCGAGATGCTCGGCCTGGGCGCCCTGCGCGATCCCGACCTGGTGCGACGGTTCGCCGACATCGCTCGCCAGGAGTACATCGCGGTCGGCATTCGCGCCGCCCTGCACCCCACCCTGGACCTGGCCACCGAGCCTCGCTGGGCGCGCCAGGCACAGACCTTCGGGCAGAATCCCGAGGTCGTCACGGCGCTCGGCGTCGCGTACATCGCCGGCATGCAAGGGCGACAGCTGGGAACGGGGAGCGTCGCCTGCACGGCCAAGCACTTCCCCGGCGGCGGCACCGTCAAGGGCGGCGAGGACTCGCACTTCCCCTACGGCGCTGAGCAGGTGTACCCGAGCCAGAGCCAGGAAGCGCACTTGCAGCCCTTCCCTGCGGCGATCGCGGCCGGGGTGAGCGCGATCATGCCCTACTACTCCAAGCCGATCGGCCTGCGTCTCCGTGGCATCGACGCCGACGAGGTGGGCTTCGGCTACAACCGCCCCATCGTGACCGAGCTGCTGCGTCGCGAGCTGGGCTACGACGGTGTCGTGCTCTCGGACTGGGAGCTCGTCAACGACAACCACGTGGGCGATCAGGTGCTCGCGGCCCGGGCCTGGGGCGTCGAACACCTCGATACCCACGGCCGGATGGAACGCCTCCTCGAGGCGGGCTGCGACCAGTTCGGCGGCGAGGAATGCGTCTCGGTCCTCGCCGACCTCGTCGCCCAGGGCAGGGTGGGTGAAGCGCGAATCGACGAGTCCGTGCGACGCCTTCTCACGGTCAAGTTCCAGCTGGGACTCTTCGACAACCCCTATGTCGACGAGCAGCACGCGATGGAGATCGTCGGCAGCTCCCTGTTCCGCGCGGAGGGGCACCGGGCTCAGGCGGCGTCGGTGACGGTGCTGCGGGGCCACGACGTGCTGCCCCTGACCGGCACGCGCAGCGTCTACGTCGAGGGGATGTCGACGGAGGCCGCGTCGCGCTTGGGCACCGTCGTGAACACTCCGGAGGAAGCCGGCCTCGCGGTGATTCGGCTTCGCGCTCCCTGGGAGCCTCGCGACGAGCTGTTCCTTGAGGCCTGGTTCCACCAGGGCTCGCTGGAGTTCCAGCCGGGCCTGGCGCACCGGCTCGCGCGGATCGCGCGGCATTGCCCGGTGCTCGTCGACGTCTTCCTCGATCGCCCGGCCGTAATCACTCCCCTCCTCGACGTCGCCTCGGTGCTCACGGCGAACTACGGCACCAGCGACGACGCCCTGGTCGACGCGCTGACAGGCGTCGTTCCTCCCGTGGGGGTGCTTCCCTTCGATCTGCCCCGCTCGATGCAGGACGTCCGCGATCACCCGGAGGACCAGGTGGGCTTGGAGGATCCCCTGTTCGCGGCTCCGCGCTGAGGGAGCTACTTCACGTCCTTCGACGGCGAGGTCCAGGTATTGCACTCGGACAGTGACGTGGCGTACAGCCCGCGGAAGCCCCAGAAGTCGTTGGCCTTGTTGCTGCCGTGGGTGCCGTCGTCGACCACCTGCTCGTGCTTGAGCTCAAGCTCGTCGTAGTACTCCTCGTCCATCACGAAGGAGTCGTCGCGACCGATCATGCCCTGGCCGAAGCAGGTGGCCTGCAACTCCGAGCGGCGGATGATCTCGTCGTCGTTGCCCAGGTAGTACATGGCCTCGAAGAACCCTGCCTGCGCCTGCAAGTGATGGCCGTACTCGTGGGCGGCCATGTCCTTCATGCCGAACAGCTGGAAGGTGCCCCAGTCCAGCGTGCCCTGGCCGAAGTAGATCGCTCCCCCGTCGGCTGAGCAGTAGAAGGCGGGAGCCTCCACGTATCCGCAGGCCGACGAGACGCCGTCGCCGGAGTAGAAGTGCACGGGGATGTCCTGGGTGCTGAAGCCGAGTTCGCGCTGCACGTCCTTCCACGCTCGCTGGATGCACGCCATCTGCTGCGTGACGTAGTCCTGCATCTCGGCGTACTCGAAGGCGTAGCGGGGCGGCGGACATCCGGTGTGGGCGGGAAACTGGGCGCTGTAGAGGACGCTGGTCTGCACCACCACCCAGTTCGGGTCGCTGGAGTTGGCCGGCGGGATCTCCGGCCACTCGCGCTCCGGCAGATCCCAGCCCGGAGGCCGGGGATCGGCGTCCGGCTCCTCGCCGGGAGGTTGCATGACGGGCGGGTCGGGGTCGGGCTCCTCGGCCGGCGGCACCGAGACCACTGGCGGGGAAGGTCGAACGGTCGGTTCGTCGTCGATGTCGGGAAGCAGCATTCCCATCACCGTCAGCACGCCGAAACCGAAAAGCGCGAGTCCGCCGAGGGCGACCAGAAGGCCGACCACCCAGCCACCACGACGACGCCTGGGCGGAGGAGGCTGCCAGGACGGTGGGGCCGCATGGCGCGGGTACGGGGGTGGAGGAAACTGCTGAGGTGCGACGAAGCGCGGAGTCGGAGCCTGCGGCGGCGGCCATCCGACGCCCCAGCCCGGCTGCGCCGGTGGACGACGCGGACCTTCCGGAGGGAGGAAGCTCGGACGCTCGCTCACAAGAACATCAACACCGCGATCAGCACAGAGAGCACCATCAGCAGCGCAACAGCCCCGACACCGATCACCACGGCCGGCATCACGACGCTGCGGCCCTGCTTGACCACCCCTGGCGGTGCGGACTGCGACTCGACGATGGCAGGAGTGGACGCCACCGGGCCCGGCAGCTGCTCCACCACGGGGATCAGATCGCCGAGCGTGGTGGCGGCGTACACGATGTCGAGATTCTCCAGATACCGTTCCTGGGTCAGATCCCCGCGCTCGAAGGCGTCATTGAGGCGGCTGGTCAGGGCCTCGCGTTCGGCGTCGTCCACGGCCGCATCTGCCTGAGCACGATACTTCGACGACGGCGGCAGCTGAATCATGGCATCCATGCTAACGGCAATCGCAAGCTCGGACGTCCCCCTCGCCTACCCTCGCTCAGTCGGACAGGGCGCCGAACGGCACGCCGAGGGCGCGCAGCCGCGCCTCTCCCCCGTCGGGCTCAGTCAGCACCCATACGCCGGAGGCGGTGATCGCGACGGTGTTCTCCCAATGCGATCCCCGCGACCCGTCCGCGCTGAGCACGCTCCATTCGTCGTCTGCCACGACGGTGCGCCGGGTGCCGCGCGTGATCATCGGCTCGATGGCCAGCGTGACCCCAGGATCGAGACGGGGCGTGCGGGCGAGGCTGCGATGCCAGTTGGGCACGTCGGGCTCCATGTGCATCTCGGTGCCGATCCCATGACCGGTGTACTCGCGCAGGATGCCGTACGACTCGGGGGCGCGCCGGATGGCGGTCTCGATCGCGCGGGACACGTCGGCCACCTTGTTGCCCGGCCGCATCGCCGACGCACCTGCCCAGAACGACTGCTCGGAGACGGCGATCATGGCCGCATCCGCGGACTCCCCATTCCCGACGATGATCGTCCGGGCGGCGTCACCGTGCCAGCCGTCGACAATCGCCCCGAAGTCGATCGAGACCACGTCGCCGTCGGCGAGCGGCCTGGCATCGGGAATGCCGTGCAGCAGGGTGTCATTGACCGAGATGCAGGCCACCGCAGGAAACGGTGGGCCGTAGTCGCCGCCATAGCCGAAGAAGGACGACACGGCACCGCGCTGCTCCAGCACGTCACGTCCGACGGCGTCGATCTCCGCCGTGGTGATTCCCACACGCGCCGCGTCGATCATCGCGGCCAGCCCCTCGGCCACGACCAGACCGGCCTTGCGCATCAGCTTCAGCTGCTGCGGGGTCTTGCGATCAATGCTCATCCGCGCCGGGGAGACGTCTTCAGGAAGTCATCGAGCTGGGCGAACATGCGCTCCCTGATCTCGTCGATGCTTCCGGTGCCGTCGACCTCGACGAGCAGGCCTTTCATCTCG
The DNA here is from genome assembly GCF_029211185.1 of Tessaracoccus caeni. Classification (GTDB taxonomy): domain Bacteria; phylum Actinomycetota; class Actinomycetes; order Propionibacteriales; family Propionibacteriaceae; genus Arachnia; species Arachnia caeni. The sequence goes on from NZ_JARGDO010000001.1 coordinate 255,156, forward strand.
TAGTGGATCAGCAGGGGCGCGGTCTGGCCCGCGTAGACCTCCATGCGCCGACGGATCGTGTCCTCGTTGTCGTCAGCCCGGCCCTCCTTGGCTGCCCGAGCGAGCAGGCGCGCCACCAGCACGTCGGGCTCGACGTAGAGCGAGACCACGGCGTCGAGGGCCAGCCCCTGCTCGGCGAGGTGGCTGTCGAGGAAATGCACCTGGTGCATGGTGCGGGGGAAGCCGTCGAGAAGGAAGCCGCCCTCGCAATCCGGCTCTGCGATGCGGGCGGCGACGATCTCCTCGGTGACATCGTCGGGCACGTACTCCCCCGCGTCGATCAGCTTCTTCACCTCGATGCCCAAGGGCGTCTGGTTCCGAATGTTGTCGCGGAAGATCTCGCCGGTGGAGATGGCGGGTACCCCGTAGTACTGCGCCAAGTCGTTGGCCTGGGTGCCCTTCCCGGCACCAGGCGCACCCATGATCAGAAATTTCATCTAAGGAAGCCCTCGTATCTACGCTGTTGTAGCTGGCTCTCGATGCGCTTGACCGTATCGAGACCGACGCCCACCATGATAAGGATCGAGGTGCCGCCGAAGGGGAAATTCTGGTTGGCTCCCACCAGCACGAACGCGATGGTCGGGATCAGCGCGACGACCGCGAGGTAGAGCGAGCCGGGGGCCGTGAGCCGCGACAGGACGTACGCGAGGTAGCGCTCGGTGGGCTTGCCGGCGCGGATGCCCGGGATGAAGCCGCCGTACTTCTTCATGTTGTCCGAGACTTCCTCCGGGTTGAAGGTGATCGAGACGTAGAAGTACGCGAAGGCGACGATCAGCACGAACTGCAGCAGGTTGTAGGCCCACGAGAACTGGCCGCTCGTGCCGCCGAGGTTCTGGGCGATCCAGAGGCCCACGGCGCTATCGGGCTGGAACGTGCTGTAGAGGATGGGCAGGTAGAGGATCGAGCTGGCGAAGATGACGGGGATCACGCCTGCCTGGTTGACCTTCAGGGGGATGTAGGTGGTCGATCCGCCGACCAGGCGACGACCCACCATGCGCTTGGCATACTGCACCGGGATGCGACGCTGTCCCTGTTCGATGAAGATCACGCCCAGCATGACGAGCAGACCCACGCCGATCACGGCGAAGAACATGAACCAACCGACCGCGCCGGGGTTCTGCTGCTTGACGTACCACAGACCCGACGGGAAGGACGCCGCGATCTGGGTGAAGATCATGATGGACATGCCGTTGCCGACGCCGCGGTCGGTGATCAGTTCGCCCATCCACATGATGATCGCGGTGCCCGCGGTCATGATCAGCACCATCGTGACCAGCGGGAACAGCTCCTCGGTGTAGAGGACGCCGGGGCACCCGCTGAACAGCTGTCCGGTGCGAGCGAGCGTGACGAACGCCGACGCGTTCAGCACCGCGAGGACCAGCGTCAGGTACCGCGTGTACTCGGTGATCTTCGCCTGCCCCGACGCGCCCTCCTTCTTGAGGGCCTCGAGCTTCGGGATCACCACCGTCATCAGCTGCATGATGATCGACGACGTGATGTACGGCATGATGCCCAGCGCGAAGATCGTCAGCTGAAGCAGCGCACCACCCGAGAACAGGGTGATCATGTTGTAGAGCCCAGCCTGAGCACCCTGGGTGGCGAGCGCCACGCACTCACCCACGCGCGCCATGTTCACATTGGGCGTCGGGATGGTGGAGCCCAATCGGAACACGGCGAGGACGCCCAGGGTGAAGAAGATCTTCTTACGCAGATCCGGTGTTCGGAACGCGTTGAGGAAGGCGGAAATCATCCGGCACTACTTTCGTCTACTCGCTTTTTGGGCGCGCGCAACAGCGCACGACAACCATGGCAGCATACCCCGCTCCGGCAACAGCCCCCAAAAACGGCGGATGCGTCCACGATGCGTGCGCCGACGCGCCGAAGAGGTACAGAAAGCGCCTGGGGGCGGCAGGTCTCCCTGCCGCCCCCAGGCGCTTGTTCGAGTTGTTGCTCAGGCCACCGTCGCGGAGCCGCCCGCCGCAGCGAGCTTCTCCTTCGCGGAGCCGGAGAACGCATCGGCGGTGACGTCGAGCTTGACGTCGAGTTCGCCGGAACCGAGAACCTTCACCGGACGACCGGCGCGCACGGCGCCAGCCTTGACCAGGTCGGCCACGGTAACCTCGCCGCCCTTGGGGAACAGCTCGGCCAGCGTGGCGACGTTCACCACCTGGTACTCAACCCGGAAGGGGTTCTTGAAGCCCTTGAGCTTGGGGATGCGCATATGCATCGGCATCTGCCCACCCTCGAAGCCCTCGGGCACGTTCTTGCGCGCTCCGGTGCCCTTGGTGCCCCGGCCCGCGGTCTTGCCCTTGGAGCCCTCACCGCGACCCACGCGGGTCTTGGCGGTCTTGGCACCCGGAGCAGGACGCAGATCATGAATCTTCAGCGCCATGTCACTTGACCTCTTCCACGGTAACGAGATGGGCGACCGTGCGGATCATGCCGATGACCTCGGGACGATCCTCACGAACGACCGAGTCGCCGATCTTCTTCAGACCCAGGGTGCGGAGGGTGGCGCGCTGGTTCTGCTTGCTGCCCACCAGGCCCCTCTTCTGGGTGATCTTCAGCTCTGCCATCAGTTGCGTCCCTCCTGAGCCGCGCGCAGCAGACCCGCGGGGGCCACACGCTCGACGGGCAGGCCGCGACGGTTCGCGATCTGCTGGGGGGTCTCCAGCTGCTTCAGCGCGGCAACGGTGGCATGCACCACGTTGATCGCGTTGGCGGAGCCGAGCGACTTCGACAGGACGTCATGAACGCCCGCGCACTCCAGCACGGCGCGAGCCGAGCCACCGGCGATGACACCGGTACCGGGGCTCGCCGGACGCAGCAGCACGACGCCGCCGGCCTTCTCGCCCTGGACGGGGTGCGGGATGGTGCGCTGGATCAGCGGCACGCGGAAGAAGTTCTTCTTGGCCTCTTCCACGCCCTTGGCGATGGCAGCCGGAACTTCCTTCGCCTTGCCGTAGCCGACGCCGACCATGCCTTCGCCGTCGCCCACCACTACGAGAGCGGTGAAGCTGAAGCGACGGCCGCCCTGCACGACCTTGGCGACGCGGTTGATGGCAACCACGCGCTCCAGGTACTGGTTCTTCTCTTCCTTGGCAGCCTGGCCACGACGATCGTCACGGCCACGACGTTCACCGTGAGCACCGCCACCGCGGCGCTGCTGGGTTTCACTCATCGTGTTCCCTTTTCCTTTCGTCGGGTCAGAAGCTGAGGCCGGCCTCGCGGGCCGAATCAGCCAGGGCCGCCAGGCGGCCGGTGTACTTGTTGCCTGCGCGGTCGAAGACGACCTGCTCGATGCCGGCGGCCTTGGCGCGCTCGGCAACCAGGGCGCCCACCTTGCGGGCCTTCTCCGACTTGTCCGCCTCGAGGGCGCGCAGGTCGGCCTCCATGGTGGACGCCGACACGAGGGTACGACCCTGCACATCGTCGATCACCTGAACGAACAGGTGACGCGAGGAGCGGGTGACCACCATGCGGGGACGCTCGGCGGAACCGTTGATGCGCTTGCGGCCACGCAGCTGACGACGCGAACGCGACGCCTGCTTGGGAGCCAGCGACTTCTTGGTGCTTAGCGAGATAGCCATTACTTGCCAGCCTTTCCAGCCTTGCGGCGGATCTGCTCGCCCTGGTACTTGATGCCCTTGCCCTTGTACGGCTCGGGCTTGCGGAGCTTGCGGATGTTGGCCGCAGTCTCGCCGACGAGCTGCTTGTCGATGCCCTCGACCGAGAACCGGGTGGGGGTCTCGACGGTGAACGTGATGCCCTCCGGCGCGTTGATGACGACGGGGTGCGAGTAGCCCAGAGCGAACTCGAGCTGCGACGGGCCCTTGGCCACCACACGGTAGCCGACGCCGACGATCTCGAGCTTCTTCGTGTAGCCCTCGGTGACACCGACGATCATGTTCGCAACGAGAGTGCGGGTAAGACCGTGCAGGGAACGGCTCTGACGCTCGTCGTTGGGACGAGTGACCTCGAGCTGGCCCTCAGCGTTCTTATCGATAGCGATGGGCTCAGCGACGGTGAGCGTCAGCGAACCCTTGGGGCCCTTGACGTCGACCTGCTGGCCATCGAGCTTGACATCCACACCGGACGGAACGGTGATAGGGAGCCTGCCAATACGCGACATATTCTCTTCCTCCTATCCCTGCCCGGTCACCAGACGTAGGCGAGCACTTCGCCGCCCACGGACTTGGCTTTGGCTTCCTTGTCGGTCAGCAGACCCTGCGACGTCGAGATGATCGCGATACCAAGACCGCCGAGCACCTTCGGCAGCGCCGTGGCCTTCGCGTAGACGCGCAGACCGGGCTTGCTGATGCGACGCAGGCCCGCGATCGAACGCTCGCGGGAATCGCCGTACTTCAGGACGACCTTGAGAACGTCGCCGACCTGGCCCTCGACCTGGGTCAGCTCGAAGTCCTCGATGTAGCCCTCTTGCTTAAGGATCTTGGCGATGCCCACCTTGATCTTGGACGCAGGCATGGTCGCCTCGTCCTTGTACGCCTGGTTGGCGTTGCGCACACGCGTGAGCATGTCTGCGATTGGATCAGTCATTGTCATGACTTGTTTGCCTCTTTCTCGCGCCGGTTTCCGGGAGCCGGACCTGTCGCGTATTGATCAGTAGGTGGGGCTGGTCACCACGACGACTTGGTCACGCCCGGCAGTTCGCCGGCATGTGCCATCTCGCGCAGGCAGACTCGGCACAGGCCGAACTTGCGGTAGACCGAGTGGGGCCGCCCGCACTTCTGGCAGCGGGTGTAGGCACGCACGCCGAACTTGGGCTTGCGGGACTGCTTGACCTTGAGTGCTGTCTTAGCCATCGCTTAAGCTCACTTCTTCTTCTTGGCGTAGTAGGCGGGACCGCGCTTCGACTTGGCCTTCTTGGGGTCGTCGACGGCCTTGAACGGGAAGCCCAGGTGCTTCAGCAGCGCCCGGCCCTCAGCGTCGTTGGTGGCGGAGGTCACGAACGTGATGTCCATGCCGCGCACGCGATCGATCTTGTCCTGATCGATCTCGAGGAACATGACCTGCTCGTTGAGACCGAAGGTGTAGTTGCCGTTGCCGTCGAACTGGGCGCCGTTGAGGCCGCGGAAGTCGCGGATACGGGGCAGCGCCAGGGTCAGCAGGCGGTCAGCGAACTCCCACATGCGATCGCCACGAAGGGTGACGTGGCAGCCGATGGGCATGCCCTCGCGCAGCTTGAACTGAGCGATGGACTTGCGGGCGCGGGTCACCTGGGGCTTCTGGCCGGTGATGGCGGTCAGGTCGCGGATGGCGCCGTCGATGATCTTGGAGTCGCGAGCAGCCTCGCCGACACCCATGTTCACGACGACCTTCACCAGGCCCGGGATCTGCATCACGTTGTCGTAGGAGAACTCCTGCTGGAGAGCAGGCACGATCTCCGAACGGTACTTCTGCTTCAGCCGCGGCAAAGCGGTGGTGGTTGCGGTGGCGCTCATCAGATCTCCTCCCCCGTCTTGCGCGCGATGCGCACCGAACGGAAGGCCTTGTACTCCGAACCGTCAGGACGACGCTTGGTGACCTCGACGCGCTTGTAGCCGACGCGGGTCACCACGTCCTTGCCGTCGACCTTGGTCACGAGCTGCACGTTGGACACGTGGATCGGGGCCTCGGAGGTGATCACGCCGCCTTCGATCCGGCGGCCGTTGGCGCCCTGCGCCTCGCGGCGGTGACGCTTGACCAGGTTGACACCCTGAACGGTGACGCGCTGGTCCTCGGGGTAGACGGCGATGATCTCGCCGATGGCACCCTTGTCCTTGCCGGAGATGACCTTGACGCGGTCACCCTTCTTGACATGGAGCGAATTCATCTCAGATCACCTCCGGGGCGAGCGAGACGATGCGCATGAACTTCTTCTCGCGCAGCTCACGGGCGACGGGGCCGAAGATGCGGGTACCGCGGGGTTCCCCGTCGGCCTTGAGGATCACGGCGGCGTTCTCGTCGAACTTGATGTAGGAACCGTCGGCGCGGCGACGCTCCTTCTTGGTGCGGACGACGACGGCCTTGACCACGTCGCCCTTCTTGACGTTGCCGCCAGGGATCGCGTCCTTGACGGTGGCGACGATCGTGTCGCCGAGGTAGGCATAGCGGCGTCGGGATCCACCGAGAACACGGATGCAAAGGATCTCCTTGGCACCAGTGTTGTCGGCGATCTTAAGCCGCGACTCCTGCTGGATCATTACTTCTCCTTGTCTCGCCGGTTCCGGTAAAAGGCCTTGCGAAACTAGAAACGGTCCCCCTGGATTTTGCCAGAAGGCAGCCACCAAGCTCGATGGAGATGGTGACCATGCGCCCGGGAGAGGTCCCCTCGAGAGAGGGCTCAGACCCAAGACAACTTCGACAGTCTATCCCACCGCACCTGAGCGACGAAATCAGCACCCTACTCGCTGCGGAGGGCTTCGACGGGGTCCTTACGGGAGGCGGCCGTCGACGGGATCAAGCCGGCGAGCGCGGTGAGGGTCATGCTGATCAGCACCAGGATGCCGGCGGCTGCCAGCGGCAGCTGGGCGATGTTGGGCACGTCGAAGTTGGCGTAGACGATTGCGTTGGCGGGGATCGTCAGCAAGAAGGTGATGGTGACGCCGAGGGCGCCGGCGACGAAGCCGACGATCAGCGTCTCGGCGTTGAACACACGACGGATGTCGCGCTTGCTGGCGCCGATGGAGCGAAGGATGCCGATCTCCTTCTTGCGTTCCAGCACCGAGATATAGGTGATGACGCCGATCATGATCGACGAGACGACCAGCGAGATGGCGACGAAGGCGATCAGGATGTTGCTGATCATGTTGACGATCTCCGTCACCGAGCTCATCAGCACCCCGACGATGTCGGTGTAAGTGACCACCTGATCCTCGCTGCCCGCACCCCGCATGCGGTCGTTGTACTCGTCGAGGATCCGGGTGACCTCGCCCTTCGACTCGAAGTCGCGCGGATAGATGTCGATGCGCGAGGGGTCGTCGAAGTCGGCGTAGCCGAGCTTGCGGAGGTTGCTCTCAAGGCTGGCCGTCTGGGTGGTGGCCACCGACATCAGCAGCTGCGCCACCTGCTCCGGACTGCGCTCCATCTTGAAGGCCTCCATGAAGGCCTCCTGATCGACGCCCATCGCCTCGCCCATGTTCTTGGCGAGATCCCCCATGTTGGACTCCAGCGCCGAGCCGATCTGGTCGCCCAGCGCAGACGCCAGCTGGGAGCCGACATCCTCCATGTAGACGGCCATGACCTTCTGCATGTAGTCGCCAAGGACTCCCTGCAGCTGGCTCTGGATGGCGTCGGTGTTGATGTAGGAACGCGCCTCCCCCAGCAACGCCTTCCCCGCGTCGGACTCCAGGAAGGCCGTGAAGTTCTTCTGCGCGTCGGTGGGATCGAGCCCCTTCTCGATGGTGAAGACGAGATAGCCCTGGATCAGCCGCTCGACGAGGCCGGCGTTGGGATCAGGGGTCAGCGCGTCGGCGATGCCGAGCAGCTCCTGGCCTTCTTCGGAGGCCACGAACTCGGGAAGCGTGGTGGTCGGATCGACGGGGTCCAGTTCGTTCTCCAGCGCGAACGCGACGTAGCCCTGCAGCACGGCGTCGAGTTGCTCGGTATCGAGCCCCTCTCCAGCTGAGGCGATCAGCGCCTGCCCGTCGGGGGATGCCAGGAACACCGGGAGGTTCGTCGCGACGTCGACCGGATCCAGGCCGTTGGCGGCGGCGAAGGCCGCGTAGCCCTCGCCGAGCTGCGTCAGGATGAGCCCGAGTTGCTCGGGATCGATCGTCGGCATGGGCTGGTCTGTGTCAGGCTCCTGGGTGCCGGGCTGCTCGGCATCCGGGTCGGGTTCGGGAAGCTGGATGATGTCGGCCAGATCGAGGCCGGCGATGATGCCGTCGAGGTCGAGCGCCGGCATCTTGGACGGATCGATCTGAATGTCGGCCAGGCTGAGGTCCATCCCCGAGAAGCCGGACTCCAGGCCTGACATGTCGAGCTTCAGCTTCGACTGGTCGAAGGTGAACGCCTTCGCGATCTTCTTCTCGTCGATGGTGAACATCGATGCGAAGTCGAACTCCTCCTGGTCGGGCTCCTCGCCGAAGCGCCGTCCCGTGAAGACGTCGGTGTCCGTCGCGTCGAGCTGGCTGCGCGCGATCTCCGAGCGCGCCGCCCGATCGATGACCTCGGTGGTGAGCGCGCGCGTGTAGTAGATGCCGGGTTGGAGGCGCGCCGAGTCGTCGGTGGGTTTGACGATGCCCGCCACTCGGAGTTCGTCGCCTTCCTCGACGAGATCCTTGACGTACCCCTTGTCGCCCTTGCGGTCGGTCCACACGTCGAATTCGTCGTCGTAGGTGTAGAAGTCGGCGGCGTCCACCAGCGTGAAGGTGACGTCCATGATCTCTTCGTAGCTGACGTTCAATGGCGGGCCCGGCGGCTCGACCTTCTCCTCGTCGATCACCTGGCGGACCATCTCGTCCAGCTCTGCGGGATCGCGCAGGCCCATGGCGTAGAGGCCGAAGTCGCTGAACCCGCCGCTGGGGGTGAGCACGATGAGGGTCTCGTCGGCGGCGGTGGGCCACTGGCCGGCAACCAGTTCGAAGTGGGAGTCGATCAGGGAGCGGTCCTCCATCAACTCGTGGAAGACGTTGGTGCTCATCGACGCCGACAGCATGGAGTTGGCCGACATCCCGCCGAAGCCGAGGGAATCGAAACTCGTGTCGGGATTGATCTGGCGGGCCCCGTCCGACGTGTCCGACGCGAAGATCTGCGGCGAGACGTCATAGGCGTACTGGATCGAGTTGACGTGGCTGTCGATGCCTCCGCCGTTGGTGTCGAGGAAGTGCTTCAACGACTCGAGATCGTTCGTGCCGACGCTGGAGAACATCTTCGAGATCGCCTGCACCTCGCGCACATGACCGGGTTTGGTCTCTCGCGTCCCCGAGACCTCCTGGACCATGCCGGACGACGAGGCGAGCATGGCGGTCATGTCCATGCCCTGGCGTTGGATGCTCAGCGGATAGAGCGAGAGCGTGTCCTCTTCCACACCCTTGATGTATGAGTTGACGCCGTTGGCCAGGGCAAGGATCGCCGCGATGCCGATGATCCCGATGCTGCCGGCGAAGGCCGTCATCAAGGTGCGGCCCTTCTTCGTCATCAGGTTGTTGAAGGAGAGCGCGATGGCGGTGAGGAAGGACATGCTGGTGCGACGTGCCGGCCGCCCGTCGCGCTCGTCGCTGGCATGCGGATAGTAAGGATGGCTGTCGTCGGAGATGACGCCGTCGCTCAGGTGCACGATGCGGGTCGCGTACTCCGCCGCGAGCTCCGGGTTGTGGGTGACCATGATCACTAGGCGGTCCTTGGCGATGCTGGTGAGCAGCGCCATGATCTGAACGCTGGTCTTGGAGTCCAGCGCACCGGTCGGCTCGTCGGCGAGCAGGATCTCCGGATCGTTGACCAGGGCGCGAGCGATCGCCACCCGCTGCATCTGGCCGCCGGAGAGCTGATTGGGCCGCTTATGGACGTGGTCACCGAGGCCAACCTCATCCAGCGCCGCCTTGGCGCGCTCGCGGCGCTCCGCGCGGGAGACGCCCGCCAACGTGAGCGCCAACTCGACGTTCGCCAGCACGCTCTGGTGCGGAATCAGGTTATAGCTCTGGAAGACGAAGCCGATGCGGTTGTTGCGGTAGGTATCCCAGTCACGATCGCGGTAGCGCTCCGTCGCGATACCGTCGATGATGAGGTTGCCGGAGTCGTAGTGGTCGAGGCCGCCGACGATGTTGAGCAGCGTCGTCTTGCCGGAGCCCGACGGCCCGAGGATCGCCACGAACTCGTTGTCCCGAAAGGCGATGGAGACATCGTTGAGGGCGACCTGGGTGAAATCGCCGGTGGTGTACGACTTGCGGACATCTCTGAGTTCAAGCATTCGGGATCTTTCTGAACCGGCTCATCCCGGTTTCGCTGCAGCGCCTGCCAGCATACGACGTTGTATCAAACGAGCTGACTCCGGGCGGGAATAACATGCGCGCACGACGAAGCTGAAGCGTGTAACGCGGGGGCCGTGGCTCCGTTGCCGCAGCCCCCGGGATCTACTGCCAACGCTAGCGTGCGGGCCCACCTCCTGGCAGTAGCTGAAGGTATCGATTCGACAACAAATTACCCACAGCCTCCGCTCCCTCAGGGGAAACCATCGACAGGGAACATACGACGAGGACCGCCCCGCATCGCGGGACGGTCCTCGTCTTGTCTTGGCTTACGCCGAGATCACTTGGCGCGCTCGACGATCTCCACCAGGCGCCAGCGCTTCTGCGCGGACAGCGGGCGGGTCTCCATGACGCGCACGCGGTCGCCGATGCCGGCCTCGTTCTGCTCGTCGTGGGCCTTGAGACGCGACGACTTAGTCATGACCTTGCCGTAGAGCGGGTGCTTGACCCGATCCTCGACGAGGACGACGATCGTCTTGTCCATCTTGTCGGACACGACGACGCCCTGGAGCACCTTACGGCGCCCGCGCTCGGTCTGGGTTTCACTCATGGTCAGTTCTCCTCCGTGACGGGCTCATCCTCGATGTGGAGGTTGCGCTCCTGCAGCACGGTGTAGACGCGGGCGATGTCCTTGCGGACCTCGCGCAGCCGCCCGTGCGACTCGAGCTGGCCGGTAGCCGCCTGGAAGCGGAGACCGAACAGTTCCTCCTTCAGCTCAACGACCTTCGCGTTGAGCTGGTCACGAGACAGGCCGCGCAGCTCGTGAGCCTTCAGTGCCTTGCTCATCAGATATCACCTGCTTCGCGCTTGATGAAGCGCGCCTTGAACGGGAGCTTGTGGATGGCGAGCCGCATGGCCTCGCGAGCCACCTCCTCCGGCACGCCGGAGAGCTCGAACAGCACGCGACCCGGCTTGATGTTGGCCACCCACCACTCGGGGGAGCCCTTGCCGGAGCCCATGCGGGTCTCGGCGGGCTTCTTGGTCAACGGGCGATCCGGGTAGACGTTGATCCACACCTTGCCGCCACGCTTGATGTGACGGGTCATGGCGATACGAGCCGCCTCGATCTGACGGTTGGTCAGGTAGGAGGACTCGAGCGCCTGGATGCCGTACTCGCCGAAGGCCAGCTTGGTGCCGCCCTTGGCCGCACCGTCACGCTTGGGATGGTGCTGCTTACGGAACTTAACGCGACGAGGAATCAGCATGACTTATGCTCCTGCGTTCTCAGTGGCGGCGGCAGCCGGGGCCTCAGCCTGAGCTGCCTCGGCGCGACGGCGTCCGCCGCGCTCGGGACGATCACCGCGGCCCTCGCCGCGGCCGGGACGACGGCCCGGACGCTGGCGACCGGACGGCGCGGCGTTACGGGCGGCCTTCTGGGCGGCACGCTCGGCGCGGGTGCCGGTGACGTCGCCCTTGTAGATCCAGACCTTGACGCCGATGCGACCGAAGGTGGTGCGGGCCTCGTAGAAGCCGTAGTCGATGTCGGCGCGCAGCGTGTGCAGCGGGACGCGACCCTCGCGGTAGCCCTCGGAGCGGGACATTTCGGCGCCACCCAGACGACCGGAGCACTTGATCCGGATGCCCTTGGCACCGGCGCGCATGGCGGTCTGCTGAGCCTTGCGCATCGCGCGGCGGAAGGCCACGCGGGCGCCGAGCTGCTCGGCGATGCCCTGAGCCACCAGCTGAGCGTCGATCTCGGGGTTCTTCACCTCGAGGATGTTCAGCTGCACCTGCTTGCCGGTCAGCTTCTCCAGCTCGCCGCGGACGCGCTCCGCCTCGGCGCCGTTGCGGCCGATGACGATGCCCGGACGGGCGGCGTGCAGGAAGATGGTGACCCGCTCGGAGCGGCGCTCGATCTCGATGGTCGAGAGGCCGGCGCGCTCAAGCGTCTTGGTGAGGTACTCACGGATCTTGACGTCTTCGCCCACGTACTCGGCGTAGTTCTTCTCGGCGTACCAACGGGTCACGTGGTCGGTGGTGATGCCGAGACGGAAGCCGTTCGGGTTGATCTTTTGGCCCATGTCAGGCTCCCTTCGTCTCGCGGGGTTCGACGACAACGGTGATGTGCGACCCACGCTTGAGGATCCGGCTGGCGGAACCCTTGGCGCGGGGGCGGATCCGACGCAGGGTGACACCCTCGTCGACGAACGCCTTGGAGATGTAGAGATCCTCGGCGCGCAGGCCCTCAGCCGACTCGGCGTTGGCCACAGCGGAGGCCACCACCTTGTAGGCGGGCTCGGAGGCCGCCTGCGGGGCGAACTTCAAGGCCACCAGGGCGTCCTTGACGTCCATGCCGCGGACCAGGTCGATGACCCGGCGGACCTTGGTGGGGCTCATCCGGACGTGGCGCGCGATGGCGTACGAGCCAGGACGATCCCCGAGCAGGGTCTCGCGACGACGGCTGTTGCCGTTCTCGTTGCTCATTGTTGAATCAATTCCTTTTCTCGTTGCCTCAGCGGCGACGCGACTTCTTGTCGTCCTTCACGTGCCCCTTGAAGGTGCGCGTGGGAGCGAACTCGCCCAGCTTGTGACCGATCATGGACTCGGTGATGAACACCGGGACGTGCTTGCGACCGTCGTGCACGGCGATGGTGTGACCCAGCATGTCCGGCACGATCATCGAACGACGCGACCACGTCTTGATCACGTTCTTGGTGCCCTTTTCGTTCTGGGCGTCCACCTTCTTGATCAGGTGGTCGTCGACGAAGGGACCCTTCTTAAGGCTGCGTGGCATTGTTCCTGACTCTCCCTATCAGCGCTTCTTGCCGGTCTTGCGACGACGCACGATCAGGCGGTTGCTGGCCTTGTTCTTGTCGCGGGTGCGGCCCTCGGGCTTGCCCCACGGCGACACCGGGTGACGGCCACCGGAGGTGCGACCCTCGCCACCACCGTGCGGGTGGTCGACGGGGTTCATCACGACACCGCGGACGGTCGGGCGGATGCCCTTCCAGCGGTTGCGGCCGGCCTTGCCCCAGTTGATGTTCGACTGCTCGGCGTTGCCCACCGTGCCGATCGTGGCGCGGCAGCGCACGTCGACCATGCGCATTTCGCCCGAGGGCATGCGCAGGGTGGCGTACTTGCCCTCGCGGGCGACCAGCTGGATGGAGGTGCCGGCGGAACGACCGAGCTTTGCGCCGCCACCGGGACGCAGCTCCACGCAGTGCACCGTGGTGCCGACGGGGATCTGACGCAGCTCCAGGTTGTTGCCCGGCTTGATGTCCGAGCCCTCACCGGAGGAGATGACGGTGCCCTGAGCCAGGTTGTTCGGGGCGATGATGTAGCGCTTCTCACCATCGAAGTAGTGCAGCAGCGCGATACGGGCGGTGCGGTTGGGGTCATACTCGATGTGAGCGACCTTGGCCGGCACGCCGTCCTTGTCGTAACGCTTGAAGTCGATGATGCGGTACGCCTGCTTGTGACCGCCGCCGATGTGGCGGGTGGTGATGCGGCCGGTGTTGTTCCGGCCGCCGGTCTTCGGCTTGGGGACCAGCAGCGACTTCTCCGGCGTCGAACGAGTGATCTCGGCGAAGTCCGAGACACTGGAGCCGCGGCGACCGGGCGTCGTGGGCTTGTACTTACGGATACCCATGAGGTTTAGCTTCCTTCCTCAGCCAGCGCGGTCAGTCGACCGGTCCGGAGAAGATGTCGATGCGGTCGCCCTCGGCCACCGTGACGATTGCACGCTTGGTGTCGACCTTCTTGCCGAGGCCGAACCGGGTGCGACGCGTCTTGCCGCGGCGGTTGAGGGTGTTGACGGAGACGACCTTGACCTTGAAGATCTGCTCGATGGCGATCTTGATCTCGGTCTTGTTCGCCTGCGGAGCGACGACGAAGGTGTACTTGTTCTCGTCGAGGAGGTTGTACGTCTTCTCGCTCACGACGGGACGCAGGATGATGTCGCGAGGATCGCGAATCTTCAGCGGCGCGGTCACTTGTCCTTCTCCTCAGAGTTGTTGGGGCCGGCGAGGAAGGCGGCCAGCGCGGCCTCCGTGAACACGACCTTGTCGTTGACCAGCACGTCGTAGGCGTTCAGCTGATCGACGGCGAGCGCGTGCACCTCGGCGAGGTTGCGCACCGACAGCCAGGCCACGTCCTCGGAGCGGTCGAGCACGACCAGCACCTTGGTGACGTCGCCGATGGCGTTCAGCGCGCTCAGGGCCTGCTTGGTGGAAGGGGTCTCCCCCGCCACGAGCGCCTTGAGCACGTAGATCTGGCCGTCGCGAGCCCGGTCGGACAGTGCGCCACGCAGGGCGGCGGCCACCATCTTCTTGGGGGTGCGCTGCGAGTAGTCACGCGGCTTGGGGCCGTGCACCACGCCGCCACCGGTCCACTGGGGAGCGCGACGGGAGCCGTGACGAGCGCGGCCGGTGCCCTTCTGACGCCAGGGCTTGGCGCCACCGCCGCGGACCTCGCCGCGGGTCTTGGTGGAGTGAGTGCCCTGACGAGCGGCCGCGAGCTGAGCCACGACGACCTGATGGATCAGGGGGATGTTGGTCTGCGCGTCGAACACCTCGGCGGGAAGGTCGACCTTGCCGGCCTTCTTGCCCTTGGCGTCGATCACGTCGACGGAGAGATTCTCGCTCATGCTGCGCCACCCTTCTTGGCCGCGGTACGCACGACGACCAGCGAACCGGCGTTGCCGGGGACCGCACCGCGGACCAGCAGCAGGCCGCGCTCAGCGTCGACGGCGTGGATCTTGAGGTTCTGCACGGTCACCTTGGCGTTGCCCATGCGGCCGGCCATGCGCAGGCCCTTGAACACGCGACCGGGGGTCGCGCAGCCACCGATGGAGCCCGGCGAGCGGTGCTTGCGGTGCACACCGTGCGAGGCGCGCAGGCCCTTGAAGCCGTGGCGCTTCATGACGCCGGCGGTGCCCTTGCCCTTGGAGGTGCCGGTCACGTCGACGATCTCGCCGCCTTCGAAGATCTCGGCGGTCAGCTCCTGGCCCAGCTCGAACTCGGAGGCGTTGGCGGTACGCAGCTCGACGAGGTTCTTGCGGGGGGTCACATCTGCCTTGGCGAAATGGCCGGCGGCGGGCTTGGTGACCTTCTTGGCCTTGATCGCACCGAAGCCGAGCTGCACGGCGTTGTAGCCGTCGGTCTCGGGGGTGCGGACCTGGGTCACGACACAGGGTCCGGCCTGGATCACGGTGACCGGAACCAGACGGTTGTTCTCATCCCAAAGCTGGGTCATGCCGAGCTTGGTGCCCAGGATGCCCTTCACATTACGTTCACTCATGTTCTCAGACCTCACGGAAGCTTGATCTCGATATCGACGCCCGCAGGAAGGTCCAGACGCATGAGCGAGTCGACCGTCTTAGGCGTGGGGTCGAGAATGTCGATGAGACGCTTGTGCGTGCGCATCTCGAAGTGCTCGCGGCTGTCCTTGTACTTGTGGGGCGAACGGATGACACAGAACACGTTCTTCTCGGTGGGCAGCGGCACGGGGCCAGCCACCTTTGCACCGGTGCGAGTCACAGTATCGACGATCTTGCGCGCCGAGCTGTCGATGACCTCATGGTCATACGCCCGCAGCCTGATGCGGATCTTTTGTCCCGCCACAGTTGTTCCTTCTTCTCGTCCCTATTTACCTGGAAGTTCCAGAGGGGTAAAACCCCTTGTCACTCCGACCCCCGAGGTCGGGAGTGTCGCGCCTATGCCGCGTACTTGAGCCGCCTCCCAGGATCTCCCTGAGTGGCCGGACCTCGCGCTTGGGCACTTGCTCGACCTCGTTTGGGGGCCTGCCGCGACGACGACGCATCACAGCCACCCCCGCGGAGCAACCTGACTATCTTGTCACGTCTGTTCCAGTGATCCAAATCCGGCCCCATATCGCCCTCCTCCCCCCGACCCCCTGCCCCGGAAAATCGGCCAGTGGCCGATTTTGCGGCGTCCAGTGCCGAAAAGCGGCCACAACCCGCCCGGCCATCCGGGCGTACCGCCCTGGTGCCCGGGACGGCGCCCGCCGAAAGATGAGGACCAGTCGATCCACCGAGAGCCGGTGGACTCACACCGGAGGAGACCACATGTCCACCTATCTTTCCGACGCCGAGGCAGCACCGACGGCCGACGCCCCCACTCGCTCCCCACGGCTGTGGGCATGGGCGGGGGTCGCGGCAGGCGCACTGGGCATCGCGACGATCCAGGCGTCGATGGCCGGATCCGTGAACTGGGAGACGACGGCGGGAGACGCCGAGAAGATGATGGCCGATGCTGCGACGAAGCAGATCACCTACATCGTCTTCCACGTGCTGGCATCGCTGACCCTGCTCTTGCTGCCCGTCTTCGGCGCCGGCCTGGAACGACGCCTCGCCGCCCGCGGCCCGTCTGGGACGCTGCACGGCCAGGTGGCGCTGGCCGGGACGTTGCTGACCGCCTGCGCGCTGCTGCTCGGCAGTGGCCTGGACACGCAGTTCGCCCTCGGCCTGTCGGACCCGTCGTTCTACGTGCCTGAGTCGGCCGCCTTCTACACCGACTGGGTCGCCACCATCCCCTGGGTGTGGCTGGGCATGGGTCTTCCGGCGCTCGCCGTCTCGGCCGCGTCGCTGCGCCACGGCACGGCCCCACGCTGGATCGGCGTGCTGTCGCTGGTCTTCGGCCTGCTCATCATCGTCTCCGGGGCGTCGCCCCTCCAGTACCTTGCCGGTTTCATCGGCCCGGTGTGGGTGTTGCTGGCCTCGCTCGGCTTCGCCCTGGGCGACCGTCGATGAGCAACGACGAGCAATAGGGTGCATCCATGAAGGACACGTCCCACCGCTACCCCGGTCGACCTCGCGCGGCGATCGGGGTAGCGGTGTGCGCGTTCCTCCCTGCCATCGCGGGCGGGGCATTGCAGGCCGCCAGCCGGACGCCGATCACCCCGGACGTCCTTTTCCTGGTAGTCGACGTGATGGTCGGCCTGGTCTACGGCACCGTGAGCGCGGTGATTCTCAGTCGGCGCAGCCATCCGGTGGCGTGGCTCGTCGCACTGGCAGCGGTCGGGGCAGGCGTCGCCGCGTTCGGAGGGGGCTGGGCATCGTTCGCGATGACCCACCCGACCGCCCCGGATCCGGCCCTGGCATTCAGCCTCTTCGGCACCGCATGGGTTCCGGGGACGCTGTCGCTGTTCCTCGTCGTGCCTTGGTTGGTACGCGACCATCCACTGACCCCCGGGGCGTGGGGCGGCGTCGTCATCGGCGCGGCGACCGCCTTGATCTTCAGCGTCCAGCGCTTGCTCTTCCCGATGTCGGACAACTCCCCTCTGATCGTCGCGGTCGTCCTGGTCGGACTCGCCACCGCCGTCGCCGTAGCCTGGCGCCATCGACGCGGCCCGGTCGGCGAACGCGCAGGCCTCGGCCTGCTCGCGATCGGCACCGCCGTGATGGCCCTGTCCTTTCTGCCCCTCGTGCTCATTCCCTACACCGAAGAGTCGGTGCTGCTGCTCGTGCCGATCTCCCACCTCGCATGCCAGGCGGTGTTTCCTGGTGCGCTGCTGGTGACGATGCTGCGCAATCGGCTCTGGGGAATCGACCTCGCCGTGAGCAGGGCCGTGATCGCCGGGCTGCTGACCCTCGGCCTGGTCGCCGTCTATGCGAGCCTCGCTTGGCTCGCGTCGGTGCTGGTCGGAAGCTCGGTCGTGGCGCAGGCCGTGGCCGCGATCGGCGTGGTGCTCGCCGTGCAGCCCATCCGACGGTGGCTGGAGCAGCGCGTGCGGCGGCTGGTGTGGGGTGAGGCCGCTTCGCCCGGGCGCGCGGCGTTGAGCATCGGCGCCTCGCTGTCTGCCGTTGCGGGTGGCGAGGAACTCCTCGACCGGCTGGCCGCCGCCGTCGGCGATGCCCTTCGTCTCGAGTCGGTCCGTCTGACGTTGCCCGGCCCGGCCGAGTCCGCGGGCACCTGGGGCAGGCCGACGAGCGCCCCGATCGAACGCTCGGTCCATCGGGCCGATGGCTCAGCTCTTGGATGGCTCGCCCTGACGGCACGACCGGGCGAGCGGCTGGACCGCCGCAGCCTCGACGCCCTCGAGCACCTGCAGCCGGTGCTCGCCGTCGGCCTCGACCTGATGCGCGCCCGCGACGCCGCAACCCGGGCTCGACTGGAGGAGCGTCGCCTCATCCGCCGCGAGCTGCACGACGGGATCGGACCCTGGCTGTCAGGCCTGCGCCTGGGCCTTCAAGGCGCCCGCAACACGCTGCACACCGACCCCGCCACCGCCGACGTCGTACTCCAGGCGCTGCAGGACGAGGTGGCCCAGCGGGTTCACGATGTCCGTCTTCTATCGCGCAGCCTGCTTCCTCCCGTGCTCGAGGAACGGGGACTGGAGGCCGCCTTGGCCGAGTTGGCGGCACGTCACGCTGAAACGGGCTTCACGATGACCGTGGCCGTGAGCAGCGAGCTGGCCCGGACCCCTCATCTGCTGGCGAAGCTGGATGCCCGGGTCGCCGCGGCGGCCTACGCGGTGATCTCGGAGTCCACGCTCAACGCCGCACGGCACTCGGGCGCCCCGGAGGCCGTCACCGAGCTGGGGCTGCTCGACGATGACGGGCCGCGCCTCATCATCATCTGCCGCGACGACGGGGCCGGCCGTTCGCCCGACGCCGCCGACGGCATCGGCACCCGATCGATGCGGGAACGCACGGAGGAACTGGGTGGCTTTGTCCTCATACAATCGGGCCCAGGCGGCGGCACCACGGTGCGCGCCGAGTTGCCCCTCACCTCAGCCGGAGTCCCCCGATGAATGACATTCCGATTCAGATCACGCTGATCGACGACCACCCGGTCTTCCGGATCGGCATGACCGCGCTGCTGAACTCGCTGCCCGGGATCGTGGTGGTCGCCCAGGCCGACAGCGCCGCCGCGGCCCGCGCCTTGTTCGATGCCGAGCACGCCACCGACGTCGTCCTGCTGGATCTCGACCTCGGCGACGGTTCCGGAATCGACGTCGCACGGGATCTCCTGGCTCGTCGCCCGGACTGCAAGATCCTCGTCGTGACGATGCACGAGGACGACGACGCCGTGGTGGCCGCCGTGCGCGCGGGTGCCCGCGGCTTTCTGGTGAAGTCGTCGCCACCCGAGGCCGTCGAGCGTGCGGTTCGCGCGGTGGCCGCGGGAGAGATGATCCTCTCCCCCGCCGTCGCGGAGCGTGCGATGTCCTATCTGCTCGGCGGCCACCGCACGGCCAGGGTTCCGTTTCCGGAGTTGACGACGCGGGAACGCGAGGTGCTGGACCTGGTGGCCCACGGCCTGGACAACGCGACCATCGCCCACCGCCTCGCGGTGAGCCCTAAGACAGTGCGCAACACCCTGGCCACCGTGTTGGCGAAGCTATCGCTACGCGACCGAGCCGCCGCGATCGTGCGCGCCCGCGCCGAAGGACTCGGCGGGGGCGCGCCTCCTATCGGCTGACGGCCATCGCGGCGTCGCGTTCGCGCGCCACATGCGAACGGGCGTGCTCCAGGGCCGGCGCCAGGTGCGGGAACAGGTGCTTTTGATGCCGCAGCGCCTTCATCACCCCGAGCCGCTCGAACAGGCCCTTGTGACTGGGCAGTACTCCCTTGATAAGCACGGTCACGCCGCGTCGCTCCAGGGCGGTGACCATCTCGCCGAGCGTGTGCGCGCCCGTCGCGTCGACCACCTGCAATTGCGACATCGCAAGGATCACGACGGAGACTCCCTGCTGCCCGGTGACCGCCTCGGAGACGCGGTCAGCCGCAGCGAACATCAAAGGCCCCTTGATCCGCAGCAGCGCGATCTTGTCGTCGCCGTCGACGGGCTCGCCGGGTAGTTCCTCTCGCCGCACTCCGGCGGCGCGAGCGAGCGACCTCACCGCAAAGAAGCCGGCCACGACCACCCCGATGATGACGGCGAAGATCAGATCGACGGAGATGGTGACGACGGCGGTCACGACGAAGGCCAGGGCGTCGGGCTTGGTGGAACGCAGGATGCTCATCGCGGTTCGGCGCTGCACCATCCGTAGCGCGGTCATCATCAGCACTCCCGCGAGAGCGGCCAGCGGCACCATCCCCACGGGCGCTGCGGCGAACAGAATGATGGCGAGCAGCACCACGGAATGAAAACCCGCCGCGACGCGCGTGCGCGCACCGGCCCGTAGGTTCACGGCGGTGCGGGCGATGGCGCCCGTCGCCGGCATGCCGCCGAAGAGGCCGGCTCCGATCGATGCCAGGCCTTGGCCGACCAGTTCCCGATCGGCCTCGTAGCGACCCTTGGACGACATCGACGCCGCGACCCGCACGGACAGCAGCGACTCGATGCCGGCCAGCGCCGCGACGGTGAGCGCCGGCAGCGCCAACTCGCCCAGCAGGCCGAGGCTGACCGACGGAAGCACCGGAGCGGGCAGGGAATGGGGCAGTTCGCCGATGACCGCCAGCGGCGCACCCGCCAAGGTAGTGACGGTCGTGGCCACGATGATCCCGACGAGCGAGGCAGGGATGCTCCGATGAATCCTAGGAAGGCCCAGCATGCACGCCACCACGATCGCCACGCAGAGGAGGGCCCATAGCGCGTAGTCGAGCTCGAGCCGGGTCACCGACTGCAGGGCGGCGACGATCACGTTCGTCGAGAGCTCGCCCTCCGCCCCGGTGAGGGCGGGAACCTGCTGCAAGAAGATGATGGCCGCGATGCCGAGCGTGAAGCCCTCGATCACCGGCCAGGGGATCAGCGCCACCGCGCGCCCCATCCGCGCGATGCCGGTGATAAGCAGGATGAGGCCGGCCATCAGACTGAGCAGGGCGACGGCCCCGATGCCATGGGCGGCGACGATGGGAGCGAGCACGACCACCATGGCGCCCGTCGGCCCGGAGACCTGGATGTGCGAACCGCCGAAGACCGCGGCAACGAAACCTGCCACGACGGCAGTGACGATGCCGGCCTCGGCACCAGCCCCGGAGGAGATGCCGAACCCCAGCGCCAACGGCAGCGCGACGATGCCGACGGTGAGGCCCGCCATCAGGTCGGCCCGCCAAGATCGGGACAGCTCTGCATAGTCGGATCGGCGCGGAAGCAGGCCGCGTAGGTGGGGCAGAGCGCTCATCAGCCGACCTTCCGCGGAAGCGTCGGAAGCTCGGCCACCTCAGACAACTGCACGCTCTGCGCGTGCAGCACGTCGACGAGGAAACGCCGGGCAGACCCCAGCAACGCGATCACCTCGTCGGAGGCCACCTTGTAGTAGACGTGGCTCGCGCGTCGATCGGAGACCACCACGCCGTGTCGGCGCAGCACAGCGAGGTGCTGGGAGAGGTGCGAGGCCTCCAAGCCGGTGTGCTCCTGAATGTCGGCGACGGTGTGCTCCCGGCCGTCGCAGAGCAGTTCAAGGATGTGGATGCGGATGGGATGCGCGAGGCCTTTGAAGAGGCCGGCCTTGACTTCGTACAGCGGACGCTGTGAGTTACTTAGCGGCATGATGGATTCATCATATCGAAACCTCGCGGATTGGCGATGTTACGCTCTGCCAAGGAGGTGGACAGCGATGAAGCCAGAGACACCACAAGGCCCAGACCACGGCGTCGAGACCGAGCCCACCTACTCGAACGCACTTATCGAACTCCACGCCAGGACGCGGACGGATCCGGTCGATCTTGAGCTGCCGGCGCGCCTCTACGACCACCCTCGGGTGTCTTTTGGAACGGATTGACCGTCCCGCCTTACCTGGAACAACCCCAAAAATGGGAGGGCCTGTCAGAACCTCCCAGCCGCCGGTAGCTCTGGAGTTGTCTTGAGGTACGACGACAAGCGCGGCATAGAAGTCGTCCACTCGACATGCGCACGTAAGGAGACGAGAAAGTGGTTCTAGACCAGGCCTACACGCTGAACAATCGTGTGACTATCCCGAAGCTGGGGCTAGGCACCTGGATGATCGACAACGACCAGGCTGCTGGTGCAGTCCGTGCGGCGGCCGAGATCGGTTACCGCCACTTCGACACTGCCGAGGGCTACGGCAACGAGCAGGGCGTCGGCGAGGGTATCCGCTCCTGCGGCCTGCCCCGCGATGAGGTGTTCGTCACCACCAAACTTGAGGCCGACTACAAGACCTACGCCGAAGCCAAAGCCGGGATCGAAGGATCGCTGCGCGATTTGGACATCGATTACATCGACCTGATGATCATCCACGCCCCCCAGCCCTGGGCACACTTCCGTGCCGACGACCACTACTTCGAGGGCAATCTCCAAGCCTGGAAAGCCCTCGAGGAGGCACATCAGGCCGGGAAGATCCGTGCGATCGGCGTGTCCAACTTCGAGCAGATCGATCTGGAGAACCTGTTGGCCAACGGCAGCGTCAAACCCACGGTCAACCAGATCCTGGCGCACATCAGCAACACCCCATTCGACGTGATCGGCTTCTGCCAGGACAACGGCATCCTGGTAGAGGCCTACTCCCCCATGGGACACGGCGAGATCCTGCACAACCCCACCATCGTCGAGATGGCTCAGCGCTACGGCGTCACGGTGGCGCAGCTGTGCATCCGTTATTGCCTCGAACTCGGCATGCTGCCCCTGCCCAAGACCGCCAATCCCGATCACATGCGCACCAACGCGCAGGTGGGCTTCACGATCTCCGCAGAGGACCTCGAGGATCTGAAGAATGTCACCCCCATCGAGAACTACGGCGATGCCAGCCAGTTCCCCGTCTACAGCGAACAGGTCTAGCCGGGATACTGGTTGTCTACTCAAGAGGGGTGGAGATGAAGGACGAGGTACGGGAGTTTCTGGTCGCCCGGAGGGCGAGCGTGACCCCAGAGCAAGCGGGGCTCACCCGATACGACGACGACCGGCGCGTGCCGGGACTGCGTCGCGAAGAAGTCGCGCAGCTCGCGGGTGTGAGCACCGACTACTACACGCGGCTCGAACGCGGCAACATCCGGGGCGCCTCAGACAGTGTGCTGGAAGCCATCGCCCGAGCGCTCCGGCTCACCGATGTGGAACGTGAGCATCTCTTCCGGCTCGCCCGCCCTGTCACATCTCCACCGCGGACAATGCCTCGGCGTGTGCGCCCGGCCATCCAGCGTCTGCTCGACTCGTTCACCACGCCCGCCGTGGTTTACGACATCACTCAGGAGATCATTGCCTCGAACATGCTCGGCCGGGCACTGTTCGCACCACTGTTCGAGTCCGAGCGACCGAACATGGCGCGCTTCGCCTTCCTCGATTCACGAGCACCACGCTTCTACAAGGACTGGCCGATGGCGTGCAGCCTCACCGCTGCGACGCTCCGCTTCGAGGTGGGAAAAGATCCCCTGAACGAGGAACTCACCGCTCTCATCGGTGAGCTGTCCACCCGCAGCCCACAATTCCGTCGTGACTGGGCCGACCAGGACGTCCACGAACACCGCACCGGCAGCAAGGGCTACAACCATCCCGCCGTCGGCGAACTCGACCTGCACTTCGAGAACCTCGAGATGCCCGGCGAGCCTGGCCTTCAGATCCTCACCTACACCGCCGAGGACGGCAGCCCTTCAGCCAAAAAACTGGGGTTTCTAGCTGCTTGGGCCGCAGATCAGGTGCCCTGCAACTCCACCTCCCGCTCAGGAGAGACCGATGCGTAGGCCGATGGTGTAGTCGGTCGACGCATAGAAGTAGCGATAAGTGGTGGTGAAGCGGTAGTCGTCGTTGTAGTAGAAGCTGCCGCCCCGCTTGATGTAGTTGTCGCTGGGCGTCGTGTTCTCGGGATCGGTCTGCGCCTCGCTCGGGTACGGCGCCGCATAGTCGGAGACCCACTCGTACACGTTGCCGCTCATGTCATAGAGGCCCAGCTCGTTGGGCTTCTTCTCCATCACCTTGTGCACGCTGTCGCCGTCGTCGCTGGTCCACCCCACCTCCGACAACGTGTCGCTACCCGCATAGGTGAAGCCCTGACTCTGGTTGCCGCCCTTGGCCGCGAACTCCCACTGGGCCTCGGTGAGCATGTGGAAGTTGCGATCGGCTGGAATGATGCCGGCCTCGTGGGCCTTCTCGTTGAGACGCTCGACGAACTCACGGCTGTCAGGCACCGTGATGCTAGCTACCGGATACGAAAGGTCCCCCTCATCGTGGCTGCCATCCATCACTTCGTCCCACAGCGCGATCGTCACCTCCGTCTGGCCGATCAGGTACGGCGACAGCGTCACCTCATGCTCTCCCGCCTGATTGGCCACCTGCGTTCCACCACCAGCCGCGCGCTCGTCATCGCCCATGGTGAAGGTGCCGCCTTCCACCAGGATCATGGTGAACTCCACGCCGTTCAGGTCGTAGGTAGCAGTCTGCAACCCGTCATCAGTGGGTGTTTCTGTCGTCTCCGTTGCGCTGGGGGCTGGGATTCACGGGCGTGCTCTCCTTCGGGCTGCTCGTCTCTTCGGTGGGCTGAGGGGCCGGGCTGGGAATGCCGCTTCCCAACGGCTCCGCGGGCTCCGTCGGCATTGATGGCTTTGCACAACCCGACAAAGAAAGCCCGAGTACGGAGCCGAGGACGACTGTCGTCAGAAGTCTCTTGCTATTCATGCGGCGCTCTTCTCTTCTCCACGTTCACCGCGTCCCATACAACAGCACCCGAGCGTGGCACTGGGAGGGCCTGTCAGGCCCTCCCAGCAAGTGCCCTTTCGCCTGCTACTCCGGGCGGAGTTCCAGTAGGCGGGCGTCGGAGCCGTCCTCGACGACCCATCTCGCGTGTTCTCTGAAGCACGCTGACCCACACGATGATCTGTCGTCCCAACGATCTCCCGTTGGCGACATCGACGCGAAGGACACCGCCTTCACGGCGGCGTTGACTCGGCCGAGTAGCTCAGGCGGTGTCACCGCCTGGCGTACCGAGGTACTCTACAGGTTGAACAACCCTGTGCCCGCCCCGGCCACAGGCCCATATCAGACACGCAGTCGCATGCGTTGGATGGCTGCCTCTAGCGGATCGAGGTCGTCCTCCACTGTCGCCTGGATGACAGACAGGGAAGAAGTGAAGTAGCGATGCGCGAGATGATCGCGCATTCGAGCAACCTGTCGCCACGGCACCTGTGGCTCCGTCGCAGTCAATTCAGGGAGAGCGTCTTTACCGCCTCGCCGATCTCGATGAGGCGCATTCGAACCGCGTCGAGGACGAGCTCATCAGTGAGCGGCCCCCGGGTAACATGCGATCGAATAGCAGCGATCGCTTCAGAAATGCCGTCCAGCCGAGCGACATCGCGCCTGGTCACAACGGTACCAACTCGGGTTCGAGCGCAGCGCGGATCGCCGGACGCAAGTCGGCCTCAGGTACAAGGTCAACCTCCGTCCCCAAGACCTCCTGCAGATCGTCCACGACTCGCCCAAGCGTCAACAAGCCGATTCGCGACGGAAGATCAACGAGAAGGTCGACGTCGCTGCTCTCCACGTCTTCTCCTCGAGCGACGCTGCCGAAGAGGCGGACGTTCGTGACGCCGTACTCGGCCAACACGCGCAGCACTTCATCGCGACGCGCGGCAACAACTCGACCGATCGGCCCGGACAGCCGAGTGCTTTGGGATACCGCGCTCATAGCCTGATTCTACTCCGGTCGTAACTCCAGGAGGCGGGCGTCGGAGCCGTCCTCGAGGAGCCAGATCGCGCCATCCGGGGCCTGGGCGACGGCGCGGATGCGGTTGTCCATCGGCCAGATCTCCTCGTCGACGGCGTCCTCGCTGTCCAGGTCGACGCGGATCAGCGCCTCGCCGGACAGCGCACCGAGGAAGGCGTCACCGCGCCAGTTCGGGAAGAGTTCACCGGAATAGATCATCAGCGAACCAGGCGAGACGCTCGGGTTCCAGAACGCCTTGGGCGCCTCGAAGCCGTCACCCTCCTCGTGGTCGGGAATCTCGCCGCCACCGTAGTGGGATCCATTCGAGGCCTCCGGCCAACCGTAGTTGCGCCCCGGCAGGATGAGATTCAGCTCGTCGCCACCCTGCGGTCCCATCTCCGACGACCACAGCCGGCCCTCCGCGTCGAGCGCCAAGCCCAGCGGGTTGCGGTGCCCCATGGTGTAGAGCTGGTCGGTCACCGGCGCGCTACCGAAGGGGTTGTCGGGCGCCGGCTCGCCGTCCAGGGTCAGCCGCACGATGGCACCGAGATTGCTGGAGGGATCCTGCGCCGGGTCCATCTCCTGCCGCTCCCCCGAACTGACGAACAGGTGCTCGCCGTCGATGAGCAGACGCAGCGAGAAGTGGCCGTTGCCGCTCAGCTTGGGGGTCTGCTCCCAGATCCGTTCGAGGTTCGTCAACGCTGCGGCGTCCACGTCGAGGGTCGCCTTTCCGACGACACCCCCGGTCTCGCCCGACCCGTCGGCCTCCACCCAGCTCACGTACACAGCACCGTCGGCGAGGAAGGTCGGGCCCGGAATGAGGTCGGCCAGCCCACCCTGGCCGCGGTCGACGACGTCGGGCACCCCGGAGACCTCGCGCACGTCACCGCTGGCATCGCGCAGCTTGATCCGGCCCGGGCGCTCCGTGATCGCGAGGGTCTCCGTGCCGGGCAGGAAGGTCATCGCCCACGGTTCGTCGAAGGTCCCGTGCTCGGTGACGACGAACTCGTGGGTGCCGCCCTCCTCCGGCGGCACGACCTCGGTCTCCGTCACGCTCGGGGTCGGCGACGGGAGACTCGGGGGCGTCGTCGCAGGCGACGGGGACGCGCTGGGTGTCCGGCTGTCGGTGGGTGTCGGCTCAAGCGGACTGGAGCAGGACACCACCATCAAGACCAAGGCCAAGGGGGCCAGACGCACCACTCTCATGTACCGACCGTACCCGGTCGTCGTAGTCGCCGGGGTGGATACCGGCGCCGGTGCGGCGTCAGTAGACGGTCAGCCCCCGGGCGGCGAAGATGTCGCGCACGTGCTTGGTCAGCTCGATCGACGGCGGCTGGGTGTCGCCGAGTTGGTAGGTCATGCCGATCTCGGCCCACTTGTCGCGCCCCATCTGGTGGAACGGCAGCACCTCGACGCGCGAGACGTGGCACAGCGACGCGGCGTAGTCGGCCACGCGCGCGACGCTGTCCAGATCGTCGGTGAGGCCGGGAACCAGCACGTAGCGCACCCAGATCTCGCGCTCCAGCGCATCGAGGCGACGTCCGAAATCGAGAGTCGGCTGGAGGGTACGCCCGGTGACCCGCTTGTAGGTCTCCTCGTCGCCGGCCTTCACGTCCAGCAGCACCAGGTCGACGTCGGCCAGCAGCGCGTCGGTGGCGTTCTTGCCGAGGAAGCCCGAGGTGTCCAGCGCCGTGTGAATGCCGAACTCCTTGGCGCCCCGCAGGATCCGCGCGGCGAAGGCCGGCTGCTGCAGCACCTCTCCCCCGGACAGCGTGATGCCGCCGCGCGTAGCCCGGAACACGCCCCTGTAGCGGTAGATCCGCGCCAGCAGGTCGGTCGCCCGCACCGGAACACCGCGCCGGGCGCTCATGGTGTCGGGGTTGTGGCAGTACAGGCAACGCAGCGGACAGCCGGCGAAGAAGGTGGTCATCCGGGTGCCGGGACCGTCGACGGCGGTCACCAGCTCCCAGGAATGCACCAGGCCGATCTCACCAGTGCGGGTACCCATCAGCAGGGCGTGCCGGTCGGCGTCCTCCATGACGGGGATGCCACCGAGCATCCGGGCCGATGTGGCAGACGCCCCGGTCTGAGCCGGGGCGTCTGTGAGGCTGCTCGTCACGTCAGACGGACTCGTGGAACGTCCGCGACAGCACGTCGAGCTGCTGCTCCCGCGTCAGCTTGACGAAGTTCACCGCGTAGCCGGAGACGCGGATGGTCAGCTGCGGGTACTTCTCGGGATTGTCCATCGCGTCGAGCAGGGTATCGCGGTTCAGCACGTTGATGTTCGCGTGGTAGAGCCCCTCCCCCATTCCGGCGTCGAGGATGCCGACGAGGTTGGTGATCCGCTCCTGCTCCGTGCGGCCGAGCGCCGGCGGCGTGATGGTGTTGGTGAGCGAGATGCCGTCGAGGGCGTCGTCGTACTCCAGCTTTCCGACGCTCATCATGGAGGCGATCATGCCGTGCGTATCAGCGCCGTTCTCCGGGTTGGCACCCGGGGCGAACGGGGTGCCGGCGCGATGCCCCGACGGGAACGAGCCGGTGTTCTTGCCGTAGACCACGTTGGAGGTGATCGTCAGCACCGACTGGGTGGGGATCGCGTCGCGGTACAGCTTGAGCTTGCGGATCTTGTCCATGACGGTCTTGACCACCCGCTTGGCGATCTCGTCCGCGCGGTCGTCGTCGTTGCCGTAGCGGGGGAACTCGCCCTCGGTGATGTAGTCGATCACCAGGCCGGAATCGTCGCGCACCGGGGTGACGGTGGCGTACTTGATGGCCGATAGCGAGTCGGCGACGATCGACAGGCCGGCGATGCCGCAGCCGAGGGTGCGCACGATGAAGTCATCGTGCAGCGCCATCTCGATGGCCTCGTAGGCGTAGCGGTCGTGGCAGTAGTGGATGATGTTGAGCGCCTCGACGTAGGTGCCGACCACCCAGTCGAGCATGGCGTCGTACTTCGCCCAGACGGTGTCGAACTCGAGCGGGCCGTCGCCGGTGATGGGCTCATAGCCCTGGACGATCTGCTTGCCGGTCATCTCGTCGCGACCGCCGTTGATGGCGTAAAGCAGGGCCTTCGCGCTGTTCAGACGCGCGCCGAAGAACTGCATCTGACGGCCGATCGCCATGGGCGAGACGCAGCAGGCGATGCCCGTATCGTCGCCCCAGTGGGCGCGGATCGCGGCGTCGGACTCGTACTGGATGGCTGAGGTCTCGATGGAGATCAGCGAGCAGAACTCCTTGTAGCCCTCGGGCAGCGCGGGATCCCAGTAGATGGTGATGTTGGGCTCGGGCGCGGGGCCGAGGTTGCGCAGGGTCTGCAGCAGCCGGAACGAGGTCTTGGTGACCAGCGTGCGGCCGTCCTCGGCGAAGCCGCCGTCGGACCAGGTGGCCCAGTAGGGATCCCCGGAGAAGATCTGGTCGTAGTCGATGGTGCGCAGGAACCGCACGATGCGCAGCTTGGTGACCATCGCGTCGATGGCCTCCTGCGCCTCGGCCTCGGTGAGCAGGCCGGCGGCCATGTCACGCTCGGCGTAGATGTCGAAGAAGCCCGAGAGGCGGCCGATGCTCATGGCGGCGCCGTCCTGGCTCTTCACGGCGGCGAGGTAGGCGAAGTAGGTCCACTGGACCGCCTCGATGAAGTTACGGGCCGGGCGGCCCAGATCGAAGCCGTAGCTGGTGCCGAGGTTCTTCAGCTTCTTCAGCGCCTTGATCTGCTCGGCGTGCTCCTCGCGGTACAGCGCCCATTCCTCGCTGAACGGCAGCTCGTTGACGGCGTCCTTGTCGGCCTGCTTGGCCTGGATCAGCCGGTCGACGCCGTAGAGCGCGACGCGACGGTAGTCGCCGATGATGCGCCCACGGCCATAGGCGTCGGGAAGGCCGGTGATGATGTGCGAGCTGCGAGCGGCGCGGATGCGCGGGGTGTAGATATCGAAGACCGCCTCGTTGTGCGTCTTGCGGTACTTGGTGAAGATCTCCTTGACCCGCTCGTCGGGCTCCAGTCCGGCCTCGCGGATCGCGGTCTCGACCATGCGCCAGCCGCCGGCAGGGATCATCGCGCGCTTCAGCGGCACATCGGTCTGCAGGCCGACGATCACGTTGTCGTCCTCGCAGATGTAGCCGGCGGGGAAGGCGTCGATGTCGCCCGGGATGTGGGTCTCGACGTCGTAGACCCGCTTGGCCCGCTCGACGCTCAGGAACTCGCGCTGCAGCGTGTCCCACACGGTGAGGGTCTTGGCCGTCGGGCCCTCGAGAAAGCCGGCGTCGCCGGTGTAGGGGGTGAAGTTGGCGAGGATGAACTCGCGGACATCGACCCTCTCCTGCCACTCGCCGGGGGCAAAGCCTTCCCAGGGGTCTTCACGGAGGGTGTCGTCGCGGGTGAGGAACGAGGCGGTCATCGTGCTCCTAAATAGAAAGATCTCCTGCTCGGCTGCACAAGTGCACCGCTGTTGACGACGCTTCGCTGAGGAACTCCCGACGTTCCCCATCGACCCACGTTGCCCTGCGATGTCGCCGGCGCCTGGCTTGATACTACATTGCGTAGGGTTAATCCAATAATCTTGGGTTCCATAACTGCATAAAGCGTCATGGCGGACACCTGGAGAGGCATGGCCGCCGCTAGGCATACCTCGCGAACGGATTACACAACGGAGACGTCCCTAAATTTGGGGATCGCCCCGGAGCGCCTCGTTCCCTAGCCTTCCTAGAGCCTGTTTAGGCAAGCCTTACCTCATTCAAGGAGAGACATGACGCGTACCGGAACGTCACGGCGTTCGAAGGGCCTGGCCGCTGCTGCCGCCACCTTCGGCTGCCTGGCCCTGACCGCCTCGCCCCTGAGCGCCTCGGCCGCCGGCCCCGACATCACCCCGATCATCACGAACCACGGTGCCTCCGACGTCGCGGACGCCTATAACGGCATCGTCGCTGCCCCCGACGGCGGCACCTACAACGTCGGCTACCAGGTGGTCTCCGGCACCAACCGCGCGCTTCTGATCACCAAGGCCAATGCCGACGGCACGCTGGACACCAGCTTCGGCACCGACGGTCGCGCTGTGATCGACCTCGTCAGCGAGTTCCACGAGGCCGTCACCACCAACCCCGGCGGCAAGGAGACGGTGAAGGGCGTGGCTGTCGACAATCTCGACCGCCTGCTCATCGTCGGCGAGATCGAGGGCGATCAGTCGACCGCCGCGAGCGCCGTCGACACCGACATCTTCGTCGCCCGCGTGCACCCCAGCGGCGCGCTGGACCGCAGCTACGGCACCGGCGGCTGGACCCGGATCTCGTTCGGCGACGGCGTGAACCCCGCGGGCGGGAACGCCATCCCGGACGCGGCCGGGTGGGACATCTTCGTCCGGCCCAACCAGAAGGCGATCATCGCGGCCTCGATCGGCACCGACTCCGCTGGCACGCGGACCGGGCGCGACGCGGCCGCCATCCAGTTCACCTCCGCGGGCAAGCTCGACACCTCCTTCGGCGACGGCGGCGTCGCCAGCATCGAGACCCCGTTCAGCGACAACCTCCGCCGCGGCTTTCTCGATGACGACGGCTCGTTCTTCACCGGCTCCTACGCGAACGTCGGCATGAACAACCAGCCCTTCATCCAGAAGTTCACGCCCGACGGCACCCCTGACGCCTCATGGGGCAACGACGGGCTCGCCACCGCCTACCCCGGCGGCAAGGGCGGGTTCGCCGAGGCCTACGGCCTGCACAAGGACGCCAACGGCAACTACATCGTCAGCGCCTACGGCTACCAGGGCGGGCGCACCGGCGCCGCCGCCGGCAACAGCGTCGACGCCGTCTTGTTCAGCCTCAAGCCCAACGGCTCCCTGAACACCGCATGGGGCGATCGTGGCTTCGTCGGCTACCACATGGGTGAGGACGGCAACAACAGCGGCGACCGCCATCGCGACCACACCATCCTGCCCGACGGCCGCATCGTCGGCATCGGCGGCACCAGCGGAACGTCCGACGCGCTCGTCACGCTGACGCTCCCCGACGGCACGCCGGGTACCGCTAAGGCGATCGACTTCGGCGGCGCCGACGACTACCTGTGGGGCATCACCACCATCGGCAACGGCTACCAGGTGGTCGCCGCCGGCTATGGCAACGGCGACGCCCAGCTCGTCACCCTCGACTTCACGCCCGCCGCGTCCGCGGTCGCCGTGCAGGCGGGCGCGGCGAGCGCGCCGTTCGGCGCTGCCAACACCGCATCGATCACCCTCGCTGTGGCCGGCGAGGCGGCGGCGGGAACCGTCGATGTGGCCCTTGACGGTGCGGCGCTGTCGTCCGTCTCGGTCGGCGCCTCCGGCACCGCAACCGTCGACCTGCCGCGCGACCTGAAGCCGGGTTCGCACACCCTGACCGCCAAGGTCGCCGATGGCGTGGGTGTCAAGGGCTCGGAGGGAAGCAGCAGCTTCACCGTCACCAAGGCGTCCACCTCGTCCACCGTCTCGGTCTCGAAGGCATCTGCTGTCCAGCAGGCGACGGCGACGATCAAGGTCGCCGCTCCCGGCACGCCGTCGGGCTTCGTGCCCACCGGCGCCGTCACCGTGTACGACGGTTCCAAGAAGATCGCCACCGCCACTCTGAAGGCGGCCGACAAGGGCACCGTCAAGGTCAAGCTGCCCAAGCTCTCCGCCAAGACCCACACCATCAAAGCCACCTACGCCGGCAATTCCTCCGTGTCCGGTTCCTCGGCTACCGCGAAGGTGAAGGTTGCCAAGGCTGCCTCGAAGACGTCGGTCAAGCTCTCGAAGTCGACCGTCAAGAAGTCGCAGCAGGCCACCGTCACCGTGAAGCTGGCCGCGAGCGGCGCGCCGAAGGGCTACGCCCCCACCGGCACCGTCACCGTCTACGACGGCTCCAAGAAGGTCGCCACCGTGAAGGTGAAGGCGTCCGACAAGGGCACCGTCAAGGTGAAGCTGCCGAAGCTCTCCGTCAAGACGCACACCATCAAGGTGAACTACGGCGGTAGCTCCGAGGTGGCGGCGTCCTCGGCGTCGGCCAAGCTGAAGGTCACCAAGTGACAACCCGATCACTCCGGGTGGGGGTTGCGGCGCTCGTCGCCGCAGCCCTCGCCATGGGCGGCCTCGTTCTCGGGGCCGCCCCTGTGCATGCTGCGGGCCCCGTCACCATCACCGACGCGGTCTCCGGAGCCACGATCACGCTGAGCTCGACGAAGATCAAGCCCGGCGAGACCATCCAGATCTCGGGCACCGGCTTCACGCCGATCCAGGGCAGCACCGGCGACCCGCTGGTCGCGGTGCGCCCCTACGACTTCGACAACGGGCCCGCCTGGACCGTCGGCGGCACGGACGCCCATTTCCCCGCGAACCCGAGTGTGCCGCCCGCCAGCGAGGCCAAGTACTGGTTCGTCACGCACCACGAGACCGGCACGTTCAGCGGCACGCTCACGGCCCCCTCCGGCTTGACGGCCGCAGGACCGCTCGGCAACGGGCAGCACTGGCTCCGCATTCTGTCCGGCGCCTTCTTCACGTCGACGGGCGACCGGCTCACCAACCCGATCACCTTCCAGGTGCCGTTCACGGTCGCCCAGCGGAAGGCGGAGCTCGGCCTCACCAGCCCGACCAACGTCTTCCAGGCAGGGACGATCTTCCGGCCCGGAGCGCAGGTCACTCTGCGCGGCGAGGACTTCGCCCCGAACCAGGCGCTTGAGGTCGCCGTCGTGGGTACATCCATCAGCACGACGGTCACGACGGACGCCGAGGGCAGCCTGCCCGCGTCGGCACGTCTCGCACTCCCGGCCGACATCGCGCTCGGCGCCCAGGTCCTGCGCATCGGCACGGGTGGAGAGGCCGTCAGCGTCCCCTTCACCGTCGTCGCACCGCCCACCGCCACCGTCGTGACCTCCGTGGTGCGCCCCGGCGGCACCATCGCCTACGACTTGACGGGATACATCGGCGTGGGCGGCGCCGCGCAGAAGGTGGCCGTCGTGGTCAGCGAGCAGGTGCTCGCCTGCATCCAGACCGACGCGAAGGGCGCGGCCAGCGGCACGGTGACGCTGCCGACGACCATCGCCGACGCCGTCACGGTCGGGTTCAACGTGGGCCTGTCCTGCCTGCTCCCGCCGACCGGCGTGATCAACGACCAGCCCATCTCCCGCATCGCCCCGACCTTGACGGTGAGCGACACAGCTCCCGCCATCAGCGTCGCGGAAGGTTCGGTCGGCAGCTCGATCGCCGTCGTGGGTTCCGGTTTCACCGCGAACGCCGACGTGCAGGTCACCTTGGGCTCGCATTCGGCCGGCACTCTACGAGCCGACGCGTCCGGCGCGGTGTCCGGTTCGGTGACCGCTCCCTCCAGCGCCGGGACATTCCGCGCGCTGGCGAGCGACGGCACCAACGTGGCGGCCACGTCAGTGGTCGTGGCGCCGCAGTCCACCTTCACGGTCGCGTCCGTGACGATCACCGGAAGCGCGAAGGTCGGCAAGACCCTCACCGCGAAGGGCTCATGGCAGCCTTCCCCCGACGCGGTGAGCTACCAGTGGAACCGCGACGGCAAGGCCATCAAGGGCGCCACCAAGTCCAGCTACCTGGCGACCTCCAGCGACTCGGGCGCGCAGATCAGCGTGACCGTCACCGGCACCAAGTCGGGCTACACCGCCGCGAGCGCCACGTCGTCGTCGGTGAAGGTCACCAAGGGCGCGCTGACCTCGGCCACGCCGAAGATCAGCGGCACCGCGAAGGTCGGCAAGAAGCTCACCGCCAAAGCAGGAACCTGGACCAAGAGCACCAAGCTCACCTACCAGTGGAAGCGAGACGGCAAGTCCATCAAGGGTGCGACGAAGTCGAGCTACACCCTGACGGCCGGCGATCTGAAGAAGAAGATCACCGTCACCGTCACCGGCAAGCTCTCCGGCTACACCACCGTCGCCAAGACCTCCAAGGCCACCGCGAAGGTCGCCACCGGAACCCTGACCTCGGCCACGCCGAAGATCAGCGGCACCGCGAAGGTCGGCAAGAAGCTCACCGCCAAGGCCGGCACCTGGACCAAGGGCACCACACTGTCCTACCAGTGGTACGCCAACGGCAAGGCCCTGAAGGGCAAGACCGGCAAGACCCTCACCTTGTCCAGCTCGGTCAAGGGCAAGAAGGTCACCCTCAAGGTGACCGGCGCCAAGTCCGGCTACTCGAAGGTCACCAAGACCTCCAAGGCGACCGCAAAGGTCACCTAGCAGAGGCATATCATCACGGTGGCGGCCGGGGCTTCTGGCCCCGACCGCCGCCGGCCTTTTCCTCGTCGACGCCCGGCTGCCGAGCTACGGAGGCCCCCGACTCTGGGCGGAAAAGACGACCACTACTCTGACGTGCATGGCGAAACGCGAATACGAGGTGCTACGGGGCAGCCACGGATCGAAGGTCAGGATCAACGCGCGAGGCAAGGACATCCTGCGCCATCCCAGGATCAATAGAGGCACGGCCTTCACCCATGAGGAGCGGGAGAAGCTCGGCCTGGTGGGCCTGCTTCCCAGCAATGTCACCCCGCTCTCCGCCCAACTTCAGCGCGGCTGGGCGCGACTGCAGGGCGAGCACACCCCTCTGGAGCGGTTCGCCTACCTGCAGGCACTCCGCGAACGCAACACCGTCTTGTTCTACCGGCTGCTGAGCGAGCACATCGAGGAGCTCATGCCGATCGTCTACACCCCCACCATCGGGGAGGCGATCACCGAGTTCAGCATGTGGTACCAGCGGATGAGCGGCACTTTCCTCAACATCGACCGCCCCGACCTCGTCGAGCAGTCGCTGCGCTCATCCGGCCTCGGCCCGGAGGACGTCGACATCATCGTCGTCACCGATTCCGAAGGCATCCTGGGCATCGGCGATCAGGGCGTGGGCGGCATCCAGATCTGTCTGGGCAAGAAG
The DNA here is from genome assembly GCF_029211185.1 of Tessaracoccus caeni. Classification (GTDB taxonomy): domain Bacteria; phylum Actinomycetota; class Actinomycetes; order Propionibacteriales; family Propionibacteriaceae; genus Arachnia; species Arachnia caeni. The sequence goes on from NZ_JARGDO010000001.1 coordinate 290,530, forward strand.
TCGCTGTATACGGCGGCCGGCGGACTCGATCCCGATCGCATGCTCACGGTGGTGCTCGACGTGGGCACCGACAACCTGCGCCTGCTCAACGACGACCTCTACCTCGGCGCCCGCCATGGCCGGGTCAGGGGCGACCGTTATGACGCCTTCGTCGACGCGTTCGTGAAGGCCGCGACGTCGCTCTTCCCCCGCGCGATGATCCACTGGGAGGACTTCGGGGCCGACAACGCGCACCGGCTGCTCTCCCGCTATCGCGACGAGATCTGCACCTTCAACGACGACATCCAGGGCACCGCGGCCGTCGTCGCCAGCGCCGTGCTGTCCGCCGTGCACTCGAAGAACGAACGCCTGGCGGACCAGCGCTTCGTGATCCACGGCGGCGGCACCGCAGGCATCGGCGTGGCCGACCTGCTCGTCGATCTCGTGGTCAAGGAGTCCGGCCTCAGCCATGAGCAGGCTCGCCGCCTCTTCTGGGTGACCGGCAGCCGGGGTCTCGTCACCGACGATCCCGCGATGCGATTCCGCGAGTTCCAGTTGCCCTACGCGCACCCGATGGACGAGCTGGCAGGCTGGTCCACCGACGCGCCGGGCGGCTACAAGCTGGCCGACATCGTGCGCAACGTGCATCCCACGGTCTTGATCGGCACCTCGGGCCAGCCGGGCTCCTTCACCGAAGCGATCGTCCGAGACATGGCCTCACACGTCGTGTCGCCGATCATCATGCCGCTGTCCAATCCCACCTCCCTCGCGGAGGCCACCCCCAGCGATCTGCTCGACTGGACCGACGGACGCGCACTGATCGCCACCGGCTCGCCGTTCGCCCCAGTCACCCGCGACGAGGTGACCTACCAGATCGCGCAGGCCAACAACGCGCTGGTCTTCCCCGGCATCGGTTTGGGCGTCGCGGTGTGCCGGGCCAACCGGGTGACCGACGCCATGATCGCCGCCTCCGCCGAAGCCGTCGCTTCGCTCGTGAAGGTGAACAAGCCCGGCCAGTCGCTGCTGCCCGCCATCAAGGATCTCCGTCACGTATCCGCCACCGTGGCCATCGCCGTCGCCGAAGCAGCCGCCCGCGACGGCGTGGCCGAGCAGCCGCTGACCAACCCCGTCGATCAAGTCTTCGACGCCATGTGGCGTCCGGTCTACCCCGAGCTGATCATCGAGGACGAGCTGCCGGAGGAGTGAGAGGAATCGACGGTAACTGCCGCTTATTGGCCGAGCTCGGCCAATAAGCGGCAGTTACCGTCGAAAAATCTCAGTTGGCGTTATAGACGCTCGCGCAGGGCCTTGAGACGGGCGAGCGAAGACTCGCGGCCCAGGATCTCCATCGACTCGAACAACGGCGGCGACACCCGACGGCCGGAGATGGCCACCCGGATCGGGGCGAAGGCGAACTTGGGCTTGATGCCCAGGCCCTCGACGATGCGCTCCCGCAGACCCGTCTGGATGGAGGCAGCATCCAGGGCGACCGACTCGGTCACGGCGATGGCGGCGTCGAGCACCTCGGCGGCATTGTCGGCCAGCGCCTCGACGGCGGCCGGATCCAGGACGAGATCCGCGTCGGCAGCGAACAGGTAGTCCAGCTGCGGCAGCGCGTCCTTCAGCACCACCAGGCGCTCCTGGATGATCGGCACAGCCTGGCGTAGCACGTCGAGATCGCGCTCGGACGGATCGCTCCATTGGCCGGTGTCCGACGCGAAGGTTGCGATCCGCGCGGCCAGTTCGTCGGCCGACAAGGTGCGGATATAGTGCCCGTTCAACCAGTCCAGCTTCTTGAGGTCGAAGATCGGGCCGACGGTGTTCACCTTCGACCACGAGAAGCGCTCGACGAACTCGTCGAAGCTGGAGACCTCGTGCTCCTCGTCGCCGGCGTAGCCCAGCAGCTGAAGGAAGTTCACCACGGCCTCGGGCAGGTAGCCCTCCTCCTTGAACCACATCAGCCGGGCGGCGGGGTTCTTGCGCTTGGAGATCTTCGACTTGTCGGTGTTGCGCAGCAGCGGCATGTGCGCGAACGCCGGCGCCTCCCAGCCGAGCCACTGATAGAGCAGCACGTGCTTGGGCGTCGAGCTGATCCACTCCTCACCGCGCACGACGGTGTTGATGCCCATCAGGTGATCGTCGACGACGACCGCCATGTGGTAGGTCGGGAAGCCATCAGCCTTCAGGATCACCTGATCGTCGGGACGGGGCGCCTTGACCTCGCCGCGGATGATGTCGTCGAAGGTGAGCGGGGCATCGTCGGGGATCAGCATCCGCACGACCGGGCGGTCGGTGAAGCCGGGCAGCGCCTCGCGCTCCTCCCGGGTCTTGCCGACGCACAGCCGGTCGTAGCCGGTGACCGACAGCTTCTGCGCGTTCTGTTCGGCTCGCAGCTCCGCGAGGCGCTCGGAGGAGCACCAGCAGTAGTAGGCGTGGCCCGCCTCGATCAGCTGCTCGACGTATGGGCGGTAGGTGTCCACCCGCTCCGACTGGCGGTACGGCTCGTACGGGCCCCCGACGTGCGGCCCCTCGTCGGGGTTGAGCCCCAGCCAGGCCAGCGAGTCGTAGATCTGTTGCTCGGAGCCCTGGACCAGGCGAGCCTGATCGGTGTCCTCGATCCGCAGCACGAACTTCCCGCCGGTCTTCCTGGCCCAGGCCAGATCGAACAGCGCCATGAACGCGGTTCCGACGTGCGGATCTCCGGTCGGCGACGGGGCAACACGGGTACGAGCAGGGGTGAGCGCTTCAGTCATAGTGGCCCCAACTCTAGTCGGGTTGCCCCGAAATGGCTGAGCCCCGGAACCCCGCTAACATGTCGCCATGACCGAAGCCGTTATGCCCTCCAACTTCATCTACGACGCTGTGCGCGCCGATCTGAACGACGGGCGCTACCAGCGGCTGCAGACCCGGTTCCCACCGGAGCCCAACGGCTACCTGCACATCGGCCACGCCAAGGCCATCGTGATGGACTTCGGCATCGCCGAGGATCTGGGCGGCACTTGCGTGCTGCGCTTCGACGACACCAACCCGGCCGCCGAGGACGAGGAGTTCGTGGCTGCCATCCTCGAGGACATCGCCTGGCTCGGCTACACCCCGTCGGAGGTGCGCTACGCCTCGGGCTACTTCCAGAAGCTGTATGAGTGGGCCGAGCTCCTGATCGGCAAGGGCCTCGCCTACGTCGACGACCAGACCGGCGAGGAGATCTCCGCCACCCGCGGCAGCTTCTCCGAGGCCGGCACCAACAGCCCGTACCGCGACCGTTCCATCGAGGAGAACCTCGACCTCTTCCGCCGAATGCGCGCCGGGGAGTTCGACGACGGCTCCCGCGTGCTGCGCGCCAAGATCGACATGGCCCACGAGAACATGCAGATGCGCGACCCGGTGATGTACCGGATCCGCCGCCTGCATCACCATCAGACCGGCGACGAGTGGCTGATCTACCCCACCTACGACTGGGCGCACGGCCAGTCCGACGCCATCGAGGGCACCACGCACTCGGTGTGCACCCTCGAGTTCGACTCGCACCGCCCGCTCTACGACTGGTTCTTGGCTCAGCTCGAGGTGGATGACGCCCCGCGCCAGATCGAGTTCGCCCGGCTGGAGCTGACGCATACGGTCACCTCCAAGCGTCGGCTGGCCAAGCTGGTCGCCGACGGCGTCGTGGACGGCTGGGACGACCCCCGGATGCCCACCCTGCGCGGCATGCGTCGACGCGGCTATCCGGCGGCCGCCCTGCGCGCCTTCTGCCGCGAGATCGGCACCACCCGCACCAACACCCGCCAGGCCATCGAGGCGCTCGAGTCCTACGTGCGACGCGAGCTGAACAAGACGGCGCTGCGCCGGATGGCCGTGCTGAAGCCGCTCAAGCTCACGCTGACCAATTGGCCGACGTACGACAGCGGCGCGCCGGTCGTCGACCATTTCGAGGTGGCGAACAACCCGGAGAACGCCGACGACGGCACTCGTCTGGTGCCCTTCACCGGCGAGCTGTGGATCGAGCAGGAAGACTTCATGGAGGTTCCCGCCCCCAAGTACTTCCGCCTGTCCCCCGGCCGCGAGGTCCGCCTGCGCGGCGCCTACTTCGTCACCGCCACCGACGTGGTCAAGGACGAGGACGGCAACGTCGTCGAGGTACTGGCCACCTACGATCCCGAGTCCAAGGGCGGCAACTCCCCCGACGGCCGCAAGGTGAAGTCGACGATGCACTGGGTCTCGCGCCCGCACGCGGTGGAGGTCTCTGCCGCGCTGTATGACCGGTTGTACTCCACGGAACTGCCGGGAGCCGCAACCGGGAACGCCGACGACGACCTCAACCCCCACTCCGTGGAGTCGCTGGAGCGCTGCTACGCCGAGCCGATCCTGGCCGAGGCCGAGCCCGGCGACGTGGTGCAGTTCGAGCGCCTCGGCTACTTCGCCGCCGACACCCGCACCCCATCGCTCTTCCACCGCACCGTCGGCCTCCGCGACGAATGGGCCGCCATCCAGAAGCGCTCCGGTCGTTGAGGTGCGACGAAGGAGCCTCGAAGCGACCGGTGGCCGAGGAACAGTCCTGACCAAAGCCCCTAGGCACCGTCGCTCTCTTCGAGGCTACGGCTTCGGGGCTCGTACTTCGAGGTTCGCTTCGCTCACACCTCAGCAACCACTCGCCCGGAGCCTCCGCACCTCAAAGAGCGAGGGCCAGGTGGGAAATCCCACCTGGCCCTCTTTCAGCTTGTCAGCTCAGTCAGATCACTTGATGATCTTGGTGACGTTGCCGGCGCCCACGGTGCGGCCGCCCTCACGGATGGCGAACTTGAGGTTCTCCTCCATTGCGATCGGCTTGTTGAGGTGGACGGTCATCTCGGTGTTGTCACCGGGCATCACCATGTCGGTGCCCTCGGGCAGCTGAACGACGCCGGTCACGTCCGTGGTACGGAAGTAGAACTGGGGCGAGTAGTTCGAGAAGAACGGCTTGTGACGGCCACCCTCCTCCTTGTTCAGCACGTAGACGTTGGCCTCGAAGTCGGTGTGCGGGGTGGTCGAACCCGGCTTGATGACGACCATGCCGCGCTCCACGTCTTCCTTCTTGGTGCCACGGAGCAGCAGGCCGACGTTCTCGCCAGCGCGACCCTCGTCGAGGATCTTGCGGAACATCTCAACACCGGTGACGGTGCTGGACTGCTTCTGCTCGCGGATGCCGATGATGTCGACGACCTCGCCGGTCTTGACGATGCCGCGCTCGATACGACCGGTGATGACGGTGCCACGACCGGTGATCGTGAAGACGTCCTCAACGGGCATCAGGAAGGGCTTCTCGGTGTCACGCGCCGGCTGCGGGATGTACTCGTCGACAGCGGTCATGAGCTCCATGATCGAGTCGGCCCACTTCTCGTCGCCGTTCAGGGCCGGGAAGGCCGCAACGCGCACGATCGGCAGCTCGTCGCCGTCGAACTCCTGAGCGGAGAGGATCTCGCGCAGCTCCATCTCGACCAGGTCGATCAGGTCGGCGTCCTCTTCGTCGATCATGTCGCACTTGTTGAGGGCGACGACGATCGCGGGCACGCCCACCTGGCGAGCCAGGAGGATGTGCTCGTGGGTCTGAGCCATCGGGCCGTCGGTGGCGGCGACAACGAGGATCGCACCGTCCATCTGGGCCGCACCGGTGATCATGTTCTTGACGTAGTCGGCGTGGCCGGGGCAGTCAACGTGCGCGTAGTGGCGCGCCTCGGTCTGGTACTCGACGTGCGCGATCGAGATGGTGATGCCGCGCTGACGCTCTTCGGGCGCCTTATCGATCTGGTCGAACGCCGAGACAGCGTTCCACTCCGGGTAGCGGTCGTGCAGCACCTTCGTGATCGCCGCGGTCAGAGTGGTCTTGCCGTGGTCGACGTGTCCGATGGTGCCGATGTTTACGTGCGGCTTGGTCCGCTCAAACTTGGCCTTTGCCACGAGGGCTCCTTCTAGGATCTCGCCACGCGGGATTGCGAGGCGTGCTTCGGGTCTTCCCGCACAAGACGCGCGGGTACAGCGCCTGATTTTACTGCACAAGCGCAAGCCCCACCAACTCTACCCCCCACGCCCCACGAGTCAATTCGAGAACGGGCGATCTGGGGACAACCGGGGACAAAGAGTGAGGGGCCGGGTGGAATGTCCACCCGGCCCCTCACTCAGCGATCACGGCGAGAGATCAGTCGCGGCCCTGGGCCTTGGCGACGATCTCGTCCATGATGTTGCGCGGCGTCTCGGCGTAGGAGTCGAACTCCATGGAGTACGACGCCTGACCCGAGGTCTTCGAGCGAAGATCGCCCACGTAGCCGAACATCTCGGACAGCGGCACGAGGGCCCGCACGACGCGGTTGCCGTGCTGCTCGTCCATCGCCTGGATCTGACCACGACGGGAGTTCAGGTCGCCGATCACGGTGCCGAGGTAATCCTCGGGTGTGGTGACCTCGACGGCCATCATCGGCTCCAGGATGGCCGGGTCGGCCTTGCGAGCGGCCTCCTTGAAGGCCTGCGCGCCGGCCAGCTTGAAGGCCAGCTCGGAGGAGTCGACGTCGTGGTAGGCGCCGTCGGTGAGGGTCACCTTGATGTTCTCGACCGGGTAGCCGGCGAGCACGCCGAACTGCATGGCCTCCTTGATGCCGTGGTCCACCGCAGGGATGTACTCGCGGGGGATGCGGCCACCGGTGACGGCGTTGACGAACTCGTAGCCCGAGCCCGGCTCGGTGGGCTCCAGGTCGATGATGACGCGGGCGAACTGACCGGAACCACCGGTCTGCTTCTTGTGCGTGTACTCGACCTTCTGCACCGGGCGGCGCAGGGTCTCGCGGTAGGCCACCTGGGGCTTGCCGATGTTGGCGACGACCTTGAACTCACGGCGCATGCGGTCGATGAGCACGTCCAGGTGCAGCTCGCCCATGCCGGCGATGATGGTCTGGCCGGTCTCCTCGTCGGTGTGGACGCGGAAGGTGGGATCCTCCTCCGCCAGGCGCTGGATCGCGTTGGACAGCTTCTCCTGGTCGGACTTGGTCTTGGGCTCGATGGCCTGCTCGATCACGGGGGCCGGGAAGGTCATCGACTCGAGCACGATCGGGTTGCTGGGATCGCACAGGGTCTCACCGGTGGTGGTGTCCTTGAGGCCCATCACCGCGCAGATCATGCCGGCGCCGATCGAGGGGATCTCCTCGCGCTTGTTGGCATGCATCTGGTAGATCTTGCCGATGCGCTCCTTGCGACCCTTGGTGGCGTTGAGCACCTGCGAGCCGGCCTGCAGCACGCCGGAGTAGACGCGCACGAAGGTCAGCTTGCCGAGGTGCGGATCCGCGGCCACCTTGAAGGCCAGGATCGAGAGCGGCTCGTCGTCGGACGGCTTGCGGGTGAGCTCCACCGACTCGTCGCCGGGCTTGAAGCCCTCGATGGCGGGCACGTCGAGCGGCGACGGCAGGTAGGCGACCACCGCGTCGAGCAGGGGCTGGACGCCCTTGTTCTTGAACGAGGTGCCGCAGACCACCGCGGTGAAGGTGTTGCTGATGACGCCCTTGCGGACGGCGGCCTTGATCTGCTCGGCCGAGGGCTCCTCGCCTTCCAGGTACATCTCCATGATCTCGTCGTCGACATCGGCGACGCGCTCGATCAGGGTCATGTGGGCGGCCTCAGCGGCCTCCTGGAGCTCGGCCGGGATCTCCTCGACCTCGTAGTCCTCGCCCATCTTGGTCTCGCCGCGCCAGGTGAGCGCACGCATCTCGACCAGGTCGACGACACCGAGGAAGTCGCCCTCGGCGCCGATCGGAAGCTGCAGCAGCACCGGGTCGGTGTTCAGGCGCTCACGGATGGTCTTGACCACGTGATCGAAGGAGGCACCGGTGCGGTCCAGCTTGTTCACGTAGCAGATGCGCGGCACGCCGTACTTGGTGGCCTGACGCCACACCGTCATCGACTGGGGCTCCACGCCTGCCACGCCGTCGAACACGGCGACGGCACCGTCGAGCACGCGCAGCGAGCGCTCCACCTCGACGGTGAAGTCGACGTGTCCCGGGGTGTCGATGATGTTGATCAGGGTGTCGTGCCAGAAGCAGGTGGTAGCGGCCGACGTGATGGTGATACCACGCTCCTGCTCCTGCTCCATCCAGTCCATCGTGGCGGCGCCGTCGTGGACCTCACCGATCTTGTAGCTCTTGCCCGTGTAGAACAAGATGCGCTCGGTGGTGGTGGTCTTGCCGGCATCGATGTGCGCCATGATGCCGATGTTGCGAACCTTGTTCAGGTCGGTCACTGTGCAGTCCTTTTGAAGTCTTTTTGCAATAGACAGGTGAGAGCCCCCGGCCCTTGGCAGGGCGCGGGGGCGCTACATCACCAGCGATAGTGCGCGAAGGCCCGGTTGGCCTCGGCCATCTTGTGCGTGTCCTCACGACGCTTCACGGAAGCGCCCAGGCCATTGGAGGCGTCGAGAATCTCGTTCATGAGACGCTCGGTCATGGTCTTCTCACGACGAGCGCGGGAGAAGCTGACCAGCCAGCGCAGGGCGAGCGTGGTCTGGCGGGCGGGCTTGACCTCGATCGGCACCTGGTAGGTGGCGCCGCCGACGCGACGCGACTTGACCTCGATGGACGGCTTCACGTTCTCGATGGCGCGCTTGAGCGTCTGCACGGGATCGTTGCCGGTCTTCTCGCGGGTGCCCTCGAGAGCGTTGTAGACGATGCCCTGAGCGACGGTCTTCTTGCCGTCGAGCAGGATCTTGCTGACGAGCTGGGAGACCAGCTGCGAGCCGTAAACGGGATCAGCGATAACGGGGCGCTTCGGCGCCGGACCCTTGCGAGGCATTACTTCTCCTTCTTGGCGCCGTAGCGGCTACGAGCCTGCTTGCGACCCTTGACACCCTGGGTGTCGAGGGAGCCACGGATGATCTTGTAACGAACGCCGGGGAGATCCTTCACACGACCGCCACGCACGAGCACCATCGAGTGCTCCTGCAGGTTGTGGCCGACGCCCGGGATGTAAGCGGTGACTTCGACGCCCGAGCTCAGGCGAACACGCGCAACCTTACGCAGCGCCGAGTTGGGCTTCTTGGGAGTGGTGGTGTACACACGCGTGCACACGCCCCGGCGCTGAGGAGAACCCTTGAGCGCGGGGGTCTTATTGCTGGAGACCTTGTCGGTCCGGCCCTTGCGGACCAGCTGCTGAATAGTTGGCACCTGTAGGCATCACTTTCGTTTTGCTGAGTGGATGGGTATCCCTGGCGTGCAACTCCCCTCGCCTGAAGCCGGGGTCACCGTTTCCCGGGGTTTCATACGAGGAATAGCTGCTGTGCGGCCGCTGCCACGGCATCCGGTTCCCCCTGCAACGGCGAGGACCTGATATTCGCGCTGGGCACGCACAACCGTGCCCGAGCAACCGAGCACGCCGATCTAGACTAGGTCAATTTCCAGTGATAAGCAAAACAGGGCACCTGCATCGCGCAGGTGCCCTGTCTTACAGGATCTCAGAACTCAGCGGAGCTCATCGAAGTCCAGATCGTCCAGCGGGATGGCCGGGCCGGTGGTCTCGGAACCGAACGTGTAATCGTACGGATCGAGGCTCGAGGTGTACGACGAGGCCTTGGCCTCCTCGGTGGGCTCCACCCGCATGTGACGGTACCGATCGAGGCCGGTGCCGGCGGGGATCAGCTTGCCGAGGATCACGTTCTCCTTCAGGCCCACCAGCGAGTCCGACTTGCCCTGGATGGCGGCGTCGGTGAGCACCTTGGTGGTCTCCTGGAAGGAGGCCGCGGACAGCCACGAGTCGGTAGCCAGCGAGGCCTTCGTGATGCCCATCAGCACGGGACGACCCTCGCCCGGACGGCCGCCCTCGGCGATCGCCTTGCGGTTGTGCGCCTCGTAGACCTGACGGTCCACCAGCTCGCCCGGCATCATCGCGGTGTCACCCGAGTTGATCACCGTGATCCGGCGAAGCATCTGACGGATGATGATCTCGATGTGCTTGTCGTGGATCGGCGCGCCCTGGGTGGCGTACACGCGCTGCACTTCCTCCACCAGGTGCTCCTGCACCTTGCGGAGACCGCGCACGCGAAGCACGTCCTGCGGGTCCACCTGACCGGCGGTCAGCTGCTGGCCGATCTCGACGCGCACGCCGTCGGCGATCTGCACGCGGTCACCGTTGTGGTCGTCGAACTCCAGACGGGTACGACGGGCGATCGGGTACTCCAGATCCTCGCCGCCGTCGTCGCGCACGATCACCAGCTTGCGGCTGCGATCGCCGTCGACGATCTTGACCACGCCGTTGGCCTCGGCGATCGGGGCCTTGCCCTTGGGCTGGCGGGCCTCGAACAGCTCGACCACACGCGGCAGACCCTGCGTGATGTCGTCGCCGGCCACACCACCGGTGTGGAAGGTACGCATCGTGAGCTGGGTGCCGGGCTCGCCGATCGACTGGGCCGCGACGATACCGACGGCCTCGCCGACGTCCACCGTCTTGCCGGTGGCCAGCGAGCGGCCGTAGCACATGGCGCAGGTGCCGGTGGCGGCCTCACAGGTGAGCACGGAGCGCACCTTGACGGAGGTCACGCCGGCCTTGACCAGAGTGTCGATCTCAGCGTCGCCCAGATCGATGCCGGCCGCGACCAGCAGCTCGCCGTTGGCGTCGGTGACGTCCACGGCCAGCGCACGGGCGTAGACCGAGGTCTCGACGTTGTCCACCATCTCCGCGCGTCCGTCGACGACGGTCGCGATGGTCTTGGCGAGGCCGCGCTCGGTGCCGCAATCCTCCTCGCGGATGATCACGTCCTGAGACACGTCCACCAGACGACGGGTCAGGTAACCGGAGTCTGCGGTGCGCAGAGCGGTGTCGGCCTGTCCCTTACGACCACCGTGCGTCGAGATGAAGTACTCGAGCACGGAGAGGCCCTCGCGGAAGTTCGACTTGATGGGCCGGGCGATGATGTCGCCCTTCGGGTTGGCCACCAGGCCTCGCATGGCCGCGATCTGGCGCATCTGGGTCATGTTTCCTCGGGCACCCGAGTCCACCATCATGAAGATCGGGTTGTCGGAGGTGAAGTTCTCCTTCATGGCCTCGGTCAGCTCCGTGGTGGCGGCCGTCCAGATCTCGATGAGCTCCTGGCGACGCTCGTCGTCGGTCACCACGCCCAGCTCGTACTGGCGGTCCATCTTGGCGGCACGCTTCTCGTACGAGGCCAGGATCTCGGGCTTCTGCGGCGGGGTCTGCACGTCGGAGATCGACACGGTGACACCGGAACGCGAGGCCCAGCGGAAGCCCATGTCCTTCAGGTTGTCCAGCGTGGAGGCCACGACGACCTTCGGGTACTCCTCGGCCAACTGGTTGACGATGCCGCCGAGCACCTTCTTGCCCACGACCTCGTTCACGTAGCCGAAGTCCTCCGGCAGCGCCTCGTTGAAGAGCGCACGACCGAGCGTGGTCTCCACAAGGTAGGAGCCATCGGCACGCTGCGGCACGCCCGGCACGACGACGTCGCGCAGCGCGATCCGCACCTTGGAACCGATCGCCAGCTCACCCTGATCGTGAGCCATGATCGCCTCGGCCAGCGAGGAGAACACCCGACCGGCACCGGCTCCCTCGCGCTCCAGCGTGAGGAAGTAGTGGCCGATGATCATGTCCTGGGTGGGCATGGTCACGGGACGACCGTCGGCGGGCTTCAGGATGTTGTTGGTCGACAGCATCAGCACGCGGGCCTCGGCCTGAGCCTCAGCGGACAGCGGCAGGTGCACGGCCATCTGGTCACCGTCGAAGTCCGCGTTGAAGGCGGTGCAGACGAGCGGGTGGATCTGGATGGCTTTGCCCTCGATCAGCTGCGGCTCGAAGGCCTGGATGCCGAGGCGGTGCAGGGTTGGTGCACGGTTCAGCAGCACGGGGTGCTCCGCGATGACCTCTTCCAGCACATCCCACACCACCGGGCGCTGGCGCTCGACCATGCGCTTGGCGGCCTTGATGTTCTGGGCGTGGTTGAGATCGTCGAGGCGCTTCATGACGAACGGCTTGAACAGCTCGAGCGCCATGGCCTTGGGCAGACCGCACTGGTGCAGCTTGAGCTGCGGGCCCACCACGATGACCGAGCGGCCCGAGTAGTCGACGCGCTTGCCCAGCAGGTTCTGACGGAACCGGCCCTGCTTGCCCTTCAGCATGTCCGAGATGGACTTCAGCGGACGGTTGCCGGGGCCCGTGACGGGGCGACCGCGACGGCCGTTGTCGAACAGCGAGTCGACGGCCTCCTGCAGCATGCGCTTCTCGTTGTTCACGATGATCTCGGGGGCGCCGAGATCCAGCAGGCGCTTCAGGCGGTTGTTGCGGTTGATCACGCGACGGTACAGGTCGTTCAGGTCGGAGGTCGCGAAGCGGCCACCGTCGAGCTGCACCATGGGGCGGAGATCCGGCGGGATGACGGGAACGGCGTCGAGCACCATGGCGGCGGGATGGTTGTCGCCGCTGCGGAACGCGTTGACCACCTTGAGCCGCTTGAGCGCGCGCGTCTTGCGCTGGCCCTTGCCGGTCTCGATGATCTCGCGCAGGTTCTGCTCTTCGGCGTCGAGGTCGAAGGTCTGGAGGCGCTTCTGGATCGCCTCGGCGCCCATGTAGCCCTCGAAGTACTTGCCGTAGCGCTTCTTCATCTCGCGGTAGAGCATCTCGTCGCCCTCGAGATCCTGGACCTTGAGGGTCTTGAAACGCTGCCACACCTCGTCGATGCGATCCAGCTGACGCTGCGTGCGGGTGCGAATGAGGCCGGTCTCCTTCTCGGCGGCCTCGCGCACCTTGCGCTTCACGTCGGCCTTGGCGCCCTCTTCCTCGAGCTGGGCGAGATCCTCTTCCAGCTTGTGCATGCGCGCCTCGATGTCGGCGTCGCGACGGGCGGCGACCTGCTTGGTCTCCACCTCGTGACGGGCCTGCAGCGAAGACAGGTCGCGGTGGCGGGCCTCGTCGTCGACCGCGGTGATCATGTGCGCGGCGAAGTAGATGACCTTCTCGAGATCCTTCGGGGCGACGTCCAGCAGGTAGCCCAGCCGGCTCGGCACGCCCTTGAAGTACCAGATGTGGGTCACAGGAGCGGCCAGCTCGATGTGGCCCATGCGCTCGCGGCGCACGTTGCTGCGGGTCACCTCGACGCCACAGCGCTCGCAGATGATGCCCTTGAAGCGCACCCGCTTGTACTTGCCGCAGTAGCACTCCCAATCCCGGGTGGGACCGAAGATCTTCTCGCAGAAGAGGCCGTCGCGCTCGGGCTTGAGCGTGCGGTAGTTGATGGTCTCCGGCTTCTTGACCTCGCCAAAGGACCATTCACGAATCTGCTCGGCGCTCGCCAGGCCGATGCGCAGCTCGTCGTAGAAGTTCACGTCCAGCACGTTGCTTCTCTTTCCCCTACTGATCTGTAGGTGATGGTTTCGTCTGAGTTTGTTCCTTGATGACTGAGTGCCGGCCCGAAGGCCGACGCTGACTCAGACTTCGCCGACGTCCATGAAACGGTCGCCACCGGGACGACGCCCGAGGTCGATGCCGAAATCTTCAGCGGAGCGGATGTCGTCCTCCGACTCCCGCAGGTCGATGATCTTGCCGTCGCCGGTGAGCACCTCGACGTTCAAGCAGAGGGACTTCATCTCCTTGACGAGAACCTTGAACGACTCCGGGATGCCCGGCTCGGGGATGTTCTCGCCCTTGACGATGGCCTCGTAGACCTTCACGCGGCCGGGGACGTCGTCGGACTTGATGGTGAGCAGCTCCTGGAGAGCCCAGGCCGCGCCGTAGGCCTCAAGGGCCCACACTTCCATCTCACCGAAGCGCTGACCGCCGAACTGCGCCTTGCCGCCCAGCGGCTGCTGGGTGATCATCGAGTACGGGCCGGTGGAACGCGCGTGGATCTTGTCGTCCACCAGGTGGTGCAGCTTCAGCATGTACATGTAGCCCACGCCGATCTTCTCCGGGTACGGCTCGCCGGAGCGGCCGTCGAAGAGGCGCGCCTTGCCGGAGGCGTCGATCAGGCGATCGCCGTCGCGGGTGACCAGCGAGTTCTCCAGCAGGCCTGCGATCTCGCGCTCGTCCGCACCGTCGAAGACGGGGGTGGCGACGCGGGAATCGGCCTCGACGCGACCGAGGCCGACATCGCGCAGGCGCTCAGCCCAGTCGGTCTGGATCTCGGTGATGTCCCAACCGGTCTTGGCGATCCACCCGAGGTGGTTCTCCAGCACCTGGCCGACGTTCATTCGCGACGGCACGCCCAGCGGGTTCAGCACGATGTCGACGGGGGTGCCGTCCTCGAGGAACGGCATGTCCTCCACCGGCAGGATCTTCGAGATGACGCCCTTGTTGCCGTGGCGTCCGGCGAGCTTGTCGCCGTCGGAGATCTTGCGCTTCTGGGCGACGTGCACGCGCACCAGCTGGTTCACGCCGGGGGGCAGCTCGTCGTCGTCCTCGCGGTTGAACACGCGCACGCCGATGACGGTGCCGGACTCGCCGTGGGGCACCTTCAGCGAGGTGTCGCGCACCTCGCGGGCCTTCTCGCCGAAGATGGCGCGCAGCAGGCGCTCTTCGGGGGTCAGCTCGGTCTCGCCCTTGGGGGTCACCTTGCCGACGAGGATGTCGCCCGCGCCGACCTCGGCGCCGATGCGTACGATGCCGCGCTCATCGAGATCCGCCAGCATCTCGTCGGAGACGTTGGGGATGTCGCGGGTGATCTCCTCGGCGCCCAGCTTGGTGTCGCGGGCGTCGACCTCATGCTCCTCGATGTGGATCGAGGTGAGGACGTCGTCCTGGACGATGCGCTGGCTGAGGATGATGGCGTCCTCGTAGTTCAGGCCCTCCCAGGGCATGAAGGCCACGAGCAGGTTCTTGCCAAGGGCCAGTTCGCCCTGGTCGGTGCAGGGACCGTCGGCCAGCGGGGTGCCCACCTCGACGCGATCGCCGGTGTTCACCAGCGGGCGCTGGTTGATGCAGGTGCCCGCGTTGGAACGCACGAACTTCTCCAGCTTGTAGGAGGAGTAGGTGCCGTCGTCGTTGGCGATCTCGAGGATGTCGCCGGAGACCGAGGTGACCACACCGGGCTTCTTGGCCAGGGTGACGTCGCCCACGTCGACGGCGGCACGGTACTCCATGCCGGTGCCGACGAAGGGGGCCTCGTTGCGGATCAGCGGAACCGCCTGGCGCTGCATGTTGGCGCCCATCAAGGCACGCGACGCGTCGTCGTGCTCGAGGAACGGGATCAGCGCGGTGGCGATGGAGACCATCTGACGCGGCGACACGTCCATGTACTCCACCTCGGAGACCGGAACCTCGTCGGCGTCGCCGTGCTTGATGCGCACGAGAACGCGCTCGTCGGTGAGGGTGCCGTCCTGATCGACGTGGGCGTTGGCCTGCGCGATCGTGTAGCGGTCTTCCTCGTCGGCGGTGAGGTAGTCGATCTGGTCGGTGACCTTGCCGTCGACGACCTTGCGGTACGGGGTCTCGATGAAACCGAACGGGTTCACCCGGGCGAAGGACGCCAGCGAGCCGATGAGGCCGATGTTGGGGCCTTCAGGGGTCTCGATGGGGCACATGCGGCCGTAGTGCGACGGGTGCACGTCGCGGACCTCCATGCCGGCGCGGTCGCGGGACAGACCACCGGGGCCGAGGGCCGAGAGGCGACGCTTGTGCGTCAGGCCGGCCAGCGGGTTGTTCTGGTCCATGAACTGCGACAGCTGCGAGGTGCCGAAGAACTCCTTCAGCGCTGCGGTCACCGGGCGGATGTTGATCAGGGTCTGCGGCGTGATCGCCTCGATGTCCTGGGTGGTCATCCGGTCGCGGACGACGCGCTCCATGCGGCCGAGGCCGGTGCGCAGCTGGTTCTGGATCAGCTCGCCCACGGTGCGCAGACGACGGTTGCCGAAGTGGTCGATGTCATCGGCCTCGACGGGCACGCCATCGATCTCCTCGCGGTGCTCGTGCAGCGCGCAGATGTACTTGATCGCCGCGACGATGTCGTCGGTGGTCAGCACCTGCTGATCGAACGGAAGCCCGACGCCGAGCTTCTTGTTGATCTTGTAGCGGCCGACCTTGGCAAGGTCGTAGCGACGGGACTGGAAGTAGTAGTTCTCCAGCAGCGCCTGCGCGGCGTCGCGCGCCGGGGGTTCACCCGGACGCAGCTTGCGGTAGATGTCGAGCAGGGCCTCGTCCTGGGTCTTGACGGTGTCCTTCTCCAGGGTCATCCGCATCGACTCGAAGTCGCCGAACTCCTCCATGATCCGGTCCTCGGTCCAGCCGAGGGCCTTGAGCAGCACGGTGGCGTTCTGCTTGCGCTTGCGGTCGAGGCGCACGGAGACCAGATCGCGCTTGTCGATCTCGAACTCCAGCCACGCGCCGCGCGACGGGATCACCTTGCAGGAGAAGATGTCCTTGTCGGAGGTCTTGTCGGGGGTCTGCTCGAAGTAGACGCCCGGCGAACGCACCAGCTGCGACACGACGACACGCTCGGTGCCGTTGATGATGAACGTGCCCTTGTCCGTCATCAGCGGGAAGTCGCCGATGAAGACGGTCTGGGACTTGATCTCACCCGTGTCGTTGTTGACGAACTCGGCGGTCACGAAGAGCGGCGCGGCGTAGGTGACGTCGCGGTCCTTGCACTCCTCGATGCTGTACTTAGGCTCCTCGAAGCGATGGTCGCGGAACGACAGCGACATCGTCTCGTTGAAGTCTTCGATCGGGGAGATCTCGGCGAAGATCTCCTCCAGGCCTGAGCGGGTGTTGACGTCGGTGCGACCAGCCGCGAGCTTCTCGGCAACCTGGTCCTTCCACGTCTGATTCCCGATCAGCCAGTTGTAAGAGTCAATCTGCAGGTCGAGGAGGTTGGGCACCTCGAGCGGCTCATGGATCTTCGCAAAGGAGATCCGCCCGGTGGGCGAGATGACATTGGTGTTCTTCAACGCAGAGCGCGAGGCGGCCAAGATTCGGTCCTTCCAAGAACGCTTGAAGCTTCTTCTCTGCATGACGAAGGACCCGTGTCAAATGAAACGGGCACAACGCATGGCAGGGCAAATAAGCACTATAGAGCAAACCTGCCCGCAGGGCAAACGTCCCGCTCCCCGGCCTCCCGGGCTCGTGGAATCTCGTCCCCGATCAACGATGATCTCGCCGACGATGATACCGCGACCTCAGGGCCGCGCAACCCCCTCGTCGGGCGTGGCGCCGTCGAGGATCGGTGCGCCCACGGTCCGGAGGACGCCGGGCGCGCCGTCGGTCGCGATCACCGTGATCAGGTTGGAGCCGGCCTTCAGCAGCGGCCCCGGAACGTAGAGGGTGCGCTGCGGTCCGACCGACCAGCACCGGCCGATCATCTCCTCGCCCACCAGGACGAAGCCCCGCCCCACCTCGGCGGTGTCGAGGAAAGCGTCGCGTCCCGCGTCGTCCGGCGCAACCACGAGCTCGTACTGGCGCACGACGAAGCCACGGCCCTCGTCGGGCTCCCCTGCCTGGGCGAGGATCTCCCCGCCGATCACGTCCAGCGGCACCGGCCAGGCCTGCCAGCCCATCAGATACCGGGTCTCCAGCCAGGAGCCGCCCAGAAGGCCCTTCCGCTCGCCGAGCAGCGGGCCGAAGTTGATCCGCCCCAGCGACTCCACCACGACGTCCAGGCGGTGAAGGCCTCGCTCGGCCGAAAGCGTCACGGCCTCCGGTTCCCTTTCGTCCCGACCCGCGATCCCGACGAGTTCACCGTCGCAGTAGACGTGCGCTCGGTCGTGCAGTCCGAACAGACGAAGCGGCGGCTCTCCCCCGGCGTGTTCGAAGGTGGTGCTCAGGACCAGCAGGCCGCGCTCCAGACCCAGATCCTCGAAGGCCGGGGGAAACGGCACCGGCTCCTCCTGCGCACGCAGCCCGGGCACGACCGCCAGGGCAGCCCGCGACAACGCCCTCAGCTGGTCGGGCCCCCAATGGGTGGAGGCCACCGGACGCAGCTCGCCCGCAGGCAGCACGGGTGGATCGGTGTGGAGGTCGGCCGGGATCTCGGGCACCTCGACATGACGACGGATCACGTCGCGGAATGCCCAGAATTTGGGCGTGAGGGCACCGTTCTCGGCGATCGGGGCGTCATAGTCGTAGCTGGTCACGGTGGGCTGAAGGCGTCGGTCGTAGTTCGATCCGTTCCAGAGCCCGAAGTTGGTTCCGCCATGGGCCATATAGACGTTGACGCTCATCCCCCGCCCGAGCATGCCGTCGAGTTCCTTGGCCGCGTCGTCGAAACCGCGAGAGTGGTGCGGCTCACCCCAATGGTCGAACCAGCCGTTCCAGAACTCCATGCACATGGCGGGCTGATCGCCGTACTCCTGCTCCAACAGCTCCAGCGCCTGTTGGTGGCCGGAACCGAAGTTCACCATCGGCAGCGCTCCATCGATCGCGCCACCCGCGAGGTAGCCGACGCTGGGCCCGTCGCTGGTGACCAGCATGGCGGAGATCCCCCGCCTCAGGAGACCGTCACGGAGGTGGGCCAGGTAGGCCTTGTCCTCGCCATAGCTGCCGTACTCGTTCTCCACCTGAACCATGATCACGCGCCCACCGTTGCGGACCTGGCGGGCCGCGACGACGGGGATCAGCACGTCGAACCAGCGGTCGACCTCGCGCAGATAGGCAGGGTCGCTGCAGCGCAACCGAATGGAGCGGTCCTCCAGCAGCCAGCCCGGGAAGCCCCCGCCCTCCCATTCGGCGCAGATGTAGGGCCCTGGCCGAACGATGACGTCGAGATCCGCTTCCGCGGCGAGGTCGAGGAATCGACCGAGATCCCGGGAACCCGTGAAATCGACGACACCGCGGGCCGGCGCGTGCCAGTTCCAGGGAATATAGGTCTCCACCGTGTTCGCACCCATCGCACGAAGGCGACGCAGCCGATCGGCCCAGTGCCCCGGATGCACCCGCGCGTAATGGATGGCACCCGAAACGATCAGATGGCGCTTGCCATCGCGCTCGAAATGACGGCCTGAGACAGTGAGCATGAGGATCCCTTCAGACGGCGCGGGCATGGCACTGCATAGCGTGCCGGACTCAAAGACTCACGATAGCGACGGCGACACCGGCCAGCTCGGCGCCTCGAGTAATCGAGCCGACATCCGAGACGAAAAAGGCCGCAGCTCGCTCCCCGAGGGGAACGAGCTGCGGCTCCTTCACGATCGCCAGGGCGATCGGTCAGGCAAGAGTCACTTGACCTCGACGGTGGCGCCGGCGGCCTCGAGGGCCTCCTTGGCCTTGGCCGCGGTGTCCTTGTCGACCTGCTCGAGCACGGGCTTCGGGGCGCTCTCAACGAGATCCTTGGCCTCCTTCAGACCGAGGCCGGGGTTGAGGACACGCACCTCCTTGATGACCGCGATCTTCTTGGCGCCACCGGAGGTCAGGATGACGTCGACCTTGTCGGAGCCAGCCTCCTCCTCAACAGCCTCGGCGGCCGCGGGAGCGGCAGCAGCGGCAACCGCAACCGGGGCGGCGGCGGTGACATCGAAGGTCTCTTCGAACACCTTCACGAACTCGGACAGTTCGATCAGGGTCATCTCCTTGAAAGCCTCAAGGAGCTCTTCGTTGGTGAGCTTCGCCATGTTTGGCGTCCTTTCTCAAATTTCGCTGCAGCACACGCTGCGACGGATCACTGCGCAGCGTCTGCTGCTTCGGGGGCCGCTTCCGCGGCGGGGGTCTCTTCAGCCACGGGGGCCGGCGCGGAGCCGGCACCACCGATGAGGGCGGGATCGTCCTGCGCCTTGGCCTCGAGCGCACCCATGACGCGGGCGAGCTTCGAAGCCGGAGCGGCGAAGGCGTAAGCAGCCTTGGACAGGTTCGCCTTGAGCGCACCTGCCAGCTTGGCCAGCAGCACCTCGCGAGATTCGAGGTCGGCCAGCTTCAGCACGGTCTGGGCGTCGAGGATCTTGCCATCCATGACGCCGCCCTTGATGGCCAGAGACGGATTGGCCTTTGCGAAGTCACGCAGCCCCTTGGTAACAGCGGCAACGTCACCCGAGATGAACGCGATGGCGGTGGGGCCGGTGAGGGTCTCGTCGAGGCCCTCGATTCCGGCGTCCTTCGCGGCCAGCGCGGTCAGGGTGTTCTTCGCAACGGCGTAGGTGGCGTCCTCACCGAGGGACCGACGCAGGTTCTGCAGGTCCTTCACGGTGAGACCGCGGTACTCGGTGAGCACTGCAGCAGCCGAGGTGCTGAACTTGTCAGACAGCTCCGCGACCTTCGCAGCCTTTTCCGGCCTCGCCATTGGGTCTCCTTCCGGTTCATCAACCTGAACCCGCCCATCGGGGGCGAACCCAGGGCCTCGGACCCGAGCCCAACAAAAAAGCCCCGTGCCGGTGGGCGCGGGGCGGCATGCGCATGCATGTTGCTCTAGCGATCACCTGCGCGGGCCTCCATTGCTGGATGTTATGACCTTGCGGTCACCTGCGGTCTTCGGCTCGGAGAACATTACCCGCTCCCTCGCACGGCACCAAATCCAGGTCGTCGCGTCACGATTGGGTTACATCTTCGCGGCAGCGCGCTCGGAGCCCCCTCCCCCGCGAGGTGGCCCGGGCGCGTTGCGTTAGTCTGTGAGCGTTTGACACCCGAAACCCATCTCTGAAAAGAGGCCTGAAGTGCGCCGCCTGTACGCCGTCGGAATCATCGCCGCCCTCTCACTCACCGCCTGCGGTGGAAACGCTGCTGAGCCCGATCCGGGCTCGCCCACCAGTGGTGGCACCAGCAGCACCCCAGCCGCCGAGGAGCAGACCGACCGCACCTTCGATACCTCCGGCGTCGCCAAGGTCGACGAGATCGCAGCCCTCGTACCCAAGAAGATCGCCGAGCGCGGCACGCTGCTGATCGGCGCCTCCGCCGACTACGCCCCCGCCGAGTTCCGCGCCGAGGATCTCAACAGCTACATCGGCTACGACGTCGACCTGGGCCGCGCGCTGGGCAACGTCCTGGGTCTCGAGGCTCAGGTCGAGGACGCCGAGTTCGCGTCGTTGATCCCCGCCATCGGCTCCAAGACCGACATCGGCATCTCGTCGTTCACCATCCGCGAGGACCGTATCGCTCAGGCCAACATGATTTCATACATCAACGTGGGCTCCAGCTTCGCCGTCCAGACCGGAAACCCGCACGGCTTCAATCCGGATGACGTCTGCGGCGCGTCGATCGCCGTCCAGACCGGGACCGATCAGGAGACCATCCTCGGCGAGCTTTCCGGCGAGTGCACCGCGGCAGGTAAGGATGCCGTCGAGATCCTGTCCTACGGCCGCCAGTCCGACGCCACTACCAACGTGGTCGGCGGCAAGGCCGCGGCCTTCTATGCCGACTCCCCCGTCGCCGGATATGCGGCTGCGCTGACCGGTGGCCAGCTCGAGGTAGTCGGTGGTGTCCGCGACTCGGCTCCGCAGGGCATCGTCGTCTCCAAGGATGACCAGGCGCTGACGGAAGCCGTTCAGAAGGCGATGCAGCACCTCATGGACGACGGCACCTGGGCCGCGATCCTCGGCCAGTGGGGCGTGGAGGGCGCGCTCACCACGGCCGAGCTGAACCCGTCCGCCTAAGCTCGCCATGACCGAGCGGATCGAACTGATCCAAGCTCGCCCAGTCCCCAGGCCCAGCGTCTGGATCTGGGCGGGCATCGTCCTGGTGTTGGCGGCGATGTTCGTCCACGGGTTGCTCACCAACCCGAACTATCGGTGGGACGTCGTCGCCGAGCATCTCTTCGACCCACGGATTATCAAGAGCATCGGCTGGACGCTGCTGCTGACCGTCGCGGCGATGCTGCTCGGCATCGTGATGGCCGTCACCATGGCGATCATGCGGATGGGCACCAACCCCATCCTGCGGGGCGTCTCGTGGGCCTACATCTGGTTCTTCCGGGGCACCCCGGTATACACCCAGCTCACGTTCTGGGGCCTGCTCGGAGTCCTCTATCCGAAGCTCAGCCTCGGCATCCCCTTCGGGCCCGAGCTCTTCGAGTTCAGCACCTTCGACGTGTTCAACGCCGGCGTGGCGGCCGTGCTCGGCCTGGGGCTCAACGAGGGCGCTTACCTCTCTGAGATCGTGCGCTCGGGCCTGAACTCCGTGGACAAGGGCCAGTGGGAGGCCTCGACGGCGCTCGGCATGAAGCGCTCAACGACGCTGCGACGGATCGTCATTCCTCAAGCGATGCGGGTGATCGTGCCTCCGACGGGCAACGAGACCATCTCGATGTTGAAGACCACCTCCTTGGTGCTGGCGGTGCCGTTCTCGCTGGAGTTGACGTTCGTCAGCAACGCTATCGGCAACAAGGCCTTCCTCCCCATCCCGCTGCTGCTCGTCGCCGCGATCTGGTACCTCGTGATCACGTCGATCCTCATGGTGGGGCAGGCGCGCCTCGAGGCCTACTACGGCAAGGGTTTCGACGAGGACAACCCCGGTAAGAAGCCGCGCGGCATGTCGAAGCGCCAGCAGGCGATCCTCTCCGCCCACACCGTCCACAGCGACCCGAACCTGGATGTGACCCCGTGAAGCCGATGGTTGACGTGCGCGGCGTGCACAAGCTCTTCGACGACCTGCACGTGCTGAAGGGGGTCGACCTGACGGTGGGCCGTGGCGAGGTGTGCGTCGTGCTCGGCCCGTCGGGTTCGGGCAAGTCGACGCTGATCCGCTGCATCAACGAGCTGGAGCAGATCAGTGCGGGCCGGATCTTCGTGGGCGGCGAGCTGATGGGGCTGCGCGAGGCGACAAAGAACGGCAGGACGATCCTGCACCGACTCCCCGACAAGGAGATCGCCCGCCAGCGCCGCTCCGTGGGCATGGTGTTCCAACGCTTCAACCTCTTCCCCCACATGACGGCCCTCGGCAACGTGATGGAGGCCCAGCGCCAGGTCTTGGGCCGTTCCAAGTCGGAGGCGGAGACGCGCGCCCGGCAGGAGCTCACCAAGGTCGGCCTCGGCGACCGGATGAGCCACTACCCCGCGCAGCTCTCCGGCGGTCAACAGCAGCGCGTCGCCATCGCACGGGCGCTGGCGATGGATCCGCAGCTGATGCTCTTCGACGAGCCCACCTCGGCTCTCGACCCCGAGCTGGTCGGCGAGGTGCTCCAGGTGATGAAGAACCTCGCCGAGTCGGGCATGACGATGATCGTGGTCACCCACGAGGTGGGCTTCGCCCGCGAAGTGGCCGACAAGGTGGTGTTCATGGACGACGGAGTGATCGTCGAGGCGGGAACCCCAGCCGAAGTGATCGACAACCCGCAGGAGCCCCGCACCAAGAACTTCTTCGCCAAGGTGCTCTAGGGCCTGTTACGAAAGTGGAAATGGCCTACTACGCGACGCCCTGGCACGCCATCTGCTTCGTTGCACTCGTCAACGTTAGGGCCCGCTAGCGTTTTCCTCCTGCGCCTTGCATCTGACGCACCATGACGCCGCTCGCTACGGCCACCACTTCCGCAACAGACCCTAGCCCGCCGTTTGTGCCCATCACACAGCTACCCGCTCCCGGTCCCCCTACCGCCATCGCCCATCCCGGAAAATCGGCCATTGGCCGATTTTCCGGTGTCTGATGCCGAGAATCGGCCACTGTCTCCTCGTTCTCGGTCGCTCGCTATCGTGCGGCGCCCGATCGCCACTGGAACTGCGGGCGGCGTCGCTCAGCGAAGGCTGCGATGCCTTCCTGCAGGTCCGGGCCCTCGGCGGCCTCCTGCACCCAGCTGATCGCGGTCTCCGCGTCCAGATCGCGCGCCGTGAGACGGTCGACGATGTCCTTCGACGCCCGCAGCGTGAGTTGGCTCAGCCGGGTCATCTGCTCGGCAAGGGCGATGGCCGCGTCGAAGGCCGTTCCACTAGGCACCATCTCGTTAACCATTCCGACGGTGACCGCGCGGGCGGCGTCGATCCGGCGCGCCGTGAACAACAGCTCCTTGGTGATCGCCGGCCCCATCAGATCGATCATCCGCTGCGTCGCCGAGACCGGATAGACGATGCCCAGCCGCGCCGGCGGAACGGAGAACGTCGCTCCCTCCCCTGCCACACGAATGTCTGCGGCCAAGGCAAGTTCACAGCCGCCGCCGTGGCAGTGCCCCTCGATAGCGGCGACGACGGGCTTCGGGCTGGCGGCGATGGCCAGCTCGGCCCGGATGGGCTGGGATGCATGCGCGTTTCCCTCCAGAGCGCTGATGTCGGAGCCGGCGCAGAAGGAATCACCCGCCCCGCGCAGCACCGTGACGAGCACGTCGTCGTCGCGATCGATGTCTGCGAACACCTTGGGAACGGCGTCCCACATCGCCGCCGTCATCGAGTTGTGCTTGTCCGGCCGCGACAGCGTCACTATCGCGATGGCGCCACGCCGTTCCAAGAGAACCTCACCCATGCCCCCATCCTGGTCCACTCCCGCTTTCCCCGCCCCACCTCCCCCAAATCAACCCAGGAAAATCGGCCAATGGTCAATTTTGCGGCGTCTGATGCCGAGAATCGGCCAACACCCTGCCCGACGAGGGACAGTGGCGTCACTAGGAGGGTGAGAGTAGGGTCGAGCGATGATCTCGGAAGCAACACTGCGACGGCTGGCCGACGAGCTTGCCGCCGTTCCCGGGGTGTGCGCCGTCGTTCTCGGAGGCAGTCGTGCACGCGGCACGCACCACCCCGATTCCGACGTCGACCTCGGCCTGTATGTAACTGCCGATGTCGACAGGCCCGCCCTCTCAGGCGTGGCAAAGCGGTGGCATGGTTCCACAGTTGAGATCGGCGATGCCGGTTCGTGGGGCCCTTGGGTGGACAGCGGCGCGTGGATCACGATCGCCGACACTGCGGTGGATCTCATCCTGCGCGATGTCGCTCGTGTTGCCGAGCAATGCGCCCGGGCGACGCGCGGAGAGTTTGCGTTCCACCATCAACCCGGCCACCCGCTGGGCTTCCTTGACATCGCCTACGCCGGCGAGGTCGCGCTGAGCATCCCGCTCGTCGACGACGAGGCGGTGCACGCTCGCCTCGCCGCGTCGATCACGCCATATCCTGAGGCCCTGAGCCGTGCTTTAGTGAACAACCTCTGGCAGGTGGACTTTCACCTCGACGGTGCCGCCAAGGCAGCGGGCGCGGGCGACACCGCCTACGTCTGTCTGTGCATCACGAATGCCGTGATGCTGCTCGCACATAGCTGGCACGCCGTGTGCGGTGCGTGGGCGATCAATGAGAAGGGTCTCCTGCCCGGCGTGAGTCGTCTACGTGATGCCCCCGCATCGTTCAGCTCCGACGCCGCCGCGATCCTCGCCGAGACCGGGTCGACTCCAGAGGAACTGTACGCCGCCATTGCCCGAACTCGCGCCCTCCCCCGTCCTGAGTAGCAGAACACCACTTCCAATCCAGGAAAATCGGCCACAGTCCAGGTCGGGGTCACAGTCAGCGACGACGCCGAACCAGCCTCCTAAAATGCGATGGTGACAAGAGCCACGCTCCATCTGTTGGTCGGCCTGCCCGGCTCTGGCAAGACCACCCTCGCGCACAGTCTCCTGACGGAACGTCGCGCGGTGTTGTTGAGCCCCGACGAGTGGATGCTCCCCCTCTTCGGAAGCACCTACACAGACCAAGAGCATGACGTGTTGGAGGGGCGCCTTCTCGCCTTGGGATTCGACGTGCTCCGCGCCGGCGTCGACGTGATCGTGGACTTCGGCTTATGGGCGCGCGATGAACGGACCGCTTTGCGTGCGCTTGCCGCCGATGCCGATTTCGCTTGCGTCGTTCACTACCTCGAGATCGAGGAAAGCGAGCGACGCAGACGTATCGAGGCCCGCTACGCCAGTCATCCACTAGACACCTACTGGATGTCTGACGACGACATCCTCCGCCAGGCGACCGTGTTCGAGATCCCGTCCGCCGACGAATTGTCAGAAGGCGGTCCGCTGGACACGGCTCCAGCCGGCTTTCCGTCGTGGCATGCCTGGGCATGCTCGCGATGGCCCTCCTTCGAGCTCCAGGATGCCGCGGATCCGTAGCATGAAGGCCTCTTCACCCTCTCGAACACATCCAAGAACAGCAGCAGCATCCACGGTCATCGGGACGTACACGGATAACGACCGGCCGCCTACCGGCCCATAGAAGCCAGCTCGATCACCGCGCCCCTGTCATACCACCTGTACGGGAGAGACAGCCGGTAGCTCCTCAACCGCGCAGCGTCGCCCACACCGTCCCACGGGACGTTTGCCGGCTCCTTTCCAGCCTCGCTTACGAAGCAAAGCAGCGACAACCGATGCCACCACGCACGGACGTAGCACCACGTCATGCCACCCGAATCGGAGCGTCACGTAGCCCAGGAGAAGGTGCCGATTGTCACGTCGCGCATCGCGCCACCTCCCTTCCCCCTCATGCCCGCGTCGACCATCCAACTCGATGATGGTGGTGAAGTCATCGAATACGACATCGCTGCGGGTGCCATCGGAGACCGAGATCTGCCGTATGCCTTCTGGCAGACCATGAGGACGAATGACGTTATGCAGGAAGTAGCTCTCGAGAGTGCTTTCGACGCCGGTCCCCAAGTCGGGCAGGAGTCCGAGGATCACTCGGCGGTGCCGTAACGTCTCAAGGTCGAGAGCGCGGGAGCGCAGCCTTTCGGGAGTGGTCAGCCGATTCCGAAGGCAGCTCGCAAGCACCTCGATGACGTCGTCACCGTCACTCTCGGAGCACGCGTCGAGGACCGCATCCTCGATTCTCAATCGCGCGAGTTCACCCACTCCAGCTCTATCACCTCGGCGGAACCGCCAGGGCCCTTGAGCTCGCGAACGATCGCCCCAGATGGTGATCGACGATGGTTCGTCGACGATCCCGTAGAGGTGAGCAGCAGCCAAGCCACCTACACACGCAGGGCCTTCGGCGAGCAGCAGTCCGGCCCAGCAGCGCGTCCGGAAGCTCGGGCGCTGACTAGCCGTGTACACACCCTGCCCGAGGCGCACCCAGTCGCCCGTGTCCAGACGCCGGTCGATCACCGCCTGTGTGCCGCCATGAGCGAGCACCTGGGAACGCGTGAATGCGCCGCCCTGTGTTCGAGCAACCAACTGGAGCGACGTCGGCACTGGAGTCCGTCTCTTCATGTCTCTTTATTGGCGGCGACAAGCCGGATTTCCCGCTTTCCACAGGACGAGTTGCCCACTCAATCGAAATCCACAGGTGCTGACGGGCAGCTCAACCCACGAACCCAGGGGTAGTGGCCGATTCTCGGCATTAGACACCGAAAAATCGGCCATTGGCCGATTTTCCTGGATTGGGGCGGTGGGAGGGCGGGGATGGAGGTGCGGGGATGGAGGTGCGGGGTGGGAGGGCGGGGAGTAGGGATTGGGAGTGAGGTGGAGGCGGTCGAGGAACGAGTCGAGAAGCAGCAAGAGGGCCCCTGCTCGGAGATCCGAGCAGGGGCCCTCTCAGCGTCAGCTGGTGCCGATCAGACGGCGGGCTTGGTCACCGAGGTGTCGACGAGCAGGCTGGGGCTCATCGTCGCGGAGACGGCGATCTTGCGCAGGTAGCGGCCCTTCGAGGAGGACGGCTTGAGACGCAGGATCTCCTCGATGGCGGCGTAGTAGTTGCCGAGCAGCTGCTCGTCGGAGAACGAGGCCTTGCCGATGATGAACTGCAGGTTGGCGTGGCGATCGACGCGGAACTCGATCTTGCCGCCCTTGATGTCGGAGACGGCCTTGGCGGTGTCCATGGTGACGGTGCCGGTCTTGGGGTTCGGCATCAGGCCACGGGGGCCGAGGACGCGACCCAGACGGCCGACCTTGCCCATCATGTCGGGCGTGGCGACGACGGCGTCGAAGTCGAGGTAGCCGCCCTGGATCTTCTCGATCAGATCGTCGGTGCCCACTTCGTCGGCGCCGGCCGCGAGCGCGGCCTCAGCCTTCTCACCGGAGGCGAAGACGAGGACCCGTGCCGTCTTGCCAGTGCCGTGGGGAAGGTTGACCGTGCCGCGGACCATCTGATCGGCCTTGCGGGGGTCGACGCCGAGACGGAAGGACACGTCGATCGTCTCGTCGAACTTGGCGGAGGCCATCTCCTTGATCAGGCGAACGGCTTCCTCGGGGGTGTATGCCTGGCCGGCGTCGCGCTTCTCGGCGGCGTTCCGGTAGACCTTGCTGTGCTTCATGCTGGTTCCTTGTTGTTTGGCCGGCGCGGGGCCGGTCGACCAGTTCTGGTGCGGGGAGCAACAGTCCCCTCCCAGAGGGTGATGAGTTATTCGGTGGTGACGCCCATCGAGCGCGCGGTGCCCTCGATGATCTTCATGGCGGCCTCGACGTCGTTGGCGTTGAGGTCGGGCAGCTTGGTGGTGGCGATCTCGCGCACCTGATCCTTGGTCAGCTTGCCGACCTTATTCTTCAACGGGTTGTCGGAGCCCGACGTGAGGCCCGCGGCCTTCTTGATCAGCTCGGAGGCCGGCGGCGTCTTCGTGATGAAGGTGAACGTGCGGTCCTCGTAGATGGTGATCTCGACGGGGATGACGTTGCCGCGCTGGGACTCCGTCTGGGCGTTGTACGCCTTGACGAACTCCATGATGTTGACGCCGTGCGGACCGAGCGCGGTACCGACCGGAGGGGCAGGCGTAGCAGCGCCGGCGTTAAGGGCGACCTTAACGAGGGCAGCTACCTTCTTCTTGGGAGGCATGGGTGGGTCCTTTACCTATCTGTTAACTGGATGCGCCGGCGAACCGGCGCGACGCACAATCCTAGCCGACTCGCGTGACTTGCTTGAATTCCAGGTCGACGGGGGTCTCCCGGCCCAGGATCTCAACGAGCGCACGCAGGCGCTGGGTGTTGGCGTTGATTTCGGTGATGGTGGCGTGCACCCCGGCGAAGGGGCCGTCGCTGACCATGACGGAGTCGCCGACCTGGAAGTCGACGACCTCGACCTTCCGCTTCCGCTGCGCGCTGGCGCCGGCCAATTCGGCCGCGACCTTCGACACGATGGAAGGGGTGAGCATCTTGACGACCTCGTCGATGGACAAGGCGACGGGCTGCTGGCCGTGTCCGACGAAGCCGG
Organism: Tessaracoccus caeni; assembly: GCF_029211185.1. GTDB lineage: Bacteria > Actinomycetota > Actinomycetes > Propionibacteriales > Propionibacteriaceae > Arachnia > Arachnia caeni. Next base: position 319,455 of record NZ_JARGDO010000001.1, read on the forward strand.
TGACCGACGGGGTGTGACGGACGGCCGCCCACGACTCGTCGTTCAGCTCCATGCGCACCAGCACGTAGCCGGGCAGCACGCAGCGGGTGACCGTCTTGCGGGTGTTGTTGCGCACCTCGACCACCTCTTCGGTGGGCACGACGGTCTCGAAGATGAAGTCCTCCATGTTGAGGGACTGCACGCGGGAGTCGAGGTTCTGCTTGACCCGGTTCTCCATGCCCGAGTAGGTGTGGATCACGTACCACTCGCCCCACTTGGACTCCAGATCCTCACGCAGGGACTGGACGGCCGCGGACACCGCGTCGTCGTCCTGAGCGGTGGCTTCGTCGGCCTCGTCCTCATCGTCGTCGAGGACGACGAGCACATCCTCGTCGTCGGCGTCGACGGTGTCATCGCCGGCGCCGAAGTCGATCTCGACCTCGTCGCCAGCAGCAAGATCCTCGATGGGCCCGAGATCGATCTCGAATTCCTGACCCTCGTTCTGGTCGAAGTTCTCAGTCATCAGTTCGTCCCTAGCCTAGTAGTCCGAGTAGCTGCAGAAGGCCCCAGCCGAAGCCCGTGTCGAGCAGGCCGACGAACGTGATGACGAACAGCACGAAGATCAGCACCGCGAGGAAGTAGGTGGTGAGCTCTGGCCAGGTGGGCCAGACGACCTGCTTGAGCTCTCCCGCGCTCTGCCTCACGAACTCCGCGGGGTTGGCCGCCTTGTACGGATCGACCTCTTCCCGCTCCCGCTCAGCTTCTGCACGAGTCCGGGTGGGGGCGCTCTTCTTCACCGGCGCCTTCGCTGTCCTGCGGACGATGGGATCCCCCGTCGCGGGCTGCTGGCCCTCGCCGGTGCTCTTGTCAGAGTCGGGCGACTCGTCGCTCACGCTCTTCTTCCCTTCGCCTAACAACAAAAACGCCTCCCCAGAAGGACCGGAAGGCACCGACAGCCCGGAGGGCTGTAGAGCAGGGCAGGAGGGACTCGAACCCCCAACCTGCGGTTTTGGAGACCGCTGCTCTGCCAGTTGAGCTACTACCCTTCACCGATTTCTCCGCCCCGAGGGCGCGGCTCGACATTGCCGAGTTTCAACCGGTACGAAGAAACTATAGGCGGTTTGAGCTGGTTTCGCGAACCGAGAGCCCTGGGGAGGTGGTCAGATAGGCCTCGCCAGAGCCGTCGACGCTCACCTCGTCGGAGGTGTCGAGGAAGACGCAGCCGCCCATCGGCACGGTCAGCTGATCCTGCCCGCTGGAGAACCGCACCGAGCCCTTGGTGGCGATCGCCAAACCGAATCCTCCCAACGCCAGGCAGGCACCCGGACCGGCGACCTCCAGCCGATGCACCTCGAACTCCTCGACGTGCGGCCGATAGCTGGTCACGGTGAGCCCGCGCACGGCGTGCCGGTCGCCTCGGAGGATCGTCGGCTCGTGTGCGTCGAACACCCCGATGCGCCGCAGCTCCGGCGCGTCGATGCGTTTGCGGGTGAGACCGCCGCGCAACACGTTATCGGACGGTGCCATCACCTCCACGCCTACGCCGCGCAGGTGCGCGTGCAACTGGCCGGCCTCGACGAACACCGCTTCGCCCGGGGCGAGATCGGCGCGGTTCAGCAGCGCCCCCACCACGACCCCCGGATCGGCGCCGTGATGGCTCGAGGTATAGGTGAGCGTGTCGGTCAGCGGCCCGGGTCGCTCGTCGGCCAGCCGGGCCATCAGCGACGCGAGTCCGGGCACGGCGGGATCACCCGAGAGCAGCAGGTCGACGGCACCGCTCAGGTCACCGTCGTCGAGGTGGGCCAATAGCCTCGCGGCCACCCCACGGCCCGCGCGAGCGCCGAGCAGGTCGCGCAGCAGGAGCGCGCTATCGGAGGCCTCGCGCAGCCCGCAGAGCGCGCTGAACGGCGTGAGCGCGACGAGGATCTCGGGCTTGTGGTGCGGATCCCGGTAGTTGCGGGCCGGATCCTTCGGGGACAGCCCCCCGCCCGCCTCCCTGGCGAACCCCTCGGCCGCCTGGGTCCGGTTGGGATGCACCTGGATGGACACCGGCGATGCGGCCGCGAGGATCTTCATCAGGAAGGGCAGCTGTCCGGCGTAGCGTCCCCCCTCAGCCTTGCCGCCGGCGAGGTACTCGTCGAGCGGGAGGCCGTCGCCGATCAGGGACGGCGAGTTGCCGTGCGCACCGAGCCACAGCTCGGCCAGCGGCAGCCCGGGAGGCTCGATGCCGAGCAGCCCCGGGATCGCGGAGATCGATCCCCAGTGGTAGTCCTTGAGGACAGGGCGCAGCGGAAAAACTCCAGTCATGATCACGACCGCCTTGAGAATGCCGCGACTAGAGCGTCACGCCGACGAGGTTCACCTCGGGCACCAGCGTCACCCCGAAGGCTCGCTGCACGCCGTCGCGCACCTCTCGCGCCAGAGCGACGATGTCGTCTGCGCTCGCCCGGCCCCGGTTGGTCAGGGCGAGGACGTGCTTCGTCGAGAGCGACGCCTCCCCCACCCGATGCCCCCGCTCGAAGCCGGCGTGCTGGATCAGCCACGCCGCGCTGGTCTTCACGCGACCGTCGGCCGTCGGGAATCGGGGTGCATCGGCCGGAAGCCGTCCGGCGTCGTCGGCGCTCAGAATGGGGTTGGTGAAGAAAGAACCGGCCGACCAGGTGTCGTGGTCGGCGTCGTCGAGCACCATGCCCTTGCGACCACGGATCCGGAGCACGGTCTCCCGCACCGCGCGTGCGTCGGCGCGTCGCCCCTGCTCGACGCCGAGTTCGCGGGCCAGTTCGGCGTAGCGAATCGGAGCGCTGAGCGAGGCCAGCGTGAGCTGGAAGGTGACGCTCAGCACGACGTAGCGACCAGGCTCGCGTTTGAACAAGGAGCTGCGGTAGGCAAATCCGCAGTCGACGGCGGCGAAGGTGCGGGCCTGACCCGTCTGGCGGTCGTAGGTGCGCACGGAGTACACCAGTTGCTCGACCTCGACACCATAGGCCCCGACGTTCTGGATCGGCGTGGCGCCCACGCTGCCGGGGATGCCGGACAGCGCCTCGGCGCCGCCCCACTCCTGCTCGACGGTGTACGCGACGAAGTCGTCCCAGTTCTCCCCCGCGCCGACGCGGACCACGGCTCCGCCGCAGGCCGACACGTCGGCGTCGATCCTGGTGAGCGCGACCCGCACCACCACTCCCGGGAAGCCCTCATCGGAGACGAGCACGTTCGACCCGCCTCCCAGGACCAGCACCGGAACTCCTGCGGCGTCGGCGGCGGAGATCTCGTCGATCAGCTCGCGCTCCGTGCGGGCGACCACGAACCGCTGTGCCGGGCCACCGACCCGCAACGTGGTGTGCGCGCTCAGCGCCGTGGAACCCGAGATCTCCAGGGCATCGCCGTCGCGCGAGACCTGCTCCACGCTGCACGAGGCCTCTTCAGGAACGATCTCAATCAAGGCGCACCTCCGCGCGCGCCGCCCCGAGCACGGTGTCGTCGCCGCAGGTTGCGGTGAGGGACAGTTTGGCGCCGGTCTCGGTGACCGCCGAGACGCTCGCCCGGTAGACCACCTCGACGCCCTCATCGTCGTCCGGGACGACGACGGGCCGGGTGAAGCGGACGAAATAGCTGGTGACCCGGGCGGGATCGCCCACCCAGTCGGTGACGATGCGCAGGCCCGCGCCCATGGTCCACATGCCGTGCGCGACGACGCCAGGAAGGCCGATCGCCCGAGCATGCCGGTCGGAGAAGTGGATCTCGTTGAAGTCGGTGGATGCACCGGAGTAACGCACGACGCCGGAGCGGGTGATACGCACGCGCAGCTCGGGCAGCTCGGTGCCCACCGAGACCTCGGAAAGCTCAGGCATTCTCGTCCTCCCTCGTGTGCATCAGCTGCGAACGCGCCTCGCACACCGTCCGTCCGTCGACCTTGAGGTCGACCAGCAGGGTGACCATGTCCAGCAGACCGCGATTGCGCACCTTCTCGATCGTGAGATGGGCGTAGACGAGGTCACCGGGCACGAGCGGCCGCACGACCTCGAAGCCCTGATCGGCGTGCATGGTGCGATTGAGCGCAAGACCCAACTCGTCGTCGTTGAAGATCGACTCCCATGCCTGCGCGGCGATGACCGCGGCGAAGGTGGGCGGGGCGATGGGGTTCTCGCCGGCGTATCGGGGGTTGTCGTCGCCGAGGGCCGCCGCGAACTCGGCGATCTTGGCTCGGCTGACCTCGTACGGGGCGGCGGGCGGATAGCTGCGCCCCACATGCTCGGTGGTGATGGGCATGCAGGCTAGGTTACTCGCTGGCGGCAAGCGTCAGACACGACAACAGGAACGACAAAGGGCCGCCCCTTGCGGGACGGCCCTTTTGATGTCTGTTACGCCGAGATCAGCGGGTCTCGCGGTGCGCCTGGTGGGTGCGGCAGCGCGGGCAGAACTTCTTGAGCTCCAGCCGATCGGGATCGTTGCGGCGGTTCTTCTTGGTGATGTAGTTGCGCTCCTTGCACTCGGTGCAAGCAAGCGTGATCTTGGGACGAACGTCCCCGCCCTTCTTGGCCATGTTCTAACTCCTTGCCTGGTGCGCGCCGGATGAGCGCGTTTGACACTTGGTCGGTGACGAGGGCGGGACTTGAACCCGCGACACAGCGATTATGAGCCGCTTGCTCTACCGACTGAGCTACCCCGTCGATGTTCTCACACCCTGACGGGCAAAGAACAGAGCCCCCATGCGGAATCGAACCGCAGACCTTCTCCTTACCATGGAGACGCTCTACCGACTGAGCTATAGGGGCCAGCGAGGGATTAACTTACACGACCCCGGACCGGGCTGCCAAATCAGGCGAGCCGAGCCGAAACGCGAGCGTTTCCCACATGCTCAGGCCCCGGATCAATCCGATCTGGGGCCTGGTGGCAGGTGTTGGATTCGAACCAACGTAGGCGATGCCGACGGTTTTACAGACCGCTCCCTTTGGCCGCTCGGGCAACCTGCCGTGCTGGATTTCTCCAGCGACAGGGAACCTTACCAGGGCAACGACCCGCACGGCAAAGCGGGCCTCCGGGCACGCCAATGGCTGGCAGAATGGCAGGCGCAAGGACAAGTGAGAAGGGATCCGAGATGGCTGCAGACAGCTCGTTCGACGTGGTGAGCAAGGTTGATCGACAGGAGGTCACCAACGCGGTCGACCAGGCGGCCAAGGAGGTGCGCCAGCGCTTCGATTTCAAGAACACCGACGCCAAGATCGCGCTGAACGGCGAGGCGATCGAGATGGAGGCCGTCTCCGAGGAGCGCGTCAAGGCCGTGCTCGACGTGCTCCAGTCGAAGCTGGCCCGCCGTGGCGTGAGCCTCAAAGCGCTGAAGGACGGCGAGCCTCGTCCGTCGGGCAAGCTCTGGAAGATCAGCGCGACGATGCAGGAGGGGATCTCGCAGGACAACGCCAAGAAGGTCTCCAAGCTGATCCGGGACGAAGGCCCCAAGGGCGTGAAGTGCCAGATCCAGGGCGACGAACTGCGGATCTCGTCGAAGAAGCGCGACGACCTCCAGGCCACCCAGAAGCTGATCCTCGACCAGGACTACGACTTCGCCGTCCAGTTCGTGAACTACCGGTAGAACCGTCACCGCCATGGGCGCCGCCGCTCCGGAGACCGGGGATCTCCCACCCGGCTACGGCTACCGGGACGCCCGCACACCCTTCGCGACGATGGTGTGGTGGGCGCGGGTCGACAGGGATGGGTCGTACACCGACGCGGCCAACGAGTTCTGGGGGCTGTCGTTCGGCATCAGCGCCGACGGTGCGCCCTCCGCGACGCTGATCGGGCCGTCGACGCGACCCCGCACGTTGGAGATGCGCGCTGGAGAGCGGGCCTGGGGCGTCGAGTTCGCGCCACACGTATTCGTGCGAGGGCTGCGTCTCAAACCCATCGACGAGTTGCGGTCGCTGGACACCGACGGCCAGTGGTTCGTGCTGGCCGGCACCCGGTATCCGGTGCCGGGACTCGACGACCTCGAGCGACTGGTCGGAGCGCTGGCCGCGCAGGGCGTCCTGGTGTCGGAGCCGCTGGTCGAACGCGCCCTGGACGGCCGGCCCGTGCCCGGCGCCGAACGGACCGTGCGCCGCATGATCTCGGAGACCGCGGGGATCGGGCGCAAGAACGTCGAGCAGCTGCGGCGAGCGCGCCACGCGTATCGGCTGCTGCACTCCGGAATGCCGCCCGCCGAAGCCGCCGTCGCGGCCGGATACACCGACCAGTCCCACATGACCCGAGACTTCCGGCTGTTCGCGGGCTCCACTCCGGGCCGGATCCTGCGAGGCGGCGAGGCATCTCCGTTCGACAGCCGGGATGTGGCCGATTCTTCCAATCCCTGAGGGGGCTCGTCGGCGGATGCTGGTGCTGTCCCAGCCAGCCCGATCCCACGAGGAGCTCATCATGAACACCACCACCGCACTCCCCCGCATCCCGCAGAGCGACCTCGACGCCGTCGCCGCCCGGGTGCGCGACGTCCGACTCCCGCGCCTCGTGCCGAGCGCCGCCGCAGCCCCGGGGCCTGACCAGACGAGGCAGCGTTCCCTTCTCGAGCGCTGGCAGAACGGGTTCGACTGGCGCGCCGTCGAGGACCGCGTCGACGCCCTTGGCTACCACGAGTCCACCACCGCCGACGGTCGCCGGCTCGCCGCCATCCATTCGCGAGCGGACAACGCCACCGGCGTGCCGATCCTGCTCGTCCACGGCTGGCCCGACTCCCCGCTGCGCTTCCTTGAGCTCATCCCCCTGCTCACCACCGCCGGCCACGATGTCGTCGCCCCCGCCATCCCGGGGTTCTGGCGCAGCTACGAGCCCGAGGGCGAGATGTCCCGCGATCTGGCCGCCGACGATTTCCACGCCCTCATGCTCGAACTCGGCTACGGGCGCTATGCAGTGCAGTCGGGCGATTGGGGCAGCGCGGTCGCGCAGTCGATCGCGCTGCGACACCCGGAGGCCGTCGTCGCGCTGCATCTGACCGATGTGCCGTTCGACCTGGTCTTCACCATCGTCAAGGAGACGGCGTCGCCGGCGGAACTCGCCTACCAGGTCGCGATCGACAAGTTCGGCCAGGAGGCGCTGTACCTCAACGCCAACCTGATGCAGCCCAACATGGTGGCCACCGTGCTGGCCGACACGCCGTTCGGCCTCGCCACCTGGATCGGCAGCCTCTACGACGCGTGGTCCGACACCCCAATCGCCGACGATCACATCATCGCCAACGCGATGCTCCAGTACCTGACCGGCACCGTCCGCTCCTCGATGCGGCTCTACTCCGAGCCGGCCGCCAGCTGGGATGACGACTCTTGGAACGCGGAGGACGGGGGCGATCAGGACTGGGGTGGCGACGGCGACGCCGCCGACTGGGCTACGGACTGGGTGCCCGCTAGGGTCGAGGCGCCGACGGCCTTCGCCCTGTTCCCGTCCGACCTCGGCATGGCCCCGCGTGAACTCGCCGAGAAGTTCTTCGCCGTCGAACGCTTCACGATCATGCCCCGAGGCGGCCATTTCGCCGCCTTGGAGGAGCCCCAGCTGCTCGCCGACGACATCCTCAGCTTCTTCGCGGCGCGGTAGCACGAGAGCCCCCGACGGTGCCGGTAGCCTGATCCCAGCCACACCGTCGAAAAGGGGACTCCATGACCCAACTGAACCTGCGCCCCTTGCGGGCGAGCGACGCGGCCGATGTCCTGGCAGCCTTCCAATCTGATCCCCGGATGGCCCGCCAGGGCACCGTGCGCACCTTCGACGAGGCGGAGGGCTACGTCTCCGACCTGCTCGGCACCCCCACTCAGTACCCTTTCGCCATCGCCGACGAGGACCGTCTGGTCGGGCTGATCTGCGTCACCGTCGATCCGGTGAACAAGGTGGGCTGGTTCTGGTACTGGATGAACGCCTCGCACCGGGGACGCGGCTGGGCATCGGCATCCGCTGCCACGGTGGCCAACTGGGCGCTACGGGCGGGTGGCTGCGAACGCTTGGAGCTGGGGCATCGCGCGGACAATCCCCTCTCTGGAAATGTCGCGGGCTTCGCAGGATTCATCCGCGAGGGCCGGGAGCGCGGCAAGTTCCTGATCGACGGTGAGCGCATCGACGTGCTCACCTATGGCCGGCTGACCACCGATCCCTGGCCCGTCTCGGAACTGGAGATCTCCTGGTGAGAATCGGCACGCACAACGTCAACGGCATCCGCGCGACGCTGCGGCGCGGCTTCCGAGAGTTCTGGGACGCGTCCGGGGCGGACGTGATCGCCCTGCAGGAGGTGCGCTGCCGCGTCGGCGACCTGCCTCCCGAGGCCTTCGGCGACTATCACGTCACACTGGACGCGGGGCTGCTGGCCGGCCGCAACGGCGTCGCCCTGCTCACCCGCACGCCGCCGGCACGGATCCGCACGCTGGGCGAGCCCGTGACCACCATCGAGCCGGGCAGCATCCCACTGGCCACGGAGGCGGAGCGGATCGTCAACCGCGACCTGGCTGCCTTCGCCGGCGAGGGGCGTTACGTCGAGGTGGATCTGGCCGACGCACCCCTGAGGGTGGCGTCGCTGTATCTACCGAAGGGCGCGGCCTGGCCGTACGAGCCGGACGCCAAAGACAAGTACGACCGCAAGATGCGCTTCATGCGCGGCTTCGCCCGCCAACTCACCGCGTCGCGTCGCGAGGCCGCCGCGGAGGGCCGCGAATTCCTGGTGATGGGCGACTTCAACATCGCGCACACCAAACTGGATCTGAAGAACTGGCGCTCCAATCAGAAGTCGGAAGGCTTCCTTCCCGAGGAGCGGGAGTGGCTGGGCGCGCAGCTGGGCCCGAGGACGCTGGTCGACGTGATGCGCGCGCTGCACGGCGAGGTCGAGGGCCCGTACTCGTGGTGGTCGTGGCGCGGCCAGGCCTTCGTCAACGACTCCGGCTGGCGGATCGACTACCACCTGGCCTCCCCGGGGCTGGCCAAGCTGGCTACCCGCGCCTTCGTCGCGCGGGAGGAGAGCTACGAGGCCCGGATGAGCGACCACGCTCCGGTGATCGTCGACTACGACATCTCCTAGACTGACCCCCATGCTTCAGGCGCGGGATTGGTACAGCGACGGGTCGTTGTACGTCGTCGATCTCCCCCTGGCCTGCTGCGCACTGGAGACCCAGAGCGCGGCGCACGGACGGCCCGTCGTCGACACCGCCGTCATCCCCGAGGGCGCTCCGGTGGTGCTGACGCTGTCGGGCACCATCACCACACCCGTGTTGCCGGCGATCGAGGAGGTCGCCGCACAGCTGCCGTCGCCCACCGTCGTGGCCTTCGGCTCCTGCGCCTGCGCGGGAGGGCCCTATTGGGACTCCTACCCGGTGGTGAAGGGAACCGAGCACCTGATGCCGGTGGACTACTTCATCGCGGGCTGTCCGCCACCTCCTGAGGCTCTCGACGAGGTGTTCGAGAAGGTGCGCCGTGGCTGAGATGGTGGCCGCCGACCGGTGGCGGGAGCGCGTCATCGGGGCCTGCGACGAGGGCTACGGCTTTCTGAACAACCTGACCGCGATCGACGAAATCGCCGACGACAAGATCCGGGTGCTGCTGCGTCTGGAGAACGTCGACGACCACACGTCGCTCGTCCTGGCCACCGAGGTGCCGCGCGACGAGCCCCGCCTCGCCGGGATCGCGGATGTCTTCGCCGGGGCCTCGTGGCTCCAGCGGCAGGTGCACGACTTCTTCGGCGTCGAGTTCCTCGGCAACGACCAGCGCCCCCTGATCGTGCACGACGGCGGAGCGCCGCTGCGCAAGGACGCCCTGCTGACGCCTCGCGTCGAGAAGCGGTGGCCGGGCGCGCTGGAGCCCGGCGAATCGCAGGCCGCCCCGTCGGGACGCAAGCTGCTGCCCGCGGGCGTGCCCGACCCCGCCGTGCTCGACGACCCCGAGGCCACACCGGCCGACATCGCCCTCTCCGCCACCGGCACACGGGTGAGGAGGCGACGATGAGCGCCCACGGATCCATCCGGCTGATCGAGGAGAACTGCACCTCCTGCATGATCTGCGCCCGCGAGTGCCCCACCTGGTGCATCTCGTTGACCTCGCACCAGGAGAAGACGGTGCCCGCGCCGGGCGCCCGCCCCCGCACCCACAACGTGCTGGACACCTTCGAGATCGATTGGTCGCTCTGCATGTACTGCGGCGTCTGCATCGAGCAGTGCCCCACCGACGCGCTGGCGTGGGAACAGCACCACGTCGGAGCCGCGGAGTCGCTACCCGACCTAGCGCACGGCCGCGCGGAGCTGGCAGCCCGTGGTGAGTAGGCTGCGACGCGCCGCCGGCGATCTCCGGCTGGCGGCCTCCACGCGGGCCGTCTGGTTCGGCTTCCTCGGATCGTTCTGCATCCTGATCGGGTCACTCAGCCCTGCCTACCTTCCACAGGCCTCCCCCATCTGGGACGTCCTTCGCGCGCTGTCGATCGACGGGCCGGTGGTGAAGTGGGTCGGCACCATCCTGACCCTGCTCGGACTGGCGCTGATGCTGGAGTCCTGGTTCCGTTTGCGTCCGTCCCGTCGGGTCGCGCTGGGTCAGCCCCAGCTGAGGCACTGGGCCGTGCTGCTCATCATCGCCGCCCCGTTCGTCCTCGGCCCCCCGATCTTCTCCCACGACGCCTACTCCTACGCGGCCCACGGCTGGCTGATCCACAACCACCTGAACCCCTACGACGTCGGACCCGGCGTGCTGCCCGGCTACTACGCCGACCAGGTGTCATGGGTGTGGCGCGAGACGCCGGCCCCGTACGGCCCACTGGCCTTGAAGATGAGCCAACCGCTGGTGTGGCTGGCAGGCTACGAGCCGTTCGCGTCAGCCATCCTGATGCGCGTCCCCGCCCTCATCGGCGTCGGGCTGATCGGCTACCTCGTGCCGCGGCTCGCCCGCCGGATGCACGTCGCACCCGAGGCCGCCAGCTGGTTCGTCACCCTCAATCCCATCCTGGTGATCGACTACGTCGGAGGCGCCCACAACGACTCCCTGATGACCGGGCTGATGCTGCTCGGCATCTGGATCGCGGCGCGGCACCGGGCCTGGTGGTGGGGCGCGGTGGCGATCGGGGTGGCCGCGTCGATCAAACAGCCCGCCTTCCTCGCGGCCGTCGCGCTGCCGTTCCTGGTGAAACCGTGGACGTCGTGGACGCTGCGCCCGACGCTTCTCGCAGCCGTGAAGGCACTGCTCTCGCTCGGCATCGCGGTCGCCGTCTTCGCCGGCATCACCTGGGCCACCGGACTGGGCTTCGGCTGGATCAACGCGGTGAACGTGCCCGGCATGGTGGACACGGTGTCCCCGTTCACCATCCTCGGCCACATCGTCCAGTTCCCGGTCAACGCGCTCGGCCTGGATTCCTCCGGGCGCGCGGTGGTGCGCGTCTTCCGCGGCATCGGCGTCGTCGTGGGAGCGGCGGGCATCGTCGCGCTCGCCGTCAGATACCTCGGGAAGCAGCCCTTGCGGTTCGTCTCGTGGTCGCTGATCTGGTTCGCGCTCTGCGCGCCGGCCATCCACTCCTGGTATCTGCTGTGGGGCGCGGTGCTGCTGCCCATGACCCGCCCGTCGCAGCGCCTGCTGCGCAGCTCGATCGTGATGACGGTGATCCTGCTCGCCTACGGGGCGGCCAACTTCGGCATCCGCAACGGGCTGGGCATGATGGCGGTGCTGCTGGCGGGCGCCGTGTACTGGATCACCCACTCCCACGAGCTCAGCCAGTCGATGGATGAGGACGACGAGGACCGCCGGGTGGTCGGACAAACTCGCTCAGGGCTGAACGGCTGAGCGCGAGTTCCTTTCGCGAACGGCCCTAGAATGGGCCGGGCGTGCCCATTCACTTACTCCAAGGACTGATGCATCTTGTCTCAGCAGCTCGACCGCGTGGTCATTCGCTTCGCCGGCGACTCCGGCGACGGCATGCAGCTCACGGGCGACCGGTTCACGGCCGAATCCGCCACGCTGGGCAACGACATCGCCACGCTGCCCAACTTCCCTGCTGAGATCCGCGCGCCACAGGGCACCCTGCCCGGCGTGTCCAGCTTCCAGCTGCACTTCGCGAACTTCGACATCGTCACCCCGGGCGACGTGCCCGACGTGCTGGTGGCGATGAACCCAGCGGCGCTCAAGGCCAACCTGCGCGACCTGCGTCAGGGCGGCGTGATCATCGTCGACACCGCCGAGTTCACCAAGCGCAACCTCGCCAAGATCGGATGGCTGCACAACCCGCTCGACGACGACACCCTCGCGGGTTACCGGGTGCACAAGATCGACCTCACCGGCCTTGCTCAGGGCGCCGTCGCCGAGTTCGGCCTCACCCGCAAGGACGCGTCGCGCACCAAGAACATGCTGGCGCTCGGCCTGCTGAGCTGGCTGTACTCTCGCCCCACGGAGGGCACCGAGAAGTTCCTCGCCGAGAAGTTCGCCTCCAAGCCGGCGATCCGCGACGCCAACATCGCGGCCTTCCGCGCCGGCTACGCCTTCGGCGAGACCACCGAGACCTTCGAGGTGCGCTACCACGTACCGGCCGCCCCGATGCCGCAGGGCGTCTACCGGCAGGTGTCGGGCAACGTCGCCACCGCGTACGGGCTGATGGCCGGCGCGCATAAGGCCGGCCTCCAGCTATTCCTCGGCTCTTACCCCATCACCCCCGCCTCCGACATCCTGCACGAGCTGTCGCGCCGCAAGGACGTCGGCGTGATGACCTTCCAGGCCGAAGACGAGATCGCCGGCGTGGGCGCCGCCGTCGGCGCGTCCTTCGCGGGTGCGCTGGGCGTGACCACCACGTCGGGCCCCGGCATGGCGCTGAAGGCGGAGACGATCGGTCTGGCCGTGATGACCGAACTGCCGCTGGTCATCGTCAACGTGCAGCGCTCCGGACCGTCGACGGGCATGCCCACCAAGACCGAGCAGGCCGACCTGCTGCAGGCGCTGTATGGCCGCAACGGCGAGTCGCCGGTTCCGGTGATCGCCGCCAAGTCGTCGACGGACTGCTTCGACACCGCGCTCGAGGCCTGCCGGATCGCGGTGAAGTACCGCACGCCCGTGATCATGCTCTCCGATGGCTACCTTGCCAACGGTGCCGAGCCGTGGAAGATCCCCAACCTCGACGAGATCGAGCCCATCGAGCCCGGTTTCGCGACCGGCCCCAACGGCCTCGACGAGAAGGGCAACCCCGTCTTCCTGCCGTTCCAGCGCGATCCCGAGACGCTGGCCCGCGAATGGGCCATCCCCGGCACCCCCGGGCTGGAGCACCGGATCGGCGGCATCGAGAAGGCCGACGGCACCGGCAACGTCTCCTACGACCCCGAGAACCACGAGAAGATGACTAAGCTGCGCCACGCCAAGATCAAGGGCATCGCGCGCGACATCCCGGATCTCGAGGTGGAGGATCCGTCGGGCGAGGCGGAGATCCTGGTGATCGGCTGGGGTTCCACCTATGGTCCGATCGCTGCGGCGTCGCGTCGCGTGCGCAAGACCGGCCGCAAGGTGGCCACCGCCCACCTGCGCCATCTCAACCCGATGCCGGCCAATCTTGGCGACGTGCTGCGTCGCTACAAGAAGATCATCGTGCCCGAGATGAACCTCGGCCAGCTGGCGGCGCTGCTGCGCGCCCGCACGCTGGTCGACGTCGAGGGCTACGGCCGCGTGCGCGGCCTCCCCATCTCCATCGTCGAACTCGAGGCGGACCTCATCGCCGAGCTCGACGCGCTCGCCTCGAAGGAGCTGTCATGACGATCACTTCCGGCCTCGCCGGGGTTCCCCTGGCCATCGAACCGCTCACCCGCAAGGACTTCACCAGCGACCAGGAGGTCCGCTGGTGCCCCGGGTGTGGCGACTACGTGATCCTGTCGGCCTTCCAAGCGATGATCGCCGATCTCGGGCTCAAGCGCGAGAACAGCGTCATCGTCTCGGGCATCGGGTGCTCGTCGCGCTTCCCGTACTACGTGGATACCTACGGCATGCACTCGATCCACGGCCGCGCACCGGCGATCGCGACGGGCGTCGCCATGGCCAGGCCCGACCTCAACGTCTGGGTGATCACCGGCGACGGCGACTCGCTGTCGATCGGCGGCAACCACCTGATCCACGCGCTGCGCCGCAACGTGAACTTCACGATCCTGCTGTTCAACAACCGGATCTACGGCCTCACCAAGGGCCAGTACTCGCCCACGTCCGAGATCGGCAAGGTCACCAAGTCGAGCCCCTACGGTTCGCTGGACCAGCCGTTCAACCCGATCTCGCTGGCGCTGGGTGCGGAGGCCACCTTCGTGGCCCGCACCGTCGACTCAGACCGGGCGCAGCTCACCGAGATCCTCACCGCCGCCGCCAACCATCGCGGCGCGGCCCTGGTGGAGATCTACCAGAACTGCCCCATCTTCAACGACGACGCCTTCGAGGATCTGAAGGGCCCGCGCGCCGCCGAGACGCTGATCCGCCTGAAGCAGGGCGAGCCGATCACCTGGGGCACCGAGAATCCGCGTGCGCTGATCCGCAAGGCCGACGGCGACCTGGCCATCGTGCCCGCCGCCGAGGCCGATCCGTCGCAGATCGTGATCCACGACGAGACCCGCGACGATCCGTCGCAGGCCTTCGCCATCTCGCGGCTCACCGAGGCCGGTCATCTGGACCAGGCACCGGTCGGCATCTTCCGCCGCGTCGAGCGCCCGTCCTACGACGACCTGACGCGGGACCAGATCACGCTGGCCCAGAGCGGCAGCAACGGCAAGACCCTGCAGTCGATCATCACCGGCAACTCCACCTGGCTGGCCGACGAGTCCTGAGAGATCCCACGGCGAGGCCCTGACGACGCTCTTTGAGGTGCGAGCGAAGCGAGCCTCGAAAAGAGCCAGCGCAACCCTTGGCTGGGACTGTTCTTCGGCTGGCGGCCGGGTCGCTTCGAGGCGACTTCGTCGCACCTCAACGACCGTGGGGGTGTCATGCTCTCCTCGAGGCTCGGCCGCGAGCGGCCCCGCACCTCGAAGAGCGTGGTATGTGCACCTCGAAGAGCGTGGAAGAGGGCCTCAGCCGATACGGAAGCCGCCGTTGCTGTAGAGCAGCTGGCCATTGATCCAGGAGCCCTCCGGCGAGAGCAGGAAGCGCACGAGGTTGGCGGTGTCCTGCGGGGTGCCCAGACGCCGTGCGGCCGTCTCCTGAATACCCCACTCGCGGATCTCGTCGTTCATCCAGCCGGTGTCGATGGGGCCGGGGTTGATCACGTTGGCGCGCACGCCACGATCCAGAAGCTCAACGGCCGCAGCGATCACGATCCGGTCGAGCGCGCCCTTGCTGGCTCCATAGGGAAGGTTGTGTGCGGTGTGATCGCTGGTCAGCGCGACGATGTGCCCGCCCACCTCACCGGGCGCGATGGTGGTGGGCAGCTGCTCCGCGAACGCCTTGATCAGCAGCCAGGTGGCTCGGGCATTGACGGCGAAGTGCCGGTCCCAGCTCTCGATGCTGGTGGTCAGGATCGAGCTGTCGACCGACTCGCAGTGCGACATCACCAGCGCTTTCACCGGCCCTACCTCACGGACGGCCCGAATCAGCGACTCCGGCACCTCGGGGTCCGCGAGGTCACACGGCACCAGCTCCACAGCAACACCTAGTGCTCGGCACTCCTCGGCAATCAACTGGGGATCGTCGGGCGTGCGCTCCAGCCCGACCCGATCGTCGTACGGCTGCCAGTAGCCGAGCACAAGATCCCAGCCGTCCTGCGCCAGCCCGACAGCCAACCCCGCTCCGATCGACCGACGACGCCCGACCCCGGTGACGACCGCCACACCCCTCTTCTTCATCCCGCGACCCTATCCGACCAGGAACCGGGCGACCCGCCACCCGACTCGGAGTTGGAGCGGCAGCAGGGTCGTGTTCTGGATTTGTAGCTGGCTGGGTTGGTCGCACTGTGCCATACGTACAGTGCGACCAACAGAGCCAGCTATAAGTACGCCGCCTTCCCGCATGATGGGGCAAAAGGTGCGTCGCGCGACCGGTAGGGTCGGCGCATGGCTGAACCCGACAACGCGCCGCTGCCCCGTGCGTTCCAGGACTCGGTCCGTGCGCAGTGGGCATCCCTCGTCTCGATCGTGCTCGTACTGCCGGCGTCGCTCTTGCTCTCCAAGGATCGCAAGCTTCCGGAGACGACCGACAGCAGCATGCGTCTGCTCGCCATCGCCGATCTGCTGGTCATCGTGTTCGCACTCATGTGGCTGATCTTCACGGTGCTGTACCTCGCTTGGACGCACCGGCTCTTCGCCCGCATGCCACCCGGCAGACTTCGCAAAGTAGCAGCTATCCAGGGGCGGACCAAGGCGAAACTGAGGGACGAGCTGACTGGTCTGGGCGGAGCGTCGTCGTGGTCGGTGAACGCCGCGTTCACGGCCGTCCTCGCGTCGCTGGCGCTGATGGTGTTCTCCGACCGGCTGCCCCACCTGGTCGCACCTGTGTTGGCGGTCGGCATGGCCGCGTCGTCCTGGGCCACCATGGCGTACTCCTTCGCGCTGCGCTACCTCCGACTCGACGCCCAAAGCCCCTGCTTCGACTTCGTGGTCGAACGCCCGCTTCGGTTCACCGACTACCTGTCGCACTCGCTGATGGTCTCGACCCTCGGCAGCGCGGCCGCGACCCCGCGAACGAGAGCTGCGCTTCAGGCGCAGCGCACGCACACGGTTCTCGCCTTCGTCTTCAACGCGGTGGTCGTCGCCCTGACCGTCTCGCTCGTGGTGAGCACGGTCCTGCGCTAGCGCGAGCGGCTCTTCGGCCCCGACTCGTTGAGCACCCGGTAGCGCGTGCGCACCAGGCCGGCGGGCGTGACCTGGCAATCGATGAGCTCCGCTCGAATCGGCACCTGGGCGTCGTCGAGCGGTGCGCCGTCCACGATAGACGGGGTGCCGACGCCACCGATCAGGCCGGGCAGCGTCACGACGTCGATCTCATCAACCAGGCCGGCTCGCAGCAGCGCGGCGTTGAACGTGCCTCCGGAATCAGCGACGACGGTGCGCGCGTCGAGAACCGTCGCGATCCTCGCCAACGCCTCGGTGAGATCGACCTGATCAAGACCCGCGCACAGGTATCCGATGCCTCGATCCCGCAGCAGCTGCAGGTATCCCAGGGGCGTCCCGGCACAGACCAGGATCAGCAGCGCCGTCGTCTTGTCGCCGGTGAACGACCAATCCACACGACCACGGCTGTCCGCCACGACGAACCAGGAGGGTGCGCGTCGGGGAACCCAGTCCTGGCGCAGTTCCACGTCGGACAAGCGCGGATCCGGAAGCGTGACCGCTGGGGCGTCGTCGCGGATGAAGCTACCGCTCCCCTCGAGCGTGACGGAGGCGCCATGCTCGCCACGGCGCGCGCCGAGCATCTCATCAGTGCCCTCCGGTTTTATGACGGCCCAGCGAGCCGCCGCGTCCGATTCCATGAGCAGAGTGTCTCGGCTGATCGCGATGCGTCCGTCGATGGACGCCGTCGTGGTGATCACCACCTTGGGCAGCTGCGCCGTCATGACGCTCCTTCGAACCTGAACGGAATCCAGCCGGGGCCGGCGACTGCCGGGCGAGCCGTACCACCAGGAATGTGGTGGTAGGACACGGGCCAGCTATACGCGGGCTCAGCGAGCAGCTGCAGAACCTCGTCGACGATGTCACCCGGTTCGCGTCCGACGTGCCTCACGTCCAAGAACACCTGGTAGTCACCCCAACTCAGCGCCACGCGCAACCGGTCGGCGTCCACGTCGGGCCATTGCCACTCCAAGGCGAAGCCCTCAGCCGCCAGCTTTCTATGGTCAAGCCCGGTGCTGATCAAACGCATCGCGGTGTCCACCGGCTCCTCCCAGGAATGGTCGTCCAGCAGTTCCTGCACGGCCGCGTCGTACTCGTCAGCGAAGATGCGCGCGTGAGGCCCGGGCACCTTCTTGTCCCAGATCCAGGTCACGCTCCATTCGTCGCGCTGAATGATCACGTCCGTCTCGCTACAGCCGTAGACGCCGCAACCACACCGGGCGATCGGAACCCGCACGGGCTCCGGCGTCGCCCGCAGAAGGTTGACGGGATACAGCAACTCAAACGGGTCCATCCCCATGCCGGCACCCCTCGACGTCATCTCGACCTCGTTGACGAACACCTGCACCTCGTACCCACCGACGTGCTCGGTGGTAGCGGGAATCACCGCGAACCGGATGCGATCGATCGTCTCCTTCGACATGCCCCCATCGTAGACAAGAGTCAGACTCGGCGAAGCCACGACAATGCTCACTATTTGACTATTCTCACAATAGCTTGATTATTATCTATTATAGTCGCATGAGGCTCCAGGATCCGCTCGCCACGATCACGCCCACCGTCGATGGTGATGTCCTGACGCGACTGGCGCGGATAGACACAGCGCTTTCGCTCCCTCAGCTTTCCCGTCTCATCCCGGGGCGGTCCTACCACGGCGTCCGGAACGCCGTCGCGCGGCTCGTAGAGCAAGGGATCGTGAGTGAGCTAGGCAGCGGGCGAACACGCCTCTACCAGCTCAACCGAAACCACCTGGCGGCGGAGGCGATCATCAGCATCGCCGACTCCGCCCGTGTTTTGGGTCAGCGGATCCTCGACCTGGTGTCCGTTTGGAGAATCGCCCCCTCTTTCGTCGCCCTGTTCGGGTCCGCCGCACGCGGGGAAATGCGAGACGAGTCCGACATCGATCTCTTGCTCACCCGTGCGAGCGACGGCGACGAGTCAACCTGGAGCATCCAACTCGACGGACTTATCCACAGCATCGAACTGTGGACTGGAAACGACGCGGAGATCGTGGACTACTTGGACAATGAGATCGCCGAGCAAGCCGCCACCCTCCCACTACTCGCCGAGATCGAACGCGACGCGACATTCATCGTCGGCACGCGTCATGAGTTCCGCCGTCTCATGGGACTGCCATGGTCCCGCGTGACGGAGGCCAAGTAGAACGCCACGGAAGGTTGAAGAAGGCTCGGGAGTTCTACGAAGCAGCAGAGACGAGTGGTCGCGCGACAACCCAGAGTTGCTTCGCCGCGTCGATACACTGGCCCGCGTGACTGACGCCCTGGACTTCTCGCACCGCAACCCCGCCATCCGTCCGCAGGACGACCTGTTCCGCCACGTCAACGGCGCTTGGCTGGACACCGTCGTGATCGACTCGGACAAGACGGCCGAGGGCGGGTTCAGCGATCTGCGCGATCAAGCCGAGCGAGACGTGCGCGCAATCGTCGAGTCGTTGAGCGCCGACGAGGCCACCACCGAGGCCGGCAAGATCGCCATCCTCTATCGCGACTTCATGGACGCCGAGCGTATCGAAGAGCTGGGCGCCGCTCCCCTGAATCCCGTGCTCGCACGCATCGAGGCCATCGACGGCGTCGAGGCGCTCTCTCGCCATCTGGGCTGGTCGTTGCGACACGGACTGTCGTCTCTGGTGGGGTTGGAGGAGGAGTCCGATCCCGGCAACCCCGAGCGCTACGTACTGTTCGCCGGCCAGGGAGGGCTGGGGCTGCCCAACGAGGAGTACTACCGCCTCGACGAGCATGCCGCGATCCGCGACGCCTACCTGGCATTCCTCACCCGCAACTTCGACCTGATCGGCTCGCCGGACGCCGCCGCCGAGGCGGCCACCGTCCTCGCGCTCGAGACCAAGATCGCGTCGCACCATTGGGACAAGGTGAGGTGCCGAGATCTGCGCGCACAGTACAACCCGATGAGCTACGACGAACTCGCGGCGTCGGCACCTGGACTCGATTGGGAGGCGTACCGTGACGGCGGCGAGCTGCCGGCCGAGAAGCTCGCCACCGTCGTGGTGCAGCAGCCCTCCTTCACCACCGGCGCCGCCGAGTTGCTCACCTCCGAGCCGCTGGAGAACTGGAAGTCCTGGGCGCGCGCCAAGGCGGTCTCCGGACTGGGCGCCTATCTCTCCTCCGCCTTCGTCACCAACCGCTTCGACTTCTACGAGAAGACGCTTGGCGGCGCGCAAGAGCAGCGTCCGCGATGGAAGCGGGGCGTCCTCTTCGTCGAAGGCGTGATGGGCGAGGCCGTCGGCAAGATCTACGTGGAGCGCCACTTCCAGCCCGAGGCGAAGGCCGCCATGGACACGCTGGTGGCCAACCTGCTCAAGGCCTACGCGAACTCGATCGCAAAGCTCTCCTGGATGTCCGAGGCCACCAGGGCCGAGGCACTGGACAAGCTCTCGAAGTTCCGCCCCAAGATCGGCTACCCGGAGAAGTGGCGCACCTTCGACGACCTCGCGGTCGTCCCTGGAGATCTGGTGGCCAGCGTGCTCGCCTCGAACGCCTTCGACGCCGACTACTCACTCAGCAAGGTGGGCGGCCCCGTCGATCCCGACGAGTGGCTGATGTACCCGCAGACGGTCAACGCCTACTACCACCCCCTGCGCAACGAGATCGTCTTCCCTGCCGCGATCCTGCAGCCGCCATTCTTCAACACCGAGGCCGACGCCGCCGTCAACTACGGCGCCATCGGCGCGGTGATCGGTCACGAGATCGGCCACGGCTTCGACGACAAGGGGTCCACCTGCGACGGCGATGGCCGTCTGCGCGACTGGTGGACAGAGGACGATCGCGCGGCCTTCGAGCAACTCACCGCCGGCTTGATCAAGCAGTTCGAGGTGCTTTCCCCCGAGGGCACCGACGGTCAGACGATCAACGGTCAGCTGACCCTGGGCGAGAACATCGGAGACCTCGGCGGCCTCGGTATCGCCTACGACGCCTGGTTGCTGGCCGGCGGCGATCCGGACGGCGAGCCCATCGACGAACTGACGCCCGCCCAGCGCTTCTTCTACGGCTGGGGCCAGGCCTGGCGCACCAAGCGACGTCCCGAGAGCGCCAAGATGCTGCTGGCCGTCGACCCGCACTCGCCCGCAGAGTTCCGCTGCAACCAGATCGTGCGCAACCTCGACGCCTTCCACGCCGCCTTCGGCACCACCGACGGCGACGCGCTCTGGCTCCCCAAGGAAGAACGCATCACCATCTGGTGACGCCACCGGGCCAAGTACGACGACGGTCTCGGCACCATCCGACCGTGGGCACGACGCGTCCCCGCGGGCTGGCAGTTGACGGTCGACGCGGATAGCGTGGCGGACATGAAGAGGGTCGTGACGGCGGCAGAAGCGGCGGCTGTCGTCGCGTATGCGCTCTGGGGCATGGTCGTCGTGAACGACCTCGGGCTGGTCGCGGGAAGCGGGATGTCACTCGACGAGGCCATCCTCGCGATGGACGCGTCGGGACAACCGGTATCGATGATCCCCGGACGTCTGTTCTTGGTAGCCGGGATCGCTCTCGCCGCAGCCTGGACGATCATCGCTCCCAGACGCCTCGACCTCGGCGCGTGCGAGGTGACACTCGGCTGGTGCGTCGCTCTGACGCTGGGAGCGCCCGCATACTTCGCCGCCAGCTTCTGGAATCTGATGTCGCTGGCAGACACCTTCTACGACGGGAACATGGACGCCGTCGTCGCGCTCGGGCGCCCGCTGTACGTCGTCAGCACCACTGCGCTGACCGGGGCGATCGCACTCGCCGTGCTGCGACCAGCCGGTGGACGGCGCATGAGCCACCTCCCCGCGAGCACACGAGCCTGATCCTCGGCGGATCGA
This sequence comes from Tessaracoccus caeni, assembly GCF_029211185.1. Classification (GTDB taxonomy): domain Bacteria; phylum Actinomycetota; class Actinomycetes; order Propionibacteriales; family Propionibacteriaceae; genus Arachnia; species Arachnia caeni. The sequence goes on from NZ_JARGDO010000001.1 coordinate 341,028, forward strand.
CGGAAGCCTCCGCCGGCCGTGAAGAATCAATGCTCGACCACGAGTTCATCAAATGCCTTGACTTTCGCGCAGTCCGGTGGCTAATGTGTGCAATTGGAACTCGAAGTCGAGAAAGGAGGCCCCGAAATGATTCAAGTCTTGGTTGATACCGCGCTCGATACCGCCGCGCGTCGCGGGGCCGTCTCCTTCGATACTGCCTACCGCGTCATCGCGGGCCTCTGATCCCTTCCCGGGATAACTCTGCCCATTTTCAGGGCACCCCTCTGCATCCTCAGGGCTGATCGCTCACTGCTTTCCTGGCGTCTCCACGCCTGGCATGAACGATCTCCCTCCTGTCTCTCAGACCCGCCTTCGACGACTTCGCAGCGACGATCTTGCTGCCGACACTCAGTTGACAAGGCCTGACACGAGAGACGCTGACTCAACCAGCTAGATCACACCGAAAGCTCAACTATGCCTACCGTCATCGCAGCACGGCGAACCACCATCGACGAGCAGGTGCTGCCTCCGGGCCGCGTGCCCCGCACCTCCTTGCTCGACCGAATCACCTTGCGGATCGCACTGTGGCTGCTCATCCGAAGCACCCGCGTACAGGAGCCGTCGTACAGCGACGAAACCGAGCGCATTCGCAATGAACAAGAACGCGAATCTCGCGAAACCAACTGGCAGCTGCGTCACCTGCGCCTGCCTCTCAACTGACATCACTACTCACGAGAAAACCGAAAAGAAAATGAGCAATAACAGCATCGAGTTCCGCACGCTCGTCATCCCGACGAGTATCGATTCCAGCGACGCCGAGGACTTCCGAGCGATGGTCGACGTGCGCAACGTCATCTACCGCGAGATCAACGGCAACGAGGACGAGACCATGACGGCAGCCGAGCTGCTGCCGTACTACCAGCCCGATCCCGACCAGATCCGGTTCGCCTGGCTGATCCTGGAGGACGGCCAGACGATCGGGCGGATCGGCGTCGACATCCCCCTCGACGAGGGCTCTCGCAGCGCGTTCTGGCTCGTCGAGCTCCTCAGCACGCATTGGGGCCGAGGGATCGGCACCAAGGCGCTGCAGCTCGTCGAACACACGGCGAGGGAGCAGGGGCGCACCCTGCTCCAGTCGTGGGCTCAGCACCTGGACCCGCAGGAGGGCGAGAAGGCCGACGACCTGCTCGCTTCCCCCACCGGCTTCGGTGCGATCCCCCGCGACCACATCGCCCGCTACTACCTGCGCAACGGCTACGAGCTCGGTCAGATCGAACGCAAGAGCGGCCTCGACCTGACCGGGTCACTGCCCCTCGTGCAGCGCATGCTGGAGGACTCCCGGGCCGACGGGTACTGCCTGGTGAGCTGGACGCTACCAACGCCGGCTGAGCACATGGCCGGCTACGCGTGGATGAAGAGCCGAATGTCGACGGACGTCCCCGCCGGGGCGATGGAGTTCGACGAGGAGACGTGGGACGCGGAACGCATTGCCCGTCACGACCAGCACTGGATCGACGGTGGTCACACCGTGCTCGTCACGGCTGTCCGTCACGACGCCAGCGGTGAGCTGGTGGCCTTCACGGAGTTGTCCATCGGCGAGGACAAGACGGCACCCACGGGCCAGGTCGACACCCTAGTGCTCCGCGAGCACCGAGGCCACAAGCTCGGTCAGTGGATCAAGTGCGCCAATCTGCTGGCGTGGCAGGAGATCGTCCCGGAGTCCCGGCGAGTGCTCACCTGGAACGCCGAGGAGAACCGGCACATGCTGAATGTCAACGAGGCGATGGGTTTTAAGCCGGTCGCCTACATCGGCGCTTGGAAGAAGGAGATCAAGTAGTCCCCCGGCACCGTCGCGCTCTCCTCGAGGCTCCTCGCAGAGCTCGTCGCACCTCGAAGAGCGTGAAGATGGGCTTCCGACCGGTGGCCTACATCGGAGCCTGGAAAAAGGAGATCAAGTAGTCACGCACAAAGTTCTGTCCGGGACCGAAACCGCTACGAAACTCGACTGAAATGGGCGCCGCCTACTGTGGCGGCGAGCCACTACGAATGAAGGGCAAGCGAACCCATGACAGAAAACAACGTCCGTCGACACGCCATCACCGAGGTGCTCGGCCGAACGCCGGCAGAGACCAACGAGATCCGGCCGCTGAACGAGATCTGGGCCAGCGACGTCTTCGGGCTCGCCGCGATGGAGGAGGCGCTGTCCAAGAACGCCTTCAAGGCGATGAAGCGCACCGTCCAGACCGGGGAACTCCTCGACCCTGCTACGGCCGATGTCGTCGCCGCAGCGATGAAGGACTGGGCGATCCGCAAGGGCGCCAAGTTCTACTCGCACGTGTTCTACCCGCTGACCAACATCACCGCCGAGAAGCACGACGGCTTCATCGTCACCAATCCCGACGGCAACGCCATCACCGAGTTCACGGGAAGCCTGCTGATCAAGGGCGAGCCCGACGGCTCGTCGTTCCCCAACGGCAGCCTGCGCATGACCAGCGCCGCTCGCGGCTACACGGCCTGGGATCCCACCAGCCCGGCCTTCATCATGCAGACCAAGAACGGCTCCACGCTGATGATCCCCAGCGTGTTCATGTCGTGGACCGGCGAGGCCCTGGACAAGAAGATCCCGCTGCTGCGCTCGAACGCGGCCATGGACAAGGCGGCCCGCCGGGTGCTCACGCTGATGGGCGAGACCGAGATCGCGCCGCTCAACTCCAGCTGCGGCGCCGAGCAGGAGTACTTCCTCGTCGATCAGCACTTCGTGGCGGCGCGCCCCGACCTGCTGCTCGCCGGGCGCACCCTCTTCGGCGCACCGCCGGCCAAGGGCCAGGAATTCGACGACCACTACTTCGGAGCGATTCCCGAGCGCGTCCAGGTGTTCATGCAGGACTTCGAGGACAAGCTCTACCGCCTCGGCATCCCGGCCAAGACGCACCACAACGAGGTTGCTCCGGGTCAGTTCGAGATCGCCCCCTACTTCGAGGGCGCGAACGTGGCCGCCGATCACCAGCAGCTGATGATGACGACGATGAAGGCCACCGCCGCCGAGCACGGCTTCGTCTGCCTGCTGCACGAGAAGCCGTTCGCCGGCGTCAACGGCTCGGGCAAGCACGTGAACTGGTCGGTGGGCAACAGTACCCAGGGCAACCTGCTCGATCCGGGCAGCTCGCCCGAGGAGAACCTGCACTTCCTGGTGTTCTGCGGCGCCGTGATCCGCGGCGTCCACCTGTTCGGCCCGCTCCTTCGCGCCGTTGTCGCCACGGCATCCAACGACCATCGGCTCGGCGCCAACGAGGCGCCCCCGGCGATCATGTCGGTCTACCTCGGCGACCAGCTCGAGGGCGTGTTCCGGGACATCGGCGCGGGCGAGGTGGCGACGACCAGCAACGGCGGTCTGATGGACCTCGGCCTGGCGCAGATCCTGCCCTTCGAGCGCGACCCGGGCGACCGCAACCGCACGTCCCCGTTCGCCTTCACCGGCAACCGGTTCGAGTTCCGCGCCGTCGGCTCGTCGCAGTCGGTCTCCGGCCCGCTCGTCGCGATGAACACGATCCTGGCGGACTCCCTCAGCTGGATCGCCGACCGGATGGAAACCGAGCTGGCCACCGGCAAGGAACTCCCCGCCGTGGTGGCGGCGATCCTGCAGGAGATCATGCAGGAGCACGGCGCCGCGGTCTTCGGCGGCGACGGCTACTCGAGCGTGTGGCACGAGGCCGCCGTGGCCGAACGCGGGCTGCGCAATCTGCCCACCAGCGCCGACGCGCTGCCGGTGTTCACCGAGCCGGCGGTGGTCGAGCTCTTCCAGTCGACGGGCGTCCTGTCGCCGCTGGAGCTCAACAGCCGCTACGAGGTGTATGCCGAGCAGTACATCAACTCGATCGCCGTCGAGGCGAAGCTCGTCATCGACCTCGCGAAGACCGTCATCTACCCGGCGGCGCTCGGCTACGTCTCCGATCTGGCGTCCACCTACAAGGATCTCTCGACGTTCGGCGCCGAGCTGGACGCGACGCCGATCACGACGATCGCCGCCGAGGCGAAGGGCCTGCTGGCCGTCGTCGCCGAGCTGGAGAGCGAACTGGGCGTCCACGACTTCGACAGCGTGGCCGACCACATGAGGCACTGTGCCGACACGATCCGTCCGCTGATGGATCAGGCCCGCGCTCATGCCGACGCACTGGAGAAGGAAGTCGCCGACGCTGCCTGGCCGCTGCCGAAGTACCGCGAGATGCTCTTCCTCCGCTGAGCCCCGCACAGAGACGACCCCGCCACGGATTCATCCGTGGCGGGGTCGTTTCGTCTGTGTGACTACGTCGTGCGGTCGACGAGGGTGTCGGGGACACGCGAGAGCGTGTCCTTGACCTCGCCGTCGGGAAGGGCAGCCAGGTGTGCCTTGGCGATGTCCGCCCGACGGCGAACCTCGGCGCGAGCGCGGTCGATCACCGGATGGGCGCGCAGGTCGGCGAGCACGTCGGCCAGCACCGCGTCGTCGCTGAGGTCGCCCTGGATGCGGGCGAGCAGCGCACGATCCGCGGGGTCGTCGGAGTCGCTCAGCATCAGCACCGGCAGCGTGGGCACGCCCTCGCGGAGGTCGGTGCCGGGGGTCTTGCCGCTGTCGTCGGAGAGGATGTCAAGCAGGTCGTCGCTGAGCTGGAACACCAAGCCCACCTCTTCGCCGTAGGCGGCGAGCGCGGAGCGCACCTCGTCTGAGACGTCCGCGACCATGCCACCGAACTGCGCCGAGGCGGCGATCAGCGAACCGGTCTTGTCGGCGATCACCTTGAGGTAGTGCGCCAGCGGATCCTCGCCCTCGCCGGGGCCCCGGGTCTCCGCGATCTGACCCTGCACCAACCGGGCGAAGGTCTCGGCCTGCAGCAGGATGTAGTCCTTGCCGAGCAGGGCGACGAGCTTCGACGCCTGCGCGAACAGGAAGTCTCCCACCAGGATCGCCACGGAGTTGCCGAAGTACCGATTGGCCGACGGGGTGCCGCGACGCACATCGGCCTCGTCCATGACGTCGTCGTGGTAGAGGCTGGCGACGTGGGTGAGTTCCATCACCATGGCGGCCCGCAGCAGGTCGGCCTGGTCGGCCTCACGCTCCCCCACCTCTGCCGAGAGGAACACCAGCATCGGGCGGAAGCGCTTGCCGCCCGCCGCGATGATGTGGGTCGACGCCTCGCTGACGAACTGGGAGTCGGCCTGGGCCGCCTCCAGCAGTTGCGTCTCAAAGGTCTCCAGCAGGGCGTCTAGGCGCTCTGACAGGTGGGTATCCCCCACGAACACTCCTTATGGGCTCAGCGAACGAACTGCGACATGCCGGCCAACAGGTCGAGCACGCCGCCCGGCACGAGGCCGAGCACCAGCGTAGCCGCAGCGCCCACGATAACCAGAGTCCACGTCCAGAGGGAGGGAACGGCGACGGTGGCGGCGAGCTCCGGATCCGGCTCGCGGAACCACATCACCACGACCACCTTCAGGTAGAAGAAGGCCGCGACGACGCTGCACACCACGGCGGCGAACACCAGCCAGCCGAAGCCACCGGCGGCAGCGGCCTGGAAGACCGTCAGCTTGCCGATGAAACCGGCCGTCGGCGGGATCCCGGCGAGGCTCAGCAGGAACAGCGTCATGATCGCCGCGACGAAGGGGTTGGACTTGCCCAGCCCGCGCCACGCGTCGAGGTTGTTCGCCTCGCCGCCGGAGCGACGCACCATGGTGACGATCGCGAACGCTCCCAGCGTGGCGAGGCCGTAGGTGAGCAGGTAGAACACGATCGCGCTGACCGAGGTGACGCCAAGGTCGGCCCCCGCGACGGCACCGGTGACGGCCACCAGCAGGAAGCCGGCGTGCACCACCGAGGAGTAGGCCAGCAGGCGCTTCACGTCGGTCTGCAGCAGGCCGATGGTGGCACCCACCAACATGGTGATCACCGCGACCACCGCGAACAGCGGCTGCCAATCCCAGCGCGCACCGCCGAGGCCGACGAAGAACACGCGCAGCAGCGCGGCGATCGCGGCGGTCTTGGTGGCGACGGCCATGTAGCCGGTGACCGGGGTGGGAGCGCCGGTGTAGACGTCGGGAACCCAGGTGTGGAAGGGCACGGCGCCGATCTTGAACAGCAGGCCCACGGCGAGCATCACCAGGCCGGTGAGCAGCAGCACGTTGCTGCCGGTGCCGCGGTCGATGGCGTCGACGATGTCGACCAGCTTGAAGCCGCCGGAGAAGCCGTACATCAGCGCCACGCCGTAGACGAAGAACGCTGAGGCCAGCGAGCCCAGCAGGAAGTACTTCAGCGCGGCCTCCTGGCTCAGCAGCCGGCGACGACGGCCCATGGCGGAGAGCAGGTAGAGCGGCAGCGAGAACACCTCGAGCGAGACGAACATCGTGATCAGGTCGTTCGCAGCGGCGAAGACCATCATGCCCAGCAGCGAGAACAGCAGGAGCGGGAAGACCTCGGTGTGCTCGCGCTTGAGCTTCACGGCCTCGCGCTCCAACGGGGAGCCGGGAACGGTGGCGGCCGACGCGGCGAAGGCCGACGTGCCGTCGCCCACACCCCGCTCGGCGAACACCGCGACGCCGCCGAGCCCGACGAGCAGCAGCAGGCCCCAGAACAGCAGGGTGGGCCCGTCGAAGGCGATGATGCCCATGCCGATCAGCCGGCCGGCCTCGAACTCGATGCCGTTCATCACGACGAAGCCGAGGGCGATGAGCACCGTGATGCCCGCGATGAAGCAGCCGGCGAGGTAGCGCACCGAGCGGGGCACGACGGCCTCCGCGACGATGCCGACGGCCGCGCCGATGAACACGATCAGCAACGGAGCAAGCTGGAACCACTCCAGGGTGGGAGCTGCGATCTCCAGGAGGTTGATCATCGTCCGCCTTCCTTAGCCTGCGGGGTCGGATCCTCGATACCGGCGACGGCGAGCGACGCGTTGGCCGTCTCGTTCGCCTGCTCCATGAGCGGCTTCGGGAAGAAGCCGAACACCAGGAGCAGCACGATCAGCGGCGCCACCACGGCTCGCTCGCGCAGGTTGAGGTCGGATGTGATGTGTTCAGAGGTCTGCTTCGTGACAGGACCGGTCATGGTGGTCTTGTAGAGGCGCAGCACGTAGACCGCGGCCAGCACCATGCCGAGCGTGGAGACGGCAGTGAGCACCGGGTGACGCTGCCATGCTCCGGCCATCACCATGATCTCGCTGACGAAGGTGGACAGGCCCGGCAGGGACAGCGCCGAGAGCCCGGCGACCAGGAAGGTGCCGGCCAGCACCGGCGCCACCTTCTGCACGCCGCCGAAGGCGTTGATGTCCTGGCTGCCCCGTCGCCGGATCATGAACGACGCGATCAGGAACAGCGCTGCGGTCGAGAAGCCGTGGTTGATCATGTAGAAGATCGACCCGCTCATCGAGGCCTGGGTGAAGGCGAAGATGCCGAACACCATGAAGCCGAAGTGGCTGACCGAGGTGTAGGAGATGAGCCGCATGATGTCGGTGGAGGCGAAGGCCATGATGGCGCCGTAGAGCACCGAGACCACGGCCCACAGCAGGATCGCCGGCGCCGCCCACTGGGTGGCCTCCGGGAACACCATCAGGCAGATCTTGATCATGCCGAAGGTGCCGATCTTGTCGAGGATGCCGACGAGCAGCGTCGACGAGCCGCCGGTGGCCTGCTCGGCGGTGTCGGGCAGCCAGGTATGCAGACCCGCCATCGGTGCCTTCACCGCGAACGCGAAGAAGAAACCGACGAACAGCCACTTGCCGGTGGTCGACGCGAGGTCGAGCGCGGCGAGATCGCTGAGCAGGAAGCTGACCTGGCCCTGCTGCACGCCGACCGCGTACAGGCCCGCGACCGCGACCAGCATCACCAGGCCGCCGGCCAGCGAGTAGATCAGGAACTTGACGGCGGCCCTGCTGCGCTTCGCACCGCCGTAGCCGGCGATCAGGAAGTACATCGGGATCAGCGTCGCCTCGAAGGCGATGTAGAACAGCAGCACGTCGGAGGCCATGAACACGTACAGGGCGAAGCTCTGCAGCATCAGGGTGAGGCCGAAGAAGGCGCCGGTGCTCCAGCGCGCAGTCTCCTGCTCCCCCACTCGCCATTCGGCGAGCATCACGATCGGCACCAGGATCACGGTGAGCAGCACCAGGATGGCGCTCATGCCGTCGAGCTCCAGCGCGTAGTGCGCGCCGATGGCCTCGATCCACGGCACACCCTCGCTGAGGTTGGCGCCGGTGACCGACATCACGAAAGCCAGGACGCCGATGATCAGCGTGGTCAGCGCGAAGCCGAAGCCCACGAGCCGCGCGGTGTGGCCGCGAAGCACCGTCAGCAACAGCGCACCCACCAGGGGCAGCAGCGCGAGGATAGTCAGTAGAGGCATATCTCCATTACTCCTTAGACCAGCTGTCCGAGCGCGACCACGGTGGCGAGCACCAGCGATCCGACAACAAGGATGAGGCCGTAGCTGCGCACGTAGCCGTTCTCGGTCTTGCGCAGCACCGCACCGATACCCTCGGCCAGCGTCGCGCCGCCCATCGGGATGCCGTCGACGCCCTTGCGATCCGCCCAGGCGAGGCCGTCGGCGAGACCCTTGTAGGGACGGATGACGGCGTGCTCGTTGAACGCATCGCCGTAGAGGTCGGCGCGGCCGGCGAGCACCAGGGCGCTCCTCGTGCGCGGCTGATCCCGCGGGACGGTGCCCTTGTAGGTGTACCACCCGATCGCGACGCCGATCGCCACCACCGCCAGCGCGACCAGGCCCACCGGGGTGAAGTTGATCAGGCTGGTCTCATGCGGGTGCGAACCGGTGGGAGCGGCGAGCCACCCCTGGATCCAGTTGTTCATGAACAGGCCCGCCACGAGCGACAGCACGGCGAGGATGATCAGCGGCACCGTCATGGTCAGCGGCGACTCGTGCGGATGCACGTCCTCCTCCCAGCGCTTGGCGCCGAAGAAGGTCATCATCATCAGGCGCGTCATGTAGAAGGCCGTGACGCCGGCGCCGATCAGGGCCAGCACGCCGAGCGTGGTGCTCTCATGGAACGCCGTCTCGATGATGTGGTCCTTCGAGTAGAAGCCCGCGGTGAACGGGAACCCGATGATCGCCAGGTAGCCGGCGGCGAAGGTGAGGAAGGTGATTCGCATCGGCTTCGACAGGGCGCCGTAGTGGCGCATATTCACGTCGTCGTTCATGCCGTGCATCACGGAGCCGGCGCCGAGGAACATGTTGGCCTTGAAGAAGCCGTGCGTGATCAGGTGGAAGATCGCGAACGCCGCGCCCGCCGGGCCGAGGCCCGCTGCGAGCATCATGTAGCCGATCTGCGACATGGTGGATCCGGCGAGCACCTTCTTGATGTCGTCCTTGGCGGTACCGATCCAGGCGCCGGCCAGCAGCGTGACCGTGCCGACGATCGCGACGGCGGTGGTCGCGATCTCGGTCTGCGCGTAGATGGCGTTGGAGCGCACCACCAGGTAGACGCCCGCGGTGACCATCGTCGCCGCGTGAATCAGGGCCGACACCGGCGTGGGGCCTTCCATGGCGTCCAGCAGCCAGGACTGCAGCGGCACCTGCGCCGACTTGCCGCAGGCACCGAGCAGCAGCATGAAGCCGAGCAGGGTGGCCCAGGCGGGGGTCAGCGAGGCAGCGCCGGCATTGACATCGGCGAAGGACGAGGAACCGAACCAGGCCAGCATGGTGAACACGGCCATCGCCATGCCCAGGTCGCCGACGCGGTTGACGATGAACGCCTTGTTGCCGGCGGCCGCGGCCGAATCCTTGTGCGCCCAGAAGCTGATCAGCAGGTACGAGGCCAGGCCCACGCCCTCCCAGCCGACGAACAGCACCAGGTAGTTGTCGGCCAGCACCAGCAGCAGCATGGCGGCGATGAACAGGTTGAGGTAAGCGAAGAACCGGCGACGGCGCGGGTCGTGCGACATGTAGCCGATCGAGTAGATGTGGATCAGCGAGCCGACGCCCGTGATCAGCAGCACGAACAGGATCGAGAGCTGGTCGACCAGCAGCGACACGTTGAAGGTCCAGCTGCCCGTGGCGATCCACTCGTAGACGGGCACGGAGACCGCGCGCGCGTCCTCGGGGGCGCCGAGCATCTGGATGAAGAGCAGCGCGCCGATCGTGAAGGATGCGATCGGGGCCAGCGTGGCCAGCAGATGACCCCACGCGTCGGTGGCCTTGCCCAGCAGCAGGAGCAGGCCCGCCGAGGCGAGCGGAATCGCGATCATCAGCCAGGCCAGGCTGAACAGCCCGGTGGCCGGCGTCGCGGTGGTGATGGTTTCGAGGAGATGCACTGGAGTTTTCCCCTTAGTACTTCATCAGGTTGACGTCGTCGACCGAGGCCGTGCGACGTGCGCGATAGACCGCCACGATGATGGCCAGGCCCACCACGACCTCCGCGGCGGCCGCGACCATGACGAAGAACGCCGCGATCTGACCGTCGAGGTTGCCGTGCTGGCGGGCGAACGCCACGAAGGCGAGGTTTGCCGAGTTCAGCATCATCTCGATGCTCATGAACACGATCAGCGCGTTGCGGCGCAGCAGGAAGCCGGCGACGCCGATGGCGAACAGGATCGCCGACAGCACCAGCAGGGATCCGGTGGTCATGCTTGCTCTCCTTCAGCGTCGGCGTCGGCCTGTGTGAGCGCCTTCAGCGTGGACTCGGTGGGGGCGCGCAACTCGTCGACATCCACCACCACGCCACGAGCCATGAGGGTCTTGGACAGCGACTTCTCGGCGACGGAGCCGTCGGGAAGCAGGGCCGGGATGTGGATGGCGTTGTGTCGGGCGAAGACGCCGGAGCTGGGCAGCGGGCCCGGGTGGGTTCCCTCCTCGACGTAGGCCTCGACGCGCTCGGCGGCGAGATCCTCCTGCGTCTTCTTCTCCTTGAGCTTCTCGCCGTGGGCCAGCACCATGGCGCCGACGGCCGCGACGATGATCAGCGCGCCGCTGATCTCGAAGGTGAGCACGTAGTCGGTGAACAGCAGGGCCGCGATCGACGGGATGTTGCCGTCCTGCGCAGCGTTGGCCTCAGCCAGGCCGACCGGCTCGCCGAGCACCGCGAGCTGGCCGACGGCGGCGATCAGCAGGATGCCCAAGCCGATCACCGCGACGGTGGCGGCGACGCGGTGGCCCTTGATCGTCTCCACCACGGAATCGGTGGCGTCGACGCCGATCAGCATCACGACGAACAGGAACAGCATCAGGATCGCGCCGGTGTAGACGATGATCTGGATCACGAACAGGAAGGGCGCATCCTGGGCGGCGTACAGCACCGCCAGGCCCACCATGACGCCGGCCATCGCGATGGCCGAATGCACGGGCTTGCGGGACAGCAGCAGCGCCAGGGCGCAGATCACGATGATCGGCGCCGTCGCCCAGAACGCCACGTCGGCGCCGGTGACCAGCGGAGTAAGGGTGATCATTTCGTCGCTCCTGAGGTGGCGCTACGGGTGTCGGGCTCACCGGTGGCGGGCAGGCCGAGGAAGTAGTCCTTCTCGTCGTCGCCCAGCCGGCGCGGATGCGGCGGCTGTTCCATGCCCGGCAGCAGCGGCGCCAGCAGATCCTGCTTCTCGTAGATCAGATCCTTGCGCGTGGAGTCGGCCAGCTTGAACTCGTTGGTCATCGTCAGCGCGCGCGTCGGGCAGGCCTCGATACACAGGCCGCAGAAGATGCAGCGCAGGTAGTTGATCTGGTAGACGCGGCCGTAGCGCTCCCCCGGCGAGAAGCGATCGTCGTCGGTGTTGTCCGCGCCTTCGACGTAGATCGCGTCGGCGGGGCAGGCCCAGGCGCACAGCTCGCAGCCCACGCACTTCTCCAGGCCATCCGGCCAGCGGTTGAGCTGATGCCGGCCGTGGAAGCGCGGCATCGTGACCTTCTCTTTGCCCTTCTCGGGGTAGCCCTGCGTGAAGGGCTTGCGGAAGATCGTCCGGAGCGTGACGCCGAATCCGGCCCACGGATCGAAGAGTCCCATCAGGATTCCTTCCCATCGGAGACGGCGACGGCGTCGGCCTCGTCGTGCGAGCCCTTGACCACGCCCGCGAACTCGGGCAGCACCTGACCCGGCCGCGGTGGCACGGGATAGCCGCCTTCGAACGGATCGAAGGTCTCGTTGTCGTAGACCTGGGGCTCGGGCTCGAGTTCCTGCGGATCGCGGCTGCCCACCAGCAGGTAGACGGCGAGGATCAGGATGATCGCCATCGGCATGGTGTAGTCGGGGGCGAGCCCCACCAGCACGATCCACAGCAGCGAGATCGGGATCAGCGCCTTCCAGCCGAGGTTCATGAACTGGTCGTAGCGGAACCGAGGCAGGGTGCCGCGCAGCCACACGAACACCGAGAACACCAGCTGGACCTTGACCATGAAGACGATCGGGCCGAACCAGGCGTTGTCAAGGAACGGGATCAGGTTGAGCGGCCACGGCATCAGGTAGCCGCCGAGGAACAGCGTCACGCAGAGCGCGGACACGGTGACCATGTTGATGTACTCCGCGAGGAAGTACATGGCGTAGCGGAAGCCGGAGTACTCGGTGAGGTAACCAGAGACCAGCTCGGACTCGCACTCGGGCAGGTCGAAGGGCGCGCGGTTGGTCTCGCCCACCATCGAGATGAAGTAGATCACGAAGGCGGGGAACAGCAGCAGCGCGTACCAACCGGGCAGGCCCGTGTTGAATGTGATGTCGGTGAACGGGATCTGGCCCTGCAGCGTGACCCGCTGGGCCTCGACGATCTGGTAGGTGGACATCGAGTTGGCCATCAGGAACACGCCCACCATGGACAGGCCCATCGCGACCTCGTAGGAGATCATCTGAGCCGTCGAGCGCACCGCGCCGAGGAAGGAATAGGTGTTCGACGACGCCCAGCCCGCGAGCACGATGCCGTAGATACCGATCGACGCGATCGCCATCACGAACAGCGCCGCGACCGGAAGGTCGGTGGCCTGCAGCCGGGTCTCGATGCCGAACATGGTGACCTCACCGCCGAACGGGATCACCGTCCAGGTGGTGAAGGCGGCGGCGCCGGTGAGGATGGGGCCGAGGTTGAAGACGAACTTGTCGGCCTTGTTAGGCCGGAAGTCCTCTTTGAGAATCAGCTTCGCACCGTCGGCCAGGGCCTGCCCGAGGCCGAAGGGGCCGTTCATGATCGGGCCCAGCCGGTGCTGCATCTTGCCGACGAGGCGACGCTCGTACCAGACGTTGAAGATGGTCCACAGCAGCAGGACGACGAAGAGCGCTACGACCTTGATCAGGACGAGCCACCACGGGTCCTGGAAGAAGATGTTCATTCCTGGTCTCCTTCATCGATGGCGACGGCGGCGATGGATACGCTCGCGCCTGGGGCGGCAGGAGCCCGCCCGAAGGCGCCTCCCGCGTTCATGGGCACCCAGACGACATCGTCGAGGATCGTCTCGGTGATGCCGACGGGAAGCAGCTGCTGGCGGCCGTTCGCGGTGATCTGCACCACCTCGGTGATGCCGTGCTTGTCGGCGGTGGCCTGGCTGAGCTTGGCCATCGCCGGGCGCGCGGTGGCCCGCAGCGCCAGCTCGTAGTCGGTACCGCGGGAGGCGTCGATCAGCTCGTGCCAGGTGGCCAGCACGACACCCTCGGCCGCGCGGCTCGCTTCGACCTGCGGCGAAGCCGCACGCTGACCGTCCCAGGTACCCAACTCCTCCAGGTCGGCCATCGCCTCGACGGAGGTGCGGAAGCCCAGCTCCGAGCCCAGTGCGTCGGCCAAGGCAGCCAGGATGCGCAGGTCGGTCATGGGCGTCAGCTTCGCCTTGGTCACCAGGCGCACCGGCAGTTGGCGATGCTCCCAGTTGTGGAAGTGTCCGGCCTGCTCCTCGATCAGCGCCGCGGGGAAGACGACGTCCGCCCGCTCGGTCACTTCCGAGGTGCGCTGCTCGATGCTGACCACGAAGTCGGCGGCCTCGAGACCGGCCAACGCGGCGGCGGGATCGGCCAGGTCGCCGGGCTCGACGCCCGCCACGACCAAGGCCTTGAGTTCTCCGGCGGCTGCGGCGCGGAACTGCTCGTCGGCCGTGAGCCCCTTGCCCGCGGGAAGAGCGGAGAGACCCCAGTGCGAGGCGACGTCGACGCGCGCGTCGGCCGCCTCCGCGGGGCGTCCGCCCGGCAGCAGGTTGGGCAGGCAGCCGGCGGCGATGGCGCCCATGTCGCCCGCGCGGCGCGGCATCCACGCCAGCCGAGCGCCGGTGGCGTCGGAGACCTCGCCTGCGGCGGTGAGCACGCCCGGGATGGTCCCGGCCCGCTCCCCCACCATGATCACGCTGTCGGCACCGAGCCCCTTGAGCGCGCGCAGGGTGTGCGCCTCCTCGCCGGGAACCGTGGGAACCAGCGTGGCCTTGAGCTTGTCGGAGCCCCGCGACGAGAACGGCGCGAGGGTGATCACCTTGAGTCCGGCCTTGCGGACCGCCTTGCGCAGGCGGAGGAACACGATGCCGGCCTCGTCCTCGGGCTCGAAGCAGACCAGAACGACCTGCTTGGCCTGCTCGAGATCGGAGTAGGTGACCGACTCGGCCAGTTCCTTGCCTGCCACGCGGGCGGCGATGAACTGGGCCTCCTCGCCCGAAGCCGGGCGGGAGCGGAAGTCGATGCTGTTGGTGCCGAGCACGGCGCGCGCGAACCGGGAGTAGGCGTAGGCGTTCTCGACGGTCAGGCGACCGCCGGTCTGCACGCCGACCGCGGAGCCAGCAGCCTTGAGGCCGCGCACAGCCACGTCGACAGCCTCGGGCCAGCTCGCGGACTGCAGCACGCCGTCGCGGCGCACCAGCGGACGGGTCAGCCGGTCCTCACCGCGGCCGTACATGAATCCGAAGCGGCCCTTGTCGCAGTTCCACTCCTCGTTCACCTCGGGGTTGTTGCCTGCCTGGCGCCGCTTCACCTGATGGTGACGATGATCGGTGCGCAGCTCGCAACCGCCCGCGCAGTGCTCGCACGTGGTGGTGGTGGACTTCAGGTCGAACGGACGCGACTGGAAGCGGTAGGCCGCCGAGGTGAGCGCGCCCACCGGGCAGATCTGCACCACGTTGCCGGAGAAGTACGAGTCGTAGGGATCCTCTTCGTAGTGGCCCACCTGCTGCAGCGCGCCGCGCTCGACCAGCGCGATGAACGGGTCGCCCGAGATCTGCTCGGAGAAGCGGGTGCAACGCGCGCACAGCACGCAGCGCTCGCGGTCCAGCAGGATCTGCGCCGAGACGTTGACCGGCTTGGGGAAGGTGCGCTTCAGGTTGCCGTGGAAACGGGACTCGCTGGGGCCGTTGGCCAGCGCCTGGTTCTGCAGGGGGCACTCGCCGCCCTTGTCGCAGATCGGGCAATCCAGCGGGTGGTTGATCAGCAGCAGCTCGAGGATGCCCTTCTGGGCCTTCTCCGCGGCGGGCGACGACACCTGGGTCTTGACGACCATGCCTTCGGCCACCGGCATCGTGCAGGAGGCCTGCGGCTTGGGGAAGCCCCGGCCGTTGCCGGCGTCGGGAATATCGACCAGGCACTGGCGGCAGGCGCCGACCGGGTCGAGCAGCGGGTGATCGCAGAAGCGCGGGATCGCGGTGCCGATCATCTCGGCGGCGCGGATGATCAGCGTGTTCTTCGGGACGCTGACCTCCACCCCGTCGATGGTCAGCGAGACCAGATCGGGCTTAGGCACGACCTGGCCGGCGGACTTGCTGGTGTCGACGCTCATCGCACAGCTCCTTCCGTCTCGGTGGCCCAGAGGGCGCTCTTCTCGTAGGGGAAAAGCTCCCGAGCCGGCGTGTGATAACCCGCCTCGAACTCGGAGCGGAAGTGGCGAATCGCGCTGGTCACGCAGGCGACGGCGCCATCGGCGAGGGCGCAGAACGACTTGCCGCCGATGTTGTCGCAGAGGTCGAGCACCTTGTCGACGTCGCCCTCTTCGGCCGTGCCGGCCTCGAACTTCATCAGCAGCTGGGTGAGCCACCAGGTGCCCTCGCGGCACGGGGTGCACTTGCCGCAGGACTCGTGCTTGTAGAACTCGACCCAGCGCAGCGTGGTGCGCACCACGGAGACGGTCTCGTCGAAGATCTGCAGCGCCTTGGTGCCGAGCATCGTGCCCGCGCCGGCCATGCCCTCGTAGTCGAGGGGAAGGTCGAGATGCTCCTCCACCAGGATCGGCGTGGACGAGCCACCCGGGGTGAAGAACTTGAGCTGGTGCCCGTCGCGGATGCCGCCGGCCAGCTCGAGCAGCTGGCGCAGCGTGATGCCCATCGGCGCCTCGTACTGGCCGGGACGCTTCACGTGGCCGGAGAGCGAGTAGAGCGTCATGCCCTTCGAGCGCTCCGTGCCCATGGCCTGGAACCACTCCTTGCCGTTGTCGACGATGCTGGGCACCGACGCGATCGACTCGACGTTGTTGATCACCGTCGGCGACGCGTACAGGCCCGCGACGGCCGGGAACGGCGGGCGCAGACGCGGCTGGCCGCGTCGGCCCTCGAGCGAGTCGAGCAGCGCTGTCTCCTCGCCGCAGATGTAAGCGCCGGCGCCGGCGTGCACGATCACGTCGAGGTCGTAGCCGGTGCCCTGGATGTTCTTACCGAGGTAGCCGGCGTCGTAGGCCTCCTGGACCGCCTGCTGGAGGCGGCGGATGACGTGCAGCACCTCGCCGCGGCAGTAGATGAAGGCGTGGTTGGAGTTGATCGCATAGGACGCGATGATCACGCCCTCCACCAGGGTGTGAGGGCTGGCCATCAGCAGCGGCATGTCCTTGCAGGTGCCCGGCTCCGACTCGTCGGCGTTGACCACGAGGTACTTCGGGTTGGGGTTGTCCTGCGGCACGAAGGACCACTTCATGCCGGTCGGGAAGCCTGCGCCTCCGCGGCCGCGGAGACCGGCGTCCTTGACGAGGTTCACCACGTCGGTGGGCTGCATGGCGAGCGCCTTGCGCAGCGCCCGGTAGCCGCCGGAGGCCTCGTAGCGGGAGAGCTTCCAGCT
Organism: Tessaracoccus caeni; assembly: GCF_029211185.1. Taxonomy (GTDB): domain Bacteria; phylum Actinomycetota; class Actinomycetes; order Propionibacteriales; family Propionibacteriaceae; genus Arachnia; species Arachnia caeni. The sequence goes on from NZ_JARGDO010000001.1 coordinate 357,965, forward strand.
CTTGTCCTGGCCCCACTGGGAGCTCAGGACGGGGGTCAGCAGGTCGGTCACTTCGCCTCCTCGGTGACGGCGGCCAAGACCTCGGCCGGATTCGGCGCGCTCCAATTGCGCTCCCGGGCGATCTCGACGCCGGCCAGCGACGCGTGACCCGCGGACGGGCCCTCGTCGGCGCGGCCGTCGGGGAAGCCTGCGAGCACGCGCTCGGCTCCGCGCCACGACGTGAGCACGGCGCCCCGCGAGGAGACCACCTCTTCGTCGTTGAGCAACCGGTCGATCAGCTCGTCGGTCTTGGCGGGGTCCATGTTGTCGAAGAACTCCCAGTTGACCATCATCACCGGCGCGTAGTCGCAGGCGGCGTTGCACTCGAGGCGCTCCAGCGAGACCTTGCCGCACGGGGTGGTCTGGTTCTCGTCGATGCCGAGACGCTGCTTGGCCCGCTCCATCAGTTCGTCGCCGCCCATCACCGCGCACAGCGCGGTGGTGCACACACCCAGGTGGTGCTTGCCGGCCGGGCGGCGCTTGTACATGGTGTAGAAGGTGGCCACGCCGGAGACCTGAGCGGTGCTGATGCCCAGGATGTCGGCGCACACCTCGATGCCCCGGGGGCTGATCCGCCCGTCGACCGACTGCACGAGGTGCAGCATCGGCAGCAGCGCCGAGCGGGCCTGCGGGTAGCGCCCGGCCAGCTCCTGCAGCTCGGCGATGGCGGTCTCGTCGATGTTGGTGGACTGATCGGAGTAGTCGACCGAACCGGACTCGGGGAAATGGGATTCGAAGTGACCGCTCATCGGTCGACACCTCCAAGAACGGGATCGAGGCTGGCCACGGCCACCACGACGTCGGACATCATGCCGCCCTCGCACATGTAGGGAACGGACTGCAGGTGATTGAAGCCCGGGTCGCGGAAGTGCACCCGGTAGGGACGCGTGCCGCCGTCGGAGACCAGATGCACGCCCAGCTCGCCCTTAGGCGACTCGATCGCCTGGTAGACCTGGCCCACCGGCACCTTGAAGCCCTCGGTGACGATCTTGAAGTGGTGGATCAGCGCCTCCATGGACTCGCCCATGATGTGCTTGATGTGCTCGTTGCTGTTGCCCTGGCCGTCGGAGCCCAGCGACAGCTGAGCCGGCCAGGCGATCTTCTGGTCGCCCACCATGACGGGCTGGCCCTGGGTCTTCTCCAGACGGTCGGCGCACTGCTCGACGATCTTGAGCGACTCCCAGCACTCCGCCAGGCGGATCCGGAAGCGCGCGTACGCGTCGTTGCCCTCCCAGGTGATCGACTCGAAGTCGTAGGTCTCGTAGCCGCAGTACGGCTGCACCTTGCGCAGATCCCAGGGGAAGCCGGTGGCGCGCAGCGGCGGGCCGGAGACGCCGAGCATCATGGCGCCGGTCAGGTCCATCTTGGCGACGTTCTTCATGCGGCCGATGAAGATGGGGTTCTTGTTGCAGAAGGTGGCGTACTCGGGCAGGTGCCGCTTCAGCCAGTCGATGACGTTGCGCAGGTGCGAGATGCCGTCGTCGGGAAGGTCGTTGGCGACGCCGCCCGGGCGGATGTAGGCGTGGTTCATGCGCAGGCCGGAGAGGGCCTCGAGGAAGTCGAGGATCATCTCGCGCTCGCGGAAGGCGATGGTCATGACGGTCAGCGCGCCGATCTCCATGCCGCCGGTGCCCATGGCGACCAGGTGCGAGGCGATCCGGTTGAGCTCCATCACGAGCACGCGGATGACGCTGGCCCGCTCGGGGATGTCATCGGTGATGCCCAGCAGCTTCTCCACGGCGAGGCAGTAAGCGGCCTCGTTGAACAGCGGAGCGACGTAGTCCATGCGGGTGCAGTACGTGACGCCCTGCGTCCACGTCTTGTACTCCATGTTCTTCTCGATGCCGGTGTGCAGGAAGCCGATGCCGGGGCGGATCGAGGTGACGGTCTCGCCGTCCATCTCGAGGATCAGGCGCAGCACGCCATGGGTGGACGGATGCTGCGGCCCCATGTTGACGACGATGGTCTCGTCGCCGCGCTCGGCCTGCTCGTTGGCGATCTCCTGCCAGTCGCCGCCCTGGGAGAAGTAGACGTGATCGGCCGGCTTCTCACCCGGGGCCGCGAACGGATCGGCGGTGGTGTTGGCTTCGGTGCTCACGAGTAGGTCCTCCGGTTGTCGGGAGCGGGCACCTTGGCGCCCTTGTACTCAACGTCGACGCCGCCCAGCGGGTAGTCCTTGCGCTGCGGGTGACCCGACCAGTCGTCGGGCATCAGGATGCGGGTGAGTGACGGGTGCCCGTCGAAGATCACGCCGAACATGTCCCAGGTCTCGCGCTCGTGCCAGTCGGCCATCGGGTAGGTGGCGACGACGGAGGGCACGTGCGGATCCTCCTCGGGGCAGGTCACCTCGAGGCGCACGCGGCGATTGTGGGTGATGCTGAGCAGGTGGTAGGCGACGTGCAGCTCGGCGCCGGTCTCCTGCGGGTAGTGCACACCGGAGACCGAGACGCACGCCTCGAAGCGCAGATGCGCGTCGTCGCGGAACTGCTGCACCGTCTCCAGCAGCTGCTCGCGCGGCACGTAGATGGTCAGCTCGCCGCGGTCGAAGAGCACGCGAGCATCGGCCAGGGCCGGAACCACCTCGATCGCGCGAGAGTAGACCGCATCGGAGGGCTCGTCGAACGGCGGCTCGGTGCGGCCAGGCATCGAGAACTCGCGCCGCAGGCCGCCGTAGCCGGAGGTGTCGCCGCTGCCCCGCGACCACATGCCCTGCTTGCGGGCGAAGACCGGCCGGGAGTCGCCGGAGCCGGATACCTCGGGAAGGTTCTGCTCGGTCATCGCATGAGCCCCTTCATCTCGATCGTGGCGGGCGCGACGAGAGCCTCTTGCTCGGCCTTCTCCTCGAGTTCGAGACGGTGGCCGCCGATGGGATCGTGCTGGACCATCTCACGCAGCTTGAACACCGCGTCGATGAGCATGTCGGGGCGCGGAGGGCAGCCCGGCAGGTACATGTCGACGGGCAGGAAGTGATCGCAGCCCTGGATGATCGCGTAGTTGTTGAACATGCCGCCGGAGGACGCGCAGGCCCCCATCGACAGCACCCACTTGGGGTGGGGCATCTGGTCGTAGACCTGGCGGATGACGGGGGCCATCTTCTGGCTCACGCGGCCCGAGACGATCATCAGGTCGGCCTGGCGCGGCGAGGCGCGGAAGACCTCCTGGCCCCAGCGGCCGGCATCGTAGCGCGGCGTGCCGTAGGCCATCATCTCGATCGCGCAGCAGGCCAGGCCCATGGTGGCCGGCCAGAACGACGCCTTGCGCAGCCAGCCGGCCACGCCCTCGACGGTGGTCAGCAGGATGCCCTGCGGAATCTTGTCTTCGAGTCCCATCGATACTCCTAAAGAATCATTCCCAGTCGAGGCCGTTGCGGCGCAGGACGTAGAAGTAGGCGACGAACACCGCCAGGATGAACACCAGCACGGAGAGCACCGTGAAGGTGCCCAGGATGTTGTGGGCCACGGCCCAGGGGAAAAGGAACACCAGCGCGATGTCGAAGACGATGAACAGCATCGCGGTGATGTAGTACTTCACCGGGAAACGACCGCCGCCGACGGGCTGAGGGGTGGGCTGGATGCCGCACTCATAGGTGTCGTACTTGGCGCGGTTGTATCGAGCCGGGCCGACGTTCACGCTCAAGATGATCGACACCACCACGAAAGCCGTGGCCAGGACCACCATTCCCACAATCGGGATGTATAGATTCACGTCGCTCAGACCTTTCCCTGATTCATCCAGCTAGACCGACGGTGCGACCTTGCACAGTGCGTTGATAATGCGGTCCATCGCGTCGCCGTCACGGGCGTCGGTCAGGTTGGCCAGCAGCTTATGCACGAAGCGCATCAGCGTCTTGCGCGGCAGGCCGTATTTCGTGCAAAGGCTCATGATTCGGGGTTCCCCGATCAATTTCGCGAAGATCGTGCCGAGCCGATAGTAGCCACCGAGTTCGTCCTCGAGACGAGTGGGGTAGCCTTGCAGCGCCCTCTCGGCGGACGCGGTGTTCACGCCCCGCGAGAGCGCCTCGGAGATGGCGTCGGCGGCGTACTCGCCGGACTCCATCGCCGCGGAGATGCCCTCGCCGTTGAAGGGGCTGGCCATGCCGCCGGCATCCCCCACCAAGACGAGGCCCCTGCCGTAGTGCGGCTTGCGGTTGAAGGCCATGGGGATGGCCGCGCCCTGCACCTTGCCCACGCGGTTCTCGTCGCGGAAGCCCCATTCCTCGGGGGTGCCGTCGAGCCACTGCTTGAGCATGGCGCGGTAGTCGGTCTTGCCGAAGCCCGTGGACGTGCTGACCACGCCGAGGCCGGCGTTGATGGTGCCGTCGCCCATGGGGAAGATCCAGCCGTAGCCGGGCAGCAGATTGGACTCTCCGCGCTTGCCGTCCCACAGCTCCAGCCAGGACTCGAGGTACTCGTCGTCGTGGCGAGGCGAGGTGTAGTAGGTGCGCACGGCGACGCCCATGGGGCGGTCCTCGCGCTTGTTGATGCCCATGGCCACGGACAGCCGCGACGAGTTGCCGTCGGCGGCGACGACGATCGGCGCCCGGAACCGGGCGCCGTCCTTGGTGGTCACGCCGACGATGCGGCCGGTGCGCTCGTCGAGGATGGGCTCGGTGACGTTGGCCCCTTGGTGCAGCGTCGCCCCCGCGGCGACGGCATGATCGGCAAGGAGGTTGTCGAAGTCGCCGCGGTTGCGGCACAGCCCGTAGGGCGGGAAGTCGGTGAGGTCGGGCCACTCGAGCTCGAAAGGCTCTTCGCGACCGCCGTAGATACGCAGTCCTTTGTTATGCAGCCAGCCGGCCTCGACGGAGGTGTCGATGCCGAGCTTGGTCAGCGCACGGGTGGCGCGCGGAGTAAGACCGTCGCCACAGACCTTCTCACGAGGGAAGTGGGACTTCTCGAGGAGGGCGACGTTCACCCCGCGCTGCGCCAGGTAAGAAGCGGCCGTGGAGCCGCCTGGTCCCGCTCCGACGATCACGACATCCGCTTCGGTCGTCTCCCCGGCGGGTGCCTTGGGGTTGGACATGCAGACTCCTAACAGCTTCGTCTCTTGCGAGTGGCTACGACCTGCCCAGTCTAGGGCTCGGCCAGGATTTCAGCCAACCCACGAACAATTCGGTTAATTCCTATCCGACTAGGGCTTTTACCCCTACAGCCAGGACTTTGCCGGCCGTATTTTCGCCACATTTTCATTGCTTATTACTAGTTTACGTAGGAGACCCTCCCAGATGCCCACCGCCCCCGGGATGCGCATGCCTCTGGTGCCCTATAAGGTCGGTCAAGTGACTCTGGAGTTCGGTAGTTCTCGGGTGCGTGCCACCACCGTGGCGATTGACGACCCCGGACCCCTCGAGCGCTTCCTGCCCGAGTCCGGCCCGTACGCCGCGTTCATCAGACGCGGCGAGGGCTTCATCGCACTCGGCGAGGTGGCGCGCTTCGAGACCGACTTCGCCGCTGCCGCCGACGTCTGGTGGAGCGAGATCAGCAAGCAGATCGACCACGATTCCGAGTTGTTCGGCATGGCCGGGACCGGTCCCCTGGCCCTCGGCAGCTTCACCTTCGACCCCGACCGCTCGCAGCACACCTCGGTGCTGAGCGTGCCGCACACCATCGTCGGTAAGCGCGACGGGCAGGCCTGGCTGACCGTCATGGAGCCCCAAGGCAGCATTCAGCTGCCGCCCGTCGGCGAGCCGCTGATCTCCCCCGTCGGCGTCACCCTCCGGGACGGATCCCTGTCGGAGCGCGGCTGGGCGGACATCGTCAGCAACGTGATCGACCGGATCCGCGGCGCCCAGGTGCACAAGGTGGTGCTGGCCCGCGACCTGCTCGTGACCGCCGACGAGCCCATCGATCTCCGCCACCCGTACCGTCGCCTGCTGGAGGGCTACCCCACCACCTGGTGCTATCTGGTCGACGGGATGATCGGCGCCACGCCGGAGTTGCTGGTCCGCCGGATCGGCGGCCTCGTGACCTCCCGCGTGCTCGCGGGAACGATCTCGGTGGAGCCAGAGCGCACCGACGCGCTGAACAAGGCCGCCGAGCTCGCGCGTTCCGAGAAGGACATGGCCGAGCACGAGTTCGCGGTCAAGTCCGTGGCCGAGGCGCTCGCCCCCTACTGCCCCGCGATGAACGTGCCAGAGACGCCGTCGGTGCTGCCGCTGCCGAACGTGCTGCACCTCGCCACCGATATCACGGGCGTGGCCTCGCCGGACGTCAGTTCCTTGGCCTTGGCCGGGGCGCTGCACCCGAGCGCCGCGGTGTGCGGCACCCCCACCCACCTCGCGCTCGATCTGATCAACGAGCTCGAAGGCCTCGATCGCGGCCGCTACGCCGGCCCCGTCGGATGGATGGACACCCAGGGCGACGGCGAGTGGGTGATCGCGCTGCGCGGCGGCCAGGTGCTGCCGACCTCCCCTGAAGAGATCCGGCTGTTCGCCGGCGCCGGCATCGTCGCGAACTCCCGCCCGGATGCCGAGGTCGCCGAGACCAACGCCAAGCTGGTCCCCATGCTCCAGGCCCTCGGCCTCGCCCCCTAGTCGCTCGTGTAACGATGAGGAGCCGGGCACGCAGCCCGGCTCCTCATCTTCGTTCGATCAGCTCAGCTGTCAGCGCTTGTTGCGCTGGACCTGGATCTTCTTCCGGTCGGCGGCCAGACCCGCTTGGGCGGCCTTCTGCTCGGCGAGGATCCGCTTGCTCTCCTCCTGCTGGTCCATCATCGACTCGCGGTCCATGCCAGAGCTCAGGATGCTGAACGCGATGGCCGCGATCAGGATGCTGACCCACAGCGGAAGCCCGAGCACCAGCGGCAGCGTCACCAGCGCGATCATGTCGATGCCGCGCAGCATCGAGAACATCAGGCCCGGGGGCATGGCGCCGAAGCCCGTCGTCACCAGCGGACCCTGGTAGGAGGCCGGCTTGGCCGAGATCCAGCGCACCGCGCCGAGGAAGCCGCCGAGGGCCGCCACCAGGGACGAGGTGATGGCCTCGTAGACGGAGCCCTGGGCGCCGCCCGCGACTCCGAGGAAGGCCGGCGAGATGGCACCGCCCCAGACCAGGGCGAGCACCCCAGGAACAACCATGCAGGCCTGGCGCACCTTGGCCGCCGAGAACGGGAAGCAGCGCTGGAGGCCCTTCGTGCGGCTCATCACGCGCAGCTGGTTCATGAACGGCACCAGCGCGATCATCAGCACGATCGCGGAGATCGTGACGTTGATCGTCGTCATGCCGAGCGCGTGCACCGCATAGGGCGCCACCGCCGACAGCGCCAGCATCAGCAACGGCTTGGGATAGCGCCACAGCCGCTGCACGTCGCGCATCACCAACGCCGTCGCCCCCTTGCCTGAGCCCCGGGTGGGACGCACATGGCCGCGTTCGCGCGACTCGTGCTCGACGAGGATGTCGCGGATCAGCGCGAATTCCAGGGCGAAGGCCGCACCCTGCATGCCGGAGAGCAGCGCGCCACCGGAGGTGAGGCGCTGACGACGGATGCCTCGCAGGCGCAGGTAGCCGACGATGCCGCCCACCACGAGCAGCACCAGGCCCACGCCTCCGACGATCAGCTCGAGTTCGAGGTTGAGCGACGGCAGGTGCGCGGCGTCGACTCGACCGGCAGCGGCCAGCACCAACAGGCTCAAGGTGCCTACGACGAGCAGGCCCAGCAGCCACTGCAGCAACCGCACCAGCCATCGTCGCTCGATGCCCTGTTCGGCTGCCGCGAGCGCCGCGAGGCCGGCGGCCCCCAAGCCTGTGGCCAATGCCCACAGCCCCACCTGAACCAGCGACGAGCCGACCAGGGCCGCGACCAAAGCGGCCAGCACCGCGCCGCCGGCGAAGGCCACGACGATGGCCGAGACGAGGCGTCCGGCCAGCAGGCGGCGTCGATCGGCGGTGCCATCCATCAACCAGAAGCCCTCAGCAGCGCTCGCCAGGATGGGGCCGAACATGTGACAGGCGGCCAGCGTAATGGCCAGCACCGCGGCGACGGCGGCCCACGGCAGCAGGCCACGGGCAGCCACGCAGCCGTCGGTGTCGCACGCGGCGGCGTTGCTCTGGGCCTGGATGATCGCGTTGACCAGCATCGCGCCCAGCACGATCACCGAGAAGGCCATCACGTAGCCGTCGGACAGGGCCTGCCAGATCGAGCGGTCGGCGCGCCCGCGCCGCCAGTCGCGCATCAGGAGCTTCAGCTCCTTCTCGTGGACCTGACCGATGGGGCCGAACTTGGCCTCGTCGGAGATCGCTTCGAGTTGATCGTCGCTCACTGGGCGCCCTCCAGCCGCACCTCGCGGGCCCCGATCGCCTTGATGAGGCTGGGCTCGTGGCTGGCCAGCACGATCGCCAAGCCATCGCGCATGTCGTTCTTCAGCCGGCGACCGAGCCACTCCACGCCCTCGACGTCGAGGCGCTGCTCGGGCTCGTCGAGCACCAGCAGCCGGCGCGGTCGGACCAGGGCCGTGGCCAGCGCGAGACGGCGGCGCTGACCGGAGGAAAGGGTGGTGGGCAGCTGGCCCGCCTGCGGAACGAGCTGCACCTCGTCGAGCACCTCGTCGACGAGGGCATCGGGGTCTTCCAGGCCGTGCGCCCGGGCGAGCAGGTCGAGGTGCTCCACGACGGCGAGGTCGGGGAAGAAGTCGAGGTCGTCGATGACGGTGGCCACGTCCTGCCGGATCTGGGGGTTCGCCTCGTTCATCCGGTTCCCGCACACCATCACGGTGCCTTCGTCGGGTCGGTCCGCCCCCACCAGGCAGCGCAGCACGGTGGACTTGCCTGCGCCGTTTCGTCCTGTCAGCGCCACCGCCTCCCCTGCTTTGACGGTGAGGTTGAATCCCTCGACGATGGTTACCGGCCCGTAGGCCTTCTTGAGGTTCGTCACCTCGAGCACGACGTCTTTCTTAGCCACGGGCCCTATTCTCCCCCATCCTCCCAAGGCTGACGAACCGAGCGTCCGCGCGTCCTCGGATGCCCGTTGTCGGTGAGGGGCGTTAGGCTGCTTCTCATGGTTAGTGAGGCGAGGGCGACCCTGGAAAAGCGCCACGGTGATGTGCAGCGCATGTTCGACGGCGTGGCCAAGCGCTACGACTTCATGAACTCCGTGATGAGTGCCGGGCAGGATCGCGCGTGGCGCCGCGCCACCGTGGAGGCCATCGCCCCGCGTGCGGGCGAACTGGTGCTGGATCTGGCCGCCGGAACGGCCAAGTCGTCCGCTGCCATCGCCGAACAAGGCGCGCGGGTGACGGCCGCCGATCTCTCCTACGGCATGCTGCACGAGGGCCTGGAGCAGTTCCCCCACCTCGACTTCGTCAACGCCGACGCCTTGGCGCTGCCCTTCGACGACGAGGTCTTCGACGCCGTCACCATCAGCTATGGCCTGCGCAACATCGACGACACCGCGGCCGCGCTCGCCGAGATGCGCCGCGTCACCAAGCCGGGCGGGCGTCTCGTCGTCAACGAGTTCTCCACCCCCACCAACGGCGCCTTCCGCTACGTCTACGACCACTACCTGCCCGTCGCGCTGCCCGCTATGGCGAAGCTGTCGAGCAACCGCGTCGCCTACGAGTACCTGGCGGAGTCGATCCTCGCGTGGCCCAGCCAGCGCGAGCTTGCCGTCGTGATGGCGGAGGTCGGATGGGTCGACGTCGAGTGGCGCAATCTGTCCGGCGGCATCGTGGCCCTGCATCGCGGCTGGAAGCGCTGAGCCTTGGATCCCCGGATCGTGCTGGACGCGTATGCCGCGAGGAGCTGCCCCGTCAAGACCTACAACGCGTTCGACCCCTTCGTCGAACAGCCCTCGGTGCCCGACGACGAGTCGCTACGGGAGTCCTTTCAGGGCGGGCGGGCGTACCGGGAGCTGGTGCTCGACCATCTGGCCGCCAACCCCGATGCCGTGGATCTGCGTGAGTGCGATCCGGCTGCCCGCCAGTCGCAGACCCTGGCTGCCCTCGCCGCGGGGGCGAGCGTCGTGGTGGCTCCCAAGCTGCCGGCCGATCGTGAGGGCGGGCGATCGGGCCAGCCAGATGCCCTGGTGCGCGACGACGGCGCTCCCGACGAGGCGCCCGGCTATTGGCCGCTGAAGGTCAAGCCCTATCGCGTCACCGAGAAGGAGACCGGCTCCACGCAGTTGCTGGGTTCGGTCGCCGATTCCATCGCCCGTCGCTCCCCCACCCCCGGCTTGCGGTTCCGCTCCTACCGCGAAGGCGTGCTGCTGGAACTGGCCCACCACTGGCGCATGCTGGAGGCACTGGGCTACGCGACCCACACGCCGTGGGCGTGCGTCGTCGGGCAGTCTCGCAACCCCGATTCGAAGCCGCGCGGCACCTGGCTGCTGCTCAGCAACAAGTTCATCCGCACCTTCTCCCGCACCGCCGGATACAAACTGCGCTCACCGCTCGAGCGCTACGACCACGAGTTCCGCTTCCGCCTGCACGTCGCCGAGAGCGCCATCCAGCACACACCCGACGACGACGCTCCGCCCGTGGTGCGCCCCATCCGAGTGAAGGAATGCGAGTGGTGCCCCTGGTGGCAGGTGTGTCTGCCGCGGATGGACCGCGACGACCTGTCGCTGCGGATCTCCAAGGCGCCTTTGGACGTGCGGGAACTCCAGACGCTCGCCGGCTTGGGCATTCACACGGTCCCTCAGCTGGCCGAGGCCGATATCGACGCGATCCTTCCCGCCTATCTGCCCCAGACCACGCACCGCGACCGCTCCGAGCAGCGCCTCCGGCAGGCCGCGCGCCGCGCCCGGATGCTGGCCAAGAACGTCTCGCTGGAGCGTATCTCCACCGAACCCATCGCGGTGCCGCGCGCCACCGTCGAGGTGGATCTGGACATCGAGACCAACGACGACGGCCTGGTCTATCTGTGGGGCGCCCTGGTCTCTGCTCCCGGAGAGTCGCCGCGTTACGTTGCGTTCTCCCGCTTCGAGGCCCTGCGCAACAGCGACGAGGTGCGTCTTGCGGAGGAGTTCGCGGAATGGCTCTGCGCGCTGCACGACGAGCACCCGGATCTCCTGGTCTATCACTACTCCGACTACGAGACGGTGCACCTGCGCCAGCTCTCGCAGCGCTCGCGCAACCCTGCTTTGAAGGAGGCCGTCACGCTCATCCCCGACCACTTCGTCGATCTGTTCCGCTATACGCGCGACAACTTCGTCGGGGTCGATGGCTTGGGTTTGAAGGTGGTCGCCACCGAAGGGGCCGGCTTCCATTGGCGCGACGAGGAACCCGGCGGACTGGCATCGATCGCCTGGTTCACCCAGGCCATCAGCGACCCCGACCCGGCCGTCCGCGAGGCCGCCCGGATTCGGGTGATGCAGTACAACGAAGACGACGTCCGCGCCACCCTGGCCCTCCGCGAGTGGTTCGACCACATCGACGCAGACGCCTGACGCCCCCCTCGTCACGAGCCAGTGTCACCCCACACACCCCTCAGGACACGAGCCGGTGTCACCCCTCACGCTCTTTGAGGTGCGGAGGCGTCGGGCGAGGAACGAGCCCCAAAGCCGAAGCCTCGAAAAGAGCTGGCGTGACCTTTGGCAGAGACTGCCGTTTGGCTGCCAGCCGGCTCTTTTCGAGGCTCGTTCCTCGCACCTCAAAGAGCGTCATCAGTGCTTCGCGCTCGCCCTAACTGTCGAGGCTCGTTCCTCGCACCTCAAAGAGCGTCGGGATGGTCACGCTCTTCGAGGTGCGAGGCCGCTCGCGGCCGAGCCTCGAGGAGAGCGTCTGCTACTTGAGCTTCGTGCTATTCGAAACCTTCAGCGTCTTCGTCACCGACTTCGACGACGAGGTCGACTTCGCCGTATCGCCCGAAGGCTTGAACGACACCGTCACCTTGTACGAGCCCTTCTTGCTGATCTTCGGCAACTTCACAGACACCGCACCCTTCGCAGACGACGACACCGACTTGGTGACCGTCTTCCCGTTCACCTTCACCGTGACCTTGCCCGTGGGCTTGCTCGTCGCCGCAGAAGACACCGCAACCTTGATCGTGGCCTGCTTGCCCTTGGCCACCAACGACGGCACCGACACCTTCACCGACGCCACAGCCTTCGACACCTTCACCGACGTCGACGTCTTCGACACCGACGCGTAACCAGCCTTCGAACCAGTCACTTTCACGCTGATCTTCTTACCCACATCAGCAGAGGTCAGCTTGTACGCCGTACCAGTGGCACCCGAGATCGCCTTGCCGTCGCGCAGCCACGAGAAGGCGTAGGACGCAGCCGGGTTCCAGGACTTGACGGTGGCGCGAAGCGTCTTTCCGACGGTAGCCGTTCCGAAGATCGTCGGAGCCGAGGCCTTGCTGAAGGTCTTGACCTCGGGCTCCGGCTCGGGCTCGGGATCTTCCTTGTCAGCCCAGGCGGAGGTCAGCAGCCACTGGGCCATCTCGGTGTTGTCGAGGTAGTGGCCGCGGATGGGATCACGCTGGTCCGCGAGCGTGTTCAGCGCGTCCGACCCGGCTCCGTGGAAGAAGAAGGGCGCGAGCTGGTTGGTGTGGTTGCCCGAGTTCCAGGACACGTCCGGGTACTGCTTGATGGCATCCCAGGTGCCGGCGGTGGGACCGTTCAGGTAGCCGGTCTCATGGTCGGCGGTCACGACGACCAGGGTCTCGTCCCAGCTGGAGTTGGTCTCCACCCAGTCGATGACGGACTCGACGGCGCCGAAGAACTCGATGGTCTCCTCGGCGTTGCGGTCGGTCTGGTTGGCGTGGCCGGTCCAGTCGATGGCACCGCCCTCGACCATCAGGAACAGGCCGTCCTCATCGTCGTCGAGCACGTTGAGCGCGCCCTCGGTGAGGGTCGCCAGCTCGGGCACGTCGTTGCGCTCGGCGCCGACGGCGCGGGCCTGCTGCAGGGTGGAGCGCACCTGGGGCACACCGAAGACCTTCTCGGGGGTCTGTCCGGTGGTGAGCGCCTCGAAGGCCGCCTTGTCCTCGATGAAGGTGTAGTCGGTCTTCCCGGTGGTCAGACGCTCCCAGTCGGCCTGGCTCACGTAGCCGAAGTCGCTGTCGGCGGTGGGCTGGTGGTTGTCGTCGAAGTACGGGTGGCCCGCTCCGATCACGACGTCCATGAAGCCGGAGAGCTGCTCGTTGGCGAGCGCCTGCAGGTTCTGGCGCGACTCGTTGTGCGCCGAGTAAGCGGCCGGGGTGGCGTGCGAGAACTGAACGCTGGAGACGACGCCGGCGGACTTGCCGAGCGACTTGGCCCGCTGCGAGAGGTTCTCGAGCACCTTGCCATCCTTGTCAACGCCGATGCCGGCGTTGTAGGTCTTGTGGCCGGTGGCCATGGCGGTGCCGGCAGCGGCCGAGTCGGTCGGGTTGTCCTTGATCCACTCGAAGTCGGTCCAGGCCTTGCTGGGGTCATAGACCGGGCCGTCAACCCAGTGGGTGGACATGCCCACCAGATCCCAGCTCTGGAAGCCGGTCGTCGGGCGCGGCGAGTTGCTGCCCGCCGGGTTGACCTTGTGATCGCCGCCGGTGATCACCTGGTAGTGGGTCTTGCCGGTGAGCACCTCGTTGGCCAGGTCGACGTGGTTGTAGCCCATGCCATCGCCGATCAGGACGATGACGTTCTTCGGGGACACGGGTCCGGCCGCGGAGGCGGTCAACGGAACGAACGCAGAACCGGCGACGATCGCAGAGGCCGTGAGGGCCCCCGTCAGAAGCCTGGTGGGTGAGGGTGACATATAAGCGCCTTTCGCACTCGGTTGCTTGAGCACTCTCATGCAAACCTCGCCCGGCTAACGCTCGTTCGTCTCCGCGTGACGGTGGACGGACGGATGGATGAACAAACGGTGACCGCGCTACCGACGTTCGCGAGGCACGCGGGCGACGATGAACTCGCGGCGCCCGGCCAACTCGCGATCCAGCGCCACGACATCGTCCACTTCGACGGCGTCCCAACCCAGCGAGCGCGCCACCGAGGCCAGATCGAGCCCCTGCGGGGTACCGAAGACGCGCTCGAAGGCATCTGCGTATTCGGGCGCGCCCTGTTCGAGCGAGGAGAAGATGGAGCCGCCGTCGTCGTGCTGCACCACAATCCTGAGCTCCGCTCGATGCTCGAGCGGCGGGCGCACCAAGGCGCCGAGGTCGTGCTGCAGGGTGAGATCCCCGAGCAGCATCGTCGTGCGACGCCCCGTCGCCAGCGCGATGCCCGACGCGGTGGCCACCACGCCGTCGATGCCGGCCAGCCCGCGGTTGGCGTAGACGGGGAAGCGGTTCTCGGAGATGGGGGCCTGGTCGGCATCGCGTACGCAGTTGCTGGAGCCCAGCACCAGGTTCTCGTCGCTCCCCAGCGCCGTCAGCACGCGCTGCGCCACGACGGGACCGTGGAACCCGGCCTCGTCCCGATCGGCGGCGACGAGACGATCAGCCGCCCGCCACTCCTCCAGCCATCCGGGATCGCCGGGCTCGGCCAGCACGCGGTCCGCGACGAGCGCGGCGTTGGTTCCGGGATCGTTCCAGTATGCCTGGGCGGAGACGACGATCAGTTCCACCTCCGGCCGGGCCAGCAGCGCGGAGACCGGGCGCGACAACGTCGGATGCCCGAAACAGATCACCCGCTCGATCCGATCTCCCAGATCTTCGCTCAGCAGCGTCTTGTAGTTGGCGATAGCCGCCTCGCCGAGCCGCGCGTTGCTCGAAGGCTCCGCGAGCAACGGGAACCCGCACACCTCAGCGAGCGCCCGGGCCTCTGCGCCGACGGCGGGAGTCGCGTCGCCGGCCAGCACCACGGTGCGCGGCGCATCCTCCAGCTCGACGACGGGGCCGGGCTGCGAGCGGGCGATCCTGGCCACGCGCGGCGACACGTCGGGGATGGGGCCGGCCAGCGGCGGCTCGAACTCCACGTTGAGCTGCACGGGCCCTGGCTGGCGGGTTCGCGCGCCGGCTGCGAGGGCCGCGGCGCGCTGCACCCCCGCGCTCCAGGACGCATCGTCGCCGGAGGCGGACGACAGCCGCACGACGCCCAGCGCCGACGGCCCGAACGTCCCCGCCTGATCGGCGGTTTGGTTGGCTCCGGTGCCCACCAGATACGACGGTCGGTCGGCGGTGACGGCGAGCAGCGGAACGCCCGCGGCGCGAGCCTCCATGGCGGCGGGCGCGAGGTTGGCGACGGCGGTGCCGGAGGTGGCGCACACGGCGACCAGGCGTTCGGAGGCCTTGGCGAGACCCAAGGCGAGGAATCCCGCGACGCGCTCGTCGGCGCGCACGTGCAGCCGCAGCCTGCCCTCAGCGTCGGCGCGATGTGCGGCCAGCAGAAGGGGCGCATTGCGCGACCCGGGCGAAGCCACCAAATCGGTGACCCCGCACCCGATCAGTGTCTCAACCACCACCGCCGCCAGTCTCGGACTACTCACCCCGGCCCCCCTCGATCTCCTCACCCACGATACGGGCCACGCGCCAGAGCCGCTCGAACCAGCGGCGCTTCGTCGGGCCTGTCGCACGGACGGCCGCCAGGCGATCGTCGTCGACGACCACTTGCCCCACCAGGAGCGAGCCCTCGACGGGCACCAGCGGCGCGCGCGTCACGTCGGCGCTCAGCAGGTTGGCCGTCTCCAGCCCGCAGTCGAAGGGCAGTTCCGGGAGCGCGGCGGCCAGCGCGACCCCCGCGCACAGCCCCACCGAGGTCTCCACCGCACTGGACACCACGACGGGCATCGCGAGCTGCTCGGCCACCTCGAGGCACCGTCGGACTCCCCCGATGGGCTGCACCTTGAGCACGGCCAGGTCGGCCGCGTCGAGCGCGCGTACCCGCAGCGGATCCTCGGCCCGCCGGATGGACTCGTCGGCAGCGATCGGCACCGCGATATCGCGCGCGCTCAGCGCACGACGCAACTCGGCCAGCTTCTCGACGGTGGCGCAGGGCTGCTCTGCGTACTCCAGGCCGAACGTCGAGAGCTCGCGCAGTGCCTGCGTCGCCTCGGCGAGGCTCCAGGCCCCGTTGGCGTCCACCCGGATCCGCGCCCCCGGCCCCAGCGCGGCGCGCACCGCCGCCACCCTGGCCACGTCGTCGTCGAGGCTCTGCCCAGTCTGGGCCACCTTCACCTTGGCCGTGCGACACCCCGCCGCGCGCGCTCGCTCAGCCGCGGCCTCGGGCGGCAAGGCCGGCACGATGGCATTGACCGGCACCACCTGGCGCACCGGCGGGGGAAAGCCGCGATGCGCAACCTCCAGGGCGGCCCGCAGCCAGGTGGCGGCTTCGTCATCCGCGTACTCCTCAAAGGGGCTCCATTCGGCCCATCCCGCCTCGCCGCGGAAGAGCACGCCCGTGCGCCGATCGATCCCGCGGAACGGCACGCGCAGCGGGATGTCGTAGACCACGACGTCACGGATCACGCGATCAGCGCCCCGATCAGCAGGCCCAGGCCGATGCCGATCTCGGCGAAACCGGTGGACTGGATCACCGGGATCAGGCCGCGCCCCATGGCCCCGCCCAGCACGATCCGCAAGGGCTTCGCCAGCAGCGCGCAGCCGGCCAGGGCGAGCAGGCACCACCAGGACGTCAGCGCGGCGACACCGACGACGCTCAGCACCGACAGCACGCAGAGGCCGGCGAAGAACAGCCGCGTGCCCCGGTCGCCCAGCCGAACCGCCAACGTGTTCTTGCCGGTCTGGCGATCTGTGGGGATGTCGCGCAGGTTGTTGGCCACCAGGATCGCGGAGGCCAAGGCTCCCACGGAGGAGCCGGCCAGCCAGGCGTGCGGCGGCGCGCCCAGCGTCTGCACATATCCCGTGCCGACCGTCGCGACGAGCCCGAAGAAGACGAAGACGAAGATCTCGCCCAGCCCGAGATAGCCGTAAGGCTTGCTGCCTCCGGTGTAGAACCAGCCGGCGAGGATGCAGGCGACGCCCACCGCCAGCAGCCACCACTGCCCGATCAGCACCACCACGATCAACCCCGCCAGGGCGGCGACGCCGAAGCTGAGGAAGGCCGCGGCCTTCACCGCCTTGGGCGAGGCCAGCCCCGACGCGACCAGCCGGGTGGGGCCGACGCGCTGGTCGTCGGTGCCGCGCACGCCGTCGGAGTAGTCGTTGGCGTAGTTGACTCCCACCTGCAGCGCGAGCGCCACCGCCAGGCACAGCGCCACCAGCAGCGGATCGACGGCATCCTCCAGCGCCGCGAGCGCGGTGCCGGCGAGGATCGGGGCGACGGCGGCGGGCAAGGTGCGCGGTCGCGCGCCCATCACCCAGGGACGAATGGAGTCAGTCATGGCAGGAGCACTTTACTGACTGCTCCGGACATTCCCACGCTCGGCCTCCTCCCGCAGCGCCGCGCGGTCGGGTTTTCCGCCTTCGGTGCGCGGCAACTCGGGCAGTCGCAGCAGTTGCCGCGGCAGCGCCGGCCGGGGCAGCGCCCCGCTAAGCCGTTCCCGCCAGGCGGCGAGGTCACCGGAGGTGGCGGCCAGCACGATCCGCACGCCCCATTCGTCGTCGGGCACCGCGATCACCTCGGTGTCGACGTCGATCCGCTGGGCGGCGGCGCGCAGGGCGGCGAGGTCGACGTTGGTGCCTCCGGTGATCACCACGTCGTCGAGGCGTCCGCCGATCTCCAGCCGGCCGTCGACGATGCGCCCCCAGTCGCCGGTGCGCAGCGCCCCGTCGACGAGCACCTCCGCCGTGAGATCCTCGCGCCCGAGGTAGCCGTCGAACAGGGTGGGGCCGCTCAGAGTGACGCGGCCCGCACCCTCGGGAGCGCGTTCGTCGGGGAGGATGCCGACCTCGACCCCGGGCAGCGGTGCCCGGTCGTAGACGATGCCGCCGCAGGTCTCGCTCATGCCATAGGTCTCGACCACCCGGATGCCGGCAGCTTGGGCGGCCGCCCGCAGCCCGGGCGCGAGCGCTGCTCCCCCCACCAGCACCGCGTCGAAGCGAGCCAGCGAGGCGGCGCGTGCCGGCTCACGCACGGCCCGGTACAGCTGGGTCGGCACCACCGAGATCGCGTTCAGCCCCGGCGTTGGGCTCAGATCGTCCAGGTCCGACGACGCGAACCTCACTCCGCGGCCCAGATGACCCCGCACCAGCACCATCAAGCCCGCCACATACCGCGGAGCCAACGCCAGGTGCCAGGTGGCCGGGCCGCCCAGCCAGGCGGTCGTGGCGTCCGCAGCCGCGATCATCGCCCGCCGCGACAGCAGAACCAGTTTCGAGGCGCCCGCGGATCCGGAGGTCTGGACGACCGCTCCGTAACCAGCCGCCCCCGACTCGGGCGCACCGTCGGCCAGCCACACGCCGTCTCCACCGCGCAGCATTTCCGCGACGGCGCGGTCGATGGCGGGGATGGTCGGCATCGGAACAGCATATGAGGTGGCGCGGATAAGCGGCGCCACAGCCGCAGTCGGAGGCGGGCACTAGACTCGGGGTATGGCCCGCGTTCTGCTCATCCTCGCCGTCGTCATGCTGACGATCTACTGCACCGTCGAAGTCGCGCAGTCGCCGAGGTATGCCGTGCGCGTGATGCCGAAGTGGTTGTGGGCCTTCGCCGTGATCGCCATTCCCGTGATCGGGCCGATCTGCTGGCTGCTGGCCGGGCGGCCGGTCCGTCAGGCCCCTCCTGGCGGCTACCACGCCCCGGACGACGACGACGATTTCCTGCGCGGGCTGCGCTGATCCTCGCCGAACCTCCCGATCAGTACACCCGCTCATTTGGTGTTGCCAACTTCGCCTGAGCACCCTGCCCGGTTCTAGGCTGGGGCCATGAGCAACGCGTATGGCACCCCCCGCAAGGCCGTCATCCTCGCCCGTGGCCTCGGCTCCCGGATGCGAAAAGACGCAGAGGGTGTGTCCCTCAGCAGCGAGCAGCAGGCCGCCGCCGACGCCGGCGTGAAGGCCATGATCTCCATCGGTCGTCCTTTCCTCGACCATGTCATCTCCGCGCTCGCCGACGCGGGCTTCGTCGAGATCTGCCTGGTGATCGGCCCGGAGCACGACGTCATCCGCAATTATTACGACGCCCTCGAGAAGTCTCGGGTCAGCATCAGCTACGCCGTGCAGGAGGAGCCGCTGGGCACCGCCAACGCCGTGCTCGCGGCCGAGGAGTTCGCGGGCGACGATCGCATCCTGGTGATCAACTCCGACAACTACTACCCGACGGAGGCCCTCACCCTGTTGGCTGACGTACCGGGCTCGGCCCTGGTGGGCTTCGAGCGGGAGGCCATGCTGGCCTCGTCGAACATCGCCCCTGACCGGATCGCCGCCTTCGCGCTGGCCACCGCCGACGCCGACGGCAACCTCGACGAGCTGGTGGAGAAGCCCGATCAGGCCACCATCGAGCGACTCGGCGCCGACGCCGTGATCTCGATGAACTGCTGGCTCTGCACGCCCGCCATCTTCCCTGCCGCCCGCGCCATCCCGTTGTCGGCGCGCGGCGAGTACGAGATCACCGACGCCGTCCGTGCCGCCATCGCGGCCGGCGACCCCTACCGCGTGGTGCGCGCCGCCGTCGGCGTGCTGGACATGTCGAACCGCGGCGACATCGCCTCCGTTGCCGATGCCCTGGGCGATCAGGACGTGATCCTGTGATCCGCTGGTTCGTGCCGGGCCGACTCGAGGTGTTCGGCAAGCACACCGACTACGCCGGCGGACGCTCGATCCTGGCCGCCGTGGATCGCGGCGTCACCATCGAGTTGAGTGACTTCGACGGCCCCGGCATCGTCGCCACGTCCACGGCGGTGTCCGGCGAGATCACGGTGCTCCCGCACCAGGATCTGGATCTGCCGGCCGGCCACTGGGGGCACTACATCAAGGCCGTCGCCGATCGGCTGGTGCTGAATTTCGGCGAGATCAAGCCGGCCAGGATCGCCGTCGACTCGACGCTGCCGCTCGCCTCCGGCATGAGTTCGTCGTCGGCGCTGGTGGTGGCGGTCGCGCTCGCCCTGATCGACCACAACGGTCTCCGCGAGGATCCCCGCTGGCTGGCCACTGTGTTGGACGACGTCGACCTGGCCGGCTACATGGCCTGCTTCGAGAACGGGATGCCCTTCAAGGAGCTGGCCGGTTTCAAGGGGGTGGGCACCTTCGGCGGGTCCGAGGACCACACCGCCATGCTGTGCTGCCGGGAGAATCAGCTGTCCGAGTTCAGCTTCTGCCCCATCGTCGAGCGCGGGGCAGTGGATTTCCCCGACGAGTGGAGCTTCGTCGTCGCCGTCTCCGGGGTGCTGGCCGAGAAGACCGGCGACGCGCTGGAGGCCTACAACGACGCCTCGCTGCTCGCCCGCGAACTCGTAGAGGAATGGAACTCGGCCACCGGTCGCGACGACGCCGTGCTGGCCGACGCTCTGGCCACCGAAGACGGCCTGGAGGGGATGCGCGCCATCGCCGCCTCCGACCCCGAACTGGTGGCCCGTCTGAACGCCTTCGTGACGGAGTCCGAGGTGGCCATCCCCCGCGCGATGGAAGCCTTCCGGACCCGAGACTTGAAGGCCCTGGGCGACGCCGCCGATCTGTCCCACCGCAACGCCGATGCGACGCTGGGCAACCAGATCGCCGAGACCAACGCCCTCCAGGAGCTGGCCCGCGGACTCGGCGCACACGCCGCAGCGGGCTTCGGCGCCGGTTTCGGCGGCTCCGTCTGGGCCCTGATCGAGACCGACAAAGCCGAAGACTTCGCCGCCCACTGGCTGGCCGCCTACAAAGCCCAGTTCCCGGAACCCGGCTCCCGCGCCACCACCCTCGTCACCCGCCCCGGCCCTGCGGCCCACCGCGCTCTTTGAGGTGCGCAGGCTCCGGGCGAGGAACGAGCCCCGAAGCCGAAGCCTCGAAAAGAGCCACCGCAAGAATCCGCAGAAACCCAGCCACCACGCCGATCAGCAAAAACGCTCCAGTGGGAGAAGTTCCACCACAGACGGGGGAACTTCTCCCACTGGAACCAACTCGTCGCTTGATCCCTGCCTTACCTCGCGCTGGCTCTCCTCGAGGCTCGGCCGCGGGCGGCCTCCCACCTCGAAGAGCGTAGGTGGGGGCGCACCTCGAAGAGCGTCAGAGGTGCATGTCGTCATAGGAGCGCGGGTCTTCGATGGGTTCCAGGTGGCCTGAGATCTTGAGGTCGGGGTACTCCTGGTGGATCACGTCGATCAGGTCTTCCATGGCGTCGTGGCCCTTCTGAACCGACCACCTCCCCGGCACCAGCATGTGCATCTCCATGAACTGCCAGCGTCCGCTCTCGCGGGTGCGGAAGGCGTGGAACTGGATCTCTTCGGAGCTGTGCTCGGCCAGGATCGCCCGGAGCCGGTCGTTGTCCTCCTTGGGCAGCGAGATGTCCATCAGACCCTCCGACGATTCCTGCAGCAGCTTCCACCCCATCCACAGGATGTTCAGCGTGACGAGGATCGCGAGGATCGGGTCGAGGATCTCCCAGCCGGTCAGCACCACCAGGCCGATGCCCACCAGCACTCCCACCGAGGTGATCAGGTCGGTCATCAGGTGGTGACCGTCGGCGCGCAGCGTGATCGAGTTGTACTTCTTGCCGGCCCGGAGCAGCACCAGCGCGACGGCGCCGTTGAGGAGCGCGGCCACCAGCGAGATCACCATGCCGAGGCCCAGCGCCTCGAGCGGTTGGGGGCTGAGCAATCGCTGGACGGCGAAGTAGATGATGAAGATCGCGGCGACGAAGATCAGCGCGCCTTCGATGGCGGACGAGAAGTACTCGGCCTTGGTGTGCCCGAAGTGGTGGTTCTTGTCGGCGGGGCGCGCCGCGATCCGGAGCACGATCAGCATCATGATCGCGGCCGCCAGGTTGACCAGCGACTCCGCCGCATCCGACAGCAGACCCACAGAGCTGGTCACCCACCAGGCGCCCGCCTTCAGCACGATGGTGACCACCGCGGTGGCGATGGACAGCCAGGCGAACTTGGTGAGGTCGACGGCCGAGGTGGTTTGATTCACTGCTCAACCTTCGCGCACGCCGCCAGCGCCTGCAAGCCTCGTCGACTGTCGGTCCCGCCACCTAGACTCGATGCATGGCCAGTGAGCATCGTCAGGGATGGTTCGGACTACCGTGGTTCGGCGTGAAGCCCCAGGAGGAAGTGGTCTCCTGCGTGCTGTCCGGCGGCGGCTCGCGTGCCAGCTTCCAGATCGGCGCCCTGGAGTACCTGTACCGGCACGATCCTTTGTTCACCCCGACGGTGTTCGTGGGCACCTCGGCCGGCTCCATCCTGGCGGCGGGCCTGTCTCAGTACGCGAAGCGCGCCGACCAGCTCGCATGGGTGCATCGCATCGACGACGTGTGGTCGGCCATGACGTCGTCGGACGACATGTTCACCCCGCGCCGGTGGTTCGCGAAACTCCAGACCGACGGCCCGTCGTGGCTCGACTTGGTGACGCCCAAGCCTCCGGAGCCACCCAAAGCACCGGCCAAGCCGCTGCTGCCCTTCCTCCGGCCCGAGACGCCGCTCCCCCTCTCCCCCGATACGCCTACCGATCCATGGGAGTGGGCTCTCTCTCCCGACAAGGAGCTGCGGGCCGAGTGGTCGCTGGAGACGCTGAGTTCGCTGATGGGCGGGCTCCGACAGCTGCCGCGCATCGGCACCGACCTCAACGCCATCTGGCACGGCGCCGAGCGTTCGCGTTCCCTCTACCAGCCCGGGCCCGTGCTCAAGCGCCTGCTGGAGCCCGAGACCTTCGATCCAGAAAAGGTGGCGTCCTCCGGCATGACGCTGCGCCTGGCGATGGTGGCGCTGGAGTCGGGCGAGCTTAGGTTCATGACGGAGACCGGCGAGCTGGTCGATCGCGATAACCGTCCGATCGGCACCAAAGCGGATCTCTTGACCACCGGCGTGCTGGCCTCCTGCGCCATTCCCGCCGTGTTCCGCCCTGTTCCGATCGGCGACGAGCACTACGTCGACGGCGGCGCGCGCGAGAACCTGCCGGCCGAGCTGGCCATCGGCCATCTGGGTGCATCGCGCAACTACGTCGTCTCCTCGCAGACCATCGGTCTGGAGCGCGGCCGGAGCATGGCCACCGCCGACCTGTTCAGCATCGTGATGCGCTCCACGGAGATCCTGATCGATGAGGCCGGCCGCGACGAGCTGGCCTACGCCTACTCCGCCGGCGCCGTCGTGATCCACCCTGAGATCTCCGTGCACTCGTCGATGACGGTGCACCCCGGGCTGATCCAGATCAACCGCGACTACGGCTGGATGCGAGCCGCCGAACGGGTTCTCGGCCTGGGTGCGGCTGAGCGCGAGCGTCACGCGGCGATCACCAGGCATCGCGTCGAGTGCGTCCAGTGGGAGGAGCGCTACGCGATCGACCCCACCCCTGAGGCCCTCGCCGAGGTGGGCCGCCGCAAACGTGACCTAAGACAGCTGGTGACCGGCTCCACCACCGGAGCCCTGCCCCCGCATGCCGACTCCTGGTGGACCGGCTTCGAGGCCCACCCCGACCCCATCGACGCTCAGCCGTTCTGGATCCCCACTCGCCACGCCCTTTGAGGGCGCCCCCCACTCACGCTCTTCGAGGTGCGGAGCGCAGCGGAGCCTCGAGGAGAGCCCCCGATGGTCGAAGAGCGTGACCTGCAACCTAACCTAGGGGCATGCGCGTTTCACCTACCAGGGAGGAAACGGTGCATAGCGGACCCACGGGTTTCGACAACTTCGTCCGGCAACGCGGGCGTGCGCTGTGGCGTGCCGCTTTTCTACTGACCGGAGATTCGCACAAGGCGGAGGATCTCGTCCAGACGGTGCTCGCCAAGACCTATCCGCACTACCGCGGCGACGATGGGGCGTTCGAGGGCTACGTCCGCACCGCGTTGTATCGCACCTATGTGTCCTGGTGGCGGCGGCGTTGGAAAGGCGAGGTTCCCAGCGAGGAGCTGCCGGAATCGCCCGAGATGGGCGAAGCGTCGCGCTCGGCTCGCCTCGACCTGCTGCGCGCGATGGCCGAGCTGCCCAAGGTCCAGCGCGCGGTGCTGGTGCTGCGCTACTTCGAGGACTGCACCGTCGCCGAGGTGGCGGAGCGCTTGGGGATGTCCGAGGGCACCGTGAAATCCCATTCCTTCCGGGCGCGCGAGGCGCTGCGGCAATCGGTTCACTTGAAGGAGGAAGCCCGATGAACGACGAAGAGCTGAGGCACGCGCTGGAGGCCCTTCCTCCGCAGGATCCCGAGATCGACGGCTGGGCGAAACGCGCCCGCCGCACCAGCCAGACCCGACGGGGCGTGGCCGCCGCCGCGGTGCTGATCGTAGGCCTGGGACTGCCTGGCCTATACCTGGCCAACGCCTGGCAGTCGGGGCACCGTCCGGTGGCTCCTGACGTGCTGGCCACGCCGTCCCACATCCCGCAACTCACCCCGACGTCGCCCGGCGAGGATGCCCCCGGGGTCATCGAGAGCACTCCGCCTCCTAGCACCCAGATCGTCCTGCCGCCCGTCGACGAGATGACTGGCGTCGTCGCGATCCGTTCCGTGGAGGGCACCGACGAAGCCGAACTCTGTGCCGTGGACATCGAGTACCCAGACGGCGGAGACCCGCCCGTCTGCGAGGGCCCCACCCTGAAGGGCGACTTCTCCTGGGACGACCTTCACCAGGCGGGCTACACCGTCTCCCACGACTCCGGCGTTAGCTGGACCGAAAAGGACATCCGCGTCTACGGCTACTACGACCCCATGGATGGCCCGCTCGGCTCGTTCACGCTAGCCGGCCCAGTTGCCGTAGAGGCCACCTCGCCCAGCAGCAAGAGCCACGAGCAGCCGACCAGCACGTATTACCACCCCCTGTCTCTCTGCGGGGATCCGGTTCGCACGAAAACAGGCCATGAAGAGGACTGGCAGGTGGGCACCTGGGCCTTCACCGACGCGATCGAGGTGGCTGAGAAGTCCAGTGGGTACGTCGAATGGTGGCTCGGTGCCAACGACTACTTGAACGTCGAGGTCGAGCCCGGCACCGACGTCCGCGCCCTTGAGAACGAGCTGGGCGCCGCCTGGGGTGGGCCGATCTGCGTCGGCATCAGCACCCGACTCGGCGCGGAGGCCGAAGAAGCGGTCTCACGGCTCCTTGAGACCTCCATGCCGGCCGCACACGTTGCTGGAGTCGGAACGCTCAACGAGCCGGGAGAGGCGCGCGTCGCCGTCACCATCTGGGGATACGACGCCGACCTGGCCGGGTGGTTTCGTGCCTTGCACAGCCCTGAGCTCGAGAAGCTCGACAGCTTCACCCTCACCGTCGACTTCGTCCTGACCCCCGTGGGCACATCCCTCGATCCCATCAGAATCGTCACCCGCTGATCGGACCGCAACGGCTTCTGACCTCCAGAGCGTGTTGACCTATGAAACAAGACTCCCTGCTACTAGGAGACCTCATGCATCTTCCTCGCCTCGCCGCCGCTGCGGTTCTCCTCATCGGGCTCGTGGGCTGCTCGTCCCCAGACCCGGCGGCGCCGGACACGCCGCCAGCAACGACGGGATCGGTCTCGTCGGCCGCTCCCTCAGCATCGCCGGATTCGGATCCCAGCGCGGAGCAGCAGCCCAGCATGCCGTTCGACCCCTACCTCGCCGTCATTGACTCGTCCAGGCAGCAAACCCATCAGGAGATAGCCGACGAGACCAATCTCATGGAGGAGACCATCGCGAAGTGCATGCGCGAGCAAGGCTTCGAGTACCTCCCCAAGGTCGTCACCGTCGAGGACGTGGAAGCCAGCGAAGCCGAGCGCGACGCGGCCGAGGCGGGCACCGATGCCTACGGTCGTCCCCCTGGATACGGAACGGTGGACTACGCCAAGAAGTACGGATATGGGAGTCCTGATCTCCCCGATGACGAGGACACGAGGGAGGAGCCCCGCATCAATCCGATCCTGGAGAAGGAGTGGGCCTATCTCGACTCTCTCACGCAGTCCGAACGCGAGGCCTGGGAAACAGCGCTGTCGGGAGATATGAGCAACCCCCTCTACGACGAGGACGGCAACGCCTACTGGGACATGACCACTCAAGGATGCTACGGGGAGGGATACCAAGCCATCGACGACGACGAGGTCCACGTCTACGACGATCCGGCCTTCACCGATCTCCTCGAGGCGCTCTCCTTCGCGGAGCCCGCCCCCGACAACGACAAGGACTTTGCGGCGCTGGAGAAGGAGTGGTCGAGTTGCATGTCCGACGAAGGGTTCTCCTTCCCGCGGCGCCAGGACGCAGCGATCACTGTCGAGAACGAGCAAGACGCGCTCTGGCCGCGCGGCGCCGATGGCAAACCCGATCCGGCACAGGAGCCCACCGAAGAGGAACTCGAGCGGTTCTTCGTCGAGTACGAATTGCCCGTCGCGATCGCCGACGCCACCTGCGCGGAGGGCATCGACTACGACGACCGGCTTCGCGACATCACCGTCGCCTTCCAGGAGCGCTTCATCAAGGAACACCAGGACCAGCTCGACGACCTGGTCCTCCGATACGGCGAGTGAGCGGATTCTGAGTCCAGCCCCAGGGCTGAGGTGGGCTCCGGTGCCGCGTGGCTAGGTTCGTGCCATGAACACGCCTCATTGTCTCCGTCTCGGCATCGCGGCGGCGGCCGTACTGAGCATCGGGCTGGCTGGTTGCTCCAGCGCGCCCCAGGAAAAGACGGACTCTCCGGAGCCATCGACCCCGCAGGCGACAGCGACAGCGACCGAGACGGCGCCCGAGTCCGTCGATGAGCTGTTCACCATGCCGCTCGACCCGTACCGTGCGGTCACCGGCAGCCTGGCCAGTCTCGACGCCGAGAAGATCGCCGCCGACCTCACCCGAGAGAACGAGCTGCGCGCGCAGTGCATGCGCGAGCAGGGCTTCGAGTACTTCTACACCCCAGCCACCGCCGAAGAGGTGTTGTGGGAACTGGGCCGTTCCAGGCAAGCGGCACCGACGACATGGGACGACTACGGCACGGTGACCTTCGCCAAAAAGTACGGCTATGGCTCCGTCCACTACCCCGACGTCGAGGAACAATCCGTCCCTGATGTCGAAGTCCCGCAAGGCCCGGACCCCGAGACCGAGTACCTCGAATCGCTGAGCGAGTCAGACCGTCAGGCCTGGGATGCGGCCCTGTACGGCGACCCCGAGAGCCGGCAGCCGAGCGAAAACGGCGAGACGCCCGACCCTGATGCCTGGAAGTCGGAGGGCTGCCGGGGCTGGGCCGAGCACGAAGCCACTGGCGGCAAGATGAAGGCCATTGACGACCCTGAGTTCGCCGAGTTGATCGACGCCATCTTCAACGCCACAGCCACCCCTGACAACGACGAAGACCTCGCGACGCTGGAGAAGGAATGGTCGCAGTGCATGGCGGCCGATGGCTTCTCCTTCACCTCTCGCCAGGACGCCGCCTTCACCATCGAGGAAGAGGCCGACGCCTTGTGGCCGCGAGACGCAGACGGCAAGCCCGACGACGACCGGGAACCCAGCGAGCAGGAGCTGGAACGGTTCTTCACCGAACGGGAGCTTCCCGTCGCGGTGGCCGACGCCACCTGCGCCGAGGGTATGGACTACAAGAAGCGCCACTCCGTGATCCTGGTGGCCTTCGAGCAGCGCTTCATCGACGAACACAAGAAACAACTCGACGCCCTGATGCTCACCTACGGCACTGAGAGCACCAGCTGAGCCCGGTGCCGTGGATAACGCTGGGAATATGGCGCGGCCTGTACCTATTTCCCACGCCTCGCCGGATAGCCAGCGCTATCCACCAGCATTGGACCAGCGCCCCCCAGGTGCAAGGAAACTGGGGGCTCAGAGCGTTTATAGGGCATGGAGGTGGCGATGCGCGAGACGGCGGCCCGGTTCGACCGGTTCGTCGCGTCGCGCGGGGGCGACCTGTGGGTTGCCGCCTGGCTGCTGACGGGTGACGCGCAGCACGCGGAAGACCTGGTCCAGACGGCGCTGCTCAAGTGCTACGGACGGTTCTCATCCTTCGACGCGGAGTCGGCTTTTGAGGCCTACCTGCGCACGACGATGTACCGCACCTACGTGTCGTGGTGGCGACGGCGCAGTTGGCGCTCAGAGGTGCCGGCCGAGGTGCGCCCCGACGCCCATGGCGCCACGCCGGCCGAAGATGCCGATCTGCGCGAGGATCTGCGCCGGCACCTGACCGCGCTGCCACGAGCGCAACGAGCCGTGCTGGTGCTGCGTTACGTCGAGGACAAGACCGCCGTCGAGACCGCTCGCATCCTCGGCATGCCCGAGAACACCGTCGCCTCCCACACCCGGCGCGCGCTGGCCGCCCTGCGCGCCGCCGATGGGATCGAGGAGCTGAGGAGCGCGCCATGAACAAGCCACTGACCGACGACCTGCTGGGCTTGGTCCCCCAACGCCCTGACCCCTCTAGCTGGGGTCCGCGCGTGCGCCGCGCGAAGACCCGGCGTCGTGCCCTGGGAGGCATAGCTATGACCGTGGCCGTCCTCGGCACCGCGGTCGCCCTGTCGAACACGCTCGGCACCCACGGCCCACTCATCGCCACACCCGGACCATCCCAGACGAGCTTGGCGCCTGCTTCGACCGAGCAACCGACACCATCTCCCTCAGCCACGACCGCCGTCCCGCCAAACCATAAGCTCACCTCCGAAGAGCTGCTCGCCCAGCCGAACGGGCTGATACCCGAGGCCTGCGCCGCACTCACCGACTCGCCAGAGGCCTTCTCACCGCCACCCGCCGACGGGCTACCTACGGGTGCCGACCGAGTCTGGCTCTGCGGGGATCCGGCCAGCGTCACCGGCGACGCCAGTTGGATAGGTCCGCAGGAAGCACTGACGACCGACCCCGACCGAGTTGCGCGCGTCTACAACACCCTCCCCGGCACGGACGCCCACCTCGGCTGCGACGGCGATGCTGGGCTTGGATATCGAGTCGTGGTCGACTACCCCGACCAGCGGATCGCCTTCGACGGAACCGTGGCTAACTGCCAGACCGTGGGCGACCGTCGAGGAGGCGAGGAGTTCATGAATGACCTCACCGCCTTGTGGGACGCCCAGCGGACAGCCGCTCCCCCGACATTCACCTCAACCGAAGGCATCTGCAACTTTGCGGATATCGCGCGTCTCAACTTCGTCACGATGGACATCAATTTCCTCGGCTGGGGAAACCGGAGCTTCTTCCATCGGGTACCCAGGGAGACGCTGACCAGAGGCGTGCTCTGCGGCGTTGACTTCGACGACACGATCCCCTCGGTCCTCGGCGTGAGCGAGATGTGGCTGCCCGACCAAGTATTAACGGAACTCACAACAGCAGAACTCGCCGCCCCGCCGCAAGAACGCACTGACGAGCCCATTCTTGAGGCCTATCTCGTGCTGTTGAACGAGGCCGGGGATCCCGTCACCTACCGCATCAGCCGCGACGGCGGCGTTCTCATCAACGCCAACAAACCTTGGGATTGGGTCGGAACCTGGTACCCCTCATCCGATGTCGCAGATCAATGGAGCGCGACGCTGGAGGCGGCAGGAATCGTTCCCGAGTAGGCCGAATTCCCCCACCTATGAGGCGGATGCCCGCACGGCATTCGCCAGCATGGCGGAAATCTGCTGGCCGGTGTAGTGGACCGGCCCGGCCGCGTCGGGAATGGATGAATACGCGACGAGGACAAAGGCGATACACACGCCGATCAGGCTCAGCAGGGCGATGACGCGCGCAACCGCACGACCGGTGGAAGATCGTCGGACTGGACCTGGTGCTGGAAACGGGATCCCTGTCATCGTGACGCCCTATCTACGCTGGAAAATCGACGTTGAGGGAGATTGGGTTTTATGGTAAGCCGCGCTTTTGTTTTAACGGAGCACGACGCGCTGACAAAAAGAAAATCGGCCACGACAACAGATCCAGCGGGCAAAGTCGCATTCATTTCTGTGCTCATGCCCCGTGCCTCCTCGTCTGGTTCTCGACGGTGCTCACGCTACGGCGCGCCACCGACAGTTCGTAAGCACCCAGAGTCCCCATCGTCTCCGCCCTGGGGAGGACCCAGGTGGTGTCAGCCCCTGACCCTTGTCTCCAGGGATAGGCTGATGCATCCCGTCACACTCGGAATCGTCGGAGGTCACAGCCATGTCATGGAGCGAGCACGCGATCTGGTGGCACGTCTACCCGCTGGGGGCCTGCGGCGCGCCGATCCGCGAGCCCCATCCGGAGCCCGGGCACCGGCTGAACAGGCTGCTCAACTGGCTCGACTACGCCACCGAGCTCGGCACCTCCGGTCTGCTGCTGGCTCCGGTCTTCGCCTCATCGACGCACGGCTACGACACCACCGATCAGTTCCGCATCGATCCCCGACTGGGTGACGACGCCGACTTCGCCGCCCTCATCGAGGCCTGCCATTCCCGAGGCATGAAGGTGGTGCTCGACGGGGTGTTCAGTCACGTCGGACGCGAGCATCCCGCAGTCGCGGCTGCGCTGGCGAACGGTCCGGATTCCCCCGAGGCCGAGCTGTTCGACATCGACTGGCAGCACCCGGATGGCCCGCAGCCGCGCGTCTTCGAGGGCCATGGCGCCCTGGTACGGCTCAACCACGCGTCGCAGCGAGCCCGCGACTACACCGTCGACGTAATGAACCACTGGATCGAGCGCGGGGCCGACGGCTGGCGGCTGGACGCCGCCTATTCGGTGGACAACGCCTTCTGGGCCGACGTCCTGCCGCGGGTGCGCGAGCGCCATCCGCACGCGTGGTTCCTCGGCGAGGTGATCCACGGCGACTACCCCGCCTTCGTCGAACAGTCCACCGTCGACACGGTGACCCAGTACGAGCTGTGGAAGGCGATCTGGTCGAGCCTCAAGGAACGCAACTTCTTCGAGCTCGACTGGACGCTGCAGCGCCACAACGAGTTCTTGCAGACCTTCGTGCCCCAGACTTTCATCGGCAACCACGACGTCACCCGGATCGCGTCGACGGTGGGCCAGGACGGCGCCATCCTCGCGCTCGCGATCCTGATGACGGTGGGAGGCATCCCGTCGGTCTACTACGGCGACGAGCAGGGCTTCACCGGCGTCAAGGAGGAGCGGGCCGACGGGGACGACGCAGTGCGCCCGCCGCTGCCGGACTCCCCCGCCGATCTGCTGCCCTTCGGCCGGCACGCGCACCGGGCCTACCAGGAGTTGATCGGGCTACGCCGTCGCAACCACTGGCTGACCCGGGCGACCACCCGGTCGCTGGCGCTCACCAACACGCACTACGTGTATCAGGCCGAGGCCGACGGCCAGCTGCTGACCGTCGAGCTGCTGCTCGACCACGACCCCGCCGAGGTCGTCATCCGAGATCGCGACGGCCTCGAACTCTGGCGAAGCTGAGCGGGATCAGGCGACAGGAACCGCGACGGTGACGCTCGCGACCACCTGACCGCCCACGCCTTCGACGGTGACGCCATCGCCGGCTGCGACGTCGACCACGCTGCTGAGCGTCGCCAGGCCGTCGTCGGCGAAGATCTCGACCGAGTTCACGTCCGCCCACAGGGTGAGCTGGATCAGAGAGCCACCGGAAGTGGGCATCATCTGCATGGCCCGGAAGCTGTCGGGGAACTGGGGGCCGACGGCCGAGCGATCGAGCGTGACCTCGCCGGTGCCGCGGTCGTAGCCGAGCACGACGCCGCCGTATCCGTCGGCATCATGTCGCAGTCGGACGCGAGCGCCCGTGGCGTCGCCAAGATCGAGCGTGATCTCAACTAGAGCGCACTCAGGCACCGACAGGGGCAGCCGCGTAGGGGCAGCCCCGACGGGCTCCCTGGCGTCGGCCACCGTCTCCACCTCAGGCGCGATGGGGGTCTGACGCAGCGCGACGCGCCCGTCGACGGAAGCCAGCGACAACCGGCGCGCCAACGTCATGGTGCCCCGACGCGGCTCCTCCGGAATCACCGGCAGCTCCCGGCCGTAGATCCAGTTGCACATCCACCCGATCAAGGTGCGCTGCTCGTCGGGCAGCCCGAAGAAGGTGACGCCCGCGTAGTTGTCGCGACCGTAGTCCAGCTGGGTGGAGCCGCCGTCGGGAACGAAGGTCGTCCCGTCGAACGATCCGACGAAGTAGATGCTGCCGAAACCGCCCACCACTGGCGCCATGCCGAGGCTGATGATCAGCACCCACTTCTCCACCCCGTCCACGACGAGGGGGAACAGGTCCGGGCATTCCCAGATGCCCTCGCCGACCTCGGGGGCGGCGAACTCCGACAGCAGGCTCCACTCCCGCAGGTCGTCGGAGCGGTAGAACACGACGCGCTGCTGGACGGCTTCGACGGCGGCCAGCACCCAGTACTCCCCCGCCTCGCCGCGGTAGCGCAGCACCTTCGGGTCGCGGAAGTCGCCCGATTGACGATCGAGCACGGGGTTGCCCTCGTAGTCGGTCCAGGTGTATCCGCCG
This sequence comes from Tessaracoccus caeni, assembly GCF_029211185.1. Taxonomy (GTDB): domain Bacteria; phylum Actinomycetota; class Actinomycetes; order Propionibacteriales; family Propionibacteriaceae; genus Arachnia; species Arachnia caeni. Next base: position 390,266 of record NZ_JARGDO010000001.1, read on the forward strand.
TCGTGGCTGTAAGCGATGGCCTGCGCCTGGTGCCGGCGGTTCGGCGCGTGCGCGGTGTAGAAGGCGAGGAGGGCAGGTCCGAAGCCGGCCACGCCGTTCTCATCCCACACGATCGATCCGGAGTAGACCTCGCGCTCGTCGTCGTAGCGCAGGGCGACGGGGTGCTCGTCCCAGGTGACCAGGTCGGCGCTGGAGGCGTGGCCCCAGCTCATGTATCCGTGGTCGCAGCCGTTGGGGTTGTACTGGTAGTACAAGTGGTAGCGCCCCTCGTGGAAGACGAGTCCGTTGGGGTCGTTCATCCAGTTGCGTTGCGGCGAGAAATGGATGCGCGGCATGCCGCCGAAGACGGCGAGGCGGGCGGGCGCGGTAGTCACAATGACCTACTTTCGATGTCGCGAGGAAGAGGTAAGACCAGGATCGGGCGATTGCGGAGCGAGCCTACCCGAATGGCGTCGGGTCAAATGACGGACCCGGCCGGCGCGAGCCGCCGACCGGGTCCTGTACTAGGGGTGGGTTAGAGGTTCCGCAGGTAGGTGGTGCCGTAGCGAGGACGTGCTGGATGGATGACATGGCAAGACGGAGAACGAAACTGCCATTGGACATGCCAGTGAGTTCGACAACGAAGCCAGGTCGCCATCCAGTGCGCCGCAGTAGGTGCCACCTGCCTGCGGAATCTCTTATTTGCCCGCGCCGGCCGTGAGGCCTTCGCGAAGCGGGTTCTGCCCGAAGATGAACACGATCAGAGCCGGGATCATCGAGAGCACGACACCGGCGAGCACCGTCGAGACGCTGCCCGTGCCGAGGTTGCCCTGGAGCGACACCAAGCCGAGCGGCAGGGTGAAGTTCTGCTCGCTGATGGTCATGATCAGCGGGCGGAAGAACTCGTTCCAGTGGTAGTTGAACGCCAGGATCCCGACGATCGCCAGGCCAGGAGTCGCCAACGGCATGTAAATGCTGAAGAACGTCTTCCAGGGGCCCGCGCCGTCGATCTCCGCGGCCTCGCCCAGCTCAGCCGGCAGGCCCATGAAGTACTGCCTCATGAGGAAGGTGCCGAACGCGGTGGGCAGAGCGGGGATGATCAGCGCCAGGAGCGTGTCGGCCAGGCCCATTCCGCGGATCAACATGAAGACGGGCACGATCGTCACCTGCATCGGCACCATCATGGTGGCGAGCACAAGGCCGAACAACAGGTTCTTGGCCTTGAACTGGAACCGCGCGAACACGTAGCCCGCCATGGCGGCGCTCAGCATCTGTCCGACGGCGACGAGCAACGTCACCAGGGCGCTGTTCCAGAAGAACAGCCAGAACGGAACCCGGTCGAAGACGTCCTGGAACGCCGAGAACCCGACCATGGTCTTGCCGGTCTCCACGTCGGTGGGTGTGAGCGCCGTGTAGGCCGTCCACACCATCGGGCCGAGCGTCAGGAACGCGCCGATGGCGAGAAGGAGGTACTTGCCGACCTTGCCCAGCTTGAGCGCGGGCGATTTCTTGTCTACTGCTTCGATTGACATGTCGGACCCCTCACCCGTAGAAGACGTAACGCTGGCTGAGCTTGAACTGGACCGCCGTGACAACCATGATCAGCAGCGTCAGCACGATGCCGATGGCGGAGGCGCCACCGAAATCGAGCTGCCGGAAGGCCGATTCGTAGATCACCATCACTGCGGTTCGCGTCTCGTCACCGGGCCCGCCACGGGTGAGAACCCACGGCTGGTCGAAGATCTGCAGCGCGTTGATGATCGCCATCACCGACGCGACCAGCGTGGTGGGGCTGATCAGCGGGATGGTGATGTGACGGAACTGGGACCAGCCCGTCGCCCCATCGATCGACGATGCCTCGTAGACCTCCTTCGGGATGCCCGCGATGCCGCCGATGAACAGCAGGAACGTCAGGCCGAAGTTCTGCCACACGTAGACGATCAGCACGACGACCTTGGCACCGAAACCGGTGGTCAGCCACCCGATGGGGGCGACGCCGAACCAGCCGAGGAAGTGGTTGATCAGGCCGAACTCCTGGTTGAACAGGTAGCTCATGATCAACGACACCGACGCGGCCGACAGGATCAGCGGGAAGAACAGCGCCGAACGGAAGAAGTTGCGCAACCAGCCCGGCATCTTGGACTGGACGAGCAGCGCCAGCATCAGCGCCACGAGCAACTGGATGACCACCGCGACGGCGACGAAGCCGATCGTGTTGAGGAACGACACCCGGATGGTCGGGTTGGTCGCCATCTGCGCGAAGTTGTCGAAGCCGACGAACTCGGGCGAGGTGATGATGTCCCAGCGGAAGAAGGCCAGGACCGTGGACCCGATGATCGGCACGAAGCTGAATAGGCCGAGGCCCACCAGGGTCGGCGCGAGGAACACCCAGATCAGCTTGCCGTTCTTACGCGACAGCGCGTCACGCTTGGGACGGTTGTTGGTTGCAGTCGCAGACATCAGCGTCCTCCCAATGCGATCTCAAGGTCACGCTGCATGGTGTCCAGACCACGCTTCACGCCGGCCTTGCCGTTGGTGATCGTCGAAACGACGTTCTTGACCAGAGCCGATTCGACCGCCGCCTGCTGCGGCGGGGCCGGCATGGGGCCCGTGGTCGGGAACTTCTCGAGCGTGTCGTAGAAGACCTGCCAGTGCTTGGGACCGATGCCCGCACCGTAGAGCTTGTCGTTGAGCGACTTGCGTGGGAGCGACGAATCCGGCTTGGGATGTGCGATCGACATTCCCTCGACGGAGACGCAGTACTTGATCCACTGCCACGCCTCTTCCTTGCGCTCCGATGTCTCCATCATCGCGTAGCCGCCGGCACCGAACTGGTGACGCTGGCTGCGCATCTTCGGGAAGAAGGTGACGTCGTAGTCCTCATTCGCGAAGCCCGCGTCATGGAGGCCCTGCGCCCAGAAGCCGCCGGCCGCCGTCATGCCGACCGATCCCCGCGAGAACAGCGCGACGAGCTCGTTGCCGCCACCCTGGGCCGGATTGGCGGCGAGCCGCTCCTCCACCAGAGCCTGCAGCACCTCGAAGGTCTCGACCGTGCGCTCATTCGTCGCGTTGGCGCCCTCCCAGAGGTAGCCACCGCCGCGCGGGGTCTCATTCGGGTAGAACTTCTCCCACAGCCACTCGCCACCGGGAGCCTTCTCCTCGGTGACGAAGCTGGCGTCGTTGATGTAGAGCCACGGAACCACGCCGCCCCAGAGCCGGTTGTTCCAGAAGTACGGAAGGAAGGTTCCCTCCGCGCCGTCCTTCATGGCCCTGGCCAGGGTGAAGAAATCGTCGATGGTCCAGTTGTCATCGGGCCTGCCCATGCCGGAGCGCTCCAGCGCCTTCGTGTTGTAGAACACGTTCGCGGCGTTGAAGTTGTCCGGCAACTGGAACAGGTTGCCCTTGTACATGAACGCTTCGATGAGCGATGGGTGCACGTCGTCGAAGTACTCGTGCATATCGGCAGCGTCCCGCTGGACGAACTCGTCGATGGGGTAGGCCATCCGCGAGGCGAAGAGCTGCGTGCCCTCCGTCGCGACGGTCACGACATCCGGCGGGGTGCCTGCCGCGATCATGGTCAGGATCTTGGCGAAGTAATCGCCCCAGTCCTGCCCTTGGATGGCCACGAGCCTGACGGCAATATTGGGGTGCAGTGCCCGGAAGCCGTCGACAAGCCCCTGGCGCGCTGCCGCGTCCTGTTGCGTGCCGAAAAGCGCGATGGTCAGCGCTTCGTCACGGCGCCCGGGAATATCGCCTCCCGTGAGCCGTGGCCAGGAAATCGCTGTTCCAATCGCACCCAGCCCGGCCAGTCCTATGACTGCCCTGCGACCTAGGTCAACCACCTTGTTGCCTCCTTCGTTGGAGAACCGGCCCTGGTGAGCCGGTAGTGAGGCCAAACGCTAAATGCATTCAGCACGACGAACCTAACAGCTGTGAGTGCCTCGGTCAACCGTTTTCTGAACACGTCGGCGTTGTGCTTGCCGCCCTGCGTAGGCTGTGCGGAAACGACCAGCGACGAGGGGGGTGCCATGCCAGGGACCAACCGTCGCCCGACGCTGGCCGACGTGGCCGCCGCCTCCGGCATGTCCAAGTCGGCGGTCAGCATGATCTTGAACGAACGGCCCGGCTCCCGCCTGTCCCCCGAAGCCACCGCGCGGGTGAAGGAAGCGGCGGAGTCACTCGGCTATCGCGCCAACCCGGCGGCGCAGAGCCTTCGCTGGGGCAAGACCCGCACCATCGGTTTCGTCTCCGACATGGTGACGGTGACCCGTTTCGCCTCGGGCATGATCAACGGCGCGCTCCAGGTGGCGCGCTCGCACGACCACACCGTGCTGATCGCCGAGACGGAGGGCGAGCACGACCGGATCCAAGAAGAGATCGTCTCGATGGTGGACCGGCGCGTCGACGGGATCGTCGTGGCGCTGATGGCCGCGCGGCTGATCGACGTGCCCAAGATTCCGAAGGACGTGCCCCTGGTCATCGTGAACGGGCTCACGGCCAGCGACCATCCCAGCGTGCTCCCGGAGGAATACAACGCCGGTCACAGCGTCGCCTCGGCTCTCATCCATGCCGGCCACACGCGCATCGGCATCATCGGCGACCTTCCGTCGGTGGCCGACAATCTGCGGGCCTCCGCCGCCATCCCCGAGCGCTTCCGCGGCATCGACGACGCGCTGGGCTCTGCCGGAATCCTCGCGGAGCGGGTTGCCGTGCCGCACTGGACCCCAGGGATCGGCTACGAGAAGGCTCTTCACCTGCTCGGAGAGCACCCCGAACTCACGGCCATCATCGCCGCCAACGACAGCATCGCCTTCGGCATCTACCAGGCCGCACACCGCCTGGGCGTCGACATTCCCGGCGATCTCTCGATCGTCTCGTTCGACGACGAGGAGTTGGCCAGCTATCTGCGCCCCGGACTCACCACCGCACGCCTGCCCTACAAGAAGATGGCCCAGATCGGCATGGACATGGTGCTCGGCCACCGCGATCTGGCGCACGAGCTGGTCCCCATGCCGTTGGTCACCCGCGACTCGGTGCGCACCCTCTGAAACCAGCCGCCCCCAGCGCTATCTCGCGCGCCATGCCGCCCACAGCTGAGCGTAGGTGCCGCCGTCGGCGAGCAGTTCGTCGTGCGTGCCGGCCTCGACGATGCGCCCGGCCTCCATGACGACGATCCGGTCGCAGCCGGCGGCCTGCGAGAGCCGGTGCGCGATCACGAGGCCCGTGCGTCCGGCGAGCACCGCCTCGGACGCCCGGTCGAGCTGCCCGGCGTGCGCGGAACCCGCCTCTGCGGTGGCTTCGTCGAGGATCGCGAGATCGGGGTCGGCGAGGAGCAGACGAGCGAGTGCCACCTGCTGCGCCTGCGCGTCGGTGAGGGTGTGGCCCCCGAGCCCGACGACGGTGTCCAGCCCGTCGGGGACGACATCGAGGATCGCCGCGGCACCGGTGGCCTCCATCGCCGCACGGATCTCACCATCGGACGCCTCGGGTGCGGCGAGGGTGAGGTTGTCGCGGAGGGTGCCCGCGAACACGTGCACCTCTTGAGTGATCACCACGGTGCGGCCGGGCCGGGCCACGGTCCCCGAGTCAGGCGGATGGATGCCGGCGAGCACGGCGGCCAGCGTGGTCTTACCTGCTCCTGAGGCACCGACCACCGCGACGTGCTCGCCGGGCGCGATGTCGAGCGTGACGCCGTCGAGCACCCGGGGACCATCGCCATAGCGAAAACCGATGTCGTGGAGGCGAACGGCCACGCCCGGGGCGGCAGGCATCGCCGGTTCTTCCGCGGTATCCGGGATGGTGACCACGCCGATCATCCGGTTCAGCGACGCGAGGGCGGACTGCAGCGTGTCTATGACGAACATCAGCTGGTTGACCGGCCCGAGGAGGCGCAGCACGAGCAGCATCGCGGTGGTCGCACCGCCGACGGTCGACGCGCCGCGATCGATGAGGACGAAGCCCACCACCAGCACCGAGACCAGACTCAGGCACTCGCCCACGTTCAGGCGCGCGTTGAGCATGCTCTGCACGGTGCGCGCCCTCAGCGACCGCACGGCGACGGCCCACGACGCGGTCATCACGGAGCGGTGCCGCTGCGCTCCCAGCCCGAAACCGAGCACGGTGGCAAAGCCGCGCTGGGACTCGAGGATCTGCTGCGCCCGAGCGCTCATCGCTTCGCGCTCCGCTCGATACGCCTGCGGTCCGACGCGCAGGTACCACCGCATCGCGAGCGCGTAGACGGGCAGCACGACGGCGAACGCGGACGCGTACGGCCATTCCAAAGCCGCGAGCCCGCCGAGTGAGACGACGATGGTGAAGACGGTGACGCCGAGCACCGGGATCACCGTGGGCGCCGCGTCGGCGACGGCGGTGACGTCGTCGCTGGATCGGGAGATCAGATCCCCGGTGCCGGCCCGCTCGACGAGGTGCTGCGGAAGCACCATGGCGCGCCTGACGAGTTGCTCCCGCAGCGTAGCGAGCATGGCGTGGTAGGCGCGAGTGGCGAGCACGATCGTCGCTGCGGTGCCGAGCGCGCCGAGCAGCGCCGAGGCCAGCATCACCGCCGTGACCGTCAGCACGGTGCCCATATCGGCGGCCCCCTCCCGCACCCGATCGACGAGATACCCCACGGCCACCGGCGGGAGGAGATCGACCGTGGTGCTGAGGACGCCCAGCGCCCCGACGGCGGCGAGCCTGGCCCGGTATCCGCGGGTGAGCCGCCAGACCTCGACCGCCGTCTCCCGCGCCCCGGCGACGGGCAGCGCGTGATCCGTCGTCCCCGATGCCCCGCTCATTGTTTCGCCCTTCCGGACGCGGACGCGGGCACGTCATCGAGGACGTCGACGACGCGGTCACAGACGGCGAGCAGCGCTGGCGATCCGGTGATCAGCACCGTCGAGCGACCCGTGCGGACGCCGCGCAACCGCGCCGCGATCACCTGCTCGGTGACGGAGTCCACCGCCGTGGTCGGATCGTGCAGCACCAGCACGGGCGCGTCGGTCGCCAGCGCCCGAGCCAGCGCGACCCGCTGACGCTGGCCGCCGGAGAGACGGTTGCCGTTCTCGCCCACCGGAAGGTCCAGATCGGCCGCGAAATCGTCGCAGGCCGCCGCTCTCGCTGCGTCCTCCAACGCCCCGAAGGCACCGGCGGACATGGCCAGGTTGTCGCGGATCGTGCCGGTGAACAGCGTCGCCCGGTGTGGCGCAACGGTGACCCGAGAACGGTAGTCGGCCACGCTCAGCTCCCTCGGCAGAGTCCCGTCGAGCAGCACCTCGCCCTCGTCGGCGGACCATGGATCCAGCAGGACGGTGGCGACGCGCCCGGCGGTCAGGTCGTCGGCGCGCAACCCGACGACCTCCCCCGGAGCCACCCGAATCCTCGCACCGGAGACGGCGACATCCAGCGTTGGCATCAACGTGTCCCCGGGCCGCCAGACGTCGTCCGTTCCGGGGGCGACGACGCCATGGACACGCAGGGCATCGAGGATGCGCGCGGACGAGGCCCGGGCACCGGCGAAGTTGGGGATCGACGCGCGCGCGATCGCCTCGACCTGCGGCAGCAGCGCTTGGGTCAGGCCGATGGCGGCGATCAGTTCGCCGATGGTCAGCCACCCGCCCACGGCGAGCCAGCCCGCCAGCCCCATCACCGTCGCCACGAAGGCGCCGCTGACGACGCCCGAGCCCACCAGGAACCGGCCGAGAAGGCCGGCGTTGCGGATGGCCCCGACGAGCGTCTCCTGACTCGCATCCCGGTAGCGCCTGGTGGTCTCAGCCTCAGCCTGCACTCCCTTGACCACGCGGTAGCCGGTCACCAGATCCGTCGCCCGTCCGACGGTGCTGGCGAGCAGGCGCTGGTACTCGCGCGTGTCGCGGGAGAACCGCTCGCTGAGGATGCCCATCAGCCACACCGCGACGGGCGCTCCCACCAATGCGACGAGCCCGAGGAGCCAGTGGGTCGCCAGCAGCGAGGCGGCGATGAACCCGATGGCCACGATCCTCGACACCGGCAGCACCACCAGGATTCCAGCGTTGGCCAGACGCAGGACGTCGTTGGTCATCAGGGAGACGATGGTGCCGTCCGGCGCCTGAGCGCTCCGGCCCATCGGATGCAAGACGCGGGTCGAGAGGGTGCTGCGCAGCCGGTGCTGCAGCACCTGCACCGCGTAGGCCGTGAGTCGATTCGTGAACTTCGCCGCCACCGTCAGGACGATGTACAGGGCCACCAGCGCACCGGTCCATAACGCCAGCTGCCCCGCGTCGCCGGTGGCCAGGGCACGGTCGATCGCGAGCCCCATCACGACAGGGACGGCGGACTCTCCCACCTGCCACACGATCGCCAGCAGCATCGCGGGGACGGTGACCCGAGGCAGCGAGAAGATCACGCGAGCCAAGAACCGGCCCGGCGTCGTCCCCTCACCGGCCTCGAAAGGTCGGGCCTCGAGCGGCTCAGCGGGGCCGTCCAAGAACACCGGCAGCCAGCGCGTCAAAGGCCCCCGCCCCAGCCCGGTTGGGTCGGCGTCACGGCGACGGGTCACGCCGCGCCTCCGGATGGCCTCGCGACGTCCGCGGGGGCGGGGAAACACCAGCGCAGTGCGTCGCCGAAGAGCCCTCGCCACCAGGCGTAGTCGTGGCCGCCGGCGAACTCCCGGTAGTAGGTGTCGTAGCCCTTGTCGACGAGCACCTGGTCCAGCCACCGGCTGTGCGTGAGAGAACCCTCCAACTCGCCCACGTCGTGGAAGACGCGGACGGGCGCGCGATCAGCGGCCTTGTAGTCGGCCATCAGCGTCGGCATGGGAACGCGACGCCGCAGCTCGCCTGCGCCGGTTCCCCACCTGAGGTCAGGATGGTAGCCGCACGACGGCGACTGAAGGATGGCGTTGCCGAACGCCTCCGGGTGGTGCAGCGCCGTCCATCCGGCGCACAGACCGCCGAAGCTCTCGCCGGCCAGCGCCACGTCGGCGGGGTTCCGCGACAGCGGATACCGGCTGCGGAGCCACGGCAGCAGCTCGTCGACCAGCATCCGAGAGAAATCGGCGTTGCACAGCAACTCCTTGTATCGCTCCGACCCGAGCTGGTCGACGAGCACCACCGCGCAGGGCCGGATCGCGCCAGCCTCGACGAGCGCGTCGCGAACGCTCGGCGCGCTATGCTCCGGGGTCCCGTCCAGCTGGATCACGAACGGCAGCGGGCCGTCATCAGAAGATGCGCCCGGCGGCATCGACACCCAGATCCGGCGTTCGTTTCCCAGGATCTCGCTCGCCAGCACGGCGGGCTTCGGCATCGTGGCAGGCCGCGCTTCGGCACGATCGAGCCAGGGCAACGGCTCCGCGTCGGGCAGCGTCAGCACCGACGAGCCAGAGAACCTCGGCTCGGAGTATTCGGAGAACGGCGGCGGCGGATTGAACGGGTCGGGAGCCTGTTCGTCCTCGCCAGTCGGTCCCTGTCGCGTGAACACGTAGCCGAAGCGCAGATCAGAACGCATCCGCAGGGTGAGGACGCGAAACGGTGTCCCCGCCACCGCCGCGAACTCCTCCTCGATCGTGTTGCGGCCGATGATCGGGCCGATCACCAGCGAGAGGCGGGTCGTCGTGTCGGACCCGGGCTCATCGACGAACGTCACCTCCACCTCGCCATCGGCGACCCGCTCGATGAGCGGTACGCCCGCCTCCGCGAGATGGTGGCGGAACCGCTCCGGATCCCATTCTCCGAATGACAGCTTCTGGACGGCGGCGCTGGCCGTGTCCACCGTCGTCGCCGCGTCGCGCGGACTCACGCCTGCTCGTCCTGCTCGACGGGCGAGTGCACGCTATGGCCTGCGGATCTCGGCCGGGTGCGGTCGCGACCGAGCGGCACCACCTGCGGGCTGCCAACCACCGGATCGGGAACCACCACGCAGCGCAGGCCGAAGACCTCCTCCACCAGTTCCGCGGTCACGATCTCCTCCGGAGGCCCCTCGGCGACGATCGCGCCGTCCTTCATCGCGATCAGATGCGTGCCAAAACGGGCCGCCTGGTTCAGATCGTGCAACACCGCGACCAAGGTGTGGCCCACCTGGTTGAGGTCGGTGAACAGCTCCAGCAGGTCGATCTGGTGCGTGATGTCCAGGAAGGTGGTGGGCTCATCGAGCAGCATGATGTCGGTGTGCTGCGCGAGCGCCATGGCCACCCACACTCGTTGCCGTTGACCGCCCGACAACTCGTCCACCAGGCGACCGGAGAGCTCGGTGATCGTGGCCTGTTCCATCGCCCGAGCCACCGCCTCCTCGTCGTCTTCGGTCCACTGCCGGAACATCCCCTGGTACGGATAGCGGCCACGGGCCACCAGATCAGCGACGGTGATGCCGTCCGGAGCGATCGACGTCTGCGGCAGCAGTCCGATCCGGCGGGCCACTTCTTTGGTCTTGTAGGACTGGATGTCCGCCCCGTCCAGGACCACGTGCCCGACGCTCGGTTTCAGCAACCGCGACAGTCCGCGCAGCAGCGTCGACTTGCCACACGCATTCGGCCCGACGATCACCGTGAACGACTTGTCCGGAATGGACACCGACAGGTTCTGGGAGATCACTCGCTTGTCGTAGCCGATGGTCGCCGCGTCCACCTGGAGGCGTGCGGCGTCGGTCTGGGGTGCATTCATAGGCGTTTCCTCGCTTCGGTGAAGAGCAGGTATCCGAGGTAGCCGCCGCCGAGCATGACCGTGATGATGCCGACGGGCAGCGGGGTTGGGGCGATGTGCTGGGCGATGTAGTCCGCCGTCAGGCACAGCAGCGCACCGACGAAGGCGGCGGGCGCGAGCGTGATCCCCGCCGTGCGGGTGAGGCGTCGGGCGATCTGCGGCGCGACCAGCGAGATGAATGCGATCGGCCCGGACGCGGCGGTGACAGTTGCGGTCAGCGCGACGCCCACCACGATGAGCGCAAGCCGAACCGCGGACACGCGCACTCCCTGGGACGCGGCCGCGTCGTCGCCGAGTTCCAGCTGCCGCATCGGCCGGCCCAACGTAGCGGACAGCGCCAGGAGCACCGCGATGCAGATCCCACCAATCGCCACCTGGGTCCACGACACGCCGTTGAGCGACCCGGCACCCCACGCGGCGGCGGACATCGCCTCCTCCAGTTCGGCCTTGAGGATCAGCCAGGTGTTCACCGATCCCAGCATGGCGGAGACGCCGATGCCGACGATGATCAGCCGGAACCCCTGCACCCCGCGCCGGTAAGCCAGCAGATAAACGACGAGGGCCGTGGCCATGCCACCCAGCAGCGCGCCGGCAGCGACCTCCAGGTAGGTGCCGCCGATGACCAGGATCACGATCAGCGCTCCGGTATAAGAGCCCGACGAGAACCCGATCACATCCGGCGACGCGAGCGGGTTGCGCATCAACGACTGGAACACCGCGCCGGACACACCCAACGCGGAACCGAACACCACGGCGGCGGTCACCCGGGGCAGCCGCCATTCCACCACGATCTCGTGCACCAGCCCGGTCTCGTCCCCGGCCAACGCGGAGATCACCTGTCCGGGGCTGAGCTGGTACGAGCCCGTCATCAGCGCGAGCACCGCCATGCCGGCCACCACGATCGCGAGCGCCGCACAGACGACGATCGAGCGCCACTCGAGCCGCACCGCGACGCCACCGCGCCGGAGCACCAGCATCCGTCGTCCGAAGTCCACCGCGCTCATCCGACACCCTTCCGCACCGTCGGACCGGCGCCGTACGATGGAACTATGACAACGCTCACCCCGACCCGCCGCAGTGTGGAACTGCGTGCGCTGCTCGAAGAACACCGCGCGGAACTGAACGCGGTCTTCGACCGGTACGGCGTGAAGAACGTCAGGCTTTTCGGATCGGTCGCACGCGGAGAGGCCGACGATGACAGCGACATCGACCTGCTTTTCGAGCGCCCCGACGGCATGGGCCTGCGCAAGATGAGTCGCGTCGAACGAGAGATTTCGGATGTACTCGGCGTAGCGGTGGATCTTGTTCCCGATGCTTCACTGCTCACGACGGTTCGCGCAACGGCCCTGACAGATGCGGAGCGGCTGTGAGTGCCACCGAGACCCAGCGGATCATGGTGGCGCTCGAACATCTGAACGTGCTCCACCGGCACCTGGCGGCGGGCAGTTTCAACGACGAAGTAGTGACCGATGCCGTCAGCATGCGACTGTCCGCCGCCATCGCCGCGATACATGACGGCGACCCTGCGCTGGGGATCCGCCTTTTCAAAGACGAATGGCAAGACATCTGGGGCATGCGCAACCGGATCGCCCACGGCTACATGACGACCGACCCAGAGATCATCATCGATAGCGTCAACAATGACCTCCCCGATTTCGAGCAGACTCTGCGGGCAGAACTCAACCGGCTCACCAGCGACTCGTCCGCCACTTCCTGAACATGCGTTACGCCACGCGAGACGTGGACCCAGCGCAGTCCGACCGTCGTTCATAGTCCGCTCGCTCTCTTCCGTCGGACCAGCGCGATCAGCACCGGGGCGCCCACGAACGCAGTGACGATGCCGACCTGGAGTTCACTCGGACGGATCACGACCCGGCCCAGGATGTCCGAGGCCAGCAGCAGGCTCGGAGCGAGCAGGATGCTGTAGACGAGGATCCACCGCTGGTCGGGCCCGACGAACCACCGAGCCACGTGCGGCACCATCAGCCCGACGAATCCGATCGGCCCGGCGATCGCCGTCGCCCCGCCCGCCAGCAGGGTGAGCGCGATGATCGTGAGAACCCGGGTGCGCGCCAAGCTCACGCCCTGGGCCGTGGCCACCTCGTCACCGAGCGCCATGGCATTGAGCGAACTCGACACCACGAAGGCCAGGATCAGAGCCACCCCGAAGAACGGCAGGATCGGCCACACCACGTCGAGCGGGCGTCCCACGATCGAACCGGCGTTCCACGAGCGCATCGCATCGAATGCATCAGAGTTGGTCAGCTGCAGCGCCTCTCTTGCGCCGCCGAGCACCGCCCCGACGCAGACCCCGGCGAGCACCATCACCACCGGCGACTGGCCGCGTCTCGTCGACCCCAGAGCGATCACCATGAGGGTCACGACCAGCGCACCGAAGAACGCGAACCACATGTAGCCAGAGATATCGCGGACGCCGAGCAGGCCCACCGCCACCGTCACCGCGAACGAGGAACCCGCGTGAACGCCGAGGATGCCTGCATCGGCCAGCGGGTTCCGAGTCAGCGCTTGGATCAACATCCCCGAGACCCCCAGCGCGATCCCCACCACGAGGCCGACGATGGTGCGCGGCAGCCGGTAGTCGCGGATCGCGAACTGGTCGATCTCCGCGGACGGATGGAACAGCGCATCCCATACCACAGACGGCGGGATCGCCTTCGACCCGATCATCACGCTGAGGACGACCAGGACAAGCAGTGCCACCGATGCGACAACCAGCCCGAGCACACGGCGACGCGGTCCGGGCGCCGTCTTGGCGCCCGGACCGTCCTGTCGCAGGGTGAGAGCTGTCACTCCTTGGCGGGCAGGGTCGCCAGCGCAGCGTCGAGCGAGTCGAGGTACTGCAGGACAGGCCCGTAGGTGCTGTTACCGGGGCAGAAGACTCCAAGCGCACGACCGGACTTCACCGCGGGCAACTCCTTCCAGGTGTTGGTCTCGACCACCGGCTGGAAGGCCTCCGTCGGATTGCCCTCGGCGTCGACGGGGTAGGTGATCACGTCGTAGTCGGACAAGCTGCTGAGCTGCTCGAACGGCAAGGCAGTCCAACCCAACGGGTCTTCGCCCTCAGCCGCCTCGGGGAAGTCCATGCCGATGTCGTCCCGGGCGATCTCCACGCAACCGAAGTCGGTGATGGAGAAGGTGCCGGGATCGGCGTTATTCCAGCGGGTGACCTCGACGAACGACGTCTCGGCGATGATCGTGCCGTAGGTCTCCTGGATCTTGGCGACGCGCTCCTCGAACTCCGCCTTCTGTACGCTCAGCGTGTCCCCGACGTTGCCGGCCTCAGCGAGTGCATCGGCGAGGGCCTTCCACTCGACGTCCAGTCCCCAGAAGGCTGTCGGGGCGATCGCCTCCAGCTGCTTCTGGAGCGGCTCGAACTCAGAAGCTGGGAACTGCGCAAGGATGAGGTCCGGCTCCAGGCTTGCGAGCTGCTCCATATCCACCTCGTCCGCGCTGGAGGCGAGGACGGTCGCCGCCGTGTACGTGGCCCTCTGGTCGTCGGGAAGAATGCCGAGATCAGACTCACGCACCTCAGTGACACCCACAGGCTTGCCGCCCAGGTCGATGAAGGTGAGCGTCGTGTTGCCAATCGTGACGACCCGCTGCGGGTCGGCGGGAACCTCGATGGAGCCGTTGTCGGCCTCGATGGTGCGGGTCTCGTTCACGCTCGGGGTTTCGCTCGCGGTGCCGGCGGGCGTTTGCGACGTGGTTCCGGCGGGGTCGGCGGGAGTCTCTTCGGGGCCGCTTCCGCAAGCCGTGAGAACGAGGGTTGCGCTCAGGATCGCAGCAGCCGCAGCGGCACGCTGGGTTCTACGGGGAGTGGTCATGGAGGGTCTTCCTTCTCTTGATGTGGGTGGGGTTAGTGAGTGTCGGCAGGCACGAGTTCGTAGATGGCGGTGCCCCAGCCGACGGTGTGCGTGGTTTTCGTGACAAGCCCGGCCCGGGCGATCACGGCGTCGAGTTCCTCCGCGGTGCGCAGGCCCGAGCCGTGCACAGTGAGGGCGAGCAGATCGGCTTCGCCGTCGTGCTCGTCCAGGTCTTCGGTGTCGAACAGGTCTTCGATCAGCAGCACCCGGCCTCCCGGCAGGAGGTTCTCGGCCGCGCGACGCAGCGCGTGGGCGGCATCGGCGTCCGGCAGGGGCTTGAGGACACGGCTGATGAACACCGCATCGGCGGCCGGGCTGGGCTCGAAGAGGGACTGCTCCACCACGTTCACCCGCCCGCGCTGGGCCTCGTCAGGGATGGTGTCGGGCAGGTCGCGACGCAGCCAGTCGGCCTGGGCGGGCAGCGCACAGATCGTCACCTGGAGGTCTGGATGGGCGGCCACGAACTCCTGGCTCAGGATGCTCGCGCCAGCAGAATGGAGAACCAGCTGCTGAACTCCGGCGAGCAGATCGGACTCGGCGATCGAGACGGCCAGCGCGGATTGGAACCCCGCCAGGCGGTCCAGGTAGCGATCCTCGTACTCCTGCTCGGCGCGCACCTCGGCGAACGTCTGCCCGGTCACCGACTGGTAGGAGGCGCGTCCGGTGCGGATCGACTCGGTGAGCCCGAAGATGCCCAGCGTCTCGCGGCCCAGCACGCCGGCGGGATGCAGGGAGTCGACCGTGAAGTCGTTGGTCAGCACCTCGCCCAGTGCGCTTAAGCGGTAGCGTCCGGGCTCGGCCTCAGTGACCAGGCTCAGCGTGTGGAGGTAGCGCAGCAGCTTTCCGAGCGCCCGTTCGTCGGCCCCAGCCTTGGCGGCAAGCTCCGCCACGGTAGTCACCCCGCGCGAGATCAGGTCGGGAATCCCGAGCTCGACGGCGGTGCGGATCGCGACCGGAGGGATCAACTCGGTGAGGTCGTGGATCTGCTGGAACGGGGTCTTGTACTTCTCCGGGTCGGGCATGGCTGCGTCCTCCTCGGAGAGGATGACCTCGCCGCGGCGCCAGTACCCGGTGAACTCGATGTCGGGCTTCGGCATGCCGCGCTCCTCGACCAGGTGGCGACGCAGGTCGCGCACGGCGGTGCGCTCCCCTGCCACCCACGCGAAGGGCCGCCCCTCCCACCAATCGGTGTACTTCACGGCGTCCACCAGCAGCGTGACCGTGCCCGCCTCGGCACCGTGACGCACGAGCCAGGTCACCTCGACGCCGGGAAGCTCGCGCAGCCGCTGCCGGTGATCGTCCTCGGCGACCTCGATGAACACCTGCGCTCGGGCGTCGGCAGGAAGCTCGTCGAGCAGACGGCCGATCGCCGGGAGCGCGGTGTCGTCGCCGGCGACAAGGAACCAGTCGACGTCCGTCGGGAACGACTTGGAGCTGCTGGGACCGCTGAAGTAGGCGCGGTCGCCAGGCTGTGCGCGGTACGCCCACGTGGTCCCGGTGCCCACGCCGTGCTTGACGAAGTCCACGTCCAACTCACCGGCAGCCGGATCCCAGCGGCGCACCGTGTAGTCCCTCGACAACGGACGGCGATCTTTGGGGGCAATCAGCTTGACCGCCCCCTGCTCCGGAAGCACCGGCTCGCTCTCCCCCGGATAGGGGAAGTACAGCGAGAGGTCGTCGTCGAACCCCGGCGAATCGAAGGCGGGCTGCGGGAACCCGTTGGCCGAAGTGAACGCACGCAGTTGCTCGCCAGCCAGCGTGACCCGGCGCATCCCAGGGGTCAGATCAATGACCCGGACCACCTCGGCCTCCCGCAACGTCAGGGGATGCACGGTGAGCCGGCGGGAAGTCTTCGGCATGGTGAAGGCGAGCCTTTCTGATCTACGTCGGGCGTGGGCCGCGCCCCACCGTCAGCGGAGCGCCCTGCTAACCTTAGGTAACCCTTACCTCAAATGGTGTGCGAAAACTGCCGTATAGTTAGGGAACGATGCTTTCGAACCACTTCCTCCCGGGCACCGGCACGCCACCACCCATTCCAGGGGCACGCTCGGTATGGGATGGGTATCGACGCCGCGCGATGGTGTATTGGGTGCGCACCGGCGCCGCCCATGTGCGCCTCGACGATGCTGGGGCATTTCGCCTCACCGCTGGTGAGGGCATCTGGATTCCCGCAGACGGCTGGACTCATCGCGAGATCGTCACCGAGCCAGGTACCGTCGCATTCCCACTGGCGTCCCCGCTCGCTCCGGTATCGGGTGCCGAGCCGATGGCGTTCGACGTTCCCGACGCTTGGCAGGACTGGTTGATCCAGCACTTCAACCTCATGGTGACGCCTCTCCGGGACACCGGCTACTCCCAAGATCGGCTCCTTGCCCTCCTTCGTGGTGCTGGTACACGACCGCCGGGGGCACCGCATCGCGGAAGCCCCCCGGCTTCCGTACTCGAGCCGCCGTCGATGCCGAAAACCGGTGGCGCGAGAGCTGCGGCCGAGGAACTGCTCCGCGACCCGGCACTCGACCTCACCGTCGACGAGTGGGCGGCGCGGGTGCTATCCAGCCCTCGCACGCTGCGCCGCACCTTCCTCGCCGACACCGGCCTCACCTTCGAGCAGTGGCGGCAGCGTTGCCGGCTGAGCGCGGCCGTGGAGTTCCTGGTGGCGGGCTACGGCGTAGACCAGGTGGCCGCGCGAGTGGGCTTCGCCAGCCGCAACGGCTTCACTCGCGCATTCAAACAGCAGTTCGGCGCAACCCCGCACGAGTTCAGCCGCGAGCTACCTGCCCACCCGACTGTCGGCGGGCCATCGCAACGCGTGCTGGCCGCACGTCAGGCCGACAGCCTGCTGCAACTGGTGCGGTGGCGTGACACGCCGATCGTCGCACCGGAGACGATCCCACCCACCCGCACGGCGCCGCACACCAACGACGTGCACGTGCTCAGCTGGGTGTATCGCGGCAGCGGCTACCTGGATATCGGCGATCGGCGCCTTGAGCGTCGGCAAGGCGTCGCCACCTGGATCCCGGCCGGCGTCGAACACGTCACCGGCCTTCACCAAGGGTCCATCTCACTGCCCATCGGAACCGTCGGAACCGACGCTCTACAGCTGACTGAGCCGCTCCAGGCGAGCTTCTCCCGAGCCTGGGACGACTACCTCATGTTCTGCGCCATCAGCGCTCGGTCACGGCTGCGGTCGGACGACTACGACCCCACCCACATCCTTGGCCTGTTCGAAGAGCAACTCGCGACGCAGCGCGCGTTGACGGTGCCGATGCCCACCGACCCCCGCGCGAGGGAAGCGGCCACGCAGTACCTACGCCACATCGGCACGTCATGGGGATCAGACGCGTTCGACGTACCGGCCCCCGTGCATCGAGTCTTTCGTGAGCAGACCGGCATGACTTTCTCCCGCTGGTCCTACGCCGCCCGGATGCGGATGGCCCGAGACCTGCTGGCCGGAGGCGCAAAACCGAGCGCCGTCGCCCGCCGAGTGGGCTACGCCCACCTCCCGACGTTCAGCACCGCGTTCTCCCGCTTCCATGGCCTCTCGCCCCGCGAGTACCAGGAGCACCACCTGGTCGAGAGCTGAGCAGAGGGTCAAGGCGGAAGACCTCCGACCGCCCCAGAATCGGACCGGCTGGGTCGATGTCCGCTGTCGTTGGCCCAGTTTCGATGATCACCCAGCCTTCCGAGCCTCGCGGATGAGCAACCAGATCAGATACAGCCCGCCGAGGCAGACCGTCACGAGGCCCACTGGCACTGCGCGATAGAGCTGCGCAATCACTCGGGACAGAAAATGGGCACCGCTCAGGAGCGCGGCTCCCATGCAACCCGCTGATATGACAGATACCCCCGGCGTGCGAGTGATCCTGCGCGCGAGTTGTGGAGCGGCGAGGGCGACGAACCCGATCGGCCCGGCAGCAGCAGTCACCAACGCCGTGCTTGCCACGCCGGTCACGAGCAAGGCGAGCCGGCAACGGCCAGCATGTACGCCTTGCGCGAGCGCGGCGTCGTCACCAAGCTCTAGCTGCCGTAGCTCGGGCGAGAGGAACCCTGCCACGGCGAGGACGACAAGCCCGATGATCAGCGACGGGACGAGGCTTTCCCAGGAGACGCGTGAGAGTGATCCCGCACCCCAGAACCCGACGGCCATCGCATCTTCGATATCGGCTCGGGTGATCAGATAGGAGTTCAGCGAGCCGAGCGCGGCGGAGACTCCGATACCCACGACGATGAGCCGAAATCCTTGCACTCCGCGCCGATAGGCGAGGACGTAGACCAAGAAGGCAGTCAGGAGTCCCCCGGCGATCGCCGCAGAAGCAATCGACCAGTACCCGGTTGACCCGACCAAGACGATGGTGACCACGACGGCGGTGTACGAGCCGGCGTCGAAGCCGATCACATCAGGCGATCCCAAGGGATTGCGGGTGAGCGACTGGAAGATCGCTCCGCCCACCCCCAGCAGTGCGCCGAAACAGACAGCGGCAACAGCGGACGGAAGGCGCCACTCGACGACGACCATCCAGTGGCGGTCATCCCCCTGCCCGAGGAGAGTCCCGATCACCTCTCCCGGAGACATCGGGTACTCCCCGATGCCGATCGCCAGCACCGCAAGCACGACGGCGACGCCACCGAGCACGGCATTCACGACGGTGGTGCGCACTCGTACCCGCATCGCTACCGCCCGGCCCCACCGCAGGACGCGATGCGCGTAGCCGAAATCAATCGGCCGCCGTTCCTCGATTTTCACAGACCGCTCGCCTTTCCTCGTCGCACGAGCGCGATCAGCACTGGCGCGCCGATCACCGCGGCAAGAACGCCGACCTCGATCTCACCAGGGCGCGCTATCAGACGACCGATCACGTCGGCGGTGAGCACAAGCGTCGGGGCAGCGATGACGGTATACGCGATGATCCACCGTTGATCCGGGCCGACGAACCACCGCGCCACATGCGGAATCATCAGGCCGACGAAAGCGATTCCGCCGGTGAGCGCCGTCGCGCCACCGGCGAGCAGCGTCACGGCGACGATCCCGAGCACACGGGTTCGTGCCACGCTCGCCCCCAACGACGCTGCGAGCTCATCGCCCAGCGCAACAGCATTCAGCGAGCCGGCGACGAGCACCGCCAGGAGCAATCCGACGCCGAGGAACGGCAGCACCGCAGCGGTGTCCCCCAATGACGTGTTGGACACGGAACCGAGCGCCCAGTTCCGTATCGACGTGAAGGTGCTCTCGTCGATCAGCGTCAGAAACGTCGAGTACCCACCCAGCACAGCGCCCAAGGCGACCCCGGCAAGCACCAGTTGGACCGGAGACGCGGCCGCTCGCCCGGCGGAACCGATGAGATACACGAGAACGGTTGCCATCACGGCGCCGGCGAACGCGAACCAGATGTATCCCTCGATGCTGGACACACCGAACAGGCCGACGCCGAGGGTGACGGCGAATCCGGCTCCGGCGTTCACCCCGAGAACGCCGGGGTCGGCAAGCGGGTTGCGAGTGATGGCCTGGATCAACGCACCGGCCACACCGAACGCAACCCCGGTGGCGATGCCGACCACGGTCCGCGGCACACGGAGCGACCAGAAGATCACCGACGCCTCGGAACTGTCCTGGTGCCATAGCCCTAGCCACACCTCACCCAACGTCAGCTGCCTCGTGCCGAGCGCGAGGCTCAAGAGAACGGCCAGCAGCAATGCGCTGGTCAAGACCACGAGCCCGACGACCCGGCGCGAGGCCGACGATGCCCCGGGGTCTATGAGAACTGCTCCTCGATGAGATCGAGCAGCGCGAGGCTGCGCAGGTAGTCGGTCCTGAACGCCCAGTACGGCAGCTCAAAGGCATTTCCGCTCTTGACGGCTGGAAGGGTGCTGTAGATCGGATCCCCGGTGAGCGCGTCGGGCGCGGGCTTGACGATGTCCCCGCCCTGCCAGCCCAGGTAGATCAACGTGGGCGCGGTGAACGCCTCGATGACCTGCTCTCGGGATAGCTCGATCGTGTCCCCTGAACCGAAGGCGGCATCGGCGTACTCCGGATGATCGGCGACGACCGTGTCCGGTTCGAAGCCGAGCTGCGCGAGCAGTTGCGGGAGATCGGAGTCCTCGGGCAACAGGAAGGGGTCGCCGTTCTCCAGCAACATGAGGTAGGCGACGGGGTTCTCCGGAAGCGTGATCGCGGCGGAGACCTCCGTCACACGTGCGTTGAACGTGTTGACGAGTTCAGCCTCGCGATCCGCGACATCGAAGACGTCCGCGAAGAAGGAAAGGTGATCTTGCCAAGTCAGAGCATCGGTGCCGACCAGAACTGTCGGCGCAACCTTGCTCAACTCGTCATAGGCGTCTCGCGCGTTGCTCCCGATCAGCCCCTGCCCGCCCCCGACGATGAGGTCGGGGTCCAGCGCGAGGATCTCCTCGACGTTCATGCCGTCTTCCGAGAAGCCCTCGATCACCTGAGTTGCGTCCCGCTCCGCATGCTCGGCCCAGCTGGGGTACCCGCTGTCGGAGATGTTCGCCTGACCGTAGCTCGCGTACACGGGGATATCCAGCGCGTAGAGGTAGCCCGTGAGGTCCGCGTTCACCACGACGATCTTCTCGGGATTCGTCGGAATGGTGACGTCCCCCTGAGCGGTCGATACCACGCGCGTCGCACCATCGGATGACGGAGCAGCCGTCGGGTCAGACGACGCCGTCGCCGACGTCGCGTCGGATGACGGGGCAGGTGTGGTGGCGGGCGAACAAGCGGTCAGGATGAGCCCAGCGATCACGGTCGCAGCGGCAAGGAATGCACTCCGCCACCTCGGGAGCGTCATGGTCATGGTGGTGTTCTTCTTTCTCTGGGTTGCTCCGTGGGCGACGAGGCCGCGCGGTGTCGGCGAAATGGCCAGTGATAAGGTTAGGCAACCCTCATCTGGTTTGGTGTGCGGGAAACGTCATATACTTAGGCAATGTCGCGCAGCTATCCCGGCCCCGTCGGCACCAGCGAGCCGCCGACGATTCCGGGAACACGATCAGATTCGACTCCTCCACCCCGCCGCCCGGCGCTGTATTGGGTGCGCACCGGCGACGCGCGCGTGCGCATCGACAATGCTGCGACCTTCCTCCTCACTGCCGGCGAAGGCCTCTGGATCCCAGAGGACACCTGGGATCGCCACGAGGTCGTCACGGAACCGGGCACCGTCGCTTTTCCGCTATGGTTCCACTCCGGTTTGGGCGTGGAGTCGCTATCGGGACCCACGCGATTCGAGGTTCCAGACGGCTGGCAGGACTGGCTGATCCAGCTCTTCAACCTGCAATCCACCCCATTCAGCGGTCGCGGGTACTCCCCTGACGCGATCACCGACCTGCTTCGCCACCCCGGCCGACGCTCGCCCATACCGCCCCAAGACGGGAACACCGAACCTTCGCCCACCACGCTCGGGCCACCCCCGATACCGAAGGCCCGAGGAGCCAGGGCGGTGGCCGAGGAACTGATCCGTGACCCCGCCCTCGACCTCACCGTCGAGCAGTGGGCGACCCGGGCGCTCACCAGCCCGAGCAGCTTGCTCCGCGCCTTCCTCGCCGACACCGGTCTCACGTTCCAGCAGTGGCGACTCTGCTGCCGACTGACGACAGCCGTCGAGCACCTGGCCGCCGGGTACAGCGTCGATCGGGTGGCGGCACTGGTGGGCTTCGGCAGCCGAAACGGCTTCACGCGCGCGTTCAAACAGCAGTACGGGATGACACCCCACGAGCTCACCAAGAAGATCTCTGCCGGCGCCAACGCGGAGCAGCGCACCGCAGCGGCACGCCGGACAGACGACCTGATGCGCATGGTGCGGAGGAATCACGGCCCCGCCGCGCCGGAGTTGCTGCCGGCGATGCGCACGCCCCCGCATACAAACGGTTTCCACGTGCTCAGCTGGATGTACCGAGGCAGCGGCTTTCTGGACATCGGCGATCGCCACTACGAGCGGAGGCGGGGCGTCGCAACCTGGATCCCCGCAGGGCTGGAGCACGTCACAGGTCTCCGCGCGAACTCGGTATCGCTGCCCCTCGGAGACGCCAGCCCTGCCGACCTCTCGCTGACCGAACCGCTGCAGGTGCCGTTCTCCCCCGCATGGGACGACTACCTGATGTTCTGCTCCATCAGCGCCCGCACACACCTCCACCCCGACGGCTACGACCCACGGCACATCCTCGGCCTGTTCAGTGAGCAGCTCGCCGCGCAGCGTGCCTTGTCGGTCCCGATGCCCGCCGATCCACGCGCACGTGCGGTGGCGATGGAGTATCTCCGCCGCATCGGCTCATCGGGCGGATCACCCGCTCACGACCTCAGCACGGAGCTCCAGCGGACCTTCCGCGAAGAAACCGGCATGAACTTCTCCCGCTGGCGTTACGCTGCACGCATGCGCATCGCCCGCGACCTCCTGGCCGGAGGAGCCAAACCGAGCGCCGTCGCCCGCCGGGTGGGGTACGCCCACCTCCCCACCTTCAGCACCGCCTTCTCCCGCTTCCACGGAATGTCACCCCGCGAGTACCAAGAACGCGAGACCGACGGCACCTGACGCCCCAGACCGCGGAGGACCCGTCGGCGCTCGTCTACGACGGGGTCCGGGCGCCGTCGTGGCGCCCGGACCGTTCTCCCGTTGAGGCGGGACCGTCATTCCTTAGCGGACAGAGCCGCCAATGCGGCCTCGACCGAGTCCAGGTACTTCGTAGCCAGTCCATAGGAGGAATTGCTGGCGCAGAAAACTCCCAGAGCGTGGCCGTCTTCGACCGCCGGAAGCGCCTGCCAGGTGTTGGTTTCCACCACCGGCTTGAAGTCGACCTGCACCTGACCCTCCTTATCGACGGGGTACAGGATCGCGTCGTACTGCGACAACTCCGCAAGCTGTTCAAAAGACCGGGCCTCGAAGGCCGCATCATCGGCGAGTTCTGGGAGTGTGATGCCGAGTTCCGACACCGCGAGTTCGGCGCATCCACTGTTATCGACGACGAACATCCCGGGCTCGGTCGCCGCCCAGCGATTGAGATTGACGAACGCCGTGCTGGCGATGAGCTCCGAATAAGTGCCCTTAATCGCCGCAACCTTCTCCTCGAACTGGTTCTTCTGCTCACCAAAGACAACCTCTTTGTTGCTGGCCTTTGCCATTCCAGCCGCGGCGGTGGTGCCGTCGGTCGCGAGGCTGAAGAACACCGTCGGCGCGATCGCCTGCAGCTCTGTGGCTATCGCGTCGTAGTCCTCCTGCTGAAGGAACATCAGGATGAGATCCGGTTCGAGACTCGCGATCTTCTCAAGGTCGACCTCGCCGGCACTCGTCCCGACGATCGTCGCGCCTCCATAGGCCGCCTGCTGTTCCGCGCTCAACTTGTCGAAAAGGAAGCCGCTCAACTCCGTCGCTCCCACAGGCGCTCCGCCCAGGTCGATGTACGGCACCGTCGCAGAGCCGAGTGTGACGACTCGTTGCGGGTCAGCGGCCACCTCGATCGTTCCGTTGTCCGCATCGACCGTTTTGGCCTGGGCAGCCGTCGCCTCGGCGGTCGTCGTCTGGCCGACGGTTGGCGCACCGGTCTCCGGCTCACCGGAGCCTGGGTTTCCGTTGCAGGCAGTGAGGGCAAGGGTCGCACTCAGCAGTGTGGCAGCAAAGGCCGCCCTGCGGCGGCGGAGTGAGGTCATGGTTGTGATGTTCCTTACTGAGGTCGTCGGCATACGGACGCAATCCGTTTCCGATCAGATCGAGGGGGGCGCCCGCGCACGATCGGCAGCAGGTCGCCCTAGTAAGGTTAGGGAAACCTAATCTTAAATAGTACGGAGAAAACGCCATATAGTTAGGAGATGGTGGGTTCTCCGGCAGTCGCATTCAACGACGACGGTCCGCCATCGATCCCCGCGGCGCGGCTGGACTGGACGGGGGTCCATCTCCACCCACTGCTGGTCTGGGTGCATGCTGGCTCTGCGCACGCGGTTGTCGATCACGCGGTGGCCTTCCACCTTTCTGCCGGGCAGGGAGCTCTGCTCACGGTGGGTGGGTATCGGCATCGAGGCATCGTCACCGAGCCGGGCTCCGTCGCCTTTCCGCTCTGGCTCGAACCCGGCGGCGGGTTGCCGACCGAGCCGACTCGCTTCGAGGTTCCGGACGGCTGGCGCGACTGGCTGATCCAGTACTTCAATCTGCAGGTCACGCCGTTCAGCGGGCGCGGATACTCTCAGGACACGATCACCGGCCTGTTCCGTCATCCCGGTGCTCAAGCGGCACCGCCAAGGCACACAAAGGAGGCCCTCTCGCCGCTGACACTCGGCCCGCCGCCGATGCCAAGGACCGGGGCTGCCCGGAGGGTCGCCGAGGAACTGATCCGTGACCCTGCGCTCGACTTCACCATCCAAGAATGGGCGACGCAGGTGCTCTCCAGCCCGCGCACCCTGCTACGTCAGTTCCTCACCGACACAGCGCTCACCTTCATGCAATGGCGGCAGCGGTGCCGATTGCACGCGGCAGTCGAACTCCTGGTGGCGGGCTATGAGATCGCTCAGGTGGCCGCGCGGGTGGGCTTCATCAGCCGGGGAGGCTTCGACGACGCCTTCAAGCGTCAGTTCGGGTCGACTCCCTATCGGTTCAGTCGGGAGCTCTCCGCTCGTCTGGCCGATGATCGCGACAATGGCCGCGCAGCTGCGGCACGTCAAGCGGACAATCTGGCGCGCCTGATACGAGGAGGTGATGTTTCCGCTGCGGCACCGCACATGCTGCCCGCGGCTCGGACGCCTTCGCACACCAACGACACACATGTGCTCAGCTGGATGTATCGCGGTAGCGGATACCTGGATATCAGGGGTCGGCGCTACGAGCGGCGACGAGGCGTCGCAACCTGGATCCCTGCCGGCGTCGAGCACGTCACAGGGCTACACCAAGACTCCATCTCCCTCCCACTCGGAGAAGCCAGCACCGCCGACCTACAACTGACCAGACCGTTACAGGCACGGTTCTCCCCCGCATGGGACGACTACCTGATGTTCTGCTCGATCAGCGCCCGCTCCTTGCTGCGCCCCGACGGCTACGACCCCCGACACGTCCTCGACCTGTTCGCCGACCAGGTCGCCACACAACGAGCGCTATCGGTGCCGATGCCCACCAATCCACATGCGCGCGAACTCGCGATGACTTACCTGCGACGGATCGGCACGTCGAGACTCGACGTGCCGGCCGACATCCAGCGCATCTTTGTCGCCGAGACCGGAATGACCTTCGCCCGCTGGTGCTACGCGGCTCGCATGCGCATCGCCCGCGACTTGCTCGGCGGCGGCGCGAAGCCCAGCGCCGTGGCCCGCCGCGTCGGCTACACCCACCTCCCCACCTTCAGCACCGCCTTCTCCCGCTTCCACGGCCTCTCACCGCGCGAGTACCAGGAACAGCACCTCACGAAGGACTGAGACAGATCCAGAGTCCGGAGCCGAAAGGCGTCGCATCGCGGTGACGTTCGCGGTCGCCAGTTGCACATCCGGCTCCGCTTTCGCGTTGCCAGCGGACCGGCCGCCCGCGTTTTTGAACTAAGCAGCCGCGTTTTGTTAGTTCCGAGCCCCGCGTTTTGTTACTTCTAGGCTCCGCAAGATCGAGTCCGGCAACCCCGGTGTCAGCTTCTGGAATGTCACCCAGGTTCTGCGCGCCCTCGGGATCCTGGTTCAAGCCGTCGACGCCATCGATCCCCTCGCCAGCGACATCGGCAGGCTGCGCGCGGCCAACCTCGAGAAGAAGCGCGTTCGACGACCTCGGTCGATGCGCTGACAGACCACGAGGGCGGGCCGTCGAGCGACAGCTCTCGGGCGGCCTGCATGCGCGCAGTTGACAGGCCATGTTCCGCAATGGATGCTCAACCATGACCGGAATCACCATCGATGGCATCGAGATCGACCGCGACCTCGCCGCAGAACCCGCAGCAGTATTCTCAGCCTGGACGACGCCTCAGCACTTCGCACGATGGTTCGGTGGAAAAGACGTCGAAGTACCGCTCACCACGCTCGAGTTCGTCGCCGAGCCAGGTCGCACCTGGGCGGCACAGATGGTTCTGCCGAACGGAGCCACCATCGATTGGGCCGGCGACTTCATCGAGGTCGTCCCCGACAGGCGTCTCGTGTTCACCCTCACCGATCGCCCTGCCGAGCCCACCCGAGCGAAGATCGTCGTCGAACTGACCGCTATCGCCGATGGAACCCGGCTGCACTTCATGCAGGAAACCCCAGGATTCACGCCGGAGCAGCAGCAAGGCCTCATCGCGGGCTGGCAGTCGTTCATCGACGAACTCGAACGGATCGCGACGGAGTAGAGATCGCCGCAGTCCGAGTCCCGGTTATGCGGCGAGCGCCCGGGATCCTGGATCAGACCATTGAGCCCCGCATCGATGCCCTCACTAGCGCGGGCTACGATTCTGCGATGGACGATTCCCCCACACCGATCTGTCACCGGTGCGGCCAGCGCGTGAGCGTCAACGCCGAGTTCTATGACGTCTTCGAGCAGATGCACCAGGTGTGCTTCCATTACTCCTTCGAGCACCGTGACGACCCCGACGAAGAGTGCGGCGCAGGCGGGTGCCCCGCGGGCGGCCTCTCCGCAGCCTCTTTCGCCGCCCGCGTCGGCGGAGTCGATCTCTCACAGACCGGAAACACCGTGGTTCCTGCGATCCTCGCCCTCCGAGAGCTAGGAATGTCGATCGAGCAGAACGCCGGCGGATTCCTGGCCAGGTCCGGCAGCGCCACTTTCTACGCGGAAGATCCCGTTGCCGTGCTCGGCCTTGTGAAACTCGCTGAGATCCGTCGCCCGTGGAGCGCCACCGACCAGGAGATGGACGACATCCTGGCGGAGTTCGACCTGTAGACGAGCGACACCGGCAGGCTGCGCTGAATCCGTTACCCCTGCCTCATCGACGCCCCACTTTCCCCTCGTAGAGCCCGTGCTCCATATTAGATAATGTTCGAAAGTCGTCCCGTGCCCTGAAAGCCTTGATTTCTCGGGCAAAGGCCGGGATCGAACTGGATCGCGGTCCGGGCACCTATACCCAGATTACTGACCCACGAGGACGTGTGGTCGCCGCGATTGAGAAGGTTCAAAACTCGGTCACCCCGCAGATGGCTGTCGACATGGTCGCCCGCTACGAGGCTGGCGCTTCGATACGCGAGGTCGCTGCGGCGTTCAATGTGCATCGCGAGAGCGCGGTGTGGAGCTTCGCCCGCCACTGGTTCGAGCTCGTGCGCTGTCCAAGAGCCCGGAACTTGAAGAACCTGCCCGATGAAGGGATCGTGCTGAACCGCTCTCATGCTCCGTGGCTGTGCGGCAGAGAAGAGGTGCGCGGGGTGGAATCGGAGTGCGCGAAGCCTCCATCTACACGGATCTCATCGTGAGTGGCTTGGATGCCGACAACATCAGCCGTCTGCTCGCTGTTCTGAAGGAGCGCGAGGTCATTCTTCATGTGACCGACCACGATGGCGGTTCCGACGTCCCCTCGTTTGTCGCGCACTCTTCGATGTCCATCCGTGCTCGTGCAGGCGTTCGAAGCCGTCGAGCATCACATCGAGGGTGAACGCGAACTCGAACTCATCGTCGCATCCGTGGCCCACGACGGAATCGTCGTGCTGGGCTACACCCGCCATCAGTACGATGTTGGGATAGACCTGTGCCATCTGCTGCATCATCTGTGCCTGCATCTCCGGCGAGATGGTGCTCGCTGCTTCCTGGGACGGGACGCGCGACTCATCGAAGAGCTCCTGGGTGAAACCCCACATCCGCCCGCCGAGCGCATGCATGACGTGGTGCGTGAGGTCGGCGGAGAACCCGCCGGCAAGGAACATGCCGATCATCGACTCCATATATGCGAGCACCGCAGGGGTCTTGTTCGTGCGAGTTTCGATGACCTGCCGCGACCACGCATGCTGCAGGAGCGCGCGCCGCGCGGAAAGCACGCGATGCCGCACAGTCGCCTTCCAATCCGCACCCTCAAGAGCGGGATTGATCTCACCGATCAGCACTTCCACCATGCCGTCGAGCAGCTCCTCTTTGTTGGCGACGTGCCTGTAGAGGGCCATCGGCACCACATCGAGTTCCTGAGCGAGGCGGCGCATGCTGAGCGCATCAATGCCGATCTCATCGGCAAGTGTCACGGCTGCCTGCAGCACGCGGTCACGGTTCAGGCGCACGCGATGCTGGCTGTCGTCCTTCGCCATCTGGCACCTCCACTCAGAGAGTCTGGCGAACCTTCGGCTCCACCCGGGCTCGACTTGACAAGTTTACAACGTACACACTAGCCTGACACTCAATGTGTACGGTGTACACGTCGGAGTGAAGGAGCAGGAATCCATGAACGCCTCCACAGTCCCCCTAGAACTCACGGGAGGCACTCGACCGTCCCGCACCCAGTGGCTCGTGCCGGTGGGTCTGATCCTGGTCAGCCTGATCCCGATCATTGCCGGATCATTGCGCCTTGCCGAGTTGACCGGTGGCGCGGTGGTCACGCCGGGCAACGCTCGCTTCTTCGATTCGCCGGTACCCGTAGTCGTTCATATCGTCACCGCGACGCTGTTTTGCCTGCTCGGCGCGTTTCAGTTCGTTCCCGCGTTGCGTCGCCAGCGCCGCTGGCATCGAATGGCCGGTCGCGTGATCGTTCCAGTCGGGCTCCTCTCGGCATTGTCAGGGATGTGGATGGCCGTTTTCTACGACCTGCCCGCGCATGACGGCACTGTCCTGCTGTTCGTGCGCCTCTTCTTCGGTGGGTCCATGGTTGCCAGTCTCCTGATCGCCTTCGGCGCGATCCGCCGACGCGACCTCGCAACACATGGCGATTGGATGACGCGGGCATACGCTCTTGGGCTCGGTGCCGGCACGCAGGCGATTCTGCTGATGCCGGTGACAGCGGCGTTCGGGTCAGTGGATCAGCTTGCCCGCGCTGCGACGATGGCCGCGGCTTGGGTGGTCAACCTGCTCGTGGCGGAGTTCGCGATCCTCCGCCGACGCCGCCGATCGACGGCTGCGGGATCCCGAGAGGGATCTACTCGCGCATATGTCCAGGCGGGCGTCGAACGAGCAGAAGGTGCAGAGTCGCATTCCGAGACCATGCGAGCCGCGACCTACCATCACTTTGGAGCACCCGAGGTCGTCACGGTTGCAGAGGTTGCGAGACCCGCACCCCAGGCCGGGGAAGTGCGGGTGCGGGTATTGGCGAGCACAGTCAGCGCCGCTGATCACCGCGCACGGAGCCGCGACATTCCTTCCGGCCTGCGACTTCTTTCAGGCTTCACAATCGGCTTCCGCCGCCCGAGTCGCCCCGTGCTCGGCATGGACTTCGCAGGCGTGGTCGACGCTGTCGGCGATGACGTCACGAACCTCAGTATCGGCGACGAAGTGATCGCCATGCCTGGCAGCGCATATGGCGGACACGCGGAGTACGCGATCATTCGAGCCGACGGCGCGATCACCTTGAAGCCACAGAACTTGGACTTCGACGCGGCGGCATCTCTCATCTTCGGTGGGATCACGGCGCTCGGATTCATGAACCAGGTCAAGATCGCTCCGGGCGACACGGTTCTCGTGAACGGCGGATCCGGCGCCGTCGGCCTTGCCGCCATGCAGCTCGCGAAGCAGCTGAATGCCGAGGTGACAGCGGTGACGAGCGAGAAGAATCGAGAGTTGGTCACGGAGTTCGGTGCCGATCATGTGATCGACTACGAAAGCGAAGACTTCACGACTCAGGGCCTCAGCTACGACGCTGTCATCGACTGCGTAGGAAACGTGCCGTTCGCACGTCTCGCGGGCGTTGCGAAACCAAGCGGTGCTGTGCTTCACGTCGCCGCAGACTTTGCCGCAGTCGCACTGTCGGCGTGGCGCACTCGCCGCACCGGAAAGTTCTGCACCGCGATGGTCGGGAAGTATCGCGCAGAGGACCTTGCCCACCTTGTGGCCCACGCCGAGAGCGGTCAGTTCAAGCCGACGATCGATCGAACGTATGACCTCGCCGACATCGTCGAAGCCCATCGCTACGTCGACCTGGGCCGCAAACGCGGGAGCGTGGTCCTTCGGATCGCATCGGCGTAGTCCGAGGCACCGGAACACGTAGGGGCCATCGCTCCACGAGTTCCAGAAATTCGACTGTACGAAACGCCTGTAGCCACTGAGACCATCACGGTGATAGCGGCGGAGATTTGCACACCTGTCGGTCGCGAAGAGTTCGTCTTCATCGGCGAGGTAGTGCTGTTCATCTGGCTACTCGAATGGAGCGGCCGAACAGGAAACAAGAAGCACGACTGAGCGCGGAAAGAGAGCAATTTCATGCCAAACTCCAGGCACACGCCCCGTACCCATACCATCAGCGAGTTCTCCCAGACAGCTCCTGCAGCACTAGTGCCTCAGGATCCTGGGGCTCGCGCAGCAGCGCAGGGCGGGCTTCAGCAACTCTCACTGAGAAACACTCTGCTCGTCTGGCTCGGTGTCGCAGGGCCGATGGCGATCCTCGTCTGGGTCGTCTGGCCGATGCTCAGCACGGTGACCTCGATGAACTCGGGCATGCTGTTCTGGCTGCTCATGACCTGTGGCATGATCTGGCAATTCGTGTTCTCACTGATCCTGCTGCACCAAGAGCTAGGCACCCTGCGATGGTCCGTCATCGCCCCAAGGATCTGGGCGCAACAGCCTCGCGATCCTCGAACCGGCAACCCACGACCCCGCCTGTGGTGGATGCTCATCCCAATCGCCGCGGCCTTCGCTGTTCTCACCCTCACCAGTGATCTGCTGACGTCACTCATGGAGGCCGTCGGACTCACCGAACTCACAGGCGCGAGCATCAGCGGACTCGCCGATCCTGCGTTCACCGGTCAATGGTGGATCTTCGCCGTTGCAGTGATCAGCTTCGTCTTTAACTACGCACTGGGCGAGGAGCTGTTCTTCCGCGGGGTGCTGCTACCACGCATGCAGGGCGTGTTCGGCCGGTGGGACTGGCTCGCAAACGCTGTCTTGTTCACGATCTACCACACGCAGAAGCTCTGGACTTTGCCGATCGTGCTCCTCACAGCACTGCCCTTCAGTTGGGCAGCTCGGCGGTATCGCACCATCTGGTTCGCGGTGATCTTGCACGCAATCGAAGGGGTCGTCGTGCTCGTGTTGGTGTTCGCCGTGGTGAGTGGCCTCGCTTTCTCGTGACGGCGAGCAAGAGCAGCGAACGCGAGGAGCAAGGACGAAGCCTCATGAACCCAGCAATCAAGAGGCGGTCCGAAGCACAGGAACATTTAGGGGCCATCGCGCTTCGAGTGCCAATAATTCGACTGGACAAAACGCTTGTAGCCACTGAGACCATCACGGTGACAGCGGCGGACATGAGCACACCTGCCGGTCGCGGGCAGATGCGGAGCCAGTAGGAGCTCATATCGTGACCACGTTGCTGTCGGAGGAGGCCCTGTTCGCTGGTGTCGGTGTCCCGCTCAGGGTGCTGGCGCAGGCGACAGAGGTGCCGTCAAGACCGGTCAGATCAACCCGGCGACTCGAGATGCGCTGCGCGGCATGCTCCATCATGCACTGGATCGCCTCACGAAAGCCGCGTCGACCGAGGCCGCAGATCTCACGCTTCGGCGCACCGAGAACCTGGCCGAGCAAGACCGTCTCCTCGAGTCGCATCTGAAAGACGCGCTGAGCCTCGAGCAGTTCAAGAAGTACCAGGATCGGCTCCGCGCCGACCTCGACGAGCGGCTCGCGGAACATAACAACGACTACACCGAGGCCCGCAACCACATCGACGACTGCCTCGACCTCGCCACCGACATCGGACGTATCTACGCGGGCTGCAACGACCAGAACCGCCGCCTGGCGAACCAGGCGTTCTTCACTCGCATCCGCATCGGCGAGTACAAGCAACTTGAGGCCGAACTCGCGAAGCCCTTCACGGTGCTGCTGGACCCGAGCGTCCAGCAGGAAGCCCTCGCGCGCGACGAGCACGGCGACGGCACAGGGGGCGAGAACGAAACCGCGACGCTGTCTCGTGTGTCGCAGTTTCGAACATCGCGCATTGAGTGCCCCCAGCGGGGCTCGAACCCGCGACCCATGGATTAAAAGTCCACTGCTCTGCCAACTGAGCTATAGGGGCCCGTCCAGCATAGCGGCGGGCAGCAGGTGAGGGACACTTGGAGGCATGGCGGACTGGATGTGGCTACTGATAGCCCTTGGCATCGGGATCCCCCTGCTTGCCGGAGCGGTCGTCGTCGACCTGCGACGGCGACGCCGCACCGAGGGACCATCGCAGTCGGCAGCACCAGGCGACTCCTCGCCCGCCTTCCTCACGCAGGAGGACATCGACCATCTTCCCGAGCCCCAGGCCTCAGCTAATCCGTGGCCGAAGCAAGGACGACGATTCGAGTTCGGGTACGCCCACCCAGACTTCCGTACCCACGGCACCACGGCCCAATGGGAGAACGCGGTCGTGCTGGTGGTGGACGGGCCTGTCCTGGATATGCGCCAGCTCGTCGGCCCGCTCGGGCGCGCCACCATCGACGCCCCGCTGGCACTCGTGGCACCGTCGTACTCCCCCGACGTGCTCGCGACCCTGTCGGCGAACCGACGCGCCTTGAACATGCCGGTCCTTGCTTGCACGGCGTCGGAGACCGATGTGGCCGAACTCGCGACCTGGTGCGGGGCAGAGATACTCTCACCCAGCGACCTGTCCGCAGGCTACGTTCCCGCCGCCGCTCTCGGCAGGGCTCGCCGCTGGATCAGCGAGGCACGAGGCAGCTGGGTGGAGCCCGCCTTCCCACACGAGGACTAGCCTCCCTCGCCTCTCGACGACCCGAAACCCTGAACCTAAACTTCAGGTTTAGGTATACTTAAGTCGTACTCACTTTTGTCTTAGGTACAAAGGGACATTCGACGTTTGGCTAGTCGACATCTGGCGCATTGCACCTAGTCAGAGCGCTACCACCGTAGGCATAGCATATTTTGCACGATTTCACCATAGTCATTTGTCCATTCAGGAAATTCTCAGATCCAGCCTTGTGGCCAAGCAGCGCCCCTCCTAATGTCCAGGGTGCAGGTGGGGGAAACCATCAAGGACCAGCGAGGGAGACCTCCCGAGCACATCGGAAGTGCCGGGGGTTCTGAGGAGGACTCATGAGGGCAGTAAGAAGCCTACGAGCGTGCGGTGCGGCGGCAGGACTGGCGCTGCTTCTGCAGACGACGGGGTCGCTGGTCTTGGGACCACTCGCCGATGCCGACACCACCATGACGGCGACCACCCGCGTGCACGTGAGAAGCGAACCCTCCACATCAGCCAAGAGCCTCACCATCCTGAGCTCGGGCGAGGAAGTGACGGCTGGCCGCACCTCGGACGACGGCTGGACCGAGGTCACCTACCAGGGGCAGAAGGCCTACGTCTTCGGCAAGTACCTCAGCGGGAAGACAACCTCGGCGCCCGTGCAGGACTCCGGCGCGACGGGCACCGCCTACACCACCGGCACACTGAACGTTCGAACCGGCCCGGGCACGAGCTACAGCAAGGTGGGCACGGCCGCCAAGGGCACCGCCCTGACGCTCACCGGCAAGATCAGCGGGAACTTCACCCAGATCCTGTGGCGAGACAAGGAACACTGGGTCGCCAGCTCCTACCTCTCTGAGAGCAAGCCATCGAATCCTGCCACGCTTCCCAAGGTCACGAGCAAGGGCAAGGCGACCACCGCCCTCATGATTCGCACCACGTCGACGAGTTCCTTCCAATCCCTCGGAGACGTGCCCCGCAACACCATCCTGGACCTCACCGGCAAGGTCGAGAACGGCATGGCCCAGGTGATCTGGGAAGGCAACGTCCACTGGGTCAACAACCGCTACCTGACGGCGGTCGAAGAGGACAGCACGCCGGAGGCCCCGTCGTCGCAGCCCAAGACGTCCACCCGATACGCCACCGCCGATCTCAACGTGTGGGCGAAGAGCAGCGGCTTGTCCCACTCGACCGAGATCCCGCGAGGATCGAAGATCCAGGTCACGGGCACCATCGAGAACGGACGCGCGGAGATCATCCACAACGGTGCACGCCGCTGGGTCACCTCGCGTTACACCAGCACCACCAAGCCGACGACCACTCCCCCAGCGGCGGGCGGTGGCCTGGTCAAGGGTCCGTCGTCCACCACCGATCGCGCCAACATCAATAAGGGCTACTCCAGCGGCCTCGACAAGGTGAACGACGACGCCAAGCGCATCGCCTGGTACGTCTGGGACAACTACCCCGCGATCAGGACGATGTACGGCTGGCGCCGCGACGTCACCCCCGATCACCCGGCCGGCCGCGCCATCGACGTGATGATCCCCAACTACCGCAAGGACAATCGCGTCGGCGACGAGATCGCCCAGTTCTTCCGCGACAACGCCAAGGAGTTCGGCGTCAGCTACATCATCTGGGACCAGAAGATCTGGAGCGTCGCGCGCAACAGCGAAGGCTGGCGCCACATGGCCAGCCGCGGCGGCGATACCGCCAACCACAAGGACCACGTCCACATCAACACCTACTGAGCCATCTCCCGCACGCCCGCACGGGCCGGTACCCGCAAGGTGCCGGCCCGCTGGCTTGCACAGCACCCCGCTCGCCCCCTAAACTTTTCCGAGCTAGTCCCCATCGTCTAGCGGCCTAGGACTCCGCCCTTTCACGGCGGCAGCACGGGTTCGAATCCCGTTGGGGATGCGAGACGTCTTCGGACGACTCATTCTTCTTGACCGAAGAATGCCGGTAAATCGGCAGAGAACGGCGGATTTTACATCAGCCCAATCTGCCAGTAAGGTTTACCGAGTCGGGTTCGCCCGACAGGCCAAGAAATTGGCCCCGTGGCGCAGTTGGTTAGCGCGCCGCCCTGTCACGGCGGAGGTCGCGGGTTCGAGTCCCGTCGGGGTCGCTAGAGTGGTGAAAGCCACTCGGTCGGCCAGGTAGCTCAGTTGGTACGAGCGCTCGCCTGAAAAGTGAGAGGTCGCCGGTTCGACCCCGGCCCTGGCCACAAAAGCAAAATCAAAGCCCCACCACGGTGGGGCTTTTGTTTATTCGGTTACCTTTTCGATCGCTTCGGGCTCTTCCTCCCGCTCTTCCCGCGGCTCAGGAACCCTGCTGTAGGCACCGAGGAATCTACTCACCTCGTCGAAGAACATCGCGCGTGCGGGAGCGGCCGACAAGACGATGTCGTGCACGGCGTCCGGGATGCGCACTAGCGTGACGTGGTGGCCCAGACGATGCACACGCGACGCGATCCGCTCGACGTCCAGCACGACGTCGGCCGTCCTGAGTCCCTCGTGCCACTTACGCGAGAAATCACTGCGCTCAGCCGTCAGCACGAGCACTGGGCAATCGACGGACAGTCCGTGCTCAACCCGGGTTTGACCAGCCATGATGGCCTTCAACCACCCGATCCTGATGCCGAAGGCGGGATCGCCTTTGAACTTCGGGTTGTAGTCCCACTCCCCCTCCAAGGCCGCGGAGATCGTGCGCGCGTAGAAGCCGCCATCGCTCATGACGAGCGTCCTGGTGGACGCCACGGCGCTCATCGCGTTGAACACAGGCTGCGCCGCCGGTCGGAGGACCGGAGAGCCCTGCATCTCGATCCAGGGCGCGTTGAGCACGACGGCCGAAAAGGCCCCCGGACGCTCATGGGCGTATAAAACGGCAGCGAGACCACCCGTCGAATGCCCCATCAAGACGATCTCCCGATAGCCCTGATCTCGAAGCAACTCGTATGCGGCGTCGAACTCCGCGAAATAGTCTTCGAGAGCAGCGACATATCCGGCCAGCTGACCACCTCGCAAAGAGCGACCATAACGGCGCAATTCGAGGGCATAGAAGTCGAAACCATCACGCGCGACAGAATCTGCCAGATGAGTCTGGAAGAAATAGTCGTTCCAGCCGTGCACATAAAGCAGTGCACGAGGCCCCGTCGGGGAATTCCTGCGCACGACCGTCGCTACTAGCGAGCCGGCGGGCTCGAAGTCATAGGTGGGTTCGTCCGGCAGCGGAATAGTGGTGAGTTCGTATCCTGCGAGCTCCGCGTCTGGGAGCCACTCGACCATCGCCCTTGCCTCAGCGCCGGACGTCAGGGACGCGTGTCGTCACCTGTAAAGGAGTCGTCGTCATCCGCGTAAGGATCACCCGGGTCTGAGTAAGCGTCGGGAACCTCATCGTTGCTGCTGTCGCTGCTGTAACCACGCAGCTCGCGCTCGAGTGAGGCGAAATCGGTGTCTACGGAGCGGTACTTCAGGTCGCGTGCGACCCTCGTCTGCTTTGCCTTTGCACGGCCGCGTCCCATATCGGGTCGACCCCCTTGCTTCTGTCCTCGCGGGTTGCCGCGGAAATCTGTCAGTTCTTCGTGACGCACAGGCTACCCAATGAACGCACTTTGGCCAACCGCGCCCACCGGGCGTCGCCTGCCCCACGTCATGTGCAGCCGACCACTAGAGTAGTGCCCACCCGAGACCTTGGAGGAGAACCCGGCACATGGGCACCATCATCTACACCCTCACGGACGAGGCACCACTCCTGGCCACCTACTCACTGAAGCCGATCATCGAGGCATTCGCACGGCAGGCCGGGGTCGAGATCGACTCACGAGACATCTCGCTGGCCGCTCGCATCGTCGCCCAGTTCCCGGATCGACTGCCCGTCGAACAGCAGGCCTCCGACGCGCTGACGGAGTTGGGTGAACTCGCCAAGACCCCCGAGGCGAACATCATCAAGCTGCCGAACATCTCCGCCTCGGTGCCGCAGCTCAAGGCCGCCGTCGCCGAGCTCCAGGCGCAAGGCATCGCGGTGCCCGACTACCCGGAGGATCCGCAGACCGACGAGGAGCGCGACATCCGCGCACGCTATGACCGCGTCAAGGGCTCGGCCGTGAACCCGGTGCTGCGCGAGGGCAACTCGGATCGTCGCGCACCGGAGTCGGTGAAGAACTACGCCAAGAAGAACCCACACCGCATGGGCGCGTGGTCGGCAGAGTCGAAGACCGCCGTCGCCACCATGGACGCCGACGACTTCCGGCACAACGAGCAGTCCGTGGTGATGCCCGCCGCCGACACGCTTCGGATCGTGCACCGCGCCGCCGACGGCACCGAGACCGTGCTGAAGGACGGGCTGAAGGTGCTGGAGGGTGAGGTCGTCGACGGCACCGTCATGCGCGCCGCTGCCCTGGACGCGTTCCTGGCCGAGCAGGTCGCCCGCGCCAAGGAGTCGGGCGTGCTGTTCTCCGTGCATCTGAAGGCCACCATGATGAAGGTGTCCGACCCGGTGCTCTTCGGCCACGTCATCAAGGCGTTCTTCCCCGAGGTGTTCGCCACCTTCGGCGACGACCTCGCCGCCGCGGGCCTCTCCCCCAACGACGGCCTGGGCGCGATCCTCGCCGGCCTCGACGCCTTGGGCAACGGCGCGGAGATCCGCGCCGCCTTCGACAAGGGCCTGGCCGACGGCCCGGCGCTGGCGATGGTGAATTCCGACAAGGGCATCACCAACCTGCACGTGCCGTCCGACGTGATCGTCGACGCGTCGATGCCGGCCATGATCCGCCAGTCGGGCCACATGTGGGGCCCCGACGGCGAAGAGGCCGACACCCTGGCTGTCATCCCCGACTCGTCGTACGCCGGCGTCTACCAGGCCGTGATCGAGGACTGCATCGCCAACGGCGCCTTCGATCCGCGCACCATGGGCACCGTCCCGAACGTAGGCCTGATGGCGCAGAAGGCCGAGGAATACGGCTCGCACGACAAGACCTTCGTGATCGAGGCCGACGGCGTCGTCGAGGTTACCAACGCCGCGGGCGATGTGTTGATGAGCCACGAGGTGAGCGCCGGCGACATCTGGCGCGCCTGCCAGACCAAGGATGCGCCCATCCGCGACTGGGTGAAGCTGG
Organism: Tessaracoccus caeni; assembly: GCF_029211185.1. Classification (GTDB taxonomy): domain Bacteria; phylum Actinomycetota; class Actinomycetes; order Propionibacteriales; family Propionibacteriaceae; genus Arachnia; species Arachnia caeni. The sequence goes on from NZ_JARGDO010000001.1 coordinate 428,653, forward strand.
CCGTCACCCGCGCCCGGATCACCGGCTGGCCGGCCGTGTTCTGGCTCGACCCGGAGCGCGCGCACGACCGCAACATCGCGCAGCTGGTCGGCACCTACGTCCGGGAGCACGACATCGAGGGCCTGGACATCAAGATCCTCAGCCCCGTCGAGGCCGCGAAGCTGTCGGTGGATCGCATCCGCCGCGGTGAGAACACCATCTCGGTGACGGGCAACGTGCTGCGCGACTACCTGACTGACCTGTTCCCGATCCTCGAGCTGGGCACGTCGGCCAAGATGCTGTCGGTGGTTCCGCTGATGGCAGGCGGTGGCCTGTTCGAGACCGGCGCCGGCGGCTCGGCCCCGAAGCACGTGCAGCAGCTGGTGGCCGAGAACTACCTGCGCTGGGACTCGCTGGGTGAGTTCCTGGCGCTGGCCGCGTCGTTCGAGCACCTGGCGCAGACCGAGGACAACGCCCGCGCCGCCGTCCTCGCCACGACGCTCGACCGCGCCACTGGCACGTTCCTCGACAACGACAAGTCGCCGACCCGTCGCCTCGGCGGCATCGACAACCGCGGCTCGCACTACTACCTGGCCACCTACTGGGCCCAGGAGTTGGCGGCGCAGACCGACGACGCGGAGCTGGCCACGGCCTTCGCCCCCGTCGCGGCGGCGCTGGCCGAGGGTGAGGAGACCATCGTCGCCGAGCTGCTCGGCGTGCAGGGCTCCCCTGCCGATCTCGGCGGCTACTACCGCCCGGACGACGCCAAGGCCAGCGCCGTGATGCGCCCGTCGGCAACCCTGAACGCGATCATCGACGCGCTCTGAGACGACAACCGAAGCGCCCCTGCCATCCCGGCAGGGGCGCTTTCGTCGTACTTCCCCAGACTCTGCGTCCCGCCGCCGATCAGCCGGAGAAACCGCAAAATCGGCCAACGGCCGATTTTCGGCAACAGACAACGGAAAATCGACCACCGTCTCGCCCTCTCCGGCGACGGTTGTTGGGGCGTTGGCCCATTTTCGGCGCTAGACACCGCAAAATCGGCCATTGGCCGATTTTCCTGGATTGTCGGATTGTCGGATTGGTGGCGGGGGCGGGGTGGGAGGATGAGCGGATGGCAGTGACCAACTGGGCGGGCAACGTCACATTCACCCCGCACGACGTCCTTGTGCCGCGCACTCTGGAGGACGCGCAGGCGATGGTGGCCGGGGCGCGTCGGATTCGCGCGCTGGGGACCGGGCACTCGTTCAACCCCATCGCCGATTCCGACGCGCTCATCTCGATGCACGCCGTCGACCTCCCCTTCTCGCTGGACGAGCAGGCCCGGACGGTGACGGTGCCGGGAGCCGTCCCTTACGGCGCCGTTGCAGGCTTCCTGCAGGAGCAGGGCTGGGCACTGCACAACCTAGGATCGCTGCCGCATATCTCGGTGGCCGGAGCCATCGCGACGGGCACCCACGGCTCCGGCGACGGCAACGGCGTCCTCGCCACCGCTGTTCGGGGGATTGAACGGATCGGGCCCGACGGTGACCTCAGCTGGGTGCGTGCTGGCGAGCCGGACTTCGAGGGCAGCGTGGTGGCGCTCGGCGCGCTGGGGATCACGACTCGCCTCGAGCTGGCCATCGAACCCACCTACGACATCACCCAGCACATCTACACCGACCTCCTCTGGGACCGCTTCCTCGACGAGTTCGACGACGTCATGAGCGCCGCCTACAGCGTCAGCGTGCTGGGTCGCTGGAGCGAGCCGACCCTCTCGACCCTGTGGCTCAAGTGCCGAAACGACGACGCGACGCCGACCGCCAGCCGGTTCGGCGCTGCGCTCCAGGCTCCGCGCGTCGGGGCCCTCCCCGACGGCGGTTCGCCCGACGACAACCTCACCCCGATCGGCACCCGCGGAAGCTGGGCGACCCGCCTGGCGCACTTCCGGTTCGATCGGGCCCCCAGCGCCGGCGGCGACGAGCTCCAGTCCGAGTACTTCGTGCCCCGCGACCAGGCCGTCGAGGCGCTGCGCGCCATACGCGCACTGGCCGATCGCATCGACCCGGTGCTGCACGTCAGCGAGTTCCGCACCTTCACCGGGGATCACCTCTGGCTGAGCGGCGGCGAAGGCGGAGCGTGTCTCGGCATCCACTTCACGTGGCAGAAGCGCCCCGACGACGTGGTCCGCGTCCTACCCGAGATCGAGGCGGCACTCGCCCCGTTCTCCCCTCGCGCCCACTGGGGAAAGCTCTGCAGCGACGTCTTCGACCAAGCCGCGGCCTATCGTCGAGTGCCGGACTTCCTCGACCTCGTCGACCGCGTCGATCCGGCCGGCACCTTCCGCTGCCCGCACCTCGAACACGCGCTCGGGTACGGGAGAAGAACTGACTAGACGAGGCGAGCGGAGCCGGGGCCGTCGGAGGCCTCGATCTCGCCGAGCATCCAACTCCAGACGCCTCGGGCCTGGAGGGCAGCGAGAGCAGCAGGAACCTCGTCCTGCGGCAGGATCGCGACCATGCCGACACCCATGTTGAGCGTGGCGTCGACGTCGGCCTGAGAGAGGCCACCCACCTGCTGCACCAGCTGGAAGATCGCGGGCGGCGTCCAGGAGGAGCGCTGCAGCACGGCCGTCATGCCGTCGGGGATCACGCGGGCAAGGTTGTTCTCCAGCCCCCCGCCGGTGATGTGGCTCATGGCGTGCACCTCGGCCTTGGCGATCAGGTCGAGCACGTCGAGGGCGTACACCTTGGTGGGCTCGAGAAGCTCCTCGCCCAGGGTGCGGCCCAGCTCGTCGACGTGCCGGTCCAGGGCCCAGCCGGCCTGGTTCAGCAGCACGTGGCGCACCAGCGAGTAGCCGTTGGAGTGCAGGCCCGAAGACTTCATGGCGATCACCGCGTCGCCGGGGCGAACCCGCTCGGGACCGAGGATCTTCGAGCGCTCGACGATGCCCGTCGTCGCGCCGGCGATGTCGTACTCGTCGGGGCCGAGCAGGCCGGGGTGTTCGGCGGTCTCGCCGCCCACCAGCGAGCAGCCGGCGGCGATGCACGCCTCGGCGATACCGCCGACGATCGCCGCGATCCGCTCGGGCACCACCTTTCCGGTGGCGATGTAGTCGGTGACGAAGAGGGGCTCGGCGCCGCACACCACCAGGTCGTCGACGAGCATGCCGATCAGGTCGAAGCCGATGGTGTCGTGCTTGTCCAGGGCCTGCGCGATGGCCACCTTGGTGCCCACGCCGTCGGTGGAGGTGGCGAGCACCGGATGCTCGTAGTTCTTGAAGGCGGAGGCGTCGAAGAAACCGGCGAAGCCGCCCAAACCGCCGAGCACCTCGGGGCGGCGGCTACGCGCGACGGAGGCCTTCATCAACTCGACGGCACGATCGCCCGCCTCGATATCGACGCCGGCCGCGGCGTAGGCGGACTTGGCTGCGGTCATCGTTCCTCCAGTTGCAATAGCTTGGCCTGCTCGGGCGGCACTCCGATCGGGTACTTACCGTCGAAGCATGCGCGGCACAGCTGGTCGGCCGGGATGGTGGTGGCCTCGGTGAGGCCGTCCAGCGAGATGTAGCCCAAGGTGTCGGCGCCGAGCGAGCGTCGGATCTCCTCCACCGACAGCCCGGGCGCGATCAGCTCGGCGCGGGTGGCGAAGTCGATGCCGTAGAAGCACGGCCACTCCACCGGCGGCGACGAGATCCGCACGTGGATCTCCTTGGCGCCGGCCTCGCGCAGCATCCGCACCAGTGCGCGCTGGGTGTTGCCGCGCACGATCGAATCGTCCACCACCACCAGGCGCTTGCCCTCGATCACCTCGCGCAGCGGGTTGAGCTTCAATCGGATGCCCAGCTGCCGGATGGTCTGCGAGGGCTGGATGAAGGTGCGCCCGACGTAGGCGTTCTTCACCAGCCCGAGACCGAAGGGGATGCCGGAGCCCTGCGCGTAGCCCACCGCCGACGGGGTACCCGACTCGGGCACCGGGATCACCAGGTCGGCATCGACGGGATGCTCCTCGGCGAGCTTGCGGCCGATCTGCACTCGGGTGGCATGGACACCGCGCCCCGCGATGGTGGTATCGGGCCGAGCGAGATAGACGTACTCGAAGATGCAGCCCTTGGGCTTGGCCTCGGCGAAGCGCTTGGTGCGCAGACCCCGCTCGTCGATGGCGACGAACTCCCCCGGCTCGATCTCGCGCACGAAGCTGGCGCCGACGATGTCCAGCGCCGCGCTCTCGGAAGCCACCACCCAGCCGCCCTGCAGCCGCCCCAGCACCAGCGGACGGATGCCCTGCGGATCCCGCGCCGCGAAGAGCGTGTTCTCGGTCATGAAGGTGAGGCAGAAGGCCCCGCGCAGGCGCGGCAGCACCTGCATCGCGACGTCCTCGATATCGACGCTGTTGAAGGACGTCATGATGGCGGTGACCAACGAGGTGTCGTTGGTGGAGTCCATGGTGGTCTTGGCGGGCACCAGCTGGCTGGGCGCGAGCTCGTGCAGCCACTCCTCGAGCTCCGCGGTGTTCGTCAGGTTGCCGTTGTGCGCCAGCGCCAGACCGGTGCCGTCGGACAGCGAGCGGAAGGTGGGCTGCGCGTTCTGCCAGACGGAGGCGCCCGTCGTCGAGTAGCGGGTGTGCCCGATGGCCAGCTTGCCTGGCAGCGAACTCAGCGTGGCCTCGTCGAAGACCTGCGACACCAGGCCCATGTCCTTGAACACCATGATCCGGGAACCATTGCTGACCGCCATGCCCGCGGACTCCTGACCGCGATGCTGCAGCGCGAAGAGGCCGAAGTAGGTGAGTTGGGCAACATCCTCGTCGGGAGCCCATACCCCGAAGACACCGCATTCATCCTGCGGGCCGCGGTCGGAGCCGGGGTCGAGGGTCAAACGTCCGTCGGGTCGCAGCACCCCCACAGCATAGAGGCAGAAAGCCGCCCATGGCGAAGAGGTTCCGCCGATGGCCTGCGACGCCCTTGCTGTCCGGAAGGTCCGATGGTTGGCCCTATCCGCGTGTGACTTGGGATGACTCTGTAGGATGACGTGCGATCAGGTTTCGCACGGTGTCAGTGCAGCGCCGGGGTGGCGAAACCCGCACGGAAGGAGCCAGCGTTGGTGAGCAAGACGGTCGTGGTCGGATCTCGGATCGGACTGCATGCGGCCCCCGCCCAGACCATCGCATCGGAAGCCTCCGCGTACGAGGAACCGGTCCTGCTCTCGCTCGCCGGCACCGACGAAAGCGTCAACGCCAACTCCGCCCTGCTCATCATGATGCTGGGCGCGGAGTGCGGTGCGCGGGTCACCGTCACGTCAACGAACGCCGACGCCGTCGAGCGGATCGCGGGCCTCATCGAGCAGGATCTCACCCTCCACGACTAGCGTCCGCCTCCTGCTACAGCTGCGAGAGGTTCTCCAGCAACAGGGCCTCGGCGGCAGCGGCCTTGGCCAGATCGCCAAGGTCGAGCGACTCGTCGATGCCGTGCATCCTCGACGTGGGGTCGACCACCGCGGTGACAAGCACCAACGCGCCAGGATTGCGGGCCGCGAACTCGGCCACGATCGGGATCGATCCGCCGCAGCCGATCTGCACCGGCGTCACGCCGAAGGCCTCGTCGAAGGCGGCGACCGAGGCGGCCGCGCGTTCGTCGGTCATCGCGATCTCGCTGCCCGACGCGGCTTGACCGGGCACCACGTCGACGCGCACGCCCCACTCGGCGTGCTCCCGCAGGTGCCTGGCCAGCGCGACCGCCGCCCGATCGGCGTCGTCGCCAGGAGCCAGCCGCAGGCTCACCTTCGCACGCGCCGTCGGGGACAGCGTGTTGGAGGCATCGCGCACGGGGGTGGCGTCGATGGCGAGCACGGTGGCCGCCGGCTTGGTCCACATCCGGGCGGCAAGGCTGCCGGTGCCGATCCACTCGACGCCGTCCAGGACGCCGGTCTCCTCGCGCAGCCGGTCCTCCGGGTACTCGACGGACACGTCGTCGCTGCCCAGCAGTCCCGCGACGGCCACGTCGCCGTTCTCGTCGTGCAGGGTGGCCAGCAATCGGCAGAGCGCCGTGAGCGCGTCGGGCACCACGCCGCCGAATTGGCCCGAGTGCAGGCCGGTGGCCAACGTGGAGACGGTAACCTCGGCGTCGACGGTGCCCCGCAGCGAGGTGGTCAGCGACGGCTTGCCCACCTCCCAGTTCACCGAGTCGGCGATCACGAAGACGTCGGCCGACAGCTCGTCGGCGAAAGTGTCCAGCAGAGCAGGCATCGAGGGCGAGCCGATCTCCTCCTCGCCTTCGACGAAGACCTTGACGCCCACTGGCGGCCTGCCTTCAAAAGCACGCAGCGCCGCCAGGTGCACGGCCAGCCCACCCTTGTCGTCGGCCGTGCCTCGGCCGAAGAGCCGCCCGTCGCGCTCGGTCGCCCGAAAGGGCTCGGCGGTCCAGGCGGAGCGCTCGCCGGTAGGCTGCACGTCGTAGTGGGCGTAGAGCAGCACCGTCGGCGCCCCCTCGGGCGCGGGGAAATGACCGTAGACGGCGGGCTTGCCGCCGGCCTCCAGCAGCCTCACGCTCGGGCAGCCGAGCTCCTCCAGCAATCGCTGCACCTCCGCCGCACAACGGGCCACGTCGCCGTCGTGTTCAGGAAGAGAAGAAACCGAAGGAATGGCCACCAACTGCTCCAGATCGACGACGACCCCGGGCATGACGGCATCGACTGCACCACGCACATCACTCATGAGGCTCAGCCTACGCCGATCGTCCGATAGATTATGGCGCGTGGTAGACACGGTCGAGCATGCGCGAAACACCCCTGAGCTGGAGCAGCCCTATGGCGCCCTGGGGGTGAAGGACGACGAGTACCAGCGGATCCGCGAGATCCTCGGCCGGCGCCCCACCGCCGCCGAACTGGCGATGTACTCGGTGATGTGGTCGGAGCACTGCTCCTACAAGTCCTCCAAGGTGCACCTGAAGCGCTTCGGCGTGCTGCCCCAGGAGACCCCGCGCGGGCCGCTGCTGGCCGGCATCGGCGAGAACGCCGGCGTGGTCGACATCGGCCAGGGCTACGCGGTCACCTTCAAGGCCGAGTCGCACAACCACCCGTCCTACGTGGAGCCCTACCAGGGCGCGGCCACGGGCGTCGGCGGCATCGTGCGCGACATCCTGGCCATGGGTGCTCGCCCCATCGGCGTGATGGACTCGCTGCGCTTCGGCCCGCTCGACGAGCCCGACACGCATCGGGTGCTGCCCGGCGTGGTGGCCGGCGTCGGCGGCTACGGCAACTGCCTGGGCCTGCCCAACATCGGCGGCGAGGTACAGTTCGACAAGTCCTACCTTGGCAACCCACTGGTCAACGCGCTGTGCGTCGGCGTGCTGCGCCATGAGGATCTGCACCTTGCCCACGCCTCCGGCGTCGGCAACAAGGTGATCCTGTTCGGCGCAGCGACGGGCGGCGACGGCATCGGCGGCGCCTCGATTCTGGCGTCGGAGACCTTCGACAAGACCGGCCCGGCCAAGCGCCCGTCGGTGCAGGTGGGCGACCCCTTCATGGAGAAGCTGCTGATCGAGTGCACCCTGGAGCTGTTCCAGGCGGGCATCATCAACGGCATCCAGGACTTCGGCGCCGCCGGCATCTCCTGCGCCACCTCCGAGCTTGCCTCAGCGGGCGACGGCGGCATGTGGGTCGACCTCGACCTGGTGCCGCTGCGCGATCCCTCCCTGCTGCCGGAGGAGATCCTGATGAGCGAGTCGCAGGAGCGGATGATGGCGGTGGTCGAGCCTGCCAACGTGGATCGCTTCATGGAGATCTGCGCCAAGTGGGACGTGCTGGCCACCGTCGTCGGCGAGGTGATCGAAGGCGACCGGCTGATCATCGAGTCGAAGGGCCAGGTGATCGTCGACGTCGATCCCAAGACCGTCGCGCACGAGGGCCCCGTGTACGAGCGTCCCTTCGCCCGTCCCGCGAACCTGGACGACATCCAGGCCGACGCGGCCGAGGCGCTCCCCCGCGACAACTCGGCTGAGGCCCTGCGCGAGACGCTGCTCGGCGTGCTGGCTCACGGCAACGTCGCGGACAAGTCGTGGGTGACGGATCAGTACGACCGCTACGTGCGCGGCAACACCGTGCTTGCGCAGCCCGACGACTCCGGCATGCTGCGCATCGACGAGGACACCAACCTCGGCATCGCGCTGGCGCTGGACGCCAACTCCCGCTTCACCTACCTCAACCCGTACTGGGGCGCCCAGCAGTCGCTGGCCGAGGCCTACCGCAACGTCGCCGTCGCCGGCGCTCAGCCAGTGGCCATCACCGACTGCCTGAACTTCGGCTCCCCCGAGGATCCCGAGGTGATGTACACCTTCGTCGAGGCGATCAAGGGCCTGGTCGACGCCTGCGCGGAGCTGGGTCTGCCGGTGACCGGGGGCAACGTCTCGCTGTACAACCAGACGGCCTCCACCCCGATTCTGCCCACGCCCACCATCGGCGTGCTCGGCGTGATCGACGACGTGCGCACCCGCATCCGCAACAGCTTCGTGGCCGCCGGCGACACGGTGGTGCTGCTGGGCGAGACCAAGGAAGAGCTGTCCGGGTCCATCTGGGCCGCCGTCGCGCACTCCCACCTGGGCGGTCAGCCGCCGGCGCCCAACCTGGCCGCTGAGAAGGCGCTGTGCGCGCTGTTCGGCGAGGCTGCGGCGAACGGACTGTTGAGCTCGGCCCACGACCTGAGCGACGGCGGCCTGGCCATCGCCCTGGCGGAGTCGGCCTTCCGCAGCGGGCTCGGGGTCGCCGTCGAGCTGCCCGTCGAGGACGCCACCGTCGCCCTGTTCAGCGAGTCCCCGGCGCGGGCGGTCGTGTCCCTGCCAGCCGATCGTTTGGGCGAGTTGGAGGAGCTGGCTGGCCGTTACGGCGTGCCGGTCGCCCTGCTGGGCGAGGTCACCGAGGCCCCGGAGTTGGTGTTCGGCGACGTCACCGTCTCCATCGACGACGCCCGCCAGGCGTGGACGGACACCATTCCCGCCGCGATGGGGTAGCCCCACCCGCGCTCTTCGAGGTGCACCCCACTTACGCTCTTCGAGGTGCACGCCACTTACGCTCTTCGAGGTGCGAGGCCGCTCGCGGCCGAGCCTCGAGGAGAGCCACCGGCAGCCGAAGAACCTAGTCGTGTGGAGGATGGGGTTCGCGAGTGGGTGTGGTGGGCGTAATAGCCGTGGGCCCGCGCGAAGCGCCGGAACACGGCCGGCGGCGGGCACTTCGAGGCTCGCTTCGCTCGCACCTCAGCAACCGCGACCCCATCCGTAACACGACGGACTGGACCACGGGACTAGTTCCTGCGAACTCTCACGCTTGGTCTTTTCGAGGCTCGGCCGCGAACGGCCTCACACCTCAAAGACCGTGATGGTGACGCTCTTCGAGGAGAGCATCGGGGATCTACTTACGCTGGAGGAAGGCCAGGACCGACTGGAAGAAGCCCAAGCCGTCGAGTGACGAGCCCGTCAGCTCTTCGACGTTGTGCTCGGGGTGCGGCATCAGGCCGACGACGTTGCCCTTGGCGTTGGTGATGCCGGCGATGTCATTGGCGGAGCCATTGGGGTTGTCCAGGTAACGGAAGACCACCTGGTCGTTGTCCTCCAGGCGCTTCAACGTCTCGGGCGAGGCCTGGTAGTTGCCCTCGCCGTTCTTCAGCGCGATGACGATCTCCTGGCCTTTGGTGAAGGCGCAGCTCCAGGTGGTGTCGATGGTCTCGACGCGCAGCCTCTCGTCGCGGCAGATGAAGTGCTGGTTCACATTGCGGATCATGGCGCCGTCGAGCAAGTGCGCCTCGCAGAGCAGCTGGAAGCCGTTGCAGATGCCGAGGATGGGCATCCCCTTGCCGGCTGCGTCGATGATGGTGTCCATGATGGGGCTGAACCGGGCGATGGCGCCGCAGCGCAGATAATCGCCGTAGGAGAACCCGCCGGGCAGCACGATCGCGTCCACGCCCTCGATGGAGTCGGAGCCGTGCCACAACGGCACGGCCTCGGCGCCCGAGATCTTCACCGCGCGCAGCGCGTCCTGATCGTCGAGCGAACCGGGGAAGGTGACGACGCCGATCCGACGCATCAGTCGGCCACCACGTCGAAGGACTCGATGACGGTGTTGGCCAGCAGCTTGTCGGCGGCCTGCTCGATCTGGGCCAGTACCTCGGGCGTGACCTCCCCGTCGACCTCGATCTCGAAGCGCTTGCCCTGACGCACGGTCAGGCCCTCGAATCCCAGACGCTTGAGCGCTCCGGTGACGGCCTTGCCCTGAGGGTCGAGGATCTCCGGCTTGGGCATGACGTTAACGACGACGCGTGGCATGGCAGCAGCTTAGCCTCAAACCCCGCAATCCCGCCCACCCGATGCTCCCAGGCGGACCCGCACACGACATGCCTGCGCTTCGGCTACGTATATGGCGCGACCTGTACCTCCTGCGCAGATCGCGCCATATACATAGCTGGAGGAAAACCACCCGGCGCTGACTACCCGAACAGCGTCCGGATCTCCGGGTGGGCGGCGCGGTAGCCGTCGAGCAGTTCGCGGCCGAGGCGCGGTGAGTCGACCAGAGGGTGGATCGCGAAACCCTCCCACGCCTTCTCTAGTGATCGGCTCAGCGCCGCTTCGGCGATCGCCTGCTCCGAGGCGCGCAACCGGGCCATCATGCCGAGCTGGGCCAGCGTCAAGGGGGCGACCGGCAGCGGGTGCACCCCGTCGCCGTCGACGACGCAGCCGGCCTCGACCACCACGTCGTCGCCCAGCTCCGGCACGATCCGCGACCCGCCCGCGCCGTTGCCGACGTCCAGGATCATCCGCTCGGGCGCGCCCGTGGCCAGCGCGGTCATCAGGCGCAGCGCCACCTCCTGGTAGCCACCGCCGGCGATGTCCTCCTCGCGGCGCTCCTCGTCGCGGGCCTCGGCCATGTACGTCGACTCGCGCACGTGCAGCGCCTCCTGCCACGTCTTCAGCGGCGACGACGATGCCGCCAGCTCGGCGTCGAAGCGGCGCTGCTGCTCGGCCAGGAACTCGCCACGCGTATGGTCCGCCTCCCGGATGTGGGCGACCGCCTGGTCGGTGTGCCAGTAGTAATAGAGGTATTCGTTGGGCAGGCAGCCGGTGGCACGCACCCACTCCTTGCCGATGAGCCGGGCCTCCTCAATGTGCTCAAGCGCAGCGTCGTCGGCCAGCAGTTCCGGCAGCCGGTCCACGCCGTCGATGGCCACCGAGCGCAGCCAGCCCATGTGGTTGAGGCCGATGTAGTCGTAGGCCACTCGGTCTTGATCGTGTTCCAGCGAGACGCCCAGCAGGCGCGAGACCCGGCGGACCAGGCCGATCGGGGTGTCGCAGATGCCGACGACGCGGTCGCCGAGCACTCCGCGCATGGCTTGGGTGACGATGCCCGCGGGGTTGGTGAAGTTGATGGTCCAGGCGTTCGGGGCCACCTCCGCGATGGTGGTGGCCACCTCGTGCATCACGGGAATCGTGCGCAGCGCGTAGGCGAGCCCACCCGGACCGATGGTCTCTTGGCCGAGCAGGCCGAGGTTCAAGGCCACTCGTTCGTCGACGATCCGCCCTTCGGCGCCGCCGACGCGGATGGCGGAGAAGACGAAATCGGCACCGCGCAGGGCCTCGCGCAGATCGGTGGTGGCGAGCACCCTCGGCGCGGAGGCCGGGTCGGGCAGCTGGGCGGCGCGCTCGTCGAGGATCTTAGAAACCCCGGCCAGCCGTTCGGGTGACGAGTCGTGCAGGGCCACCTCGTCGATGGCGATCGCAGGGCGTCCCGCGGCGGCCAGCGCGTTGGTGACCACCGCGTCGTAGACCAGCGGCACGCGGAACCCGCCACCGCCGAGAATCGCGAGCTTCATGGTGTGAGCACCTCCAGGGTGGATTCGGGGGGCAGGAAGAGCGCCTCGGGGGTGAGCGGCTGATCCGTGATCACGGTGTGGAATGCCGTGACGGGCGCCACCTCGAGGAAGCCGGAGCCGGGGAACTTCGTGTGGTCGGCGAGCAGATAGCTGCGGGTGGCGATGTCGATCATGGCGCGTTTGTTGGGCACCTCGGAGGGGGTGGAGTCCAGCACGGCGCCGTCCGGTCGCACCCCGGCCGCCCCAAGGAACGCCGCGTCCACCCGCACCTGCCGCAGGCACATCTCGGTGAGCGCGCCCACCATCGATTCGTAGTTGGGCCTGAGCACGCCCCCCATGATGACGAGGTCGATGTCGGGCGCGTCCGCGAGTTCCCGCACCACCGCCAGTGACGCCGTGACCACCGTCAGACGACGATGCGCGAGATACTCGCACATCGCGAAGACCGTGGTGCCGATGTCGAGGGCGACGACGTCTCCGTCGCGAACCTGCTCGGCGGCGAGCCGTGCGATCTCTGTCTTCTCCCGCGACTGGTTCTTCGCCACCACGGAAAAGGCCCGTGCGTCCGCCTCCGGACGGATGCCGACGCGGGGCAGCGTCGCACCGCCACGGACCCGTTCGACGAGTCCGCGCTCGGCCAGCGCATCGAGATCGCGGCGCACGGTTGCCTCGGAAACCCCCAGCGCCTGAGCCACGGCAGGGATCCGCACCGAGCCGGAAGCATGGAGCAGCTCCAGGCAACGGCGTTGGCGGACCTCGGTGAGCATGCGCTCAGCGTAACCCACCCCGTCACCAAGACTGAACAGTTTGTAACAAATCACTACATCTTCTATCAATTCATCGCAGGCTTTGGCAGACTAGAAGCACGTGTTCAATGAGGAGGACCAATGACCAAACCCCGTTTCCGCCGCCGGATCGTGCTCGCCTCGATCGCCGGTGTCGCGACCGTCGGGCTGGCCGCCGGCTGCGCGCCCGGTGAGCCCGCCGCCCCGACGACCACCCCCGCCGACCCGGGCACTTCCGCCACCGCTCCTGCCCTCAACACCGACCCCGCGACGATGGGCGACGTCGAGCTGGTGCTCTGGGACCAGGAGACGCGCGGCTCGCAGAACGACGCTCTGGAGGCGCTCAACCAGGCGTTCCAAGACAAGTACCCGAACATCACCATCAAGCGCACCAGCCAGTCCTTCGACGACCTCAAGGCTCAGGTGTCGCTGGCCCTGTCCGGCGAGGATGTCCCCGACGTCGTCCAGGTCAACAACGCGCGCGGCGACATGGGCCAGTACGTGAAGGCCGGCCAGCTCACCGACCTCACCCCCTATGCCGAGGCCTACGGCTGGGCGGACCGCTTCCCGGCCTCCGTGTTGAGCAAGGTGCGCTACTCGGCCGACGCCGCGACCTTCGGCGACGGCAACCTGTACGGCCTGCCGCAGACCGGCGAGATCGTCGGCATCTTCTACTCGGCCAGCAAGCTGGACAAGATCGGCGGCAAGGCACCCGACAGCTGGGAGGAGTACCTCGCCCTGCTCGACACCGCCAAGGCGGCCGGCGAGCAGCCGATGATCCTCGGCAATGTCGAGAGCTGGCCCGCGCTGCACGTCTTCGGTCCGCTGCAGGGCCACTTCGTGGCTGCCCAGGACATCGTCAATCTCGGCATGGGCAACGCCGGCGCCAGCTGGCTGAGCGACGGCAACGTCGCGGCCATGACGCAGTTCGCCAAGTGGGGCGCGGAGGGCTACTTTGGCTCGTCGCCGAACGGCCTCGACTACGACCTGGCCTGGTCCGAGTTCACGAAGGGCACCGGCGTGTTCCTGCCGGGCGGCTCCTGGCTGGGCGCGGACCTGGAGGCCGCGATGGGCGACGATCTGCACTTCATGGCACCGCCGCCCGGAATCGACGGCACCCCCGCCACCACCGGCGGCACGGGCATCCCGTTCTCCATCCCGGCCAAGGCCAAGAACAAGGACGCAGCCGCCGCGTACATCGACTTCATCACCAACGACGACGCCATGCAGGTGATCGCGGACAACGGCGGCATGCCGGTGCTGCGCACCGCCGAACTGGCACCCGAGAGCGGCGTGCAGAACGAGATCTACACGGCCTTCGACCTGGTCTCGAACAACGGAACCCTGCTGCCCTACCTCGACTACGCGACCCCGTCCTTCGCGGCCACCGCCGGCCAGGGTCTGCAGGAGGCCTTGGGCGCGCAGCGCACGCCGGAGGAAGTGCTGCAGGCCTTCGAGGACGACTACCAGGCGTTCATCGGTGGCTGACACGACCCGACGGCGAGGCCGGGAGCGGCCCTCGGCGGTGGTGCGCTCGCGCGCCACACCGTATCTCTACCTGCTCCCGGCCCTGCTGGTCTACGGCGCGTTCATGCTCTATCCGCTCGTGCGGTCGGCGCAGTTCTCGCTGTTCGACTGGCCGGGATTCGGCCCGTCCACCTTCGTCGGCCTGGACAACTACGCCGACCTGCTCACCGACCGTCGCTTCCTGGCCTCCATCGGCCACGCTCTCCAGCTGATCGTCTACTACTCGATCCTGCCGCTGATCGTAGGACTCATCCTGGCTGCGGTGCTGCGTCGCGGCCAGGTGCGGGGCCTCGGTATCTACCGGGCGATCATCTTTCTGCCCCAAGTGATCGCGCTCGTCGTGGTGGCCGTCGCGTGGCATCAGATCTACTCCCCGTACGGCCCTCTCAACCGCTTCCTGGAGTCGATCGGGTTGGGGCACATCGCCCGCGGCTGGCTGGGCGACCCCACTTGGGCGCTGCCCGCCGTCGGGCTGATCGGCTTCTGGCTCTCAACCGGCCTGGTGATGCTGCTCCTGCTGGCCGGCATGGGGCGCATCCCCAACGATCTCTACGAGGCCGCCCGTCTCGACGGCGCGGGCCCCGTCTCGGAGTTCTTCGCGATCACGCTGCCCAGCGTCCGCGGCGAGATCACGACGGCGCTGGTGCTGACCATCATCGCCGCACTCAAGACCTTCGACCTGGTCTACCTCACCACCGGCGGCGGCCCGGGCACCCGCACGACGGTGCCCAGCTACGAGGTCTACAACCGCGCCTTCACCCTCAAGGAAGTGGGCTCTGCGTCCGCAGTGGCGGTGGTGCTCACGATCATCGTCTTCCTGATCAACGTCGTCGTCTCCCGGATCGGCGAGGAACCGGCGGTGCGACGATGAAGACCTCACGCGCCGAACGCACGCTCAACTACGTCGTCCTGACCGTCTTCGCGATCTTCGCGATCAGCCCCATCCTCACCATCGTCGCCACCGCGCTGGGTCCGCAGGTGCGCGACCAGACGTCGGGCCTGCACTTCGGCAACCTGATCGACGCGTGGAACATCGGGCAGTTCGGCCCGGCCATGATGCGCTCGGTGGCGGTGGCGGCGCTGGTCGTCACGTCGGCCCTCGCGCTCTCGATCCTGGCCGGATACGCCTTCGGAACCATGCGCTTCCGCGGCGCGACGGCGCTGTTCTACCTCTTCCTGCTGGGCCTGATGATCCCGGCCGAGGCCATCGTCATCCCGCTGTTCTTCGACCTGCGCATGCTCGGCATGACCGACACCATCTGGGCGGTGGCGCTCCCCCAGATCGCCCAGTCGGTCGCCTTCGGCACCTTCTGGATGCGCGCCCAGTTCCGTGCGCTCCCGTCCAACCTGGTGGAGGCGGCCGCCATCGACGGCTCGGGCGCCTTCTCGACGCTATGGCGCGTCGTCGTGCCGCCGTCCGCGCCGTCGATCGCGACGGTCGCGGTGCTGATGTTCATGTGGACCTGGAACGAATTCCTGATCCCGCTGATCATGTCCCCGACGGGAGCCTGGCGCACCGCGCCGCTCGGACTGGCCATCTTCAAGGGGCAATACACCGCGGACACGGCGCTCATCGCGTCCGCGGGCGTGATCATCGCGACACCGATCGTCGTGATGTTCATAGCCCTGCAGCGCTACTTCATCAACGGAATGCTGGAAGGAGCGGCTAAGGAATGACCATCGAACTGCACCGCGATCACGACGAGGTCTTCTGCCCGGACTGCTGGGCCTGGGATCCGATGGCCCGGGTCCGCAAGCCCGAGGATCCGCCGCTCGACGTGATCACCACTGGCACCGTCTTCTTCGACCTCATCTTCACCGGCCTCCCCCGGCTGCCCGAGCCGGGCGAGGAGTTGTGGAGCACCGGCATGGGCTCGTGCCCCGGCGGCATCGCCAACCTTGCCACCGCGTCGGCGCGACTGGGCCTGCGCACCGGTCTCGTCGCGGGTTTCGGCGACGACACCTACGGCGACTGGATGTGGGAGACGCTGTCCGAGCAGGAGCGCATCGACCTCAGCGCCTCGCGCCAATTCCCCAACTTCCATTCCGCGATCACCGTGTCGATGGCGTTCCGCGGCGACCGCGGCATGGTCACCCACGGCCATCCCCTGCCCGAACCCGTGCTCAGCGACCTCACCCGCCTGCCGTCGTCGAAGGCGGCCGTCATCGACCTCAACGGCGACGTGTCGTGGCTGGACGAACTGAAGCGCCGCGGCACCCTGGTGTTCGCGGACGTCGGCTTCGACGAGACCGGGCGCTGGGATCCCGCCGACCTGGAGCCGCTGGCCCAATGCCATGCCTTCACCCCCAACTCGGTCGAGGCGATGAGCTACACCCGCACCGACACACCCGCGGAGGCGCTGCACAAGCTGGCCGACCTGGTGCCGCTCGCGGTGGTCACCGACGGGGTGCGCGGCAGCTACGCCCTCGACCAGACCACCGGCGAGCAGGCCTACTGTCCCGCACTGAGCGTCGAGGCGATCGACCCCACGGGCGCCGGCGACGTGTTCGCGGCCTCGTGCGTGCTCGGCACGCTGGCCGGCTGGCCACTGAAGCAGCGCCTGCGCTTCGCGTCGCTCAGCTCCGCGCTGGCGGTGCTGGGCTTCGGCGGCTCGCTGGCGGCCCCGGGTTGGGGCGACCTGTCCGACTGGTGGCGCGACACCAAACGCCGCGCGGCCGACAACGACCCCAAGGCACAGCTCCGGGTGGAACAGTACGGCTTCATGGACGACCTGGTGCCCAAGCACCGGGTGCAAGGCGTGCGCCGGGCGATGGGCACCTTCGCCATGGCCTCCGACGCGGAACACCACTACTGAGAGACTCCGTGAGCGTTCCCGGCCAACCTTTTTGGAACCTCGTCGCGTCGTAGGGAGCGAAGGCGCGAGAAGAGGAGTCCACGATGAAGCGCAACCGGTTCCGTCGCATAGCGATGGGTGTCGCCACCATGTTCCTGGCGCTGAGCTTGGCGGGGTGCGCAGCGGGTGCTGCGACGGATAGCGAGATCGCTCCGCAGGCCGGCAGGGACGCTGGGCAATACGACCAAGCCACCGCGGGGTTCGAAAAAGGCGCAGACATGCCGGCAGCCGCAGACATGATGTACCCCGCCGACGGGACGGAGGACGTCTACGGCGACGAGGCTGGGCGGATGATCATCCGCAACAAGGTACTGCGGGTCGAGGTGCCCAGCACCGCCGAGACCGTCACCAAGATCCGAGACCTGACCCGCTCCCACAAGGGCAGCGTCTCCGACATGCAGGTCGCCACCGACAGCGAGGACTGGGTCTACCACTACGACGAGTACGGCAACCCCGTCGGCGACGGCACGGCGCTGCGCGGCTGGGTGACCGTCCGGGTGCCGAGCGATTCGTACGAGGACTTCATCGCGGACGTCTCCAAGCTGGGCACGATCAAGTACCAGTCGGAGTCCACCAACGACGTCACGCAGGAGCACGTCGACCTGTCCGCGCGTTTGAAGAACCTCCAGGCCCAGGAGGCCCGGCTGCGGGACTTCTTCGACGCCGCGAAGAACGTCAAGGAGATGCTGTCGATCGAGGAGGAGCTGGGCCGGGTGCGGGGCGATATCGAGTCACTCGACGCACAGGTGACCTATCTGGAACGGCAGGCTGCGATGGCGACGGTGACCGTCGAGTTGGTCGAGCCACGAGCCGTCGTTCGTCCCGAGGGCGAGTCGTGGGGCTTCTCCCAGGCGATCACCGACGGCATCCGCGGAGCGGCCAGCGTCATCGCCGGGGCCCTGAGCTTCCTGATCGCCACGTCGCCGCTGTGGATCATCGGCGCGGTGCTGTTCTTCCCGATCCGCCGTTGGCTGCGTCGCCGGAAGAGCGAGAAGGCTCCGCTCGTGCCGGCCACAACGATCCCGGCAGCGCCTGCAGCAGAGGTGAGACCGCCGACTAGCAACCACTCTCCCGAATAAAAGTGGCTGAGCGGGGGGTATCTGTACGTATTGCACAGATACCCCCCGCTCAGCCACTTTTATTTTTGGCATGCGCAGGTTACGCGGCTAGGCGGCACTCCAGGGGGTGCCAGTGAGGAGACGGAAGGCCTCCTGGTAGCGGTCCTGGGTGGCGCGCACCACGTCGTCGGGCAGAGCAGGGGGCGGGGTGTCGGAGGCCTTGTCCCAGCCGGATTCCTTGGCCAGCCAGTCGCGCACATGCTGTTTGTCGAAGCTGGGCAGCGCCTCCCCCGGCACCCAGGCGGCGGCGTCCCAGAAGCGGGAGGAGTCGGGGGTGAGCACCTCATCGGCCAGCACCAGGGTGCCGTCGGCGCGCCGGCCGAACTCGAACTTGGTATCGGCGAGGATCACGCCTCGCTCGGCGGCCAGCGCCTCGGCCCGGGAATAGACGCTGAGCGTCAGGTCGCGCAGTTGTTCGGCCAGGTCGGCGCCGTGCAGGTTGGCGATGGTGGCGAAGTCGACGTTCGGGTCGTGCTCCCCCAGGGGTGCCTTGATGGCGGGCGTGAAGATGGGCTCGGGCAGCTTGTCGCCATCGCGCAGGCCTGCGGGAAGCGGTACGCCACATACCGACTGAGACTCTTGGTATTCGGCCCATCCCGAACCAGTCAAGTAACCGCGGGCGACGCACTCAACCTCCACCATGTCGAGCGCCTCGACGATGGTGGCGCGGCCGCGCACCGGCTCAGGCACGTCGGTGGACAGCACGTGGTTGTCGATCAGATCGGCCAGCTGCTCGAACCACCACAGCGACAGCTGGGTGAGGATCGCTCCCTTGCCGGGGATCGGGGTGGAGAGCACATGGTCGTAGGCCGAGATGTTATCGGTGGCCACCATCAGGATGGCGGGTGCGCCGTCGTGGGTGACGTCGAATAGTTCGCGCACCTTTCCGGCGTAACGAAGGGGCAGGTTCAGCTGGCTCGCATACTGGCTCACGGCCGCAGTTTACGCGGCTTTAGAGACCCGCTTCAGCGTGTCCGGGGTGGTCAGCCACGGCAGCATCGAGACCAACAGGATGGCTCCCGTCAAGAGGAAGGCCCAGTCGTAGCCCCAGGTGTCGACGATCAGCCCGGCGACGACCGGACCGATGATGGCGCCGACGTCTGCGACCATCTGAGACACCGCGATCACCTGGCCGGCGGAGCGCTCGGAGCCGATGATGTCGGCCAGTGCGGCCTGCGTCGACGGATTCAGCATGCCGACGCCGACGCCCGCCGCCAGGCACAGCAGCAGGATCCACCAGAACTGCCCGCCGAAGCCGAGGATGGCGGTGAAGCCTCCCGCGATCAGAGATCCGACCAGGATCAGCGGCTTACGACCTCGTCGGTCGGCATAGCGGGACGAGAAGGGCAGCGTCGCGGCGTTGCCCACCGCGAAGGCCGCGAGCACGGCGCCGGAGACCCACGGCTCATCGCTGACCGCGAAGGCGACGAACAGCGGAATCAGCGAGACCCGCACGCCGAAGTTGGCCCATCCGTTGGCGAACATGGTCGCGAGCGCCGCGCGATAGGCGTTGTCGCGGAACGCCTCGGCCAGGGTCATCGGCGGCTGCGCACCCTGTCCGGAGGCCCCGAGCAGGCGTTCGCGCGGCAGCAGCCAGCCCACCAACGCCGCCGCAACCACAAGGAAGCCCGCATAGACCAGGAACGGCACCTGCACCCCGAAGCCACCCAGCAGGCCGCCGATCAGCGGCCCGGTGATGTTGCCCACCAAAAAGGTGGCTCCGTACAGCGCGGAGACTCGGCCTCTCATCGTCGGCGGGGCGAGCTTCACCAGCATGCCGACGGCCGCGACGGTGAACATCACCGAACCGATGCCGCCCAGCGAGCGGAAGATCAGCAGTTGCCAGTAGTTGGCGGCGAACGCCGTGGCCGCCGACGAAGCAGCGACGATCAGCACGCCCGCCATGTAGGTGCGCTGCTCGCCGAAGCGCTGCACCAGCGAACCGGCGGGCGTCGCCCACAGCAGTCGGAAGGCGGCGAAGGCGCTGACCACGATCGTCGTCGCGGTCACCGAAGCCGACATCTGCTGTGCGAAAAGGGGAAGGATCGGCGCGATCAGGCCGTAGCCCACGGCGACCGCGAAGGCCGCTCCCACGAGCACCCAGATCTGGGTGGGGATCTTCTCTGAAGTGGCGTTGGCAGGCATCGCCGCCCATTCTGCCCCCGAGTGCTCAACGATGCCTAAAGTGTGAGGGATGAAGAACGATCCGCCCCCCATCCGACGGCTCGCCGACGGCACGATCAAGCAGACCAACCCGTTGTCGGGCACGCAGGTCTGGACGGTGCCCGGGCGCGGCCACCGCCCCTTGGGCGCCCCCGCCGGCGCGGGCGAACCGATCGATCACAGCCAGCACGGTCGGCACTGCGCCTTCTGCCACCGTCGTTACCTGGACACCCCGCCGGAGAAGTCGCGGCTGGTGCGCACCGCTCAGGGCTACCGGAGGCTCGACGCGCTGTCCGCCATCGAGCTCGACCGCAGCGTCGCCCATGTGCGCCGGGTTCCCAACCTGTTCGAGATCCTCTCGCTCGACTACTGGCAGGCCAACCACGGCTACAAGATCCCCGACGAGGCTCGGGCACGGATGCAGTCCTATCTGAGCGACCCCGTCGGCCGCGCTCATGCGATGGGGATGGCCAAGTCGAGATGGCTGGCCGGCGGGGGCACCGTCGAGTCGTGGGAGCAGGCGGACAAGGCGGCCCGGCTGGATCTGGTGGAGAACTTCTTCGCCGGCGGCCACGACGTGATCATCGGCCCGCGCCACTTCGTCGACGGCGCCACCACCACCGACCAGCTCGCCGGCGTGGCGTCGCTGGCGCCTGACGAGCACCTGGCCTACCTGGCGCTGACCATCGACGCGATGGCCGACCTCTGGCAACTCAACGACGCCGTGCGCTACGTCGCTACCTTCCAGAACTGGCTGCGTCCGGCCGGGGCGAGCTTCGATCATCTGCACAAGCAGGTGGTGGCGATCGACGAACCCGGCGAGGCCGCCCGGCGCGAGCGGTTGATCATCGCCGCAAGGCCTGACGCCTACCGCGAGGCGGTGGAGTACGCCCGATCCGAGGGCCTGGTGGTGGCCGAGAACGACCACGCCGTCGCCTTCGCCGGCTACGGTCACCGCTTCCCCACGCTCGAGATCCACTCCAAGGCCGACGGCCACCTCCGCCCGTGGGAGCACTCGCCTGAGCAGGTGGCCGGGATGGCGGCGCTGCTGCGCGCCTGCCACGTCGCGACGGGCGACGAGGTGCCCAGCAACGAGGAGTGGCATTACCGCCCGCGCGGCTTCGCCCAGGAGATGCCCTGGCGGATCAACCTGAAGTGGCGCATCTCCACGCTCGCAGGTTTCGAGGGCGGTACGAAGATCAACATCAACACGCTGTCCCCGTACGACGTCCGCGACCGCGCCCTCAGCCGCCTCAGCGCCTTGGGACGCGACCCACACCGCGCTCGTTGAGGCGCGAGGCCGCCCGCGGCCGAGCCTCGAAAGGAGCGCGACCTTGGGCGGAGACCGTCCTTCGGCTGCGCGTTGGGTCGCTTCGAGGCTCGCTTGCGCTCGCACCTCAACGACCGTGATCACCCCACGCTCCTTGGATCGTGCGAGGAACGAGCCTCGAAAGGAGCGTGCCCCTGAGCAGAGACCGTCGTTAGACCACCAGCCGGGTCGCTTCGTCGCAACTCAACGTCCGGAATGATGCGCGCCCCGAGAACTACAGGACGCTACCCGGGCGGTAGGCGGCAGCCTCCGGGTTGGCGTCGACCAGCTCGGCGATCCGGGCGGCCAGGCGCGCGACCTGGTCGGTGGCGGTGCCGGCCAGCTCCATGGGGCTGGTGACCAGCGAACCGAGTTCGTCGCGAGTCAGCCCGATGCGCTCGTCGGCGGCCAGCCGGTCGAGCAGGTCGTTGTCCTTGGCTCCCTTGCGTAGATCCAGCGCGACAGCCACCGCGTGCTCCTTGATGGCCTCGTGCGCCACCTCACGGCCGACGCCCTTGCGCACCGCCGCCATCAGCACCTTGGTGGTGGTGAGGAACGGCAGGTAGCGCTCCAGCTCGGCCTCGATCACGGCGGGGAAGGCGCCGAAGTCGGCGAGCACCGTGAGGAAGGTCTCGAACAGGCCGTCGAGGGCGTAGAACGCATCAGGCAGCGCGACGCGGCGCACCACGGAGCAGGACACGTCACCCTCGTTCCACTGGTCGCCGGCCAGCTCGCCGATCATCGAGACGTAGCCGCGCACGATCACGGCCATCCCGTTGACGCGCTCGCAGGAGCGGGTGTTCATCTTGTGCGGCATCGCCGACGAGCCCACCTGGCCCTCCTTGAAGCCCTCGGTCACCAGCTCGATGCCGGCCATCAGCCGGATGGTGGTGGCCAGGTTCGACGGGGCCGCCGCCACCTGCGCGAGGGCGGTGAGCGCGTCGTAGTCGAGGGAGCGCGGGTAGACCTGGCCGGTGGAGGTGAACACCGCGCGGAAGCCGAGCTCCTCAGTGACGCGGCGCTCGAGCTCGGCGAGCTTGGCGGCGTCGCCGTCCAGGAGATCGAGCATGTCCTGGGCCGTGCCGACGGGGCCCTTGATGCCGCGCGCCGGGTAGCGGCCGATCAGGTCGTCGAGGCGGTCCAGGCCCACCAGCAGCTCGTCGGCGACGGTCGCAAAGCGCTTGCCGAGCGTGGTGATCTGAGCGGCGACGTTGTGCGAGCGGCCGGTCAGCGGCTGCTCGGAGTACTGGGTGGCCAGGCGGGCCAGCTGGGCCAGAGCCGCGATAACCCGGGTGCGGATCACGTCGAGGGAACGCAGCACCTGGAGCTGCTCGATGTTCTCGGTGAGGTCGCGCGAGGTCATGCCCTTGTGCACGTGCTCGTGGCCAGCGAGGTCGTTGAACTCCTCGATGCGGGCCTTCACGTCGTGCCGGGTGATGCGCTCGCGGGCGTCGATGGAGGCCAGGTTCACGTCGTCGATCACGGCCTCGTAGGCGGCGATCACCTCGTCGGGGTTCGCGCCGCCGAAGTCGACGCCCAGGTCGCGCTGGGCGCGCAGCACTGCCAGCCACAGCCGGCGCTCGGCGACGATCTTCGCCTCGGGAGCCCAGATCTCGCGCATCTGGGGGGAGGCATAACGGTTGGCCAGCACGTTGGGAACGCTCATGGGCGCCGAGTCTAGTGGCGCACGGCGGGTTATCCACAACGCACGAAGGGCACCTACAAATGCTCTGAGTCCGCGGCTAGATTTTGGCGCACAGCTCGGCCGATTCCAGAGGAGCATCCATGAGCCGCCCGTCCCTTTCCGCAGCCCTCGCGTTCCTCCTTGTCCTGACAGCCTGCGTACCGGACGCGTCACAAACCCCGTCCCCCGAACCGACGCCGACCGAAAGCCCGGAGCCCACAGTCACCGTGGCGTGGGAGACCGAGGAGTCCCCCATCGGTAAGCCGTGGGTCAGCGACGACGTGGTGGTCAGCTATATCCGCACCAACAGAGGCATCGCCCTCGCCGGTTTCGACCCCGCCACGGGCACCAAGATCTGGTCGCACCCTGCATCGTTGGGAGGGATTCCCTTCGGCATGTCGATCAATGCCGCAGTGCGTGAATACGAGGGACAGAGCTGGACCGCTTTCCTCAGCGAAGCCGACGGCGGATGGACCGGGGTAGTGCTCGCTGACGCAGTCACCGGCGGGATCCGGGGTCTCCGGGAGCACCGCGTCTGGGCCATTTCGCTTCCCTCCGAATGCCTCGACGACCCGGAGCCGACGTTCTGCATCCAGGGGATGTTCAACGAAAGCGGCGCGTACGGCCAGGTCCGGGTGGATGTCAACGCGAGCACTATCGATCCCGTCGGTGACTACCCCCAACCCACGAATTCGAGGATGGTCGGGGACCGGGTTTACTCAACCAACGAACGCTCGCCCGAGGAAACGGAAGGGCTGGGGTACATCGCGGACGGCAAGGTGCTGTGGGAGTACGACTACCACGATCTCTTTGGCCCCGACACCTCGTCTGACGCCGGCTGGGCATGGTACTCAGATGACGACCACGATCCCGTTGTCGGTCTCGGACACATATGGCGCGACCAGTTCGTTGAGCAGAGTTTTACGTTCCCGTTGAGCGACTCCTCGCTGGTGGCTATCTCCAAGGAGGAAGGGGAGATCCTCTGGCGCTCTCCAGCAACTGATCTCTGCCCGTTCGCAGTAGATAACTATCTCGATGAGGCGAACCGGATCATCGGCTGCCGCTATGCCTCCGGCGAAGCGCGTATGACCTGGGAGGAGGATGGCTCCTTGTCAGAGGACTACAAGGACGTTGCCATGTCACTCGTGGGACTCGACCTACACGAAGGCACCACCGTCTGGGAGCACCGACTCAGCGCTGACCTCCTGCATGCCCCCGACAAGGGCTGGAGCTTCGTCTCGCAAGAGGAGGAGATCATCATCCCATCAACAGGAACATCCGTGACGCTCGTCGATCCGAGAACGGGTGCAGCGAGACCAGCCGAGCCGCAAGACCTCTTCGTGTGCGAACGCGACAGGGAGCGCTTCCTTCCCACCTGGGGGGATGAGCCCGGCTCATACGGCGCGGGCAAGGGCCGGTACCCCTGCGACCAGTCGGGAGCGGAGCTACCGGATTGGACCGCTTCTCAGGTGGAGCAGGCCGGTAGGCTCGCCGGGGAGGTGCATGTGATCTCGATGCCGGATCGGTTGATCGGGGTACGCGTGGCATGAAAAGCGCCGGGTGCCGAACCTTCGGCTACGGATATGGCGCGATCTGTACCTATTTCACAGATCGCACCATATCCGTAGCCGGAGATTCTCCATCCCGGTTCACAACGCCGAAATGCGACCGATCAGGTGCGGCTTGTTCTCCTTGCCGCGCACCACGAAGCGAGTGATACCGTCCTCCCGCGCTTGGGCGAAGCGCACTTTGCCCGGCAGGAAGATCGGTTTGGTGAACTGCACTCCTACTCGGTAGGCCTCGGGGAGGTGTCCGTCGAAGGCGGCCAGTGCCCGGGCATGGGTCCACATGCCGTGGATGATCGGACGCGGGAAGCCGAAGAGTCGCGCGGTGACGGGGCTGAGGTGGATCGGGTTGGCGTCGCCGCTGACCGCCGCGTACTGCCGGCCGAGGTCTGGGGGCAGTCGCCACTGCTGCGCGTCGGGCGCCTCCGGGGCGGTCTCACGCACCGCCGTCGGAGGCTCGCCCGGCAGCTTCGCACCTCGGGCCAGATACTGGCTGACGCCGCGCCAGGCCAGGTGATCGTCGATGTGCACCGTGCCGACCATGTCGAAGATGACGCCCTTGGCGTGCGGCTGAGGATTCTCCGCGCGCGCCATCAGACGCACCTTCTGGCCGATCCGAGCCGGCCGCAACAGTTCCATGTCGTTGCGCACGTGCACCAGGCCGGCCAGCCCGAAGGGGAAGTCGGCCTCGGCCATAAGCGCCATCTGGAGCGGGAAGGTCAGCACGTGCAGCCAGGTGGGCGGCACGACGTCGCGCACGGCGAAGCCGGTGACCCGGGCGTAGCGAACGTAGGGCTCCACGTCGAGGCGATGATCGTCGATCAACGCGGCGCGATCCGGGAAGTCGCCCGGGCGCGCCGACCCCTTGCCGCCCAGCGTCGCCTTCACGAACAGCTTGTTGACGCTGGGCGCCTCCGCGTAGGTGCGAACGTCAGTCATCACGACCTCCCCCTGTCCGTCGCTTCGAGGCTCGTTCCTCGCACCTCAGCGACCGTCACACCCACCGTCCGCAGCAATTCAGGAAAATCGGCTACTGGCCGATTTTCGGCATCAGACACCGGAAAATGGGCCATTGGCCGATTTTCCTGGATACGGGGGAGGTTGATCGGACGCATGTCAGGCCCCGATCAGGTTCTGGCCACAGACGCGGATAACCTGGCCGTCGACCCCGCCGGAGCAAGGGCCGCAGAGGTAGGCGATGGTCTCGGCGACGTCGTCGGGCTTGCCGCCCTGGCTCAGCGAGTTGGTGCGACGGAAGATCTCGCGCTGGACGAAGGGGATGGCCCCGGTCATCTCGGTCTCGATGAACCCTGGCGCCACCGCATTGACGGTGATGGCGCGCCCCGCCAACTCCTCCTTCATCGCCCACACCAAACCCATCACCCCGGCCTTGGAGGCGGCGTAGTTGGTCTGGCCCCGGTTGCCGGCGACACCCGAGGTGGACGCGATGCCGACGATCCGCCCGTTCTCACCGAAGGATCCGGGGACGTCGTTGTTCAGCAGATACTCGTTGATGGTCATCTCCGCGCGGAGGTTCACGTCGAGCACGCTGGCCCAGCGCTTCTCGTCGAGGTTGGCGAGCAGCTTGTCGCGGGTGATGCCGGCGTTGTGCACGATCGCCCACAGCCGAGCGTCCTTCCCGTGCACCTGCGCGATGTGCTCCGTGATCCGCCGGCCGGCGTCGGGGCTGGTGATGTCGAGCTGCAGCGCCGAGCCGCCCACCTCATTGGCCACAGCCGCCAGCGACTCCCCCGCCGCCGGGATGTCCACGGCGACGACGGTGGCCCCGTCGCGCGCGAAGATCCGCGCGATGGCCGCCCCGATGCCGCGGGCTGCGCCCGTGACCACCACGATCCGCCCCGTGAACGGCACGTCGACGCTGGGATGCGGATCCTTCGACGGCCCCACGCGCCAGGTCTGGCCGTCGACGAAGGCCGAGCGGCCGTGCAGCAGGAACCACACCGTGGAGGCGAGATCCTCGGCCGGCGTGTCCTTGAGCAGGAAGACGAGGTTCGTGGTGGCACCGTCGCGCAGTTCCTTGCCGACGGTGCGGTTGATGCCGTCGATGCCTTGAGCCACGGCCTTCGCTTCGAGTCCGTCCACCGCAGACGCGTCGGTGGCCAGGATGATGATCCGGCCCGAACGCTCGAGCCCTCGCATGACGGGCCGAAGCAGCTGGCGCAGCCCTTCGAGTTGGTCGATCGTGCGCACGCCCGTGGCGTCAACGATCAGCGCGCCGGGACGCACGGGGTAGCGCGGCGCGCGCTCTCGTCCCTTGTCGTCGAGGGTGCGAGCCTCAGGCACGTCGCGCAGCGCCTCCTCGAAGGGCACATTCAAGAGACCCAGCACCTCGGCGGCAATCCCACCGCCTTCCAGTTCGCCGAGCACCACCGGCCCCGCGGGCATCCGTCGCCCGCGACGCAGCAGTGGCGGATCGCTCAACCCCGCCTTGCCCGCGACGAACTTGCCGACGGGCGAGGTGTACAGGCTTTCGAGCAGGCTGGACACGCGCGTCACTTCCCTTCCAGAATCGCGACGACCCCTTGGCCGCCGGCAGCGCAGATGGAGATCAGGCCGCGCGAGCCCGCCCCCTTCAGATGCAGCATCTTGGCCAGCGTGGCGACGATCCGGGCGCCCGTGGCGGCGAAGGGATGCCCGGCCGCCAGCGACGATCCGTTGACGTTGACCCGGTCGCGGTCGATTGTGCCGAGGCCGGCCTTCTCCAGGGCCTTCAACGTCGCGCAGACGGTGCCGGCGAAGGCCTCGTGGAACTCGTAGTAGTCGAAGTCGTTCAGCGTCAGGCCGTTGCGTTCGAGCAGGACGGGCAACGCCCGGGTGGGTGCGAGCAGCAGGTCGTCGGCGCCGGAGACGTAGTCGGCAGCCGCCACCTGGGCGTCCACGAACTGGGCCAGAACGGGCCAGCCCTTCTCCCTGGCCACCGACTCTTCCGCCAACAGCACGGCGGCGGCACCGTCGGTGAGGGCCGTCGAGTTGCCGGCGGTCATCGTCGCGGAGTCCTTGTCGCCGAACACAGTGCGCAGCTTGGCGAGCGCCTCCATCGACGTCTCGGGCCGCAGCACGCCGTCCTTGGTCACCCCCAGATAGGGCGAGACGAGGTCGTCGAAGAAGCCCTCATCCCAGGCGCGCGCCAGATTGCGATGCGACGCCAGCGCCAGCTCATCCTGCTCCTCGCGGGTGAGTTCCCACCGTGCGGCGGTCAGCGCCTGCGACTCCCCCATGCTCAGCCCTGTGCGAGCCTCCACGACGCCCGGCGGAACCGGCACCAGATTCCCCGGCCGGATGGTGGACAGAGCCCTCAACCGCTCCCCCAGCGACCGCGCACGGTTTGCCGCCAGGATGGCGCGGCGGAGTCCTTCGGTGACGACGATAGGGGCGTCGGAGGCCGAGTCTGCGCCGCCCGCGATCCCGGTATCGATCTGGCCCAGCCGGATCTTGTTGGAGATGTAGACCGCAGCCTCGAGGCTGGTGCAGCAGGCCTGCGCGATATCGACGGCGGGGGTGAGCGGCGACAGCGCCGAGCCGAGCACCGCCTCACGGGTGAGGTTGAAGTCTCGGGTGTGCTTGAGCACCGCTCCTCCCGCCACCTCGCCGAGCGCCGCGCCGGACAGCCCGAATCTCGCGACCAGCCCGTCCAGGGCCGCGGTGAACAGGTCTTGCGCGGACGCGGAAGCGTACTTGCCCCCGGCCTTGACGAAGGGGGTCCGGTTTCCCCCCACCACCACTGCGGCGCCTAGCGTCATCGTCTGATCCTCTCGATCGGGTCGTCCGAAATTCAACGTACCAGATACTTGACGTATCGGATACTGTGAGTTTCGTGAATACTGTCAAAGAGGTCGACGGGCGCGCCGCGCGCTGGGAGCAGCACAATGAAGAGCGCCGCCGCGAACTGATCAATGAGGCGCTGCGCGCGATCCGCCTGCACGGCCCGGGCGTCGGCATGGACGAGATCGCGGCCCAGGCCAAGACCTCCAAGCCCGTGCTCTACCGCCACTTCGGCACCAAGTTCGGACTGCATCAGGCGATCGTCGAAGCCACCCACGCGTTCATCTTCCAGAGCCTCCCGCTCGGCGATGTGGAGTCGCTCGAGCCCCGTGAGCTCATCCACGAACTCGCCGACGCCTACCTCTCGCTCGTGGAGCGCGACCCGCACATCTACGCCTTCGTGATCACCCGTCCCAGCGCCGACGCCGGCGACGAGCACCCCGTACTGGGCATCACCGCCCGGATCGGCAACGAGATCTCGCGCGCCATGGCGAGCTGGCTGCGTCGCAACAACCTCGACGAGCAGGCCGCCAACACCTGGGGCCACGGCGTCGTCGGCTTCGTCTACGCCGTCGCCGACCGCTGGATCCTGACCCAGCACACCAGACCACGAGAAGACGTCGTGGGTTTCATCGACCAGATGTTTGCCGCCACCTTCACCCCCTCACCCGCCAGCAGTGATGCAAGGAGCAATTGATGTTCAAGGAGCAGAAGATGACCATCACTCCCACCGGAGACGCCCTCCGCACGGCCCTCGACGGACCGTTCCATGAGATCAAGCAAAGGTGGCGCGATGAGATCACCGCGGACGACGTCGTCCGCGATCCCACGCTTAGCCTGGAGGAGGCCCGCGACTGGACGCTGGACCGGGTGATCCGCGTCGCTCGCCGCCAGTTCGTCACCGCGGGCTTCCCCGCCGCGCAGGGCGGCAGGGGCAGCGTCGCCGAGTCGGTCGCCAACTTCGAGATGCTCGCCATGGGCGACTTGTCACTGACCATCAAGTCGGGCGTCCAGCACGGGCTGTTCGGCGGCGCCATCACCAACCTGGGCACGCAGTGGCACCACGAGACCTTCCTCCCCGGCGCCATCGACGTCTCGCTGCCTGGTTGCTTCGCGATGACCGAACTGGGTCATGGCTCGGACGTGCAGTCGGTGGAGACCACCATCACCTACCTCCCCGACAGCGACGAGTTCGAGGTGGACTCCCCCACCCCGCAGGCCACCAAGGCCTACATCGGCAACGCGGCTCGCGACGGCCGGATGGCCGTGGTGTTCGGGCAGCTCTTCGTCGACGGGGAGCACCACGGCGTGCACGCGATCCTCGTCCCGATTCGGTCGCACGACGGCAGCCCGCTCGACGGCGTCACCTGCGGCGACCACGGCCACAAGGGTGGCCTGCTCGGCATCGACAACGGCACCATCCGCTTCGACCACGTCCGGGTGCCCCGTCAGATGCTGCTCGACCGCTACGGCGGCGTCGACGACGAGGGCACCTACCACTCGCCCATCGCATCGAAGAACGCCCGCTTCTTCACGATGCTCGGCACCTTGGTGCGCGGCCGGATCTGCGTCGGAGCCGGGGCGGCCGCCGCCGCACGCAAGGCGCTGACGATCGCCGTGGACTACGGGACGCGTCGCCGCCAGTTCCGCGCACCGGGTCTGGGCGACGAGATCCCGCTGTTGGACTACCTGACGCACCAGCGTCGCCTGCTGCCTGCCGTCGCCACCGCCTACGCGTACGGCTTCGCGGTCAACGAGCTGGCGATGCAGCTGCAGCGCGTCCAGGACGCCGAGGGCGCCGATCCCAGGGCGGCCAGGGAGCTGGAGACCCGCGCGGCCGGCATCAAGGCGGCGCTCACCCGCTTCGCCACCGACACCATCCAGGCCTGCCGCGAGGCGTGCGGCGGTGCCGGCTACATGAGCGGCAACGGCATCACCCTGCCACGCCAGGACGTCGACATCTTCGCGACCTTCGAGGGCGACAACACCGTGCTGCTGCAGCTTGTCGCCAAGGCCCTGCTGCTCGACTATAAGTCGACCTGGGGCGACATGGATCTGCGCGGCGCCGCCCAGGCCACCGCCAAGCTGATCGGCGGCGCCGTCATGGAACGCACCACGGCGCGCTCCCTCATCGACCGCCTGGTGGCCACCGCCAAGCGCACCCCGGAGGACCGTCAGCTGCTCGCGCGCGGATGGCACGTCCAGATGTTCGAGTTCCGCGAGCGCCACATCACCGAGGGCCTGGCGCAGCGGATGCGCGCTGCCGGCAAGCTCAAGGGCGAGGCCCAATGGCAGGCCATCAACGCCTGCCAGACCCACATGCTCGAGGCCGCCCGCGCCCACATCGACCGCGTCGTGCTGGAGGCCTTCATCCAAGGCATCGACGACTGCACGGACGACTACGTCACCTCGCTGCTCGTCAAGGTGTGCGATCTCTACGCGCTGTCCACCATCGAGGCCAACCGCGCCTGGTACATGGAGCATGAGGCCTTCGACCCCAAGCGCTCCAAGCTGATCACGCGCGCCGTCGACGCGCTGTGCGGGGAGCTGCGAACCAAGGCCGGCCCGTTGGCCGAGGGCCTCGGAATGCCGCGGCACTGGCTCTCCACCGACGCCGTCCCGCCGCTGATCGAGGCCTAGGAAAACTGCAGGTCGGCCTGGGGCGAGGGCAACTCGACCCAGGTCCGACCCGGAGCCATCAGCAGCGACGAGCCGTCGGTCAGCCTCAAGTTGAAGGGCTCCCCGACGGTGCCCTTGCCCCAGCGTCCCGTGACCACTTTGCCGCCATGCGCATAGTGGAAGTCCCCGGCGGCGTCGATGATCTCCAGGATCGGATCATCCGCGTGCGTGCCGTTGCCGATGCGCCCCATCTCCCACGGCGCGACGATGATGAGCACGGCATCAGCGGTCACGCGTTCGCCATCGGCCAGGATGTGCTCGCCCCAGGGTTGGCTGCGCAGGTAGGAGTTGCTCGCGGCGTCGTACTCGTAGGTCATGTCGTATTCGTGCCCCGACCCATAGGGAATGACGAGGCTGGTGGCCGCGCTACCCGTGGCCGTCGACGCGGCCTCCGCGGTTGGCGCGAACGAGAAATACGGCTCGGGCGCCTCGGTGTTGCGCTCCGCCAACTCGGCCATCCTCGCGGGATGCGCCTGGATCGCGCGATCGTATTGCGTCTTTCCCCTGACCGTGTACAACCGGTCCTGGTCGACGCTGTACGCGCCGGTGCCTCGCCAGTCGAGGTAGGTCATCCGCTCCAGATACTCGGCATGCTCGTCGGTATAGGCCAGCACCCAGTCAGCGGCGCCGGTGTTTCCGAAGACGGGACGCAGGGGCGAGAGCAGCGGCACGTCGGCCGGCCGGATCGAGCGAATGGGGCCCACAGCGTCGGCGTATCGGCTGTGGAACACCGGCGCCAGGCGGGTCGCGCCGTAGTCGTTGGGTTGGCAGAACACGATGTCGGCCTCGAGCAGCCCCCGTTGCGGTTGCTCGGATTGAAGGTTCGGCACTTTCAACGCCACCGCCGGCCGACTCATGATGGCCTCGTCGACGAGCGGCAGCCCCGTCAGCGGCGCCACCGGAACCGGCGCGACCGAAAGGGACGGAGACGGGCTGGCGACGGGCGTCGGCGAGGGGGTGGGAGTGGGCGTCACCGGATCCGGTTTGGGTGCACAGGCAGCCGCGGCGGCACCCATCGCACCCGCTCCCGCGATCAGGACCGCTCGCCTTGATGTCTCCACAGCAGCTCCCTCGTTGCTCGGCCGTGAATCAGCCTAGCGAGTCAGTGGGGCACCCCGATGTCGCCGCGGTGGAACCCATCGGCGAAATCGATGCGAGCCAGATGGGCGTACGCGCGTTCCCTGGCCTGATCGAGGTCGACTCCGCGGGCGATCGTGCCGAGCACCCGCCCCCCGGAGGCGACCAGCTGATCGTCGACGATGCGGGTTCCCGCGTGCAGGACGTAGGCGTCGTCTTCGTCGTCGGGCAGCACGATCGCGCCCCCTGTGGTCGGGGTTCCCGGGTAGCCGGCGGCCGCCGACACCACCACGACGGCAGCTCCGTCATGCCACTCCAGCGGCGGCAGCGTGCTCAGTTCTCCTCGGGCGGCCGCGCGCAGCACGGTGGCCAGCGGCGTCTTGAGCAGGGCCAGCACCGCTTGGGTCTCCGGGTCGCCGAAGCGCACATTGAACTCGACGACACGCAGCCCGCGCGAGGTGAGCGCGAGTCCGGCGTAGAGCAGGCCGACGAAGGGCGTTCCGCGGCGCGCCATCTCGGCGACGGTGGGGTTCACCACGTCGCGCATGATCTCGTCCACCAGATCCTCGGGCGCCCACGGCAGCGGGGCGTAGGCGCCCATGCCGCCGGTGTTGGGGCCGGCGTCGCCGTCGCCGACGCGCTTGAAGTCCTGCGCCGGCATCAGCGGCACGGCGCGTTCACCGTCGCAGACGGCGAACAGCGACACCTCGGGTCCGTCAAGGAAGTCCTCGATCACGACGCGCCCGCAGGAGGCTGCGTGCGCCAGGGCTGCGTCGCGATCGTCCGTAACCACGACGCCCTTGCCCGCGGCCAGCCCGTCGTCCTTGACGACATGCGGCGCACCGAACTCGTCGAGCGCAGCGGCGGCCTGTTCCGGCGTCTCACACACGCGGGAGTCGGCCGTGGGCACGCCCGCGGCGCGCATCACCTCTTTGGCGAAGGCCTTCGATCCTTCCAGCACGGCTGCCTCTTGACTCGGTCCGAACACATCGAAGCCGGCCTCGCGCAGAGCGTCGGCGACGCCCGCCACCAGCGGGGCCTCGGGGCCGATCACGACCAGGTCGATGCCGAGTTCGCGCGCCAGCGCCACGACGGCGGCGGGATCGTTCGCGTCGATGGCATGCAACTCGGCCAGCGCACCGATGCCGGGGTTGCCCGGAGCAGCATGAAGCGCGGTGACGGACGGATCGGCGACGAGTGACCGGGCCAGCGCGTGCTCGCGCCCGCCGGAACCAAGCAGAAGGATCTTCACGCGCCTCAGCCTAGTGCCCTCCGCCGCCGACCATGAGAAACGCACCCTCGATCGCGATTCCGCGAAATTCGTCCCTGTCAGGGCGTCGAGTGTGCGTTTCTCATCATTCGTCCTCGCGACGCTCAGCCTCCTGGGCGCGCTGTACTAACACGCGGAAGCCGAGGATGGCCAAAACGAAGCCGCCGCCCACGGGCACGGCCCACCACCAGCCCCAGCCGAGGTCTTCCTGCCAGATCGCGACGACGAGCGTGCCGATCATGAACACGACGATCAGCGCGGTCAGGCTCCAAACCAGCCGTCGGGACACGGCCCTGCTCCGATCAGATCAGGTCGTGGATGGCCACCGACTGCTCGCGGCCCGGACCCACGCCGATGCCGCTGATCCGGCAGCCGATCAGCTCCTCCAGGCGCTTGACGTAGGCCTGGCAGTTGGCCGGCAGATCGTCGAAGGTGCGCGCGTCGGAGATGTCCTCGGCCCAGCCGTCCAGGTACTCGTAGACGGGCTTGGAGTGGTGGAAGTCGGACTGCGTCATCGGCATCACATCGTGGCGCACGCCGTCGACCTCGTAGGCCACGCAGACCGGGATCTTGTCCCAGCCGGAGAGGATGTCGAGCTTGGTGAGGAAGATGTCGGTGAAGCCGTTGATCTTCGAGGCCTGCTCGACGATCAGCGCGTCGAACCAGCCGCAGCGGCGGGGACGTCCGGTGGTGGCGCCGAACTCGGCGCCCTCGCGGCGCAGTCGCTCGCCGTGCTCGTCGAACAGCTCCGTCGGGAACGGGCCCTCACCCACGCGGGTGGTGTAGGCCTTCGCGATACCGATCACGCGGTCGATCCGGGTGGGACCGACGCCGCCGCCCGTGGTGGCGCCTGCCGCCGTCGGGTTTGAGGAGGTGACGTAGGGGTAGGTGCCCTGGTCGACGTCGAGGTGATGCGCCTGGGCGCCCTCGAACAGCACCACCTTGCCCTCGTCGAGCGCGTCGTTGATGTAGCGACCGGAGTCTACGATGTGCGGCCGGATCACGTCGGCGTGCTTGAGCAGGCCCTGCACGATCTCCTCGGCCTCGATCGGGCGGCGGTTGTAGACCTTCACCAGCAGCTGGTTCTTCTGCTCCAGCGAGGCCTCCACCTTCTGGCGCAGGATCGACTCGTCCAAGATGTCCTGGATACGCAGGCCCAGCCGGTTGACCTTGTCGGAGTAGCAGGGGCCGACGCCGCGGCCGGTTGTGCCGATGCGACGCTTGCCGAGGAAGCGCTCGGTGACCTTGTCGATCACCTTGTGGTACTCGGTGATGATGTGCGCATTGGCGGAGATCAGCGGATGAGGCACGTCCACGCCGCGGGAGGTGAGCTCCTCGAGTTCCTGGGCGAGCACGTCGAGGTCGACGACCACGCCGTTGCCGATCACCGTCACCGTGTCGGGGTTGAGGATGCCGGAGGGCAGCAGGTGGAGCACGAACTTGTCGCCGTTCACCACCAGGGTGTGCCCGGCGTTGTTGCCGCCGGAGTAGCGGACGCACAGGTCGACCCTGTCCCCCAGCTGATCGGTCGCCTTACCTTTGCCTTCGTCTCCCCACTGAGAACCGACGACAATCACGCTTGGCATGGGTCAATTACCTCCACACATGGACGAAGCCCCGCGCATCGCACCGGGGCATTGCAACCGCATTCTACGTGAGAGTTCGTGCATCTCCTACACAGCGTCGCTGCGCGGACGTTCAATCGGACTGTTTGGCCTTGTCTCACCCCTGTTGTCGCACGCCCAATTGAGGCAAGCTATGAGTAACCATCGAGGTGCGGTGGCGCCAGTGCAGGCGCTGTCCGATTCGGCTTTAGGAGCTCCGGATGAAGAAACTGATCAACTCCCCCGACGACGTGGTGACCGACGCCCTCATCGGCATCGAGGCTGCTCATCCCGAGCTGAGCGTCGACCACGACACCCAGGTCATCTACCGCGCCGAGCCCAAGCCCGCGGGCAAGGTCGCGCTCATCTCCGGCGGCGGTTCGGGCCACGAGCCGCTGCACGGCGGCTTCGTCGGCACCGGCATGCTGGACGCCGCGTGCGCCGGTGCCGTGTTCACCTCACCCACTCCCGACAAGGTGCTGGCCGCGACGCAGCGCGCCGACACGGGCGCCGGCGTCGTGCACATCGTCAAGAACTACACCGGCGACGTGATGAACTTCGAGATGGCCGCGGAGATGGCCGCCGACCTGGATATCGCCGTCGAATCGGTGCTGGTGGCCGACGACGTGGCCGTCGAGGACTCGACGTGGACCGCCGGTCGACGCGGTGTGGGCGGCACGCTGGCCGTCGAGAAGATCGCCGGTGCCGCTGCCGAAGAAGGCAAGTCGCTGGCCGAGGTGGCCGAGATCGCGCGCCGCGTGGCCGACAGCAGTCGCTCGATGGGCGTGGCCCTGACCTCGTGCACCGTTCCGGCCGCCGGGCATCCGACGTTCGATCTTCCCGAAGACCAGATGGAGATCGGCATCGGGATCCACGGCGAGCCCGGCCGCGAGCGTCGTCCGCTGGGCACGGCCAAGGAGATCGCAAGGCAGCTGGTCGATCCGATCCTCGCCGACTACGACTTCACCGGCGCCCCGGTGATCGTCCTCATGAACGGCCTGGGCGGCACGCCGCTGATCGAGCTCTACGTCGCCTACGGCGAGGTCAAGGCGCTGCTGGACGCGGCGGGCGTCACCGTGGCACGCGTCCTCGTCGGCAACTACGTCACCAGCCTGGACATGGCCGGCTGCTCGCTCAGCCTCACCAAGGCCGACGACGAACTGCTGCGCTTGTGGGATGCCCCGGTGAACACGTCGGGCCTAAGGTGGGGAGTGTGACTGACACCACTTCCACGACCGCCGTCGTCGCCGACTGGCTGAGGCGTTTCGCCGCTCATATCGCCGAGAACAAGGATCTCCTGACCGACCTGGATTCCGCGATCGGGGATGCCGATCACGGGGCCAACATGCATCGCGGTATGGGTGCGATTGTCGCGTTGCTCGATCAGAAGGAGTTCGCCAGCGCCACCGACCTGCTGCGCCAGGCCGGAATGGCCCTGGTGAGCAACGTCGGTGGCGCTAGCGGGCCGCTGTACGGAACCTTCCTCATGAAGGCGGCCGCGCCCCTCGGCGACGCCGAGCTCGACGCCAGAGCTCTCGCCAAGGCGCTGCTGGCCGGACTCGATGGGGTCAAGGCGCGGGGCCGGGCCGAGTTGGGCGACAAGACCATGGTCGACGCGATGACGCCGGCGACGGAGGCTTTCGCGGCCGCCGCGGGTTCCGGCGCGACGCCTGCCGACGCCGCGAAGGCCGCTCGCGACGCGGCCGCCGCGGGGCGCGATGCCACCACTGCGCTGGTGGCCCGCAAGGGCCGGGCGAGCTACCTGGGCGAACGGTCCGCCGGCCATACGGATCCGGGTGCGACGTCGACCGCGCTCTTGTTCGCGTCGCTCGCCGAAGCGCTGGAGGGCTGAGCCGGTGACCGTAGGCATCGTGGTGGTCTCGCATAGCCGCGCGCTGGCAGAGGCCGCCGTCGCTTTGGCCTCCGAGATGGTGCACAAGGATCCGCCGCCGTTGGAGATCGCCGCCGGCACTCCCGACGGCGGGTTCGGCACCGACGCCGCGGAGGTGATGACGGCCATCGGCACGGTCGATCAGGGTGACGGGGTGGCGATCTTCACCGATCTGGGCTCGGCGATCATGAGCGCGGAGATGGCCATCGAGTTCCTCGACGGCGATCCGGCGACCTATCGGATCGTCGCGGCCCCCTTCGTCGAGGGGCTCGTCGCCGGGATCGTGCGCGCCTCCATGGGCGGCTCGCTTGAGGCCGTGGCCAAGGACGCCGAAGGGGCTTTGGCGTCCAAGGTGAAGCACATCGGCGCGCGGTGATTCCGGCGCCTCACAACGAGTCCGTTAGGGTGGAGACATGAGCGAGACGCACCCCAATCTGCTGGCGAATTCGGTCGTTGTCGAACTGCCCGAGGATCCCGCGCTGGCTGACATCGCAGAGCACGGCAAGGAGGGGTTCCTCGAGGTCGTGAGCCGGCACCCGTCGTCGTCGCTGTGCTGGGCGCTGCTCGCGGAAACCTGTCTCCGAGACGACGACCTGGGCAACTCGCTGGCGGCCTACGCGTACGCGCGCACCGGGTATCACCGCGGGTTGGACACGCTGCGTCGCAACGGTTGGAAGGGTTCGGGCCACGTTCCTTGGGAGCATGAGCCCAACCGCGGCTTCCTGCGAGCGCTCTGGGCGCTGAGCGTCGCCGCCGGCCGGATCGGCGAGACCGAGGAGCAGGAGCGTTGCGCCCAGTTCCTCCGCGACTCCTCGGAGACCGCCTACCAAGTGCTGGCCGACGGGGCGGTCTCGTAGCGGCCCCTCCGCCACCATTCATCGGGAGTTCATCCCGTCGGAACCTCTAAGGTTGGTGACACGTCGCCGTCGACTGTGAGGAGCCATCATGTCCCGAACGAGGTCCATCCTGCTGACCGTCGCACTGTGCGCCACCAGCACGCTCGCCGCACCGGCTCTGGCCCGGGCCGATGAGCCCGAGGTGACCTTCGCCACCTTCAATGCCAGCCTCAACCGGAACGCCGAGGGCCAGCTGCTGGCCGATCTGTCCACCGGCGACAACGAGCAGGCCCGCAACGCCGCAGAGACCATCCAGCGGGCGAACCCGGACATCGTGCTGGTCAACGAGTTCGACTATGACGCCGACGGCGAGGCCGTGCGCCTGTTCGCGGAGAACTATCTCGCGGTGGGACAGAACGGCGCGGATCCCATCGAGTTTCCGTACTCCTGGACCGGTCCGGTCAACACGGGCGTGCCGAGCGGCCACGACTTGAACAATGACGGCACCGTCGGCGGGCCGGACGATGCCTTCGGCTTCGGCACCTTCCCCGGTCAATACGGCTTGGTGGTCTACTCGAAGTACCCGATCCTGGCCGATGACGTGCGCACCTTCCAGAACTTCCTGTGGGGCGACATGCCGGGGGCGCTGCTGCCGGACAACCCGGACACGGCTGAGCCCGCCGACTGGTTCTCAGCGGAGGAACTCAAGGCCGTGCGGTTGTCATCCAAGACCCACGCGGATGTGCCGGTGAACGTCGACGGAACCATCGTGCACGTCCTGGTGGCGCACCCCACCCCGCCGTCGTTCGACGGACCGGAGCGACGCAACAAGCTGCGCAACCACGACGAGATCCGGCTGTGGGCCGACTACGTCTCCGATGACGCCGACTATCTCTATGACGACGACGGCGCCACCGGAGGGCTG
Source organism: Tessaracoccus caeni (assembly GCF_029211185.1). Classification (GTDB taxonomy): domain Bacteria; phylum Actinomycetota; class Actinomycetes; order Propionibacteriales; family Propionibacteriaceae; genus Arachnia; species Arachnia caeni. Next base: position 467,532 of record NZ_JARGDO010000001.1, read on the forward strand.
CCGGCTGGCAGCAGCTTCGTGGTGCTGGGCGACTACAACTCCGATCCCAACGACGGCGACTCAGAGCCCGGAGCCATCCAGCAACTGCTCGACGCACCGGCGGTGCTGGATCCCAAGCCCACCTCCGAGGGCGCCGTCGAGGCGGCTGAGCAGGGCGGCGCCAACGACAGCCACCTCAGCGAGGCGCGCTTCGACACCGCCGACTTCGGCGACGACCCCGCTCCGGGCAACCTGCGCGTGGACTACGTCTTGTTGAGTTCGGCGACGATGACGGTCAAGGACGCCGGGGTCTGGTGGCCGGTCAGTTCCGATCCGCTGTCACGCCTCACGGGCACCTACCCCTTCCCGACGTCGGACCACCGCTTGGTGTGGGTCACCGCAACGATCGCCGGAGAGAAGCCCACCCCGTCGCCGACTCCGACGCCGTCGGAGTCTCCGTCGCCCACACCGTCTCCCTCCGCCAAGCCGACCGCAACGCCCCCGGTGAAGCCCGGCCTGCCGAAGACCGGCGCCTGATCCGAGACGTCGAATGCGTCGGGCCGGCTGGCTATCCAGGTTGAGTCCGTCAGGTTTGAGGCGCTCCAGGCCTCAGCCAGGCTATGGATGTCAGCATGCTGACGTTCAGAACCCCGCTGACGCCGGATCGGTGGGCGACTGAACGAAATCCGCCTCGATCAGTTCACGGTGACTTCGGCATCACGTTGACCACCTGATACTCACCGACCCTGAGCTGCTCCTCCGAGACCAGCTCCTGCTCGATCGTCCCGGACTGACCGATACCCGTCCAGGCCACGTCCCAATGCGCAGTGGCGGTGATGGTGTAATCGCCCTGCTTCCGGTAGCCGCTTTGATAGCCGCAGACCACCTTGTGCTCCGGCGAGAGAGTGGACTTCGTGTACGGCGCGCCTGGTCCGGAACAGGTCACCGCTTGGCTCCCATCACCGAAGTCCCAGACGACCTTGTCCAGCGTCGCGGTCAGCGAGACGGTGAAGCCTCGCTCCGATGCGCTCGCGGTCCGCGACCCGAGATCCGTTTGGGAGGTATCCGCCCACACCGGTACGGGGAAGCCGACGATGCCCATCGAGTCCGAGTTCTTCGACGTCGCCTGCGGGAAGGTCGCGATCGTCACCTTGGAAAGCTGAAGCTCCGCGACGGCACGCCACGCGAGTTCTTCCGGATCGGGCGGCGGAAGTGCAGGCGCGCCAGGCAGCCACCGCGTGAATGTCAACCCGTAGTCAGGATCAGCGCTGTTGAACAGCGGAGGGCTGCAGAGATAGACCGCGCCATCTGTGTTGCCGTTCCACGCAAAATCGGTCTTCGGAGGTGGGGGATCCATAGCCCTGCACCACCCGCTCACCGTCGGGCTCCAGATGCCCGCGTCGGTCGAACATGAAACCTCGCGCCCTTGGTAAGAACAGGTCGTCGTGCCACCCTTCGAACGTTTGCCATTGGTGGGCCGCGCGTCACCGTCACCGGAGTCCCCCACCGTTCCGGATTCGTCATTCCGGATGTATCCGAGGCCGTCCGTAGACACTCCGGGCGGCAAGTCGGCATAGGCGACCTGGCTCGCAAGTGCAGCGATGATGCCAAGGAGCGGCCCAACGACACGTACCCGCATCAGCACTTGAGGTCAATCGTCTTTAGAAGGGCCGCCCTCCAGATATCGTCAGCGCCCTGCTCCATGAGAAGGTCAAATCTCGTATTCTGGGCAACCAGACCCTCAGCTTCCTCATTGGTATCGACATGGACCGCCTTGATCTGGGTGCGGTCGAGGCAGTATGTGACATGGGCGGTCCTCACGCCATCGCCATTCGTGCTGGGCTCGCCGATCTCAACGTCTCGGAACACCGCATCGCCAACCTGCTTCAAGCCCTCATCCCTAAAGAACTGTATGGAGCGAACGATCTCAACGGCTTCTTGGCCCACGGTAACCAACTGGATCTCGCTCAGGTCCATCAGCGTGGGATCCTTAGCGAACTTGTCCAGCGTCTGGTGATACGCCTGCCAACCAGCGCGGATCTCCGCCTGTTCAGGGGTATCTCCCGACGTGTCGTCAGGGAACGACTCCAAGGCAGTGGGGCTAGGACTCGAAGACACCGAAGGACTCGGGGACTCCAACGGTGTGGGGCTGGGTTTGGTCGAGGTGCTGGCCGTGGGCGACGGTGACGTCGTTGGGTCCGGCTCGGAGGGCGTGCAAGCACCAACGAGCACGGTCGCGAGAACCACAACAGCAACGCGAACAGACTTTCGCATCTCATCAACTCCATCGGCACCGTCGAGATCACGTGGTTCACACCACGAATCAGCAGCGTTCCCCTCCCCACCGGTGAACTCGTCCGCCCATTCAACCAGGGCCGGCCATGCACGCGGAGGGTTTGCGACAAGGCTGTGGAGAACTCCCCCGTCGGGATCAGCATTAGGGCACGGCACGGTCACACCCGTACACTTGGGCCTCGGACTTCCGTCGTCCGGCGTTTCCCGAGGTGATGTCACCGGCACCCTCAGAGCCCGGAACACCCCAGCAATCCCTTGGAGAGATGCGCATGCCCATTCGTCATGACCTGCGAAACGTCGCGATCGTCGCGCACGTCGACCACGGAAAGACCACCCTCGTCGACGCCATGCTGTGGCAGTCCGGCGCATTCCGGGAAGGCTCCGACGTCAACAAGCGGGTCATGGATTCGATGGACCTCGAGCGCGAGAAGGGCATCACCATTCTCGCCAAGAACACTGCGGTCAAGCATCGTCGCCCCGACGGCACCGACATGATCATCAACATCATCGACACCCCCGGCCACGCCGACTTCGGTGGCGAGGTGGAGCGCGGGCTGGAGATGGTCGACGGCGTGATCCTGCTGGTCGATTCCTCGGAGGGCCCACTCCCCCAGACCCGCTTCGTGCTGCGCAAGGCGTTGGCCAAGAAGCTGCCCATCATCGTGGTGGTGAACAAGGTGGACCGCTCCGACGCCCGCATCTCCGCGGTGGTCGACGAGACCTACGACCTGTTCATGGATCTCCTCGACGACGACGCCGGCGACGCGCTCGACTTCCCGATCGTCTTCGCCTCGGCCAAGGCCGGCCGGGCGTCGCTCACCCAGCCCGCCGACGGCGAGATGCCCGACTCCTCCAACCTCGAGCCGCTGTTCGACACCCTGTTCGAGCACATCCCCGCTCCCACCTATGAGGAAGGCGCGGTGCTGCAGGCTCACGTCACCAACCTCGACGCCTCGCCGTACCTCGGCCGTCTGGCGCTGTGCCGGATCATCGAGGGCGAGCTGAAGCGCGGCCAGGTGGTGGCCTGGTGCCGGGCCGACGGCACCGTCAAGAACGTGAAGCTCACCGAACTGCTGATGACCGAGGCGCTGGAGCGCGTTCCCGCCGAGTCCGCGGGGCCGGGCGACATCGTCGCGATCGCCGGCATCCCGGAGATCACCATCGGCGAGACCCTCTCCGATCCCGAGAACCCCAAGCCGCTGCCGCTGATCACGGTCGACCAGCCGTCGATCTCGATGACCATCGGCATCAACACCTCGCCGCTGGCCGGCAAGTCGGGCAAGAACCTGACCGCCCGCCTGGTGAAGGCCCGCCTTGAGCAGGAGCTGATCGGCAACGTGTCGATCAAGGTGCTGCCCACCGAGCGTCCCGATACCTGGGAGGTGCAGGGCCGTGGCGAGCTGCAGCTGGCCATCCTGGTGGAGATGATGCGACGCGAGGGCTTCGAGCTCACCGTCGGCAAACCGCAGGTGGTCACGCAGGTGATCGACGGCAAGGTGCACGAGCCCGTCGAGCGCCTCACCATCGATGTGCCCGAGGAGCACGTCGGCACGGTCACCCAGCTGCTGGGCACGCGCCGCGGCCGGATGGAGACCATGGTCAATCACGGCACCGGCTGGGTTCGCCTGGAGTTCCTGGTGCCGGCGCGCGGCCTGATCGGCTTCCGCACGGAATTCCTGACGGAGACCCGCGGCACCGGCATCATGCACCACGTCGCCGAAGGCTACGAGCCCTGGGCCGGCGCCTTCCGCACCCGCGCGACGGGCTCCCTGGTCGCCGACCGAACCGGCGTCGTCACCGGCTACGCGCTGTTCAACCTGCAGGAGCGCGGCGTGCTGTTCGTCTCCCCCGGCGACGAGGTGTACGAGGGCATGGTCGTCGGCGAGAACCCCCGCGCCGAGGACATGGACGTCAACCCCACCAAGGAGAAGAAGCTCACCAACGTGCGCTCCTCCACCGGTGAGGAACTGGAGCGCCTCATTCCGGCCCGGAAGATGTCGATGGAGCAGCAGCTGGAGTTCTGCGGTCCCGACGAGTGCCTCGAAGTCACGCCTGCGGTGGTCCGCATCCGTAAGACCACCCTGGTCGGCCACGAGCGCGCCAAGGAACGCAGCCGAGCAAAGAACAACTGAGGCACTCTGCCTCCGCGTAAACCTGCTCGAATCGCGTGAAGACGCGGTTCGAGCAGGTTTGCTGTTGTCGCGGGTTGATACGACCTCACTCGTCTCCCGCTGAGGGTTTTAGGGCCCCAACGGAGGGCTCATCGTGAACGTCAGGGCAGTCGGCAAGGCAGCACGCGCATCGTTCGAAACCGTGCTCGGCAAGATCGGCGATGCCGTCACAACGGCAGCCCTCGACTCGGCACTGACAGCCAAGTTCGCTGGTCATTGCGTTGTCCATCTCGGGCTTCTTGAGTTGGCCGTCAGAAACCATCACAGGTGCGGTCCATCTGTACCGGATTCCGTCGATCCCGAAGCAATCCCGGACCCTTCGAGACTCCATCCGCGTTCCGCTGGCTTCCACACAGCCTTAACCGCCAACCCACTGAACACCGGATCGACGAATGCCGCGACGGCAGCCACCACGTCGGAGAACCGCGGCGGGAGACTTGCACCCACCTCGCCTAGGCCTTTCCGGTAAGCGACATAGGTCGAGTCGCGTAGCTCCCCGAGCCCGTCAGCAGCGCGCGCCAGGGGAACCAATGCAGTGCCTCGAAACTCGGCGGTTGCCGTGAGTGCGTCGCGTAGGGAGCCGCACTGCACTACCTGAGTGCCGGTCAGGAGGTGGATGTCAGCGAAATCACGCACGCGGGTGTTCGCTCTTCCCAGCTCGATCGCAGTGACGAGCTTCTCCGCAAGCACGGTCTCGATCGGGTACCCCAGGATACGGATCGGCGGCGAATCTGGTCGCAATGCCGGCAACTCGACTGTACGCGGAGCCGGAGTGACAGGGTCACCGAAGTTGATGTCCAAGCGCAGCTTGACCTGCGCGGTAGCGAGCTGCGCGGTCATCGTCACTCGCACACCCGAGTACAGGGCATCGTCACGGATAACGGCGGTCGTGATGGTCTCGGGCAGGAACTCCACCCCGTCGCCCGGATCCGCAATCGCGGCGATCTCAGCGACGCGGTGAGCGACTGTCTCATCGTCGGATGCCATGTTGCGGGCGAGTGCGTCGGCATCGACGGTCGGACGGCGGGTGCCGAATGAGGCCAGCAGCATCCCGCCCTTCAAGATGAAATCATCGGCGTACGCGGAGCGCGACATACGCGACAGCCACCGCTCAACAACGTACATCGTGAGGAGTTCTTGCGTCCCCCGCTTCTGACGGCGGGCCTGGTTCTGCAGGTCGAGGTACGCGCGCCCTGCGGCGCTATCTCGTGTTGGCCGGCTCATCGGGCACTTGCAACGTCAAGGGCAGCGCGCACGGGGCCGAACGTCCCCAGCGCCTCCGCGTAGTCCAGTAGTACTGCGGGTCGAGCGCCTGGTGTAGTCAGGTAACGGTGCAATGCGGCGTGCGCGATCGGCTCCCCAAGGCGTTTCCGAAATCTCATGAGATCCACCACCGTCCTTGCCGCGTCGTAGATACGCACCGGTTCTCCCGGACCGGCCTCGAACGAGGTCAGCCCGAGTTCAAACGTGGCCTCATCGAACCGGAGCACTGTCACTGGCGGGTACGTGATCGCCGGCGTATGCGATCGTTTGGGCACGGCGATCTGCACAGATGCCGGCATCTCGTCCGTCAGATCGTGAATCGCGGCAGCTGACACGCAGCACACGATGGCTCGAGGCACCCGGTGCGCCACCGCGATCAGGTCGGGGTACGACGCCGGGGGCGCGTCCGCTCGCCGGAAGACGCCCCGCGAGAGCTCAACGATCCGCCCTTCGTCTCGCCAGGCATACAGATCTCGCGGGTGCACGCCGTGCGCCCGCGAAGTCCCCGTCGTGAACGTCGACGGGAGCGACTCAGCCAACTCCTTCATGGATATAATCCTTACACAGGTCACGCGATCATGTGTGTTTTTTATCCATCCCTACTCACTCGTACCTACCGCTTCCGACGGGAAGCCCCTTCGCATATCGACCTCGTTCGAGTTGCCAGCATCCATGATCACTACTGGATGATCACCGGGTGGTGATCCTTGGCGACCACAACACCGTTCTGCACCGCGTAGATCTCGACATAGTGGCTACCTCGGAAGCTAGCGGGCTCGGTTCGGGAGCGGCTTCCGCGGTCTCGCTCAATCTGCCCTCGGATCATGTTCTTGGCTATCGCCTCTGGTCCCACATTGCGGACCTTCCACCACAGCTCGTAGGAACCGGGAATGTTCGACGACTTGATACTGAAGGTGATGTTCCGCCCGGGGCTGACCTTGTTGCCGCGGGTCGCGAGCACAAAGTTCCGCCATCCGTTCCGGCTCACCGTCTTGGCCTGCAACTTGATGGAGTACGCAGGATTGATGGCAACTGCCGCGAACTTGCTGTCAATGAACTCTTCCGTGTCGCGGATGCCCGCAACCGAGCGGTGGGCTTCCGAGGCCTTGGAGCGGCTTGTGTCGTAGGTGCCGAACTTGTCACCAAAGAGCTTTCGCCACTTCGTGTAGCTCTCGTCAGGGTCTGACTCATCGTAGGCATCCTTCGCCCAGCTGGTGTACGTCGCAATCCACTTACGGAAATTGGCGTACTGCTCCTGGTTCCAGCGGTGGTTGAAGTTCTCGGTAGGACAGCTCGGGTCGTCGATGCTCGGCATCGACGGATTCTCCTGCAGGTACACGTTGAGATCCGTCAAGAGGTTGACGAGCGCCGTGGGCACGTCCTTGTAGTGGTCTGGGTCTGCCCAGAGAGCCGCGTCGTTTACCTGCTCGCCGACCAGGATCGTCAAGATCACGGACTTCACCGAGAAGTTGTTCTTGAAGTCCCTGATGTACTTGAGCAGGCGGATGACCTTAACCAAGCGGCCACTCGTGATGCGGTTCTGGCCATCGAGCCACTCATTGAACCCCTCGGGGTTCGTGCGCTCGAACTGGTTGGTGCTGCGGTTCGTGATGAACCGCTCGCCGTGCCGAGTCAAGAACGGCACCACGTCCATATGGAACTCGTCCGCATAGTTCACGGTGACGCACCGGCTCCGGCGGCGGACCATGTCCTTGTAGGTGCTGCTCGAGCGGAAGACCTGATAAAGCTGCTCTACGTAGTCCTCCGCCTCCCAGCCATCGACCTCTTTCAGATCCAGCAGCACATCTGCATCGAACTCGTCGTTCGTGTCGACTGGATTGATGATCGTGCGGTGCGCGTAAGAACCCTGCGGAATCAGGTCGATGAAGTTGCTCGAGATGACATCGTCCCCCCTAGACAAGAAGCTATTCACCGCGTCGACCCGCTTGTCGAGCGTTGCGATGCGCCCGTCACTCAAGTTGACCTTGTTCTTGAGGAAGGCGTCGAAGTGCTTGATCAGCTTCATCGTTCGACCTCCTTCATCGGCACGAAGGGCTGGCGCTGTTCAGCGAAGAACGTCGAGTGCACTTTCGGATACTCCTTCCGAGCCTCCGATGCCCCAAGTCCTTTGAGTGAACTGATCGCGTTGGCTCCATCCAACTTGTACCGTCCACCACTGACGTTGAGAGAGATACGATGCACGTTGTCGTGACCGAGTAGCAGCTGGGCTGTCCCCAAGGAGGATGAAGACTGGCCGGCCATAAAGATGCTCACCAGTCGCTTGGCCCAGTAGTTGAGGAGGCCGCGAGATCGCCGATTTGCGGTATCCGGCGGAGACTCCGTGCACCCGTCTCCCAAGAGCTTGACGTCGCCGCGGGGCCACCCAAGCACACCGATGGCCTCAACCGCTGCGGCCCCCATCGGGTTGTTCGCCCACATCCCGCCATCCACGAGTGGCTCGCCGGTCCCCAGATGGTGGGTAGGGAAATAGGTTGGAGCCGCTGCTGTGGCGAGTGCGACGTCGACCGCCTTCTCCTTGTAGTCCCGCACGAAGCAGGTGTGGTGAGCAGTCTTGAAGACGTGGACCTCGCCGGTATCGAGGTTCAATGACGGGATCAGCAGCCGGGTTGTGCTCTCGCCGAGAAGCTTGTCGCTGAACGCCTCCATCAGAGCATCATGCAGGGGCTTGGAGTTGTACTTGGCGGCGAACAGCGGCCGCAATGAGCGGCCACGACGCCCGGCGAAGATTGCCGGACCGTTCTTCTCGTAGAAGTTGAGAATCTCCTGAGCTGAAAGTCCCAGCCCCAGGCCGATAGCGATGATGCCACCGGTCGAGGTACCCGCGATCAGGTCGAAGCACTCAACGAGCGGGCTACCGAGGCTCGTCTCGAACTCAGCAAGCAGCGACGCCGCAAAGACGCCCTTGATGCCTCCGCCGTCAATGGTCAGGATGCGGTAAGCAGGGAAGGACGAGTCGGTTTGGGTCACAGAGCTTCCTCCATCGCCTACAGCAAAGGAGGCAGCAAGTCTGCTGGCTCGATGTTGACTACCTCACACAGTCCGTCGAAGTGAGCTTCGTCCAGGCAGTGCATGAACTCGAATACCGAAGCGATCGCTGAGGCGACTTCGTCGGGGCTGACGGTGATATCGGTCGCTGGCGACTCGCTGTGCGAGTATGCATGGGCATACCTCGTGAGTCGAAGTCGCAGAGCATCGGCGTCACCCTGAAAACCAGCTGTTCGCAGCAGCTCAGCAGACTTCCGCATCGCACTGTTCAGGTTCCCGACCCACTCCGGGTGTTTGAACGCGAGGAACGTCTCGAGCGCTCGACGTATGACGTTCGGGAAGAGTAGTTGTGCGTTGAGTCGGTTCTCTACGGAGTCGTCAGCGGTAAGCTGAAGCCGCGCATCGGCCAGGGCCATGAACGCATGGTGATAGGTCGAGCGGATCATCTTGCGTGCTCGCTCTGACGGCGGCCACTTTGCAAGCACTGGACGCCGCTTCGTTGAACCAGCTTGAGTGACATGCTGGGAGCGGATCTCGTAGAACTCGGCCGGGTAGACGTCCCTGAACCTGCGTCCGTCTTCCATCTTTCCGCTTTTGTGTAGAGCTTCAATCTGGATGTCCCACTGGCGGAACAGCTCAAAGTTGTGGGAGAGCAGGAAGAGCTGCTCAATGTGGTCCTTAACGATCGCCTCGGTCCAGATGTGGGTGGAGACACCCATGAAGATGTCGCTATCGAGGCTGGAGACGGGATCGTCGATGATGACGATTGGCTTGCCTCTGGACGAGTCAAACTTGGCCACTTGCTCGAGGAAGTGAATCATCGTGATGGCAGTTCGTTCACCGAGGCTCAATCCTTGAGCAGGCTGCCCGTCACGAGTGACTTGGTAGCGTCCGTTCACCAACTCGAACTTGAGCTCGTTGCGGCCCAGTAGTCGGGTCACCTCATCCGTAAGAACCTTCGCGCTCGGCATCGGGTCGCCATCGACGGTTTCGAGCGAGGTGATATCGGCGCGGATTCCAGCAATCGTCTCGTCAAGAGCCTCACCCGCTGCCTTGGCTGCGGAGGCCTTGGCGACGCTTTCGGAGACGCTGGCCTCCGACGCCTTCAGGTAGTGCAGCTCGATTGCCTCTGCTGCCGTCTGGATCAGTTGGTCGTGCCTACTGACGCGGCTATTGTGCTCGGTTCTGAGTCCGAGCATGGCCGTCGCCGAAACCGTTGGCGGCTCCGATACGACCGCATCAACTGGGCTCAAGACGTTGCTCAGCTTGGTCTCGGCTCGTGCCAGCACTTCAGTCACCCAGGACTTCAGAGCCGTCAGCTCCGCTCGAACCTCATTGTTCGCCTCGTCGTACCGTGGCCGGAGATCCTCGAAGAAGAGACCCTTGCTCGGCAGACCTGCGATCTCAGCGTCTACCGACATCATCAATGCGCGAAGGTCAGTGGCCACAGAGCGAAGGTCGGACTGCAAACGCTGAACAGCATCGGAGAAGTGCTGGTCAATGAGAGTGCGTCGCTCGTCAGAAAACGGGGAGCCACAGAAGATGCAGGTTTCGACACCATCGTGGAGATGCCGTCCTTCATCGACCCAGCTCGTGGCGTCTGGGTGGGCTTTGAGCGTGTCGAGGATGATGGTCGTCGGGGTTGTCGAAAGGGTCGCGGCCAGACGTTCGCACAGCCCATCCGGGGCGACGATCGCAAGTTGCTCCTCGGGTATCGCATCGGCCTTGTCAGAGTTCACAATCCCAAGGCTTCTCCGCAACTCCTGCTCCGTGAGCAATTTCCAGCTGGCGTGAGATTTTCCGAAAGCGTTACGTACAACGCCTGCGCTGAAGTTGCCCCGCGACTTCCACCGGCCTCCAGCACGACTAGCAGCATCAACGACCTGCTGTGAGACCTTACCGTAAGCAACATTGGCGGCATGCTCGGCGTCGCTTTCGAGCTTCGTCTGCTCTTCGCGTTCCTTCAGCTTGGTCACAAGTTCACCGCGGAGCCGCTCCAGTTTCTGCTCTGCGTCGACAGGCTTCTCACCGAGGGTCAGCACGGCAGGCATATCAGCGTTTCCAGCGGCGAAGTTGTGGCTACGACCAACGTAGTGCGCGCTAAAAACATGAATACGGTCGAAGAAGGCGTCGTCGTTGCCGTTGGTCGTTCGAGCCGTCCCGTCATCTATTGAAACCGACAGATGCTGATAGCCCTCGGCGTCCGGTGGATTGCGGATGCCGTCGAAGGCTCCCGCCAGGGAGGTCTTACCTGTGCCGTTTGGCCCGTAGATCACGTTGATGCGGGCAAGGTCGGGCAGCGTCGTATCCCAGCGGTAGTTCTCGAAGAACCCGCAGCCCTTGATCCAGTCGAATCGCTTCAGCATCAGTCCATCTCCCAATCCTCGTCAGCCAGCGGAGCGGCGTTCAGCTCGTCGCGGCGTGCACGCCAGTCCGGCAAGAACTGATCCATCAAGTCGGTGAACCGTTGGTTGTGGCTGCGCTCGTGGAGGTGCGTCAGCTCGTGAACAACGATGTACTCGAGGCACCGTGGGTTCTTCTTGGCCAGTTCGGGATTGATCCAGATCGCGCGGGAATGCGCCATGCAGGTGCCCCACTTGGTCTTCATCCGTCGCACGACGATCTTGTCGGCTTCGACTCCCACGATCGGTTGCCACTTGGCAAGCAGAGCGGGCACGGCAGCCTTGATTTCGCGGCGGTACCATCGCTCCAGGGCAGCGAGCTTGGACTCGCTGTCGGCGTCAGCAGGCGTAACCACCCAGAGCGTCTGCCCCTTGGTCTCGACATGGAAACTGCCCGAAGTGCGCGAAACATCGAGCCGGTATCGCTGGCCCCAGACGTAGTGAGTCTCACCAGACTGCATCTCCCGCTTGGTCTGGCGATCTGCCTGCTGCAACTGCTCGCGTTGACGCTTGATCCACGGCAGACGTTGGACGATCGCTAGGCGGATGGTCTCCTCGTCGGTAGTCGCCGGGGCCGCAACACGAACTCGCCCGACCGGCGGGTAGACCGAGATGTGCAGGTTCTTGATGTCCTTGTAGACAACATCAATCCCGAGGCCTGCGACAGTGAGGTAGGCGCTAGCGGTACTCATCGTGCTCCTTGAGAAGCGTCACGAGTGCCTCCAGACGTTCTACCTCGAAGCCGTCAGGCAGCTCGCGGCGAAGCGCACGAGCCAGGGCACGCTCCTTGATGGGATTGCCCGCCCAGCCGTGCTCCTTGTTGTTCTGAATGACGTCGCTCAGGTACTCGATCTCGATGAAGACTCCGCTTGGCCAGGTGAAGTCGCACAGCGCCCGACGAGCCGGAGTTGATGCCCAAGCAGGGTAGGCTGCGTCCGACTCCTTTTTACCGACCTGAGCTGTCAGGGAGAGGAGGTCGCTGAGGAAGTCGGCGTAAGCCTCGGCTTCCTCACGACGACGCTTGATGATCGCGTCGAGCAGCGAAGACATCCGGTCGTAGTACTTCGGGTTCAGCGCCCGTTCATCGACGATGGTCTTGCGGACGTTGTTGATGATGGTCTCGGCTACCGCCTCGGGGTTCTTGCGAATGCCTTCCGGCAACGTGTCGATGGCACCGGCGCCACGTTTGACGATCAGCTGGACCAAGCCTTGGTCCAACGTCGCCACCGTCTCGGACGGCTTGGCGAGGATGTAGGTATCGAGCAGCGAACGCATGCCTGCTTCGAACTGCTTCATGTCGATGTTCTCGCCGGCGCCACACTCGACCTCGTTACGGACGGCAACGTAGTGGGCGACCTCAGTCTTGATCGAGGCCGCTTCTGCAGCCGTATAACCGGCCAACTCGATGTCGTTTGCCAGGGTGCCGTAGGCACGAACTAGCGATGCGACCGACTTGTACAGCTCGACGCGCTTCGGCTCGTTGAGCTTGATCTGCGCTGCGTCGCCCGGCTCGAACGAGACGCAGTAGTGCTGGTACTCTAGCGTTCCCTTCGGCGGAGCCACGGGTTCGCAGAGGGCGCGAACTCTTTCTAGGGCCTCGTCCAGATCCTGCCGGTCCTGCTCCGTGCGGTCCTTGAGCAGTCCCTCGATGTCTTCCTTGGCGTAGCCGTCGAGAGCACCGGAGGTGTAGTCCGAGATGGCCTGGTCCAGCGACTTGAACAGGTCTCGGTAGTCGATGACGTAGCCGTAGGTTTTGTCGTCGCCGTCGAGGCGGTTGACGCGGCAGATGGCCTGGAACAGGCCGTGGTCCCGCATCTTCTTGTCGATGTAGAGATAGGTGGCACTCGGGGCATCGAAGCCGGTCAGGAGCTTGTCGACCACGATCAGCAGCCGCATCTGGCCGGGCTCTTCGATGAAGCGACGCTTGACGTCCTTCTCGAACTCCCCGATTCGCAGCACTGCCTGGTCTGCCGACTCGCGGAAGTAATCCGCCAGCATCTGGCGGTAGATGTCGTACTTGATCAACTCTTCGTTGTCGCCCGCACCAGCGTCTTCTTTCGAGATCAAGGTAGCAGCCGGAACATAGCTCGACACGATGGCGACCTTGTCCTTGAAGCCTGCCTGGACGAACATCTCGTAGAACTTGCAGGCCTGGTAGACGCTCTCGCTCACCAGCATCGCGTTGCCTCGACCGGACAGCAGGCGCGGCTCGCGCTCAAAGTCCATCAGGACGTCTTGCACGATCATCCCGGCACGCGAACGAGCCGACACGACCTTCTGCATAGTGCCCCACTTCTTCTTGAGGCGCGCCTTGCTGAGGTCGGTCAGTCCCTTGGTCTTGATGTCAAACCAGTCGTCAACCTTCCCTGAGCCGACGAGCTCCTGGTCGATGTTTCGAGCCGTGTAGCGCAGGTCGAGCACCACGCCGTCGCGGACAGCCTCATCAAACTTGTAAGTGTGGATGAACGAACCGAAGGTCTCGATGCTCGTCATCTTGTCGGCCTTGAGCAGCGGCGTGCCGGTGAAGCCGATGAACATCGCTTCCGGTAGCAGGGCGGTCATCGCCTTGTGCAGCTTGCCGCTCTGAGTACGGTGCGCCTCGTCGACGAAGACAAACAGGTTGCCCTTGGCCTTGAAGTCGGCCGGGATACGGGAGCCCAGCTCCTTGATGAACTCATCGCTGCCGGTTTCGTCTGCGCCGTCAGCCTGGTCGCCGGAGCGGAACTTGTGGACGAGCGAGCAGAGCAGCCAAGGCTGGCTCTGGTTGAGCTTGCCGATGAGGTCGGCGCCCGAAGACGAGCGATAGATCGACTCGTTGACGCCGCCGAACACCTTCTCGATCTGCTCATCGAGTTCGGTGCGGTCGGTGATGATCAGCACGCGAGCGTCCGTCTGATGCTCACGAATCCACTTCGCCAGCCAGACCATCGTCAGGCTCTTGCCCGAGCCCTGCGTGTGCCAAATGATGCCACCCTCGCGGCTGCGGACTCGCTCCTGGGCCGCCTTGACGCCGAAGAACTGGTTATGTCGGGCGGTCTTTTTGACCCCCGAGTCGAACACGATGAAGTCACGGATGATCTCCAGGAACCGATCCTTGGAGCACATCTGGAGCAGGGAACGGTCGAGGGGATTCGGCTCCTCACCGGACTCCTTCCAGTCGAGCCAGTACTTCTCGGGCGTATCGATCACGCCGTAGCGCAAGCCCTCGACATCATTGCCCGCGAACAACAGCTGGACGGTCGTGAAGAACGGCCGGACGAAGTGCTGCTTCTGGTTGCCGATGTTCTGGCGGATGCCCTCGCTGACACTGACCCACGAGCGCTTCAGCTCGATCACGCCCAGTGCGATGCCGTTGACGTAAAGCACGATGTCGGGGCGCTTGGTGTGCTCGCCCTTGATGGTGACTTCCTCGGCCACCACGAAGTGATTGGCCTGCGGACTCTCCCAGTTGATCGGCCATACCGTCTCGGTGGTCTCGCCGACATCGCGCTTCACCTTGACGCCGTAACGCAGCAGCTCGTAGAACTTGCGGTTCGAGTCGTAGAGTTTCTGGCCATCCGCCAGAGAGGCGGCGGTCAGGAGCTGCGAAACCGCGCGACGAATCAGCTCGTCGTCGTAGCCGCGAGCCTTCAGGTTCTGGACCAGCAGAGCCTCGTCGATGTTGCGGTTGTCGAGATCCTCACGGTTACCGCCGTACTGGTAGCCGAGCCGATCCCGGAAGAGAGCCATGACACGGTTCTGCGTCTTGCGTTCGATCTGACCTACTGTGCTCATGCTGCGACCTCCTCAGTGAGGCGAGTCCGGCCGGTCAACAGCTCCTGCATCATGCCCTGCTTGATAGCCCGAGCAGATTCGAGGCGACGCTCCAGCGCGGCGATCTCGTCGTCGGCGTCCGATAGAACGCCCACGATTGCTCGCTGCTCGGCATGTTCTCTAGGAATGCTGAGCGGGATCGAACCAGGGTGCCGTCAAAGTCGTGTTTTAGGTTGTCAGGAGTAGTTTGAGGGCCCGGTCGGGATCTCTGGCGGTGTATCTGAGGGCTTTGGCGATGTTGGTGGCGCCAGTGAGTCGGTGGAGGCTGATCA
>NZ_JARGDO010000020.1 GCF_029211185.1 Tessaracoccus caeni
GGGGGGAGGCGGGGGGGGCGGGGGGCCCCCGCGGGGCGGGGGGGGGGGGGCGGGGGGGTGGTGGGTGGGGGGGGGGGGGGGGGGGCCCCCCCCCCCCAACACTACTGATCGACAATCGAAAGGACACACGTTCCGATGAGCAGACTCGCTGAAGACTTCCTCTGGGGTGGCGCCGTCGCCGCGCACCAACTGGAGGGCGGCTGGGATGCAGGCGGAAAGGGACCGAGCGTCGTCGACGTGCTGACCGCAGGCGCCCACGGGGTGCCGCGCCGGATCACTGAGACCGTGGAACCCGCTGAGTTCTACCCGAATCACACCGCGATCGACTTCTACCATCGCTTCCGTGAGGACATCGCGCTGATGGCCGAAATGGGCCTGAAGTGCTTCCGGACGTCCATCCAGTGGACCCGCATTTTCCCCCGTGGCGACGAGGAGCAGCCGAACGAGGAAGGCCTGCGCTTCTACGACGAGATGTTCGATGAGTTGCTCGCCCATGGCATGGAGCCCGTCATCACCTTGTCGCACTTCGAGCTGCCGCTGCACCTGGCGCGTGAGTACGGAGGCTTCCGCAACCGCACGGTGGTGGACCTCTTCGCCCGCTTCGCGAGGGTGTGCTTCGAGCGCTACCACTCGAAGGTCAGGTACTGGATGACCTTCAACGAGATCAACAACCAGATGGACACCAACAACGCGCTGTTCTTCTGGACCAACTCGGGCGTCGTGCTGGCGCCCGAGGACAACCCGCGCGAGGTGCTGCTGAAGGTCGCGCACCACGAGCTGCTGGCCAGCGCGCTGGCCGTGAAGATCGGTCACGAGATCAACCCCGATCTGAAGATCGGCTGCATGGTCTCCCACGTGCCGATCTACCCGTTCTCCTGCAATCCGGACGACGTGATGGCGGCCCAGATTGCTAATCGCGAGCGCTTCTTGTTCCCCGACGTGCATGTGCGGGGGCGCTACCCCGGCTACGCGCGCCGCGAGGTCGAGCGAGAGGGCTACGACATCGGCTGGCAGGAGGGCGACGACGAGATCCTCGCCGCGGGCACCGTCGACTACGTCGGCTTCAGCTACTACATGTCGACGACGGTCAAGGCCGATGCTCACTCCGACGGCCCCCGCACCGACGGGGGACTGCCCAACTCGGTGGCCAACCCCTACGTGTCCGCCAGCGACTGGGGATGGGCCATCGATCCGGTGGGCCTGCGCTACACGCTGGCCACGCTGACCGAGCGGTACCAGCTGCCGCTGTTCATCGTCGAGAACGGCTTCGGCGCGATCGATCAGGTGGAGGCGGACGGCAGCATCGTCGACGACTACCGCATCGAGTACCTGCGCGCCCACATTGAGCAGGTCAAGCTTGCCGTGCTGGAAGACGGCGTGGATCTGATGGGATACACCCCGTGGGGAATCATCGACGTGGTGTCCTTCACCACCGGTGAGATGAAGAAGCGGTACGGCATGGTCTACGTCGATCGGGACAACGAGGGCAACGGCACGATGGCGAGGTCGAAGAAGAAGTCCTTCGACTGGTTCGCGGGGGTCATCGCCTCCCGCGGCGAAGAACTCTGACAGGCAAGGGGACTACACATATGCCTCGGCGCGAAGGCACCTTGATCAGGGTGCTGAACAACAACGCCGTCATGGTCGAGCTGGATGGCGCGCGCGTCATCCTGCTCGGCCGTGGGCTCGGCTTCGGACGCCGACTCGGCGACCCGATCGACTATGCCGACGCGTCCGAGGTCTTCACCCCCACCAGCCCCGACGGCTTCTTCGAACTGAGCGAGTTCGTCGCGCAGATCCCGCTGGAGGTGTTCAGAGTCTCGCGTCGGGCGGTCGACCTCGCTGCTGAGAAGTCGGGGATCAGGCCGAGCCAGGCTCTGCTGCTGTCCATCGCGGACCATCTCAACTTCGCCGTCCATCGGGCGCGGGAGGGGATCGTGATCGACTTCCCGCTCAGTTGGGAGGTGCGTCAGCTGTATCCGAACGAGGCCGCGCTCGGCGAAGCGACGGTGAAGATCGCCCAGGAGGAGTTGGAGGTCGTTCTCGACCCCGACGAGGCCACGGCATTCGCGCTGCATTTCGTCAACGCCCAGTTCGCCAGCCGCGACATGAGCGGCACCGTCGCCATGACCCGGCTGGTGCAGGGCGTGTTGCAGGCCGTGAAGACCGGGCTCGGGGCGCGCGCGGTGGCCGATCCGATGGCCATGGCCCGCTTCGTCACCCATCTGCGCTACCTTTACGCGCGCGTCGCCGATGAGAAGCAGCATCGCGACGACGGCCCCGTGCTGATCACCGCCAACTATGCGCCGGAGGTGGATGCGGCGGCGACCCTGGTACAGACGGTCCTGGAGCAGGACACCGGGCCGCTCACCCAGGCGGAGTTGAGCTATGTGAAGCTCCATATCGCGCGGCTCAACGCGGTGCAGGCTGATTCCTAATTTGGGAAACACCGACGCCGACCGGTAGAGTTGGCGGTCGGTCATGACGAGATCAGGCTCGGCTCCGGAGAAGGGAATCCTGCCATGAGAACCGAACATCGCCATCCCGACCGTCGCTCACCGTTGGTCCTCGAGACCCACGACGTGGTGCGCCAGGCCGGAACGATGAAGGAACTCACGGCGGTGGTACCGGCTCCTGCCGAACTCGGTACCGGCGTGATCGGAGTACCAGAGGGCTCGGACATCAGCTTGAATCTCAGGCTGGAGGCCGTGGTCGACGGCATCCTGGTGGGGGGAACCGCAGACGTGTTTTTGCACGGCTCGTGTTCCCGTTGCCTGGGCGACATCGATTACGATCAGAGCTTCGACCTCCGGGAACTCTACTTCTACCCCGGTAAAGCGGTGGATGAAGAGGATTCCCAGGTGGTCGAGGAGACGATCGATCTCGAAGTCGCACTGCGGGACGCCGTGGTACTCGAGTTGCCCTTCACGCCGCTGTGCGACGAGGATTGTTTGGGTCTGTGCCCCGATTGCGGGTTCAATCTGAACGACGATCCGGAGCATGGTCACGGGGACAAGATCGATCCCCGTTGGGAGAAGCTCTCGGGCCTCGCCGACGTGCAAGACAATTAGTTAGACGAATCACTCTCGTTCCAAGGAGAAGACCGTGGCCGTTCCGAAGCGGAAGATGTCGCGCAGCAACACCCGTTCCCGCCGTTCGCAGTGGAAGACGTCCGTGGTGCCCACCGTCACCTGCGTGAACCCCGCCTGCCGTGAGCAGCACCTCTCGCACACCGCCTGCCCGAGCTGCGGCCAGTACGGCCCGCGCGGCTCGCGCCGCCAGGTGCTCGAGGCCTGAGTAACACGCTGAAGAACCAGCTGGTTGAGCTGGGCGTCGAGGTCGACGCCCAGCTTTTCGAGTTGGCTTTGACCCACCGTTCCTACGCTTTCGAGAACGGCGGGATTCCCAGCAACGAGCGCCTGGAGTTCCTGGGCGACGCGGTGCTGCAGATCGTGGTGACCGAGCACCTGTACCACTCGTTTCCCGAGCTGGCCGAGGGTCAGTTGGCCAAGCTGCGCGCCAGCGTCGTCAACACCCAAGCCCTGGCGGGCGTCGCCCGCGGCCTTGGCATCGGTTCCCTGATCAAACTGGGTCGGGGGGAGCAGCTCACCGGCGGGGCCGACAAGGCCTCGATCCTGGCCGACACCACCGAGGCGATTATCGGCGCGATCCACGTCTCTCACGGTGCCGAGGTGTCGCATCGCTTCGTGCACGCGCTCTTCGATCCGCTGATGGAGGCCGCCGAGGCGCGCGCCGACTATCTGGATCACAAGACGGCGGTGCAAGAGGTGTGTGCGCGTCGTGGATGGGAGCCGCCGCGCTACGTGGTCGAGGGCACCGGCCCCGATCACATGCGCACCTTCACGGCCGAGGTGATCATCGATGGTGTTCCGCGCGGGCGGGGCGTCGCATCGTCCAAGAAACACGCTGAACAGTTGGCCGCGCGACAGGCCTATCAGAAACTCAGCGATGCCTGAATTGCCCGAGGTGGAGGTCGTCCGTCGTGGACTGACCACCCACCTGGTCGGGCGCCGCGTCGTTGGCACCGAGGTTCTCCACCCCCGCCCCGTGCGCACTCATCCCGGCGGTCCTGCCGGCTTCGTTCACGACGTGAGCGGCCGCGGCGTCGACGAGGTGCGCCGGCGTGGCAAATACCTCTGGCTCGTTCTCGGTGACGACGCCGTCATCGTGCATCTGGGCATGAGTGGGCAGTTCCGGGTCAATCAGCCCGGCGACGAGTTGGTGCCCAACACCCGCGTCCTCTTCCGGCTGGACGACGGCACCGAGCTGCGCTTCGTCGACCAGCGGATGTTCGGCGGATTGGAATGGCGTCCCGGCGAGGCGATCTGCCCGGTGCCGCACATCGCGCTCGACCCCTTCGATCCGGCCTTCGACGCGCGGGCCGCAGCGCAGAGGCTCCGCGCGCGTCGGACCACCGTCAAAAGGGCGCTCCTGGATCAGGGGTTGGTGAGCGGTATCGGCAACATCTACGCCGACGAGACCCTGTGGCGAACCCGCCTCCACTACGACACCCCGACGGCGACGCTGGGCCCCCGCAAGGCGGTGACGCTGCTGCGCACCGCGGGCGAAGTGATGGCCGAGGCGCTCGACCAGGGCGGCACGTCGTTCGATTCCTTATACGTCCACGTCAACGGTGAATCGGGCTACTTCGCCCGCTCGCTGGACGCCTACGGCCGGGAGGGCCTGCCCTGCAACAGGTGCGCCACCCCGATCGTGCGCCGCAGCTTCATGAACCGCAGCTCCTACCTCTGCCCGCGCTGCCAGCGGGTCCAGGAGCCTCGAGGCTTCTAGCTCGGATCCACCGATCCTCGCCTACTCAAGCAGGTAAGCTGCCCGAAACCGGCGTCGTCAAGGCAGGAACCCATGGACACCTCTCGCGCGCCCGCCCTTCTGATCCCCGTCGCAGCGTTGGCGTTCGTGATCGCCCAACTCGTGTTTGAGCATCTCAACGGCGGGGTGAAGACGCACTACCTGCTCGCGAGCGACGGGCTTCCTGGGTTCTCGAACTGGCTAGGACTAGCCATTTTGCCGCTGCTCGGAGTGGTTCTCTTTCTGAGGGTCCGCAGACTGCAGCGCGTGACGGGAGAGCCCCGCTTCCCGGTGTCGCTCCTGATCCCGTTGTTCGGGTCGCTCGCGTATGGAGCGGTTCTCGCGACCTCCTTTCATCTCGGCGCCTCCGACACGGTCCTCCTGGTCGTCGCCGGCTTGCTGGTTCCGATCGCCCTCGCGCTCCCGGTGTATCGCGCGGAGTACATCCTTGGTTTCGTCGTCGGTATGACGCTGGTCTTCGGCCCGGTCATCCCTCTGCTCATCGCGCTCGTGCTGGCCCTCGTATCGTTCGTGATTCGTGGGGCGGCGCGCTTCGTGGCGTCGGTGGTGCGTGGCCGGGCGCGACGACACACCACTAACATCGAGACATGACGATCGAGCTGCGCCCGCTGACCCACGAAGACGCCGAAGCCCACTGCGCCGGCGAGGACGAGGAGACCGTGCGGTGGCTCACCGGCGACTACGGCACCGTCGAGGGCACGCGCGCCTACTTCGATGTTCTGGCAGACAACGCGGCGGCGGGCCGCGGTAAGCGCGGCTTCGGCGTCTGGCGCGACGGGCGTCTCGCCGGGTATGTCGATTTCGATCCCGACAACGGCGACGGACTGGAGCCAGGGGATGTAAACCTCTCGTACGCCGTCCATCCTTGGGCTCGCGGAACGGGCGTGGCGTCCGAGGCGGTCCTGGCCGTCTGCCAGCGTCTGCGGGAGCAGGGGATCGGGAGTCGGGCGGCGATTCGCGTCGAGCCGGACAACGTCCCCTCGGTGCGCGTGGCGGAGAAGTGCGGCTTCCGTTACGTCCACCGCTTCGTATCCTCCACCGACACCCATGCCGACGGATCGCCCGCTCTCCTGAGCCTCTACGTTCTCGACCTCTGAGAGCCCTCCTGGCTGTTGCCGCACCTCCTCCACCACGACGGTTCGTGCGTAGATCGGCCCAAGGTCGGGCCACGAGCTTTTCGTGGTTCCGCTCAACGATGACTACTATTTCGTGGTGGCAAGCCGGCGATACCTCAGCGCGTCGCGGCGTCACGAACCGTCGTTGCTACCTGTGCCGGCGGTGTCACCGAGTCCCGAGGAGCATCCGATGAACGCGTTCGTCGCCAAGTACGGCCGGTCGATGCGCCAGTTCATCAAGTTCGGCATCGTCGGCGGCTCAGGTGTGCTGGTCAACATGATCGTCACCGTCGTGATGAACAAGCTGCACGGCGGGACGATCAACGCGCAGAACATCTTGTTCTCGATCCCCGGCACGCCGTTCAACGTGCGTTTCACAGCGGTGGTGTGGGTGGTCGCCTTCCTGGTGGCCAACCTCTGGAACTTCCAGCTCAACCGCGGCTGGACCTTTCGCTCCAGCAAGGCGGCCGGCTGGTGGAGCGAGTTCTGGCCCTTCCTCGCCGTGGGCAGCGTCGCCGCCGCCGTCGGCCTGATCATCAAGATCCTGCTCACCAACCCCGCCAGTCCGGTGTATCTGCCCGAGCCGTACTTCCACGAGGAGGCGGGTATTCACTCACGGGAGTACTGGTCGCAGCTGATCGCCATCGTGGTGACCATGCCGATCAACTTCGTGGTCAACAAGCTGTGGACCTTCCGCGCCGTGCGCAGCTCAGCGCTCGCGGCCGCAGCTGCGGCTGAGGCCGCGGAGGAAGCGCGCCCCTAACCATGTATCTCAAGAAGCTGACGCTGCGCGGATTCAAGTCGTTCGCCTCCGCGACGACGTTGGTCTTCGAGCCCGGCATCACCTGCGTCGTCGGTCCGAACGGATCCGGCAAGTCCAACGTCGTGGACGCCCTCAGCTGGGTGATGGGCGAGCAAGGCGCCAAGTCGCTGCGCGGCGGCAAGATGGAGGACGTCATCTTCGCCGGCACCTCTACCCGGGCGCCGCTCGGGCGAGCCGAGGTGGAGCTCACCATCGACAACTCCGACGGCGCGCTGCCGATCGAGTACACCGAGGTGACGATCACCCGGACGATGTTCCGCAGCGGCGGGTCCGAGTACGCGATCAACGGGGCGACCGCGCGCCTGCTCGACGTGCAGGAACTGCTGAGCGACTCCGGCATCGGACGCGAGATGCACGTCATCGTCGGGCAGGGGCAGCTCGACGCCATCCTGACCGCCACTCCGGAGAGCCGTCGCGGGTTCATCGAGGAAGCCGCCGGCGTGCTCAAGCATCGCAAGCGCAAGGAGCGAGCGCTGCGCAAGCTGGAGGCCACCAAATCCAACCTGGAGCGCATCGGCGACCTGGTCTCCGAGCTGCGTCGCCAGCTTCGTCCGCTCGGACGACAGGCTGAAGCCGCGCGGAAGGCGGCCGTCATCCAGGCCGAGCTGCGCGACGCCAAGGCGCGTCTGCTGGCCGACGATCTGTCCCAGGCCCAGCGCGAACTGGCCGCGGATCTGGCCGACGAACGCGTTCAGGCCGAGGCGATGGCACGGGCCGAGGCGGCGATGAAGGCTGCCGCGCGGGCCGAGGACGAGGCAGAGGAGCGGCTCAGGGAGTCCTCTCGCGAGTTCGATCGTGCGCAGGAGGGCTACTACGCGATGGCTGGGCTGCGGGAGCGCATCTCGACGACGCGCACCATCGCGGCAGAGCGCGCGCGCCTGGCGGTGGAGCCGGTCCAGGCTGCGACGGGCGGACGTGATCCCGAGTCCCTTGAACGCGACGCGGCGGAGATCCGGGCCAGGGAGCAGGAGCTGCGCGCCGCCGCGGAGGTGGCGCGAGAGCGCTTGGCTCGGGCCACGGAGTTCCGGGCCGAGGCGGAGCAGCGTCATGCCGCAGCGGAGAAGGCGTACAACGCCGCCCTGCGCGCCGTCGCGGATCGACGGGAAGGCCGGGCGAAGCTGGCGGGCCGGGTGTCGTCGGCCAAGTCCCGGGTGGAGGCCGCGGAGGACGAGATCGGCCGGCTCCAGGTGCGTCAGCAGGAGGCGCGGGACCGGGCTGTTCAGGCCGCTGATCGGTATCGCGGCACCGAGACGTCGCTGGCCGACCTGGGCCACAGCGAGTCCACGCTCGATTCCGATTATGAGGCGGCGCTCGCGGTGGCGGAGCGCATCGATGAGGAACTCGCCGCACTGCGGCAGGCCGAGGCGGAGGCCCAGCGGGCCAAGGCAGGGTTGGACGCGCGCGTCGAGGCATTGCGGCTGCTCACTGAGCGCCGCGATGGGGGAGCGGCGCTGCTGGAACGCGACGACGTGCTGGGATCGCTCAGCGGGCTGGTCGCCGTCGAGGACGGCTGGGAGGCCGCCATCGCGGTGGCCCTCGGCGCAGCCGCTGAGGCTGTCGTCGTCAGCGATCGCTCGCGGGCCGGGCGGGCGTTGACGGAGTTGGCCGACGGCGACCTGGGCCGGGCGACGATGCTCGTCGCCGGCCTCGAGGAAGCGCCGGAGCGTGCGGCAGCTGCGGGAGCATCCGCCGTGAGTCGGATCACGGCGCCCGCCGAGCTGAGGGGTGCGCTGTCGTGGCTGCTGCGCGACGTCGTGCTGGTCGAGGATTCAGAGGCCGCCGAAGAGGTGGTGGAACGGCACCCCGAGCTGACCGTTGTCACTCGCTCCGGTGACGTGTTCTCGGCCTGGCTGGTGGCGGGTGGAGCCGTGGAGGGGCCATCGCTGATCGAGGTGCAGGCACAGCTGGCCACGGCCGAGGAGGATCGCGACGCGCTGGGCCACGAGCTGGACCGGATGCGCTTCGCCTCGGAGAAGCTGAGCGACGCGCTGGCCGAAGCCCGAGGCAAGGAACAAGACCTGCTGGCCCAGTTGCACGCGTCGGATGCGGAGCTGGCGGCGGTGGCCGATCGGCTGAACGCGCTGCGCCAGGCCCAGGCCGCCGCCGAGCGCGAGGCCGAGCGTCACGGCACCGCGATCGAGGCTGCTGAGCGCAACCTGGCGTCGGCACGGGAGTCGCTGGCCGAGCTGGAGGCGAGGCTGGTCGAGGTGGAGTCGGAGGGCGAGGTCGCCGAGCCCGATTCGACCGAGCGAGACGAGCTGGCCGTCGGTGCGCGCATCGCCCGGCAGAAAGAGATGGACGAGCGCCTGGCGGTGAGCGCGGCCGAGGAACAGGCCAAGTCGCTCACAGGTCGGGCCGATGCGCTGCTGCGCGCCGCACGTCAGGAGCGCGACGCCCGGGCCAAAGCCAAGGCCAGGGCCGAGCGCCGGAGGGTGGAGGCGCAGATCGCCGAGGCGGTGCGCGAGGCCGCCACGGAACTCGCGGTCCGCGTCGGCGCGGCCGTGGAGCGCGCCCAGGAAGCGCGCGACGCCGCTGATCGCGCTCGAGGAGCGGCCGAGCAGGCGGCAGCCGAGACCCGGAGGGCCGCGAAGACGGCCAACGCCCAGTTCGACGAGCTGCAGCGCGGTGCCCACCGCGACGAGATGGCCCGCATCGAGCGCCGGATGCGCGTCGAGCAGCTCGCCGAGAAGGCGATGGGTGAGCTCGGCCTCGAGCCGGAGGAGTTGATCGCGGAGTACGGTCCCGAGCTGCCCGTGCCGGTGCTCACCCGCCCGGACGGCTCCGCCCTCACCGAGGACGACGAGACGCCAGAGCCCGTGCCCTACGACCGGGCCGAGCAGACCGCGCGGCTGCGTCGCAACGAGAAGGCGCTGGCCCTGCTGGGCCGGGTCAATCCGCTGGCGTTGGAGGAGTTCGACGCGATGTCGGAGCGCCATCAATTCCTCGCCGAGCAGCTCGACGACCTGCACCGCACCCGCTCCGACCTGATGGACATCATCGCCGAGGTCGACGCCAGGGTGCAGGAGGTGTTCGAGACCGCCTACCGCGACGTGGAGATCGCCTTCAACGAGGTGTTCTCGCGCCTGTTCCCCGGAGGCGAGGGGCGCCTGATTCTGACCGATCCCGGCGACTGGCTCACCACCGGGGTCGACGTCGAAGCCCGTCCGGCCGGTAAGCAGGTCAAGCGGCTGTCGTTGCTGTCCGGCGGCGAGCGCTCGCTGGTGGCGGTGGCCTTCCTCTTCGCCCTGTTCATCGCGCGCCCCAGCCCCTTCTACATCCTCGACGAGGTGGAGGCCGCGCTCGACGACACCAACCTCGGTCGGCTGCTCACCATCTACGAGGAGCTGCGCTCCAACTCCCAGCTTCTGGTGATCACCCATCAGAAGCGCACCATGGAGATCGCCGACTCGCTGTACGGCGTCAGCATGCGCGGCGACGGCATCTCCACCGTCGTCAGCCAGCGGCTGTGATCGTCCACGCTCTTTGAGGTGCGGAGGCGTAGGGCGAGGAACGAGCCCCGAAGTCGAAGCCTCGAAAAGAGCGTGGAGGAGGTGTTCCGCGCTCGCCCTGATTGTCGGGTTACTGGACGAAGGTCGGGGCGAGGAGAGGGGCGATCTGGACGAAGATCCAGACTTTGTTCGCCTTTACCACGCCACGCCGTGCGAGGGGTGGAAATCGGGAAAATCTCGGGCAGGATTGTCCCCGCTGTCCCCTCCGTCTCGGTCTCCCCTAGGAGTGAGTGCCATGTTCATGGCCTTCGTCGTACTGTTCTTCACCGTCGCCATCTCCTTGGGTTTGATGGCTGTGGTCGCCGTCTCCTCGGGACGGTTCACCCCCCGCAAGGAGAAGTGGGCGGAGGTCGCCGACAAGGCCAACGAGTACCTGAACGCCCAGGGCGAGACCCCGCGTTTCCTCGAGTCGCTGGACGCCGTCCGGGTGCAGCCGGGCTCCGTCGTCCCGCGGGAGATCCAAGGTCGCGGCCTCGTGCGCGCACTGGATACCCTTCGCGCGCAGCGCCGCTCCGTCTCCGCGGAGTAGTTTCAGCCAGTTTCTGTTCGCTCTAGTGGGAGATGTTCCCCCGTCTACGGGGGAACATCTCCCACTAGAGCGTTGTTCTGTTCAGCAGCCGGTGGCTGGGTGGCGGTGCAGGCCGGGAGAGTGGCTCGCGCGGGTGCCCGTAGAATGCAGCCGTGGAATTCTTCTGGATACTCATGGCCATCGCGGGCGTCGCGTTGCTCGTCGGTGGCATCGTCGTCGTTCGCTCCCGCTCCAACAAGCAGGTCGGCCCGCCGCCGGTCACGCCGGAGCTGCCGTCGCAGCCGAGCGCAGATGGGGATGCCGCAGAGGTCGAGAAGAAGCCCACGCCGGCCCCGAGGCCCTCCTTCGATCAGCCGGAAGCTCCTGCTTCTCGTTTCGCGCGCCTCCGCCGTCGGCTGGCCAACAGCAACAACGGCCTGGCCCGCGCTCTGGCCGATCTCCTGTCCGCCGACAAGATCGACGACGAGGTCTGGGACGACTTCGAGGCCATGCTCATCGCCTCCGACCTGGGCGTCGGCCCCACCACCGAACTCACCGACTCGCTGCGCAAGGAACTCGCCATCGACGGCGTGGCCGATCCGGCCAAGGCCAAGGAGGTTCTCGCGAAGGAGCTCACCAAGCTCGTCGATCCCAGCCTTGATCGTTCGCTCAACCTGACGGGCGAAGAGGGCAAGCCGGCCGTGGTGCTGGTGGTCGGCGTCAACGGAACCGGCAAGACCACCACCGTCGGCAAGCTCGCCCGTGTGCTGGTGGCCGAGGGCAAGACGGTGCTGCTGGGCGCCGCCGACACCTTCCGCGCCGCCGCCGGCGAGCAGCTCTCCACCTGGGGCGACCGGGTGGGCGTCGAGACCGTCCGCGGCCCCGAGAACGGTGACCCCGCCTCCGTCGCCTTCGACGCCGTGTCCAAGGGCACGGACGCCGGCACCGACGTGGTGCTGGTGGACACCGCCGGTCGTCTGCACACCAAGACCGGCCTGATGGACGAGCTGGGCAAGGTGAAGCGCGTCATCGAGAAGAAGGCCAAGGTGTCCGAGGTGTTATTGGTGCTCGACGCCACCACCGGCCAGAACGGCATGACTCAAGCGCGCATCTTCTCCGAGGTGGTCGACGTCACCGGCATCGTGCTCACCAAGCTCGACGGCTCCGCCAAGGGTGGCATCGTGATCCAGGTGCAGCGCGAGCTCGGCGTCCCGGTCAAGCTGATCGGCCTCGGCGAGGGCGTCGACGACCTGGCCCCCTTCGACGCGGACTCCTTCGTCCGCGGCGTCCTGGGGGAGTAGTCCCTCGGATTTCGCTGGGCATTCGGCGCGGCATGTGAAATAGGGACAGGTCGCGCCGGATAACCAGCGTTATCTTTGGCAACCGGGCGTTGGGCCACACCGGAGCGGCTCGGCGGGGGTTCAAGTATCCTTGTCCCCGATCACGCACATCTGCGAAGGGTTCACCCAAGTGTTCGACACGCTGCAAGACCGGCTGGCCTCCGTTTTCAAGGGCCTGCGCTCCAAGGGACGCCTGACAGAGGCCGACATCGACGCCACCATGCGCGAGATTCGCATCGCGCTGCTCGAGGCCGACGTGAACCTCTCGGTGGTCAAGGAGTTCGTTGCCGCGGTCAAGCAGCGCGCGCTCGGGGCCGACGTCAGTCAAGCGCTGAACCCCAGCCAGCAGATCGTCAAGATCGTCAACGAGGAGCTGATCGGCATCCTCGGCGGTCAGGCGCGGCCCATCCGCTACGCCAAGCAGCCGCCCACCGTGATCATGCTCGCCGGCCTCCAGGGCGCCGGTAAGACGACGCTGGCCGGCAAGCTGGCGCGTTACGTCAAGGAGAACCGGCACACGCCGCTGCTGGTCGCGGCCGACCTCCAGCGCCCCAACGCCGTCAACCAGCTTCAGATCGTCGGCGAGCGCGCCGGCGTGCACGTCTTCGCGCCCGAGCCCGGCAACGGCGTCGGCGATCCCATCCAGGTGGCGCGCGACTCCATCGCGCACGCTCGCAACAAGCTCTACGACGTGGTGATCGTCGACACCGCCGGCCGCCTCGGCGTCGACGCCGAACTGATGCAGCAGGCCGCCGACATCAAGGCCGCCGTCAACCCCGACGAGACCATCTTCGTGGTCGACGCGATGATCGGCCAGGACGCGGTCAACACCGCCAAGGCCTTCGACCAGGGAGTGGGCATCGACGGCGTCGTGCTCACCAAGCTCGACGGCGACGCCCGCGGCGGTGCGGCCCTGTCCATCGCGCGCGTGCTCGGCAAGCCCATCATGTTCGCCTCCAACGGCGAGGGCCTCGCCGATTTCGACCTCTTCCATCCCGACCGGATGGCCAGCCGCATCCTCGGCATGGGCGATGTTCTGACGCTGATCGAGCAGGCCGAGAAGGCCTTCGACGCCGAGCAGGCTCGTGTTTCGGCCGAGAAGCTGATGGACAGAGGCAAGTTCGGGCTTCAGGACTTCCTCACCCAGATGCAGCAGTTGCGCAAGATGGGCCCGATGGCCAAGATCCTCGGCA
Source organism: Tessaracoccus caeni (assembly GCF_029211185.1). GTDB lineage: Bacteria > Actinomycetota > Actinomycetes > Propionibacteriales > Propionibacteriaceae > Arachnia > Arachnia caeni. Next base: position 13,340 of record NZ_JARGDO010000020.1, read on the forward strand.
TGCTGCCCGGCGCCGGCCAGTTCAAGGACGCCATCCAGGACATCGACGAGAAGGAGATCGACCGCGTCGAGGCCATCATCCAGTCGATGACCCCGGCCGAGCGCGACGACGTCTCGATCCTCAACGGCTCCCGCCGCGCGCGCATCGCCAAGGGCGCGGGCGTCCAGGTCTCCGACGTGAACAACCTGGTCAACCGCTTCGTGGACGCCCGCAAGATGATGGAGTCGATGGCCAAGGGCGGCGGAATGCCAGGTATGCCCGGAATGCCGGGAATGCCCGGCATGGGACGCCGCCCTGCCAAGCAGCAGGCCAAGAAGGCCCCCAAGCGCGGCAAGGGCATCTCCGGCAACCCTGCCAAGCGCCGCCAGCAGGAGGCCGACCGCGCGGCCGGGCTGAACCGCAAGCCGCAGCAGCAGGCGCCGCAGTCGATGGACGACTTCGAGTTGCCGATGGAACTCAAGAAGATGTTCGACCAGCAGCAGTAGACCAGTTCAATGGATGAGGGGCCCTCAAGAGGGCCCCTTACCCTTTGACGCCGCCGGCGCGCGGCCGCGTCAGAACGTGTGGTCGTCGTCGACGAGCGGCTCGAACTTTCCGGGCGACGAGTGCACCCGTCGAGGCGATGGCGTCCGTGTCCGACGGGGAACGTGCTCGATCGGGAGCCCCAGGCGTTCAGCGATCTCGCTCCTGAGCATTCCCGCAGCGTACATCTCGGCGTAGACCCCGAGAAGAGCGCGGTGGGCCTCCTGCCAGTCGGCGAGGAGATCCACCATTCTCAACTCCCGGGCTGCAAGGGCCTCGACGTGCTCTTGCGCCCACGGAGAACACTCACGCTCCTCGTCGCTGGATATGGGAGTCCCTCTTCCTTCCGGTGCCGGCAAAGCCACAGGCTCCCAGGCATTGGATAGGAAGGGATCCCCCTAATTCTCGGGACTAAGGGATCCTGCGGATCAGTCGTCGAGTTCCTCTCGCAGGATGTCGCCGGTGGTGGCGTCGAGCGAGTACTCGACGGAGCCCCGGCTGTCCTGCACCTGCACCTCCCAGGTCACGACGCCCTGCTGGGTGTCGAGATCGAGGTCACGGATCTGGGCGTCGGGCGCAGCGGCGAGGACGGCGTCGATCGCGTCGATGGCGGTCACCGCCGGAGCGGCGTCACGTGCCTCGCTCGGAACGGACTCCGGCTCCTCGCGCAGCACCTCGCCGGTGACGGGGTCGATGTACAGCTCGGTGCCGGCGGCGTCCGCCGTGCGGACCAGGACGCTCCAGGTCCCGTCGTCCTCCGCATCGATCTCGACGACGTCGCCGGGCACAGCGGCCAGAGCGGCTTCGATGGCCTGGGCGGCGGTGCCGGTCGAGGAGGGAGCGGGGGTGGTCGGGGTGTCGGTCGGCGTCTGGGTGGGTTCGACGGACGCCGTCTCCGTGGGGGTCGCCGCCTCGGTGGTCGGAGCGTCGGAGATCTGCGGCGTGGGAGTGTTCTCGGAAGGGGTGCCCGTCGTGTTGGGGCCGCCGCATGCGGTGGCGCCGATGGCGACGATCGCGCCGAAGGACAGGGTGGCAAGAAGTCGGGTCCGGGATGTCATGGGTACTTCTCCTCTATCGTCTGTTGAACCTGCGCTCCAGTCTTGCCAACGCAGATGGGGAGAGCATGAACTCTGCATGAGAGAGCTCTCATGTGAAGTCGGGCCCAAGCTCAAGCGAGGCTATCCTTACCGGTAGCAGGAGAGGCTTCCCGAAAATGAGGGAGGCGCACCGGATGCGTGGGGTGATAGATGCGAGTTGCGCAAGCGGCGCGGCGCGTCCTCGTCGTTGACGATCATCGGGTTCTTGCCGACCTCATCGCCCAAGCCGTCGACGCCAGCGACGACGCCGAATGCGTGGGTGTCGCCGGCGACGTCGACGACGCGCTGGCGCAGGCCAAGGACACCCGTCCCGACACGATCGTCATGGATGCCCAGCTGCCCTCCGGCGACGGAGTGGAGCTGCTGCCGCGGCTGCGGAAGGCGTTGCCCGACGTGCGGGTCATCGTCCTCACCGCTCGCCCTCGACCCGACCGGGAGCGGGTCGCCTTCCAGGCGGGCGCCGTCGGATATCTCGGCAAAGACGCCCCGCTGGCCACGCTGTTGACGGCGATCCGCGATGCCTCGCCGGAGACCCCGGCGCGCGATCCGCAGATGCAAGATCAAGCCGCTGCGGCCCAGCCGCTGGCGCTGTCGCCGCGCGAACGCGAGGTGCTGGCGCTGTTGGCGGAGGGTCGCTACGTGCAGCAGATCGCCGCGGAGCTGGGGTTGAGCGCCTACACCACGCGCGACCACGTGAAGGCCATCCTTGCCAAGCTCGGTGCCAGCTCGCAGTTGGAAGCAGTGGCCATCGCCGCGCGCGAAGGGCTCGTTCGGGTCGGTTGAGGATGAGCGTGTTTCGCCGACCCCTGGTGCAGTTCGTCTCCTCCGCGCTGCTCGTCCTCTTCCTCGTGGTGGGAGGCAGCGTCGCGTGGGTGACCTGGACCGCGAGAGAAGAGGCCCGCGACGATGCCGCCGACGCGGCAACCTCGTTCGCCCAGCTGGTGGTGTCGACGTTGCGCGTCGCGGAGCTGGAGCATCGCCCCGGCGTCGAGCCCGGCGCCCGTTCCCGGCTGGATGACACCGTCGCCAGGCTGATCGACGAGAGCCACCTCTACCGCGTGAAGATCTGGCAGATCGAGGACTCGGACACCGCCCGCATCGTCTACTCCGACCTGCCCGAGATCGAGGGCAAGCGGGTTCCGGTCAGCCGCTACCTGCGGGAGGCGCTCGATACCGGCCGGCCCGTCGTCCTGCCGGTGCCCGACGACGAGGCCCACGCCACCGAGCAGCGCGATGGGGCCGACTCGCTCGAGGTGTACCTCACCTATGAGGATGCCGACGGGGCGATGGCCGTCGCCGAGCTGTACCAGACGGCGCAGACCTCGCAACGGGTCAGAGAGATGCTCGCCCGCACGCTGCCGGTGGCCATCGGCGGCCCTGTTCTCCTGGCGGCGTTGAGCCTTCCCCTCACGTTGCGCTTGAGCCGCCGTCAGGCGAGGGCCGAAGAGGCTCGACGGCAGTCCGTCGAGCACGCTTTGCAGGCATCCGAGCGAGAGCGACGGCGGCTGGCGCGGCTTCTTCACGACGGGCCGGTGCAGGATCTCGCGGCGCTCAGCATGGCGCTCGAGCAGGGCACTGTGCCCGGTGTCGCCCTGGATGGGCGGGCCGCGGCCGAACGCGTCCGGGCCGAGGTGGGCAGGCTGCGCACCCTGCTCGACGACCTGGATCCGGTGGTGGAGAACACCGGTGACCTGCGCAACGAGTTGATCGCCCTGGCCCGAGGCATCGACGGGGGAGAGGTGGGAGTCTCGATCGAGGGCGACGACCTCGCGTGGCTCGATGAACGCACCTCCGGGCTGGCTCGGCGGTGCTCGGAGGAGCTGTTGCGCAACGCCCTCACCCACGCTCGTGCGAGCGAGATCACGGTGCGATGGGGCCTTCGGGGTGACGCCGTCTGCGTCGAGGTCGTCGACGACGGCGTGGGCTTCGATCCCTCGGTGGTGAGCCCGGGGCATCACGGACTCCGGCTCGTGCGGGCCGCCGTCCAGGAGGCGGGCGGCGCGATGTCGGTGGAGAGCGGCAGCCGGGGGAGCATCGTCACGCTCCTGCTCCCCTAGAGATCGCACCCCTCAGATTGGGGATGTCTCATTTGTCGAAACAAAGTGGGGTGGGTGCTTGCGCCGCGACCCCATCTGAGTAAGGTGTGGCTCGCCTTAATAAAAGGTTTTGTTGCGTAAATCGGAGGACGATGTTTCTTGCGTCATTCCTGATCGGGCTCCGTGAGGGCTTGGAGGGAGCCCTGATCGTCGGCATTCTCGTGGCGTTCGTCATCAAGCGCGATCGCCGCGACGTGCTGCGCAAGATCTGGCTGGGCGTCGGTCTCGCCATCGGGGGAGCGGTGCTGCTGGCGGCGCTGTTCACCTTCGGCCGCTATGGACTGAGCTTCGAGGGGCAGGAGCTGATCGGCGGCTCGATGTCCTTGCTCGCGGTGGGCATGGTCACGTGGATGGTGTTCTGGTCGTTGAAGGCCGGCAACAAGATGAAGGGCGAACTGGAGTCCAGCGCCGACGACGTGCTCAAGCTCGGCAGCGGCTGGGGGATGTTCTGGCTGGCCTTCATCTCGGTAGGCCGCGAGGGTATCGAGACCGGGCTGATCCTGTGGGGGTGGGCGATGCAGCCTGCGGCCTTGTTGGGCGCGATCTCCGGCCTGCTCGTCGCCGCCGTCCTCGGCTATCTCATCTACCGGGGCATGATCAGGATCAACTTCGGCGTGTTCTTCGCCTGGATGGGCGGCTTCTTGATCGTGGTCGCCGCGGGCATCCTCGCCTACGGGATTCACGACCTCCAAGAGGCGCGTTTCCTTCCCGGCCCGTTCTCCGGCGCGCCGATCACGCCCACCGACTTCCGCACCGGCGACGTGCTGGTCGGCTTCTTCACCGAACGTCCGTACTGGGGTGCCGCCTATCCCTTCGGCTGGGCCTTCGATCTGCAGGATTCCATCGACCCCGCCGGAGCGGCGGCCGCCTTCCTCAAGGGCACCGTCGGCTTCACCCCGCTGATGACCTGGCTCGAGGTGACCGCGTGGTTCCTCTACATGGCCATCGTGCTCCCGCTGTTCCTGAGCCGAGTGCGCCTCCAGGCCAAGGCGCGCCGAGCGGCCGCTGCGGCCAAGGCCGCGATGGCCACCGCATGACCTTTCTTTTCCATCCCCATCCGAAACCATAAGGAAAACCCATGAATACTCGAGCCAAGTCCTGGTTCATGGCGCTGCCGGTCGGCGCGCTGCTGCTCACCGGATGCGTGGAGAACGCTCCGGCCCCCTCCACGCCGTCCAGCAGTGGTACCGCCTCCCAGGCCGCTCCGGCCACCTCGGCCGCGCTCACCGTGTCCTCCACTGCCGATGGGTGCGCCGTCTCGGCCGCCGAGGCCGTCAGCGGACCGGTGACCTTCTCCATCACCAACGAGGGAGACAAGACCACCGAGTTCTATCTGCTGGGCTCCGACGGCCTGCGCATCGTCGCTGAGAAGGAGAACATCGCTCCCGGCGCCAGCGCCGACCTCAGCGTGACGCTGCAGCCCGGCTCCTACTTCACCGCCTGCAAGCCCGGCATGCGCGGCGCCAACGTCGGCGAGACGGCGTTCACCGTCACCGGCGAGCCCGTCGAGCTGTCCGGCGAGGATCAGGAGCTCTTCGACAAGGTGGTGACCGACTACATCAGCTTCGTGAAGAACGAGGTGGCCGAGCTGCAGCCCAAGGTCGACGAGCTGGTCGCCGCGTACCAGGCCGGCGACGACGCGAAGGCCAAGGAGCTGTTCGCGCCCGTCCGCGTGCACTACGAGCGCATCGAGCCCATCGCCGAGGCCCTTGGCGTGCTGGATCCGCGCATCGACTACCGCGAGATCGACTACCTCGCCGAGGCCGATCTGTTGGCCGAGGACGACCCCACCTTCACCCAGTGGCTGGGCTTCCACCGCATCGAGAAGGATCTGTGGCCGCCGGCGGAGGGCGACGTCCAGCCCGACGGCTCGCCGGCCACCGAGGGCTGGGCCCCGTCGACGCCCGAGCAGCGCAAGGAGATCGGCGACCTGCTCGTCGCCGACATTGCCGCGCTCTACGACGCGGTGCACGCCGAGGACTTCATCGCCACCAACGAGATCAGCATCGCCACCGTGTCCAACGGTGCCTCGGGCCTGCTCGAGGAGATCGCTGTCGGCAAGGTGACCGGTGAGGAGAACTGGTGGTCGCACTACGACCTCTACGACTTCCAGGCCAACCTGGAGGGCGCGCGGATCGCCTTCGACCTGGTGGCCCCGATCGCGGAGCGCAAGGGCGAGGAGGGCGTCGCCCTGGTCGCCGAGATCAACGAGCAGTTCGACGCGCTGCAGGCAGAGCTCGACAAGTATGGCAACCTTGACGAGGGCTTCGTGCTCTACGACACCGTCACCACCAAGCAGCAGCGCGACCTGACCGCCCGCATCGACGCCCTGCGCGAGCCGCTGTCCAAGCTGACCAGCTCGGTGCTCGGCATCGCCTGACCCGACCATCCAAGGAAACAACAATGGCTGAGGTATCTGGTCTCTCTCGTCGCGGCTTGTTCGCATGGACGGGAGGGGCCGGTGCCGTCGGCCTGGCCGCCGGTGCAGGGGTGGGCTTCTTCGGGGGCTCCGCCCTGTCCGGCGGTGGAAACCCGCTCGAGGATCTCGAGTACCCGTTTCATGGGGAGCGGCAGGGCGGCATCGTCACGCCGGCCCAGGACCAGATGCACTTCGCCGCCTTCGACGTCATGGACGGCGAGTCCCGCGAGGATCTGATCGAGCTGCTGACGGACTGGACCTACGCGGCCAGTCGGCTCGTGATGGGCCTCGAGGTGACGGCCAGCGGAGCCTTCGACGGCGACCCGCTGGCACCACCCGGCGACACCGGCGAGGCCGCCGACCACGGTCCGGCCGGGCTCACCATCACCTTCGGCTTCGGTCGCAGCCTCTTCCTCACCGACGAGGGAGCCGATCGCTTCGGCCTCGCCGGCCAGCTGCCTGAGGAGTTCGAGCCGCTGCCGAAGATGGTCAACGACTTCATCGAACCGCGGATCTCCGGCGGCGACCTCTGCGTGCAGGCCTGCGCCAACGACCCGCAGGTGGCGGTGCACGCCATCCGGAACCTCACCCGCCTCGCGTTCGGGCGCGCCCGCCTGCGCTGGTCGCAGCTGGGCTTCGGACGCACGTCGTCCACCTCCACCGAGCAGCAGACGCCCCGCAACCTGTTCGGCCAGAAGGACGGCACCAACAATCTGAAGGCTGAGGAGCCCGACAAGCTGGACGAGCACGTCTGGATCGACTCCGGCCGCGCCTGGAGCCACGGCGGCAGCTATCTGGTGGCGCGCAAGATCGCCATGACCATCGAGGTATGGGACGGCGTCCGCCTCGAGGAGCAAGACCGGGTGCTCGGCCGCGCCAAGGGCACGGGAGCCCCGCTGTCCGGCGGCGACGAGTTCACCGCGCTCGACTTCGCCGCCACCGGGGACGACGGCAAGCCGCTCATCGACGAGCGCTCGCACGTCGCGCGGACCCACCCCGACAACAACGACGGCATCCACATGCTTCGTCGTGGCTATAACTACGTCGACGGCAACGACCAGACCGGACGTCTGGCGGCAGGTCTGTTCTTCATCGCCTATCTGAAGTCACCCGGCCGCTTCGCTCAGGTGCACAAGAACATGGCGCGCGACGACATGTTCATCGAATACCTGAAGACGCAATCCTCTTCGGTGTTCCTGGTGCCGCCCGGCATCGCCGAGGGCGGCTACGTCGGTCAGGCCCTCTTCGAGTCCGAGGCCCCGTAGCGCCACCCCGGCAGGCTACGCTGTGGTCGGCGGGCGGAGCGTCCGCATGGTGGGCCGAGCACCGTTGCTCGGCTTGAGCTAGGGAGTTGCTCATGGGCGCAGACCGGCAAGAGGATCGCCAGGTGCATCCGTCGAGGTTCATTCGACGCGCGTGGCGTCGCGTTGCGGCGGTGGTGCTCGCTGCTGGAGTGGCGCTAGGAGGTGCTGTGGCTCAGACTGCGACGGCGGACCCGAAAGCGATCGTCGAAATAGGCCTGCCTGTTGGCCCTGTCGACGGCACCTCTTGGCTCGTCGGATCGACTGGACTGGCCGTGGAGACGAGCGATGACAAGTGGTTCGCTGCGGAGGACGGCTCCTCGTGGCATGAGGTCGAATTTCCCGGTAGCCGCAAGTATCTCGTTGAGGGTGCTGATGGCAAAGGCTATCTCGCGTACAACGGAGACGATGGTGAAAGGGGTTGGATCTCCTTGGTGAAGGGGGCCAGGCAGCAGCGGGTGGTACGTCCTGATACGGAGTCAGAGCCGGTCTTCCAAGCCTCGGGCTACGCCTATGTGTTGCGCAGCTCTACTGACGACGTGTATTTCCAGCCCTTCGCTGGGGATCCGATCCTGCTCTACGCCCCGGTGGGAAACGAACGTGTCGATGATCTGAGCCATGTCGATAGTTGCAAGATCTCGTGGACGCTTAGGGAGCAGATTCCGAGAGAGGAGGCGGGTGCGTCCGGCACGGAGCGTTTCAAGACTCACATCTACGACACCTGCGCGATGAAGTCCGTCTTCGCCGCAGACGAGGAACTCGATGTCGTCTCTGTCTTCGACGGGGATGTCGCCTACAGGCGTCATGATGATGACGACACGGATGCCGTGTGCCTCCGTCGGCCGGGTGGTGGTGAGGACGACTGCCTCTGGCTGAGCGAGGACGATTGGGGATTGCTCGCCGGGCCCGGGTTGCTCCTGTGGAAGGACTACGTCGGCGGAATCGACAATTGGGAGTACAGGAGCTTCGCCAACGGGAGAGAATGGGAAATCACAGGCGAGTGCCGTGTATCGGAGAACGTGAGAATCGTCTGCACAGATGACTCGGGAGTGATCTACCGCGTCAGCCTGAGCGGGAAGAAGACCAAGATCGGCATGATGCCTGTGGCGCCGTTGCCGAGCGTCCCGACCATCTCGGGTGGAGACCTCATTCTGACCACCACGGCCGACATCGCGTCTTACCGAATCTCGGCTGACGGCAAGAGTCTCGGGAAACCGAGGCCCTTGTGGATACCAGGGCGAGTGACCGCTGTGCTGGGCTCTGGAAGCAGACTGCTTGCGAACACCACGCTCGTGGATGGTGAGAAGGTCGTGACGCACGACCTCTTCGGGTGGTACGACAGAGCGCTGGCGCTCTCAGGTCCCTACTACGCACTGGAGACTGAACGCGGCGACCGTCTCGTGAAGCACATGGATGGGAGGGAAATGCTCAGGACGTCAGATCGGATCGGTGGTCTATTCGGGTCACGCGTCCTGACCAGTACCTGGGAGACGGTCAAGGTTGTTGATCTCGAGAGTGGCAAGACGATTGCCACCCGGGCTCTGGATGCGTTTGTGCTGGGAATGTGGGGAGATGTCGCCTACTTCATGGACTACGCGAACGCAGGTGGGACGAAGCACACGCTCTATGCGTGGAACTACGTGACGGGCACGTTGACGACGAAGCACTTTACGGGCCTCTCCGACGAAGGGCAGGTCACCGACGGGGTGGTGCTGTCGGGGGATCGGCTGATCAATCCCAAAGACTGGACCTCGCGTTGGGTCGGTTCTGTCGCGCCGGCGGACCGGGCCTCGAGCTGGATCGATTCTGTCGCGTCGGTGGAGAACAACAGGCTCGCCTACACGCCTTACGACAAGCGATCTGTCGTTCGGGTGGAGACGCTTGAGTTCGGTGGGAAGTCGGCTCCTCGAATGTTGGGCGTGCTGGCGAAGACGTCGCTGAAGCTGGGGGAGAAGTGGAAGGCCGATATCGACTTCACGAAGCCGCTGGTGAAGGGCACCTTGGAGATCCGCGACGCGAAGAAGCGGCTCGTGCGGTCGATCACGCTTCCGGCGACGGCTGACGGGTCGTATCGCGGTATCACGTGGGACGGCAAGGACAAGAAGGGCAGGCGGGTTGCGGCTGGCACCTACACCTGGACGGTGAACGCGAAGGATGACCCGAAGCGGACCGGGCTGAAGAAGGGCCAGACAGCGAAGGCTCTGGACGGCAAGTCGGCGGCGTCCGGCAAGATCAAGATTCTCAAGAAGCTCACCTCGACGCCGACGCCGAAGATCTCGGGAACGACCAAGGTGGGCAAGAAGCTGACGGTCAAGCCAGGGTCGTGGAAGCCAGCGAAGGTAACGCTGAGCTACCAATGGCTGCGCGACGGTTCGAAGATCAAGGGGGCGACGAAGTCGACCTACAAGCTGGTCAAGGCCGACAAGGGCAAGAAGATCACCGTGAAGGTGAAGGGATCTAAGTCTGGCTACACCTCAGTGACGAAGACCTCGAAGTCCACCTCCAAGGTCAAGTGACCCCGACGACGGCGGCGGGGATCACCACCAGTACGCTGTGCTCGGCGGGCGGAGCGCCCGCATGATGGGCCGAGCGCTGGTGCTCGGCTTGAGCTAGGGAGTTGCTCATGGGGGCAGACAGACAAGAGAGCGGCCAGGTGCGGCCGCTGAGACTCGATCGAGGCATGTGGCGGCGCTGTGCGGCCATGATCCTTGCCGGTGGCGTCGCGCTGGGAGGTGTCCTTACGCAACCCGCGACCGCAGCACCGAAGGCCAAGGTTGACATCCCCGTCGCCCCAGTGCCAGGTCAGGGGATGCCAATCCCGATCAGCGATAAGGCATTCGTGGTCCGGCTTTACGGCGGTAGCTGGATGAGGACAGACGACGGTACCTCCTGGGATAGCGTCCAAGGAAATGGCCGTCTCGTTGAAGGCGCAGATGGCGATGGCTATCTGCTGCGCGAGAACGATCACGGCTGGGAGCGGGTCGCTTTGACTAAAGGCGCAAAGCCGCAGACCTTTACGCTGCCGTACGAGGGCATGTATCCCAGCTTTCAAGCCGACGGCTACGTGTACAGGTCGCAGGAAGCGGATTCAGGTCTGTACTTCCAACCGTTCTCAGGGGCGAAGCAGCTGTTGTATGCGCCGAGTGATACTGAGCGTGTAAACGACCTGACAGACCTAGACAGCTGTCGGGTCTCGTGGACCGTTCGCAAGCGAGAGCCTGTCGAGGAGAACGAAGAAGAGCCCGAGGAGTGGAGCGAAGAGGACGTTGACGAGTGGAGCGAAGAGGATCGCGAGACCTACGAGACTCGGGTCTACGACACCTGTGCAAAGAAACTGCTCATCGCGTTTGACGAGGCCGTTGATGTGCGCGCCGTCCGTGGTGGGGAGATCATATACGCGCGCTATGACGACACTAGCGATCACTCTCGCCCCTGCCGACGGCCCCTTAACGGAGGTCAGGAGACGTGCATTCAAGGCGACTGGTACGCCAACTGGGTTGAGGAAAGCTGGTCCTGGAGCCCGCGCTTCGCTGGATCAGGGCTGCTTCTACAGACAAAGCAGGAGGTCTGGGAGTATCGGGATTTCGAAGGAACCTTGAAATGGGCTGTCGAAGGGCAGTGTGAGGTCTCAGAGGCTGGCAAACTCACGTGTACCGACGACGCGGGCATCATCTATCGGGTGAGTGAAGACGGCAAGAAGAGCAAGGCGGGAATCATGCCGATGCTCGTTCCTTACGCTCGGATCGCATTGGCAGGTGGCAGCGTCTTCGTCGCCTCCGAATCGGGGGCGACGCTCTCGCAGTTGCGGCTGGACGGCAAGAAGGTCGAGAAGACGATGGCCCTTCCCCTGCGCGCCACGTCGGTGAACGCGTCCGCTGGGCGAGCGGTCGTAGACCGGGCACTGCTGGATCGGGGCACGATTGCGGACAAGGGATTTCTCCCGAAGCGGGCCACAGCCGGACGGATGTCAGGACCCTATCTGTCGTTCCGGGCTCCCGAGAGCGATGAGCACTACGTGAAGCGGGCTGACAACAAGATCGTGTTCGAGACCAAGGATGACATCGCTGCGCAGTTCGGCCCGCTGAGTCTGTTGGTGAAGCAGCCTACTTCCAAGGGTAAGAAGCTGGAAGTGGTCGACGTGGAAACGGGCAAGACCGTTGCTTCCCGCACGATAGCCAAGAAATACTCCTACACCCAGGGCATGTGGGGTGACTTCGTGTACTTCGCCGAGTACAACAAGAAGGATGTCCTGGAGCTCTTCGAGTGGAACTACGTCAAGGATCCGAAGGGCAGCAAGAAGGCCAGGAAGATCGGCGCGAGCAATGATCAGAACCTGTGGATGGCGCTCGGCGGGGTGACGTGAAGTGGACGTACCTCCCGAGCAAGGATCGAAGTCCATGCAGTTCTGATCAGGGTCGGCGTTGGCGCGCCGGCTCGGGAAGGTACGTCCATGCTCAAGGTAGTTCACGACGCTTCGGCGTCCAACGAGGCGGCCGGTGGGTCGCTTCTTGATGAGATCGTGCGCGATGGTGCACGCAAGATGCTGGCTGCGGCGTTGGAAGCTGAGGTCGCCGCCTATATTGAGGCGTTCACCGACGAGCTCGACGAGGCGGGTCGGCGGTTGGTGGTCCGTAACGGTCACCACCAGCCGCGGGAGGTCGTCACGGCGGCGGGCATGATCGGGGTGCGGGCGCCGCGGGTCAATGACAAGCGCATTGACGAGACCACCGGGCAGCGGAAGCGGTTCGCGTCGGCGATCCTGCCGGCCTGGGCGAGGAAGTCACCGAAGGTGGCCGAGGTGTTGCCCCTGCTGTATCTGCACGGCCTGTCCAGCGGCGACTTCGGTCCGGCGTTGGAGCAGTTCCTCGGCACCGGAGCGGGTCTGTCGGCGGCCACGATCACCAGGTTGACCAAGGACTGGCAAGACGAGGCGGCCGCGTTCAACCAGCGGTCCCTGGCCGGCACCGACTACGTGTATGTGTGGGTCGATGGCATCCATCTCAAGGTCCGCCTGGAGCAGGACAAGGTGTGCCTGCTGGTGATGATCGGGGTGCGTGCTGACGGCACCAAAGAACTGATCGCGCTCGATGACGGGTTCCGCGAATCGAGCGAGTCCTGGGCTGACCTGCTCCGCTCGTGCAAGCGTCGCGGCATGCAGGCCCCGGTGCTGGCCGTGGGCGATGGTGCGCTCGGGTTCTGGAAGGCGATCCGGGAGGTGTTTCCCGACACCAAAGAGCAGCGCTGCTGGTTCCATGCCGGCGGTAACGTCCTCGCCGCGCTGCCCAAGTCGGCACACCCCGGCGCGAAGGCCGCTCTGGCCGAGATCTGGAATGCCGAAGACAAAGACCACGCCCTCACCGCAGCGAAGGCGTTCGCCGACCTCTACGGCGCCAAATGGCCCAAAGCGGTCGCGAAGATTACCGACCACCTCGACGTGCTGCTGGCGTTCTACGACTTCCCCGCCGAACACTGGATCCACCTGCGCACCACCAACCCGATCGAGTCGACCTTCGCCACCGTCCGGCTCCGCCAACGGGTCACCAAGGGACCCGGGTCGAGAGCTGCCGGGGTCGCGATGGCGTTCAAACTCATCGAGTCCGCCCAAGCCAGGTGGCGGGCCGTGAACGCACCCCACCTCGTCGCCCTCGTCCGGGCCGGCGCCAAGTTTGAAAAGGGCAAACTCATCGAACGACCCAACGACTCAGGAGGTGATCAACAAGCCGCGTGACACACCCATCCACAGGTCTTGACAATTCCTCGATCGGCGCCAATGGCTCTGACTACGGGGTTCTGGTGGGCGACGGCATCCTCGTCGTCGGTGACACCGTCATCGACACGGCGACCGGCAAGACAAGCAAGATCGATGGCTGGGGCAGCGCCCTCGACAACAATCGCGTGGCCTATCAGGTGGAGAAGAACGACCGGCCTGCCGACGTTCGGGTGGAGACGTTGGACTTCGGTGGGAAGTCGGCTCCTCGGATGTTGGGCGTGATCGCGAAGACGTCGCTGACATCGGGGGACAAGTGGAAGGCCGATATCGACTTCACGAAGCCGTTGCTGAAGGGCAAGCTGGAGATCCGGGACTCGAAGAAGAAGGTGATCCGTTCGATCACGCTTCCTGCTACCTCTGATGGTTCCTACCGTGATGTGACGTGGGATGGCAAGGACTCGAAGGGCAAGCTGGTTCCCGCCGGTAGCTATACCTGGACGGTGAACGCGCAGGATGACCCGAAGCGGACTGGTTTGAAGAAGGGCCAGACGGCCAAGGCGCTGGATGGGAAGTCGGCGGCTTCGGGCAAGATCAAGGTCTCGACGAAGAAGCTGGCCAAGACCTCGACTCCGAAGATCTCGGGTTCGGCGAAGGTGGGCAAGAAGCTCACGGCGAAGCCGGGGTCGTGGTCGCCGAAGCCGACGTTCTCGTACCAGTGGTACCGGAATGGCTCGAAGATCAAGGGGGCGACGAAGTCGACCTACAAGCTGGCCAAGGCGGACAAAGGTAAAAAGATCACTGTGAAGGTGACCGGCAAGAAGTCGGGTTACACGTCAGTGACAAAGACCTCGAAGTCCACCTCCAAGGTGAAGTGAGGTCGCGATAGCGACGAATGAGGCAGCCGATCCCCGTCCCACCCGGCCTATTGCGGCAGGCATCGTGGTGTGGGCGGGGATCGTGCTGCTCCCGTTGGCCGAGTGGCGGTGGGGAGCCGACGCCGGCGTTCCCCTCCGGCTGGTTGTCGCGGCGCTGGTTCTCGTCGCTGCTGTTGTGGCGATGCACTCCACGCGGGTCTTCCTCGATCGCCGGCTCCTCGTCGCCGCCGGCGTCGTGCTGGGTTTCTTTTTGATCTCAGGGCTAATAGGCCCCACGCCGTTGCTTTCGGTTCTCGGGCGCTTCCCTCGCTACGAGGGCCTCGGCATGTTGTTGCTCTATCTGGCGCTAGCAGCGGCCGGGGCGGTCGCCATCGGAGGGACTCACCTCGTCCAGCAGGCGCTCCTTGCCCTCACTGTGCTCCAGGTGATCTTGGCGGGACAAGCGCTGTGGGATCTCGCCCAGGGGACCGTTCGTGTGGTCACCGCGGTGGGCAATGCCTCAGACCTCGGTGTAGTCGGAGTGACGGGGTTCGCGCTGCTGCTGTGGCATGCGCTCGAACACCGCTTTGCCTGGCTGTGGGTCGGCAGCGGTGCGGCGGCTCTCGTCGTGGTGGTGAGTGCGTCACGTGGCGCCTGGCTGGGACTCGTCGTCGTGGTGGCGGGTGCGGCCGTCACGCTGATGATCAAGAAGCGAGTCAGAGCCGCAGCGCTGCTGGGAGCTCTGCTCGTCGGACTGGGGCTCCTGGTGATCGCCATTCCCGCGACCCGTGAGCGGCTCCTCGGCGTCGGATTGGCCTCGCGCACGGTGGAAGGCCGGCTGCTGATGTGGCAGGACGCGCTCAGGCTCGGAGCCGAACAGCCTTGGTTGGGCATCGGGCCCTCCCGGTTCGTCGACGAGGTCGGGGCGCTTCAGGCCGAACAGTGGTCAGTGCTGGTCGGGCCTGAAAACCCGCCGGACTCGCCGCACAACGTATTGCTTCAGGTCTGGGCATCCACCGGTGTTCCGGGGCTGCTGGCGTTCGTTGCGTTTGCGGTGCTGGTTGCCGTGTTGTTGTGGCGGCGAGGCACGGTGTGGTCGACTGGTGCGCTTCTTGCGGCAGTTGGTGTCGGCGTTGCCCTCTGCTTCCACTTCACGACACTCTGGGCGCTTGGCCCGGTTTTGCTCTGCGTCGGGGGAGGGTTGGCTGTACCACTTGCCAGGCGCTTGACCGCGCAGGCGGGTGTCGCGATCGTCGCGACATGGGCCGCGATGTTCGGCGTCCTCACCATGAGCGCCGAGTTCCGCCTTCTCCGTGACATCGAAGCGGCATCGGCGGGATATCTCGGTGCGGTGGACAGCCTGGAGAAGACGTTGTCGTCGAGAAGCTGGGATCCCGACTTCGTGCGACGCGGCGGATACGCGATCTTGGCCCTTGCCGAACAAGGGTTGGCCGACACTCACTCGGTGGTACCCCTCCTGGAGTCTGCCTGCGCGCGCCTGCCTCGCTCGACGGAATGCGCGCAGACCCTCGGAAATGCTCAATTCCTGAACGGACAAAGCGAGGACGCTGTCCGCACCTTTGAGAGAGCGCTCGACTATGCACCAGCCAATGCGGACACTTGGCTCTGGCTTGCCGACGCACAGGCGGGTTCCGGCGACCTCGAGTCCGCGGTCGCCAGCCTGACGAAGGTGACCGAACTCCGACCAGAGGATTCCACCGCGTGGGACGGCCTGAGCGCTGCCTTCGAGCGGATGGGCGATGCCCACCGGGCTGCCGAGGCGCAGGCTGAGGCCGAAGCGCGTCGTTGAGAGCCGGTCGGTAGGCTGGCAGCATGAGTGAGGGTGTGCTCCATGTCCGCGGCCGTGTTCTTCCGTCCGACGAGATCGTCGACCTCTGGATCGCCGACGGGGTGATCCAGCCGGAGCCGTCGGCGAACGCGGAGACGGTTGTCACCGACGGGTACATCCTGCCTGGGCTGGTCGACGCACACTGCCACATCGGGCTCGGTCCGGCCGGACCGATCGACGCGGAGGGCGCCCGCGCGCAGGCCGAGGCCGACCTGGCCGTCGGCGTGATGCTGGTGCGCGACGCCGGATCGCCGTCGGACACCCGATGGATCGATCAGGAGGCGGGGCTGCCGAAGGTCAAGCGCGCGGGCCGGCACATCGCCCGGGCGAAGCGCTACATCCGCTACCTCGCGGCCGAGGTGGAACCCGAGGATCTGGTCGACGAGGTGCGCACGCAAGCCCGAGCCGGAGACGGCTGGGTGAAGCTGGTCGGGGACTGGATCGAGCGCGAGGCCGGCGACCTGGCCCCGCTCTGGCCGGCCGATGTCGCGGCCCAGGCGATCGCCGCCGCGCACGAGGAGGGGGCGCGCGTCACGGCGCACTGCTTCCAGGAGCAGTCCGTGGCGGAGCTGGTGGCGGCGGGCATCGACTGCATCGAGCACGGCACCGGCCTCGCGCCCGACGTCATCGAGGAGATGGCGCGACGGGGGACCGCACTGGTGCCGACCATGATCAACCTGGCGAACTTCCCCACCTACGCCTCGCAGGGCGCCGCGAAGTTCCCCACCTACAGCGCGCACATGCTCGATCTGCATGCGCGTCGCTACGAGACGATCGGCATGGCCGTCGAGGCGGGCGTGCAGGTCTACAGCGGCACCGATGCCGGCACCGTCGTCGCCCACGGACGCACGCCCGACGAGATTGTCGAGCTGGCAAAGGTGGGCGGCGCGGAGTTCGCGCTGGGAGCCGCCAGCTGGCGTGCCCGGCCTTGGCTGGGGGAGCAGAATCTCACCCCGGGAGCCAGCGCCGACCTCGTCGTCTACGCCGAGGATCCGCGGGTGAACCTGCAGATTGTCCACAGCCCCGCGGTCAAGATCTTGCGCGGACGCCTCGTCTAGAGCAGAGTCGAATCCCCTTCAACAGGAGTTCCCATGACAGAAGCCCATGGTCCGTCCCAGCCGCAGGGGATGCCTCCCCATCATCCGTCCGATCACGGCCAGCAGCCACAGATTGGCGCGTACTCGTATCAACCGCTCACGCCTCCAGGCACGGTGGCGGTGCCCGCCAAGCAGCCGGGCGGGTTCGGTCGCGGCTTCGGGCTGGGCATGGGACTGGCTCTCGGTCTCGGTGTCGTGGGCGTGGTGGCTTCTGTCGTTCTGGGTATCGTCATGGCGGCGAGCATCGGCTCGATGGCGGCCGTCGCCGGCGGCACCGCGACCACCGGCCTCTACACCATGTGGGGCGACCCATCCGCGCCCAAGCAGGTGCGGGTCATCGACATCTCCGGTGCGATCATGGCCGACGGCGCCGATGGGGCGCTGCTCAGCTCCGGCACCTATGGCTACGAGGTGGCGTCGATGCTGGACGAGATCCAGGCCGACGATGCCGAAGCCGTCGTCCTGCTGGTCAACACCCCGGGTGGGAGCATCGCTGGATCCAAGGCGATCGCCGATGCCGTCACGAGGTATCGGGACGACACCGGCAAGCCGGTGTTCGTGCACATCTCCTCGATGTCGGCCTCCGGCGGCGTGTACTCCACCGCAACCGCCACCAAGATCTTCGCCGACCACGGCTCCATGGTCGGAAGCATCGGCGTCACCTCGGGACCGTTCTACTACTACGACTCGGTGACCGGAATCAGCGGCTCGTTGTTCGAGAGCGGCGTGGAGACCTCCGGTGGGGTTCACGCCCAGATGCTCACTCAAGGGCGTGGCAAAGATTTCGGCTCGCCCTGGCGGGAGATGACGGAGGAGGAACGCTCGGTCTGGCTGGGTGGGCTGAAGAAGGAGTACGACGCCTTCGTCGGCATCGTCTCGGAGAACCGGGGCATCCCCACTAAGACGATCGTCGACGAGATGGGAGCGATGATCTTCGACGCCGAGACAGCCAAGGACTACGGCCTGGTCGACGAGATCGTCACCCGTGCGGACTTCTTCTATCGCGTGGCGGATGAGATCGGCGTCAATTCGGATCAGCTCCGCTTCGACGGCATCGCGGCGCCCACCGCGTGGGAGTCCTTGCTCGGCGCCGAGCGCGCCTATGGTACCTCGCTGCCCGCCCACCAGGCGGAGGGCACGGTGCCCGTGCTGAGTCAGAACTTCTGCGGAACCACTACGCCGCTTGCTTTCGACGGCGACCTCGTCTCCGTCTGCGGCGGTTGATCAGCCGAGTGTAGATATAGAACGGGCCCCGCCTTGGACGGATCGGCGGGGCCCGCTCGGGAGCCCAGTCCGGCAGCCGGCGACAAGGGTAAGGGACCGGCTGCCCATTGGGCCGCTTCTGGGGCGTCGATCAGAAAGATGCCGGCCGGAACTGGGCCGCTCAGGAAACGCTCGCGCGGAGCTGGATCGGTCAGGAGAGCCGTGCCACTTCTGATACAGATGGTCGACGGCATGCGAAAGCTGGAGATTCAGCTATACGACAACCCGTAGACCACGACGGGATTCACTTTGTCAGAGTCGGTCAGGCGATCCGGCTGCAGGCCCTTTGGGAGGGCCCTCACGGTTGCGGGTCAGCTCTGGATTCTCACCAGAATTCCCCTGAATTCGATTCTTCCCACACCCTAGCAGAGGCCCCCTGACCGGGCCAGGGAGGGGTCGTCTTGTCTCCGGTAGATCCAGGCTTAACCCCAGCCCAGTTCGTGCAGTTGCTCCTCGTCGATGCCGTGGTAGTGGCCGAGCTCATGCACCAGCGTGATCTCGATCTCGTCGAAGAGCTCGTCCTCGTCGCGGCAGAACCGGGTCAAGGGGCCTTTGAACAGCACGATCCGGTCGGGGAGCTGGCCGTAGCCGTAGGCGTCCCGCTCGGTCAGCGCCACTCCGTCGTACCAGCCGAGGGTGTCGGAGCCGTCCTCCGGCTCGTCCTCGACGACGAACACCAGGTTGTCGACGCCCTCGACGAGAGCGTCGGGCAGACCGAGCAGCGCCTCCTCGACCAACTCGTCGAAGCGCTCGTCGCTCACGTCCATGGTGTGCGATTCTATCGGGAGCCTTGAGGGCCCCGCGATATTAGGCGGGCCGCGGGCGATCTGGCACAATGGCCCATGCACCTTGTCCGTTGGCGCCCTCTAACCCTGGCGGACAGGATCCTTCAGATGTGCGAGCATCGTGTCCCCACGCGGTGAGCGTCATCCACCCGGCTTACAACCAACAGGAGTACCACAACAGTGGCAACCAAGATTCGTCTGAAGCGGATGGGCAAGATCCGCCAGCCGCACTACCGCATCGTCGTGATGGACTCGCGCAAGAAGCGTGACGGCCAGGCCATCGAGGAGATCGGCATCTACCACCCGAAGAACGATCCTTCGGTGATCCGCGTCGACTCTGAGCGCGCTCAGTACTGGCTCGGTGTGGGCGCCCAGCCCACCGAGGCCGTCGTCGCCATCTTCAAGCGCTCCGGCGACTGGCAGAAGTTCACCGGCGACACCACGCCGGCCGGCATCGACCCGCAGCCCGAGCGTCGCGACCGCGAGGCCGAGTTCGCCAAGGCTCTCGCCGAGGACGCGGGCGCCACCGCCCCGGCCATCTCCAAGGCTCGCAAGGCCAAGGAAGAGGCGCCGGTCGAGGCCGCCGAGGCTCCCGCCGAAGAGGCGTGAGCATGCTGGCAGAGGCGCTGGAGCACCTGGTCGCCGGCATCGTGAGCAATCCTGACGACGTCGTCGTCAAGGACAAGACGTTGCGCCGCGGACGCCTGCTCGAGGTGCGCGTGCACCCCGACGACGTCGGCAAGGTGATCGGCCGCCAGGGACGCACCGCGCAGTCCCTGCGCACCGTCGTCGGCGCCCTCGCCGGCCAGGAGCAGGTGCGCGTCGATTTCGTCGACGTCGACCGGCCCCGCCGGCGCTGAGCCAGTCTCAACGATCAACGGGTGAATGCCCCGGGCGGTCTGCCCGGGGCATTTGCTTTACGCTGAACCATCAACACCATCAACGCTTCGAGAAGGTGACTGCAATGGCTGAGCTAGTAGACGTCGTCGTGGGGGTCGTGGGGAGAGCGCACGGGATCCGGGGTGATCTCGCCATCGATGTGAAAACCGACGAGCCGGATCGTCGCTTCAGGGTCAGCACCCGGCTGAGGTTGGAGAGTGGCCGCTCGCTCTCGGTGACGGCGGTGCGCTGGCATCGCGGCCGGCTGTTGGTGACCTTCGACGGCGTCTCGGACCGCACGGCCGCCGAGCAGCTCACCGGGCAGCGGCTCTTCTTGTCGGTGCTCGCCGACGAACGGCCCAGCGATCCCGACGAGTACTTCGACCGACAGCTCGTCGGCCTCGCGGTGCGCGACCACACCGGGGCCAGGGTGGGCACCGTGTCGGCGGTGGAGCATCCGCCGGCCCAGGATCTGCTGATCGTCTCGGTCGACGGCGAACCGAGGATGATCCCGTTCGTGTCGTCCCTGGTGCCCACCGTCGACCTGGACGAGGGCTACCTGCAGCTCGCCGATGTGGGCGGGCTGCTGGAGGACATCGAATGAGGCTAGACATCGTCACGATCTTCCCCGACTACTTCGCCCCGTTGCAGCTCAGCCTGGTGGGCAAGGCGATCTCATCGGGCATTCTCGACGCGCACGTGCACGATCTGCGGGGCTGGACCCACGACCGGCACCGCACCGTCGACGACACGCCCTACGGCGGGGGTGCGGGCATGGTGATGAAGCCGGAGCCGTGGGGTGAGGCGCTGGATGCGCTGGAGGCGGCGGAGCCCGCTCCGATGACCATCGTGGTGCCGACGCCGGCCGGCATTCCCTTCACTCAGCGCACGGCCCAGGAGCTGGCCACCAGGCAGCGGCTGGTGTTCGCCTGCGGACGCTACGAGGGCATCGACCAGAGGGTCATCGATCATGCGCACGATCGCTACGAGGTGTTCGAGGTCAGCCTTGGCGACTACGTGCTCAACGGGGGAGAGGTGGCGGCGCTCGCCGTCATCGAGGCGGTCGCACGGCTGCTGCCCGGCGTCATCGGAAATCCCGATTCGCTGGTCGAGGAGTCGCACTCCGACGGCCAGGAACAGCTGCTCGAGTACCCCAGCTATACGAAGCCTCCGCAGTGGCGGGAACGGGCCGTGCCGGAGATCCTGCTGAGCGGCAACCACGGCGCGATCGCGGCCTGGCGACGGGAACAGTCGGAGCGTCGCACGAGAGCGCGCAGGCCCGACCTGCTGCCTGGCGAATAGGCCTCCGTCGCGATGTTTTTGAATAGCAAAAAGTAGCCTAAATGCCCTAGTGGAGCGCCTTTTTGGGGTATTTTCTTCTAAGTCGCCCCCGGTGCCGACAATGGGGTGACGGTTGGCTAGAGTGACGACGTGGCAACAACACTCACCATTCATCAACGAGCGTTGCGATCAACGGTCATCAAGAAGGTCATCATGGCGGTGTCCGGCTTGATCATGATCGCCTTCCTGCTCATGCACATGTACGGCAACCTCAAGATGTTCGTCGGCCCCGAGTCGTTCGATCACTACGCGCACTGGCTCAAGGGCCTGGCCGAAGACGGCGTCACCAAAGAGGGCGGCCTCATGTACCCGATCATGCCGGCCGGGCAGTTCATCATCGTCTTCCGGGCGGCCCTGGGACTTGCGGTGATCCTGCACATCTGGTCGGCGGCGACGCTGGCCAGGCTGTCGCGCAAGGCGGCCGGCCCCGGCTACCAGCACAAGGCCAACCAGGTTCGCACCTACTCCTCGCGCACCATGCGCTGGGGCGGCGTGATCATGCTGGCCTTCATCATCTTCCACCTGCTGCAGTTCACCGTCATTCCGGCGCAGTTCGGTGAAGCCGACCCGGCACATCCCCACGTCATGGTGATCTACGCCTTCGAGCAGTGGTGGATGGTGTTGATCTACCTGGTCTGCATGGTCCTGGTCTGCATGCACGTCCGGCACGGCATCTGGAGCGCCCTCACGACGCTCGGCGCGAACACGTCGCCGAACGCTCGCAAGGTGCTCAACATCGTGGCCTTCGTCGTCGCCGTCGTGCTGTTCGTCGGCTTCATGGCACCGCCGCTGGCCATCTTCTTCGGAATTGTTTAGGTGATATCCAGATGACGACTACAACTGAGACTCCGCTCGACTTCTACTCGGTGGGCGAGGACATCGCCGACACCAAGGCGCCCGATGTTCCCATCGAGCAGAAGTGGAAGACCCGGCAGTTCCAGGCTCGCCTGGTCAACCCGGCCAACCGACGCAAGCTGAGCATCATCGTGGTGGGCACCGGTCTCGCAGGCGGCGCCGCCGCCGCGACGCTGGGCGAGGCCGGCTACAACGTGCTCAACTTCTGCTACCAGGACAGCCCCCGTCGCGCCCACTCCATCGCGGCCCAGGGCGGCATCAACGCGGCAAAGAACTACCGCAACGACAACGACTCGACGTTCCGGCTGTTCTACGACACGGTCAAGGGCGGCGACTACCGCGCCCGCGAGACCAACGTCTACCGCCTCGCCGAGGTTTCGGCCAACATCATCGACCAGTGCGTCGCTCAGGGTGTGCCGTTCGCCCGTGAGTACGGCGGCCTGCTCGACACCCGCTCCTTCGGTGGCGTGCAGGTGCAGCGCACCTTCTACGCCCGCGGCCAGACGGGTCAGCAGCTGCTGATCGGCTGCTACCAGCAGCTGGAGCGCCAGGTCGCCGCAGGCACGGTGAAGATGTACACCCGTCACGAGATGGTCGAGGTGATCGTCGTCGACGGTCGTGCCCGCGGCATCGTGACGCGCAACATGGTCAACGGGAAGGTCGAGACCTGGACCGCCGATGCTGTCGTCCTTGCCACGGGCGGCTACGGCAACGTCTTCTTCCTGTCCACCAACGCGATGGGCTGCAACGTGACCGCCGCGTGGCGTGCACACCGCAAGGGTGCCTACTTCGCCAACCCCTGCTACACGCAGATTCACCCCACCTGCATCCCGGTGCACGGCGACACCCAGTCGAAGCTCACGCTGATGTCGGAGTCGCTGCGCAACGACGGTCGCATCTGGGTGCCGAAGAAGGCGGAGGACTGCGCGAAGGATCCGCGTCAGATTCCCGAGGACGATCGCGACTACTACCTGGAGCGCATCTACCCGGCGTTCGGCAACCTTGTCCCTCGTGACATCGCGTCGCGCCAGGCCAAGAACATGTGCGACGAGGGTCGCGGCGTCGGCCCGGCCGTCACCGAACGCGGTCCCGATGGTGTCGAGCGGCAGATGCGCCGCGGCGTCTACCTCGACTTCTCCGACGCGATCAGTCGCCTCGGCGAGGCCGCGGTGCGTAACAAGTACGGCAACCTCTTCGACATGTACGCCCAGATCACCGGCGAGAACCCGTACCAGACCCCGATGCGCATCTATCCCGCGGTGCACTACACCATGGGCGGCGTCTGGGTGGATTACGACCTGATGACCTCGATCACCGGCCTGTACGTCACCGGTGAGGCGAACTTCTCGGATCACGGTGCCAACCGCCTCGGTGCCTCGGCACTGATGCAGGGTCTGGCCGACGGCTACTTCGTGCTGCCGAACACCATCAACGACTACCTGGCCGACGCGCCGTTCGAGAAGCTGCCCGCCGATCACCCGGACGTGGTCGAGGCTCGGGAGTCCGCTCAGGCCCGCATCGACAAGCTGCTCAGCATCCAGGGCACCCGCTCGGTCGACTCCTTCCACAAGGAGCTCGGCAACATCATGTGGGAGTACTGCGGAATGGAGCGCACCGAGGCCGGCCTGATGAAGGCCATCGGCCTGATCCGCGCGCTGAAGGAAGAGTTCTGGAACAACGTCCGGGTCACGGGCGTCAACGAGGACTTCAACCAGGCGCTGGAGCGGGCCGGCCGCGTCGCCGACTTCTTCGAGCTGGGCGAGCTGATGTGCATCGACGCCCTGCATCGTCGCGAGTCCTGCGGCGGTCACTTCCGTGGGGAGTCGCAGACCGAGGACGGCGAGGCGCTTCGCCACGACGACGAGTTCCTCTACGTCGGCGCGTGGGAATGGGCTGGTGAGGGCAACAAGCCCGTGCTGCATCGCGAGCCGCTCAACTACAAGGCCATCGAACTGAAGCAACGGAGTTACAAGTGAAGCTCAAGCTACGGATCTGGCGTCAGGCCAGCAGCAACTCGGCTGGCAAGCTCGTCGAGTACAACATCGACGGCGTGTCCGAGGACATGTCGTTCCTGGAGATGCTCGACCTGCTCAACGAGCAGCTCACGGAGCGCAACGAGGAGCCGGTGGCCTTCGACCACGACTGCCGCGAGGGCATCTGCGGCATGTGCGGCGTCGTGATCAACGGCGTCGCGCACGGCCGGGGTGAGTCGGCGGTGCCGACCACCACGTGCCAGCTGCACATGCGATCCTTCCAGGACGGTGCGACCATCGACGTCGAGCCTTGGCAGGCCGGGCCGTTCCCGGTGATCAAGGATCTCGTGGTCGACCGCACCGCCTTCGACCGGGTCATCGCCTCCGGCGGCTTCATCTCGTCGAACACGGGTTCCGCGCCCGACGCGCACGCCACCCCTGCGCCCAAGCGCGAAGCCGACATCGCGTTCGACAACGCCACCTGCATCGGCTGCGGTGCCTGCGTGGCAGCCTGCCCGAACAGCTCCGCCATGCTGTTCACCTCGGCCAAGATCAGCCACCTGGCCATGCTGCCGCAGGGCCAGCCCGAGCGATACCGTCGCGTGAAGTCGATGGTCGCTCAGCACGACGAGGAAGGCTTCGGCAACTGCACCAACATCGGTGAGTGCGCCGCGGTCTGCCCCAAGGGCATCCCTCTTGAGTCGATCGCTCGCCTCAACCGCGATCTCATCAAGGCGATGTTCAAGGGCGACGGCAAGTAGTCACTGCTCCGTCTGCTCCCGGCTCGGGCCACCTCTCCGCGATTTTGCGGGCAGGTGGCCCGCTGCCATAATTGGTTGCTGCTGCCCGTTGGGCGGCGCCGGTGTGTTCGGCTCCTGCCACAGGGGGGTCGTTCGGGCGCATCGGTGAAGATTAATAACGCGGTGTCCTGTGGCACTGACGAGGACATAGTCATGACTAATCCGATCATCAAGGAACTCGACAAGGCGTCGCTTCGCGACGACATCCCCGCGTTCCGCGCTGGCGACAGCGTCAAGGTCCACGTGCGAGTGATCGAAGGCAACCGTTCCCGCGTCCAGGTGTTCGCCGGCGTCGTGATCGCCCGCAACGCCGGTGGCGTGCAGGAGGCCTTCACCGTGCGCAAGGTGAGCTTCGGCGTGGGTGTCGAGCGCACCTTCCCGCTGCACAGCCCCATCATCGAGAAGATCGAGGTGGAGCGTCGCGGTGACGTGCGTCGCGCCAAGCTGTACTACCTGCGCGGCCTGCGCGGCAAGGCGGCGAAGATCAAGGAAAAGCGCTGAGCTTCGGCGATCAGCTGATAATTCCCGCAAAGGCGGGGCCCGGGACACCGGGCCCCGCCTTTGTCGTGCACCGGGCTATGATCGGGTGGGCAGAATGACGGAAGGTCGAACACGTTGAGCGAAACTGATACCCCGAAGCAGCGCCCGTCCTTCGGACGGCGAGTCCTGGGCTGGCTTGCAGAGGGAGCGATCATCGTCGTAGGCGCGGTGATCATCGCGACGCTGCTGCGCACCTTCGTCGGCCAGATGTTCTTGATCCCGTCGGGGTCGATGGAGAACACGCTGCTGGTCAACGACCGCGTGCTGGTGCTCAAGTTCGGCGGCTTCGACCGCGGCGACGTCGTCGTCTTCGAGGATCCCGCTCGTTGGCTCAGTCCGCAGCCTCGCGACCCCAACGTCATGCGGGATGCGCTGGAGTTCATCGGGGTGCTGCCCAACTCGAGCACCGAGCACCTCATCAAGCGGGTGATCGGTATGCCGGGCGATCACGTGATGCTGGATGCCGAGGGCAAGATCGAGGTCAACGGCTACCCCTTGGATGAGTCCGCCTACCTGTACACCGAGGCCGGCGTGCAGGTCGCCCCGGCCACGGTGCCGTTCGAGATCGTGGTCCCGGCCGATCGGCTGTTCGTCATGGGCGACCATCGCAACGAGTCCAACGACTCGCGCTGCCTGCTGCAGGACATCCGCGCCGGCCAGCCCGAGGGGATGGCCGCCTTCGTGCCGATCGACCATGTGGTGGGCAAGTCCGTCGCCATCCTCGCGCCGCTGGATCGCTTGGCTTCCTTCAAGACCCCCGAGACCTTCGCGGGGGTTCCCGATGCTGTGGATCCCGCCCCTGATCGCCCGGAGTTGATCCATGTCGAGGACGGCTGCTGATCGGCGGCTGCCCCGGGAAACGGAACACACGACGGTTCGTCTCGGGCGCGGCACTTATGCCTACGAGCGGGCCCTGGCGCGCGCCGGTCTGGGGCCGGTCGCCGGCGCCGACGAAGCCGGCCGGGGTGCCTGCGCGGGGCCGCTGGTGGCCGCTGCGGTGGTGCTGAACCCCAGCCGCCCCATTCCGGGCCTGGACGACTCCAAGGCGCTCTCCGCCGCGGCCAGGGAGCGTCTCTACGACCAGATCCAGGATCATGCGATCTCGGTCGCCGTCGCGATCGTCACGCCGCAGGAGTGCGACCGCCTGGGCATGCACCATGCCGACCTGCACGGCCTGCGACGCGCCGTGCGGCGACTCGACCTCGAGCCGAGCTACGTGCTGACCGATGGCTTCGCCGTCGACGGCCTCGGCGTCCCCGGGCTGGCGGTGTGGAAGGGGGACAAGGTCTCGGCCTGCGTCTCGGCGGCATCGATCATCGCGAAGGTCACCCGCGACCGGATGATGGTCGAGTTGCATGAGCGCTACCCGGAGTACGGCTTCGCGGTGCACAAGGGCTACTGCACCTCGGTCCATCAGCGTGCGCTCGACGAGTTCGGACCCACCCCGGAACACCGCTGGTGCTTCGACAACGTGGTTCGGGCGTCGGAGACCCTCGCCGCGAGGCGGTCGGCCGAACAAGGGTAGAGTGGCCTCACCATGAGCGTTGAAGACCTTGACGAATACGAGAGCCGACTCGAGCTAGACCTGTACCGCGAGTACAAGGACGTGGTCGGGATCTTCACCTATGCCGTGGAGACCGAGCGGCGCTTCTACCTGTGCAACGCGGTCGACCTGAAGGTGCGCACCGAGGGCGGCGATGTCTACTACGAGGTCTCGATGGGCGACGCCTGGGTCTGGGACATGTACCGCCCAGCGCGCTTCGTGAAGTCGGCCAAGGTGCTGACTTTCCGCGATGTCTCCATCGAGGAGATCGCCCATTCCGACTCCCAGTTCCAGGTTCCCAAGTAGACGCTCCTCCCCTCGAAAGAGCCTCCCCGAAAAACTCACCCTGTGGAAAACGGTAAATCCGGCTGTCCGCTGACTATCACGTCAGTGGAGGTTGGAGATGGTACGCAAGGGAAAGCCGGCTCAGAGCCTGGGTAGACGGGGCGAGCAGCTCGCCGCGCAGTACTTGATGGCTCGTGGCTGGGAGGTGTTGGAGCGCAACTGGCGCTGCAATGAAGGCGAGATCGACATCATTGCCGTCGATCCTGACGGAATCCTGGTCTTCGTCGAGGTCAAGACCCGCTCGGGGCTGTACTACGGGCACCCGCTGGAGGGGATCACGCTCGAGAAGGCCCGGCGGCTTCGCGGGCTGGCCGTGCGCTGGGTCCGCGAGCACGCAGCGACGACGCCCAGGATCAGGGTGGACGGCGTCGGTGTCGTCCTGCCACCCGGCGGACGGCCGGAGCTGCGGCATCTGATCGGAGCGGATCCGTGGTGACCGCAGCCAGCTGGTCGGTGGCATTCCTGGGGCTGGAAGGAGCCTTGATCGAGGTCGAGGCTGCGGCGTCGGGCCAGGGGACGCCCAGAACCGTTCTGGTGGGCCTGCCGGACGCGGCCCTGAACGAGGCGAAAGAAAGGGTGCGAGCCGGGCTGGCCAGTGCCGGCTACCGCTGGCCCGACTCGGCACTCACCATCAATCTTTCGCCGGCGCACTTGCCGAAGAACGGCACGCACTACGACGTGCCCATCGCGGCAGCCGTGCTGGGGGTGGTCGGGGCTGTCGGCGCGCTCACCCATCCGGGCACCGTGATGCTGGGAGAGCTGGGCCTCGCAGGGCATGTGCGCCCCGTGCGGGGCATCCTTCCGGCACTCCTGGCCGCCTCGAAGGCAGGCTTCGAACGAGCCATCGTGCCGGCTGAGCAGGCCGCTGAAGCAGAGCTGGTCGGGGGCATGACGGTGTGGGGCGTCTCGCACGTCGGCGAGCTCGTTGACGCGCTGAACGGGGTTCCGGTGAGTGCGGCGCCGCAGGCGCGCGACCAGGTCATGCCGGGGCCATCGCACCAGCCCGACCTCGCGGATGTCAGGGGTCATGCCGACGCCAAGTTCGCCCTGGAGGTCGCGGCGGCGGGGCGGCACCACCTTTTCCTGCATGGCGCGCCTGGCATCGGAAAGACGATGCTGGCCTCGCGGCTGCCGTCGATCCTGCCAGAGCTCGATCTGGAGGAGGCCGTCGAGGTGTCGGCGTTGCATTCGTTGGCCGGCGTGCCGCTCGACGGGCTGATCACCCGGCCGCCCTACTCCGATCCGCATCACACGTCGACGCTCATCAGTCTGATCGGCGGAGGGGCGCGCGAGATCCGGCCCGGGGCCATCTCGCTTGCGCACCGGGGAGTGCTGTTCTTAGATGAGGCGCCGGAGTTCGGAGCGCGCAGCCTCGAATCCCTACGGGTTCCGCTGGAGAGCGGCATGGTGACCATTGGGCGCGCGATGCATCAGGTGCGCTTTCCTGCCAGCTTCCAACTCATCCTGGCCGCCAATCCTTGTCCCTGCGGACATTCAGGGGTCGCAGGGAAAGAATGCCGGTGCCAGCCGTTGAGCGTGCTGCGCTACCAAGAACGGATCAGCGGGCCCATTCTGGACCGTATCGACATCCGGCATCAGCTATCGGCTCAGACGCGGCTGCTGGGAGCCGCCGACGAGGAGTCAGAGGAGACCAGCGCCGTCGTGTTGGCTCGGGTCACTGAGGCGCGCGCCCGGCAGAGGAAGAGGCTGGCGGAGAGCCCGTGGCGCACCAACGGCGAGGTGTCCGGGGCCTACCTGCGCAAGCACCTGCCCTTGCCCACGGATCTCCGGCCGCTCAACTCGGCGCTGGCCAGGGGGCTGATCAGTGCCCGCGGGGTGGACAAGGTGCTCCGGATCGCCTGGACCCTTGCCGACCTGGCCGGCCACGACCGGATCGGTCCCGTCGAGGTGCGCGCCGCCATGCAGTTGCGGCTGGGCGAGCAGGCGGTGGCGGCATGACGGCGGTGAGCAGGAGTGAGCGCAGGGCCCGTATGGGCTTGTGCGGCCTCGTCCCCATGGCCACCCCAGCCCTCGCGGAGGTCGTCGAACAGTATGGCGCCGAAGCGGTGTGGGGCGCGGTGATGGGGGATGGCCCTGACACGCGCTGGGGCCGGAAGGCCGCCGCGGTGGACCTGGACGGGCTGGAGGCGGCCACGCGGGCCTGTGGGGCGCGCTTCCTTGTGCCCGGCGATGAGGACTGGCCGGCACACGTCGCCGGTCTGGCCGCCGTCGAGGTGAACGATCAGGGTGGCGCGCCGTTCGGCCTGTGGGTCCGGGGGCAGATGCCGGCCTTCGATGGGGCCGTCGCGATGGTCGGTTCGCGCGCCGCGAGTTCCTATGGCACCCACATCACCACGGAACTCGCCGCCGATCTCGCAGGACACGGCCGCTGCGTCGTCTCCGGTCTCGCCTACGGCATCGACGCGGCGGCGCACCGTGGGGCCCTGGGTGTGGACGGAGTCACCGTCGCCTGCCTCGCCGGAGGTGTCGACGTGCCCTACCCGGCCATGCACACGAGGCTCGCAGAGGCGGTGCTCAGACGTGGCGCGCTGATCAGCGAGCAGCCGCCAGGCAACCGGGCCATGAAACACGCCTTCCTGGCGCGCAACCGCCTGATCGCGGCGCTCGCGGGCGGCGTGATCCTCGTCGAGGCGGCGCTGCGCTCCGGGGCGCGCAACACGGCCGCCTGGGCCAGTGCCTTGGGCCGGCCCCTCATGGCGGTGCCCGGGCCGGTCACGTCCTCGCTTTCCGCCACCCCGCACCGGCTGATCCGTGAAGCGCAGGCGGTGTTGGTGACCTCGTCACGCGACGTGGAGGAACTTCTGAGTCCGCTGGGCTCTGTGCCCGACGCACCCGACCGTGCGCCGGACCGGCCTCTCGACGTGCTGCCCATCGCCTTGCGCGAACTACGCGAGGCCGTCGCGACCGGAGAGGAGGTGGGGGCTGCGGAGCTGTCCAGCCGAACGGGGCAGCCCATGATGGCGTGTCTCGCGGGGGCCGACGAACTAGCGGAGCAGGGATGGCTGGTCGCCGGCGACAACGGCGGCTGGCGCCTGCCGAGCCGCCCGCGATGAGGCCATCGTCTCGCTCAGCGGAGCGGCACGAACAAGTAGGCGCCCAGTCGGTCGATGCTGCGCTTGCGGTTCTCGTCGAGCGTCACGCGCCACATCTGGGAGGCGACGGGGATCACAAGAATGCCTCCAGGAGCCAGCTGCTTCACCAGCTCCTCCGGAAGCTTGCGAGCCTGGGCGGACACCAGGATCCGGTCGAACGGGCCGTCCGCGGGAGCGCCCACACGTCCCTTGGTGGCCTGCCGGATCTCGGCCCACGGACGCTCGGCCTTCGCAAGATTGCCGGTGCCGAACTCGACCAGCTCCGGCTCCAACTCGACGCCCAGCACGCTGCCCTCAGGCCCCGTCAGGTGGGCGAGCAGGGCGGTCGTCCAGCCGGAACCAGCTCCCACGTCGAGCACCTTGGCACCTTCGGGAACCTCCAGCAGCCAGAGCATGTCGCGCACCGTCGACGGCTGAGAATTGGTCTGGTTGCGGGGAATGGGCAACGGTCGATCCTGGCCGGCGCGATCGCGGACCTTCTCCGGCAGATAGTCGGCCCTGGGGGTCGCCTCGAACGCGGCGTCGAGGCGAGCCTCTAGCAGGTCGTCTTGGATTGGTTCAGTCATGCCTACAGTGTGCCTGAGTCAGGACTGCCAGACGGTCTGGCGGCCGAGCGTTCCGAGCAGGCGCTCGTGCGCCTTCTGCGGATCCTCGCTCAGCACGCTTCGCGCCCACTCCAGCTTCCGGGCGATGCCCAGTCGCTCCGCGGCCTCGGCATTCCTCGGCTCGGAGATGAAGTGCTCCATGGCAGCGACGGAGTTTCGCGCCTGACGCAGTTCCTCCTCGCGCGCCGCCCGCACCCGCTCCGCGTACCAGGACGATGCCAGCACCGACTCGCGGGTGAACATGGCACGGAACTCGGGGGAGTCCAGAGTGAGCCCACCGTCGGCGCCGAAGGCCATGATCG
Organism: Tessaracoccus caeni; assembly: GCF_029211185.1. Classification (GTDB taxonomy): domain Bacteria; phylum Actinomycetota; class Actinomycetes; order Propionibacteriales; family Propionibacteriaceae; genus Arachnia; species Arachnia caeni. The sequence continues at coordinate 44,629 of NZ_JARGDO010000020.1, forward strand.
ACAGCAGCGACCTCACCGGCGGGATGGCCAGCGCGATGGTGCCGTCGTCGAAGTAGGTCTGGGCCACGCGCTGGTGGGTCTTCACGATCGTGTCGATCGACGCCACATAGATGCCCAGATCCTGAAGCTCAGGACGCAGCATGTTCTCGGAGAACACCACATGCGGGTGCATGAAGATGCGGCCGAAATACTTGGTCATGAACTTCTCGGTCATCCGGTAGCCCAGTCGGCTGCCCTGGATCACGCGACCCTCATGGTCGAAGTCGGGCACCGGTTCCAGGGAGCCCTCCTCGATCAGGCGCTGAGCGTCGCGCTCCTCCGGGGACATCCGGGAGAACACCTCCGGCACCAGCAGCGAGATGTCGTGATCGACGCGCACATTCGGCCCCACCGTGCCCGCGCTCGAGAGCCAGCCGTCGTAGCCGGTCAGCACGAAGCTGAGCAGCGCGGCGTTCAGGTCGATCACCGAGGGGAGCGGGTTGAAGGGGCCCTTCGTCATCGCGCCCTCGGATCCCGCACCGGTGGTGGACGGCGACTTGCCGGTCATGGAGGAGATGAACTCCATGAACAGCTCCGGCAGTTCCATGTAGTGCAGAGGGGCGTACGCGCAGAGCGCGGGCACGGAGTCCTCCGGACCGTTGTTGCGGCGTCCGGCAGCGACCACGTCGACGCTCAAGCGCAGCGGAGCCGACATCGGCAGCTTGCGCTGCACCCGAAGCGCCAGCTCCACGGCTGCGGTTGCCTTCGGCTTGGAGATGTCGGGCCGCACCTGGAGGTAGCGCGGGTTCTTCGACCGCGCGCCGTTCACGATGCGCGGGTGCGCGGAGGAGACGAAGTAGTCTGCCTGGTCGGCGTCGCTGGAGGCCACACGCGAGATCAGGTCACGCATGGGCTCCGAGAACGAACTGAATGCGACGGCGTCCTCGACGAAGTCCCGGGCGTCCTCACGGGTGAGCGGCTCGAAGTTGCTCAGGAAGGTGCCGGGCGACGCGATGTCTGCTTCGGCCTGCTTGTCGTAGCCCCGGTGGATGGCGTCGTCGGGACGCTGGAACAGCAGCGACTCGCAGTTCGTCACGTACTTGCGCGAGAGGCCGTCGTCGCGGCCGTTGAACGCCGCCGGAACCACGATGCTCGCCGTGATGTCGTCTTCGGTCTGAACCTTCTCGGAGGGCTGGAAGTCGTGCCGGAGCCCGAACAAGCGCCAGGATCCATCGGCGGCATAGCCCACCCGCAACATGTTGACTTTGATCTTCTGACCGTCCAAGCGCAGCGAGTTGCCGCCGCGGCCGTTGATCCGGCCGACGGAGAAGTGGCTGGCCCAGTCGTCGCCCCACGCGGGACGGTAGAACCGCTTGACGACGTACACGAGCTCCTTGATGTGGTTGGGGATCTGCTCCACCCAGGCGTTGTACTCGTCGGTGTAGTCGATCGACGGCGTGAGCAGTTTGATCACGGAGCCCACGCTGCGCTGATCCGACAGCAGCGGCCGTGGGAACTCGCTCTGCTTCGACCGATCGATGTAGCGGTCGCTGTAGTCGCGGCTGATGATCTCGGCCACGCGCTCCATATCTTCCACGAAGTTCGGGGTGTAGGCATCGCCGTGGATGAACGCGTCGGTGATCGCCTTCGAGATCTCCGATTTGCCGCCACCGGAGACAGTGGCCGGCTTGTGGCACTGAGTGGGGGTCGGCACGAAGCTGACGATGCTCCACTGAGAACCGTCGACGTCCTGATGCAGGAGCTCGACGACGTTGCCGTCGGGGGTGAGGTAGCGCCGGTCGGCGCGCAGCCGGATGCTGCTGTCGCCCCACGTGATGGTGCTGTTGCGCAGCGAGAACCTCGCTGCGGCCGGAACCAGCACGATGTTGTCCAGCTCGGCGTCGAGCGCGTGGCCCTCGGGCTGCATGACGAAGCGCTCAGGATCGCGCGCGACGACGTCCTCGATCTGGTAGCCGGGCAGGTCGGGGGCGACGTAGGTCTGGCCCTGGTTGTAGCGCGGCAGGCAGATGGCGCCGCCCGCATGCTCTTCCTCGACCAGGCCGAGCAGGTTGGCCGAGTAGCTGATCTGGGCCTTGACCTCCTTCTTGCAGTAGCCGAAGTAGTTGTCCGCGATCACGGTGACGATCACGCCGCGCTCGTCGCGGGCGCAGAGCTTGAACGCGGTGCCGTTGTTATACAGCTCGTCTTCGTCGCTCCAGCACTGGCCGTCGCGACGCTGACGCTCAGTGGCCTCGTCGTAGTGGGGCAGGCCCAGATCCTTCTTTCGCAGCTTCGTCAGGTGCGGTGCGAGGATCACGGCGCCGCTGGTACCGGTCCAGTGCTCGGGATCGAGCGTTGCATCGTTCTCGGGCAGGTACGGGTCGCCGCCATTGCCGAAGATGCCCTCCACGAAGTCGAGGTTGGCGATCAGCGACGCGGGCGCGAAGAAGCGCACCTCCATGCTGCGTTCCTGGGTGTACCCGGGCACCGCAGGCACGACGATGGGTCGCAGCTGCAGAGAAACCCAGCAGCGGGGCGGATCCTCGAAGTTGGCGCCGTAGGGGAGCACCATCGTGTCCTCGGGCGGGGTCATGGCCGCCTCGAGCACGCGGCCGAAGACCTCTCGGGGCACAGCGATCTTGTCATCCTGGATCGGCAAACCGCCTTCCGCGATGTGGAAGACACCCTTGGTGGTGCGCCGGTCGTTGGTGGGGTTGTGCAGCACGCCGTTGACCAGCCGATAGCTGGTCAGATGTTCGGAGGCCACGTAGTCGCCGTCCTTGGGCAGGGACATGTTCCGTGCCAGGCCGGCTTGATCGAGCACGAGTGTGCGGTTGGGCAATTGAGGGGAGGCATCGGTGCCTTCGAGATAGGCATCGATGAAGGCCTGGATGCGTCCGTCCACCGCAGGCAGGCGATAGGAAAGCCGTCGGTTCAACTCCCGTTGACGGGTCAGTACCGGGCGCACGAGCGCTGCGGCCATCTCGTCCTGGGCGGTCGGCGTGGGCGGGGTGATGCCCAGCAGGCCCAGTCGTAGGTTGATCGCGGCTGTGTCTTCTAGTTTCGCCATACCTACACTCTGTCGTACTTGCCCAAACCCGTAAGAGGGGGCCCAGCAGATGAACAGCCGAGTGCGTCTGCGTAGACTATGCGTGCCTAGCGCTTGTTTCGTCCATGGCGACGCTCGAGCGTCTTATTCTCCGTCGGCAGGGGCGTAGAGCGCCTCGATGGCTCGCTGAACCCGACTGTTCTGCTCGGTGAGGTGCTGGTAGTGCTCGGGCGCGGCGCCGCGGTACAACGGTCGGATGCTGCACAGCACCTCGTTCAGGTCGTCGTGAGTGAAGTCCCTCTTGGTGAGGCTGGCGACGTCGACGCGCGCCCCGGCGAAGTCCTTGACTCTGCCCATCCACCCAGGGTTGTTCACAGGGTTGCCGTCCTCCAGCATCGCCTCGCGAAGAGCGCCGAGGGCAGCGCTGAGCTCGACGAGCTGCTCGCGTCTGATCTGGAGGTTGATAGGACGGGGAGTCGACTCCTCCGTCGTGTCGTCTGCATCGTCGCCTTTGCCGAACAGCTTGCTGAAGAATCCCATGCAGCAGATTCTGCCAGCGCGAGGGATCGCTGGGAGGGGAGAACCGCGATAACCGACCCCGAGAGTTAATCCAATTTCTTCGTGACTAAAGTGCTGGGCATGGAAGAACTACCTGTTGTGGAACGCCCGACGTGCGGCTGCGGATGCAGCAACGAAGACCTGCCGGAGCTGGATGCCCGCGCGATCCCGCATGCCATCCGCCATGCATCGATCTTCGGCGCAGTCGATTCACTGGCCTCTGGAGCCGCGTTGGTGCTCATCGCCCCCCACGACCCGCTCCCGCTGCTCGCCCAGTTCAAGGACCGCTACGGCGAGGACGGGCTGGCCGTCGAGTATCTGGAGCGTGGACCCGAGGCCTGGCGGCTCAAGCTGACGCGCGCCTGAGGTGTTGACCGGACGCACTGCGCCTCGCACGTCGCCCAGGGTGGGCTTGCTCGCCCTGGGCGGTTTGTCGATGCTCGGCGGATTGAACGCGGCGCTCGTGCTGCTCGGCGTGCGGGCCCCTGTCCAGGAGCCGCGGATGGGGGCCGTCCACGGCATGGTGATGGTGCTGGGGTTCATGGGCACCGTGATCGCGCTCGAGCGGGCGCAGGCGCTGCGCAAGCCGTGGGCCTACCTCGCCCCCGCCTTGTTGGGGGCCGGCGGCGTCAGCCTCGTGATCGGGCTTCCGGTGGTGTTCGGCCAGTTGCTGCTGCTTCAAGGCGCATTGATGCTGGTGGCGGTCTACACCGCGTTGTGGATGCGGGCCCCGCTGCCGCTGGTTGCGGTTCAGGTGCTGTCCGCTGCTGCTGCGGCGATCGCCGCCACCCTTCTCCTTCGGGTCGAGATCGCGGTGCTCGTGCCCTGGCTCGCCTGTTTCCTGATCCTGACCATCGCGTCGGAGCGCGCAGAGCTGGCGCAGCTCGCGATGGGGTCTCGGGCGACTCCGGTCCTGCTCAGGCTGGCCGTGGGATTGACGGTCGGCGCCGCGTCGACGTTGTTGTGGCCCGATGCGGGCTCGCGTCTGTTCGGTGCCTTCGTGCTGGCCACGGCGCTCTGGCTGCTGCACGACGACGTCGCCCGTCGCATGGTGCGCACCACCGGTCTTCGCCGGTACAACGGGGTCGCGTTGCTGCTCGGCTACACCTGGCTGGCGCTGGCCGGCCTCACCTGGCTCGCCGTCGGATCGCCCGTCGATCAGGGCGCCTACGATGTCGTGATCCACGGCGTGTTCCTAGGATTCGGAGTCTCCATGATCATGGCGCACGCGCCCATCATCTTCCCGACAGTGCTCGGGCGCCCGCTGCCCTATCGGCCGTCGTTCTGGGTGCCGCTGGTGATGCTGCATTCGGCCATGCTGTTGAGGGTGCTCGGCGACCTCACCGGCGCGATCTGGCTCTGGCAGGTGGGCGGCGCCGGCGGCGTGTTGTCGATGGTGGCGATGGTGCTGGTGATCGTGACGACAGCGGTGCGGCGATGATGCGTGCGACCCGTCGCCGCAACCCGATGCGCGACTATCCGGTCGTCGTGTGGCTCCTGGGTGCCGCCGTGGTGGCCGTCTGCCATCGCTGGGTTCCCGAGGCCACCTGGCTGATGGTGCACTTGATCCTCCTCGGCGCGCTGACCCACGCCGTGATGGTGTGGAGCCGGCACTTCTCGCAGGCCTTGCTGAAGGTGCGCCTCGACGAGGCCGCCGAGAGTCGGCACACGCTGCGGCTGTGGCTGGTTTCGGTCGGCGCGCTCCTGGTGTTCATCGGTGTGCCCACCACCTGGTGGTGGGTGACACTGGTGGGCGCCGTCGTGGTGACCGTCGCCGTGGTGTGGCACGGAGCGGAGCTGTGGAGCGCACTGAGGAAGGCGCTCCCGGGGCGGTTCCGGGTCTCGATCCGCTACTACATCGTCGCCGCGCTGTCGTTGCCGATCGGCGTCGGTTTCGGCGTCGCGCTGGCCTGGGGCTTGTCCGACGAATGGCACGCCCGGCTGCTGGTGGCGCATTCGATGACCAACCTGCTCGGCTGGTTCGGCCTCACCGTCGCCGGCACCTTGGTCACCTTCTGGCCCACCGTGCTGCGCACCAAGATGGATCCGCGCGCCGACAAGCTGGCCCAGGACGCCCTGCCGATCCTGCTGATCGGTTTGGCGATCCTGGTGACCGGATCCCTGCTGGGCATGCGTCCGCTGGCCGTCGGCGGGTTGGCCTTCTACTTCATCGGCCTGCTCTGGTGGGCGCGCGCCCTGATCGGGCCGGCCCGCACGAAGCCGCCGCGCTCCTACGCCGGGGGAGCGATCGGCGCCGCCGTGGTCTGGTTCGCCGTCGCGATCGTGTGGCTGGGCTCTCTGCTGCTCACCACCGACGACTTGCAGCTGGCCACCTCCTACCCTTTGCTGGCAGGGGTATTCGCCGCGGGTTTCGGGGCTCAGATCCTGACCGGCGCGCTCAGCTACCTGATCCCGTCGGTGCTCGGCGGCGGTCCGTCGGTGGTGCGGATCGGTAACTCATGGTTCGACAAGGGCGCCGGCTTCAGGCTGGTGGTGATCAACGGCGGCATCGTCGTCTTCCTTCTCGCGACGCCCAGCTGGGTGAAGGTGGTGGTCTCCGTGCTCGTGCTGGGGGCCATGGTGAGCTTCATTCCGCTCATGTTCCAGGCCATCCGGCACACGATCGCCGAGCGGCGCCGACTCGCCGACGGGGGTGAGACCCGGCCCTTCGAGGAGCCCCGCAGCATCTGGACGGCGGGGCAGGTGCTGGCCGCGGTGGCCGCGTTGTCCGTCGCAGTCGCCGCCGGCGTAGGCATTGATCCCGCCGCAGCAGGGGTGGGACAGCCGCAGCAGTCCCAGGCGGCGATCGAGCCCACCGGTGAGGTGGTGCGCGTCGAGGTGAAGGCGCTGGATATGGCTTTCGAGCCCAGCGTGATTGAGGTGAATCCCGGTGATCGGCTGATCATCGACCTGGTCAACGAGGATCCCACCAACTTCCACGATCTGATGGTGGCCGGCGTGCGCAGCCCGCGCCTCGGGGTCGGAGAGCGCGTCGAACTCGACCTGGGCGTCATCTCCGAGTCCACCGAGGGCTGGTGCACCGTCACGGGTCATCGGCAGATGGGCATGACGCTGCAGATCGTCGTCGGCGATGCGCCCGCACCCAGCGGTGACGGTGGGCATCAGGGGCATGAGACTCGTCCCCGGGTGATGGCGGATCCCGACGCGCGCATCGATGGCGTCGTCGATCCCGTGTTGGCCCCGCTGACCGACGAGACCGTGCATGAGCTCACCATGACCGTCACCGAGGTGCCGCTCGAGGTGGCGCCGGGCGTCTGGCAGAAACGCTGGACGTTCAACGGCAGCTCCGTCGGCCCGACGCTGCATGGCCGGGTGGGCGATGTGTTCGTGATCACGCTGGTCAACGACGGCACGATGGGGCACTCCATCGACTTCCACGCGGGCGCGCTCGCCCCCGACGAGCCGATGCGCACCATCGCCCCGGGGGAGTCGCTCACGTATCGCTTCACCGCGGAGCGTGCCGGCGTCTGGATGTATCACTGCTCGACCGCCCCGATGAGCGCGCACATCGCGGCGGGCATGCACGGCGCGGTGATCATCGAGCCGGAGGGTCTGCCCGAGGTGGATCACAGCTATGTCCTGGTGCAGTCGGAGGTCTACCTCGACGGTGCCGCGGGCAGCGCGGACGAGGCCGCCGAGGTGAACGTCGACGCGGTGAGCGCGGAGAAGCCCGACTTCGTCGTCTTCAACGGGGTGGCCAACCAATACGACCAGCGGCCCTTCGAGGTGAAGACGGGGGAGCGCGCCCGGTTCTGGGTGCTCGATGCGGGCCCTAACCGGGCGAGTTCGTTCCACATCGTCGGAGGCCAGTTCGACACGATGTATCTGGAGGGCAGCTACCTGCTCAAGGACGGCCGCGACGCCTTCGGCACCGAGAACGGCGGTGCTCAGGCGATGGGCTTGGAGGCCGCTCAGGGCGGCTTCGTCGAGCTGACCTTCCCAGAGGCGGGCCACTACTCCGTGGTCTCGCACTCGATGGTCGACGCGGAGCGCGGCGCCCACGGCATCGTACGCGTCACCGACTAACGCTCTCTGCCCACGCTCTTCGAGTGCGACGATGTCTGCTCGAGAAGAGCCGACATCCACGCTCATTGAAGTGGGAGGTACGAGCCTGTTACGAAAAACCCCGGTTGTCTGCCCCACGCCGGGACGGCCGGCCCTTGGGAGCTCGAAAAGAGCCGACATCCACGCTCTTTGAGGTGCGAGGAACGAGCCTCGAAAAGAGCCAGCCGATAGCCGAAGAGCCGAACCCGACCATAGGCCACCGGCTAGGCTCGTCTCGAAACCGAGCCTGAGGAGAACGATGTCCGTCGTCAAGATCAATGCCATCGAGGTGCCGGAGGGCGCTGGCCCAGAGCTGGAGGCCCGCTTCGCCGCGCGCAAGCACGCCGTGGACTCTTCGCCGGGTTTCCAGGGGTTCCAGCTGCTGCGCCCGGTGGCAGGGGAGACTCGCTACTTCGTCGTGACCACCTGGGACTCGGAGGAGTCCTTCGCCGCCTGGCGGGATGGCGGCTCCAGGGAGGCGCATGCTCCTGGCCGCAAGCCGGTGGCGACTGGCGCTCAGCTGCTGGAGTTCGAGGTCGTCGAGCTGTAGCTCGCCGTCCTATCTCAGGATGCGCTCAGGCAGAGTGAACCAGGCCGGCAGCAGGGGGTAAGGCCGGCAATGCCGAGACTGCAGATCCCCACGCTCTTTGAGGTGCGAGGCCGCTCGCGGCCGAGCCTCGAAAAGCGCCCCCGCAAGAACCCCTAACAGCACAACCACCGTCACCGGCCCCCAGTGAATTCTCGCGCTGGGTCTTTTCGAGGCTCCGCTGCGCTCCGCACCTCAAAGACCGTGAATGGGAGCGCCCTTGCCCGGAGTCTCCGCACCTCAAAGAGCGGTAGTGAGGCTTCGTGCTGGTCTTGATTGTCGAGGCGGCACGTCAAAGCGCGTGATCCGCGAGTCCATCTGTCGAGGCCCGGGCCACAACGGGCCTGTCCTGCGACGCGAGGCCCCTCAGCGCGGCGTGGAGTACAGGGGCGTCGCGTCGGCGGTGGCGTCGGCCACCTCCAGGTCGCGGGTGCGACCGCGCTCCCGCAGCCCCGAGACGACGCCCTGGCGGTCGACCTCGGTGCGGTTCTGGGACAGCTTGAAGCGGCCGACCACCTCGGCGATCTCCAGGTCGAGCCCGACGATGCCCTCCAGCATGGCCTCGAGGAAGCCTTGTGGCGCCTCGGCGGCCGACCAAGGACCGCGGGCGGCATCGGAGGCCCCGTCGTGGAGGCGCTGGGCGTCGAAGTGTTCCGCCTGACCCAGCACCTCGTCGCGTAGCCGAGCGGCATCGCGATGGACGCGCAGCCAGCCTGCGAACTGCACCTGACGGTAGTTCCAGGTGCCTACCGCTCGGCCTTCCGCGCGGCCCCTGGCCTTGCCGCCGTGTTCAGCGGATTGCACGCTGGGATACCAACGGGGACTGATGTAGGCGTCCGATCCCTGCACCACGACGCGGCACGGCACCGCCTCGTCGGAGAGCGGGAACTGCTCGTTGTGCGCCGACGCGTGGGCCAGCAGGTGATTGCCCTCCCAGGCAGTGGGCAGCAGCGTCGCGGACGGCACCCCGTCACCCGTGATCCACAGCGCGGCCCCGACATCGGCCAGCAGCGCCCGACACTCGGCCTCGTCGGTCGTGAGCTGGCTGGATGGGCAGTACACGTAGCTGCGGGGGTCAGTGGTCACGGCTCCACAATAGACAGGAGCGATCCCGCCCTTCTGTCGAGGTCCTACCCCGTTAGGATTCGGGGCATGACGAGACCAACGTTCGACCAACTCGGCCTGGCCACGGCCCGGCTGTGGGCGTCGCGCAGCGCCGACGCGAAGGTGCAGGTGGGGGCGTGTCTGTTGGATCGCTGGAACCGCGTGGTGGGCGTCGGCTACAACGGTCGTGCCGCCGGCGAGCCCAACGAGCGCGAGAGCATGGACCAGGGGCACAGCGGCTTCATCCATGCGGAGGTCAATGCGCTTCTGGCCGCCAACTGGAACGGTGAAGGGCACACCATGTTCGTCACCCACGAGCCCTGCGCCACCTGCGCGCGCCTCATCGTCAACTCCCGCCGCGTGACCCGCGTGGTCTATGAGCGCGAGTACACCGAGACCGCGCGACGCGACGCCGGTCTGCCCTCGGGTGCGGCCATCCTTCGCGACGCGGGCCTCACGGTGGTCGCCGCGCCCTGATCTGATTTTTGGCCTCCTGTGGTGCGCAGGCGTCGACTCAGCCGTCAAGGAGATCGAGTATCTCCTTGACGACGCGGGCAGCGGCTGCGTGGAGCTCATAGTTCTCCGGCCAGGTTGTCACCAGTGGATTGAGATCTGAACAGAAGACGGGATCCTTAAGCTTCTTGGCGAGATTCTCGCGGGCTTTGCTCGCCGTCAGCCCCTCGGGCCGATAAGGCTCGAACGCAGCGAGCACCGTCGATCCATCCAGTCGGAGGTGTTCAAGTGCTAACCAAAGATCGAAGAGATCGCGACCTTTGGAGCGTTGGTAGAGCGCACGGATCTTCGTCGCCATGAGTTCTGGCAGCTGGAATGTCTGGATGGTCGCTTCGCCTGCCCACCAAGGGGAATCGATGCGATGGGGGAGGAAGACGACCGGAAGGGCAGGAGAACGTTCGTGGGTGTTTACCTCAATTTTGAGTCGAAGTGAGACACCCGATGCGGCAGTAGTGCGCCAATAGACTTTCGGGTGCTGGCTGACGCGAGTTCGCACGGTGTAACCGAGATCGGTGCCGAGCTTTGACAGCGCCTGAGTCAGCGGAGCGATGCCCGAAGCGGAGCTGCGGACGTAGTCGAGATCCTCGCTGTATCGATATGGTCGCCCAAGATGGAGCTTATGCAGGGCGGTTCCGCCACGAAAGATAAGTTCATCGCGCAGGTAGTCGTCCTCGGCGATCGCGCAGATTGCCTGTGACAGCAGGAGATCCTGCTCGACTTGCTCCGGAGTCGGCCATGGATGGTCCGCGCCCCAGGCGGTGACGGCGTTGATCGGAATCATACGTCGGGTTCCACTTCTCGGTTTATGGTGAGCATCCATTCATCATCTAGGGCGCCTCTGACATTCGAGTAGGGATCAAGTCGTGAAGGTGAGGATGCAACATCGCGGACGACAGCTCGGAGCGGAGCGAGGTCCGCCCTTTCGGTGAACCGCGAGAGCAGCCACCCGACGCGTCGGCCGGCCGCGGCGGGAAAGAGGGCCGCGAGGCGTGCGAGTTCCTCCACACGGAAGGATGCATGCTCCGACAGCTCGATGATGATCGTGGCGGCGTTGTCGATACCTGCTGCCCGCATGAGGTCATCGGCTACGTCGAGCATGGTGGCCTCGACGGTGGAGATGCGGGCAGAGCCGTCGCGTGTGGGGTGGTGAACCGTGGGAATCCGTGCGACGTCCCGTTGCGCAAACACGAATCTCGTGCGTCCTACGACGCGATCCCGGACCTGGCGATCCACAGCAACCTGGAAGACCTGGGGGGCCTGGTGTGCCGCGCCGTGGAGCGCAGCTGCACTGATCCAGCCGACGTAGTAGTTGATGTCTCGATGACGCATGATCATGTCCACCACTTCAATGCCGGGCGGTGCACCCCATGCGTGGTATTCCGGCGGCACAGGAACCCAAAGGCCTCGGGTTGGTTGAACCCATTCGCCGCGTCGAGCAGGGGCATGTAGGCGTCGACGCACTTGGTCTTCGTCGACGCGTAGCAACTGTGCGATCTCAGTAGTGGTGAGAGCGCCGCGCCCGCGGGCTAGTGCCCAGTTAGCGAGCTCTGGCGCTCGGACGTGGGGAAGGGTCATATTGACAATCGTCACAGAAAGCGTGACGTTCTGCAATATCAAACTGAGTCCAGAGAAGGTCAATCCGGAGCGACGTGCCTGGATGTAGTCCCCCTCCGGGGGTGTTGTCGCTTGCGAGAGGTGGGGGTGAGTCACTGTCGCCGAACGCTGCGACAAGCACTGGCAAGGGGACGAGTGTGAATCGTGGGTGCTCTCGTAGCAAAGAAGAAACCCCGTCTGACACTTTGCCTTGTCAGACGGGGTTTCCGTCGGTGTCCGAGAGAGGACTTGAACCTCCACGCCCTTAACGGGCACTAGCACCTCAAGCTAGCGCGTCTACCTATTCCGCCACCCGGACGGGTGAGCTTCCCACTTGGGGGAGCGACAAGGAACTCTAGCAAGGATTCCGGGAACACGCATAATCGAGTCTGGCTACGCGCCCTGGGGCGTGGGGCGCAGCGCGTTCGCGCCACCTGAGACGTCGTCCAGCGCCGACGCGATGGGCGCCAGCAGGGTCTTGTGGGTGGTCTCCAGCAACTCGTCGAGCTGGTCGACGGTGCGGGGTCCGATGAGCGCAGAGGCCACCTGCGGGGCGTCGCGCACCCAGAGCAGCGCAACCTGGGCCGGCGTCATACCGAGCCCCTGAGCGGCGTGGGCCACCGCGTCGACGATGGCTGCCGACCGCGACTGCAGGTAGGGCTCGATGAACCAGCCGAAGTGATTCGACGCGGCTCGCGAGTCGCGGGGCACTTTCCCTCCCCGGTACTTCCCGGTGAGCACTCCGCGCCCGAGGCCGGACCAGGCCAGCAGCCCCAGCTCGTGGTAGCGGGCGGCCGAGACCACCTCGACCTCCGCCCGGCGAGCCAGCAGCGAGTACTCCACCTGAGTGCTGACCAGACGCGCCCGGCTGGGAAGCGCGGCCTGCCAGGTGGCGGCGGTGGCCGTCTGCCAGCCGACGAAGTTCGACACCCCGACGTAGCGCGCGAGCCCCCGGGACACGGCGGAGTCCATCGCTGCCAGCGTCTCCTCGAGGGGGGCGTCACCCCACGCGTGCACCTGCCAGAGGTCGACGTGGTCGGTCTTGAGCCGATGAAGCGATTGTTCGAGATCGCTGAGCATGGCTGCACGCGAGGTGTCGATCACGCGGTGGCCGTCGCGCACCACGAACCCTGCCTTGGTGGCGATGACCATCTCGTCGCGGGGGACTCCGGTGGCCAGCATCTTGCCGATCATCTGCTCGGCGACGCCGCCACCATAGGCCGGCGCGGTGTCGATCAGGTTGCCGCCGGCCTCAAGGAAGCCGGTGATCAACTGCCTGACCACCGACCATTCGACGTCGCGGCCCCACGACATCGAGCCGAGGCCGAGGGGGGAGACCTGAAGGCCGGAGTGTCCTAGCGGTCGAAGCTGCATGAGTCGAGACTAGTGGCCCACAGCTCCGCTGACGGGCGCGAGCACTCCCGTGAGGAGCAAGCCCGCGACCACGGCCGCCAGAACCAGACGGTAGATCACGAAGATCCGGAAGGTGTGGGTGGAGATGTAGCGCAGCAACCATGCGATGACGGCATAGCCGATCACGAAGGCGAGCACGGTGGCGACGATCGTCGGGCCCCAGGCGGTGGCCTCGCCGCCGATGTCCTTCAGCTTGTAGAGGCCGGAGCCGAACACGGCCGGAATCGCGAGCAGGAAGGCATAACGGGCGGCGGCCTCGCGGTTGTAGCCCAGGAGAAGACCACCGGAGATGGTGGCGCCGGACCGAGAGACGCCCGGGATCAGGGCCGCCGCTTGGAACAGGCCGAGCAGCAGGCCGTGCCCCCAGGTGATCTTGGTGAGATCCTTGGTGTTGTTGCGGCCGACCCAGTCCGCGATGGCCAGCACGACGGCGACGCCGGCCAGCATCGCGACGGTCACCCACAGGTTGCGCAGGGATGTGTCGATGGCGTCCTGGAAGAGCAGCCCCAGCACGACGATGGGGACAGAGCCCAGGATCACCAACCAACCCATGCGCACGTCCGGATCGTCGCGTTCCTGCTTGCCGACCAGAGCGAGGCACCACTTCTTGATGATCCGGGTGATGTCCTTCCAGAAGTACACCAGCACGGCGGTCTCGGTCCCCAGCTGGGTCACCGCGGTGAAGGCGGCGCCTGGGTCGCGTCCCTCGAAGAACAACTGCCCGGTGATGGAGACGTGCGCGCTGGAGGACACAGGTAGGAACTCCGTGAGTCCCTGCACGATCCCCAAGACGATGGCTTCGATCCAGCCCATGAACGAGTGCCCCTTCCGTTGAGCGTCGCGGGCCACTGTACGCGGCCCGACTACGGTTGGGCACATGACCAAGGTCTTGTTGATCCGCCACTGCCGGTCGACGGCGAACGCAGACGGGGTGCTCGCCGGTCGTATGCCAGGGGTCGCGCTGGACGACCGAGGGCGCGAGCAGGCGCTCCGGCTGCGCGATGTGCTCGCGCGGGTCAGCCTCGCCGCGGCGTACACGTCGCCGATCGAGCGCTGCCGAGAGACCGCCGAGCTCGCCGGCCTGGCGCAGGCAGAGGTGGTGGCCGGGCTGTCGGAGTGCGACTACGGCGAGTGGAGCGGGCGCTCACTCGCGGATCTGGCCTGCGAGCCGCTCTGGGAACGCGTCCAGAGCCATCCCGGTGCCGTGCGCTTTCCCGGCGGCGAGTCGATGCTCGAGATGCGCGACCGAGTGACGCAGGCCGTGCGTGCCATCGCTGCGCGCCACGAGGCGGGTGAGGTGGTGGCCGTCGTCAGCCACGGCGATCCGATCAAGGCCGTCCTCGCCGATGCGCTCGGTCTCGACTTCGACCTCTTCCAACGCATCGACGTCGGTCCAGCGAGCGTGAGCCTGATCGATTACTCCAACCCCGAACGCCCCGTCGTCCAGCTGATCAACGGAGGCTCCGACCTCGCTGGCATGCTCGCCGCCCTCCACCGACCGACCCTCGGCGGCGGCGACCTGCCGGCGCCCGACCAGGGCTAGGCTGGCGGCATGGAGCTCGTGTTCACCCATCCCGATCGCTGCGTCGTCGGCACGGTCGGCGAGCCGGGCAACAGGCTGTTCCTGATCCAAGTGGCACAAGGCCCCACGTTGGCAGCCGTCGCCATCGAGAAGCAGCAGGCGCTGCTGCTGGGGCGTCGCATCGGCGAGATCCTCGATCAGCTCGCGGCGCTCGGCCATGATGTCCCGCCGATCCACGACCCCAAGGATCTCGGTCCTCTCGACGCGCCGCTCGCCGTGAGCTTCCGCGCCGGTGCCATCGGCCTGGCCTGGGACGGCGGGAGGAACGCGGTGCAGATCGAGCTGTTCCCCGTCGAGGCCGCCGACGATCAACCCGAGCTGCTGCAGGTGTGGCTGCGCCCGACGATGGCTCGCGAGTTCTCCGTTCGCGCCGAGGTGATCGTCGCGTCCGGGCGGCCCGCCTGCCCCGTGTGCGCTCAGCCGATGGGGCCGTCCGCCCACATCTGCCCGCGCGCCAACGGCTACCGGGGTCCGCTGTTCTGATGGCGCCGGAGGGCCGCTTGCGGATCCTGGGCAGGCTGACGGAGGCCTCGAACGGCACCTTCCTCGCCGTCGACGAGCGAGAGGACGCGTGGGTCTACAAGCCCGTGGCGGGCGAAGCGCCGTTGTGGGACTTCCCGCCACACACCCTGGGCCGCCGCGAGGTGGCCGCCTATGCGATCTCTGAGGAGCTGGGGCTGGGTGTCGTGCCGCTCACGCTTTGGTACGAAGGGCCCGTGGGGGAGGGATCGGTGCAGCGATGGATCGACGCGCCCCGCAGCGAGCTCGTAGACCTGCTCCGCCCGGAGGAACTCACCGAGGAATGGCTCCCCATCGTCGGCGGCGTCGATCAGGAGGACCGTCCCGTCGTGCTCTGCCATCGCGACGACGAGCGGCTGCGCACGATGGCCCTGTTCGACGCGCTGCTCAACAATTCCGACCGCAAGGCGGCGCACATCATCGGCGACGGAGACATCCTGCGTGGCGTCGACCACGGGGTGAGCATGCACGTTGAGCCGAAGCTGCGCACGGTGCTGTGGGGATTCGCCGGATCCCCGTTCACCGTTGGCGAACTCAGCCTTCTGGGAACGGCGGCCTCCTGGAGCGAGCCGCTCGCGGATGGACTCGCCGATGAAGAGTGGAAGGCCTTGTCAGAGCGGGCTGAGGCACTCGCTGAGGCCGGAGAGTTTCCGCAGCCGAGCCCCGGGTGGCCGTCCATTCCCTGGCCTCCTATCTGAGGCCCGCGCGGCGGCGTCTGCGGCACCCGCTAGGTTTGTGGTCATGTTTGCGTGGGAAAAGGTAGACGTGCCCAGCGTTCCGCCGTCCGACGGGGTGCCCGGCGCCCTGCGGCTGTTCGACACGGCGTCGCAGCAGATGGTCGAGGTGGGCACGCCCGGCGAAGCGGCCCGCATGTATGTGTGCGGCATCACCCCCTACGACGCCACCCACCTGGGTCACGCGTTCACCTACCTCGCGTTCGACCTGGTGTACCGCGCCTGGCTCGACCTGGGCTTCGAGGTGAACTACACCCAGAACGTCACCGACGTCGACGACCCGCTTCTCGAGCGCGCCGCCGCGACCGGTCAGGAGTGGGAGGAACTGGCCGAGGACCAGATCGAGCTCTTCCGCTCCGACATGCGCAACCTGCGCGTCCTCCCGCCGCATCACTACATCGGGGCTGTCGAGTCGATCGCCTGCGTGATCGAACTCATCGAACACCTGGTGCCGAGCGGTCTGGTCTACCAGGTCGACGATCCGGAGCACCCCGACTGGTACTTCAACACCGTCTCCGCCCCCGGCTTCGGCGGCGTCAGCCATCTCGACGAGGCCGCCATGATCGCGGAGTTCGCTGAGAAGGGCGGCGATCCCGAGCGGCCCGGCAAGCGTCACCCCCTGGACTGCCTGGTCTGGCGCTTCGCTCGTCCCGACGAGCCCAGCTGGAACTCGACGCTCGGCGCCGGCCGCCCTGGCTGGCACATCGAGTGCACCGCGATCGCGCTGCGCCATCTCGGCCCGGGCTTCGACGTGCAGGGCGGCGGCTCCGACCTGATCTTCCCGCACCACGAGATGTGCGCGGCCGAGGCCGTCGTCGCAGCCCACGAGGAGATGGCCCAGGCCTTCGTGCACACCGGCATGGTGGGCCTCGACGGCGAGAAGATGAGCAAGTCGCTGGGCAATCTGGAACTCGTCTCTCGGCTGCGGAAGTCCGGCGGCGACGCCATGGCCATCCGGCTGGCGCTGATCGCGCACCACTACCGCAGCGAGTGGGAGTGGACCCGCGAGCAGCTCGACGACGCCACCGCGCGCGTCAACCGCTGGCGCGCGGCCCTTGCGGCCCCCGCCCCGGCCGACGCCACCATCGCCGCGGTCCGAACGGCACTGCGCACCGACCTGGACACGCTGTCGGCCATCGCGGCCGTCGACGCCTGGGCCGAGGTGAGCGGAGCCGAGGGCGCCGACCCGGCGGAGGGCGCCAAGCTGGCTGCCGCCGTCGACGCCCTGCTGGGCATCCGGCTCTAGCTCCCTGTCCTCCTGGCACTACGCTGTACGGCGTGAAGTCGTTTGAGCAGCTCTTTGAGCAACTGACCGAGACCGCCCGCACCCGCCCAGAGGGATCGGGCACCGTCGAGCGGCTCGATGCGGGCGTGCATGCCATTGGCAAGAAGATCGTCGAGGAGGCCGCCGAGGTGTGGATGGCCTCCGAGTACGAGTCCAAGGAGGCCGCCGCCGAAGAGATCAGCCAGCTGCTGTACCACCTCCAGGTGATGATGCTGAAGCTAGACCTCTCCCTCGAAGACGTATACCGCTACCTGTGACGAAGGCTGAAGAAGAAGTGAACGACACCCTGCTCAAGATCGCCGTCCCCAACAAGGGCTCGCTGGCTCAAGCCGCCACCGAGATGCTCAGCAACGCCGGCTACCGGCAGCGCACCGACTCGAAGGAACTCACCTTGATCGACGCCGAGCACGGCGTCGAGTTCTACTACCTGCGGCCGCGCGACATCGCGGTCTATGTGGGCAGCGGCCAGCTCGATCTGGGGATCACCGGGCGCGACATGCTGCTCGATTCCGGGGCCGACGCCGACGAGATCATGAAGCTGGGCTTCGGCGCCAGCCGGTTCCGCTTCGCCGCGCCCAAGGGCACCGACTACGAGCTGGCCGACCTGCAGGGCAAGCGGATCGCGAGCTCTTACCCGGGCCTGCTGGGCGCCTACCTCGCCGAGCGCGGCATCGAGGCCTCGCTGGTCAGCCTCGACGGCGCGGTGGAGTCCGCGATCCGGCTGGGTGTGGCCGACGTGGTGGCCGACGTCGTCGACACCGGCACGACCCTCAAGAAGGCCGGTCTCGAGCTCTTCGGCGACCCGATCTGCCACTCCGAGGCCGTCGTCATCCAGCGCAGCGGCGTGGGCGACGTGCCCGGTGCCCAGGGCCTGCTCACCAGGCTGAGCAGCGTGCTCGTCGCGCAGAGCCGCCTGATGCTCGACTACAACGTCGAGGAGAAGAACCTGCCCCAGACCGTCGCGCTTGCGCCGGGCGTCGAGGGGCCGACGATCTCCTCCCTGTCCGTCGAGGGCTGGGTTGCGGTCCGGGTGCTGGTGCCCAAGGTGGGCGCCCACCGCCTGATGGACCAGCTCTGGGAGGCTGGTGCGCGCAGCATCATCCTGAGCGAGCTGGCGGCCTGCAGGTTCTGACGACATGACGCAGTCTCCCGAGACCCCGGACGCCGACGCACCGCAGGTGCCCGAGCGCCTGCACTACATCAGCGCGACGGTGCTCGCCACCGCGGCGGTGCTGTCCCTGGTGCTGTTCTCCCTCGCGCTGTATGGCTGGTCGGCCATCGGCAAGGAGATCCGCGACCAGATCACCTGGCCGCAGGCCGCCACGTTGCTGTTCTTCCTGCTGTTCATGGTGGGCTTCATGCTCTCGCTGGGGTACTCGAGGCTCTGGGCCGAGGGCGGCGTCGTGACGGTGCGCAACGGCCCCGTCGTGCGCCGCTACACCGTGGATCAGATCGCAGGCCTGCGGCTTCGCCAGGGCGACGCGTGGGCCTACCTGTTGATCAAGAAGGACGGTACCGCTCAGCGCAGGGCCGTGTTGGCGATTCAATCTCTGGAAGGTGAGAAGGCTCAGGGCAAGGTTCGTGAACTGCGTCGCTGGCTGGTCGCGCAGGGTGCCAGCAGCGAAGGTGTTGCCGCGGCCGATGACTAACCTGCCGTTGGCAGCAGTTCAGCTTCCGAAACCGTCCCGGGGATTTCCCTTGAGGAACGATAGTTCTGCAGCCGAAGCGAGTTCTGCACAACCAGCACGCTGGACAACGACATGGCAGCTGCTGCGATCAGCGGGTTCAGCAGTCCGGCTGCGGCGATCGGGATGGCGGCCACGTTGTAGCCGAAGGCCCAGAGGAGGTTTGTCCTGATCGTTCGCAGCGTGCGCCGCGACAGCCCGACGGCATCGGCGATGGCTGACAGATCGTCCCTCACGACGATGATGTCAGCCGCCTTCAGCGCAACGTCGGTGCCTGTCACCACGCCCAGGCCGAGGTCGGCGGTAGCCAGGGCGATGGCGTCGTTGATCCCGTCACCCACCATCGCCACTCGCTCACCGGAGCGCTGCAGCTGCTCGATCACGTGGGCCTTCTCGGCCGGCAATACCTCGGCGATCACCTCGTCGACCCCGAGCTGGCGTGCGATGTGCTCGCCCGCCCGCCGAGAGTCTCCGGTCAGCAGAACAGCGCGCAGGCCCTGGGCTTTGAGCGCCGCCACCGCGTGCCCAGCGCCCGGTTTGAGGGCGTCACTGAGCGCGATCGTTCCGACGAGGGCACCGTCGCAGGCTACGAGTACGACTGTCTCGCCGATGCCGTCCGCCCGATCCAGCGCCTTCGTGGCGCCAGTGACGTCGACGGAGCGATTCGCGAAGAGTTGTCGATTGCCGATCATGACCTCCTCGCCGTGTACCCGCGCATGAGCGCCCAGCCCGGGAAGGGCGGAGAAGTCTGTTGCTTCAGCGTAGGCAAGACCGAGGCGCCGTGCTTCGCCGAGGATCGCCTGGGCGATGGAGTGTTCCGAGCCTCGCTCCACGGCCGAGGCGATGCGGAGCAGGCGGTCGGTGTCACCATCGACGGCCCAGACCTCGTTGACCTGCATCTTTCCGGTGGTCAGGGTGCCTGTTTTGTCGAGCAGAACGGTGGTGATCTGCCCGCTGGCCTCGAGAGCGTCATGTCCCTTGATCAGCACACCGAGGGAGGCGCCGCGCCCGATGCCGACCATGAGCGCGGTCGGGGTCGCGAGTCCGAGGGCGCACGGGCAGGCGATGATCAGCACGCTGATACCAACGCCGATGGCGTACGTCCATCCGGCTCCGGACAACACCCATCCCAGGGCGGTGAGCGCGGCTACGGTGATGATCGCCGGGACGAACCAGGCGATGATGCGGTCCACCAGGCGTTGAGCGTGCGACTTGCGGGCCTGTGCATCCTCGGTGAGAGCCGCCATCTGAGCCAGCTGGGTGTGCGCGCCCACGGCGGTAGCCCGGACCAGGAGTCGAGCATCAGTGGAGATCGTGCCGCCGGTGACGGGATCGCCGGGGCCTACTGCGACCGGGGCTGGCTCACCGGACAGCATCGATGCATCGACGGCCGCATAGCCCTCGGTCACCACGCCGTCGCTGGCGATGCTTTCGCCGGGAAGAACGACGAAGTCGTCCCCCAGACGAAGCTCGGCGACGGGAAGGCGGCGCTCCTCACCGTCACGCAGTACCCGCACGTCGGTGGGAGCCAGCGCATGCAGGGCGCTCAGTACACCGGTCGCCCGTCGGCGCGATCTTGCCTCGAAGTAGCGGCCAGCCAGCTGGAATGTGGTCATGCCGGCTGCGACGTCGAGATAGACCGACTCGGCCCCGGCCGGAATCGCGCCCAGTCCGATCCAGAACTGGGGTCCGCCGGTGTTGCCCATGTCGAATAGCAGCGTCGCGACCGCCCATCCGAACGAGACGGCGATGCCGAGCGAGACCAGGGTGTCCATGCTCACTGAGCCGTGCCGGAGGTTGCGCAGCGTGGCCTTGTGGAATGGCCAGGCGGCCCAGGTGACCACCGGAAGTGCGAGCAGAAGGCAGACCAGTTCCCACCCAGGGAAACGCCAGGCGGGGGTGAGTGCGAGCACGATGGTGAGGTCCATCAGGGGGATCGCCAGCGAGGCAGCGACGATGAGTCGCCGGCGTAGGGAGGTGATGTGGGCCTCGGCCGCGCGCTGCGACCAGAGGTCGTCGTCCTCCGCACGGAGGTGAGCCCCGTAGCCTGCCTTCTCCACCTCAACGATGGCGGTCTCGGCGTCGGCCAGTCCGACGATGGTGGCGCGGCTGGTGGCGTAGTTCACCGTCGCGCTCACTCCGTCGAGCTTGCGCAGCTTCTTCTCGATGCGGTTGGCACATGCGGCACAGGTCATCCCCGAGATCTCGAGTTCGATCGGGGAGCCAGGAGCGGTGACGGGACTCATATCAGGACTCCTCGTTGTTGCGGGGTGGCGGGGCTGGGGCTGCGAGACGCTGCAGCATGCGGTTGTAGTCGTCGTAGTCCGCGTCGAGCCCGGTGTCGAAGTGCCGGTCTATCCGAGCGGCCTCTCTCCGATCCTGGCGTGCCCACTGCACGCCCAGGGCGATCACGACGATCAGCGAGGCCGGTTCGCCGCCGGCCCAAGCCACACCCCCGCCCATCTCTTGCGCGGCCGCGAGATCGGCCCAGGGAATGTCGAGGTAGCGGTAGTACCCTTCTGCGACGATGTTGCCACCGCTCATCAGGATCACGCCGAAGAAGGCATGGAAGGGCATGGCCGCCATGGCGAGGCCGAGCTTTGCGATGTGGGGCAGCGGGCGTGGGGCGGGATCCACCCCGATCAGCAGCGAGTAGTAGAGGTAGCCCACGACGAGGAAGTGCGCGTTCATCAACTGATGCCCCCAGTGGTAGCTCATCAGGAACTCGAAGATCCCGGTGAAATAGAGCACGTAGTAGGACGAGATGAACAGACTGAAAGCAATGAGGGGGTTGTAGAGAACTCGAAGAACACGCCATCCGATGATCCAGCTGACCCACTGGTGGAGTCCGTCAGTGACCGTACGGGCGCTGCTGGCCCGCAGCAGGAGAGTGACGATGCCGCCGAGCGAGAGCAGAATCGGCACGAGCATGCTCAGACCCATGTGCACGATCATGTGGACGCCGAAATGGGGCGCCGAGTACTTGCCGAATCCGGAACTGGTGGCGTAGACCACCAATATCCAGCCGAGGCTCCATGCCGCGATGCGGGGCCATGGCCAACTGACGCCTCGCCGACGTGCGGCGAAGACGGCGATGAGATAGGAGATGATGCCGACGGCGGCTACGACTGCGAAGAGCAGATTGAGGCGCCAGTGGGTGAATAGAACACTGAGCGTAGGCGCCTCGCGTACCTCGAAGCCGAGGAAGATCTCGTTGATCGAGGTGGGTACGAAGAACTGAGGTGGTGGTTCGCGCAGCATGGAGACGGTGAACGCCACCCACAGCCCGATTCCGAGCATCGTGAGAATCGGCGGAAGCGCCCTGGGTGGCCTCGGCCTGTGCAGCGGGGCCCTGGTGAAGAGTAAGCCTGACGTCACCAGCGCGAGCGCGGCCCAGCGGCCGACGATCAGGACGCCGGTGAGTGAAGCGAGCAGGCTGCTGCCGGCCAACAAGAACCACGTGATGATCAGGTCGGTGATCAGTATGACGGGTAGGGCGATCCAGGCCATTCGAACGAGGCGCCGCCAGCTCGTCGCCGACGGAGGGGTGCCCATCGCCAGAAGCAGCGCGAAGACCGCCACGGCTCCGAGTAAGGGATAGCTCGTGACAGCTTGCACCACGGCAGCGTCGCCGCCGAGGTCGTGAGAGGGTCCGACCAGGACGTGGCCTACCACGATGGGTCCGAGGATGGCTATCGCCGACGCCCACACGGCGATGAGCAGGGTCGTCCAGCGGGTGGCGAAGGTGACGACGAAGGCCACTAGCAGTACAGCCGCAAGCCGCACGGCGAGCATGCCCGGATACGGATAAGAGGCCAGGATGTAGCTGAAGACACCCGGCGAGGTGATCCCTGAAAAGGGAACCCCGCTCCAGTCCAGCAATTCCATGATCGCCAGGGAAACCGTAATCGTCGCCCACGACTTGGAGGCGACCCTCAGGGTGGTCAGGTCGTGTCCAGGAATCAGGTCGTGGGATTCCCGAGCGGAAACCGAGCGTAGGAAAAGTACGGCGGTCAAGGCGCCCATCGTGAGTGTCGCCGTCAGCTCGGAGAGAGCTTGGAGCAGAGCGGTCATCGCGGCGACGACGACCCCCGGGAAGGCGCGGATCACGATCCCGTACGGTTCGCTGCCCGCCATGACGGTCAGTGTCACGGGAACAGTGATGGCCAAGGCGGTCGCCACGATGATGCCGGCGATGAGCGAGCGACCTCCGGTAGGGGCCGTGGGGTTGTCCATGGCGTTGCCTTCCTCGATGGGACAACGAAACTCTACAATGTGTGGAACCGAAGGGCATCGTCTGGTACTGTGCTCTACGTTACGTAGAGAACGGATTCTGATGCTCACGACCCCCGCCGTGCAATGGCTCTTCTCCGCGTCCTTCGCCGTGCTGGCCGGGTACACGGGGTTCCGTGCGGCAGATCGGCGGGTCGGCGGTGGCGAGCGGGCGGGGCAGTTGTGGCATGTGGTCATGTGCCTGGTGATGGCAGCCATGGTGTGGCGGTGGTGGCAGGTCTGGCCCTGGGTACCCCAGCTGATCCTGTTCATCGCTGCCTCTGTCTGGTTCGCCGGCGTCGCCCTGGCTCGCACCAACGGGGTCATCTCGGACCAGCGATGGGGCCATCACCCGATATGGCACGACATCGTGCATCTGATCATGATGCTCGCGATGGTGTGGATGATCGCGATCATGCGTCCCTCCGGAGACGATCACGATCACTCGGGCCACGCACTGGCGCCGGCGTCGGTTCTCAGCGGCGTGGCGCTGGTTGCCGCGATGGTCGTTGCCGCGTTGGTCGAACTCGTCGATCTGGTGGTGGCCACACGTGCCCGCCGTTCCCGTGGCCCCACCCTGCTGGACCCGCTCGCGATGATCGTGATGCTCGCGGGCATGTCGGCGATGAGCTGGATCATGCTCGTCCCGTAGGCGGCACCGGCCGTTGTCCTCGGAAATCCAACCAAGAAAGAGCAAAGCCCATGAACAAGATGTCCTTCCTGCGTGTCGCGGCCTCGAGCGCTCTCGGCGCCGTGTGCCTGGTGGCAGCCGGTGGATCCCTGGCGTTCGCCCATGTGTCGGCCGCTTCTAGCACCAATGAGCCGGGATCCTACGCCTTAGTCACCTTCAGCGTTCCGCATGCCTGCGATGGCTCACCGACCACTCAGGTCGCGATCCAGATTCCCGAGGGCATCAACGCCGTGACGCCTACCCGCCATGCTCTCTACGACCTCGAAAAGGTGATGGAGACCCTGGAGCCCCCCGTCGCCGACAGTCACGGCAACCAGGTCACCGAGCGCGTGGCCCAGGTGATCTACACCGCGAAGACACCGCTTCCCGACGGCCAGCGCGACGCGTTCGAGCTGTCACTGGAGCTTCCTGAGGACGGTGAGCAGACCCTCTACTTTCCCACGGTGCAGAGCTGTGAGCAGGGCGAGTCGGCTTGGGTGGAGATTCCCGCCGACGGACAGGATCCTCATGATCTTGCCCTTCCTGCGCCAGCGCTCGAACTCACCGCCGCCTCCTCCGACGGCGGTCACAGCCACGACCACGACGAGGCGGCACACTCGGATCACAACGCCGGGCCTGAGGCCTCGGCCACCGGCGGCGGTCTCACCATCGCGGCCCTCGTGGTGGGTGCTGCCGGGCTCCTGACGGGTATCGTTGCGCTGCTGAGGTCGCGTCCCCGCTCGTGAGTGACGTACGGTCAGCGCGGGCGGGCGTCGCGATGCTGGTCCTGGCTCTGCTCGCATCGTGGGTGGCGGTGCTTCCCGCCGTCGCCCACGCTGAACTGCTCGGCTCCACGCCGGAGGAGGGGGCTCGTCTCGACACCTTCCCGGACGCCGCAGAGCTGGTGTTCAACGAGCGCGTCACCCCTGTCTCCGGTGCGGCGCGGCTGTTCCCGCCCGACGGTGAACCTGTGGTGCTCGGTGCTGAGGCGCGTGACGCGGCCGTTTCCATCGAACTGCCGGAGATAGCCCAAGCAGGATCCTTTGCCCTCGCCTATCGTGTGATCTCGGCGGACGGCCACCCGATTGCCGGCGTGATCACCTTCATGGTGGGAGATGGTGATGCTGGGATATCGTCGGCGATCACTGAGATCGAGACCACCGACTCCGCGACCGAGAGGCTCGTCGGTGTGCTCACCGCGATCCAATACCTCGGCCTTCTGCTGGCGCTGGGCATGCTCACCTGGCGGGTGGGGGTTGTGCGCCGTGATGTGCCGGTGCCGGAACCCCCGGCCCGCGCCGGATGGGCTTTGTCGGCCATGTCCTCTGTCCTGCTGATCGCCTTCACGGCGCTGCGAGGAACGGGTGGGGCTCCGTCCGACGCCCTTGCTCCGGCTACCTGGAGTTCGGATGTACAGCCGGCGGTCGTCGTCGCGGCCGCCTGCATCCTGGCCTCCGGTCCAGCGTGGTGGCTGCTGAACCGCGCAGCCCCCGTCGCGATGGTGCTGGCTTTTCCGGCTCTGATAGCTCCCTTGGTCACCGGTCACACCCGCACAATGCGACCGGCCTGGCTGATGATGCTGAGCGATCTTGTCCACGTGGTCAGTGCGGCTTTCTGGGTGGGTGGACTAGTCGGGCTGAGCGTCCTTCTGACCTGTAAACCGGCGGAGCGAGTGGGCAAGAAGCAGGTTTCGCGCATCGTCGCGCGGTTCTCGCACTGGGCACTGGCGAGTGTCGCGGCGCTCGCGCTGTCCGGTACCGCGATGGCGACGCTGGTCCTACCTGCCCCCGCCGCGGTGGTTGATACCGGATACGGCCGGACTCTGCTCCTCAAGGTTGCGATGGTGCTGGCGGTGGTCGGCCTTGCGGCATGGAATCGATTCGTCCTGGTGCCCCGGCTGCGGGCGGGTGACGACGATGCCGCGTGGCTGCACCTTCGTCGCTCGGTGGCCAAGGAGGCCGTGATTCTGGGCGCCGTGCTGGTGGTCACCGGCTTCTTGACGAACCTGAGCCCTTCTGGGCACGATCACTCGGCGCGTCATTCAGCCCCAGCGATGATCGCCGTCGAGTCGCAGGGAATGCTGGTGGAGGGAAGTCTCACTCCTGCGGCCCGGGGCGTCAACGCGCTCGCGCTCACCGTCGAGTATGGCGGCGAACCGATGCAAGAGGGCGAAGTGAAGATCTCCGCACGCCTTCCGGAGCAGGATCTTGGCCCGATCGAGGCCGTTGCTGCCTTCGATCCGGATACCGCGGAATGGGTGGCGGAAGTGAACCTTCCTGCCGTGGGGGAGTGGGCGCTGCAGATCTCCGCCAGGGTGTCCCGGTTCGAGCGGCCGATCGCGGTGACCGTAGTGCGGGTGGACTAGATCCTACACTCGGACCGGCAGCGCGAGTCCCTTGATCGGGGAGGTGGCGCCAGGGGCCTGGCGGAGGCGCTGCGCGCGGAGCAGGTAGCCAGCATCGCCAGAGAGTTCGGCGAGCCGGGCGAGGGTGATCGCGACCTGCTCGGAACCGGCCTGCCGGGCGGCCGAATCGTCGGCAATCAGTTCCACCAGCATCAGAGTCGCTCGACGTAGCTGCTGTCCGGCAGGCAGGAAGCGGGGAAGGAAAGCGGCGCTGAGTTCCGCCGCTCTCACCAACAGCCCATGGTGGCCCCGCAGATGGGCGTACTCATGGGCCAGCACGATGCGCAGCTGAGGCCTGGTGAGGCTCGCTTCGAGTGAGGAAGAAATGAGAATCTCCGGGTCTCGCCCCGGAACCGCCACGGCGACCGGTTGCTCGGAGGCGAAGCGCACCAGGATGAAGGCGCCGCGGTCCTGCCGTGAAGTCGCCACCGGGTGGAGGTGACTCAGGGACGCCTTATAGGAGTCCGCGAGGGGCTCTGCGACAGCGCCCAGCACAGCGATCGCTCCGGCGGTGACAAACACCGTGAGCCAGGCGCCGACCGAGATGAGAAGGCCGCTGGTGGATGAGGTGGTCGTGGTGGCCGCAATGGCGAGGGTTGCGAGGAAGAGTCCGAAGGACGAAGCCAGTCCGAGGCCGAGCACGGTGAACCACAGCCCCAGAGCCAGCCTGGGGTGGAAAACCTGCCAGCTTCCGCGGCAGAGGACGGTTGGCGTCCACAAGGCGATGATCAGCGTGGTAGCCAGTAACGTCAAGGCCGTCACTCCGGAGCGCCCTTGGATAGGGCACGGCGGAGGAAAGCAAGATCCTCACCGTCGAGATTGCCGGCGAAGTGGAGGAGCGCGGCACGCCGGTCTGGTACACCGTCTAATGCGTGCATCATTACGGAGCCGGCGTCCTCTTCCGCGCTCAGCGTCGGCGTGAAGCGGACCTTCCTGGGGGACAATTCTTCTCGTTGGATCGCGCCCTTCACGCGCAGGCGCTCAAGGACGGTCAGCAGCGTCGTGAGTGCCGGCTTGGGCTCATCGAAATGCTCTCGGATGTCGGCCGCGCTCGCTGACCGATCGAGCGCCCGTAGGATCTCCAGCACCCGTGACTCCAACGCGCCATGCTCTCGAGTGCGTGCCATTGGGCCTCCTTAGCGCCTGCTTCCGTGTCGGGAATTATATACACAAGATGTAGAGAATCGGTTCTGGATGATCTCGTGCGTGCGCAGCAGCGCTTTGATCGCAGCGTCCCTGGGATCGCGCTGTGCCGTGGCATCACGCTGTCGGACGACTACCCACTTCCAATTTTTGTCCCAGGCCGTCTGCCCCTAGCCTGAAGATATGGAGACTCTGCGTGCGATCGTCGTTCTTTCCCACCTCGTCGGATTTGCGATGCTCTTCGGTGGGTGGGCGGTTGAGGCCGCAGGTCAGCGTCGGATCAACCGCGTGATGCACTGGGGGCTGGCCATCGCTGCGGTCGCGGGCCTCGCCCTCGCTGCGCCATGGGGAGGCGCCGAACTGAACTACGCCAAGATCGCGGTGAAGCTGGTGGTGCTCCTGGTCATCGGGGCCCTGCTGGGCATCGGCCAAGCGCGTCAGCGCAAGAGCCCCGAGGGGAAGCCGAGCAGCGCGGTCTTCTGGGCCGTCGGCCTCCTCACGCTCGGCAACGCCGCCGTCGCTGTGTTGTGGTAGCCGCGTAGACGCCGGTCTTGTCACATGATGCCGCGTTTGCGCAGCAGCGCTTCGATCTCGGCGTCCTCAGCGTCGGCGCCGCTGGCCTGCGGAGCGGCCGGCGTGCTCTTCGTCGCGCTGGGCGGTGCCACCGGGGCCTTGGGGGCCTGGCCGGTGAGGCCGGCGGTCGGCTTCGGTGCGGGGGCGGCCTTCTGCTGAGCGGCGGGCTTGGCTGGCTTCGGCTCCGACGGCATGAAGCGCGAGATGATGAACACCAGGAGTCCCGCGCCGGTCAGCCCTGCGCCCCAGGTGAGCATGTCGTTCCAGACGGTGCGTTGCGCCCAGTCGATCAGGCTCTGCACGCCGTTGACCGCGAGGTCGGTGATGCCGAACAGCCACAGCCCCAACGGCACGACGAGCAGCCCGATCCCGCCGACGATGGGGCGAAGACGGTGTGAGCGCCCCCAAAGCCCGGCCGAGACGCCGGCGATGAGCAGCATGAGGCCGATGGTGGCGAGCAGCGCGATGTCCATGCCCCAAGCTTTGCATAGAGCAGGAGGCGATAGGCTCAGGCCCATGCCGGAACAAGCCCTCAGATCGCTCGCTCAGCCCAGCGCTCGCTTCGCGGGGGACAACGGGGCGCCCGATCCGCTGGTCCGGCATGCTCTGGCCCGGGTGATCGACCAGACCTCTTATGTGCGCGCCGTCGTCGCGCTCTGCACATCGCGGCTGTTGATGCCGATCGTCGCGTCGGGGGACGAGACCGGCCATCCGGATCCCGATCGGCACGCCGAGATGGCAGCCGTCACGCTCCAAGCAGAGGGCGTCACCCACCTTCTGGCGTTCACGGGCATCGACTCGATGCGGGCCTGGAATCCGCAGGCCCGGCCTGTGCTGTGCCTGCTGGACGAACTGGCGGCCACCGTCGAGCCGTCGAACGCCAGCACGCTGCTGATCGACGTCGCCGGGCCGGTGCCGTTCGTCGTCGAGGGCGAGGTGCTGACTCAGCTGGCGGCCGGCCGGGCGCTAGTGGAACTGGACACCGGCGACTTCGCCTGGGTGGCGGCCGCCGAGTAACGACGCGCGCTCGATTTGGGCGACGTGGCCCCGGCGACTACCATGGGTCGAGCAATTGATCAGCTGGAATGGTTGATCCGTGAAAGTGGAGGCCTGATCTCCCACCTAGGCGATTCCGTCGCCGGGTCATCGCGCGACAGCCCCGTCGCGCATATCGTCAGGCCTTCGCGTGCGCGGAGGC
Source organism: Tessaracoccus caeni (assembly GCF_029211185.1). Taxonomy (GTDB): domain Bacteria; phylum Actinomycetota; class Actinomycetes; order Propionibacteriales; family Propionibacteriaceae; genus Arachnia; species Arachnia caeni. The sequence continues at coordinate 73,554 of NZ_JARGDO010000020.1, forward strand.
CTTTTCGCTGTTCTGCCAACAAAAGACACTCATGGAGGACCCATCAGTACTGAACCCCGGATCAACGATCGAATCCGAGTCCCAGAAGTCCGGCTCGTCGGCCCCAACGGCGAGCAGGTCGGCATTGTGCGCGTCGAGGATGCCCTGCGCCTTGCTGCGGAAAATGACCTGGATCTCGTCGAGGTTGCGCCCATGGCGCGCCCGCCGGTGGCCAAGCTCATGGACTACGGCAAGTTCAAGTACGAGGCTGCCCAGAAGGTGCGCGACGCGCGACGCAACCAGTCGAACGTCACCACCAAGGAGATGAAGCTGCGTCTCAAGATCGACAAGCACGATTACGAGACGAAGAAGGGCCACGTCGTGCGCTTCCTGAAGGAAGGCGACAAGGTCAAGATCACGATCATGTTCCGCGGCCGCGAGCAGTCGCGCCCGGAACTGGGCATGCAGCTGCTGCGTCGGCTGGCCGAGGACGTCACCGAGCACGGCGTCGTCGAGTCCGCCCCCAAGCAGGACGGCCGCAACATGCTCATGGTGCTGGCCCCCACCAAGAAGAAGTCCGAGGCTCGCGTCGATCGCGATGCCGAGCGCGACCGCCGCATGGAGGAGCGCAAGCACAACGCCGAGGCCGAGCGGGCTGCGGAGGCCGAGATGCGTACTGCCGCTGCCGCCGTCAAGCAGCCCAGGAAGCGTCGCGGCCCCGCCGACAACATGGACCCCGACATCGATCTCTGAGCCTCGCTCGCAGATCGACTGGATAGATAAGAAAGAGAAGCACTGACATGCCGAAGATGAAGTCGCATTCGGGCACCAAGAAGCGGTTCAAGACCACCGGTACCGGGAAGCTCATGCGTCGCCAGGCCAACCTTGGCCACCTCAACGAGCACAAGTCCTCCAAGCGCATCCGCAGCCTGCAGGGCAACGTCGAGGTCGCCGCGCCCGACGCCAAGAAGGCCAAGAAGCTGCTGGGCAAGCACAAGGGTCGCTGAACCTTTGACGCCCGGCGCATCCGCGCCCCTCACCCTCACCCGTAGTCTGAACTTAATTTCTTAAAAGGAGTCACCATGGCACGCGTCAAGCGTTCTGTGAATGCCAAGAAGAAGCGCCGCGAAGTACTCGAGGCCGCCTCCGGTTACCGCGGGCAGCGCTCGCGCCTGTACCGCAAGGCCAAGGAGCAGCAGCTCCACTCGATGACCTACGCCTACCGCGATCGTCGTCAGAAGAAGGCCGATTTCCGCGGCCTCTGGATCCAGCGCATCAACGCTGCTGCCCGCGCCGAGGGCATGACCTACAACCGTTTCATCAACGGCCTGAAGAACGCGGGCGTCGAGGTGGATCGCAAGATCCTCGCCGAGCTCGCCGTCAATGACAACGCCGCTTTCGTCGCGCTGGTGAACATCGCCAAGGACAACCAGTCCGTCGCTGCGGCCTGAGCGCCGCCGCGTCTGACGTCACCGAAGTGAGCTACGAACCGAACGCAGTGCCCGCCCTCCCGGGAGGGGTGCTGCGTTCGATTCGTCGGTTGACCCAACGTCGCGGGCGCGACCTCGCCGGCAAGTTCCTGGTGGAGGGCCGGCAGGCGGTGCGTGAGGCGCTGAAGGCCGAGCAGCTGGTGCAGGACGTCATCGTCCAAGACCCGTCGCGTCATGCCGACCTGCTGGCGGCAACGAGCGCGACGGTGTGGACGGCCGACGAGGCCACCATGCGCCAGCTCAGCGACACGGTCACCCCGCAGGGGATCGTCGCCGTGTGCCGGCAGTTCAGCTTCGATTGGGATGACCTATCCGACGCGCGTTTGATCGTGATCTGCGCCCAGGTGCGCGATCCGGGCAACGCCGGCACCGTCATCCGGTGCGCGGACGCCTTCGGGGCCGATGGCGTGATCCTCACCAGCGGCTCCGTCGACATCTACAACCCCAAGACGGTGCGCTCCACCGTGGGCAGCCTGTTCCACATGCCGATCCTCACCGGGGCCACGCTGAGCGAGGCCGTCAATCGGGTGCGGGCCATGGGCATGCAGGTGCTGGCCGCCGACGGTGTGGGCGAGCCCCTCGACCTGAAAGCCGCCAAGGGCGAGCTGTCCCGGCCCACCGCGTGGATCATGGGCAACGAGGCGTGGGGGCTCCCGGCCGAGGACGCCAAGCTGGCGGACACCTCCGTCGCGGTGCCCATGTGGGGGCAGGCGGAGAGCCTGAATCTTTCGAGCGCCGCCGCGGTGTGCCTGTATGCCACCGCGTCGGCCCAACGCAGAGCTAGTTGAACGCAGTACATCTAGTTAGGAGTGCCCATGTCCGGGCCCAACGACAACTTCGACCCGAAGCAGGTCGCCGCGCTCAGCCCCGATGTGGTTCAGGGGTACGTCGACGATGCCCTGGCTGCGATCACCGCGGCGAACAGCGGCGCGGAACTGAAGCAGGTGCGTCAGCTGCACGCCGGCGATCAGTCGCCGCTGGCGCTGGCCAACCGCGAGATCGGCGCGCTGCCGCCGCACGCCCGCAAGGAGGCCGGCCAGCGGGTCGGCCAGGCGCGTGGTGCGGTCAACCGGGCACTGGCCTCCCGTCAAGAGGAGATCGCGGCGCGTGAGTTGGAGCAGGCGCTGGTCGCCGAGCGCGTCGACATGACGCTGCCCGTGCAGGCCCAGCCGCGCGGCTCGGTGCACCCGATCAGCGGCATGCTTGACAAGATGGTCGACGTCTTCGTCGGCCTGGGCTACGAGATCGCCGAGGGCCCCGAGCTCGAGGCCGAGTGGTACAACTTCGACGTGCTCAACCTGCCGGCCGATCACCCGGCCCGGGGCGAGGCCGACACGCTGTGGATCGAGCCGATCGCCGACGCCAAGCTGCTGCGCACCCAGACCTCGCCGGTCCAGGCCCGCGCTCTGCTCACCCGCGATCTGCCGCTCTACATCGTCAGCCCCGGCAAGGTATTCCGCTCGGATGAGTACGACGCCACCCATCTGCCGGTGTTCCACCAGATCGAGGGCCTCGTCGTCGACAAGGGCATCTCGATGGCCGACCTGCGCGGCACGCTCGACCACTTCGCCAAGGCGATGTTCGGCGACGTCAAGACGCGCATGCGTCCCCACTACTTCCCGTTCACCGAGCCGTCGGCCGAGGTCGACCTGGAGTGCTTCGTCTGCCACGGCGCCTCCGTCGGCAACCCCGACGCGCCGTGCCGGACCTGCAAGTCCGAGGGCTGGATCGAATGGGGCGGCTGCGGCGTGGTCAACCCGCGCGTGCTGAAGGCCTGCGGCGTCGACACCGACGTGTACTCCGGCTTCGCCTTCGGCATGGGCATCGACCGCACCGTCATGTTCCGCACCGGCGCCCGCGACATCCGCGACTTCGTCGAGGGCGACATCCGTTTCAGCCGTAGCCTGCTTGGAGGTATCCGATGAAGGTTCCCGTTTCCTGGTTGCGGGAGCTCGTGACGCTGCCCGCCGACGTCACCCCCGCCGAGCTGGCTGCCCAGCTGACCAGCGTCGGCCTCACCGTCGAGCGGATCGAGGAGATCTCGGCCCCGGTCACCGGCCCGCTGGTGATCGGCCGCGTGCTGAGCCTGGTCAACGAACCGCAGAAGAACGGCAAGACCATCCGGTACTGCCGCGTCGACGTGGGCCCCGAACACAACGACCCCGCCACCGACGAGTACCCCGCCTCGCGCGGCATCGTCTGCGGCGCGCACAACTTCGCCGAGGGCGACCTCGTCGTGGTGTCGCTGCCGGGCGTCGTGCTGCCCGATGACTTCAGGATCGCCGCGCGCAAGACCTACGGTCACATCTCCGACGGCATGATCTGCTCCGAGCTCGAACTGGGCATGGGTGAGGATCACGACGGCATCATCGTGCTGCCCGCGACCTCGTCCCTCAAGCCGGGCGACGACGCCATCGCGGCGTTCTGGTCGGCCGACGAGGTGCTCGAGATCGAGGTCACGCCCGACCTGGCCTACTGCCTCTCGATGCGGGGAATGGCCCGCGAGGCGGCCATCGCCAACGGCGTGAGCTTCACCGATCCGTACCGCAAGGCCATGCCCGAGCCCACGGATGGGGGATACCCCGTCGTGTTGGAGTCGGAGCGTTGCTCGTCGTTCGTGGCGATCACCGTCGAGGGCGTGGATCCCAGCGCCGCGACGCCGAAGGTGATCGTCGACCGGCTGCGCGCCTCCGGGGTGCGGGCCATCTCGCTGGCCGTCGACGTCACCAACTACGTGATGCTCGAGAGCGGTCAGCCGCTGCATGCCTACGACGCCGCCACGCTGCAGGGCCCCATCCGGGTCCGTCTGGCCGCTGAGGGCGAGAAGCTGCGCACCCTTGATGGACAAGACCGCACCCTCGTCGCGGACGATCTGCTGATCACCGACGACTCCGGGCCGATCGGTCTGGCCGGCGTCATGGGCGGCGAGACCACCGAGGTCTCCGACGCCACCACGTCGATCGTGCTGGAAGCCGCAAGCTTCCAGCCGGCCAGCGTCTCGCGCACCTTCCGTCGTCACGCGTTGCCGTCCGAGGCCTCCAAGCGCTTCGAACGCACCGTCGATCCCGGGCTCGGATACGCCGCGGCTCGGCGTGCGGCCAAGCTGCTGGTGAAGCATGGCGGCGGCACGATCACGGCAGAGACGGTGGTTGGTGGGGTTCCCGCAGCGCGCAAGATCACGCTGCGTGCGGGCCTGATCAGTCACATTCTCGGCGTCGAGATCGCCCAGGACGAGATCACTCGCATCCTGTCGGCCTCCGGCATCGGCGTCACCGTGCTGGGCGATGCGTTGACCCTTGAGGTTCCGAGCTGGCGCAATGACCTGGTGGATCCCTACGACGTTGTCGAGGAGGTGGGCCGCAAGTACGGCTACCACCGGATCGGCCTGCGCGTGCCCACCGCGCCGATGGGCGGGGGCCTCACCCCGCGCCAGCGCGATCGCCGCGCCGTCGTGCAGGCGGTTGCCGACCTGGGCTTCAACCAGGTGCTGTCGCTGCCATTCGTCGCGCCGGAGGACTTCGACAAGCTTCAGCTCCCCGCCGACGACCCGCGTCGCGACGCGGTGCGGCTGGCCAACCCGCTGTCCGAGGCCCAGCCGTTCCTGCGCACCACGCTGCTACCGGGGCTGTTCGCGGCCGTGGCGCGCAACAAGTCGCGCAGCCTCGACGACCTGGCCCTGTTCGAGACGGGCTCCGGCTTCTTCGGGGCCGAGCGTCCCGCCGCGCCCAAGCCCAGCGTCGCCTATCGCCCTTCCGAGGAGGAGCTGGTGGCGCTCGACGCCGCCCTGCCGGCTCAGCCCGAGGTGCTGGCCGGTGTGGTGGCGGGCAACTGGCTGCCGGCCGGCTGGAACCGTGCTGCGGTGCCCGCCGACTGGACGCACGTCGTCGCTCTGGCCGAGGCCGCCGCGGCATCGGTGGGCGTCACGCTGACGAGGCGTAACGTCTCCGAGGTGTCCCCGTGGCACCCGGGCCGTTGCGCCGAGCTGAGCGTCGATGGTCAGGTTCTGGGATTCGTCGGCGAGCTGCACCCTGTCGTGATCGAGGCCTACGGGCTGCCGGCCCGCGCGTGCGCCGTCGAGTTCAACCTCGGCGACCTGCTGGAGCACGCCGGCGACGGCGGCCGCATCGGCTCGCTGCCGGGCTTCCCGATGGCCAAGGAGGACGTGGCTCTGATCGTCGACGCCGAGGTTCCGGCCGCCGACGTGGAGGCCGCCCTCGTGGAGGGAGCGGGTGAGCTGCTGGAGTCGATCTCGCTGTTCGACGTCTACACCGGAGAGCAGGTGGGCGAGGGCAAGAAGTCGCTGGCCTACGCGCTGCGCTTCCGCGCCGACCGCACCCTGACCGACGCCGAAGCCGCCGAGGCCCGCCAGGCTGCGGTCACCCTTGCGGCAGGCCGCTTCGGAGCCACCCAGCGCGCCTGAGAAAGCAAAGAGACCCCGCATCTCGCCCTCCTGGGCGCGGTGCGGGGTTCTCCGTTCCCCGCCTTTCCTGGCGCGTGGTCCTCGCCCCCACGCTCCCTGAGCTGCGAGGGAGCACTACCGACGCTCTTTGAGGTGCGAAGGCTCAGGGCGAGTGGTTGCTGAGGTGCGACGAAGGAGACGCTTCTATGTTTGTCAATGGTGGTTTTCGAGGTGTTTGAAGAGTTCTCGTGCGATGTAGCGTTTGAGACAGCGGCGGGCGCGTGGGAGGTCTGAGCCGCTTGTGAT
>NZ_JARGDO010000021.1 GCF_029211185.1 Tessaracoccus caeni
GTGATCGCTCACTTCAAGAACTGGGGCATCCTGCATACCGACTACCGACGCCCATACCGAACATTCAAAAACACGATCTCCACCGTGGTCGCTCTACACCACTGGGCCACCGCCTGAATAAGGCTCACTGGATCTTGTATATCGAGTCCGCAAGCCACGAAGGCTTGCTTGATGAGCTCCTCGTTACCTTCGACAAGCGAGGGCTCCAGTGTCGGCCTCGACCAGAAGAAGCGCGCTGAACGTTTGTCTAGTTCCGAGTGCCACGCCGGTGGCTGTGGATCGGGCAGAGGCGTACCGCGCAGGTCTGTATCGGCAACGGCAGCGGCTCGGGTCACGAGTTCGTGATCAGGCGTCGCAAGTAGGCGGATCGGCCACTGCCCGACCTTGTGGCCGACTGGCAGAATCGCAAGTGAGTCGATAAATCCGACGCGTGTCACGTCTTTACCCGCCCAGGCCCGGCCAAGAAGTCTGAGGATGCTGGCCTCGGTGACGCCCTCGACGATAAGGACTCTGTCAGCGAACAGTGCGGCGGATCGGGTTGCGTCGAGGTGCAGCCGAGTTTGTTGGAACAGCTCGCCCGTGAGCCTCTCGCTCAGTGGCAAATCCGCCACACGGCGTGAGAGTGTTTGGTTCTCGGCGTTCTTTCGGATGATGACAAGTTCTTCGGGATCGCAGGCTGCCGCGAGATCCGCCGAGTGAGTCGTCACGATCACCTGGATGTCGGGGCGGTCTTCAACCAGTCGGCGAAGATAGCGGATGAGGCCGTACTGGAGCTGCGGGTGAAGGTGTGCTTCTGGCTCCTCAATCAAGACCGTCGCGTGAAAGAGTTCAGGATAGAAGGAGTCTGCATCCGCATCGGCAGCCTCTGTTGCTTGGGCGAGCCTTTCCAGCGCGTCCTTGACTTGACTCTCCTCCGTCACTGCCCCTTCGCCTCCCCCGCCCTGTAGCGGCGTGCTTCCGGGATCTGGAATGCCTGCAAGTGTCACTGCAATATGCAGAAGGTTAACGTAGCCCAAACTGGACACTTGCAGGCGACGAGCTGCCCCTCGATCCGGTAGCAGCGCCAGGAGCATCTCGAACACTCGTGCAAGATAGGTGTCATCGACGGTTTGAGTACCGACGAACGCATGGTGCCCTTGTAGCCCACCACTGATGATCGTGAGATTGTCAGCGATGCGGTCCTCAACGTTCTCGACAAGTGGGTGTGTTGCGAGCGAACTGAGCATTGCCTCCGCCTGTGCGCGGAGCGATCGAAGACCGCCGGTCTCTGGATGTCTTCGCTCATCGGCACGCAGTAGTTCGAGAAGAATTCGAGCATCTCGCCGAGACAGATCATCCACTGGATTGCGCAACGCCGGTAAATGCACCAGCCTGATGCTGTCGTACTCGTCGGACGACTCGAGCGGTCGCCCGGCGCGGACCTGCCCAAGTGAGCGTTCCAGCGGGCGCGCCCAACTCGGCGCATCGAGGCTCCGCCGCCTTCGAAACTGTCCCAGCGCGCCCTCGTGAGAAGAATCGGTCTCAAACTCGTACTCCACGCGAACCATACGTGGCCTGTCGCCCAGCGCTGTGGCATCGATCGGTGCGAGCCGAGGAAAGCTACGGGGATGGGCTAGGGCGATCGCTTCGTTAATGGTCGTCTTCCCCGAGCCGTTTGCGCCGAGAATCAGGGAAAAGCGCCCACCCAGCTCGCAGGTAATCGGCGAGTTTGCCGACGCCCGATACCCCTGGACCTCAATTCGTTTCAGATACACGCGCTGCTCAGCTCTTCTCGAAACCGGAGCTGGGGTCGAACTTGAGAACCCGGGCGTTCTCTCCGATGGTGCGGATCTCAGACTCGTCGAAGCCCTCCGGCTTGGTGGCCTGGATGTCGATCGTGATCTCGAGCTTTGCTCCCGTGCCGGCCAGTCGATCAATGATCTCACGGGTCACGTTGCCGATATCGCGGGAGTACCGTTCGGGGTCAATTGTCACTGAGCCAAAGAACCTTGATACGGCTGGTTCCGGCTCTTCAGCGGCCTCAGACTGCTGCTCGATGCGGCCGACTGGCGTTCCCCAGCTGAGGTCACCAGGCACAGGCGTGAGCGGGCCGTCATCGGGAGTATGTGTCTCCTGTTGCGCAAGCGAAGCCAACTTGTCTTTGACGATCTGAGTACGGGCACGGCCGGCGGAGACAAGCAATGTGCTGTCGGTGATCTGGACTGAGTGCACCGGTGTCTCGCCAGGCAGCATGAGGCCGAGGTACCGGTCTGTCGCATGGTCCTTGCCTGTTGCGATAGCGAACTGCTCGTTGTCCAGCAGCGCGGTAGACAACGATTTGTCGATCGCGTCGTCGAGAACTTCGCGGCGCACGAGTCTCGGCATGTAGGTATAGCGGGTGAAGTATCCCCACAGCTGACCAGTCGACAGCTCGCCCCTCTCTTGCCAGACCGCTCCTAGTTCGTTGTGCAGCGTAGTCCCCAAAATCGCAGCGCCGAAGTCGGTGACGAGTTGGTCCTCGCGGGCGAGCTTTGTGCTGACGCGCTCCGCGAGCGAGCGTCCGCCAGAATCGGGCACGCGGTCGGCGACAAGCTCGAAGGGCTTGGTGGGGTCGAACTGCTCAGGGTAAATGGCCCAGATAAAGGTGTCGCGGATGCGGTCAAAAACCGTCTGATCGAGCCGAGCCACCCAGTCATCGGTCTGCTTACGCTGCTGTGTCGATAGGTTGAGGCTGTCGCTAGTGGACTGGACTTTCTGCCACCCCAAGTAGCTGCGAGTGGCCGCTTCGAGGCTTTCCAGCTGGCTCTTGTCCGCGAGCAGGAAGATCAAGGTGTTGCGATGGATACGCTGGCTGGCACCCTTGCTCTCGATAGCGTCGCGAACCCAGGCATGCGCCGGTGAGTCGGTACCATCTTGCTTGCGCCGGGCGTGCCTTGGATGAGCGACGACGAGTCGTGTGTCCTCGAGATCCGGAATATCTGCAGAGGATGCGGGCGCAACATGAACTCGATCAAAGAGGCCCCGTGAGCGCTCTTCAGCCCGTAGGCGTCGGCTGATCTCGTTCCAGACAGTCTCGACATCCTCACGGAGTCGCTCGGCGTAGTCGTTCGCGGTCTTCGTGACCGAGGGTTGCGTGTCGAACCAGTAGTGGCCCTGTTCCTCGTAGAAGTACGTCGAGCGCTGCGCTAGCAGTTCGACGGCGCTGCCGAAGTTGCCGAGCGTGTCGCCGGGGATCGCGGTGCCGAGCCAGAGGTACTGCTTGTCGAGTCCCTTCCGTGCGCTCTTGCTTCGCGGGGCGGCACCCATGAAGATCGTGCGGGCGATGCGCTGGGTGACGAACCGTTGGCCGAGGTTGGGGCGGTCGAGGTCGATCCGCTGTGCAGTTGATCCGGGGCCGTCGATGTCGGAGTCGATGATCGGCTTCCACTGGTCTTCGAGGTACTGCGTCAGGTCCGTGTTCACGGTCGTCGCATCCAGGGGCACGTTGCCGGGCAGGATCAGAGGCGAGGTGTCGTTGGATGCCCACAGCTCGTGCACGATCGACGAGACCAGCTTCAGCACACCTCGCGTACGCTGGAACCGCTCCAGCGTCGACCAGTCCTCATACAGCCGATCGAGCAGCTCGGGATGCAACGGATAGGAGGCGCGGATGCGCATCTCGTAGTCGGCGTTCGATGCCACCGTCTCCCTCGGGAAAAGCGCACCATTGCTCAAATAGAGACTCGCGAAGCTGCGCGCCACAGCAGAGATGGTGGTGAGCCCCTCGGCGTTCGGCGCCTGGAACAGGCGACGGCGCACGATCTCAAAGGACTCGTCCTTGCTCGACGGACGCCACTGGTCCGCGACGCGACGGATCACGTTCTGAAGGCGCTCCAGTGCAAGCTGACCGTTTGTGCCACCGATCTCGATGTCGCTCCCGTGTCCCTCGGTGCCCGTATCGGATGCCGGGATCGATACCACGAGCATCACACCCGGCACGGAACGCACGATCTCAGTCAGGGACTGAGCAAAGGTGAACTGCGTCTCGAACGAACCGGACGGGAGTTCTTTGTCGGTGACGAGCTGTCGCGCATAGGCGACCCATTCATCGATCAGGATCAGCGACGGCGAGTACCGCACGATCAGGGTGCGTAGCGCCTCGCCAGGGTTGGTGCCAGCACGGTCGTCCTCGGCGATCAGGTCGTAGGCTTCGCGCCCACCCAACTGCCAGGCAAGTTCGCCCCACAGGGTACGGACCTCAGTGCCATCCTCCTTGAGGATCCGAGCGCCGGCCTGCAGGTAGGTACCGACCAGCGCGACACGCTTGACGTCGAGCGCACCGAGGTCGGGGTTGCCGTTCGCGGCGATGAGTTCTTGGAGTTCCTGCGGAAAGCTCTTGGCCGGTGTGCCGCTGAACAGGTGGTACAAGGCGAGCATCGAGTGGGTCTTGCCGCCACCGAAGTTGGTCTGAAGGTTCACCACCGGGCTCGCCCCGGCCTCACCGTTCACCCGCCGCAGCGCACGCGACAGCAGATCACGCAGACCCTCGGTGAGATAGGTGCGGGTGAAGAACTCAACCGGGTCGCCGTACTCCGGGCTCGTTGCCTGCCCGGTGTGGACCACGTGCAGATCGGCCGCGAACTCTGAGGCGGTGAACGCGCCACGGGCCACGTCATCGTGGGGGCGGATCACCTCGCGCCACGGACGAAGCCCGGAACCGGGATCGAGGGACACCTTGGTGCGCTTGACTTGCTTACGGGTCTGATCCTCGAACACCGTGCGCTGCAGATCGACACGGAGCTTCCGAACGTCCTCGGCGGAATCCACCGCGCCGACGGCGTGGAGCAGACGCTCAATCGTGTCCAGCGCGCGGGCGGCGTCGTCGGAACTGAAGGGCTCGTTGTGAGCCCACAGGTTCCGGGTCTCTCGCAGCTCGGACGCAAAGCCCTGCTGGGCGCGGGACAACACATCCTTGAAGTGGTAGCCCTGCTCCGTGACGGCGCGAAGCTGCACCTGAACGTCATGCTTCGTCATCGTGCGCAGCGGACCACCCCGGCGCTGGGCGTCTTCCTTCGCCCACGCCGTAGGCCAGTCAGCGGTCTTGTAGGCGCGCGTCATCACTTCATCGACCTCATCGACGAGTCCTTCGGAGAGAAGGTCGAACGCCTTGCCCACTCGATCCCGGTTGTTCAACGCCATCGTTTCCTCCTAGAACCCACTACTTGCTGCCGACGAGGCCGCGTGCAGCCCTTGCCAATGCCTACTCATCGATGTCCTCCTCGGAGGCGGCGATGAGCTGCCTCCGAGTGATCCGCTCCTGCGCCTCCCGATAGATCGCCTGGATTCGCGCTTGGAGTTCCGCTTTCGGTGGGAGTGTTGTCCAATACTCGGCGACCACGATCCCATCCTTGTGCATCTCCAGCAGCTCGATCTGCTCTCGACTGGCCTCGGTGCACAAGATGAGACCGATGGGCGCGTGCTCGTCTTCTTGACGCTCGTACCGATTCAGCCACTTCAGGTAGAAGTCCATCTGCCCCTTGTAGCTCGGCTTGAACTTCCCGATCTTGAGCTCAACGGCGATCAGCCGGCGCAGCGGGCGGGAAAAGAACAGCAGGTCAAGGTGGTAGTCGTCGCCATCGAAAGTCATGCGCTTCTGGCGCTCGATGAAGGCCCAGCCTCGGCCAACCTCGAGCAGCACAGGCTCCAGCGCCCTCACGATCGCCTCCTCGAGTTCGCTCTCTCGGAAGGAGTCATGCAGTCCGAGCATGTCTAGCAGCATCGGGTCGCGGAACGCGTCAAGCGGTATAGCTGACCCCTCTGGGATCTGAGAGTCAGCGATCTCGCGGCGCTCGAATGCCTTCCGCTCGATCACGTGGCGGAGTTCGCGCACGCTGAGTCTTCGGGCAATCGCCTCATCGATGTAGAAGGCCCGTGCCTCGGGTGTCTTGACAGGCAAGATCGCCTTGAAGTGTGTCCAACTCAATTGTTGCGCCAGCGGGGCAACAATCTCGGGGTCGGGAAACTGCTGGGCGAACCTGACCATCCGCGTCAGGTTGGTGCGATCAAATCCCCGACCGAAACGCTCGCCCAATTGTTGCCCCAGCGAGGCAACAATCTCCTGGCCATAACCTGCACGGCTCTCCTTGAGCAACTCGACATCGACCATGCGGCCAATCCGCCAGTTCATCAGCGTCAGCGCTGCGTTGGCCTGCGAAGCCACCACAGCGCGAGTCTGCTCGATCAGCAGCGAGACGCGATCAACGAGTTCGCCGCCTTCGGTGCTGGCGGACTCTGCGAGGGCCCGGAACGGAGAGAGACCGTCGTCAGATTGGTGCCTCACGGTGGCACCAATCTGAGCTTCGTCCGGGTTCCGAGCCATGACCTAATCCTCGTCCTCATCGAAGTCGAATGCCTGCTGCGGCGAACGCGGAGTCGAGGCGAACTTGCGCGCCTGCTCGTTCACGTCGCCCCAAGCACTCACCAGACCGTTGAAGAGGATCGCGTCCTTCGTGTCCTTCTTCTTCTCCGCCTCGTGGAACAGCAGGAAGCCCAACTCCTTCACCGCATCCAGGTTCACGCGCGTCTGCACCGACGGCAGCAGCTCAGCCACCTTGTCGGCACCCTCCTTGGCCATCACCGCAGCGAGCCGGACGGTCGCCTCCCACACGCTGACGCGCTCGTCGGCTGTGGCGTCCCAGGTGCCGTCAAGCTGTGCCGGGGGTAGGAGTTGGGCCTTGCCGCCTTTTGCCTCGAAAATGCCGCCGCGCTCCAGAGCACCGACTGATGTGTCGGAGGAACGGGCGAGCTGGTCGGCGATGCCTGAATTCTCCTGGCCCCAGCCGTACTGTCGGTACCACTTCACGGCGAAACGCGTGTCCGGGTCAAAGTCGGACTCCTGCTCACCGATCACCTCGTCAAGCGTTGAGTTGATGAGCAGTAGCGCATCCTTCACGCTCATGTCCGATCCATCGGCCTCACGCACGCGTGAGTATCGAGAGAACACCGAGATACCCGGACCAATCGCGGCCTGCGCCAAGTCAACCGGCGCAATCGAACCCTGGATGAGCTTGCGCAGCGCCTCAGGAAGTTCCGACTTCAGTGCCGCGACAAACGCGCGACGCGTCGTCGCTGGCGCATTCTCGGGTCTGGGCCTGCACGAAAGGACGATAGAAGATGCCAGCGCGTTTGTTCCGACACTGATCATCCTCCCTCCGCGCTCACTGCGCATGGGCCAAGTTGCCGTGATCTCCCACCCTGCGTCGATAAGGCCGCTGAGCAGAGTGTGCCAGCCAGTCGAGGATGTTCCGGCATCTCGCGTGTCTTGTTGCTTGTAGGCGTAGTAAACAGTCAGCGGAATAGATTCAGTTGCACCAGCACGCACGCGCTTGAATACAGTGTTGAAGCCTTCGACAAAGAATTCCTCAGCGCCAACTCGCCCATTGTGACGGTTAGGGTTCGCGACCAACTCATCGGTCTTGGGAGTGAGCATGGTCCCGACTGTGCCGGCTTGTATGTCGCGGAGTGACCTGCGCAACCAGACGTAGAAGAAATCCGACAGGTCAGAGTAGCCGATGTTGTCGTAGTACGGAGGGTCCGTAGATACGGCTACATGTGCGTAGTCACGTGCCATCGCATTTGCCTGTTCCGCAGTTCCCTCGACTCCACAAGGTAGACGCTCTATGGCTTTCGCAGCCGTCTCAACCGAGACTCCGAGGTCTCCGGCCGCACCAGCGAACGGGTTAACTTCCACATAGTCCCAGGTCATTGGTATCGCCTGCCGCGCGAATAGGTTGCGGGCTTGATCACGACCGTTGGACCAGGACACAAGGCTATTGTTCAGGTCGGCGGTGCGGCTCACGGCGAGCGCAAGATAGGTTGCCACTGCATCGGCATACGCTTCGGCTCCCAGTCCACCTCTTTCGAGCCTATCTCCGCTCTCCACGCCAGCGGCGCGCGCATCCTCAAGAACACGTTCGCGCACTTCAATCACGAGGTCGCTCAGGGTTGACAGCGTAACAAGCTGCCGGTTCGTGAAGGCGTCAGCCCAGGTAGGCATCCCGTACATGGGCAACCGGTCCACATCATGGTTGCGCGTGGGAACCTCTTGCGTGGGTACTTCGAGAGGCCGTTCCACATTGGCCGAATCAGCGTGCCGGGCCTCAGGCGAAACGTAAACTCGTCCGCCTCCACTTTCTGCGACGATTCCGATGAGGTGTGCCCCCATTCGCTTCGCCTTGGCTTCAGCGCGGATGTAGGCATTCGGGATGACAGTCGAGTCACCAATTGCGCGACCGTTTCCCCGAATCACGGTACCGTCTTCAGGCCCAATTGGGCCATCCTTGGTGTGACGGACTTCGTAGCGGACGCGATCGTCCACGACGGTTGCCTCGACCCAGGTCTCCTTCCCCTTCTTCTTGCTGAGCCACCAAGAGCGTACGAGCGGGACCTCGATCGGATTCGCAGGGTTGGGGCTCATGATCGTACGCGCCCATATCCAGGCGATCACGGGACACTCGCCGTTTCCGGGCACGTTTACCGTGGGGTAGAGATGGCCGATGCGCGACTGTGCCTCGGCATGTATCCACCCACCGTACTTGCGCACGTCCTCAGCAAGACCCTCAGCGCGTGACCAACTGTTGCGGGTTCCCTCGGTCCCCGGAAACACGGGAATCCAGTCGGCGAACTTCGACGGTATCTCAATGAGCGCCTTGTTGATGAGCACAGCTAACGGGTTCAAGTCACTGGCGTGGGCTTCAAGGCCGAGACGCTGTGCTTCCAGCGGGATTGCACCGCCTCCAGCGAAGGGGTCGAGCACAGCAGGCAACTCGCCGTCGTTGCTCTTGCGAATCTCATCGCGAGCCTGTCGGAGGATCGTCTCGTCGTTGCTGTTTTCCCACACGACGAGCTTCTCGATCAGCGCATGGAGTCGGGCGCGTTCGGCGTCTTGCGCTTCCACCGTGGGGAACTCGTCGGGTCGTGACGAGGGATCATCGACGAGCTGTGCGAACAGGACCGCTCGTGCAGCTGCGAGTGGTCGGCGCGCCCAGTACAGGTGCAGGGTCGATGGGTGGCCATGCCGGATCGACTTCTCCCGAGATGCTTCAGCGTTGATCGCTTCGAGTGGAAGCGAGACTTCGATGAGCTTCTTCTTGGGTGCGTCGGTCACGGTGCTTCTCTCGCTGGCGTTGGTCTGGTTGTCGGTGGTGTGGGTCATCGCGGTGGTCCTCCGCGTTCCCAGTAGTCGCGCCAGACCTCGTTGTAGGAATGGGTGGTCGCGGATGGTTCGAGGTGGGCGAAGGCATCGCTCACGTAGCGCAGTTGATCCTGCTCCTGGCCGCTGGTCGATACTTCGACCAGTGCGAGCCGGTGCCGGTCTCCCTGGGTCTGAGCGAAGGTGATCTCGTTCGTGGTGATCGTGAAGGTGTCCGAGCCCTCGATCCGGCCCTTGACCTCGATGTAGTGGACGAAGCCTTGAGTGTCGGTGGACTGGATGTCGTAGCCGGGGTTGTTGCGAGGCATCTCGACCGGCTCGCGTCTGAGCGCGCGCTCAGTGGCGAGCACGGCGTCAACGGCTCGGCGTTCGACTTCCTCGGTCTGGCGGGCGAAGGTCTGCGGCGCGGGTGCTTCGTCGGTGGTGAGGATGTCGCTGGGGATGACGAGTGCTGCGCCTCGGATGACGGCGGGTACGGCGACGAGGTTGGTGGCTTCGTTGAGTTGTTCGAGCCTGTGGTTGAGGCGTTCGTCGAGCTGGCGGGCGCGGACGAGTGCGGTCTCAGCGCGGAGTCGGCCGACGGTTCCTGCGCGTTCGAGTGCTTCGAGGCGGTTGTGCTCGCGGTCCCAGTGGTTGATCTCGGCCAACAGCCGATCTTTCACCTGCGCCCGGGTTCGCGCGGTTTCGATGTCGAGGCGGGTCTTGATCTCGTCCATGCGGGGCTGGAGCCCTTCACGGTAGGCCCAGGCGCGCACGAGTTTCTCGTGGTTCTGCCGCGCCCAGTCACTGCTGACGATCTCGGTGATGGCTTCGGCTTCGCCGGGTTCGGGGCGGTCGTAGTCGAGGTACGGCGGGGCTGCGGAGACGGTGACGGTGCCATCTTGTTCGAGGAGCGGGTAGTTGAAGTGGTGGGAGACGGTGTCGGCATCGGCCGCGGTGTTCTCGATGCGCTGCTCGACGCTGAACATCAGCATCGGGGCGTCGGTCTGCTTGGTGCGGCGGTCAACGAGCACGGTGCCTTGCTTGAGCGTGGGGCCGAGGTCGTCGATGGTGGCTTCGATCACTGCGTGCAGCAGTGGGTGCCCGGGTGCGATGAGGGCGGCGTCGGCGAGTCCGTCGGGGTGCATTCGCGCGAGCTCGAAGGTGATGCGCTCGTACTGCTCGGCAACGGGTGCCCACCGGTTGAGGCGACGCGCGGTGTCGATCACTCGTGCCGGGACGCGGGTGATCTCGTAGCGGCCCTTCTCACGCTTGCGGATGCGCCCGCCGAGGCGAGCGAGCGCAGGAATGAAGAACGCGGCGATGTAGCCGGGCTGGAGACGACGCTCGCGGGCCTTCTCCATCCGCGCCCGGACCTCATCAAGGTTGAGCGCGCTGAACATCTCAGGGTGGAGTGCTCGTTCGGCGAGCATCTCATCGAGGCCGTGGGAGACTCCGGCGTCGATGATGCGGTCGAGCTTGGCCTTGACCTGGGGTTGGTCGCCGTAGCGGATCGCCTCGATCAGCAGGTCGCGCAGTGAGCGTTCTTGGAAGGCGTCGGCGTCGCCGAGCACGTTGAACAGGTTGCCGTTGTAGGCGATCGACATCTGGTCGATCTTCGCCAGCAGCCGGGTGAACACGTCGCCCTCGCGGGTGTCTCGGGCGACCATGTTCCACAGGTGGCAGACCTCGCGCTGGCCGATGCGGTGGATGCGTCCGAAGCGCTGCTCGATGCGGTTCGGGTTCCACGGCAGGTCGTAGTTCACCATCAGGTGCGCGCGCTGAAGGTTCAACCCTTCACCGGCGGCGTCGGTGGCGAGCAGGACCACGGTGTCGGGGTTGTGGGTGAAGCGTTCACGGGCGAGCTTGCGATCCTCGCGGCGGGTGCCGCCGTGGATCGTGATGACCGAGTCCGCGCGCCCGAACTGCGCGGTGATCTTGGCGTGCAGGTAGTCGAGCGTGTCGCGGTGCTCGGTGAAGATGATGATCTTGCGCGCGTCGCCGGAACCGTCGTGGGTCAGGAGCTGCTCGTCGAGGATGGTGCGCAGCTGCACCCACTTCTTGTCGTCGTCTTGCAGCCTGACGCGGCGGGCGACCTTGATGAGGTCTTCGAGGATCGCGATCTCGGCCCGTAGCTCGGGGATCGTCTGCGCCGCGGTCGCGAGATCGACCACTTGGTCGGCTTGTTCCTCGAACTGGGCGCGTTCGTCGTCGGTGGTCTCCTCGTCGAAGTCCTCGAAGTCGTCAATCGAGAACGCCGGGAGCGCAGCATCGTCGATCGGTAGCTGGGCGACGGCACCGGTCAGGCGGGCTGTCTCGGTGACACGTTGCATGTCGCGCAGCTTCGTGTCGAGGCGTTGCTGGCGTCGTTCCAGCGATCGCAGGATCGCTTCCGGGCTGGAGGCCAGGCGTCGCTGGAGCACGGTGAGCGCGAAGCCGACGTTGTTGCCGCGCTTCTTGTCGCCTGCCTGCGCGATCCGTTCGGCTCGTCCCATTTCGGTGCGGACGTAGTCGGTGACCAGCTCGTAGAGTTCCCGCTCGGCGGGGCTGAGCTCGTACTCGACGGTGTAGGCCTTGCGTTCGGGGAACAGTGGCTTGCCCTCGAACGTGAGTAGGTCTTCCTTCACCATGCGGCGCATCAGGCCGTGGGTGTCTGTGCGGTGCACGCCTTGGCGGTACTGGCCCTCGAAGCGGTCGCGGTCCAGCAGCGACATGAACAGCTGGAAGTCCTCTTCCTTGCCCGCGTGCGGGGTCGCGGTCATCAACAGGAAGTTGTGCGCAGTCTCGGCCAGCAGGCGTCCGAGCTTGAACCGCTTGGTCTCATCGACCTCGCCCGCCCACGACGAGTAGTGCGCCGACATACGATGCGCCTCGTCCACGACGGCGGCATCCCAGGTGACCTCACCGAGCTGCTCGATCAGGTCAACGCTCCGCGAGAGCTGGTCCATGCGAGCGATCAGGAACGGGTGCTCCGCGAAGACGTTACGGCCCTGGGCGTCATCGACCATCTGGCGGCTGAACACCTCGAAACGCAGATCGAACTTGCTCGACAGCTCCTCACGCCACTGCTCAACCAGACCACCAGGGGCAACGATGATCGCCCGCTCGCAGTCCGAGCGCAGGATCAGCTCCTTCAGGTACAGGCCGGCCATGATCGTCTTGCCCGCACCGGGATCGTCGGCGAGCAGGAACCGCAACGGGATGCGCGGCAACAGCTCTTCGTAGACCGCGCGAATCTGGTGCGGCAGCGGGTCAACGTCGGAGCTGTTGACGGCGACCATCGGGTCATACAGTGCCGCATACTTGATCCGCAGGGCCTCGGCCGCGAGCCGGAACTCGTCCGGGTCTGCGTCGTAAGCCGGAGCAGAGTCGAAGTCGCCCGCGATCTCGAAGCGCGCCGCGTCAGCATCGGTAATCGCGCGGGCACCGCTGCGACCGGAATCGTCACGGTAGAAGACCTCGAACAGTCCCGCGTCGATGGGGTCGATCGCGATCAGCGTGACGGTCTGGCCCGGCGCCAGCCCTCGGAGGCGCTGGCCCGCGCGCAGCGTCGCGAGCGTCAACGTTGAATCAGCCACGGAGCCCCCCTTCTACATCAAGGCAGTCGACCAGGATACAACGAGCAACCGACGCCACCTTGGCGCGTCCGCCACCTCCGCATGCGCGAAGCACATATCCTCAAACAAGGACCGAAGAAGATCCTCGGCACACCGCGAGATATCTCGCGTGGACGACACCCCAAGTGTCCCCTTCAGCGTACCCTAGGAGCCACCGCGTCGCCATACAGATGACCGGCGCCAGGCTACAAGGACACAAAAATATCCTGTTAGAAGCGAGTACACGCATGAGACAGCACGAGACCTCACAGTCCACCACCTATCTTCTGAGTCCACCCGTGCTGCAGTTGCTAGCCCGAAATCGTGAGCGGGGGCATGTTCATGTGCTCTCGGCCTACCGCAGAGGTCTGGGGGCAACTCCGCGGCACGAACTGAATCTCCTCTGGCACATCGACGCCGCAGCCGCCCTCTTGACAGTGCAGGCCAGAGATGCTCCCGTCTGGCCTGGAAAACTCGGCGAGGCGCAGAAGAGCACCACCGTGAATGCACCAGCAGCGGGAGAACTTGTCCAGCTGGTTGTCCACCGCAGTTGCCAGAAGACTCCTCCCTCCCGCACACCAGAGCCGCTACGCGCTGAGCTCGAGCGCAAAGGCCCAGACGGCAAGAAGCTGCTCGGCAAGGCATACCGCTCACGACTCGTCATCGTGCCCGAGGAGGAACGGACCACATGGGCCATCGGCCGCCTCCAGGCCATCGGCCTTGAGCCTCTACCTGACGCTGTCGAGGTGGGGAAACTTAGCTACGCCGCGCTGGGCGGCAGGAAGACGGGCATCCCATACGTCGAGATTCGCGCTCGTGCTCGAGTGATTGACCCCAACTTGTTCGCGGATGCGCTCCGCCAAGGAACGGGCAAGGGTCGCAACTATGGGCTCGGCCTCATCCGTCTCCAGCCTGCCTCCTGACTTCTCGCCGATCACCAAGACCGACGACAGTGCCGGCCTAATACCCAAACAACTGAAAGGCAACACCATGTCACTTCTCGACAACATCAAGGCACATGTCTCCGACGAGTCCATTTCCGGCCTCGTATTTGAGGTTGACTATGAGCCCCTCAGCGGTCCCGCCACCCCGGTCGCTCCGCCCACCTACGCACCGAAAGAAAAGGGCGGCCCAGCGCAGCACGCGTTCACACCGGAGGCGTTTGTGCCTGAACCTGCCGACGGCGGCTGGTACAGCGGCCTTCAACGAAACCAAGACTCCACACCACGGCTCGCCTCTCGGATCGTGCTCAACAGCGTCCAAGCCCAGGCCGGACGAGCGGAACTGGCTGCCTGGCGGTGCCAGGATCGCCTTGGACTCCGGTTGCCCGGCATCATCGTCGACGGACGACCTGCTGCCGAGACTGCCAAGGATCCTCAACTCGCGGATGCCCTGCGGCGCTCCTTCAGCACATGGGAACTTGCCCACCGTCAGAACGACGCATGGATCAAGTTTGCGACTACCGATGACAAGCGCCTCGTTTGGCAACAGGACGTCGGGACCATTGAAGGCACGGCTGATGCGTCCCGGGTGAAGTCACTTATCGCCGCAGCATCCGCAGAACGGGCCGATCTGCTCTACCGCTACTTCCCCAACGCTGCCATCTTTGGTTTCTGGGTCTCCTCAGGTGTCGCGGCCCGTCACCGACTCGCACGAGCCTTCTCTTCCGAGATTGTCGGACTTGGGGCGCACCCTGTTGCAAGTGGTGCAACCAAGCTCGATCCAACAGGCGGCGCAATCAACACCACAGGCGTCACCGTCAACTCCGACAACTCCCTCACTGTCAAAGCAACGTCAACCAAACAGACCAGGCCGTCTCTGGCCGGCTTTGGCCAGATCCCCGCACAGCCTGGGACGAGATCTTTCCTCTGCGAGTTCATTCTTGAGCAAGGCAGCGTGTCGCTCCAGCTCTTGCGTAGCCTGCGCTACCCGAACCAAGAGCAGTCGGTAACCGCCACCACCGTGCTCACGTTGCTCTCCCTTGCTGGACATGCTCTGGCCACGGAAGACGGGTTCCTTCGCTCAGGCTGCGCGCTGGTTCCGGTGGACGAGAGATGGGGATGGCGTCGTCGTGGCCAGCGCACGCCTGAAGCACTGCCGGTTGCGACGCTGGCAGAGATCGCAGAGGCGTTACATGAGGCGATCCTCGAAGCTGAGGGTGTCGGTCTGAGCTTCGCTGAACCGATCACCCTCCAGTTCTCTGGCCCGGAGCTGGAGATCATCGGGCAGCGCGTGGCCTCCGATGCGAAGACCCTCATTTCCGAAGAGTGAGCTGTGATCACCATCAAGGTCGCGTTGTATCGCGACACCTACCACGGGCTTCGGGACACAGGAGTTCCTGACTGGCCGCCGTCACCCCGTCGTGTCCTTGGCGCTCTCATCGCGGGAGCCTATGCCCTCAGAGAGAGTGATCCCCGTCGAAGGCGCGCACTCGAGGCCCTTCAACGAGTCGCCGCGACTCCTCCGCCTGTCATCGACACGCCTAGTCACCGAGTTCTCGGCCTTCCCCCCACCTACGCCCCGAGAACATGGCTTCCTGAAGAGAAGGCCGCAGGTGGCATCAGCAAGTTCCTCGACCTCTCCGTGATGAACATGGACTCTGTTTCGCGCACCCTCAAACCTCAGGACGGCGTGGTACTCGCAGGCAAGGACATCCACTTCTACGTCGATCTTGACTGCGACAATGCCGAACTCATGGCTCTCGACGCCGCTGCCGCACAGGTGCCCTATTTCGGCACCTCGAAAAGCCCTGCCGACGTCTCCATCACGGCATCCGGTCCACCGACGCCGCGCCCTGCCTCTGTGGTCCGCTGGTACCCCCACGCCGGAGGCCCGACACACGGCTGGCAGCCAAACACCGTCGACTGGTTTGAGAACAACTATCAGAGGATCTTCGGTGATGACCCTGCAGTCACGCGGCTGCCGCCCATTCCAGCGACGGGATTCGTCTGGCCACTAACCTACGACTATCGAAAACCGGAGAGCCGGGCCCAACTGCCTACCGCTCAGTTGACCCGCGCCGTACCGAACAATCGGATTCCCAAACTCATGCCCGTGCTGCAAGCTCAGCTAGCAGAAAAGACCCCCGGGTGGCGGCTGTTCCCTCTCACAATCAGCCACGAGACAGACGACCCAAGGATGAATGGTGACGGTAGGTGTGTCGGGTTCGGCCTTAGGCCGGCCGGCCGCGACGCTCCGTCATCCGAAGAGGCAGCTGTGGCTGAGCGCATTCTGGTTCAGACTGTCGCGTTGCTCCCAGCACAGGAAAGGGGGCTTGTCGTGCGTGACTCGAACGCACTTGAGTCAGGGACTTGGATGGGACCGACGGAGGCCTGGTATTCCGTCACTCCGCTCCGGGCGTTCCCCGACCGACGCGTCGTGGCCTACCAACTGGCCGCTGAACTCGGTGAGCTTTACGACGCTGAGGTCGTCGATCTCCAACTGCACCGCACTCCGCGTATCCGACGCGACGGTAGATGGTCGAACGCCCACCTCGCAGATGGGCTGGACCAGTGGTGGGCAGAGGTTGTCCTCTCCAAGCCAATCGAGGGCCCGCTGCTGCTCGGCGCCGCAACCGACTACGGCTTCGGTACATTCCGTCCCAGGGAGAAGAGATGACAACACCGTTTCCCCCCTTCCCGGATTTCTTTCTCGCTGCCACCGGTCACGTACCCCACCGATGGCAGAGCGAACTCGCCCGGAGAATGCAGGACGACGACATACCATCCCGCGTCGAGATACCAACGGGTCTGGGCAAGACCGCAACCATCCTGATCGCGATCTACCACTTGGCATCGCAGCTCCACCACGGTCGACCGCGAACGGCGCCGCAGCGGATTTTCCACGTCGTGAACCGACGGACCTTGGTGCACGATACCCACGGGCTCGTCGGAAAGTTCGCTGAGACAATCAACGGAGGCGTAGACCACCCCGTGATTGGCCCTATCCGGGCAGCTCTCTGCCACCTCCTCGGGCCTGGCGATGACATCCCCATCGTCGTGGGCTCGATACACGGCGAGAGCGCGCGCGACACCGCCTGGTTGCGCGCCACCGGCTGCAGCATCGTGACGCTGACGCCACACCAGTACGTGTCACGCCTCCTCATGCGTGCGTTCGCCGTCTCGCCATCTCGTCGCCCGATCGATGCGGGGCTAGTTGGAGTGGACCGTCTCGTTCTCTTTGATGAGCCTCACCTGGCGACTCCCGCAGTCCAGACAATCCTCGACGCCGAACGGCTCCAGGCTCGGGCTGCTGAAGCCCTTGGCATCCCACTCGGTCATACGGTCTTGATGGGCGCAACGCTTCCCCCCACAGCAGTAGACGGGCTGGACAACGGCTCAGTACTCACGCTAGGTGTCGATAACCTCGGGGGTAGTGAGACATCTGCCGAACGGCTTTTCCGTGCCCCGAAGCGCCTTCATCTCGAGCGAACGAAAAGCGGATCCGATATCGATACCGCTAGGGCCATGGTGACACGGGCGACGAGCTTGGCGGCCGACGACCGCTCGGTGGTGGTATTCGCCAATACCGTGGGGCTTGCACAAGACGTGTATAGGCTCCTGCAGAAAAATCACAGATGGGCAGATCAAACCCAACTCATTACGTCACGGTTCCGGCGCTTCGATCGAACGCAAGAAGCTGACCTCACCGCCATTACCGTCACGACCCAGTGCCTGGAGGTCGGCGTAGACCTGAGTTTCGATGCACTCGTCACTGAGGCTGCCTCTTGGAGCGCGTTGGTGCAACGACTCGGGCGCCTCAACCGTCGCGCGGAACCGCAGACCGCCGAGGCCTACCTCATCATGGCGGCAACCGGCTCCGTGCGCTCCGGGACAAAAGCGGTCTACGGGGAGGACGCGGTGCTGGGTGCTGTTGAGTTGCTTGAACAGGCTGAGAGCGAGCAGCCTGGCGGCATCGACGTTTCACCGGCTGCATTGTCTGAACTGGGATGGCAGCATGAAGATCAACGACTTGATAGGCAGATCCCGCGCGCGGCGACTCTACATGCGGGTCTACTGCCTCTCATGACACATACCCGGCCGTCTCCTTCACCCGATCTCCCGGTTGAGGCTTTCGTGACTGGCCCCGATCGGCCGGTGAACCGAGAGATCGAGGTGGCATGGCGGGCGCAAGTGGATGGCCTTGCGGAAGCCAAGATCGGAGCAGTCGCAGCGGAGGAGATTGTCTCGATTCCCCGTTCTGCCCTTGCTCGTCTCCTTCGCGGAGAAGCACCTTCCGACAAGGAGCCCATCTCAGATCTCCCAGATCTAGCTGCTGATGAGGTTTCGTCGCAAAGGCCTGCCGCTCTCGATCTCCGTGAACTAAAAGTGTGGAGTGGCCGAAACGAACGCGCCTGGACTCCCCGATCAATCAGGCAAGTGCTGGCTGCGGAGCGCGTCACCCTTCCTTGCTCAGCTGGGGGCTATGATCCCGACCTCGGCTGGACCGGAGCGCCAGGCAGCGTTGAGGACATACACCTCACCTTGGCCCTTCAAGGGTTGCAAAAGGGCTATGCCCGATGGAGGCGAATCCGGCTGAGCATGTGTCTCAGCGCATCACTGTTTACACAGGCATGTGACCATCTGGAAGGGCAGGGAGCCCACCGCGAGGGTATTGATGACCTTCTTGTCGCACTCGCTGACGCTGACGAGGACTCACTTGACTTCGTACTCGATCGAATCACCACAACCCTTGGTACCGCACTTCAGCGCTTCGTTCTCGATCTAGTGCCCAGCGGAACTGAGGTGACGGTTCTGGTCGATCGCCCCATTGGCCTCGACGGTCCGCCGGACCTCCGCGCGGTGATGTGCACGGTGACTGTCGCTACCACGGGATACAACGTGCCTGCGAGCCTCATCAGCCTGGACGCCCACCAAGAACAGGTGGGCTCTTGGGCGGAGACTGACGGACGAGCGGCTGGTCTGCGCGAAGACCTCGCCGCCGACGTGGGTGTTGCCGGCCGCTTTCATGACATCGGCAAGGCGTACCCGCCCTTTCAGCGCTACCTAGCAGGGACATCCTCCGCCGAGGTGACTGCCGAAGACCTGAGGATGCCTAGCGGGATACGTCTGCCCTTGCTTGCGAAGCCTCTCGCGAATGTCTCTGAAGACAGCAACTCGTTGCGCAACGACGATTGGATCGCACGCGCGGCCTCGAGCCTCCCTAGAGGTTTCCGCCATGAGGCGAAGAGCATTGAAGTGGCTCGACAACACCGGTTGAGCAAGCTGGCAATCCACTTGATCGGATCACACCATGGCCTGTGTCGCCCCTTAATGCCACCTCTTCAGGCGACCCACCTCGAGGGCTACTCGCATGCGGATGACTTTGCCGAACTCAACGCTCGATTCGGACCGTGGGGGCTGGCATACCTGGAGGCAGTATTGCGGCTTGCCGATTGGAGAGCCTCAGCTAGCCCCATCCAAGAAGCTCAAAGTATCGCACTGCCCTCCAAGAGCACTCTCTCCTCCTTGGACCCTGACTTCTGGGAGCGACCAGACGAGTTATCGTCACGCCGGGAAGGTGGCATTGAGCATGCCTTGCCGGGACTAGTCACACACCCATTGACCGGCTGGCTCGCCTCCGTCGGGCTTCTGGCAGCTGCCGTCGACTTGGGTGACGAGGGAGCCGCCCTACGCTGGGCGGTTCATGGGTCGGCCCCTCAATTTCCGATCCTGAAGTCAGCGCTCCCCTTACGTGACTTGGTGGAGCATGCCCTAGATCGCGAGCGTTGGGCAGTAGGCGATGAACTTGTAAGCAAGACACTGTTGGTCAAGGGGGCGAGCCTCAGGAGGAAGAACCAGAAGCTGAAGCCAGCCGACCGATTGAGAAGCGTATTGAGGTGTGCAGAAGTCGACAGCACGGCGTCGCTTGTACTCGGCCTAATCGGAGATGCAAGCAGGGCGGACGCCGGCAATCAGGTAGAGCTGCCAATTGTTCCGTTCGCGAACAACTCGTCCTATCCGGGCGTAGCTCTAGCATTCACCGAGCGAAGAGAAGCGGTTGATGAATGCCTCAGTGCCTTGCAGGACATCAACTCGGGTTACTCGGCGACGGCGTGTGATGGCGGCCTCGATAGACCCCGAGGTGCCGCACCACTGGTCAATGGCCTGGGTGCGCCTGGAGACGAACGCATGGTTAAAACAGCACTTGCCCCGCTGGCACTCTACGCGATGGCTCGGCTAGGAAACACAGGCGCCGGGGCATTGGGCGTCTCCAGATCTGGTCGGCGCCTGCTTCTGGTTCTCCCGATACCGACGACATCAGTCAGCTTTGAGATGCTGCGCTCGATGACGATCGGAGTGAGATCCCCAAGTTCGTGGGCTTGGTCTGAGATTGGCGCCGAATGGGTCTATTGCGCCTCGCGGGAGTATCTGTCTGACCGGAAGGACGTTGACATCGTTTGGTCCGGGCGGATCATTCCGAGAGCCGAACTAAAAGAGATTCAGCGACATGGCATCAATCGACCGTAGTCAACAAGTACTGGCTCCGCGCATGCGGAGGTCTGCCCGGCGAACTGATCGTCGGTATCTCCTCGATGGGACTGGCTCCGCGCATGCGGAGGTCTGCCTGATGTCGGTGGCCCAGTCGGTGCCGTCCTCGAACTGGCTCCGCGCATGCGGAGGTCTGCCCGTATGGCTGTCGGAGTACGGCAATAAGGCCGGACTGGCTCCGCGCATGCGGAGGTCTGCCCGCAAGGGCGAGCAGGTCCCGCGCGATGCTGATACTGGCTCCGCGCATGCGGAGGTCTGCCGATCTCCAGCATCTTGTCGGCGATCAAGAACAGACTGGCTCCGCGCATGCGGAGGTCTGCCGGCAGCCCAAGCATCCCTCCTCCAGGCCGAGGAAACTGGCTCCGCGCATGCGGAGGTCTGCCGGCGACGGGGGCGGTGGGCGAGCTGGGTGAGGACACTGGCTCCGCGCATGCGGAGGTCTGCCCCGGCCCCGATCCCGGGCCCCGACCCCGCCAGCACTGGCTCCGCGCATGCGGAGGTCTGCCCCCCTCCCCCGGCATCGCGCCGCACCGTTGTCGACTGGCTCCGCGCATGCGGAGGTCTGCCCCAGCAAGTGATCTTCCCGCAGGCCGAACTCGCACTGGCTCCGCGCATGCGGAGGTCTGCCGCTGGCGCGGTCCGCGATGGCGTCGGCCAGCTTACTGGCTCCGCGCATGCGGAGGTCTGCCCTCCTCCCCCTCGAACCTGAACGCCCCGCCGCCACTGGCTCCGCGCATGCGGAGGTCTGCCGGCGGTTCCAGCATCAGCGGCGGCGGCCTGATCACTGGCTCCGCGCATGCGGAGGTCTGCCCAAGAAGCAACCCACGCCCGCAAAGCCAGGGAGACTGGCTCCGCGCATGCGGAGGTCTGCCCCACTCCCGGACCGTGTTGAAGCCCTCTTCGATACTGGCTCCGCGCATGCGGAGGTCTGCCCTCGTCCGCAGCGTCACGCGCGGCGGCGATCGCACTGGCTCCGCGCATGCGGAGGTCTGCCCGTGCGGCCGGTCACTTCCTCGTTCGGGGCGCCACTGGCTCCGCGCATGCGGAGGTCTGCCCCCCACCCCGCCCGTGGAGCAGGTCTCATCCACACTGGCTCCGCGCATGCGGAGGTCTGCCCAAGATAGACGGTGTTGCGGATACCGGCGAGGGACTGGCTCCGCGCATGCGGAGGTCTGCCCCCGCGGGCGGCCTTGTCCGCCGCTTGCGCGGTACTGGCTCCGCGCATGCGGAGGTCTGCCCGCATACGCGGCGCGTACTTTTTCCTTGGAAAACTGGCTCCGCGCATGCGGAGGTCTGCCTGCCCATCGGCTCGCCCCGCTGGTACTCATAGAACTGGCTCCGCGCATGCGGAGGTCTGCCCTGGTCGATTGGTCGTCGGATCGGCTGCGAATCACTGGCTCCGCGCATGCGGAGGTCTGCCCATCGAGACACTCACGATCCGGCCCACCACCCCACTGGCTCCGCGCATGCGGAGGTCTGCCCTGGTCGATTGGTCGTCGGATCGTCATGCCGCACACTGGCTCCGCGCATGCGGAGGTCTGCCCCGATCAAGATCGGTCACCACTCGGAAGCCAGGACTGGCTCCGCGCATGCGGAGGTCTGCCCCCAATCAGTCTCACCATTAGCAGCATCACCTGACTGGCTCCGCGCATGCGGAGGTCTGCCCCCATCACGGGGCTGTCGGGGATGGTGTGTCAGACTGGCTCCGCGCATGCGGAGGTCTGCCCGCGGGCGGTCGCCACCTGTGTCGGGTCCGAGAACTGGCTCCGCGCATGCGGAGGTCTGCCCCTTGCGCCCACCACACGCCGACCGCACGACATACTGGCTCCGCGCATGCGGAGGTCTGCCCTGCTCGCAGCGGGGATTGAGGTTCAGGTTCATACTGGCTCCGCGCATGCGGAGGTCTGCCCGTCCTCGGCGGCACCGAAACCCTGATCACCGGACTGGCTCCGCGCATGCGGAGGTCTGCCCGGCGGCCGCCCGCTTCGGCTCACCACCAGGGGACTGGCTCCGCGCATGCGGAGGTCTGCCCAGTGGAGACACGCTGGGTCAGATCGCGTGGGTACTGGCTCCGCGCATGCGGAGGTCTGCCCAACGACATCGAGTACAACGACTGGTACGTACGACTGGCTCCGCGCATGCGGAGGTCTGCCCACGCTGCCCGTCGATCATCTCGTGGTGTTGGAACTGGCTCCGCGCATGCGGAGGTCTGCCCGCCCCCTCCCCACCGAATACGGCACCCTCATCACTGGCTCCGCGCATGCGGAGGTCTGCCCCAGCCCCGGATCTGCTCCTCGCTCACCAGATCACTGGCTCCGCGCATGCGGAGGTCGGCCCCGCGCTGCGTCCCGCGCCGTCGCGGTCTTCACACTGGCTCCGCGCATGCGGAGGTCGGCCCAAAGGCCAAGGAGCAACGACTCCCCCGAAAGGACTGGCTCCGCGCACGCGGAGGTCTGCCGCGAAACAGCTAGGCATCACCATGGGCCAGGCAACCGGCTCCGCGCAAGCGGAGGTCTGCCGCCCCGCCCGGAGTCCCCGACGTGGCCGGAGCACCGGCTCCGCGCATGCGGAGGTCTGCCCGTTTCGGTCCGGGATGTGCAGACGGTGAGGACACCGGCTCCGCGCATGCGGAGGTCTGCCCATCACCCAGTAGGCGAAACGCGTGACGGTCGGACCGGCTCCACGCACGCTGAGGTCCGTCGGAGATCCATCTCGAGGACTGCGGCCCGGTCCACGCCGTCTTCGCGTATGCAGACGTAGCAGCATTGCTTCCAATTCGAAGCGCCGGTGAGCAGATTGTTGTCGAGAGTCCGTTGTAGCTCTCTCAAGACCAGGTCAGCTACTCCGACGCATGCCTCGGACGCCGACCGCCAGGCCGAGTGCTGCGAGCAAGGCCGCAGCCACCCATCCCCAGAGAACTGCGGTGTTGGTGAAGTCGCCGGCGATGAGGGCGCGTTCGGCCTGGACCACCCAGTTGACGGGGTTGACCGTCGAGACGGCGCGCATCCAGGCGGGGCCGCCGTCGAGGGGCAGGAGCATTCCGGAGAGGATCAGCAACGGGAAGAGGAGAGTCTGCTGGACACCCCAGAACAGCCATTCACGGTCCCTCGTCGCCAGAGCAAGGGCGTAGGAGAGCGAGCCGAGTCCGACGCTGACGACGGCCAGCATGGCCAGGCCAATCAGGAGGCCGAGGGGGTTGAAGCGGAAGCCGAAGATCATTGAGAGCAGGACAATCAGGAGAGCCTGGACGAGGATCGGGACGATCTCTTTGAGTGCACGGCCGATGAGGAGAGATGAGCGGGAGAGCGGAGCGACCAGAGTGCGCTCATGGGAGCCGGTCATCATCTCGTACTGCAGGTTGGAGCCCACTGCCCCAGTGCCGAACAGGACGATCATCACGATCACGCCAGGGACGAACCAGCGCAGGGTCTCCCCCGTTGGCGCGCCGGACTGGGCTACTAGCAGTGGGGCGAACAGGCCGAGGAAGACCAGGGGCTGGACGAGGCTGAAGATGAGGGTGAACGGGTCGCGGGCTACTGGTTTGAGTTCGCGGATCAGGACGTGCCAGGTGTCACGGGCGACGGTGGATCGGGTGGTGTTGGTGGTGGTCATCGTGTTTCCGTTCTCGGTGGTTGGGTTTGCTGCGGATGGTTGCGGCCTTTCGAGGCTCGCCCACCGCGCTCGTTCCTCGCGCGTGGTCTCGCACCTCAAGGAGCGTCGGGAGAGTTTGCGTCGGCTTCGCGGAGGGTGCGGCCGGTCAAAGCCAAGAAGACGTCGTCGAGGGTTGGCGGGACGCCGGTTGCTCGTTCGACGCGGATGCCCACCGCATCCAACTCGCGGATCGCGTACGGGAGGAGGCGGGCACCGTCCGGGACCGTCAGCGTCAATGCCCTCTCGCTTTCCCGGGTCGTCAACTTCAACGCCGACCGGCTATCCGGAACCCTCGACTTCGATGCTGTATCGCCATCCCGAGCCTTCATTGCCAATGCAGCTTTGCCGTCGGGCAGCGTCGTCGTGGAGGTTTCGCCGGAGAGGCGGACCTCTCGCTGGGCCAGGCGCTCCACGATCGGGGTGGCACGGTTGGCGTCATCCGCACTGGTGAAGGTGAGGGTGATGACGTCGCCGGCCAGGTTGGCTTTGAGCTTCTCGGCGGTGTCGTCGGCAATCACCCGGCCCTGGTCGATCACCATGACGCGCTCGGCGTAGCGGTCGGCCTCCTCCAGGTAGTGGGTGGTGAGGAAGACGGTGGTGCCGTGCTTCTCGCGCAGGTCGATGATGTGCTGCCACAGGTTGGCCCGGCTCTGCGGGTCCAAGCCCGTCGACGGCTCGTCGAGGAAAATCAGCGGCGGAGCGTGCATCAGGCCGAGCGCCACGTCGAGGCGTCGCTTCTGGCCGCCCGATAGTTGCTGGACGGTGCGGGTGGCGAAGGGGGCCAGGTCGAGCGACTCGATCAGCTCATCCGCACGCCGCCAAGCCACGTCCTTCGCGATGCCGTAGAACGCGCCCTGGCTGATCAGCTCGTCGCGCACCCGCTGGGCGAAACTGCCGCTGGTGAGCTGGCCGACGTAGCCGATGCGGCGCCGCACGTCGGCGCTCTGCGTGTGGATGTCGTGGCCCACCACCCGGGCGGTTCCGGCGGTCGGCGGGATGAGGGTGGTGAGCATGCGCAGGGTGGTCGACTTTCCTGCACCGTTGGGGCCCAGGCAGGCGACGAGCTCGCCGGGCTGTACCTCGAAGGAGAGGTCGTTGACGGCCTCGACGGTGTTCTTTCCGACGGTGAAGTGCTTGGTGAGCCCGCGCACCTCGATGATGGGTTCGTTCGTCATGAAAACCACCGTAAAACCAGTTGCGGACAGATCCTGTCCTCTATTCCTGGCATGCTGGATCCATGGCTGACACCACCTCCCGAGCGCTCTCCCTGCTCAACCTGCTGCAGACCCACCGTCACTGGGCCGGCTCCGAGCTGGCCGATCGGCTCGGCGTCACCGAGCGCACGGTTCGTCGCGACGTGGAGCGGCTGCGCGAGCTGGGCTACCGAATCGCGTCGGTTCCCGGCTTGGCCGGCGGGTATCGACTGGAGGCCGGCAGCGCGCTCCCTCCCCTACTGCTCACCGACGACGAGGCCGTCGCCATCGCCGTCGGGCTGCGGGTGGCGGCGTCGCAGCGCCTGGTATCCGGTCCCGAGACGACGGTCACCGCGCTCGCGAAGCTGGAGAAGATCCTGCCCGCGCCGCTGCGACGGAGGGTCTCGGCGATCGCGGAGGCGATGCAGCCGGCGGGCGTCCGCTCCGGTGCCGCGGTCTCCAGCGAGGTGCTGACCGAGCTCGCCCTGGCCTGCCGCGACAACGAACGCGTGCGCTTCACCTACACCGCAGCCTCCGGCGCCGTGACGCAGCGGTGGGTGGAGCCGCACGCCCTCGCCCCCGCCGAGAGGCACTGGTACCTGCTGTGCTGGGACCTCGACAAGAGCGACTGGCGCACCTTCCGCGTCGACCGGCTGGAGAACGTCCACCACACCCAGGTCACCTTCGCTCCCCGACCGCTCACCTCCGAGGAGGTCGAGGAGTTTATCCTGGTGGCGCGTTCGTGGGTGCGGCAGGC
Source organism: Tessaracoccus caeni (assembly GCF_029211185.1). GTDB lineage: Bacteria > Actinomycetota > Actinomycetes > Propionibacteriales > Propionibacteriaceae > Arachnia > Arachnia caeni. The sequence goes on from NZ_JARGDO010000021.1 coordinate 25,836, forward strand.
CGTCGAGGCGACCATCGTGATGGAGATGCCGATCGACGAGATGCGCAGCCACTTCGGCCAGTGGGGGCAGAGTGCGGAGCCGATCGGCGACGACAAGACGCGCTGGACCGTCGGCGGGACGGACTTCCGCGAGACGATGTACGGCATGTCGTGGGTTCCGGCGGGAGTGGAATACACCACGGATCTCGCGGAGCCGGCGCGTTCCGAACTCCGAGAGATTCTGCAAAGGATGGTGCGAGCGCTGGATGAGGCCCCTCCGGCGAGCAAAGCCTAGTTGGGCCCAGCTCCCCGGGTCGCCCTCCGCCGCGAGCCAAGGTCACAGGAGTCGCTTGTCACGCCCTGAACGCAACTGTCAGACGCGACCAGTAGGTTCCATGCCATGAACCCCGGCCCGCGATTTCGTCACCTCGACCAGGTAGAGCCGTGGCTCTACGTCTGGAAGCAGAGGTTGCAGACGTGAAGGAATCTCTATGCAGCAATGGTCTGCCAGTTGACTTCTTCTGGATCGACTGTCGCGATGGTAAACACATCGACGCCGCAGTCCGCATCTTGATGGGGATCATCTTCGATCCGCCGGCTCGCTGTCGCGACCACTATCGAGAGGCCGACCTGCGCAATAGCTTCCGCATCCGGTTGCAGAGGGCGGCTCAGGGCAGGCTCGTTCCGAGCGACCACGTGAAGGAGATTATTCAAGCCGGAAGCGCCGTCGACATGTTTGAGATCCGATGGAAGGATCTGATGGTGCGTGAGAGGTGCGCCGATGGCACCATCCGATCCCTCAAAGTCCAGATTCGCTTGTACTACGTCGAGCTGGGCGATCGCGTCGCGATCATTGGACTCCATGCGCACGAGAAGGACACTGGCCGCGATCGGCGGCGTAAGCAGGACTCTGAGATCGCGAGTGCTGTGGGTGTCTACGCCCAGCGACTCGCAGACCACTGGGGCGTCCCCGAGCTGCAACTTGATTCCCAATCGCCTTCGACATAAGGTTAAACTTATGAACGAGTCGCTGGAGACCATCGATGCACGCGCGGCGAGTCTCATCCACTTCCATGAGGATCTGATTCAGGATCTCATCAGGATCAGGAAGAGCCACAACCTCACCCAAGAGACGGTGGCGGAACGCATGGGAGTCACCCAGGCGGCAGTGTCTCAGTTCGAGAGGTACGACTCGAACCCCAAGCTAGCGACAGTGCGCCGATACGCGCTCGCAGTGGGAGCTCGTATCACCCACGAAGTTGTTGATGACTGGCAGATATAGCCTGAGGCAATCGTCCGCGCCCGTCGAAAATGGGGCGCGCGGGAGTTCTTAGGTAGAGTTTCGTCACGGCACGGCAGGATGGGTCCATGGCGCAGCAGTTTCCGGAGATCATCCCTCGCTTGCAGACGTTCGTCGACGCGCAGCACGTCTTCTTCGTCGGCACCGCCGCCCGCGACGGCCGGGTGAACGTCTCGCCGAAAGGCCTCGACTCCCTGCGCATCCTCGGCCCCAACCGGGTCGTCTGGCTCAACGGAACCGGCAGCGGCAACGAGACCGCCGCTCACCTTCTAGACGTGCCCCGGATGACCATCATGTTCTGTTCCTTCGACACCAAGCCCCTGATCCTGCGCCTCTACGGCACCGCCCGCGCCCTCCATTTCGGCGACCCGGAATGGGACGAGTTACTCCCCTTATTCCCTCCGATGCAAGGTGCGCGCAACATCTTCGACCTCGACGTCGACCTGGTGCAGACCTCCTGCGGCTTCGGCGTTCCCCTCATGGACTTCCAGGCCGAACGCGAAACCATGGCGCAGTGGGCCGCCAAGAAGGGCGACGAAAAGATCGTCGCCTACCAGCAGGAAAACAATCGAGTCAGCATCGACGGCTTCCCCACCGGGCTGCCCGCACGCTGAACTATTCGAAAATCTCTCATAGTTGACTCACCGATCTCGCCATCTGGCCGGAGCACCCGCAGACGGCAGTTGACGGTCGCAACCGAGACCCCATACAGCTCGGGCCATCATCTTCTGAGCAAGAGCGACGTCTCGTCCTTGTAGCGCGCCTCAACACCGGGTGCCTACTCGGCCGATATCAAGGCGTCGAGGATGCGGGGAAACTCGGTGACCACTGCCTGCCACAGGATGTGGGGATCCGTGCCGTCGTAGTCGTGCGCGATGAAGTTGCGGACCGCTCGAATGCCACGCCAGTCGATCTCGGGATGCTGGGCGCGGAACTCCTCGGGGAGCCTGTCGGCGGCAGCAGACAAGTCGACGATCAGGGACCGGGCGATGCGACGCTGATCGTCGTCGTCCGGATCAATGAAGCGCTCGTAACCGCGGTTTGCTACCCGTTGAGCGGTCACGCCGAAGCGGGCGATGTCCGCCAGGATCGCGGGCACACGATCACCTCGATCACCACTCACAGCGGGACCGCTTCCTTACGGATGTGATCCATCGTCGGGCCGGACCCCCGATCAGACACCACGTCGACCGGAACCCCCAGAAGCCCCTCAGCCTCGGCCATGAAGCCGGCGAGGTCGAAGATCGATGCCTGGTCAGTCGGGTGAACCAGCAGGTCGAGATCCGAGCCCTCTTCGGCCTCGCCCCTCGCAACGGATCCGAAGACGCGCACGTCGGTCAACCGTCGCGCAGCCGCCAATGCCGCAATTGCGTCTCGGTGTCGCCGCAGCCGATCGAGCGTCGGCACGCGTGTCGCCGACTCAAGCCTCTCGATGGTGGCCGACGTGGGCCGTCGTCGTCCGCTTTCATATGCGGCGATATTCGGCTGAGGGACGCCCGATCGCGCGGCCAGCTCACGCTGAGACAAGCCTGCGGCCGTGCGGATCGCGACAAGGCGCTCCGCGATCTGTAGGTTCGTCATGCCCCCATGATATCTCCTAGATATCGCACGCGGTCTCAGGGTGGCCGTGGCCACCATGGTAGTAGACCGCGAAGAAGAACCGTGTATCCGTGCTGGTCCCGCGAGCGTCGTCGAAGGGCAGCGGTTTTGTACTACACTGGTAACGCGGTACGAAAGTTGGAGCGAGGTGTGTCGTGCAAATCCACGTGCATCCAAGGATCGCAAACAAACGTCCCGAGATTGCGCCTGCCGATGTGGAGGCCGCTGTCTGCGGAGCGCTGAGGTCGAGACCCAGGAGCACCGACCCGGTGCAGTGGGTTGGCGTGGGGATGGATACCAGCGGGCGACTGCTCGAGTTCATCGCAGTGGAACAAGGCCCTGATGAATGGCTGGTATTTCACGCGATGGCCGCGACGAACAAAGTACTCAAAGAGATAGGGCTGAGGAGGTAACTGAGATGAGCGACTACACCGCAGTTAATGGCACCAGATTCACCGACGACGACATCGAGCGCTGGGCCGCCGAAGCCGAGTCCGCGCAGGGCTACACCGGCGCGCACCTTGGTCCCGCCGTTACCGGACGCCCGGTGAGCGTCGGTGCGCAAGCACGCCCGTTCACGCTTCGGCTGGACGCGGCGCGCCGCAGCAAGCTCGACGACGTGGCGAAGGAGCGACACATCACCGCGTCCCAACTCATGCGCGACCTGATCGACGCTCTCTGAGTCGCTCGCTCCGGGCAGCTACTGGGCGAGGCGGAGCAGTTCCCGCGCCACTGCGGCACGCGTCTCCGGGCCAGAGCGTCGGCCGCAGAGCCGGTCCAGGACCGTATCGGTCGGCCTGGCCCATTCGAGCACCGCGCGGTTCAGCGCACTCCCGTCGCGCAGCGCCCAGCCGATCTCGGCCATCAGCTCTCCGGCCTCGCCACTGCTGCGGAACCAGTCTCTGCCTGCTGCGGCAAACAGCAACAAGAGCGCGCCGGCGTCCTTCTGGTGGTCTTTGCCCAGCGGGAGGCGAGAAGCGATGTACGCGAGGATCTCCGACGACGGCGCGTCGACGAGTTTGCGACCGTTCGCCGTCAGGGTGAGCTGGCCGCGCGCCTTCCGAAGCAGGCCCAGCGCCGTCGCGGATTCCCGCAGTTCCAGCACCGGTAACGTCATATCCTCGCGGTTGCCCTTGCCGATCCACTCGTCATCGAAGTCGAGACCAGCCCACAGCGCCTCGACGACGCGCGGCGGCAGGTAGCCGGCCTTGGTGAGGGTGAGCCCATCGCGCAACAGGTCCAGCAAGAACCGGTAGGGACGCACGGCCGCATCGGCGTCCGCACTCGGCAACGGCTCGTCGAACGCCACGTCCTTGACCAGGTTGAGCAGCCTCGTGCCCGCGAACGGCCCCGCCCTCACGACGAGCTGCATGAGAAGTGGCGGGAGGTCCGAGAACTCAGGCAGTGGCCCGGCGGCCAATGCCTCGTTGACCTCGTCGACGGAGAACGCGACGGGATCGTAGCCAGGAGGAAGCCAGCCGAGCACTTGCTCCACCCACTCCTGGTCGTACCCCTCCGTGTTACCCGCGAGCCAATCGTTGAGCGCACCCACCATGCCCACCCCGCCGAGATCCTCCGGAGGGCAGGCGCGTCGCCCGGCTAGGCAGTGCGCATCGGGGTCGCCGTCGACCCAAGGCTCGACCTTCTCCAGTTTGATGGTGTGCCACCAGCCGTCGCCGAAGTCGTACTCGTAGAACAGCCGGTGCCCGGGCTTCGAGAGCACCTGGTCGAGCCGAACCTCGCTCTCCGCGATTCCCTCGTCGCCCTCTTCGACGTCGAACGGAGCCAGGAAGTGCGGCCGGCGAATGTCCCGGGTGTCGGGACCCATCACGAAGTGGTGAAGATGGCAGTCTTGCCAGCCCATCGCGAGCTGAATGATGTCGTGGAGCGCGTCGAGCGTGAGATCGCTGGCCAGACGCAACCGGCGCCAGATGGGCGGCTTGGTGTCGTCCAAGTCGAGCCTGGCGACGTAGGCCACCTTCTTCGAACGCTTGCGCAACAGCTTCGGCATCTCCGGCCTGAAGGCACTGAAGTCGATGGAGTCGAGGAACGATGCCAAATCTGGCGGGCTGAAACCGGCCCGACCACCAGACGGCGTCTGAATCCCCGGAAACGGGATCACGTTGTCTTCGTTGCTCATGTGCTTCCCCATGTCAGTGGCCAGGCGTGGGCACACCGAAGGCTACGCCATCCCATCCGAGTCGCGCCGGTCGTGTCGGAGCGCGTCGGCTACTCCTGCACCGCTGAGGTGTAGCTGAATCTTGCCCGTCGTAGCCACGCCGCTCCTGCCACTCACTGAGGCGGCTCCGAGCTTGCCGGGGCCTCGGGAAGCGCCAGGAAGCGATCGAAGTCGCTGACGAAGGCGCGGTCTTGGGTGACCCTGTACCTCTCGAACTCGGAGAGCGCATGTGCCCGCGCGATCTCGGCCGTGACCCTGCCCGCGTCCTGCAGCACCTCTCGATCAGTGGCCTCAAGGAACCTGTTGAGACGTGTCTCCCAGTCCGCCATGGTCATCGGGATCTTGCGCAGCGCCATGCTCTCCGCCACATCCAGATATGCGGACACCAGGCGGGAGAGCTGCGCCATCTCATCGGCGGTCAGGTAGTTCTTCGCCACCACCACGTCGTACTGCTGGATCTTGCCCTCGGGTGCGGCCTTCCAGGTGGTCAGGCCCATGTGTTCGCGTTCAGCATCGGCGCGAGTCACGATGGTCTCGGCAGCGGTCTGCCCGTGGATCGCCCAGTGCAGCTTGTTTTGCACGGTGGCGAAGAATCGCTTGGTGGCCGCTGCGGTGGAGTCGTAGTCAATGGCGGTGGAGTAGATGTCGGTGATCTTCTGGTAGAAGCGCCGCTCCGACATGCGGATCTCGCGGACGCGCTGCAGTTGCTCCTCGAAGTACCGCTCGTTGAGGACGGTGCCGCCGGCCTTGAGCCGCTCGTCGTCCATGGCGAAACCCTTGATGGAGTACTCCTCCACGATGGCCGTTGCCCACTTGCGGAACTGCACCGCTCGCTCCGAGTTCACCTTGTAGCCGACCGCGATCACCGCCGCCAGGCTGTAGTGCTGGGTGCGGTACTGCTTGCCGTCGGTGGCAGTTGTTCGAAAATCTCTAATAACTGAATCCGCCAGCAACTCCGAGTCCTCGAAGATCGTCTTGAGGTGGTAGTTGATGGTTGGAACCGAGACGTCGTACAGCGTCGCCATCATCTTCTGGCTGAGCCACACGTTCTCCTCGGCGTAGATCGCGTCCACTCCACCATCTCCGGTGGACGCGACAAAGGTGAGGTACTCCGCTGCCGACGACCGCGCCGCTCGCTGCGGTGACCTATCGCTCTGCATTGCCATCAGAGGCTTCCTTTCCACGCGCCGCGCCATCTGGCCTTGCGCTCCCAACGCTACCGATGGCCTCTGACAATGCGGCGGCTTCTTCACGCAAGGCAGCCCGGACCGCGATCACGGCGGGGTGTTCCGTACTCGAGCGACGGGCGGCGGTGAAGACGGTGCGGTGCGGGTTTCCTGCCAGGTCGACGAGGCGCAGGCGGTGAGCCGCCCCGATATGCACCAAACCGGGCAGCAGAGCGACGGCATTGCCCGACTCCACCAGACGCACGTGGGCCTGAAGGTCGGCGGTCTCGTAACGGACGTCCGGCTCGAAGCCGGCGCTGCGACAGGCCTGTTCCGCCCAGTGCCTGGAGGCCGCCCCGTGAGGTTCCATCACCCAGGGCAGTTCGGCCGCGTCGGCCAGCCGGCGGGCACCGTCGAAGGCCTCGTCGCCATGTCCCAAAGGGGGAAGGGCCAGGCGGACAGGATCGGTGACCAGTTGCTCGCGGTCGAGGCCGGCGAAGTGGGCGGCGGAGTGGCCGGGGTACTGCTCGGCGATCACCAGGTCGAAGCCACGCGTCGACGTCTCCTTCAGCGCGTCCTCCGGCTCGTGCTGCACGATCTCCACCCGGAGCTTCGGGTACTCGGCACGCAGCCGGCGCAGCGTCTGCGGCAGGATCGCGAGCAGTGCGGTCTGGAAGACGGCCAACCGCACGGTGCCGCTCACCTCGGGGAGGCCGCGGTGAAGCTCGGCCTCGGCTCGCTCCAAGCCAGCGAGCAGCTCCTCGGCAGCGGCCACCAACGCGTCGGCGGCAGGGGTCAGCTCAAGCGTCCGACCCACCTTGCGCAGCAGGTCGACGCCGGCCTCGCGCTCCAGCAGAGCCAGCTGCTGGGACACCGCGGAGGGGCTGTAATTGAGGGCCTCGGCGACGGCCGCGACAGTGCCGCGGGCATTCAACTCCCACAGCAGACGCAAGCGTTTCATCTCGAGCACAACGCCACCCTTTCCATCAGAATCTCTTAACTATATAGCGCAGAAAGAATCGCTTTACTTCACTCTTTGGGCGGCGGAGACTGGAAGTCGTAGAGCGCACTACGTCGAGAGGCACCACGATGTCCACCGCATCACCCCTTGTCCGCCCGCAGGAACTCGCCGACGAGGCCATCGCGTTGGTGCGCCGATGGTTGGCCGAAGCCTCCGGATACAAGGTGGACGCCTCCGCCGCGCTACTCGCCGACGTGCTGCGCGACCCGAACGGCCTCGACTTCACCGTCGGATTCGTCGACGGCGTGGTGCGCCCCGAAGACTTGGGCGTCGCTGCCCACAAGCTCCAGCAGCTCACCCAGATCAGCCCGAAGTTCCTGCCGCCGGCCATGCGCGGCGCCATCGGCCTGGGCGGCGCGCTCGCCACCCCGCTCCCCCGCGTCGTCGTGCCGATCGCCCGCACGGTGCTGCGCCAGATGGTGAGCCACCTCATCATCGACGCCAGCGAGGCCCGGCTCGGCAAGGCGATCGCCAAGATCAAGCGCGACGGTGTACGGCTCAACGTCAACCTGCTCGGCGAGGCCATCCTCGGCGAGGGCGAGGCCGCCCGTCGCCTGGCCGGCACCCACACGCTGCTGGCCCGCGACGACGTCGACTACGTCTCGATCAAGGTGTCCTCCACCGTCGCGCCGCACAACCACTGGTCATTCGACGAGGCCGTCGGGCACGTCGAGGAGAAGCTGGTGCCGCTCTTCGCGCGCGCCGCTGCGGCAACGCCCAACAAGTTCATCAACCTCGACATGGAGGAGTACAAGGATCTCAACCTGACGATCGCGGTCTTCCAGCGCATCCTCGAGCGCCCCGAGTTCACCAACCTGTCCGCCGGCATCGTGCTGCAGGCCTACCTGCCCGACGCGCTCGGCGCCATGATCGGTCTGCAGGAGTGGGCCGCCACCCGCGTCGCCAACGGTGGCGCGCCCATCAAGGTGCGCGTCGTCAAGGGCGCCAACCTGCCGATGGAGCTGGTCGACGCCGCGATCCACGGCTGGCCCGCCGCCACCTGGGGCACCAAGCAGGCCAGCGACACCAGCTACAAGGCCGTCCTCGACTACGCCCTCACCCCCGAACGTACCAAGAACGTACGGATCGGCATCGCCGGCCACAATCTCTTCGACGTGGCTCTCGCCTGGCTGCTGGCCAAGGCCCGTGGCGCTGAAGCCGGCATCGACGTCGAGATGCTGCTCGGCATGGCCACCGGTCAGGCCGAGGCGGTCAAGCGCGAGGTGGGCTCGCTGCTGCTCTACACCCCCGTCGTGCATCCCGAGGAGTTCGACGTCGCGATCGCCTACCTGATCCGTCGCCTCGAAGAGGGCGCCAGCCACGAGAACTTCATGTCGGCCGTCTTCGAGCTCAACGACGACGCCACGCTATTCGAGCGTGAGAAGAAGCGCTTCCTGGCCTCCCTCGACGCCCTGGCCACGATCACCGCGCACGGCGACGTCGCCTCCTACGACGTGCCCAAGCCCAACCGTCGCCAGGACCGTCGCCACTACGACGAGGCTGGTGCCGAGGCTCGCGTGGAGGCGCTGGTCGCGGCGGGCTACGACGGCTTCGCGAACTGCCCCGACACCGATCCCGACCTGCCCGGCAACCGGGCATGGGGTCGCGAGATCGCAAACCGGATGGTCGATTCGACGCTGGGCAACGACACCGTCGCCGCGTCGCTGATCACCGACCAGGAGACGTTGGACGCCGCCATCGCGCGCGGCGTCGCGGCCGCCGACGGCTGGCACGCCTTGGGCGCCGACGAGCGCGCCCGCATCCTGCACCGCGCTGCCGAACGCCTGGAGGCACGACGCGCCCAGTTGCTCGAGGTGATGGGCAGCGAGACCGGCAAGACGCTCGATCAGGGCGACCCGGAGGTGAGCGAGGCCATCGACTTCGCCCACTTCTACGCCACCCTCGGCCAAGAGCTGGAGAAGACCGACGGGGCCGAGTTCGTGCGGCAGAAGCTCACCGCCGTCATCCCGCCGTGGAACTTCCCCGTCGCCATCCCCGCCGGCGGTGCACTGGCCGCGCTGGCCGCCGGCTCGTCGGTGATCATCAAGCCCGCCACCGCGTCGGCCCGCTCGGGCGCCGTCATGGTGGAGGCGCTGTGGGACGCCGGCGTGCCGCGCGACGTGCTGCAGACGGTGCAGTTCCGGGACCGCTCGCTCGGCTCCGCGCTGGTGGCCGACCGACGCATCGACCGCCTCATCCTCACCGGCGCCTACGAGACCGCCCAGGCCTTCCGCGAGCTGCGCCGCGACCTGCCGATCCTGGCCGAGACCAGCGGAAAGAACGCCATCATCGTCACTCCCCACGCCGACTACGACCTCGCGGCCAAGGACGTCGCGCAGTCGGCCTTCGGGCATGCCGGCCAGAAGTGCTCAGCCGCGTCGCTGGTGATCCTCGTCGGCTCGGTGGCCACCTCCCAGCGCTTCCGCAACCAGCTGCTCGACGCGGTCCGCTCGCTCAGCGTGGGCACCCCGGAGCACCTCGAGACCCAGATGGGCACCGTCATCGCCGCGCCGTCGGGCAAGCTGCTGCGCGGCCTCACCACGCTGGGCGAGGGCGAGAAGTGGCTGCTCGAGCCGCGCCCGCTCGCCAGCAGCAGCCCGCTGGCCCTGGACAAGAGCGGCGAGAACAAGCTGTGGAGCCCCGGCGTGCGCGACGGCGTCGCCCGCGGCAGCGAATACCACCTGACGGAGTACTTCGGCCCCATCCTCGGCATCATGACCGCCAAGACCCTCGACGAGGCGATCGACATGGTCAACGAGATCGACTATGGCCTCACCAGCGGCCTCCACTCCCTCGACCACGACGAGCTTGCGCTCTGGCTCAGCCGCATCGAGGCCGGCAACCTCTACGTCAACCGCGGCATCACCGGCGCCATCGTGCGTCGCCAGCCGTTCGGCGGGTGGAAGAAGTCGGCGATCGGCGCGGGCACCAAGGCCGGCGGCCCCAGCTACCTGCACGGGCTGGTCGGCTGGAAGGACGCTCCGGTGGCCGCCAGTGGACGCACGCTTCGCCCGTCGATCGAGCGGCTGCTTACCGCAGCGGGCCAGGCCGGCATGGCGGCCTCCGAGGTCGAGTGGCTGACTGCCGCCGCGCAGACGGACGCAGCCGCGTGGGAGGACGAGTTCGGCATCGCCCGCGACGTCTCCCAGCTCGGCATCGAGCGCAACCTGCTGCGCTACCTGCCCGTGCGCGTGCACATCCGCATCACCCCCGACGCCGCCCTGACACACGTGGTGAGGGCAGTCGCGGCGGGTATTGCCGCGGGGGCTCAGCCGCGCCTGAGCACGCCGATCGCGCTGCCCTCCCCCATCGTCAAGGCGATGGAGGCGGCCGGCGTCACCGTCCGCTACGACGACGATGCGGCCTGGCGGGCAAAGCTCGGCCGGCTCGCCGCCAAGCAAGGCCCCAACGCCGGCGCGCGGGTGCGCGTCGTGGCCGGGGAGTCGCGGGAGCGCGTCGTCGCCGCGGTCTACGAGGCGACGGACGGCAAGCCCGATGTAGCGGTGTACGGCGGCGAGGTGGTCTCGGCGGGCCGCGTCGAGATGCTCCCGCACCTGCGCGAGCAGGCCGTCGCGATCACCGCTCACCGTTTCGGCACCCCGAACCACCTGAGCGACGGCCTCATCTGAGGGCGCCTGCGCGCATACCCGGGTCAGGCTTTGCGCTCCAGTGGGAGATGTTCCACCTCAGACGGTGGAACATCTCCCGCTGGAGTCCCTCGTCTCCACTGCCGACGCGCCAGATCTAGAGACGGGCCTCCTCTACGCGGAGCTTGGGACGTGGTGAGCGCTTGTCGGTGAGGACCGGCAGAATATAGGCATGAGTGAATCGCGGGGTGGGCTCGAACAGCAGCGAGTGCTGAGGTTCTGGTGGATGCTGGAACTGCTCAACCCGCAGCCCTTGCCCCCGCGGACGAAGGAGGGCTCGTCGTCAGCGGACGAGCGGATCATCGAATGGCGGCCTGGGCAGCTCTTGCCGTGGCAGTCGCTGGCCGCGCCCAAGCCCCTGGGTGGGGCGCGTCGGGTGTGGCGGCACACCGTCTACCTCGGGGCCTACCGACAAGACGATGCCCGCCGACGGCTGCGCGAGATCTTCGGCGCCGACGCGCGCGATGGGCGTCGCGGTGGCGAGAGCGCGTGCGCCGGCGTGCTGGTCGATCACGAAGGCCGGTTGGTGGCCGGATCGGCCGTGTTGTCCTCCGAGCTGTGGGCGCTCACTCGCATCACCCATCCCACGCAGCCCGATCCCCGGTGGCAAGAGGCCTTCCCGCGGGCGACGCAAGACTTCGCCGACGCCGTCGACCGGTATCAGGGGTTTCGCCGCGCGGTGGCGGGCACGGCTCAGCCTCGGCAGCCCGCTCAAGATCCGGTGTCGATGCGCGAGCTGGTGCGCATCGCGCATGAGAGCGCCGGCGTCGCGGGAATGGCGACGCTCGCCACCACCCGGATCGTTATCAAGTCGGTCGCGATCCCGGCGCTTCAGGCCGACGTGCCCGCCACCGACTTTCTCAACAGCCCCTACCTCGACGACCTGTCCGCCGTCCGGCGCCACATCGTGGTGCGTGGCGCGCCCGGTGCGGCACTCGGCGCCTATCTCGTCGACGATGCCGCGCTCGAGGCTCATGACCGGGTGGATGTCGTCGCATCGCCGCGAACCGTGGACGCGGGGGTCACCATCGAACGGCTGCCCAAGGGTCGCTGGCCCTCCGATCCCACCTGCGCGGCAGTGCTGAGCGAGCAGTTCGTCGTCAACAAGGCGCTGGACCACCTGGATGAGCTGCCCGGACTGATCGGCGTGCACACTTCCGAACCGGCCGGCGGAACCGCCCTGCTGCGCGACATCCTGGCCGGCAACATCGTCGAACGCGCACGGCGCCTGGCCTCGCTTCTTGTTCCCGACGACGCGTTCACCTCCACCGTTCACCGCTGGAACGCTCGGGACGGACGGCAGCATGTGGTGCGCGCGCTGCGACCGGAACTCACGGGTTTCGAGATGCTGGCCGTCTCGGCCACCGACCGCGACGCTCGCCATACGGCCGCCCAGCTCGTGGACTCGGAACAGATCGACGAGCGGTGGCGCGACGGCTGTGGCTACCTCCCGGATATCGCCGCAGCCGTGAGCGGTCGCGCTCGGCAGGACGCCTCCGCGGTCGACCAGCCGTGGGTGTTGGTCGCCGCGACGTTGGGCGACAAGCGCCACCGGGAGTCGTTCTGGCACCGGTTCTGGGGCGACGACGAACCCCTCGGCCAGCCGGGAATGGCGTCGCGTCTCGAGCGGCGGAGCAGCGGTGAAGCCCCGGTCAAAGACTGGCATCAGGCCCGCGACGACTTCATGCGGGCCGAACAGCGCGTCGATGATCTCCTCGACGAGCGACGACGCGCCCACCGGCGCCTGCTGAGCATCCCGCAGTCGGCTCGCAAGGTGGAGCAGTTGCAGGAGTTCACGGCTCATCTCGAAGAGACGCTCGGCACGGCCGAGCACGAGGTTGCCGAACATCGCGCCGTCGTCGAGCGCGCCGATGCCAAGGTGGCCGAGGCGAAGGTCCGACACGAGCAGCAGCTCGCCGCGCGACCGGGTGGGATGGATGCGCTTCTCAGCTTCGGTCGGGCTACCCGTGACTGGCAGAACGGCCTCGACGCCCGAACCGCCGATCTCCGGAGCGCCGAGCAACGGCAGAGTGAGGCCGCGGAGAATGATCGTCAGCTGAGGGCGGGCCTCGACAAGCTGCGAGCGGACACCGACGCCGCGGCGGCAGATCTTTCCGATGCGCAAGCCACGCTCGCCGCGCTCCAGGCCCAAGCCGCGCTCGACAAGACGCGTTACGGCGACGGCTATCCCGACGAGGACTGGGTGGGCGAACGCCGGGAGCAGCATTCACCTTGGCTGGACGCCGAGTTGGAGGAGGCCCGCTCCGAACTGTTCTTCGCCGCGCTGCAGCTGCATGAGGATTTCCTCGCCAACACCGCCGGCACCATGCTCGACGGGCTCCGCGCCGCCGGCGACATCGTCACCGGCGCGCAGCCGCCCGCTGTCCCGGCCGACAAGCTCACGGCCGCCTGGCAGCTGCTCTTCCTCGCCGTGCCGGTGATCTCGACCACCTTCGGGTGCGTGAGGAGCCTGTTCGGCAAGGCCGGGCCGGAGGCGCTCGGGTGGGTGTTCGTCGACGACGGCGGTCGGGTGGAGCCGTCCCACGCCGTCGGCGCCATCTGGAGGGCCAAGCGGGCGATCGTCGTCGGGGACGCGTTGGGTCAAGGCGCCGTGGCGCAGGTTCCGCCGGTCGCTTCACGTGACATCGCATCCGCCTTCGGCATCTCCGAGACGTGGACCCCACCCACGGCATCTGCGCAGTCCCTGGCCGACCGAGCCTCGCGGCATGGCACCTTCGTCATCCGAAACCAGAAGCCCGTGTGGGTGGGAATCCCCCACGCTCTTTGAGGTGCGAGGCCGCCCGCGGCCGAGCCTCGAAAAGAGCCAGCCGACGGCCGAAAAGCAGTCCCAGCCAAAGGTCACGCTGATTTCTCTTCGAGGCTCCTCCAGGGTCTTCGAGGTGCGATGACGGAGCGTCGGGTGGGTCGTCAGGTCAGGGTCCAGCCGCGGGCTCGGGTCTGGGCGGCCCACATGCGGGAGTAGCGGCCGTCAGCGGCGAGCAGCGACGTGTGGTCGCCGACCTCACGCACCTCGCCGTCCTCCAGCACCACGATCTGGTCGGCCGCGACGACGGTGGAGAGCCGGTGGGCGATCACGACGACGGTCTTGTTCGCCACCAGGCGGTCGATGGCCTCCTGCACCATCACCTCCGACTCGGTGTCCAGCGCCGAAGTGGGCTCGTCGAGCAGCACGATGGGGGCGTCCTTCAGCAGTGCGCGGGCGATCGCGACGCGCTGGCGCTCTCCCCCGGACAGCTGGTTGCCGATCTCGCCGACGCGCGTGGCGGCGCCATTGGGCAGGCGGGCGATCAGTTCGCCGCAGTTGGCGGCTTCCAGCGCGGCATGCACCTCGTCTTTGGTGGCCTCCGGCCGAGCCATGGCGACGTTGTCGAAGATCGTGGTGTCGAACAGGTGCACGTCCTGGAAGACGACGGCGATGTGGCGCATCAGCTCGCGCCCGGTGACCTCGCGGATGTCCGTGCCGCCGATCAGCACGCGCCCCTGCTGCGGGTCCGCGAACCGGGAGATGAGCCGCGTCATGGTGGTCTTGCCGCTGCCCGAAGGCCCGACGAAAGCGGTGAGCGTACCCGCCCGGAGTTCGAGCGTGACGCCCTGCACGGCAGGCGCGGCGGCGTCGCGGTAGGTGAAGGTGACGTCGTCGAAGGCGATGTCATGGCCCTCGATGACGGCCGGCTCGTCGGGCTCGGGCAGCGCCGGGATGCTCAGCACCTCGTCGATCCTGGTCATGGCGCCCTCCGCCACCTCGAACACCGAGGTCATGGTCGCGGCGCGCGCCAGCGGCTCGGCGAGCCCGGCGGCGGCGACGACCACCGCGGCGGCCATGACGGCGGATAGCTCGCCGCGCAGGACCAGCGCGGCACCCATCGCCACGACGCCGGCGACGGCGAGGTTGGCCCCGATGGCACCGCCGGTGAGGCCGAAGATGCTCTGGTCGATGGAGCTGCGCAGCGCGGCGCCCTGGTGCCGAAGGGCCGCAACCAGCCGCTCGGAGCGCTCGCCCGCCTGCCCGGAGGCCTTGAGCACGGGCAACCCCTGCACGTACTCGACGATGCGGTCGGCCGTCTCCGCGTCGGCCTCGCCCACCACGCGCTGAGCGCGCGCCTGAGCGGCGTTGGTTCGGGCGATGAAGAACGCGGCCACGGCGGCGCCGACGAGCGCCCCGAGCAGGAGGCGCATGTCGATGGCCGCGAGCGAGACGACGAAGGCGAGCGGGATCACGATGAGACGCAGCATCAGCGAGGCGACCTCGCTGACCGAGAGCAGGCTCATCGTGACGTCCTGGTTGATCACCGTCGAGAGCCCGCCGGAGCGTCGCCGCGCCAGCTCTTCCGCAGGGATGCGGCGGAGCTTCTCGCCCAGCCGCAGCCGGATATCGGACATCAGCTCCGGGAACAGGGTGTAGGAGAAGTTCAGCTCGCCGACGCGGAGCAACGACTCCACCACCAGCAGTACGCCGAGAGCGATGAGCACCACGAGACCGGTCTGGTGGTTGCCCTCCAGCAGGGTCACGACGAGCGGCAGGAGCAGCACCACCGCGATACCGTTGGCCACGGCCCCGAGCTCCGTCAGCCGCAACGACCGCTGCCACTGCGGAAGGTATGGGCCGGCCGCAGCGTGCATCAGCTGCAGGATCCGCCTCATGACAGTGCCTCCTCTGCCTCGCGCCGTAGGCCCCAGCCCTGGGCGCGCAGATGTCGGTCCCATAGCCGCGCGTACCGGCCGCCCGCCGTCGCCAGCTGCTCGTGGGTGCCGGTCTCGACGACACGGCCGTGGTCGAGCACCACGATCTGGTCGGCGTCGACGATGGTGCTGAGCCGATGCGCGATCACGATCACGGTGCGGCCCTTGGTGAGTTCGGCGACGGCGTCCTGGATGGCCGCTTCGTTCTCCGGGTCGGCGAAGGCAGTGGCCTCGTCGAGGATCACCACCTGAGCGTCGGACAGCAGAGCTCGGGCCACGGTGACCCGCTGCCGCTGCCCGCCCGAGAGCGAGGCGCCGCGCTCCCCGACGACGGTGTCATAGCCGGCGGGCAGGGCCAGGATCTCGTCGTGGATCCGGGCCGCGCGGCAGGCGCGCTGGATCTGCTCGTCGGTGGCCCCCGGCACCCCCAGTGTGAGGTTCTCGCGGATGCTGGCGTGCAGCAGGAACGGGTCCTGGAACACCAGCGCGATGTGCCGGAGCAGCTCGTCGGGCGCGATTTCGCGCACGTCCACACCACCCACCTGGATGCTGCCGGCGGTGACGTCGAAGAACCGCGGCACGAGCCGGGCGACGGTGGACTTGCCCGAGCCAGAGGGCCCCACCAACGCGCAGACGGAGCCGGCGGGGATGTCGATCGAGACGTCGGTCAGTGCGGGGGCGCGGTCGGCGTCGTAGGAGAAGCAGACGCGGTCCAGCCGGACGGAGCCGTCGGCGGGGCGCTGAGGCTGGGCTGCCTCCGGGAGCGCCGGCAGGTCGAGCACCTGGGTGATCCGCAGCGCGGCGGCCATGGCGCGCATGTTGTGATCGGTGAGGAACATCAGCGGTGAGAACGCGTCCACCGGCAGCGAGGCGAGCAGGAGAACCACCACCACGGACATCGGCTGGATCCAGCCCGCGCCGGCCATGGCGTAGCCCGCGATGGCCAGGAGGATGGTCACGGGCAGCGGGGCGATCAGGATCCGTGACGCCAGGGCCGCCCCCCGAGTGCGGTCGTTCCAGGCCCTCATGTGCGCGGTGAACGCCTGCACCCGCTCTGCGAACCGGCTGAACGACTCTGACCCGCCGTCGAAGGTGCGCACCTCCTGCATGCCCTGCACGTATTCGACGCTGGCGGCGTCGATGGCCTCGAGGGAACGGTCATAGGCCTCGCGTTCGGACGCGTAGTCACGCATAGACAGGCCCATGGTGATGGCGAACAGCGGCAGGATCGCGAGCACCACCAGCAGAAGCCGCCACTCGATGAGTCCGATGGCCAGGAGCGCCGCGAGCATCCCGCCGAGAGCGCCGCCGAGCATCGACGGCGAGTCCGCGATCGCCGAGTGCATGCCGCGCACGTCGCCGTGCACGATCTTCTTCACTCCGCCCGCGCCGAGCCGCTGGACGGTGCCGAGTGGCAGTCGGCCGAGGTGCGTCGTGATGTCGCGCCGCATCATCGACTCGTGGTCGAACGCCGCTTGGTGCGAGACGACGCTGCCCAGCGTCGACAAGACGGCCGAGCCGACCATCGCGCCGATGATCGCCGCCACCCATCCGGTCGCTTCCGGGGCGCTGCTGCCCTGGATCAGCCGCGTGACGAGGAGCCCGCTCAGCACGAGGGCGGTCACCCGCAGCACCGCGCCGAGGCTGCCGAGCAGCACCGACAGCACCAATCTCGCCTTGATGGGGGCTATCAGCCTGGCCAACGCCTGCGACGGAGTCGGCCCGGACGACGTGGCACCCGGCCTGTCGAGGACGGTTGCTTGCTCTCCCGCTGCAGTCATCGCTCGTCTCACTCTCCGTGCGCCGACCCGGGTTGTACACCCCGACAAGGACAGCGCCTATATACGCAATGCATACGTTACGTTAAACATCGAGCTGGAGACACAGCGGGTCGCTATTTAGCTCGCTCCTCCGAGAGCCTGCCCACCGACGCCCGTTGAAGCTAGGCCCCAGCACGCCCTTTTCGAGGCTCCTCGCAGAGCTCGTCGCACCTCAAAGAGCGTGGGGTTGCACTCGGAGGGTTCCGGGGCCGGCGAGAGATGCGGTCACCCGCAGCGGCGGGGCGCCCAGCGCGAAGGCATCGCGGAGTTCCGCTGGTATCAGCGCGTCGAACTCGCGGGGCAGGTCTGCTCCGAGCAGGTTCGGGTAGCCCTCGACGTCCACCGACTCCAGTACCTCCACCCGGCACGAACACCAGCGCTCGCCGGGGCCGTCGACCGGCTCTGTCCGAGGCACCACCGTCACCTCGGCTCGGTTCTCCATCACCTGCGACATGACCTCAGTCTGCCTCTCCGGCCAGCCACCGCGCCAGGGCTGCCGACATCGGCAGACCCGTCGGCTCCTCGAAGCACGAGTAGGCGGGCGAGGGATTCACCTCGAAGCACCACCACAGCCCGTCCTGATCGCGAAACAGGTCGATGCCGGCCAGCGGCAGGTCCAGTGCACGGGACAGCTCCAGGCAGCGTTGCCGCAGCTCGTCGGGCAACTCGGTGGGGGTCATCCCGGACGCCTCGCCACCCTCCCGGTACCGGTAGTCGATGTTGTCCGAGGTGATCTCGACGGGGAACACCTCGTCTCCGATCACATGCACCCTCACGTTGGTCCCCTCCAGCAGCTGCTGGAACTGGGTGGGAAGGTGCCGCACCCGGTCGAGTGTCTTGGCGCGCTCCGGGGTCAGTTCGTGGACGATCGAACGCACTCCGCTGGTCGACTTGAAGATCACCCTGCCGTGCTGACGCCAGAACGTACGCACTGCGTCCGGATCGTTGCTCACCAGGGTGTGCGGCACGTGGAAGCCATGCGCTCGGATGAGGCCGGCTTGGTACGGCTTGGACAGGTTCGACGCCATGGACGCCGGCCGGTTGGCGACGCGGATCTCGGCCACGTCGGCCCACGCGGCCAGCAATCCCACCGCCGCAGCCGCGCGAGCGCTCTCGAGAGCGTCGATCACCCGGCCATGTTGGCGCGGAGCGGTGAGCCGCACATAGATCCCCGTGGCCGAGGCCAGATCGACCGTCCCCTCCGGCCCGTGCACGGTCGCATGCACCCCGTCGGCGTCGCCCCACGTGGCGAGGTGCCACGACTCCGCCGCGGTCTCATCGAGCATCAGCACCGGCGTGCCGGCGGCCTCCGCCGCCTCGCGCACCAGACGGACCGGCGGCTCCGACGGCGTCCCCGCGATAACGATCATGACGCCACCACCCCCATGGCCGGAGCCTCGGCGCGGCGCTCGAGGTAGCGAACCATCGCAGTGAGCTGACTGACCTGGGTGAGCTCGGGGATCGGTGAGAGGCCGGTGACGACAGCCTCCCCCGTCCCGGGATCCTCCCCCAGCGAGACCTCCGCGCAGGCGAGGTCGGCCAGGCGGGCCAACTGAACGAGCTGCTCACGAAGGTCGAGCCGCGGACCCGCCACCTCGTTGCCGACCACGAGCATCGTCGTGCGCCATTCCAGTTCCTCGACGAGGAACAGCGGTTGCGGCAGCGGCGGCCCGCCGCGCGGCTTGTCGGCATGACCGACGCCGGTCGGCACCACCAGGCCATCCCAGCACGCGGCGGCCAGGCCAGGCCCACGACGGTAGTGAGTGGCGCTCGACGCCAGCGCGAACCTCGCCATCCGCAGACCCGCCTGGCGGGCGAACATGCCGAGTTGGAGCAGCGACGGCTGAAGCCCCGCGAGGCAGGTCGGATGCGGCGCATTGACGACGGCCTGCCCCAATCCGGCCAGCCAGCTGAGGCCCAGCGCGTGCGTTTCGGCGGCAGCGTAGTCACGATGATCGGCCGCCACCAGCGGAGCCGGGTAGCCCGGAAGGCGCCACCAGATGAGGCAGGAGGCCGCATCCAGCACGGTTCCGTCGGGCAGCGTCAGTGCATCCCCCGCGACCGCTCGCACATCGCCTTTCGACGCGGCCGGCCCGCTGGCGGGACGATGCACCACGCGGGCCCGGCTGAGCGTCGACTCGTCGACGAGCAGCGCGGGTTGCGAGGCATGGGTGCGAAGCAGATCCGCGGTGGTGGCGGCCACCGCATCGTCGTGGCTCGCGACCACGACGATACGGCGACCGGTGCCGCGTCCGGTGAACATGATCCGGGCTCTCTGCTCAGCTCGGCGGGAGGCTGTCGTAGGCCGCCTTGGCCTGAGCCGAGCCGCGCTCCATCTGGGCCCTCAACTCGCCCAGATCCGGTCGACCAAGGTCTTCGCCCAGCGCCGGACGCTCGTCGCTCCCGATGAACGGCTCGCCTGCGTAGCCCCACTGTTCGTCCTGGCCGAGCATCGCGCCGGCCAGTGCGCTCAAGGTCTGTTCGACCGCGCTGAGTCGGATCTCCAGGTCGCCGCCCGCAGCACCCGCACCGCCCGAAGATGCAGCAGGAAG
This sequence comes from Tessaracoccus caeni, assembly GCF_029211185.1. Classification (GTDB taxonomy): domain Bacteria; phylum Actinomycetota; class Actinomycetes; order Propionibacteriales; family Propionibacteriaceae; genus Arachnia; species Arachnia caeni. Next base: position 45,800 of record NZ_JARGDO010000021.1, read on the forward strand.
TGCGCTCAGGTCGCGGAACTTGTGGTCGGGCAGCTTCACCTCGCGCAGATCCTTGATGTCCTTGACGGTCTCTTTACGCAGTTCCTTGAAGTGTTCCTTGATGTGCTCCTTGACCAGTTCCTTACCGCTCTCCTTGCGCAGATCCTTGATGTCCTTGACGGTGTCCTTGACCGACTCCTTCAGCGGCTTCGGGACGGTGGCGCGCACGGTGAGCCGGACGGGCATCGACGGCGCCGACGGAGGGATCGAGGTCACGGACACTTCGGTGTTGGCCCCCGCATAGGACTTGCTGTTGGGCGTCGAGCCGTTGCTGAACGATGCGTTGCCAGCCGAGCCAGGGAAAGGATCGCCCGCGTCGCCGCGGTTCGTCCCGGCCTCCAGGTGCCGCAGCCCGTCCGCCTGCTCGAGCGCCACCTTGTAGTGGGCCTCGTTGGTGTTGGTCGAGATCGCGTCGTCGATATGCCAGATCAACAGGCCCTGGCCCGGCATCGACGCGTCGTAGCCGGTCTGCTGACGGTTCTCCACCAGGAAGTACTCATTGCCGCCTGCGCCGTCCTTCCACAGCCGGTAGGCCCTGCGACTCGACTTCACGTCGGTGATCGTGACGTCCGCGTTGGTGGTCTGGGTGATCACGTTGATCCATCCCTGGTTGGCCTTGCACCACGCCGACGGATGCACCGGCCGCTGGCCGCCGAGGCCCCACGAACCGCCCGCCATCAGGCACCAGTTGCCGATGCCCTCAGAGCTACGGTCGGAGTCATAGAGGTCTGGCCAGCCGAACAGCAGGTGGCCCAGCTCGTGGGCGCTGACGCCGATCTGGGCGTCCTCCGGAATGGTCAGGTAGGCGTAGATCTTGGTGCCGTCGACCGAGCGCTGCGAGGGCAGCACCCACTTGTGCGACCAGATGTCGCTGGCCGCGCCCGTCTGCTCGGCGCCGCGACCAGCGTGCACGACGATGAAGGCGTCCACGAAGCCGTCGCCGTCGTTGTCGTACGGCCCGAAGTCGATGTCAGGATCCGCCGCACTCACGGCGTCGTTGGCCATCGTGCGGGCGTTCGGCGCGGCGACCTGCATGCCGTTTTCCGTCCCCGCATAGGTCGCCACGTTGCGCGGCATCCGATACGGTCCGACGACGCTGCCCTGAATGTCGATCAGGCCGCCAGAGACCTCGGCGAAGTACTCCTTGACGCTGCCATGCGTCAGTTTGCCCGTCGAGAAGAACAGATCCTCGAAGCGTTCGACGGAGCCTGCCGGCATCCGCTTGTCGTTGAAGTCCACCAGGACCACCGCCACGCGCACAGTGCCGCGCAGTGGCGCCCGCTCCAGCGCGCCACGCTGCGCCACGGACGCCGTCGTACCCACCGGGTAGTAGGTTCCGGGATAGATCAGACCGTCGTTCAGGCCGACGTGGGTGGTTTCCCGCATCGTCAGGCTCTCCCGGACCAGCTGGGACGCGCCCGCCTTCAACTTCTCGAACTGGTCGCGCAGCTCGTCGCGCAGCTCCGGGGAAGGCGCCACGAGGCAGATGTCCTCCATGCGGTGTGGGGCGACGGTGACGACGCCCGGCGACAGCTCGGCGTCCGGGCAACGGGTCTGGTGGGCTGAGAGATCGGACATGGGTGTGCACCTCCTGGGATAGCGCCCGCAGGATCGCAGGCGGCTTTACTGGAAAGAGACGGTGCGCTCGGCCGTGATACCCGTCGTGCCCATGACGGCGTCGCGTAGGGTGATGGGTGATGAACGAACGCAAGCTTCCGGCATCCACCTATCGGCTGCAGCTGCACGCCGGGTTCACCTTCGACGACGCGGCGGCGCTGGTCGACTACCTCGCCGACCTCGGCATCACCCACCTCTTCTGCTCGCCCATCCTGCAGGCGGCGCCGGGCTCCATGCACGGCTACGACGTGGTGGATCACTCCCGGATCTCCGAGGATCTTGGCGGCGTCGATGCCTTCCGACGGCTCGCCGACGCGGCGCATTCCCGCGGTCTGGGGATCATCGTCGACGTGGTGCCCAACCACATGGCCGTGCCCACCCCGCTGCTGCACAACCATGCGTTGTGGGAGGTGCTGAAACTCGGACCCGAGTCGCGCTACGGGCGCTGGTTCGACATCGACCTCACCGGCTCCCGCGAGATCCTGATGCCGGTGCTGGGCAACCGGATCGGCCAGGAGCTGGAGGCCGGCACCATCGTGCTGGAGGAACGCGAGATCCCCCGGCCCGACGGGTCGCTGGTCAAGGAGCCCGTGGTGGTGCACTACGACCACGTCTTCCCCGTGCGTCCCGGCACCGACCATCTCCCCTTGCCCGAGCTGCTGGAGCGCCAGTACTACCGGCTGGCGCATTGGAAAGTGGGCAGCGAGGAGCTGAACTATCGTCGCTTCTTCGACGTCGACACGCTGGCCGCGGTGCGCGTCGAGGACGACGAGGTGTTCGAGGCCACGCACCGGCTGCTCGCCGACCTGCACGCTGAGGGCCTGATCGACGGCTTCCGCATCGACCACCCCGACGGCCTGGCCAACCCGCGCCAGTACATCGCCGACCTGCAGGAGCTCACCGGAGGCTGCTGGGTGGTGGTGGAGAAGATCCTCGAGGCCGAGGAGACCCTGCCCACGGCCGTCCAGTGCGCGGGCACCACCGGCTACGACGCGCTGCTCAGGATCTGCGGATTGTTCCAGGACTCGGCCGGGCTGCCCCGGTTGAATGCCTTGTGGGAGCGGGTTTCTGGGTCGGTCGAGTGGTTCGCCTCGACGCTGGCCCAAGCCAAGCAGGAGGTGGTGCGCTCCACCCAGCTCGCCGAGGTGGACCGGCTCACCTCCATCGCCGTGGCCATCTGCGACGGGGACATCCGGCTGCGCGACCACACCCGTCGCCAGCTCCGCAACGCCATCCGCAACCTGCTGGTGCAGATGGATCGTTACCGCGCCTACGTCGAGCCGGGGCTGCTGGCCGACGACGCCGAGCGGCACGTGATCGTCGAGGCCGCCGACCGCGCCCGGCCCACGCTGGCCCCCGACGAACTGGACACCCTGGACCTGATCGTCGCCCTGGCATGCGGCGATCCCGGCACCGGCGATGAGGGCCGCGGCGCCGAGACGCTACCCGAGCCCGGCTCCGGCCAGGTCACCACCGAGCTGCCCGGCAAGCAGCAGTCCATCCCGGAGCTGCGCGCCGAGTTCATGGTGCGCTTCGCCCAGACCTGCGGTCCGGTGATGGCCAAGTCCAAGGAGGACACCGCCTTCTACCGGTGGAACCGCTTCATCGGCGTCAACGAGGTGGGCAGCGAGCCCACCATCGTCGGCATCGATCCGGACGCCTTCCACGCGTTCTCCGAGCAGCTGAGCCGCGATTGGCCCACCACCATGACGACGCTCTCCACACATGACACCAAACGCTCCGAGGCCGTGCGGGCGCGGCTGTCGGCGCTGACCGAGTTCCCGAAGGAGTGGGAGGCCTGCGTCAACGACCTGCGGGCCGCCACCGCCGACCTGCGCACCGACGCCGTCGACGGCGCTACCGAGCTGTTCGTCTGGCAGACCCTCGCCGGCACGTGGCGGCTGCCCGGTGCCAGCGCCGAGCCCATCACGGAGGAACGCCTGCGCGGTTACCTCACCAAGGCGATGCGCGAGGCGAAGACGCACACCACCTGGACCGAACCCAACGCCGGCTACGAGGAGGCGGTCATCGCGCTGGCCTGCGCCGCCCTGGCTGATCCGGCCTGCGCGGAGGCACTCGACGAGTTCACGACCGTCACGGCGGAGGCGGTGCGGGCCAATCTACTGGGCCAGAAGCTGTTGCAACTCACCATGCCGGGGGTGCCTGACACCTATCAGGGCTGCGAGATCGTCGACCTGTCCTTGGTCGATCCGGACAACCGCCGTCCCGTCGACCACGATCTGCGACGCTGGCAGCTCGGCGAGGTGGACGCCGGCGTGGTCTCGTCGCTCGACCATGAGCTGCTGTTGGTGATGAGCCGAGCGCTGCGCCTGCGCCGCGACCACGCGGGGGCCTTCCGCGGTCCGGATGCCGACTACCGGCCGGTCGCCACCACCACCGGCCACGCCGTCGCCTTCGCGAGAGGCATCGTCGGAGCCGAACTGCCCACGGCGATCACGGTGGTCAGCCGGCTGGTCTCCAGGCTGCACGACGGCTGGACCGAACATCGCCTGCTGCTGCCCGACGGCGACTTCCGCGACCTGCTCACCGGCTGCATCGTGCCCGGAGGAGAGACGCCTTTGGCGGAGATCCTCACCGACATGCCCGTCGCCCTCCTCGTCCCCTACACCGAGTGATGGTTTCCCGGAATCTCGTGGTCCCGGAGGTATGGGCGCCCCGCGCCGCCTCCGTCGAGTTGATCGTCGACGGCGTCCGTGAGCCGATGGCGCCCCTCGACGGCCGGCCCGGCTGGTGGGGCGCCGGGCGCAGGCTTCCCCCAGGCACGCGCTACGCGTTCAGCCTCGACGGCGGTGCGCCGCTGCCCGATCCTCGCAGCCTCCGGCAGCCCGACGGCGTGCATGCGGCCAGCGCCGTCGTCGATTCGGCCCTGTTCTGCGACCGCCCCGCGTGGGTGGGAAAGAACCTGCGGGGTGGCGTCGGCTACGAGCTGCATGTCGGCACTTTCACGCCCGGCGGCACCTTCGACACCACCATCGAACGGCTCGATCACCTCGCGGCGCTCGGCGTCGACTACGTCGAGGTGATGCCCGTGGCCACCTTCCCCGGCGATCGCGGGTGGGGCTACGACGGCGTCGGACTGTACTCGGTGCACGAGGCCTACGGCGGGCCGGAGGCCTTCGGCCGGTTCATCGACGCGGCCCACGCGCGAGGGCTGGGCGTGGTGCTCGACGTCGTGCACAATCATCTGGGCCCCGAGGGCAACTATCTGGGCCAGTTCGGGCCGTACTTCACCGACCGTCACCACACGCCCTGGGGCGACGCCGTCAATCTCGACGGCGACGGCAGTCACGAGGTGCGGGCGTTTCTGCTGGGCAGCGTGCGCCAATGGCTGGTCGACTTCCAGCTCGATGGACTGCGCCTCGACGCCGTGCACGCGCTGATGGACGACTCGCCGCGCCACTTCCTCGCCGAGCTGTCCGACGTCGTCGCCGGGATCGAACGGGAGACCGGGCGGCCGCTGCTGCTCGTCGCGGAGTCCGACCTGAACCAGCCGTCGATGGTCTCCCCCACTGGATCCTCCCCTGAGGCGCGGGGTATGGACGCGCAGTGGGCCGACGACGTGCACCACGCGCTGCACAGCTTCCTCACCGGCGAGACCCAGGGCTACTACGTCGACTTCGGTCCCGTCGAGGTGCTCCAGAAGGCGCTGACCAGGGTTTTCGTCCACGACGGCTGCTTCTCCACCTTCCGCGGCCGCGACTGGGGTGCCCCCGTCGATCCCACGTCACCGCTGTACGACGGGCACTCCTTCGTCGCATCGCTGCAGAACCACGACCAGGTGGGCAATCGGGCCACCGGCGACCGGATCGGACGCGACATGGCACCCGGTCGACAGGCAGCCGGAGCGGCTCTCCTGCTGCTCAGCGCCTACGCGCCCCTGCTCTTCATGGGCGAGGAGTGGGCCGCCTCCACGCCGTTCCCCTACTTCTCCGACCTCGGACCCGACCTCGGGCCGCTCATCACCGAGGGCCGCGCGAGGGAGTTCGCGGCCATGGGCTGGGACGAGCCGACGCCCGACCCACAGGCCGAAGCCACCTTCCGCAGTGCCGTCCTCCACTGGGACGAGGCCGCCACCGGGGAGCACGCACGGATGCTCGCCTGGTACCGCCGGCTCATCGAGATCCGGCGCACCCATCCAGGCATCCGCGACCCGCATCTGGGATCCGCCCTCGTCGAGATCCTCGACGACGACTCCCTGATCCTGCGGTGCGGACGGATCGCGGTGGCTATCACGCGGGCGACCGAGCGGTTGGTTCCCGTCGACTTCCGCGCCGACGCGGACGTGCTGGCCGCCTGGGACGAGCCGCGCCCGACCGGCCCCGGTACCTTCGACCTCCCCGGTCCCGGCGCCCTCATCGCGAGGCTTACAGACTGACCACTACGACGTGCACCGCTGCGGCAATCGGCGCGCTCAGCTCCAGCGCTTCGTCACCGTGGCGCACTCCCATCAGGCCCGTCGTCGCGAGTTCCCGTTCGACGCGCAGCTCAGATCCGATGCCGACGCCGTGGTCCGCGAGGAACCTCAGGATGTCCGGGTTGGTGTCTGAGACGCGTACCACACGCACCACCTGAGCGACCTGGCAACTCGCAAGGACGACGGCGTTCGCGTCGCGTCGGGCGCCCGGGCGAGGTATCGGATCGCCGTGCGGATCCACGTCCGGGTGGCCCAGCATCTCGTCCATCCGCTCGATCAGACGGTCGGAGGCCGCGTGCTCGAGCAGATCGGCCTCGTCGTGCACCTCGTCCCACGGGATGCCCATCTGCTCGACGAGGAAGCTCTCGATGATCCGATGCCGCCGCACCACGTCGATCGCGATGCGCTCGCCTTCGTCGGTGAGCTCGATCGCCCCATAGGGCTCGTAGCGGATCAGGTTATCCCGCGCCAGCTTCTTCAGGTTCGCCGACACCGTCGACAGGGTGACGCCCAGCGCCGCCGCCAGGTCGCTGGTTCGCGGGCGCCGACCCTCCTCGGGCCACTCGCTCGCCTTCCAGATCAGGGTGAGGTAGTCCTCGGTGACGCGCGTGACATCGGGGTTCACCGGCACCGGATCACCCCATCTTCGACCGTCCTTCGATGCTTCACCACGCCAGCTTTCCGCGCTGCCATCGGGTGTGTCCATCCGTCATCCGAATGTTCCGCGGGACGAACTTTGAACGCCGTTGTGCCTTGTCAGCGCGCGCCTGTTCAGGACACACGCCTAGCCGGCGGGCACTTCCCAGCCGTCGCTCCGCGCGTCGCGCTTCACAGTCGATTGTGTGGCTCGTCACACATCCAGTTATGCGTAGACACACCCACTGGTCGGCACCAAGGCTGGGACGCGGAAGACGAAGTGCAGGCGCCGACCGGGCGCCAGGAAAGGCGAAATCGATGTCTGTGTGGGCCGTGGTGCTGATCGGGTTCGGGGTCTCCGCCGACGCCTTCGCGGTGGCGCTGACCAGCGGGCTGAAGATGCGCCGGCTGAACTACCGGCACGCCGTGGTCATCGCGGTGACCTTTGCGGTGTTCCAGGCCCTGATGCCGCTGCTCGGCTGGCTGCTCGCGTCGCAGTTCGCCCAGGTGCTCGGCCCCGTCGATCATTGGATCGCATTCGGCATCCTCACCGCCATCGGCGCCAAGATGGTCTGGGATGCGTTCACCCCAGACGAGGACGAGGAGGCCCACGACGACAAGCTGAACGTGCGCCGACTCCTGCTGCTGGGCGTCGCGACGAGCATCGACGCCGCCGCGGTCGGCGTCTCGCTGGCCGTGATGGCGGTGTCGATAGTGCAGGCCATGCTCATCATCGGCTACATCACTCTGACCTTGTCGTTCCTCGCCGTGCTGATCGGCCATCGCGTCGGCGTACGCTTCCGCGCCCCGGCAGAGGCGATCGGCGGATTGATGCTCGTCGCGATCGGCGTGCGGATCCTCCTGGAGCACCTCCAGCTCTTCTGATCAGCCGATGAACCTTCCGGCGGCGATACTGAACCCATGATGTCGCCGAAGCCGCTCGACCCACCGTCGCCGATCCTTCCCGACGACGACGTGAGAGATGTTCTGACCAAAGCCCTGGCGGCGGTCACCGGAGGGGGAAGCGGCGCCCGGTTGGGTGCCAAGATCACTCCGATCCGAGGCGCGAGCCGCTTCATCGAAGTCCCGCTCACCCAGTGGTCGTACGACCTGGTCCGAGACTCGATCCAGCAGATTCTCGCGACGTCGCCGGGCGGTGAACAGATGGTCGGCTTGGTGCGAGGTGGCGCCATGGCGATGAACCCCGCGCTGGTTCAGGCGATCTGGCATGAGAACGGCGTGCACCTGACCGTCCACGCCTTCGAAGGACTCATCAAGCAGCACACGGCAGAGAAGGTGCTCGATAACCTCGAGTACTTCCTGGACGGCGGTCGCTGAGGAATCAGGCTGACTTCGTCGCGTAGCGACCAGAACGCTCGGCGCGAGCGCGGGCCTTGGCGGCCTCTTCGTCGCGATTCTTGGGCGGCATTGTCGTCACCAGGTCTTCCAGCAGGTGCTGGGTGGCGTGGGCGATCGCCTCGACGGCGCGGTCGAACGCCTCCTGGTTGGCCTTCGACGGCTTGGTGGTTCCGGCGATCTTGCGGACGTACTGCAAAGCCGCCGCATGCACCTCGTCGGAGGTGGCGGTGGGCTCGAAGTTGTGAAGGGTACGGATGTTGCGGCACATACCGCGACCCTACGTCGCCGCTCGGCTCACTGCGACGACGGCGTCGCCTCCGGTCGGTCCTCGGCCGATCCCCGGCGGTACGACGTCGGCGCCAAGCCGAGAACCCTCCGGAAATCGCTGGTCAGGTGGGCGTGATCCGCATAGCCGAGATCCACGGCCACACGGGCGACGGTCAGCGTCGGATCGTCCCTCAGCCGCTGCGCCGCCTCCTGGAGCCGATAGCGCCGGATCATCGCCAGCGGGGCGACGCCGACGTAGCGCTGGGCGAGCCGCTGCACCGCGCGCACGCTGAGATGCAGGCGTTCGGCCACCTGATCGACGCGCACGATCGTGCGGTCCGAGGAGATCAGATCCTCCATCGCGTTGGCCAGCAATCCGCCCTCATCGGGGGCCGCCAGGGTGCGCGTCGCCCACTGCGCGTAGGCGTCGGCCGCAGCCTCCCTGGCCGCTGCCTCGTCGTCGTCCTCCATGGCAGAGCAGATCGCTCGATGCAGATCGGGTGCGTCGAACGGCACCTCCTGGTCGCGGATCGCGCCGGGATCGGAACGCAGCGAGGCGATGCCGGCCGGGCGAAGCAGCGCGCCGACCGCCCAGCCCGTGCCGCTGAGGTCGCGGAAGGAGGCGCCCGTGCTCGGGCCGGAGAGCGTCACGCCCGCCCGCTCGACGACCAGATTGGATGCGGGAAAGGGCAGCAGGCTCTGCCGAGAGGTGCGGCCAGGTGCAAGCCTCCAGCGTGGGATCCAGAACCAGCGGATCAGGTCGGCCAGCTCGGCGGGCGCGAGAATCCGGTGAAAGGTCGGAAGCCTGGCGGGGTAGAGCACACCTCGTGGGTCGCCGAGTTCGGCCACGGTCAACCTCCTTCGTGGATCCGTCGCGAATCTTCAAGCCGTCCGGGGCGGGGCGCCCGTAGGTTGCTGCCATGAGCACTGACAACGAACCCCAGCTGGGCGTCACCGGCGCCCACACCACCGACGGCGTCCCGCACGGCTCCACCAGTCTGACCCCGTTCCTGGCCATCCCGGATGCCGCCGGCGCTATCGAATTCTATCGATCCGTGTTCGGCGCGCGGGTGGTCGACGTCACCGAGACGGGCGGCATCGTCTGGCACGCGGACCTGGACTTCGGCAACGGCCAGCTGCAACTCGGCGAGCCCAACCCCGACTACGGTCTGATTCCCGCCCCGGAGGGCGAGAACGACTGCTACTCGATCGGGCTCTACTGCGCCGACGTCGACGGCACCGTCGCACGCGCCGTGGAGGCGGGTGCCACCATCCGCGAGCCGGTGAGCACCTTCGTCTCCGGCGACCGCTACGCGTCTATCCGCGACCCGTTCGGCGTGCGCTGGTCGGTGATGTCCCGTGTGGAGGACATCACCGAGGAAGAGAGCGCGCGCCGCGTCGCCGAATGGGCCGCCACCTTCGCTTAGGTGCTCGTTGTTCCACCGAAGACGGTGGAACAACGAGCACCTAAGCACTACGGGCATCGACGGCAGCGGCCGGGATCTCCTTGCCACCCGCGACGGACGAGCGCTTCGGCGAGTTGGCTGGCGACGAGGCATGGCTGCCGCAGCACCGCATGCCAGCCGTAGCGCAGCGTGGTCGCGTCGAGACGGAGGGCGTGGGCGTTGTCTCGCAGCATGTCCTTGGACCACTCGCAGTGGTCGCGCATCCCGTCGAGCTCGGCGATCACGCGGAATGCGTCGAAGTGACAGTCGATGCGGCCTTCTTCGGACATAGCCTGCCGGCGGGGAGTCGGCAACTGGTGCGCGATGATCACGCTTTCGTCGAAGAGCCATTCCAGCGCGCTCTCGATTCCGGCTTTCCCTACGGAGCACATAGCCCGGATGTGCGTGCTGTGCCGCACGCGTTGGTGTCGCTCCAACTCGGCAAGCAGCCGTTCGGGCGTCGTGATCCTGCGCGCGAGTGCTCTGGAAACGGCGTCCATGGTGTCGACGAGACCACTGTCGCGGGCGACATCGATCAGACTCTGTTCGACAGGCAGCCGAGCGGGTGCCCCACGACCGCTCCGGGCTCCCCGTCGGTAGCGCGTCGCCCATCGCCCCACCTGGATCGGTTGGTGGCGGGTGTGGTCCCACACAACGATCTCCGAGGGAGGGTCGCGCAGCGCGCCGGCCAGGTAGGCGGCAGCCGACGAGCCGATCACCCCGTTCGGCCCGCTATAGAGCGACGCAGCCCAGATCGCGGATTCAAATGTCGGTGGCGTCGACAGGTATAGCCCGGGGGTCACCCTGGCCCACGCCGAGGTCACACGCTCACACACGCGCCGCGTGAGGCCGGCGTCGAGAAGCTGCGAGACGGTGATGACACCGCTCTGATCCCTGAGTAGTCGCCCGACTTCTCGCGGTAACGGGTACTGAAGAGGCATACCCCCAGCCTGGAGCGACTGTCGCCAGACATGAAGGTTCCCAGCCAGACGGACAACACCTCGCGGCAAACGGGCAACACGTCGCTCATCCGGTTCGAAGTCACCGCGTCTTGAGTGCTCGTTGTTCCACCAACTTCGGTGGAACAACGAGCACCTAAGCCTCGATCCTGGAGGTTGCATACCGGGCTCCAGAGATTTGCAGCAGCGCACCGAAACGGCTCCAAGTCCGGCTCGGAAACACTGACGATCAGCACCGGATAACCATCGCCGAGCAGAGTGGTCGAATCGGCGATCGCCACAAGCGTGAACTCAGAGGAGATCAGTGCGCTTAGCTGCTCGGGCATCGCCCCGTCGTGATCTCTATCCGACACGGGATACAGATCCGAAAGGAACCCGTCCTCGGACGGCGTCTGGATGACACGTATCAAGTCCTGCCATTCGTCGGGATGCTGAAAGTCCGTTCGGATCAGGAGATACCCCTCGCTGTTCTTCGGCAACATTGCAGTTCACGCTCCTTCGCATGAATAAGGAGTTCCCGTACGCGGGGATGCCTTCTCTCTGGACTCGGACTATCTGCTCCTGCTTCGGGCCAGTGCTAAACCTGGGTGGGGCGGGTCGCAGACAGACCGAAGAGGGACGGCCCCGATTGCGCCGTACGGACCAACTCCGTACACTTTACTCATGAGCGCACCCACCGAGTCCCCCAAGGACGCCCGCCTCGACTTGCGGCTATCCCAGGACAGCCGGGCCCTGATCGCTGAAGCAGCCTCTCTCACCGGGACCAGCCTGACCGACTACGTGCTCAGCGTTGTTGTTCCGGCCGCCCGTCGCGACGTCATTGAATCGAAGACCATCCGCGTATCCAAGAGCGCTTGGGACGACTTCCTCGACATCCTCGATCGGCCCGACAACCCGGAGTTGACGGCCCTGCGCGAACACCGACCGTCGTGGGACGAGCCCCGGCCGTGAGGCCGGCCCGACCGCGCCCAGTCCTTCCGGGAGACCCCGTCGCGGCATTCGACTGCGGTATCGATGCCCTCAACACCTGGCTCGCCGGGCGCGCACTGCGCAACGAACGCACCGGCGACTCCCGAACCTACATCAGCATCGACCTCGACACAGGAGACATCGCAGGCTATTACAGCCTTGCAGCATGGTCGGTCTCTCACGACGAGATCGGAGGTGGCTGGCTTTTGCGCAATGCGCCCGACCCTGTATCGGTGGTGCTGTTGGGCCGGCTCGCGGTGTCCGTTGATGCGCAAGGTATAGGGCTGGGCAGGGATCTGCTTGCCGATGCGCTTGCCAACGCCCAGGCCGGCGCCCGGGTACTCGGCGCCCGCGCGCTCGTCGCTGAAGCCATCAACGAGGATGCTGAGCGGTTCTACACACACGCTGGACTGTGGCGGTCGAAGGTGCGCCACGATCTCTTCGCCGCGCGACTCAACCGCTAACCCCCTCAGCGAGCTACCACGTCAGCCGTCCACAGCTACACGTATTTCGTTCCCTCACGGATGGACAGCGGCGCGAGCCGATCCCGGTACGTCTCCACAAAGCGACGCACCCATTCGGGATCGGTCTTCGAGTAGTCCCGCAGCGCCCAGCCGATGGCCTTGTTCACGAAGAACTCCTTCTGGCCGAGGTTGTTCACGATGATGCGTTCCAGCAGCGCGGTATCCATCCGGCCTTTGCGTTGGAGCTGATGGTCGATGGCGATGCGACGCAGCCAGAAGTCGTCGTCGATGCTCCACTCCAGCAGCGTCTCGTTGACGTGAGGATGGGCGAGCGCGATGTCTCCGACGATGCGGTCGAGCCCGTCGATGGTGTCCCACCACGACTTGGTCTGGGCGAGCCGCTTGAGGCGGTCGACGTCATTCGGGCCGAGTAGGCGGGACACCGTCGAGAGATAGCCGACCGCCACGTATTGGAGTTCGCGGTAAGGACACTCCCAGCAGGCATCGACGAAACCCCAGTCGACGGCCGCCGCAGTCCGCGACTCCGCAAAGCTCACCTTCGTCAGCGTCTTGCGCAGGGGCGTCGGAACGCCGAGGAAGTCGAACTGATCGCGCATGTAGGCCCGCATTCCGTCCGCCTTGACGGGGTCCGCATGCTCCCGGAAGTCCGCCAGCAGTGCATCGAAGTCCATTTCGGCACTCTATCGCCACTGAGACGCCGGACGGATACCGCTTAAGAGTTCGCTATTCCACCAAAGTTGGTGGAATAGCGAACTCTTAAGCGGAAGCCTCTCGGGTAGCTGGCGAGATCAGCGACCTCGACGAGCGCGAGCCCATCTCAGGTTAGGGTGGAGTGCAATTCCTAACAGGCAGGAAGTGCAATGGGCGACAACAACGGCGTCATCGTCGATCGATTATCGAAGCGGTACCGCGAGACCACGGCGGTGGACGACATCTCTTTCGAGGTGCCACCGGGCAGCGTGTTCGCCTTCCTCGGCACCACGGAGCCGGCAAGTCGACGACGATCAACTGCCTCACCACGGTGCTCGCGCCCAGCTCCGGCACGCTCACCGTGGCCGGCCACGACGTCGCTGCCGAGGGCGACGCCGTGCGACGGGCGATCGGCGTCGTGTTTCAGGAGTCGCTGCTCGATCACGTCCTGACGGTGCGCGAGAACCTCGCGCTGCGCGCCCTCCCCTACCTGTCGACGCGCCAGGCGATCCGCGCCCGCATCGAAGCCTTGAGCGCGCTCGTCGAGCTCGACGACTTCATCGACCGGCGCTACGGAAAGCTCTCGGGAGGCCAGCGCCGACGCGCCGACATCGCGCGGGCGCTCGTGCACGACCCGCGAATTCTTTTCCTCGACGAGCCGACGACAGGCCTCGATCCCGCCAGCCGCCGGGTGATGTGGCGCACCATCCACGGCCTGCGCGAGCGCACTGGTCTGACGGTCTTCCTCACGACCCACTACATGGAGGAGACCGAGGAGGCGGATCGCGTCTGCATCATCGACCGTGGAAAAATCATCGCTGACGGTACGCCCGCCGGACTGCGGGCGAGATACAGCTCGAGCATCCTCACCCTGACGACGGCCACCGGCACCGAACGACGCACCGTGCACGATGCCGCCGAAGCTCGTCGGATGCTGGCCGACCTGGGCGACGGCGTCGTCGACTTCGAGTTCCGCCACGGCCGGATGGACGACGTCTTCCTGGCCCTGACGGGGCGTTCCGGAGAGGAGGAGGTCGCATGAGAAATGTGCTCGGCATCTCCGGTCGCAACCTGACGCTGTTCTTCCGCGACCCGCTGAACGTGTTCTTCTCGTTGATGGGCGCGCTGATCATCTTCGTCCTCTATGCCCTGTTCCTCGGCAACCTGCAGATGCTCTCGATCTCCGCAGCGGTTCCCGGCGCCAGCGAGCAGTTGGTGAGGGGCTTCGTCGATTCCTGGATGCTCGCCGCCGTCGTGGCCCTCTCGGCGATGACCACCCCGCTCGGCGCGCTGTCGGTGTTCGTCGAAGACGCCACCACCAACCGGTTCCGCGACTTCCTCGTCACCCCTATTCGTCGAGGCCAGCTCGTGCTCGGCTACATGGGATCGGCATTCGTGATCGCCATCTTCATGACCACGATCGTGTTCCTCGTCGCCCTGGGATACCTATGGATCCTGAGCGGGGTGGTGCTGGGTGCGGCCGAAATCGCACGTTCCTTCCTGTGGATCATGCTGATCGCCGCCGGGTTCACCGCTCTGTGGTCCTTCGTCGCGTCCTTCCTGAAAACCCAGGGATCCTTCGCAGCGCTGTCGACGGTGGTGGGTACCGTCGCCGGGTTCGTGGCGGGCGCCTACCTCGCCGTCGGGCTCATCCCCGACGCTGTGCGTCACGTGATCGCCGCACTGCCTTTCGCCCAATCCGCGATGCTGCTGAGGCGAGAGTTCACCGCCGCACCCCTCACCGAGCTCGTCGACGGAGACCAGGAGCTGATCGACGGCCTGGGCGAGTTCTACGGCGTCACGCTGCACGTCGGTGGTTGGGCCGTTCCCGTGTGGTTCGCGGTCGGCGTGCTGGTCGCGCTCGCCGTGGTGTTCACGGTGCTGGCGGCATCCCGGATCCGATCCCGCATCCGGTAGGCCCAAACTCAGCCGTCAGAGCTTAACCGCTCGCTAGTCCACCGAAGTCGGTGGACTAGCAAGCTCTTAAGCGGCGAACTCTCGGGGCAACGGTCCGGATCCCGCTTATCCGGCAGGTCCGAAAAGCCGATCCAGATGGTGGTCGATCGCCGCGAGTGCCGCGTGCGGCTCGATGACGTCGAGCTCGAGCAGCTGAGCGAAGCCGCTCAACGACAGGATGAGGTCGGTCTCTACGACCGGGTCACGGTCCGGCGGGATCTGCTGCTCGGCGATCGCCTCTCGGATGAGACGCTCAACCATCGCACGCCCATCCCGCAGCCCCGCGCCGACCTGTTGGTGCAACGATGGGTCGTGCATCGCTTCGAGCACATAGGCCGCGTTCAGACGACTGGTGGCACGGGAGTCGGGCTGAAGAGGCAGCAGTTCCGTGATGACGATACGCAGCACGTCGCGCGGATGCGGCGGCTGATCCAGAGCGGCCAGACGTTGCGCGACTCGGCGCGATGTCTGGTCCGAGGAGAACTCCATCGCGAAGGTCAGCATCTCCGCCCGCGAAGAGAAATAGTGCTGCAGTTGCCCAAGCGATACCCCCGCCTCGCGGGCGACCTCGCGCATCGTCGCCTTCGCCCACCCCTGCTTGTCGACGACCCGCCACAGCGCATGGGCCATCGACGTCCGTCGCTCTTGGTGGTCGACCTGCTTCGGCATCTGACACCCTTCCTGTTCCAATACATCTGACATACTACAGGTGACTTGAGACCCCATCGGGATGGAGTGACGATGACGGACAACCAACCACCCCTCGCGTTCTACAACCCCGCCGCCATCGTGTTCGACGCCGATGTGACCATCGCACTGATCGCCGACATGCGGATCAGGAAGGCCATGGAGCGAGGCGAGTTCGACAACCTTCCCGGAAGCGGCAAACCGCTCGACCTCCCGAAGGATCACGACCCCAACTGGTGGCTCAACAACCTCATGAAACGCGAGGGGCTCGTTCTCCTGCCTCCCTCCATCCAGCTGCGCAAGGAGGACGCAGCGCTGGACGAACAACTCGATGAGTTGCCCAACGAGGAGGCCGTCCGTCGCGAGATTGCCGAGTTCAACGAGCGGGTGATCCGCGCTCGTTACCAGCTGCCGGCCGGACCACCTCTGATCACCATGCCGCGCGAGACCGAGGCCACGGTGGCCGCGTGGGCCGAGCGCAGAGCCCAGCGAGCCGCGGAAGCCGCCCGCGAGAAGGCACAGAGAGAAGCCGCCGCGGAGGGCAGCACTCGCCAGGGACTCCTGAGATCGGCAATCGAGAGACGGCATCGACGGCGAGCGGCCCGCCTGGCCGGAACGCCGCATCCCGGAAGCGAGCCGCGATGAGCCGGCGCGTCACTGCACGGGATTCATCGCGACGGACAGTGAACCGAGGTGGCCGGCTCCACGAGTGGCTGGATGGGATCGTCACGCACGCTTGCTGCGCATCGCCTTCAGCTGTCTGAGCGACGGGTCCGCTGCCAGTTCTTGGTAACGCTCGGATTCACGCGCCACCAAGGCGACGCGCGCATCGGCGTCGTGATGGACGCCCCAGCCGTAGCGTTTGCCGAGCGGTGACGACCGGAGGCAGGCCTGGTCTTGGCGAAGAACGCGGCACGGGCATCGGCTTGCTCCTCCTCCGGGATGCCTTGCCTCAGCGCGTACACCTCGAACAGCACGTCGTCGCTGGTGCGCCGATAAGGATCGGCGGCGATCAGGTCGTACTGCAGCGAGGCGACCGTCGGGGTGTTTCCGCGCGTCGGCGGCACTTCGGCCTGCGTCACGGGGCAGTCCTCGGCCACCTGGATGAACGTATTGGCGTAGTTGGTGCTTCCCATGCTCCAGTCTCGCGCCGCGGGGAGGTCAATGCGGCCGCCGACGTGTCGGTTACGCGTACGGCGGATGAACAGTGACCACCGGGCAGCGCATTCCCAGACCAGTCGGCGGCATCGATCGCATACTTGTCGGGTGAACGACGGCGCTCCGGATGGGCAGGCAGCTTCGCGCGCGGGCGCGGTACGCGAGGTTTTCCTGGCCTTCCTCCGGCTGGGGCTGACCTCCTTTGGCGGACCCGTGGCTCACCTCGGCTACTTCCGGGCGGAGTTCGTGGAGCGTCGCAAATGGCTGACCGACGGCGCCTACGCCGACCTCGTCGCCTTGTGCCAGTTCCTGCCAGGCCCCGCCTCCAGCCAGGTAGGCATGGCGATCGGCTTGCAACGCGCGGGCGTCGGCGGCTTGGTGGCGGCGTGGACCGGCTTCACGCTGCCGTCCGCTCTGCTGCTGGTTGGGTTCGCCCTCGGGACCGCCGGCCTCACCGACCTGGCGCAGGCAGGGTGGGTGCTCGGCCTCAAGGCCGGATCTGTGGCGGTCGTCGCCCACGCGGTGCTCGGCATGGCCAGGACCCTCACCCCGGACGCCCGCCGCGCGATCATCGCGGCGGCCGCAATGATCCTGGTTCTCCTCGTGCCCAGCGCCTGGGCTCAGATCGGCGCGATCGTCGTCTCGGGCCTCGTCGGTCTGACGTGGCTCCGGAACATCGCCGCTCCCGCCTCAGCCAGCTCGACGTTCGCGCCAAGGCTCCCGCGCGCGGCGGCCGTCGGTTGTCTCGTCGCATTCCTCGTCTTGCTTCTCGGCCTGCCCGCGGTGGCAGCGGCGACCGGTGGAGGCGCCCTGGGGCTGTTCGACACGTTCTATCGCGCGGGCGCCTTGGTGTTCGGTGGTGGACACGTCGTGCTGCCGCTCCTGCAGGCGGAGGTGGTCCAAACCGGCCTCGTCGATCCAGGTGTCTTCCTCGCCGGCTACGGGGCGGCGCAAGCGGTGCCGGGGCCGCTCTTCACCTTCGCCGCCTACCTCGGAGCGGTCACCACGAGTCCGCCCTCCGGGCTGCTCGGCGCCGCCATCGCGCTGGGTGCCATGTTCCTTCCCTCGGCGCTTCTGCTGATGGGTGTGCTGCCGTTTTGGCAACGGCTCCGGGAAGTTCCACAGGCACAAGCTCTTCTGATGGGTGTGAACGCCGGGGTCGTCGGATTGCTTGCCGCCGCCCTGTATCACCCCGTCTTCACCGAGGGAATCGACGGAGCAGCGTCGCTCGCAATCGCGGTGGCGGCCTTCGTGGCGTTCGCCGCGTGGAAGGCGCCCGCATGGGCGGTGGTCCTGGCGGCCGCCTTGCTGGGTGCGCTGACGCTATGAGGCGCGCCGACGCTGCGGTGGAACCTCGGCGTTGGTGCTTCCCTGCTCCAGGCTCACGGCTCACAGGACGGGGCGGTCATGCCTGAAGCACTTTGGTGAAGCCCAGCTCGCCGATCGCCTCACGACAACGAGTATCCGTCCGGTGCTACCTCGCAGTACGACTTCCAAGGAGGGCGAAAGTGATGCCCAGGAGGAGCGCACCTGGAGGGAAGGGCCAGATCAACCAGTTGACCAGACCTGTCAGGATCAACCCGACGGCGCCCGCCCACCCGAACACTCCCTGGCGCTTGCCGACCACGGCAACGACGATCGCGCCGATGGCGATGAGAGCCTGTTTCGGCCAGCCCATCGCGTCGACGAGGAGTCCCTCACCGAGCAGGGGAACGAACTCGGGCGGAACAACATAAGCGGCGTGCACTGCATTCGTCGCGAAGGATGCCGGGAAGACCGCGGCGAAGGCGACGCCGGCGGCCAGGACACCCACCGCCCAGCGTGGCAGCCGCGGATCCGACCACGCCGTCGGCAACTGCACCGCGAGGGCGATCAGGAAGACGGCGCTGAGCGCATTGACGGTGAGTGAATATGGGTGCTGGAAGGGCGTCACGTATGGCGCATAGTCAAAGACGGGCAGAAAGACGCCCGCCATAAAGCCGGCTGCACTGAGAGCGAGGCCGATGGCGGTTGCGCGGAAGAGACGTGCTGCCGGCGTCGAGGTGGTTACTGCTGTCGCGGTGCTCATGTCGCCCAGTGAAACACCCGACGACTAGGGCAAACATCGCTCCGGGGATGGAACTATGGCCTCCTCCCCAGGGACGAAACCAAATCAGAATGCTCCCAGAGGATGACAGGCGTGGACAAGCTGCATCCATATACTGACGGCATGCCGGAACAGCCCCGCGCACGGTCTCACGGCTTCTCCCGACTGACCTGGATCGACGTCGTGCCCGGCGTCGTGCTCGTGATTCTCACCCTCGCCAGCGTGGCCAGCCCTGACAGTTCCCTGGCATACGACTTCGATCTATCCCAGCCCTTGGTCTACGGCCTCGCCGCGCTCGGCAGCGCGCCGTACATCTTCATTCGGCACTTCCCCACCACGGTGTACACATGTGCGTCTCTCGTGCTCCTCGCCCTGAGCCTGCTCGGTGGCTACTTCGGTCTGCTGCCGACCTTCCTCGGCTTCGCCATCGGGTGGGTGGCATTCGCCGCAACGCCACCGCGTGCGATCTTCGCGCTCGTACTGACCCTTCTCAGCTCCAGCGTGCTGGGTGTGACGCAGGCGCCCATGTGGGATACACCGCTGGCGCTCACCAACGTCATCGGCTTCACCGCCGTCTGGGCGCTCGGCTACGCCCTCGCCCGCTGGCTGGAGCGGCAACGACGGCACGTCGCCGAAGTGGAACGTCGCGAAGCTCTCGTTCGTGAACAGGAACGCAGCCGCCTCGCACGAGAACTGCACGACTCGGTGTCCAACTCGCTCGCGGCGCTCACCGTGCAGCTGAAACTCCTGGAAGAAGAGGCCCCAGATCCCGGCGTCCGGAACACTGCCGCCTTGCTCGGCGCGGAGAGTCGAGGTGCGCTGACCGAACTCCGGCGTCTCCTCGTCGTGCTGAGAAATGAGCCCGACGAGTTCTCCCGTGCGACCGAGAACGAGGAGGATCCCGTCGAAGCCGCCATCGCCGCACATCGCGCGATGGGCAACACCGTAGAGATCACCGCCGACCCGCGCACCACCATCGTGTCGGACGGCGTGCGATACCTGCTCGGCCGTGCCGTGAACGAGCTTCTCGCCAACGCCAGCCGGCATGCTCCCGGAGCCCCGGTGACCCTCCGCCTGGACAGCGTCGATTCGACCCTCCGGCTGAGCGCCACCAACCCTGTGCTGGAGACGACGCCGGCACCTCGCGACGACTCGTACGGGCTGATCGGGCTCCGCGAGCGCGCCGATGAGTTCGGCGGGACGGTGGACGCGAGGTTCCATGACGGGGCTTTCACCGTCGTCGTCGAGATACCTGGAGCCTTCGCATGACCGCGGACGCGGCGCCGACAACCGTCGTGGTCGCCGAGGACAACGAACTGCTGCGGCAGGGCATCGTCGCCTTGCTCGCGAAGACCCCTGGGATCCGCATGCTCGGCGAGGCCGCCTCTGGACTCGAAGCCGTCCGTCTTGTCGGTCGGCTGGGCCCCGACGTGGCCGTTGTGGACATCCGGATGCCGGGTATCGACGGCGTCGAGGTGACCAAGCGCATCCTTGCCTCCAAGAACTGCCGCACCGCCGTGGTGGTGCTCACCACGTACGACGATGATGAAAGCGTCTTCTCCGCCCTTCGCGCGGGGGCTCAGGGTTTTGTGGTGAAGGATGCACCCACCGACGAGTTGGTACGGGCCATTCGCGCAGCGCGCTCAGGCGAGGCCGTGCTTTCTCCTCGAGTGGCCCGCCGCGTCGTCCGGGCGGCCCTGGGCCGTTCCCCGGTGCGGGCGTCGGACTCGTTCGCCCAGCTGAGTGCGCGAGAGAAAGAGGTGCTCGAACTCGTCGCCGCCGGCATGTCCAATGAGGAGATCGCTCATCAACTGACCGTCAGCGTCCCGACGGTGAAATCACATGTCAGCAGCCTGCTCACCAAGACGGGAGCCCGCTCCCGGATAGACCTGGTGATCGCCGTGCACCGGCGGTGACGTCGTCAGTTCTTTCCAGGCGACGCGGCCCTCCCGCTCAACTCCATCCAGTCGTCCAGTGGCTGCGGAACGTCCTGGGGGATGCGCAGAAGTCGCCTCCGGTGTACTCAGCGCACGCTGCGTCGCAGCGGAAGACTTCACGCTCCTACCGGGCGACGCGCCCTTCGACCTGGCCTTCGCTGTCCGCGTCGGCGCACTCGACGGACGTCACCCACAGGCTGGGAAGCTTGCGCTGGCTCGCATCGCCGCAGCGCTGACACCAAGCGGGAGGCTCTTCATCGACGGCGGCACGCCTCTGCGCGAAGTTCACCTTCCCCGCTAGATGATTGAGTCCAAGGGGTCGTGGCTCGGCGTGGTGTTGCCGTGAGTGTGAGGGAGGGCGTCCAGAGTCGGTGTTGCTAACACCAACACCGAGCCGGAAGGGCCCTGTCATGGTCACCGATCT
>NZ_JARGDO010000022.1 GCF_029211185.1 Tessaracoccus caeni
CGGCATCGCGATCCGCAACGCCATCAACCTACTCCGAAACGCCGGCGTCACCGTCACCTTCCCCAGCCCCACAGAAGCGGTGGTCACCTAACTTTCGTATGAGCACCCGGAACGAGCCCCGAAGCCGGAGCCTCGAAAAGAGCGAGCGTGACCGTTGGCAGAGTCTGCTGTTCGGCCGTCGGCTGGCTCTTTTCGAGGCTCCGCTGCGCTCCGCACCTCAAAGAGCGTGGGGTGCTTCGCGCTCGTCCCGATTGTCGAGGCTCGTTTCGCTCGCGCCTCAGAGAGAGGGGGTAAGCTCCGCTCGGACGATGGCGGCGGCCTCGGTGAGGTGGCGCAGGGCCGGGTCGACCTCGCCGTAGCCGCGGGTCTTCAAGCCGCAGTCGGGGTTGACCCACAGCTTTCCGGCCGGCAGCGAGTCCAGGGCCGCGCGCAGCAGATCGACCATCTCCTCGGTGCTCGGCACACGCGGGGAGTGGATGTCGTAGACGCCTGGGCCCAGCGCTCCGCCGAAGCCGTTCTCGGCGATGTCGGCCAGTAGTTCCATCCGGGAGCGGGCGGCCTCGATGCTGGTCACGTCGGCCTCCAGACCGTCGATCGCGTCGATGATCTCCCCGAACTCCGAATAGCAGAGATGGGTGTGGATCTGGGTATCCACCCGTACACCGCTGGTGGCCAGCCGGAACGATTCCACGGCCCAGGCCAGGTACGCCTCCTGCTCGGCGCGGCGCAGGGGCAGCGTCTCGCGCAGTGCCGGCTCGTCCACCTGGATGACGGCGATGCCCTCGGCCTCCAGATCGGCCACCTCGTCGCGCAGCGCCAGCGCCACCTGATCGGCGGTCACTGAGCGTGGCTGGTCGTCGCGCACGAACGACCAGGCGAGCATGGTCACCGGTCCGGTCATCATGCCCTTCACGTGCTTGTCGGTGAGGCTCTGCGCGTAGGCGGCCCACTCGACGGTCATGGGACGCGGGCGGTGCACGTCGCCGTAGAGCACGGGCGGGCGCACGCAGCGGGAGCCGTAGGACTGCACCCAGCCGTGCTCGGTGGCGGCGTAACCGTCGAGCTGTTCGGCGAAGTACTGCACCATGTCGTTGCGTTCCGGCTCGCCGTGCACCAGCACGTCCAGCCCGATCGCGTTCTGCAGCTCGATCACCGAGCGCACCTCGCGTCGCATCTCCTCGACGTAGCCCGCCTCATCCAGCCGGCCGGCGCGATGCGCAGCGCGAGCGGCGCGCAGCTCGCGGGTCTGCGGGAAGGAACCGATGGTGGTGGTGGGCAGCAGCGGCAGCCCGAGTCGCTCGGCCTGCGCGGCGGCGCGCTCGGGACGGGGCTCGCGGCGACGGTCGGCGTCGGTCACCTCGGCCAGGCGCGAGCGCACCGACTCATTGATCAGACCGGGGATCGAGGCGCGACGGGCCAGCGCGGCGTCAGAGGCATCGAAGGCCGCGGCGCTGGCCTCCCGACCACCGTCGACGGCGCGCTGCAGGGCCACCACCTCGGCCAGCTTCTGATCGGCGAAGGCCAGATTCTCCCGTAGTCCGGCGTCGAGTGAGGTCTCACGTTCGGAGTCGTAGGGGACGTGCAGCAGCGAGCAGCTGGTGGAGACGCTCCAGCCCTTGCCGGTGTCGCGCCAGGAGTGCAGATTCTCCAGTCGGGCAGTGAGGTCGGCACGCCAGATGTTGTGACCGTCGACGGCGCCCAGCACGAGCAGGCGCTCGTGGATGCCGGGGATGTTGCGCACGCGCTTGGGGTCGATGCCGCTCAGCAGGTCGAGCGCGATGCCCTCGACGCCGGAGGCGACGACGGCCGGCAGCGACTCCACCGGATCGGCGAAATAGGTGGCCACCAGGATCGCCGGCCGCGCCGTCAGATCGGTCAGGCGATGGTAAGAGCGTCGGAATGCCGCCTTCTCCTCACGGGTGAAGTCGCGCACCAGGGCCGGCTCATCGAGCTGCACCCACTCGACGCCCGCCGCGGCCAGTGCGCCTAGCAGCTCCTGATAGACGCCGATCAGATCCTCCAGGCGATCCAGTGGGTCGTAGCCCTCGGGGGCGTCGTCGGCCGCCTTGGCCAGCGCGAGGAAGGTGTACGGCCCGACGATCACCGGCCGGGCATTGATGCCGCGGGCGCGTGCCTCCTCGAACTCGGCCAGCGGCTTGGCCGCGTTCAGCGAGAACTCGGTGTTCGGGCCGATCTCCGGCACCAGGTAGTGGTAGTTGGTGTCGAACCACTTGGTCATCTCCAGCGGGGCGACCTCGGCGTTGCCCCTGGCCATGGCGAAGTAGCGGGCCGCGTCGAAGCCGGCCAGCTGGTGGTCGCCGGTGACGGCTTGGAAGCGTTCCGGCACCGCTCCCACGAGGACGGACGTGTCCAGCACGTGGTCGTACCAGGTGAAGGTGTTGACGGGCACGGAATCGAGGCCGGCCGCGGCCATCGAGGCGATGCCATCCAGGCGCACCGCGGTGGCGGTCTCGTCGAGCGCCGTCGCGTCGATTCGGCCGGCCCAGTAGGCGTCGAGCGCTTTCTTCAGTTCGCGGTTGCGGCCGATCCTGGGAAATCCGAGCGCCGTGGCGCCGATGGGTGGGTACGTAGTGGTCATTGCTCATCCCTCGCGAGCTCGTCGTGGAGCTGGCCTGCGACGGCGTGAGGGTAGGAGCGACCGCGGGGCGCGAGACCCCGTCGTCGTGACCCCTCCCACGAGGATCGCAGACCATCCGCACCCGGGCGGGTGCGGCGCGGTGGCAGGTATTCGGACTCGCGGACAGGCCACCTGGAGGTGGTGTTCCTACTGGCCGGCGCTTCCCAGGCTGGTGCCCAGTGCTGATGCCGGCGGTCGTTTCCGCATACCGCTGCGGGGCAGTCCCGGATTCTCACCGGGTTCCCTCTTGGAAGCCTCCCACTGCTGTGTGAGACCTCGTCGACATCGCACCCGTCCGTCGTCGATCGCTCGACGCCGGGCTTCGTGGGTGCGATGAACCAGCCGCTGAGGGAAGTGTTGCACACGCCGACCGGCCGGCGCTGACCGGGTCCGGCTCCTTCACGACCAGCGAACACGAGCACAAATCTGCGCCTACGCCTCGGCCTCCCTTATATAGCGAGGCCTTCGCGTATGCGCAGATCTATGCACAGAAGAACGGGTGGTGGGTCCGATCCCGGCTTGGGAGGAATGCCTGCGAATCCGTGGGCAAGGTACCTGCGAATCCTTGGGCAAGGTACCTGCGAATCCTTGGGCAAGGTGGCACGAGGGCGAGCAGCACCTACTGGTCGGAGCACTTTTCCGGCCTACGTTTCCTGCGCAACCACTTCTCGACCGCCCCGACTTCACCGTCGCGACCCCCGTCGCCCTCCCCGAACTGGTCGCCCAACTCCCCGACGCCGTCACCCTCCGCGCCGCCTGACCCTGTCGCGCTCTCCTCCGTCGTTGCTCCTCAAAGAGAGTCTTGCCGAGGTTCTCGTCGGGCCCTTATCGCAGTAGAAGGGCGACCATGGGGGCTGGGATCGCCCAAGTGGGGTGGCTCACGTCGAGGATGTTGCGGGTGGCGAGGACACCGGCACCGTACTTGTTCTCGATGACCTTCGCTTCGGTGCGCCAACCGTGGCTGACCCACTTGCTCTCCAAGGGAGTGGTCAGGCGTGGGCCGTCGGCGGTAGGGAGGGTCACCGGGGCTAAGTCGATCTCTTGGCCGGATCCTGTGCGCAGGTACCCGATGGTGTCTCCGACCGTGAAGCGTCGCTCTTGCAGGTCGTCGAGCGCGATGGCCAGCGACGTGGCCAGTGCGGCTTCCGAGAGCGACGGTAGCTCGGGCTTGGCCAGGCCTGCGCGGAGTCGGGATGGTAGCCAGGCGAGGAGCGGGTCGGTGAGGTAGTACTTGGCTTGTGCTCCGACGACGATCTCGCCGTGTTCGTTGCGTTGCGGGCAGCGGAGTGCGGCAAAGGTGGCGATCAGGCGGTTGAGTCGTCTATCAAACTGGTTCTTGGAGTTGTATCCGAGGTCGCGTGCCGTCTTGGTGAGGTTGAGTGGGCTTGTTGTCCGCGTTGCGAGGCCTTCGAGGAGCAAGGGGACGGAGTCGGGAGTTTCGTCATCGGCGAGGTCTGCGATCAGCCATGCCTCGAGGTCGCGCAGGTAACCCGGCGAGACGTCGCCGTTGGTGATGTGTCCGTATACCGCGCGAGGGAAGCCGCCGCAGGTCAGGTACTCCTGCCAGGCCAGGTCGTAGTCATCCACCAGGAAGGACAGCGACTGGAGGGCTTCGCGCACGCTCTCCGATTGGAGATCCCGTAGTGATGCGGCCGGGAAAGCAGGGAGGTTGCGGCCAGAGACGGCGAGGAAGTCTCGAAACGACATGGGCATGAGGTGGCGCAGCCTTCGGTGGGAGCCTCTTCCGGCGCGTCCTGCGAGCAGGTCTGCCGTGATGTCGTCAGCCCCAACCCAGCGAGAACCGGTCGCCACCACGGTGTCCTCCCCGACCAGGGTTTGGTCGCGCATCCGCTTTAGCGTCGTGGTCCATCCGCTGATCCCGCTGATCTCGTCAAGCAGCCAAACCCTCGGGCGTGAATCGGGCCGATCCACTGATCGAGTGAGATCACGTCCGAGTGCGAACGCGCGGGCTAGGTCTTGCGCGGTGAAGTCATCTGCGGGGATGTGTATCACCTGGCGTGGATCGACATCGTCGCGTCCGCACAGCGTGGCCGCCGTATCGAGCAGGACGATGGACTTCCCCACGCGTCGCGGGCCTGTCAACACAACCAATTTGTCGTCCACCTGGCCAGTAGCGACGTCGTCCAAAACTGGCGATCGGTAGCCGAGATCGAAGCGAGCCCGATCGCGCAGCAGGCGGTGCGACGACGCCCAAGCTGTGGGCGACACGCCAGTCGCCGAAGCCAGCCACCAGGGGTTGGCCTGTCTCAGGATGGCACGGATCTGGTCATCTCTCACCAGGCCACTATATCTCAGGTGTACCAAAAGGGGGGAGGTTCAAGGTGTGTTGGTGTACCAAAAGGGGGGAGGTCTAAGGGGGTGTGGCGCACCAAAAGGGGGGAGGTCCGGGAGGGTCCGCCGCGTGGATCGGTCGGTTCAGCAGCGGAATCTCGACATCTGCGCCTACGCCCCGGCCTCGCTATATACGGGAGGCCTTCGCGTATACGCAGATTTGTGCCCGGGGCCGTCAGGGGGTGGAGATCTCCAGGAAGTGGCGCAAGTGGTAGGACAGGGAGACGTCGGTGAGGGGCTCGGCCGCGGCCACCTGGGCCAGCACGATGGTGTGGTCGCCGCCGGGACGGAACTCCAGTAGGTCGCAGCGCAACCATGCGGCGACGCCGCTCAACCGGGGCAAGCCGTGATCATCAGTCCAGTCGACGATGGCGAACCGGTCGGCCAGATCCTTCCGGGCAAAGGTGACGGCCGCCTCGGCCTGCCCGCCGCTGAGCAGGTTCACCCCGGCACGACCGGCCTGGCGGAGGTGCTCGATCATCGAGCCTCGGTTGTCCAACGCGAAGAACACCATGGGCGGGTTCACCGACAACGACGCGAAGGCCGAGACGGTCACCCCGTAGGGTGCGCCGTCGAGCATGGTCGTGATCACGGTCACGGGCGCGGGCACCCGGGCCATGCACTCGCGGAAGGCGTCCTGCAGCACAGCGGTGGGATCGGTCACCCGCGTGAGGATACCCCCCAGGGCACTCCAGTTGGCTCAAACTGTCCGAAGTGGCTGCTACTTGGCGTCGTTGTCCTCGTCCTTGTAGATGCCCGGCGCGTCGTAGATAAGGGCGGCGCCGTCGGCTTCCTTGCGCAGCCGCTCGGGGGCGATCACGCGGGCGATGTGATAGACGGCGATGGTCACGATGGTGCCCAGCGCGATGCCACCCAACTCGAACGAGTCGCCGAAGGGAATCTTCACGTCGCCGATGCCGATGATGATGCCGGCGGCTGCGGGAATCAGGTTGATCGGGTTGCCCAGATCGACGTTGTTCTCTTTCCAGATCTTCGCGCCCAGCAGGCCGATCATGCCGTAGAGCACCACGCAGATGCCGCCCAGCACCGCCGACGGGGTGGCCGAGATCACGGCACCGAACTTGGGCGAGAAACCGAACAGAATGGCGACGATGGAGGCCACCACGTAGGCCGCCGTCGAGTAGACGCGGGACGCCGCCATGACGCCGATGTTCTCGGCGTAGGTGGTGGTGGGGCCGGCGCCGACGGTGGTTGCCAGCATCGAGCCGAGCCCGTCGGCGGCGATCGCGCGGCCCATGTAGCCGTCGAGGTTCTCACCCGTCATCTCGGCGACCGCCTTGACATGACCGGTGTTCTCCGCGATCAGGGCGATCACGACGGGCAGCGCGATGACGATGAAGGTCCAGTGGAAGGCGGGCAGATGCAGGCCCACCACGTTGTCGGGGGCCTTGTAGAGCCAGTTGTCCAGGTCGCTCACGGGCGGCAACCCCAGCCACGGCGCGCTCTTCACGGCCGACCAGTCCACCCGGGGCGCACCACTGGCCAGCGGGCCGGTCGCGACGTCGAGGATCCAGCTGAGCACGTAGCCGATGACGAGGGAGATGAAGATGGCGATGCGACCGAAGAAGCCCCGTAGGCCCACCGACAGCGTGATCACGATCAGCATCACGGTGAAGGCCAGCCAGGGGTCGACGGGCCAGTAGACCCCGGCCACCACGGGTGCCAGGTTGAAGCCGATCAGCATCACGACGGCGCCCGTCACCACCGGCGGCAGCGCCCGGTGGATGACTCGCGCGCCGGCGAAGTGGATGATCAGACCCACCATGAACAGCGTGAGTGCCACGACGAACAACGCCCCGCTGACGTCGGCCGGGTTGCCGCCGGCGGCGTAGATCGCGGTGGCGACGCCGACGAAGGAGGCCGACGACCCCACGTAGCTGGGCACCCGGTGCTTCACGACGAAGAGGAACACCAGCGTCGCGAAGCCCGACATCATCACCGCGAGCTGGGGGTTCAGACCCATCAGCAGCGGGAACACGAAGGTCGCCCCGAACATCGCGAACACGTGCTGGGCGCCGAGCCCGATGGTGCGCCCCCAACCGAGTCTCTCCAACGGCTTGACCACGGCCCCCGGTTCGAGGATCCCGTTGTTGTGCAGCTTCCAACCCACCATGTGAGGCACCTTTCGTCCGCCGGAATGATACGGCCTCGGTCGCGCCCTCCTGACGGCGGGCGGGGATACGAGCACAGTAGACTTGTCCACATGGTGCACGACGTCGTGATTCTCGGAGCGACCATCGCCGGGCTGACCTCGGCCAGGATTCTGGCCCGGGCGGGATTCGACGCCATGGTGCTCGACCCCAACCTGGAGCTGCGCAGCGCCGGCATCGGGCACGGAGTGGCGGCGTGCGGGCACGCGTCGACGGTGGCCAATATGGGCCACGCATACGGCGGCGCCGCGGCCAGGGAGCACATCCGGCGCAATCTCGAAGGCATGGCCCAGATCCGCAAGGTGCTGGCCCGAGCCGGGCAGGATCCCGACGAGCGGGTGCTCGTCGACACCACCGGAACAGAGGCCGATGACTTCCAGGAGATCGCTTCCTGGTTCGAGGACGAAGGGGCGGACTACTCGCTCGGCGTGGGCGGATCGCTGGGAGCCACGCTGCTCACCACCGCGCTGATGCTCAACCCCGTCGATTACGCCACTCAGCTGCTTTCGCAAGCCCAGCAGGCTGGTGTGCGCGTCGCGCACGGGGTGACGGTCACCCACCTGAGGCGACGCGAGGGCCTCACCGACGTGCTGTACCGCGACAACATCGCCTGGGCCAGCGACATGCGCGTCGTCTCCGGCATCGCCGTCGTCGACACTCTCGGCGTCAGCCCGTGGGGTCGCGCCGCTCGGATCGGACCGGCCCAATGGGTGCCGACGGTGCGCTGCACGCCTGCCGAGCCCATGGAAGAGGTGCAGTTGATCGGCTCGGGCCCGGCGTGGATGGTGCGTCCCGACGGACAGCAGCACCTGGTGTTGGGGCAGAAGGCCACGCTGTCAGCCATCGACGCCACGACCAAGGCACTCGTCGGATGGGTGAAGGAGCAGGGCTGGAAGGTCGAGAAGGTGGGCCGGCTGGCGATCGATCCTTCCGATCATGGCCGACCCCTCGTCGGCGCCTCCGCCATTCCCGGCGGCTACTACGCGCGCGGAAACGGTCGCGGGGAGCTGATGAACGGCACCGCCAGCGGCACCTACCTAGCCCAGACGCTGATCGGCTGGCGCGACGCCGGCCGCCCGCTGCCGCTCACCTCTCGGATGCGAGCGCAGTCGCGAAAGGCGAGTCAGCGCGTTCTGGAGCGCGTCGGTTTCCACCACCACGCTCTTTGAGGTGCGAGGCCGCCCGCGGCCGAGCCTCGAAAAGAGCGTGACGGTGTGCAGGGGCTTGTGGTCGGTTTAGGTGGTTACGACCGTCGTGTTCTGGATGGGGTACGTACCTCGAAGAGCGTGATCTCTAGATCCAGGTGCCCAGCCACATGCGCATCAGCCAGGCGGGGCGGGTCATCAGGGCTCCGGTGAGCACCGGGTAGATGAAGGCGAAGTTCAGGATCACCACTCCTACGACCGAGCCGACGATCATCGCGCGCAATCGCCGTCGTGGTGACGCGGCGGGGCCGAGGATCCGGCCCAGCACCATGGCGAGGATGGTGACGGTGAACGGCACGATCATGATCGCGTAGAAGAAGAACAGGGGGCGTCCGGCGTACTGGAACCACGGCAGCCAGGTGCCGGCGATCGCGACCAGCGGGAGTCCGTAGCGCCAGTCGCGCTTGACGATCCACAGATACAGCGCGAAGCAGACGGCCGCCGCCGCGGCCCACCAGAGCAGCGGGGTGCCCATGCCGGAGACCACCCGCAGGCACGTGGTGCCCACCGCCTCGCAGCCCTGCTGACCAGGCTCGATGCCGTTCTCGGCGAAGATCCCGATGGGACGCAGCATCAGCAGCCACCCGGCCGGATGCGCCTCGTAGGTGTGCGTCGCGTCGACCATCATGCCGTCGCCGGTATGGAACTCATACATGGAGTGGTGGTACTTCCATAGAGCGCCGAGGGCGGTCCCGAAGCGCTGCACGACGGGGTCGTCGGGGTTCTCAACGCCCCACTGGCGGTAGTAGCCGCCCGAGGTCTGCAACCACCGGAACCATGACGCCAGATAGACGGGGACGGCCACCACGACCAGCTGCACGAAGGCCGCGGGTGCGTCGATCAGCAGTGAGCGCCACACCCGGCGAGCCCCTGCCAGTCGACGGGCGCCAAGATCCCAGAACACCACGAGGATGCCCATGGCGGCCATCAGATAGATCGAGTTCCACTTCACCGCGCACGACGCCCCGAGCAGCAGCCCCGCCGCCACGCGCCAGGGGCGCCACAGCAGCAACGGGCCGAAGGCACCGCCCAGGTCGATCTGGTCGGTGGCGCGGAGATGATCGGCGAGCTTGTGCCGGAACCAATCGCGGTCGGCGACGAGCGCCGACAGAGCGGCGACGGCGAACGTCGCCTGGAAGATGTCCAGCAGCGCGATCCGGCTCATCGTGAAAGCGAGGCCGTCGAAGGTGAGCAGGATTCCGGCGATGGCCCCCACCAGCGTGGACCGGGAGAGGCGTCGGGCCAGGCGGGTGGTGAAGAACACCAGCAGCGTGCCGAAGATCACCGACGCGAACCGCCAGCCGAAGGACGTCATGCCGAACAGCCATTCGCCGAGCGCGATCATCATCTTGCCGAGCGGCGGATGCACGATGTAGTCGGCCTTCTCCTGGAAGCCCGAGAGATCCCCTTGGACGATCTGCTCGTTGGACCCTTCCGCCCAGTCGCGCTCGTAGCCCGACTGGAGGATTCCCCACGCGTCCTTGGCGTAGTAGGTCTCGTCGAACATGATGTCGTTGGGCTCGGCCACGTGATAGAGACGCAGCAGGAACGCAACCAGAGCGATCGCGAGTGCGACGATCCAGCCGGCTCGGCGGTCGGTCAAGCGCCCGTCGTCGAGGGCTTGAATCGTGGTCGGCACCGGGCCAGTCTATGGGCTCCCGCAGATAGGGTTGCGGTCATGGATATGCCTCAAGGCGGCGCGCTGATTCTCGCGGCCACGCCGATCGGATCGAGCACCGACGCGAGCGAGCGGCTCCGCGAGGTGCTCACCCATGCCGACCTGATCGCAGCCGAGGACACCCGGCGGCTCACGACGCTGCTGCGCCGGCTGGGTATCCGTGCGGAGGGGCGGATCGTCAGTTACTTCGAGGGCAACGAGGAAGCCCGCACCGCGGAACTGGTGGCGGCCGTGGAGGCGGGGCAGTCCGTCGTGATCGCCACCGACGCGGGCATGCCGTCGGTCAGCGACCCCGGCTACCTGGCCGTACGGGGCTGCATCGCGGCCGGGCTGCGGGTGACGGCGGTTCCGGGTCCATCGGCGGTGCTGACGGCGTTGGCCGTCTCCGGGCTGAAGGTGGACCGGTTCTGCTTCGAGGGGTTCCTGCCCCGGAAGAGCGGCGAGCGTCGTCGTCGGCTGGAGGCGCTGGCAGCGGAGGAGCGCACCATGGTGTTCTTCGAGGCCCCGCACCGGCTGGCCGATTTCCTCGACGACGCCGCCGGCGCGCTGGGCGCCGGACGAGAGGCGGTGATCTGCCGCGAGCTCACCAAGCCACACGAGGAAGTGGTGCGCGGCACGCTTAAGGAGCTGCGTACCTGGTGCGACGACGGGGTGCGCGGCGAGGTGACCATGGTGATCGCGGGTGCGGAGCCGGCGGAGGCATCGGCGGAGGACGCGCTGGCGCTGGTTCGGCGGCGGATGGCCGAGGGTGAGAAACTGTCGTCTGCGGTGAGCGAGGTGGCGGCCATGACCGGCGCCAACCGCAAGCAGCTCTATCAAGCCGCGCTGAAGGACAAGAACTCGTGACGATTGCCCAAGAACTGGAGGCGCTCGGCCTGCCGGGTCTGCCTGAGCCCTTGCCGCGTCCGGTGATCGACAACCACACCCACGCGGACGAGACCATGAGGGTCTCGAAGCTGGGAGCGGAGTTGTCGCTGCGTGCGGCGGCGGCGGCGGGGGTGAACCGGATCGTCCAGGTGGGCTGCGACGTCGCGTCGTCGCGCTACGCCGTCGAGCTGGCCGAGCGCGATCCCCGGGTGGTTGCGGCGGTGGCGCTGCACCCCAACGACGCCGCCCGTCGATTCCTCGCCGGCGGGGAGTCCGCGCTCGAGGCCGCCCTTGCCGTCATCGAGCCGCTGGTGGCGTCTCCGGTGGTGCGCGCGGTGGGGGAGACCGGCATCGACTACTACCGCACCCGCGACGCATCCGCTCGCGAGGCGCAGGAGATCTCGTTCCGGCGGCATATCGGCTGGGCCAAGGCCGCGGGCAAGACGCTGGTGATCCACGACCGCGACGCCCACGACGAGATCCTCCGTGTGCTCGACGACGAGGGCGCGCCGGAGCGCTTCGTCATGCATTGCTTCTCGGGCGACGCCGACTTCGCCGAACGCTGCCTGGAGCGCGGCGCCTGGCTGAGCTTCCCGGGCGTGACCACCTACCCGTCGGCGCCCAACCTGCGCGAGGCGGCGTTGGTCACACCGCTGGACCGGCTGCTCGTCGAGACGGACGCCCCGTACCTCACGCCTAAGCCCGTGCGCGGTCGGCCCAATGCCCCGTACCTGCTGCCGCACACCGTGCGTTTTCTCGCCGAGTTGCTGGAGGTGGATCTGGCTGAGTTCTGCGACCAGATCACGGCCAACACCTTCGCGGCCTTCGGTGGAAAGTGGGGAGACGATGACTGATACCCCACGCTCCTTGAGGTGCGGAGCGCAGCGGAGCCTCGAAAGGAGCGGACGCTGCGAAAGGAGCAGGCGTTGCGAAAAGAGCCGACGATGGGCAGGTACTTCCAATGACTGATACCGGACTGCTCGACCCGTCGTCGGTCCGCCGCATCGCCGCCGAGCTCGACCTCAAGCCCACCAAGCAACGCGGCCAGAACTTCGTGCACGACGCCAACACGGTGCGACGGATCGTCGGTCTCGCCGACATCACGGCCGACGATGTGGTGCTGGAGATCGGTCCGGGGCTGGGCTCGCTGACGCTCGGCCTGCTGGAGACCGGCGCCGCCGTCACCGCGATCGAGATCGAGCAACGGCTTGCCGAGCGTCTCCCGCAGACCACCCGCGAACGACTGGGCGACGACGCGGCCGAGCGGCTGCGCGTCGTCACCGCCGATGCGCTCCAGGTGGACACGCTGCCTGGTCCCGCACCGACGGCGGTGGTGGCCAACCTGCCGTACAATGTCTCGGTGCCGGTTCTGCTGCGGCTGTTGGAGCTGTTCGACGGGTGGCGTCGCGGTTTGGTGATGGTGCAACTCGAGGTGGCCGACCGCTTGGTGGCCGCCCCCGGCAGCAAGATCTATGGCGTGCCGTCGGCCAAGATGGCTTGGTATGCCGCCGCCAGCCGCGTCGGCACCGTGCCACCCAAGGTGTTCTGGCCGGTTCCGAACGTCGACTCCGGCCTCGTCCGCATCGAACGCCGCGACCCGCCCCCTGGCGACCGCAAGAAGACCTTCGCCGTCATCGATGCCGCGTTCTCCCAACGTCGCAAGATGCTGCGCTCTGCGCTGTCCGGCCTGTTCGGCTCCGCGACGGCCGCCTCCGACGCCATCCAGGCCGCCGGCCTCGACCCCACCGCCCGCGGAGAATCCCTAGCCGTCGAAGACTTCGCCGCCATCGCCGCCCAATTGGGATAGCGCCGAATAAAAGTGGCTGAGAGGGGGTTATGTGTGCAATACGTACAGATACCCCCCTCTCGGCCACTTTTATTCGGCCCTACTCCGGTTGGTGTCTAGTTGGGCACGAGTTCGGCGGCGGGAAGCTGGGTGGTGAGCTTCCGGTCGAAGGTGAAGAGGGTGTCGTCGCGTTGTTCGGCGCGCTGCGCCAGGTGGATGTCCGTGATCGACAGCTTCGGGTGCCGCTCATAGATCGCGATCACGCTGGTCCAGTGTTCGCGATCCGGCTCGAGGTTTGCCTCGGCCATGACGGATCGGACTGCCGCAGCCACGCTCGCGCGGCTGATGCGCAGCACCCTCTCCAGAACGTAGACCACCTCGATCACGGTGGTGTCGTCGACGATGAAACGTGGCCCGGAGTTGAGGAGTGCTGTGGCTCGTTCGGTCTGCTCGGGGACATCGTCGAGCAGCCAACGCAGGATGACGTTCGTGTCGACGCTAGGCACTGAGAGGTTCCGTAGGTAGGTGGCACCTACTGCGGCGCACTGGATGGCGACCTGGCTTCGTTGTCGAACTCACTGGCATGTCCAATGGCAGTTTCGTTCTCCGTCTTGCCATGTCATCCATCCAGCACGTCCTCGCTACGGCGCCACCTACCTACGGAACCTCCTAGCTCCTCCGCCCTTGCGCCCCAGCCGTCGCCGGATTGGGGCACGGTGCCCCAGGTGCCGGCCGCCTCGGCCTCTTCGCGAAGACGCTTGCGGAGTGCGGCGATGTCCTGTGGGGGGTCGATCACGAGGTGGTCGCCCTCGACGCGGACAGCCACTTTCTGTCCTGGGCGGAGGTTCAGCGCCCGCCTGGCCTCGGCGGGCAGCGTGATCTGCCCCTTTGACGTGATAGTGGTATACGTCGTCATAGTGTAAGAATATGCGCCTTCGTCGTACAAAGCGAGGCTGTTGCACGGGGTTGGGATCGCCATACGTCAGGGTTCTCGCCGATTTTCGGCATCAGACAGCGCAAAATCGGCCATTGGCCGATTTTCCTGGATTGCGGGCGGGGTGCTTGGGGTGCTTTGGGGGGCTGGAGATGGCGGGGGTTGATTCGATGGGCCAGGATGGTGCCATGACCTCGTCGACTCGCGCCAGGCGCTCCCGCACTCGGATGAGCGCCGCCGAGCGACGCGAGCAGCTCATCGTGATCGCGCGGGAGCTGTTCGCGGAGAAGGGTTTCGAGGGCACCTCCGTCGAGGAGATCGCGGCCCGGGCCGGCGTGAGCAAGCCGGTGGTCTACGAGCACTTCGGTGGCAAAGAAGGCGCCTATGCGGTGGTCGTGGATCGCGAGACCCGAGCCCTGCACGACGAGATCCGCACGGCACTGACCACACGGGGGGCGGGTCCGCGGGAGCTGCTGGAGCGCGGGGCGATGGCGCTGCTCACCTACATCGACCGCTGCCCGGACGGCTTCCGGATCCTGGCCAGAGACTCCTCGATCACCCAGCCGGCGGGCTCATTCGCGTCGATCCTGAGCGACATCGCCGTCCAGGTGGAAGACCTCTTGGCGGCGCAATTCCGCAAAGCCGGGCACGAGCCGGAGTTCGCCGGGCTCTACGCCCAGGCCTTGGTGGGGCTGGTGGCGATGACCGGCCAGCAGTGGCTGGAGAACCGCACCCCCGATAAGCATGTGGTGGCCAGCCACCTGGTGAACCTGGCCTGGAACGGCATGGCCCATCTGGTGGCCGAGCCGACGCTACTGATGGACCGCGTCGATGAGCGGAGACGGCAGCGCGGCCGGTCCAACCAGGCGCTCGATCAGGACGGGTCGGAATCCAGCAAGAGCCGGCGCAAGTAGGCGGCCAGGTCGCCGCGCTCGTCGCACGACCATTCGCCGAGGAGCCCGGCTTCGAGATCGACCAGCGCCGCGAGCGCCCGGTCCACCAGGTGGAGACCGTCGTCGGTCAACTCAACCAGCACACCCCGGCCGTCGCTGGGATCCTGCGCGCGGTGGACCAGCCCCTTTGCCACCAGACGATCCACCCGGTTGGTCATGGTGCCGGAGGTGACGTGCGTCTCGCGCAGCAGCCGCCCGGGGGAGAGCCGGTAGGGCGCGCCGGCCCGGCGCAGGGCGGCCAGCACGTCGAACTCCCACGGCTCGAGGTCGTGGGCTTGGAAGGTGCGTCGACGATGCCGGTCGAGCAGCTGGGCGATGCGGTCGATCCGCGAGAAGACGTGCAGCGGCGTGAGGTCGAGATCCGGATGAGCTTCCGTCCACGCCTCGACGACGGAGTCCACCTCGTCGCGCAGCGGCGCGGTCTCGATGGGATCGGGGTCGGCGGCCCGCTTGCGAGATGGTGTCACGACTTGCCGATCACCTGCGCGCCGGCCACCGGACCGAACGCGCAGCGCACGGCTCGCACTCCCGATGACACGCTGAGCGCCTCCGCGAGCTCCTGGCTGTGGCCCTCAGAACCCGCCAAGAACGCGCACGTCGGGCCGGAACCGCTGACGATGGCGCCGAGAGCACCGGCATCGCGCCCCAACTCGAGGGTGCGGGCGAGCGTCGGATCGAGGCTGACGGCCGCCTCCGTCAGATGGTTGACCAACAGCTCTCCGACCGCCGGCACGTCCCCGGAGGAGAGCGCTGCGAGGAGGTCGGTGGGAATGTCGGTGGGACGGCCATCGCCCAGACGGTCGAACTCGCGGAACACCGCGGGAGTGGAGAGGCCGCCGTGGGCGAGGGCGAAGGTCCAGTGATAGACGCCCCGCGTCACGACGGGGGTGAGCACGTCGCCGCGGCCGGTGCCGATGGCGGTGCCGCCCAGCAGCAGGAACGGCACGTCGGCTCCCAGTTCGGCCGCGTACTCGGTGAGCGCGGCGCGGCTCAGACCCAGATTCCATAGGGCGTTGCAGGCCACCAGCACGCCCGCCGCGTCTGCCGACCCCCCGGCCATGCCGCCGGCCACCGGGATGCGTTTGCGGATGGCCAGCCGCACGCCCTCGTCCACGTCGTGACGCTCGGCCAGGAGCTTGGCGGCGCGGATGGCCAGGTTGGTGTCGTCGACGGGGAGGAACGCCGAGCCCTCTCCCCGGTTGCGCAACGAGAACCCCGACGCCCGTTCGGCCACGATCTCGTCACCCAGTGACACGGCCTGGAAGATGGTGCCGAGCTCGTGATAACCCTGCTCGTCCACCCCGCCCACGAGCAGCGCCAGGTTCACTTTGGCGGGCACTCGAACGCGGACGGTGGAAGTCATGCCCCGAAACTACCGCACCCCTTCCCTCTCCTGGGCCACCCAGCAGCCCGCGAGGTGGTCGTCGACGATGTTCAGCGCCTGCATCAAGGCGTAGACGGTGGTGGGGCCCACGAAGCGGAAGCCGAGCTTCTTCAGCTCCTTGGACAGGGCCTCCGACTCCGGGGTGGAGCCGGCCAGATCGGCGAAGGTGAGAGGCCGACGGTGCCGCTCCGGGCGGTGCGCCTCCACCAGATCGCGCAGCCGTCCGCCGTCGGTGTGCAGGGCGAGCAAGGCGCGGGCGTTGCCGATGGTGGCCCGGATCTTCATCCGGTTGTGGATGATGCCCGGATCGGACATGAGCCGCTCGACGTCATCGTCATCGAACTCCGCCACCTCCGCGGGCGCGAAGCCGGCGAAGGCCGCTCGGAAGGCCTCGCGTTTGCGCAGCACGGTGAGCCAGCTGAGGCCGGCCTGGAAGCCCTCCAGGCACAAGCGCTCGAACAGTTCGCGCTCGTCGGGGGAGTCCTCGACATCGCGGCCCCATTCCTCGTCGTGGTAGCGCGCGTACGCCTCGTCGCCACTGCCGAAGCAGCGGATGCGGTCGTCCATGGTGTCCTCCTAGCGGCCCATTGAGGGGTGATGGCGCCCACGATAGGAGGAGGCGACGGCCTGCGGAACCCCAGAAACGGGGCCTGTGGAAAGACCCGGATTTCGTCCACAACCGCGAGATTGCGTGGGAAATCCGTTCGGTGGCCATCGTTCAGGCCAGTGCAATAGACTGAGCGACGGTTCTTCGGAGCCGATCCCCGGTTGGTCTTTCGGCAGGGCCCGCCTGACTTTGAATCAGGATAAGCGAAGTAGGTTCGACTCCTACCCGGGGAGCGGATGAGCGTCGTGCAGCTGATCGTCCGTTGCGCGCGTCTCACCGATCGCATCTGCGGAAGGGATCAAGAGCAGTGTCATCTCAGCGTCCGGAATCCGACCTTGCCCCCGTAGCCGGGGTGGTGGTCCTCGCCGCGGGTGGTGGTACCCGCATGAAATCCAGCAAGTCCAAGCTGCTGCACGAAGTGGCGGGCAAGTCCATGCTCAGCTACGCGGTCAGCGCCGCAGCCGCGCTCGACCCCCAGCACCTGGTGGTGGTCGTCGGTCATCAGCGCGAGCAGGTCATCGATCACCTCGACAAGCTCTCCGAGCGGGTGAGCGTCGCGGTGCAGGATCAACAGCTCGGCACCGGCCATGCCGTGCTCTGCGGCCTGGAGGGACTCGACGACCTCACGGGCGACGTCGTGGTCACCTACGCCGACGTGCCCATGCTCTCCGGCGACACGCTCCGTCGCCTCGTCGCCGTGCATCGCGCCCGCTCCAACGTCGTCACCGTGCTGACGGCCGAGGTCGAGGACGCCACCGGCTACGGCCGCGTGCTGCGCGACGGCGAGAAGGTCACCGGCATCGTCGAGCACAAAGACGCCACCGACGAGCAGCGCGCCATCCGCGAGATCAACTCGGGCATCTACGTCTTCGACGCTCAGCTGCTCCGCGAAGGCCTCGCTCAACTCAGCACCGACAACGCGCAAGGTGAGATGTACCTCACCGACGTGCTGCACTACGCGCACGCGCAGGGCCTGGGCGTCGGCGGCTTCCAGACCGACGACGTGTGGCAGACCATCGGCGTCAACGACCGCGTGCAGCTGGCCCAGATGGGCCGCGAGATGAACCGCCGGATCCTCGACTCCTGGATGCTGAAGGGCGTCACCATGATCGACCCGCGCTCCACGTGGGTCGATATCGACGTCGACCTCGCCCCCGACGTCACGCTGATGCCCGGCGTGATCCTGCAGGGCGCCACCACCGTGGGGGAGGGCGCCATCATCGGTCCCGACACCACCCTGATGGACGTCGAGGTCGGTGCCGGCGCAGAGGTGGTCCGCACGCACGGCTCGTTCGCGGTGATCGGCAAGCGGGCGAGCGTCGGCCCGTTCAGCTATCTGCGTCCCGGTGCCGAGCTCGGCGAGGGAGCGAAGGTGGGTGCGTTCGTCGAGGTGAAGAACGCGCAGATCGCGCCCGGCGCCAAGGTTCCCCACCTCACCTATTGCGGGGATGCCATCGTGGAGGAGGGTGCCAACATCGGGGCTGGCACGATCTTCGCCAACTACGACGGCGTCAACAAGTCCACCACCCGGGTGGGAGCCAACGCGTTCGTCGGCTCCAACTCGGTGCTGGTGGCACCGGTCGATATCGCCCCCGGCGCCTTCGTGGCCGCCGGATCGACCATCACCGACGACATCGGTGCGGGCGAACTGGCTGTGGCCCGAGGACGGCAGCGCAACATCGAGGGCTGGGTGGCCAACCGCCGCCCCGAATCGAAGGCTGCGCGCTCCGCCGAGGAACACGACGGCACCATCCACCCGGCGGTGGCCGAATCCCGAGCTAAGAAGAAGGCGTGACTCAGTCGATGGAACAGATCGCGAAGAACGACAAGCACCTGATGCTGTTCTCGGGGCGTGCGTACCCCGAGCTGGCGCAGGAAGTGGCCGA
Organism: Tessaracoccus caeni; assembly: GCF_029211185.1. GTDB lineage: Bacteria > Actinomycetota > Actinomycetes > Propionibacteriales > Propionibacteriaceae > Arachnia > Arachnia caeni. Next base: position 18,462 of record NZ_JARGDO010000022.1, read on the forward strand.
CCTGCTGGGCCAGCAGATCGTGCCCACCCGAGCCCTCAACTACGCCAACTCCGAGACCTACGTGCGCTTCGAGGAGTCGGTTCGCGGGTGCGACGCCTTCGTGATTCAGTCGCATACGGCGCCGGTCAACGAGTGGATCATGGAGCAGCTGATCATGGTGGACGCGCTCAAGCGCGCCTCCGCCAAGCGGATCACCGTCGTCGCTCCGTTCTACCCCTACGCGCGCCAGGACAAGAAGCACATGGGTCGCGAGCCCATCTCCGCGCGCTTGGTCGCCGATCTGTTCCATGCCGCCGGCGCCGACCGGATCATGTCGGTCGACCTGCACGCCGCGCAGATCCAGGGCTTCTTCGACGGCCCCGTCGATCATCTCTGGGGCCACCCGGTGCTCTCCGAGCACGTCAAGGCCAACTACGACCTCTCCCAGATGGTCGTGGTCTCGCCCGACGCCGGGCGGGTGCGCTTGGCCGACGTATGGACCGACATGCTGGACTGCCCTCTGGCCATCGTGCACAAGCGTCGCGACCCCAACAAGGCCAACACCGTCGAGGTGCGTGAGGTCGTGGGCGACGTGGTCGGCAAGACCTGCCTGCTCGTCGACGACATGATCGACACCGCCGGCACCATCTGTCAGGCCGCCGAGACGCTCAAGGAAAGGGGCGCCTCGAGGGTCATCGTCGCGGCCACGCATGCGGTTTTCTCCGGTCCGGCTGCCGAACGCCTCAACTCCAGCGGAATCGATGAGGTTATCGTTACCAACACCCTGCCCATCAAGACCGCCGAGCCGATCAGTAATCTGACGGTGTTGTCGATTGCCCCGCTGATCTCCAAAGCGATCAGCGCGGTCTTCCTCGACGGCTCGGTCACATCGCTCTTCGGAGGAGTTTCGTAAACATGTCAATAGACCGCACACCCACCAAGGTTTCCGTCGTCGGCGCCGGAGCCGTCGGCTCGTCCGTCGCCCTGAGCCTTCTCCTCAAGGGCGTCGCTCAGCACGTCGTCCTGCAGGACATCAATGAGGCCAAGGCCAAGGCCGAAGCGGCGGATATGGCGCACGGCAGCGCCTTCTACCCGGCCGCCCAGATCGACGGCACGGCGGATGTCGACGCCACCTCGGGCTCCGATGTGATCGTCGTCACCGCGGGTGCGCGTCAGCAGCCCGGCCAGACCCGCATGGATCTGGCCAACGCCACCGTCGGCCTGATCAAGAAGATCCTGCCGCCGCTGGTGGAGCGCTCCCCGCAGGCGCGCTTCATCATGGTGACCAACCCGGTCGACGTCGTCACCGAGGCCGCCCTCCACATCACCGGCCTGCCGCGCCATCAGCTGTTCGGCTCCGGCACGGTGCTGGACTCGGCGCGCCTGCGCTACCAGATCTCGCAGGCCACCGGCGTGGCGGTGCGCAACGTGCACGCCTACATGGTGGGCGAGCACGGCGACACCGAGACCCCGCTGTGGTCGGTGGCGCGCATCGGGCCCATCTCGCTGTTCGATTGGGAGCTGCAGACCGGAAAGCTCGGCCCCGAGGTGCGCGAGCGCATCGCCCACGAGACGGTGTATGCGGCCTACAAGATCATCGAGGGCAAGGGCGCGACCAACCACGCGATCGGCCTCTCCGCCGCCGACATCGTGCAGACGGTGATCCGCGACGAGAGCCGGATCCTGCCGGTGTCGTCGCACCTCGACGACTGGCTGGGCATCAAGAACGTGACCATGTCGGTGCCCACCCTGGTGGGTCGCGACGGCGCGGCGCAGCCCTTCGAGCTGATGATCGACGACGACGAGCTGGCTGCCCTGCAGCGCAGCGGCCAGGCGATCAGCGACCAGCTGCGCAGCCTCGGCTTCTGACCGACCCGCTCGTCACGTCACGCTCTTCGAGGTGTGACGAGCTCTGCGAGGAGCCTCGAGGAGAGCTGGCGCAACCTATGGCAGATACGGCTTTTCGGCCGCCGGCTGGCTCTTTTCGAGGCTCCGCTGCGCTCCGCACCTCAAAGAGCGTGAGTGGTGCTTCGCCCAGCCCAACGATGAAAAACGCACACAAGTAGGCCCTTGGGAGGCAAACGGCGCCCTGACGGCGTCGAGTGTGCGTTCTTCATCGGATGGGGGACGTGAGGTCCGGCTATACCCCCAGACAGCCCCGACCCTGGTCTCATCGCGGCGCCGTGAACCCGCGATCCTCGGCCGATGTCCCCGCCCAGAGCCTTCCGTAGGGTGAACTCGCTGTTCATCATGAAAGAGGTCTGAGTACATGAGCATCGCTCCGCCCGTCACCACCCGCGCCGCCTGCGCGACCGCCCACCTCACCAAGGTCTACGGCGAGAAGGACCGCGCCGTGGTGGCCGTCGACGACGTGAGCCTGGAGATCGCGAGCGGATCGTTCACCGCGATCATGGGGCCCTCGGGTTCCGGCAAGTCGACGCTGATGCACTGCATGGCCGGACTCGACCGACCCACCCAAGGCCAGGTGTTCGTGGGTGATCAGGACATCGCCTCCCTGCCGGAGCGCGTGGTCACCAAGGTGCGTCGCGACAAGGTGGGTTTCGTCTTCCAGTCGTTCAACCTGCTGCCGACGCTGACCGCCGAGCAGAACATCCTGCTGCCCCTCGACCTGGCCGGCCGACGCGCTGACAAGGCCCTTTTCGCTCAGGTTGTGGACTCGCTCGGCCTGCGCGACCGCCTGAGCCATCGCCCCAGTCAGCTCTCCGGCGGTCAGCAGCAGCGCGTCGCCGTGGCGCGGGCCCTGATCACCCAGCCGGAGGTGATCTTCGCCGACGAGCCCACCGGAGCGTTGGACACCAAGACCTCCGCGACCCTGCTGGACTACCTCCAGCGCTGCTCCCGTGAGCAGGGTCAAACCATCATCATGGTCACCCATGACCCCAAGGCCGCCAGCTACGCCGACCGCGCGCTGCTGCTGCTCGACGGGCGCGTCGTCGACGACATCGCCCACCCCACCGCCGACGGCGTCATGGCCCGGCTGGGGGAGCTGTCCTGATGCTGCGCGACGCCTCCAACGAGATCCGGCTTCACCCGGGTCGTTTCGCCGCCACCCTGATCGCCATCGCGATCAGCATCGGCTTCATCTCTGCCATCTCCATCCTCATCAGCACCCAGCAGGCTGCGCTGGCCAAGTCGAATGCGCTGGGCATCTCGCACGCCGACGTTGTGGTCAATGTCGCGGACTTCATGGAGTTCGACGACAACGGGGAACCGATCGAGTCTGAGCGTTCGCTCGACCAGGCTCAGATCGAGGCCGTCGACGGGGTGGCTGCGGTGCAGGGCATCTTCGGCTCCAGCGCCATGCTCAGCAACGCCGGCGAGACCATCTTCTTCTCGCTCAATGGCGAGCCCGACGACGCCTTCCGATGGTCTCAGCTGACCGACGGCCGGTTCCCGACCGCGCCCGAGGAGATCACCTTGTCCGAGTCGGGCGCCCGCAGGCTCGGCGTCGGCGTGGGCGATCAGGTGACGGTCGAGGGCGGAGGGTTCGGGTACACCGTCGTCGGGCTGACCGACGACCCCCGGTCGATCTACCAGGAGGTCGGCTACATCGACACCCGCGACATGGGTGATCCCTATACCTATGCCGTCAAGGCTGACGACGGCGTCACGCCGCAGCAGCTGGTGGACGCGCTCACCGCCACCTTCGGCACCTCCGACGCCCTGAGCATCCGGACAGGCGACGAGGAGCGCGCGACCCAGCTCAACATGCTCACCGCAGAACTCGACATCTTCAAGTACGTGTTGTGGGGCTTCGGCGGGTTGGCGCTGGCGGTCGGCATGCTCACCATCGCCAACACCTTCACCATCCTGGTGACCCAACGCCGTCGCCAGGTGGGCCTGCTGCGCGCCGTGGGGGCGTCCACCGGCCAGGTCATCGGACGCCAGCTGGCCGAGTCGGTGCTGCTGGGTCTGCTCGGGTCGCTGCTCGGCATCGCGGTGGGCTTCGGGGTGGCCGCGATCGGCGCCTCCATCACCGGCGCGTTGTATTGGGGCATGGTCGTGAAGTGGAGCGAGGTCGGCGTCGCCGTTCTGGTGGGCGTCGTGGCGACGGTCATCTCCGCGGTGGCTCCGTCGATCCAGGCGTCCCGCGTCAAGCCGCTCGAGGCGCTGCAGGCGGTGCCGACGGAGGCCCAGGCCAAGCGGGCCGGCATCGTTCGCATCGTGATCTGCGCCCTTGCCCTGGCGGGCGGCATCGCCGTCGTGGTCTACAGCCGTGGCCTGGAGGAGTGGGCGCTGCCTTTCGCCATGATCGGCGGCGTGCTGCTCACCATCGCCGTGCTGGGCATGGCCCCGCTGTACGTGGCGCCGATCCTGCGCCTGCTCGGGCGCGTCTTCGGCCGGATCAGCCCTGCCTTCCGGCTCGCGTTCACCAACGCCGCCCGCAATCCCGCTCGCGCCGCGTCGACGGCGACCGCCCTGATGATCGCCGTCGGGTTGATCGTCACGCTGCAGGTGGCGCTGGCCACCGCCCGCACCACGGGCATGGCCACCATCGACAAGCAGGTGCCGATCGACATCACGGCCAGCTCCGGTGAGCAGCTGCCCGCCGCGGCGCTGACGAAGGCAGAGGCCTCGCCGTCGGTGCAGAAGCTGATCGTGATCGAGTCGAAGAGCGTCGAGATCGCCCAGGAGGACTTCGGCATCTACGGCCAGGCCTTCGACGCGGCGCGTGCCTACTCGGAATGGGGCATGGATCCGCTGGAGAAGCTGGCCGACGACACCGTCTACGTGTCGCCCTACGAGGGCATGGAGGCCGGCAGCACCATCGAGGTGCCCGGCGTCGACGGCCCGATCCCGTTGAAGGTGGTCACCTCCGAGCGGATGGGGTACTCCGAGATGGGCGTGACCGGCGCAACCCTTCAGCGCATCGCCGGGGAGACCCAGACGACGAAGGCCTGGATCAAGCTGGTGGATCGCACCTCCACCACGCAGCTGAACGACGTGGTCACCATCTTCAGCGCCTACCCGGAGGTGTATCTCGAGGGCGGGGCCATGATGGCCGGTCTGTTGCAGCAGGTGCTCGACATCATGCTGATCGTGCTCACTGCGCTGCTCGGCGTCGCCGTGCTGATCGCTCTGGTGGGCGTGGGCAACACGTTGGGGCTGTCGGTGATCGAACGCCAGAGGGAGTCGGCGCTGCTGAGGGCGCTCGGCATGCAGCGCGCGGGCCTGCGTCAGATGTTGCTGATCGAGGCCATCGCGCTCGTCGCGGTGGGCACCGGAGTGGGGCTGATCGCCGGCGGCTTCTTCGGCTGGCTGGGCGTCTCGTCGGCGATGGCAGCGATGGGCGACGGCGTGGCCGAGCTGAAGTTCTCGATCGACGTCGGCTACACCGCGGCGCTGATCGGGGTGTGCCTGCTGGCCGCCTGCCTGGCGTCGGTGCTGCCCGGTCGCAAAGCGGCCAATGCGACGCCTACCGAGGCCCTCGCCGTCGACTGAGTACGCCGATGCCCCGCGACTGTCGGAGGCGTTTGGAACAATGGGTGAATGCTCAGCCCGGTGTTCGGACCTCCTCGGCACTGGCCGTCTCAGGATCTGATCGGCTTCTCCGAGGAGTTCGACGCTGCCCTGGCGCTCGAGGCCTACCGGGCCGGCGTGTTCCCCATGCCCATCGACGACTACTCGGCCGACATGGGCTGGTGGTCGCCCATCCGACGCGGGGTGATGAACCCACACGAGCTGCACGTCACCAGGTCGCTGCGGAAGTCGGCGAAGCGGTACCGCACCACGGTCGATCGCGCCTTCGGGCAGGTGATGGACGCGTGCGCCGATCCCGGGCGGAAGGGCGCCTGGATCGACGAGCGGATCCGCGATGCCTACACCACGCTGCACCAGTTGGGCCACGTGCACAGCGTCGAGGTGTGGGGGGCCGACGGACGCCTGGTCGGGGGGCTTTACGGCGTGCATCAGGGGGCGCTGTTCGCCGGCGAGTCGATGTTCCACCACCCGGAGCTGGGACGCGACGCCTCCAAGGTGGCGCTGCTGCGGTTGGTCGTCGAGTTGCTCGGCAGGGGCATCACGCTGCTCGACGTGCAGTGGCTCACCGACCATCTGGGGTCGCTGGGTGCCTACGAGATCCCTCGCCAGGCGTATCTGCGGCGTCTCAGCGAGGCCCTGGAACGCCCCACCCACGAATGGGCGGCGTCACAGGGCGCTGTCCTCACCGGCGCCGAGTTGCTCGCTCGCTGGGATAGCCTCAGCAGGGGAGGAACCCATGCCTGAACTACCCGAGGTGGCCAGCGTCGCCGGCCAGCTGAACGACCGACTGAAGGGCAAGGCCATCGCGTCCGGCCACCTGGTGGCGTTCAGCGCGCTCAAGACCTTCGCGGTTCCGCTCGAGGCATTGGCGGGGTTGGAGGTCGACGGCGTCTCGCGGCACGGCAAGTTCATCGACATCGACGCCCAGGGCGTGCACCTGATCTTCCACCTGGCGCGGGCCGGCTGGGTGACCTGGCACGACGTCGCCCCCACGGTGCCTCCCCGGCCCGGACGCTCTGGTCTTGCGTTCCGGCTCATCCTCGACGACGGGTCCGGGTTCTCGCTCACCGAGGCCGGCACCCAGAAGCATCTCGCGATCTACGTCGTGAACTCCCCCGACGAGGTGCGCGGCATCGCCGCTCTAGGCCCTGATCCGCTGGCCGAAGGCTTCACCGTCGACGACCTGGCACGCATCCTGGCGGACTCCGGACGCTCCCAGCTGAAGGGCGTGCTGCGCGATCAACGCAAGCTCGCCGGCATCGGCAACGCCTACTCCGACGAGATCCTGCACGCCGCCCGGCTGAGTCCCTTCACGCCGTGTTCAACGCTCGACGCGGACGCCGTCGCAGCGCTGTACGGCCACATCCGCGAGGTGCTCGGTGACGCCGTCGAGAAGGCATCGACCGTGCCGATGGCCCAGCTCAAGGACGCGAAACGCTCGGCCATGCGGGTGCACGGCCGAGCCGGCCACACCTGCCGGGTGTGCGGCGACGTCGTCGCGGAGGTGTCGTTCTCCGACTCCTCGCTGCAGTACTGCCCCGGCTGCCAGACCGGAGGAAAGAAGCTGGCCGACCGCCGGATGTCCAAGCTCCTGCGCTGAGGCTGGTGCCGGAGTGGATAGATTAGGTCCGTGCTTGGATATTTCGGCCCGGCTGGGACCTTCACTCATCAGGCGTTGCGCTCCGTGTGGGAGGGCGAGGCGATCGACTTTCCGAGCGTCCGCGAGGCGCTGGAGGCCGTGCGGCGCGGCGACGTCGAGGGATCCGTGGTGCCGATCGAGAACTCGGTGGAGGGCGGCGTCTCGGCCACGCTCGACGAGCTGATCGCGGGCTCGCCGCTGATGATCAAGGGCGAAATCGTGATCCCCGTCGAGTTCGGGTTCTACGCCCGCAAGGGCACCAAGCTGGACGATGTGCGCCAGGTGCTCACCCACGGTCATGCGGCGGCGCAGTGCCGCGAGTGGCTGGCCCTGATGGTGCCGAACGCCACCGTCACCGAGGCGGGTTCCACCGCCGGTGCTGCGGCTGAGGTGGCCAAGCCCGACTCCCGCTACGACGCCGCCGTCTGCGCGCGCGTCGCCGGACGGCTGTATCACCTGGAGGAGCTGGCCTACCGGATCGAGGACAACCCCGGTGCGGTCACCCGCTTCGTGCAGGTGGGACGGCCAGGTCCGGTGCCCGAGCGCACCGGCGCCGACAAGACGACGCTGGTGGCCTACATGCGCGAGGACCACGCGGGCGCGCTGCTGGAGATCCTGGAGCAGTTCGCGGTGCGTGGGGTGAACCTCAGCCGGATCGAGTCGCGGCCCACCAAGCAGGGGCTGGGGTCGTACTGCTTCTCCATCGACGCGGAGGGCCACCTCCATGACGCTCGCATCGCCGAGGCGCTCACCGGACTTCACCGCACCTGCCCGACGGTGCACTTCCTCGGCTCCTACCCCCGCGCCGACCGCGAACGCCCGGCGCTTCGTCCCGGCGTCACCGATGAGGACTACCACTCGGCTCAGGCCTGGCTGGACTCCTTGGGCTGAGCCAGCGGGACGGCGCCGGGCACGATGTGGAAGTCGAGGTGCCGGAACTCGCCGACGACGTCGCCGTCGATCTGGCATAACGCCGGCTCGGCGGTCTCCACGTGCACGGTGCGCCCGGTGAAGCGATCGATCCTCGGCTCGTTCTTGGACTGGGTCAGCACGCCGCCGATCATCTCGACCACATCGCCGACGTTGCGGGGCGACGCGATCAGCAGGTCGAGGATGCCGTCGCTGGTGCTCGCGCCCGGAATCAGGGTGAGGCCCGGCTGCAGATCGGCCACGTTGCCCACCGACACCAGCGATGCGGCGCGTCGGATGGGATGCTCGTCGTCGACGGTGATCAGCACGTCCATGGGATGGGTCTTGACCTGGTTCAGAGCCGCGACGACGTAGGCGGCGGTGCCGATCTGGCGCTTCAGCTCCTCGTTGGTGTTGCTGATCACCGCGGCGTCGGCGCCGATGCCCGCGAGCACGCCGGCGTACTCGACGAAGCCCCGTCGCTCCGGCGAAGTGACCTTGATCAGGTCGAGGGGGCGAGGCTCGCCGCGCAGCGCCAGCCGTAGCGAACGTGACAGGTCGAAGGGGATGCCGAGGTTCTGGGCCAGCAGATTGGCGGTGCCCGAAGGAATGATCGCGGCCTCCACCCCGGTTCCCGCGAGCTCGCCGAGCGCGACGCGCACCGTCCCGTCGCCGCCCGCGATCAGCACCCGGTCCACGCCGATCCGCACCGCATGCCTCGCCATCGCGTGGCCGGGGTCATCCGGAGAGGTGGGCAGGTAGATCGGTGGCCCCCATCCGTTCTCGGCGAGGGCGGTCTCCAGGAGCTGCTTGAACACGGTCAGGTCGACGATCTTCGCCGGGTTGAAGATGACGCCCGCGCGCCTGGCCCCGTCGCCCCGGCGTCCGCCGAACGCGTGCACGCCGCAGAGCAGGTTGGACGAGGTGGCGACGAGGAGCGCCAGGAGGGCGCCGCCGATCACGTCGGTGACGTAGTGCGCGTGCAGCGTGAGCCGACACACCATGACCACCGCCACCGATCCCAGCGCCACCCCGCGCCATGCCCAGACCATGCGCTTCGACTGGCCGGCCACGCGGCTGAGCGTCACGACGGCGACCGCCACCGCGGTCCACGCGGATACGTGGCCCGACGGGAAGGACCAGCCGGTCTGGCTGAGCAGGTAGGCCCATGGGCTGTCGGCGCGAGGCCGGTGAACGAGTTCCTTCATCACCTGCGTGATGGACGCCGTCAGCACCGACGTGAGGACGATCGACGCCGACGCGGCGAACAGTCGCCGCCGCGCAGCCCAGATCGCGGCGAATGCCGCCATCGTGTAGACGACGACGGGCGAGGTGAACAGTGCGATGGCCGACCAGATCTGACCCGAGTTGCTTCGCTCGGCGGGCGGGGCCCAGCGCCACCACGCGTCGACCGCCCCGAGATGCGGCCAGAGCGCCACCCAGGTCGCCATCGCGACACCGAGGATGACGATGGCGATCAAGCGGACGCGGGTGGTCATGGCCCCATCTTGGCACGCGGCCGAAGGGAAGGGGTTCCACGAAACCTCTAGACTGAGCCCCATGCTCGATCCGCAAGTGCTCCGAAACGATCCCGACCGAATCCGCCGCTCGCAGGCCCTGCGCGGCGACTCCGTCGAACTGGTCGACGACCTGGTCGCCGCCGACGAGAAGCGCCGCTCGAGCATCGCCTCCTTCGAGGCGCTGCGCGCCGAGCAGAAGAGCATGGGCAAGTCGGTGGCCAAGGCGCAGGGCGACGAGCGCACCGCCTTGTTGACGCGCACGAAGGAACTGTCCGGCGAGGTCAAGGCCGCGCAGGTGGCCGTCGAGGAGGCCGAGCGAGCATTCACCGAACTGATGAAGCAGTTCGGCAACCTCGTCATCGACGGCGTGCCCCAGGGCGGCGAGGACGACGGCGTCGTGCGCGAGACCGTCGGCACCCCCCGCGACTTCGCGGCCGAGGGGTTTGAGCCCAAGGATCACCTGGAGCTGGGGGAGAAGCTGGGCGCCATCGACATGGAGCGCGGCGCCAAGATCTCCGGCTCGCGCTTCTACGTGCTCACCGGGGTGGGCGCCCAGCTGGAGCTGGCGCTGCTGAACCTGGCCATGAGCAAGGCCGCCGAATGGGGCTTCACCCCCATGATGCCGCCGGCGCTGGTGAAGCCGTCGGCCATGGAAGGCACCGGCTTCCTCGGCCAGGCCGCGCAGGACGTCTATCACCTGCCCGCCGACGATCTTTACCTGGTCGGCACCTCCGAGGTGGCGCTGGCCGCCTTCCACTCGAACGAGATCCTCGACGCCGCCAGCCTGCCGCGCCGCTACGCCGCCTTCAGCCCGTGCTTCCGGCGCGAGGCCGGCTCCTACGGCAAGGACACCCGCGGCATCTTCCGCGTGCACTGGTTCGACAAGGTCGAGATGTTCGTGCACTGCGATCCCGCCGAGGCCGAGGACTGGCACGAGAAGCTGCTCGGCTATGAGAAGGACTTCCTGCAGGCCTTGGAGATCCCCTTCCAGGTGCTCGACGTGGCTGCCGGCGACCTGGGCCTGTCGGCTGCTCGCAAGTACGACTGCTACGCCTGGCTGCCCACGCAGAAGCGCTATCGCGAGGTGACCTCCACGTCGAACTGCAGCGAGTTCCAGGCCCGTCGCCTGGGCATCCGCGGCCGCTTCGCCGACGGAGTGCGCCCCGTCGCGACGCTCAACGGCACGCTCTGCGCCATGACCCGGATCATCATCATGCTGCTGGAGAACCACCAGAGGTCCGACGGTTCGGTGAGCGTTCCCGAGGCTCTGCGCCCCTACCTGGGCGGCCGAGAGGTACTGTCTCCGGTCAGCTAGCCCACACGGTGCGTTCACCAGCGGGTTACCTCAGGAGTGCTACAAAGTACCCATGAGTTTTCAGCCCCAACTCGTCGCGCTCGACATCGACGGCACCCTGGTCGATTGGTCAGGCCGGATGCCCGACGACGTGCGCGCGGCGGTGCGTCGGGTGGTGGATGCCGGGGTGCCCGTCGTGCTGTCCACCGGGCGCTCGTGGTGGTCGACGCGACCGATCTTCGAGCAGCTGGACCTCCCGGACGGCTGGGCGATCTGTTCCAACGGGGCGGTCGGGCTGCGGCATGCCCCCACGGATGTCGTCTTCGAGGAGCGCTTCGACCCGACGGTGACCCTTCAGAAGGTCGCGGACGTGGCTCCGGACATCTGCGTGGCGATCGAGCGAGGGCTGACGCGTGTGGCCAACCGGCCGTTTCCGGAGGGCGAGATGGAGGGCCCGCTGGAGTTTGCCAGCCTGGAGGAGATGAGCGCGGCGCCGGTATGCCGGATCGTGCTGCGCGACCCCAACAACGAGCAGGCGATCTTCGAGGATATGGTGCGCCAACTCGGCCTGCACGGGGTGAGCTACTTCGTGGGGTGGTCGGCCTGGCTCGATATCGCGCCCTTTGGTGTCGACAAGTCGCACGGCTTGAAGCGAGTGTGTGAGGATCTGGGGATCGATCCGTCCAACGTGTTGGCGATCGGCGACGGCAACAACGACATCGACATGCTGGCCTGGGCCGGGCGTGGAGTGGCGCTGGGCGACGCCGGCCCCGCAGTGCAAGCCTCCGCCGACCATGTCACAGCAAAATTCCTCGACGGCGGAACCGTCGAGGAACTAAGACGTTGGTTCTGAGGTCGGGTCAGGCAGCTTGGCGTTGCACCTTGCAGGTCTTGATGTCGGTGGCCACCGCGAGGATCTCCCGGGGGGTCGGCGCCGGAGCTTCGACGTAGACGACGCCCTCCAATTCGGCGCGGCGGAGGTGCCGTTTCACCGTCGAAATGGAGCAGCCCGCCTTTGCTGCGATCACGCTGAGCGGCTGGTCGGGATAGGTGTCGCGCAACCGTTGGATCTCGCGGCCGTCGAAGTGCCGGCTGGACCTCATGCCGATGTAGCTGTCGAGATCGTCGTATTCCACCGAAACCTTGAGCCGGGCGCGGATCTCCTGGCGCTGGCGGCGGGTCGTCCCGCCGGCGAATCCGGCGACATCGAATCGCGAGACGGCGGCGGCCAGGCAGTCAGCGAGGAGCGGGCAGGACTCGCACAGCGCGTTGGCCTGGATCCGCATCATGTCGCGTTCCCGACGCTGTGCGCTGTTCGCCGGCGCCTCTGTTTCCGCGAGGAATGGGTGCAGGAACAGGTCGGCGCGGGTGACGCAGGCCGGCGTAGTCTCCAGTGACATTTGGCCTCCTTCGCCGTAGTTACCAGTACCTAGCCTTGCAAAGGAAATGCGCGAGCGATAGGGCCTTGTCTAGGGGAAGACTCCAGTACTCTTAGAGTCTTAATACTTAGGGAAAAACAAGTGTAGATACTCATCGGGCCACATGGCGCCGTAGTACAGAACTGCTACTTGACGTAGGGGTTTGTGGATAGCGGGAGATGAGGGCTTTCCGGCCCGATCTCGCGCTGCCGGTCATGGTCCCGCGCCCCGGTCGAGGGTCAGTCTCGCCCGTACAGGTCGCGGGTATACACCTTGTCGGTGACGTCGTCCAGCACCTCGGTGCGGCGGTTGGCGATGATCACGTCGGAGAGGCGCTTGAACTCGTCGAGATCGCGGATCACTTCCGAGTGGTAGAAGGTGTCCTCGGTCAATGCGGGTTCGTAGACGATGACTCGCACGCCCTTCGCCTTGAGCCTCTTCATGATTCCCTGAATGGCGGACTGTCGGAAGTTGTCCGAGCCCTCCTTCATGGTGAGCCGGTATACCCCGACCACTTCGGGGTCGCGGCGCAGGATGTCCTCGGCGATGAAGTCCTTCCGGGTCCGGTTGGCGTCGACCACGGCGCCGATCAGGTTCTGCGGCACATCCGAGTAGTTGGCCAGCAGCTGCTTGGTGTCCTTGGGCAGGCAGTATCCGCCGTAGCCGAACGACGGGTTGTTGTAGTGCGAGCCGATGCGCGGATCCAGGCCGATGCCCTCGATGATCTGCCGGGTGTCCAGGCCGCGGGAGGCGGCGTAGGTGTCGAGCTCGTTGAAGTAGGCGACCCGGAGCGCGAGATAGGTGTTGGCGAACAGCTTGATCGCCTCGGCCTCGGTGGCGTCGGTGAGCAGCACGGGCACGTCGGGCTCCAGCGCGGCCCCGCGCAACGCTTCCGCGAAGCGTTGCGCTGCCGAACCTTGGTCTCCCACCACGATGCGCGACGGGTGGAGGTTGTCGTACAGTGCACGTCCCTCCCGCAGGAACTCCGGCGAGAAGATGATGCTCGCCCCGGGATGTCGCTGGCGCAGATCCTCGGTGAAGCCGACGGGTACCGTCGACTTGATCACGATGTTCGCCTCAGGATTGGCCCGGAGCGTGGCGTCGACAACGGACTCCACCGACGACGTGTCGAAGTAGTTCGTCACGGGGTCGTAGTTGGTGGGCGTCGCCACCACGACGTACTCAGCGCCCAGATAGGCGGTGTCGGCATCCGTCGTGGCGGAGAGGCTCAGCGGCACCTGGGCCAGGTACTCGGAGAGCTCATTGTCCTGGACGGTGGATTCCTGACGCTGGATCCTTGCTACCCGTTCCGGGTCGATGTCCACGGCGGTCACCTCGTGGTGCTGAGCCAGCAGCACGGCGTTGGACAGCCCGACGTAACCGGTGCCTACGACGACGATCTTCACTATCTACCCCTAACCGGATCAGTCGGTGCCGCTGTCGAAGGCCGAGCGTTCGGCCGCCTCGTCGACGTCGGAGGTGTCCTTCGCGCCCAGCTCCGCGATGGCCGAGTACTTGCCAGACTCCACCTTGCCGATCAGTTCCGCATGACCGGCCAACAGGCTGCCCTGGGAGGCGTAGAGCTCCAGCTTCTCGCGGGAGTCGGCGATGTCGAGGTTGCGCATGGTGAGCTGGCCGATGCGGTCGGTGGGACCGAAGGCGGCGTCTGCCACGCGCTCCATCGAAAGCTTCTCGGGCGAGTAGGACAGGTGTGGGCCGCGGGTGTCAAGGATGGTGTAGTCGTCGCCGCGACGCAGCCGCAGGTCGACCTCACCTGTGACGGCGGAGGCCACCCAGCGCTGAATCGACTCGCGCAGCATGAGCGACTGCGGATCCAGCCAGCGGCCTTCGTACAGCAGCCGGCCTAGGCGCAGGCCCTCAGAGCGGTAGTTGGCCAGCGTGTCCTCGTTATGGATGCCCGAGAGCAGGCGTTCGTAAGCCGCCCACAACAGCGCCATGCCGGGGGCCTCGTAGATGCCCCGCGACTTGGCCTCGATGATCCGGTTCTCGATCTGGTCGCTCATGCCAAGGCCGTGGCGGCCGCCGATGGCGTTGGCCTCCATGACGAGCGCGACGGCGTCGTCGAAGCGGCGGCCGTTGATGGAGACGGGGCGACCCATCTCGAAGCCGACTGTGACGTCCTCGGTGTCGATCTGCACCGACGGATCCCAGTACTTGACGCCCATGATCGGCTCGACGGTCTCCAGCGAGACGTTCAGGGCCTCGAGGGTCTTGGCCTCGTGGGTGGCGCCCCAGATGTTGGCGTCGGTGGAGTAGGCCTTCTCCTTGGAGTCGCGGTAGGGCAGGTTGCGCTCGGTGAGCCAGACGCTCATCTCGTCGCGGCCGCCCAGCTGGGTGACGAAGTCTTCGTCGAGCCACGGCTTGTAGATGCGAAGCGCCGGGTTGGCCATCAGGCCGTAGCGGTAGAACCGCTCGATGTCGTTGCCCTTGTAGGTGGACCCATCGCCCCAGATGGAGACGTCGTCGTCGGCCATGGCGCGCACCAGCATGGTGCCGGTCACCGCGCGCCCGATGGGGGTGGTGTTGAAGTAGGCCTTGCCGGCGGAGCGAATGTGGAAGGCGCCGCAGGCGAGAGCCGACAGCCCCTCCTCGACGAGCTGCGGGCGGCAGTCCACCATGCGGGAGATCTCCGCGCCGTATTCCAGGGCGCGACCAGGCACCGACTCGATGTCGGGCTCGTCGTACTGCCCGATGTGCGCGGTGTAGGTGCAGGGCACCGCGCCCTGCTCGCGCATCCAGGCGACGGCGACGGAGGTGTCCAGTCCACCGGAGAAAGCGATGCCGACGCGCTCGCCGACGGGAAGAGAAGTCAGTACCTTTGCCACGGCGCCACTGTAGACGATGCTCCGCCTCGGAGGGGAGCCGGCGGCGGGGGAAGAGACGCCACCCGTGCGGGCACGCTTCGTAGACGCCCCTCCAGGTGCCCATGCGTGGGTACACTGCTCTGGAACCTTTATCAGGAAGGCCTGAATTGTCTTTGGCGGAACAAGCCCGCGAGGCGGGGCTGCACCGTGTGGGTGCGCGCCAGCCGCTCGGCCGTTATCTGCGCGACGTGTGGTCGCGTCGCGACTTCATCGCGACGATGGCGCGCTACCGGATGCGGGCAGGCCTGGAGACGAACCGCTTGGGTCTGGCCTGGATCGTGCTGCGGCCGTTGTTGAATGCGCTGATCTACGGGGCGATCTTCGGCCTGCTGCAAGGCAACGCCCGGCCCGAGGGCTACGCGGCCTATGTGGTGGTGGGGGTCTTCCTCTTCGAGTTCTTCACGGGGTGCTTCAACGACGGCTCGAAGTCGATCACCAAGAACCGCAATCTCGTGCAGTCGCTGGCTTTCCCCCGGATGACGCTGCCGCTGGCCGTCGTCGTGGAGCAGTTCCTGGAGTTCGTCATCACCTTGGTGGTGCTGGTTCCGCTGCTCCTGGCATTCGGGCACTATCCGTCCTGGGGATGGCTCTACATGATCCCCCTGGTCCTGCTGTTCACCCTGCTCAATACGGGTATCGCCCTGATCACCGCTCGGCTGACGGTTCACGTCTCAGACCTCAGCCAGCTCCTGCCCTTCATCAGCCGGCTGCTGTTCTACACCTCCGGCGTGCTGTTCGCGGTCGACCGGGTCTTGGAGGCCTTCCCGTGGGCGGTCGAGGCCTATGACTTCCATCCGCTCTATCAGGTGCTGCAGATCGCTCGTCATCATCTGCTCGGACAAGCGGCCTATCCGGCGCATTACTGGCTGACGCTGAGCCTGATCTCCGTGAGCGTGCTGGTCTTCGGCGTCCTCTTCTTCTGGGCTGCGGAGGAGCGTTATGGCCGCGATTGAGTTGGCACGCCGCGGCGAGCGCGGGGTTCCGGTGGTGATCGTCGACGATCTTCATGTCACCTACCGGGTCTATGCGACGGGCAAGGCGGCGGGCAGCGCGCGCAGCGGGCTGTTGAGCAAGACGCGCGGCATCCGCGAGGTGCACGCCCTGAAGGGCGTCTCCTTCGTGGCGTACGAGAACGAGTCCATCGGAGTCATCGGCTCCAACGGATCGGGCAAGTCGACGCTCATGCGCGCGTTGACGGGGCTGACGCCCCCGGCGAGCGGCGCGGTCTACGCGCGTTCCCGCCCCAACCTGCTGGGCGTCGGCGCCGCGCTGCTTCCCAACCTCTCCGGCACTCGGAACATCGTGCTGGGCGGTCTGGCGATGGGCTTCTCCCGGAACGAGGTCAACACCCTGCGCGACGAGATCGTCGAGTTCTCGGAGCTCGGCGATTCGATCGATCTGCCGATGCGCACCTACTCCTCCGGCATGCAGGCCAGGCTCAAGTTCTCCATCGCTGCGGCGCGCAGCCATGACATCCTCATCGTCGACGAGGCCCTCGCGGTCGGTGACAAGCGCTTCCGGCGGCGTTCGGAGGCCAGGATCCGCGAGATCGCGAAGGAGGCGGGAACCATCTTCCTGGTCTCGCACTCCATGGCGTCGATCCGGGACACCTGTGAGCGCACCATCTGGATCAACAAGGGCGTCCTGGAGATGGATGGTCCCACCGACGAGGTGGTCAAGGCCTACGAGGCATCGAAGCGGTGACGGAGCCCGAGGAGCGTCCAAAGAAGCCCACCATGGCGCAGCTGCGCCAGGTGGTGCAGACGGACGAGGTGATGGCCCGCAGCGCCGAGCACTGGACCGGCACGCTGTACATGCGCCGGTTGTCGATCAACCTCACCTATCTCCTGGTGCGCACCCCCATCACCGCCAACGGGGTCACGGGCCTGATGATCGTGGTCGGCATCCTTGCCGGCCCGGCGCTGCTCCTCCCCGGCTTCTGGGGGCCGCTGGCTGCCGTCCTCTGCACGCAGCTGCAGATGTTCCTCGACTGCTGCGACGGCGAGGTCGCCCGGTGGCGTCGGAGCATGAGCCCCAAGGGCATCCTGCTCGATCAGATCGGGCACTTCACCGCTGAGGCCTCCATCGGGATCTTCATCGGGGTCAAGGCTGCGGCCCTCCTCGGACCTGGCGCCGCGACGACGGGCGACTGGTACTACGCCTTCCTCGGGGGTGTGCTCGCGGTCGGCATCAGCTTCAACAAGGGGCTCAACCTGATGGTGACCGTCGCCCGCACCAACGCAGGCCTCGGCGCGCTGCCGGATACGACGGCGGCGCGGGGGATGACGGGCGGGGGTGCCCTGGTGCAGCTGCGCCGCGTCGCGCGCTTCGTGCCCTTCCATCGAATCTTCCATTCCATCGAGCTGACCCTGGTGACGTTGGTGCTGGGGGCGGCTGCCCTGCTGTTCCCCGACCAGCTGTCGATCTGGCGTGGCTACGTGACCGTGCTCGCCGTGCTGATCTGGGTGGTCAGCCTCGGCCATTTCCTTGCGATCTGGAGGTCGCCGAAGCTGAGGGTGCAGGCGTGACGGCGACCGACGGCGTGCCCACCTGGGGAGTGGTGCTGCTGACCATGGGCAGAAGGCCCGCCGAGATGACGCGAGCGCTGGAGTCGATGCTGGCGCAGACCGGCGTGGCGCTGGACATCGTCGTGGTGGGCAACAGCTGGGAACCCACCGGGCTGCCCGACGGCGTGCGTGGACACTATCTGCCCGAGAACCTCGGCATTCCTGCCGGCCGCAACGCGGGGGTGCCTCTCGTTGACGGCGAGTTCATCGCCTTCATCGACGACGACGCGTGGCTGCTGGACGACGACTTCCTGCTCACCTGTACTCGGCGCTTCGCCGAGGATCCGGGACTCGGCATGATGCAGGCCCGGGTCATCGACCCCGATCATCGCGGTCAGGAGCCGCGACGCTGGATCCCGCGCATGCGCAAGCGCGATGCGCGGACGACCAGCTCGGTGTTCTCGGTGATCGAGATGGTGGTCGTGCTGCCGAGGCGGGTCTTCGACGCCGCGGGTGGCTGGGCTGGCGAGTATTTCTACGCGCACGAGGGGATCGAGTTGGCCTGGCGTGTGTGGGACCAGGGCATGCGCGTCGAGTATCGAGGAGACCTGCGCATCGGGCATCCGGTGATGGAACCCACCCGGCACGATGAGTACTACTACATGAATGCCCGGAACCGGGTGTGGCTGGCGCGTCGTTGCCTGCACTGGCCCTTCTCGTGGGCCTATGTCGCCTCCTGGACCGCGGTTCAGGTCATTCGTGGTCGACGGAACCGGGCCGCCATGCGCACCTGGTGGAGCGGCTGGCGCGACGGCTGGCGATTGCCGGGCTGGGTGGGGCAACGGCCCCGGAAGCTCCGGTGGCGCACCATCTGGGCGATGTGCAAGGCCGGGCGCCCACCGGTGGTGTGACCGCCGCGACCCGAGATGCCGTGTCGGGGCCTCCCCGTTCGGCAGGCTAGGCTGGGAATGTCTCTAGCTGAAGTGGACGCGCCCAGGCTGACGATGCCGAGAAGTGGAGGTTGTGAGTGAAGATCGGTCTGATCGGCATCAACAAGTACGCGAAGTTCTTGAACTTCGCATGCGACCTCCACATCTACGCGTTCCAGCAGTACCTGACCCAGCATGGGTACGAGTCGACGATTCTCGACTACCAGCCGGTCTACCACGGCGATTTCGACATGAGGCATCCTGCCGAATACGCCGAGGCGAAGCACCAGGAGGCCCTCGAGCGCACGGCGACGACGCCCGCGCAGATCGCCGCCCGCGAGCGGGAGATCTCAAAATGGGAGGCCTTGTCCGAGGGGTACCGCAGCGTCTATCACGAGCGCGAGCGCCGTTACGACAAGTTCGAGGCCTTCGTCGACGAGCACCTGGTGTTCACGGAGGAGGTCTACGACTCAGACCTGCTTGAGGTGCAGGATCCGGGCTTCGACTGCTACATCTGCGTCACGGACGTGATCTGGCAGTCGCTGCCCCGTCACGTCTTCGATCGGGGCTTCCTGCTCGGGTCCAAGGCGTTCGAGGGGAAGCAGAAGATCGCCTACGCGGCGAGCCGTGGCGCGTCGCGCGACTTCACGGAACGTGAGGAAGCGGCGTTCTTCGGATACTTGGACGACATCGACGCCATCAGCGTGCGCGAGCGAGACTTCAGCGCCTATATCGAGGGCCGCTCGGGGTTGGCCGCGCCGACGGTCCTGGATCCAACCCTGCTCCAGGACAAGGAGTTCTGGCAGAAGGTCTCGACGAAGCCGAGCGAGGAGCGCTATGTGCTCCTCTACTACGTGATGGAGCGTTCCACCGACACCATCGCCAAGGCCGTCGAGTACGCCAAGTTCCACGACCTCACGCTCGTGGAGCTCTCCGACCGGCCCTTGAAAGAGGGCAAGGTGACCGATCCCGAGGTAAAGCACATCGCGCGCTACGACGTCGGCATGGAGGAGTGGCTGGGCTACATCGAGCACGCGGAGGCCGTGTTCACCAATTCCTTCCACGGCTGCTGCTTCTCGGTGCTCTTCGAGAAGCCGTTCTTCGTCGGCAGCCGCAACGGGCAGAAGGTGCCCAACTTCCTTGCTACCTTCGGGCTCGATGACCGTCGGTTCACGCCGCGTGCGGATGTGGGCACGTTCTCGCACCAGATCGACTACGCGGCGGTCAAGGAGATTCTCGACGGGCTGCGCCGCCAGTCCGGTGACTTCATCCTGGGCGCGCTCAGGGACGCGGAGAAGCGGATCGAGTCCGGAGAGGTGCGTGACTCGTCCCCCCACGAGCAGAACCGTCGCCAGATAGCCTATCCGGCCCGGTTCCACAGCGGACGCAGCAGGGGGAGTGTGTCGCTGTCCGCGAACGCTCCGGAGGCTCTGGAAGTCGACCAGCTGGCGCGCGGAGCCATCGAGTACAGCGAGCCCGGACGCCGGTACCTCAACGATGGAACCTCGCAGATAGCGCCGAACTACTTCGAGGTGGACGGACACGAGTTCGTGGGCTGGACCGCACGGCTCCGAATCGACAACCGGTGGTTCTGGTGCCTCGAGGACGGAAGCCTTTCTCCCGACAACCCCGAGGGCTCGACGGAGGCCCCCAGGAAACAACTGTTTGCCGATCAAGCGAGCATCCCGCACCTTCCGGTGAACAAGGTCAGCGTCGTCGTTTTCGTCGCGAAATGGCGGGAGCGCACCTCCGCACGTCTCGTCCGCCGGCTGCGGTCGGTGCCGCGGCTCGCGCGTCGCGCGGGGCGCAAGGCCGAGCGCGTCATAAAGCGAAGGCGGTAGACGCCACACGGCTCAGGTGGCGCACCGTTCGGGCGATGTGCACGGCCGACGCTACGCCCACGGTATGAACCGACCCGACGGATGATGCGACCGCAGGCCTCCTGGTTGCACATCGTTCGTCGTCGGTCTCCGAGATCCCGGGTGTTAGTGTTATTTCCATCAACAAACCGCACAAACGGGGGAAAATCCATGCTAAAGACCAAGCCAACGGCGCTCGGACCGTGGCTCCGAGCGATGATCACCGCGGTGATCAGTCTCGCGCTGATCGTGACGGCGGCGGGCGCCGCCGCTGCCGATGAGCCGTCCACGCCAGAACTGGCGACCCCCGGTGTGACGGTGTCCGCGCCGCCCACGTCGGCATACGTCGGCCGCTCCATCACGATCAAGGGCGCGGTGACCGGGCTTGCCGGATCGGTGAAGGTCCAGGCGCAGCGTTACATCGACGGAAAGTGGCGCACCCAGGCCAGCAAGACGATCGATGCCGCCGCCGAAGGAACCAACTATTCGATCGGCGCCTCCGACAAGGTCAACGAGGCCAAGGCGACGGCGTGGCGGATCGTCGCCTCCGACGAGACGAACAGCGCGACCTCGGCCAAGTTCTACGTCAAGCGGACCGCACCCAAGGTCAGCTTCAAGACCAGCGACCTGCGACGCGTTGGCCAGGATGTCACCGCGAGCGGCACGCTCACCGGGTTCTCCGGCTCGACGAAGCTCAGGCTGCAGGTCTACCACAATGGTGAGTGGTACACCCAGGCGAAGACGACCGTGAAGGCGAGCGAGAAGGGCACCAGCTACAAGCTCGTCGACAAGGGCGGCATCGACAAGACCGGCACCAAGAAGTGGCGCGTTGTCGCCAACGCCGGCAAGGTCGAGGCCAAGTCGTCGAAGATCTCCGTCAAGCACGTCCCCACCCGCAAGGTGACGGCGTCGGCCACCCGCTCGCTGCAGGTCGGCTCGAACAACTACGCCTCGGGCACGGTGCGTGGATACACGGGCACCGTCAAGGTGAAGGCCCAGGTGTACAACGACGGTGAGTGGCAGACCAAGGAGACCAAGACGATCAAGGCCTCGTACGACGGCACCTCTTACGACGTGGCGCTTCCGTACGGCGTGAACAGCGCGGGCACCAAGACCTGGCGGATCGTCGCCGACGACGGCAGCAACACCAGCAAGTCGAGCAGCTTCAAGGTCACCCGGGTGTCGGCCAAGCTCGACTCCCGCTGCCTGACGGGCCGTGCCCTCTGCATCTCGAAGGAGGACCGCAAGCTCCGCTGGGTGATCGACGGCGCGGTCAAGAAGACCCTGGACGTGCGGTTCGGCAGCCCCAAGACGCCCACCCGTAACGGTGCGCATCAGGTGAACTGGAAGTCGCGCGACCACGTGTCGTCGCTGTACCACTCGGCGATGCCCTTCGCGATGTTCTTCTCAGGTGGCCAGGCGGTGCACTACTCCGCAGACTTCGCCCGCAACGGGTACTACGGTGCCTCGCACGGCTGCGTGAACGTGCGCGACTACAACGGCATCAAGAAGCTCTTCGACGAGGTTCGCGTCGGCGACAAGGTGATCGTCTACTGACGGATCTTCGAACGACCGAAAAGGATCGGGCCGGTGCATGTGCACCGGCCCGATCGTTTTCCCGCGAGCACGTGCCGCGTCGCGAGTCAGTGCTTGTCGCGCTGTGTGGCAGAACCTCGGGGCAGCTTCCGCATGAGGGTTCGCACCGCCCTCGCCGCGGCCCGGGCGGGGGCCGGCACCTGCTGCGCGCGCTCGTCGGCCCGATCCACCGCCCGCTCCAGTTTGCGGTAGTTGTCGTAGGCGCGACGTAGTTTGCGGGTGACCTTCGCCCGGTACTCCTCTTCGGTGGTGCCGGCATAGCGCGGCAGCTCGGCACGGAGTTGGGCGTAGCTGTACGGGGTGGCGTCGCTGGTAGGGGCGACGATGTTCTTGATGCCGGCGAAGAGCGTCTCGTAGACGGTCATCAGGAAAGCCTCGTCCTTCTGCACGCCCTCGGCCATCGCCTTCTCCAGCGCCGGCACCACCTCTGCTGCCGTCCACCGCTCGACGGGGAGCGCGCGGTCGCCGTGGCCGACGGAGGTGTAGAAGTACGGCACCTTGAAGTTCCAGGACAAGCCGACCGAGGGGATGCCGTGGGCGAAGGAGGCGATGGAGGCGTGCAGCCGGTAGGCGATGATGCCGTCGCAGACACTGAGCTGGGCGTGCAGCTCCTCCGGTGAGTTGATCGTGACGGCTGCCTTGCCGGTGGGAATGCGTTCGGCCTTGACGAGGCCGTCGAGGAACGCCTCGTCGGAGAAGTGCCCGGTGGTGAACAGACGGTAGTTGTAGCCACGGGCCGTGAGTTCGGCGATCATGTCGGCCCAGAACCGGTGCTGGTCCGCTTCGGTGAAGGCGATGCCGTTGTCCTTGAAGATCCCCGTGCGGGTCACGACCAGCCCTACCCGCTTCTTCCGCCGCCGGGATGGCTGGGATCCGCCGGAGAGCCCCGCGAGATCGGAGAAGACGATGTCGGCGAACACCGCGGGGTCGGATACGTGCGCGATGGCGATGTCCGTTCCCTCCGCGTACTTCTCGACCGAGGAGATGTCGTCCCGAGTCGTGATCTGGCGCACCACTGGCTGCGCGAGGGCGGCCTTGAGTTGCTGCGACTTCGAGTTGGCCTCGTCGTAGGGCTCGACGCCGATGCTGGAGAACAGCACGGGAACCCCGTGCTCCTGGGCGATCTCCAAGGTCTTGATGGTGCGCAGATAGAACCGCTGGTAGGTGTAGTTGAACAGCGGCGCGCCGCCGAAGACGATGATGTCGGACTGCGAGATCAGCGTTCTTGCGGTCTTCAGCAGCGTGGGATCGCCGCTCTCGAGATAGGCCTTGGGAATGATCCCGGCAGCCCGGCTGTCGATGGTGTAGCCCGCGGGCCCGATGCCAAGGTTCTTCATCACGCCCTCGATGAGGGAGATCGCGCAGGCTTCAATCAGTTGGTCACCGACGTTGTCCGAGTCTCGGTTGGTCAGCAACAGCACGCGGATCTTCGTGCTCTTCGTCCGTGGGAGAGGATCCTTTACGGGAGCCACGGTCGGGGGCGTCGGGAATACCGGCAGCTCGCCGTAGAACAGCTCGTCACCGACAGTGAGGAGGGGCAGCCAGGGCTTGCGGTCGCCGGCTTTGTCACCGATGCGCGCCCGGCACCCTTCTCCAGGATTGGTGAATCGGAGGCGCGCCCGACCATCCGAGATGACGAGGGTCGCCGGGTGATCGGCGAAGACTGGCGTGCCCGTGAGGCTGCGGTCTATTCCGACCCTGGTCGGCACTTCGCCACCGCCGTCGTGCGACCCAGCCAGCAGAACCTCCAACTCACCCCCGTCACCGAGCTGGGCCGCCGTCGGGGCCAGCCGGCGGACGGCCTCTTGTTCGCCGTCGACGAAGATGGTCGCGCCACCGCCGTCGTTCGGGTACACAAGGTGCAGTCTGCCGCCGGTCAGCAGCGTCGACGCGGGGAGCTCCGAGTCGACGGTCACGGGGCGTGCGAGGGTCGATCCGACGATGAGATCCCAGTAGCCGGACGTCAGGGAATTGCCCATCGCGGCGGTGGCCGGGTCGATGGAACCGGAAACCGAGCCGGTGAGGGTGACGCGACCGTCGTCGTCCTGATGCCGCTCGATGCTGCTCTCGACGGGGATGGCCCACGAGATGCGGCTGACGCGGTGCCGGACGACGAGGTTCATGGATGCACCCTCGAGGTACGTCGTCCAGTCGCGTACCTCCAGCGGGAGAGCGGCCAACAGATCATCGGAGAAGCGCCGCACGATCCGGCCGTCCTCCGTGTCCAGCACCAGGGGCTCGCGGTCGCGGTCGAGCCAGCTGATGTCAGCCGAGACCTTCAGGACGCCATCGGTCCAGCGGATCGAGGTGGCATGCGCGGTGCCCCGGAGCGGGGTGTCCTCGGAGCACAGCAACTTCATCGTCGTGGCGTCGCCGTGTTCCAGGAGGTAGGCCCTGGCACGCAGGGGTGGCGTGAGCGTCGCGTCGAAGCGAGCCAGATCGAAGTCCTGACGCAGCGCACGGGCGTGGGAGAAGATGAACTCGCAGGCTTCGTCGGGCCTACGGCCATAACCTCCGTCGAAGGCGCCGAGCACGCGCGCGGTGTACTGGGTGTGCATCAGCTGCTCGCGTTGCAGGGCGTGTTCGTCGCCGGGCAGCTGGGTGACGATCTCCTCCCAGATCCGGCGGTACCAGCTCCAGTAGTCATCGGACCACTTTGCGAACGACGTGTCCGACCCGCCACCCTTCGACTCCACCCAGTGGTAGTAAGGGACGCTCGACAGCGTCGAGATCACCTTCGCGTGCCGCGCCGCTCGGATGTTGAAGAACTGGTCCTCCCACAGCACCCTTCGACCCTCGGGGAACCGGATGTCGTGCTGTTTGAGGAATGCGAGGCGGTAGAGCTTGTGGGGATTCATGGGAAGCAGGGGGTGGGTGTCGGTCCTGCCGACCGACTGAGCCTGATCCTCGATGTAGGTGCTGAGAGCCCAGCTGGGGCGGCGCGTGTAGGCCTCTTTCCCGTTCACCACATCCGCGTTGTTCGCGACGGCGTAGTCGTAGGCGGCCCGCAGCGCGTCCGGGTACAGCTCGTCGTCGTGGTCCATGAAGGCCACGTATTCCCCGCATGCCTCGTCCATGCCGGCATTGCGGGGCTTCGACGGCCAGCCGGAGTTCGCCAGTCGGAGCACGCGGATGGAGGGGCGGGTCTCAGCCAGCTTCTCGATCCGCGCCACGGTGTCGTCAGGCGACCCGTCGTCGACGAAGAGGATCTCGAACTCGTCCTGCGGCATCGTCTGGCGGTCCAGCGAAGCCATCAGGCGCTCCAGGGCGAACTGCGGCGTACAGAACGTGGGGACGATAACGGTTACCTTCACGCAGCGATTTTACTGCCGCGGCACCCATCCCCTGCCCTGCCGACGTGGCTGAGTCGCTATCCCCGAAGCGACGTCTGCGAAGCAGTCTCTGCGGCGCGCTAAAGTTGTTGCCGTGCCCGCCGCCTCCGCAACGCTCGGACCTGATACCAGCGACACAGGTTCTCGTCGTCCGGCCCCATCGAGCTTCCGTACCGACATCCAGGCGCTGAGAGCGATCGCCGTCCTCCTCGTCTTCGTCTATCACCTGCGCCCAGACAGAGTGACGGGCGGCTACATCGGCGTCGACGTGTTCTTCGTCGTCTCCGGTTTCCTGATCACCAGCCACATCATCCGCGACGTCGCCCGCACCGGCCGCGTGAACCTTGGCCCCTTCTGGGCGGCGCGGGCGCGGCGCATCCTGCCCGCGAGCCTCGTCGCCCTCGCGGCGACGATCCTGCTGACCGCCTGGCTGGCGCCGGTCACGCTGCTCGACGACCTCCGGCGCCACGCGCTGGGATCGATCTTCTACGTGGTGAACTGGGTGCTGGCCGGGGACGCCGTCGACTATTCCGCAGCGGAGAACGAGGCGACGGCGTTCCAGCACTTCTGGTCGCTCTCGGTCGAGGAGCAGTTCTATCTCTTCTGGCCGCTCCTGGTGTTCGCCGTCTACTGGATCGTGGTGCGTCGAGCGGGCGCCAAGAGACCCGATGACGGTGGGGCTCGACTCCGCGGGGCCCTCTTCGCTGCCTTCGGCACCGTCGTCCTGGTCTCCCTGGTCTATTCGGTGTACGCGGTCGCCGACGGCCGGGCGGATGCCTACTTCATCACCACCACCAGGATCTGGGAACTCGCTGCCGGCGGCCTGCTCGCGACGCTGCGCTTCGCTCATCTGGCCCGCGGCGTCCGCTACCTGCTGGCCTACGCCGGGCTTGCGGCGATCCTCGTCTCCGCGTTCCTGCTCACCAATCAGACCCCCTTCCCCGGGCTGGCCGCCGTTCCTGTGATCCTCGGGACGGTCGCGGTCATCATGGCGGGAACCCCCGGACGGGATGAGGCGACGTGGTCGCCGTCGCGCTACGACCCGTGGGCGCTCGCGGCGCGATGGCGCCTGTCCCAGTGGGTCGGCGACCGCTCGTACTCGCTCTACCTGTGGCACTTCCCGGTGATCGTGCTCTGGACGATGGTCGCCGAGCGCGACCTCGACTACCTCGACTTGATCGGGATGACGGTGACGTCGGTGGTGCTGGCGCACTACAGCTACCAGTTCATCGAGCAGCCCGTGCGACGCGCGCGCTTCTTCGCCGAGTCGACGCGGAACTCGCTGCTGGCAGGGCTCGCGTCGATGCTCGTGGTGGCGGCGCTGACCTTCGCCTATCCGCTGATGACGGCTCGGGTGGCCGACGACTGGACCGACCTCGCAGCCGAGTCGCGGGAGCTGCCGGCGATCGGCGCGGCCGCGGTGGAAGGTGGCGAGGTTCCCACCTTCACGACCGAAGACGCGATGATGACGCCGAGCCCGGCGGATGCGTCGCAGGATCGCAACATCGCGTTCAGCGACGAGAAATGCGTCTCCGACCGCCGGTCCAAGAAGGCGACGCTCAGCTGCACGGTTGGAGACCCTGAGGCCGAGCTCTCGGTGGTCCTGGTCGGCGACTCGCACGCGCGCATGTACTCCACAGCCCTGGCCGAGATGGCCGAGGACGAAGGATGGTTCCTGCGCACCTACCTGCGCAACACCTGCCCGTTCAACCCGGATCCGCGCGAGACCGAGGCGGAGAAGAAGTCGGTCTGCACCGAGCCCAATGCCGACGTGATGGAACGGATCCTCGCCGATCCGCCAGACCTGGTGATCACCACGTGGTCGGCGGCCGGCGAGTTCGTCGACGACGGCTCGGCGAGCGCACCCGGCGCGGACGGGTTTGCGCAGTACTGGAATGTGCTGGAGGACGCAGGCATTCAGGTGCTGGTGCTGCGCGACAGCCCCCGCATGGGCCGGATGATCCCGGACTGCCTCGCCGAACACTATGAGACGCCCACTCGGTGCGGGGTCTCACCTGACGATGGGCTGCTGGGGGAGGACGTCCTCTCCGACGCGGTGGAGCTGGCCCCGCAGGTGACGGTCGCCGACTTCACGGACGTCTTCTGCTCCGAGTCCCGGTGCAAGCCCGTGATCGGCAACGTGATCGTCTACAGCGACCACCACCACCTGACGGACACCTTCGCGGTGACGATGATCCCGCGGCTGGAGGAGGAAGTGGAGCGGGCGCTCGCCTGACGGCTCCGCGGGATCTAGCCCGCGGGAGTCTCCTCGTAGCTGCGCAGCATCCGGTCGATGCCGTGCTCCAGGTCGACCTGGGCGCTCCAGCCAAGGGCCTCGACGGCTGAACTGTCCAGGCCCAGGTACTTCGATTGGTTGTACGCGCGGTCGTCGGCGTGATCGGGGTTGGCGAAGATCCGCTCCAGCTGCTTCTCCGGGCGGGCCTGCGCGAACTTCAGCGCGAGATCCCGGATGCTGACCATGCCACCTGGGTCGGCGACGTTGTACGCCCGGTCGGTGCCGGCCAGCAGCGCGTAGAACATGCCGGCGACGGCGTCGCCGACATAGGTGTAGGTGCGCATCGCCGCGCCGTCGCTGTTGAGCACGATGTTCTCGCCGCGCACCACGTTGGCCGCGAAGTCGGCCTGCACCCGGCCGTCGTCGAGCGCCATGCCGGGGCCGTAGATGTGGCCGAAGCGCACGATCCTGGCGTCCAGGTCGTGCTGGGCTGCGTAGACGCTGGCGATGGTCTCGGCGGCGCGCTTGCCCTCCGAATAGCTGGCACGCGGATTGAGGAAGTCGAAGCCGCCATAGGAGCTCTCGGGGATGAGCCGGACGTCCTCGGGCTGCGCGCCGTAGACCTCGGAGGAACTCATCAGCACGAAGCGGCCCGCGCCCTTGGCGACGCATAGGTCGAGCAGGTTGAAGCTGCCGAGCAGATTGGCCTTGATGGTGGCCACCGGATCGGAGGCGTGCAGCGCCGGCCGGGCGGCGCTGGCGCCGTGGATGACCAGGTCCAGCGGGCCGTCGAACTCGTGCAGCTGCGTCACGTCGGTGGCCAGCAGCCGGAAGTCGGGACGATCCAGCACCGGGCCGAGGATGCGGCGGGCCTTGTTCTCGTTGCGCACCAGGCCGACCACCGTGATGCTGGCGTCGCGGGCGTCGTTCAGGCCGAGCAGCGTGTGCACGGCGTACGAGGGCAGCATGCCGTTGGCGCCGGTGACCAGCACCGTCGTGCCGTTCAACCGCTCCCACGGGAGGGGGCGGTCGATGATCTCGGCGACGTCCTGGGCGATCACGGGGGACAGCGTCATCACATCCCCACGATCTGCTGGGTCTCCAGCACGTCGAAGTAGGTGCGGCATACGTAGAAGTCCTCCGCGGTGGTGATCTTGATGTTCGATCGAGGGCCCTCGACGCGGAACAGCTGACGGCCGTGCGTCTCCATCAGAGTGCAGGAGTCGATCGAGTCGTGCTCGCCCTCGGCGACCGCTAGGTCGTACAGCGCGAGGATCTCGTCGAGGTGGAAGGTCTGGGGCGCCTGGGCGGCGTAGATGTGGTCGCGTGGGATCACCTGGGTGATCATGTCGTCGGGGCTGACGGCGACCGTCTCGTTGAACTTGGTGCAGGTGATCGCGTTGCCCTTGACGCGCGCCATCTCGATGTTGGCCGAGATCAGCTCGTCGTTGATGAGCGGGCGGACACCGTCGTGCAGTAGGACGATCGTGTCCGACGGATCCTCGACATCGGCGGCGATCGCCCGCAGCGCCTTGTGCCGGGACTCCTGCCCGGTCTCACCTCCATTGACGACCCAGCGCACCTTCGTGATCTCGTGGCGTCGCAGCAGCTTCTCGGTCAGCGACCGCCAGTCGGGATGGGTGGCCAGCGCGATGCCGTCGATCTCGGGGTGGTTCTCGAACTTCTCCAGCGTGTGGATCAGGATCGGCTTGCCGTGGATCTCGAGGAACTGTTTGGGCAGAGCGCGGCTGTTCATGCGGGAGCCGATCCCGCCGGCGAAAATGGCCGCGATGTTGGTGCTCATCGGTTCTCCTCCTGTGCTCCGTCTGAGTTGGTGCTGGGGGACTCGGCCACCGCGCTCTGGCCATGGCGCTCCGGTGCCACCGCCTCAGCAGGCGGCTCGCCAAGGATCAGCCAATCGATCACCCGGTCGGAGGAGTGCGTGTCGACGTTGTCGAAGTTCTCCTGACGGAACTGGTCGGTGCGCCAGGTCTCGAAGTCCTCGTCGTGGATGGCGGTGAGCAGCTCGTCGAACGTGTGGCACACCTTGCCCGGGGCGGTCTCCTGGTACGGGCGGTGGAAGCCGCGCACCGACGAGTAGACCTGCTCGTCGTAGGCGAAGAACAGCATGGGGCGGTTGAGCAGCGAGTACTCGTAGATGATCGACGAGTAGTCGGTGATCAGCAGATCGGTGAGCAGCAGCAGGTCGTTGCCGTTGCGGTAGTGGGCCACGTCGATGAACCGGTCGCGCATGTGCTCCGGGATCGGCACGTTGCCGGGGATGAAGTGGTGCATCCGGAAGGCGACCACCGTGTCCTCGCCGCACAGCTCGTAGAGCGCCTCGAAGTCGATCTTCTCGTAGGGGTAGGTGGCCTGCCTCGCCCCGCGACCGCGGAAGGTGGGCGCGAACATGATCACCCGCTTGCCCTTGAACTCGGGGAAGGCCGCGTAGGCGTCGCGGAGGGAGGCCTCCTGCGCCGTCGGATCGAGGAACGTGTCGATGCGGGGAAGCCCCGTCGGGATGACCGCCTCTTCCTCGATGCCGAAGGCCTCGGAGTACACGTGCTTGAGGTGGTGGGATCCCGTGATCGTGTAGGTGTACTTGCGGTGGGCGTTGGCCAGGCCGGGGGAGCCGAACTTGCCGAATCGGCTGTAGCCGACGCTCTTGAAGCCGCTGCCGGCGTGCCAGAGCTGGATGATCTTGGTGTCCGGATTGAGGCTGAGCCATCCGAGCGGGGGGAAGTAGTCGTCGAGCAGGATGATGTCGGCGCGCCCCATCTCCTGCAGGAGCCGCACGAAGCCCATGGTGGTGGCGGTGCCTGCGGTGCGGAAGGAGAACTGCATGTCGAACTGCTTGTCGAGGCCGCGCTCGATCATGCGATCGCGGACGGCCAGTAGGTTGCCCTCGATCTGGGCGCGCATCTCGGAGGCGAAGAGGATGCGGGGCTTGTGCGTCCCCCCGGTCCGTGCGCGAAGCGCCCGTGCCGCGCGGTCTGCCTGCACGCTGCGCTCGTAGATCTCCCGGGCGAGCTTCTGCTTGCGACCGATGGAGGTCAGGGCCTTGATGGCTTGGCGGCCACGCTTGATCGGATGCTGCAACATGGCGGGCTTCTTCTTCCCGCCGCGCGAGAAGCTGTAGGCGCGCAGGGCGAGCAGCGGATTGGTGTCGCTCTCGGTGAGACCGAACGAGACGGTATAGACGCTCTTGTTGCCGTTGTAGAGGAAGACGCGAGAGTGGTCTTCCAGCGCCTCCAGATCGTCGAGGTCCCATTGCGCGCCCACAACGACGCCGGCTTCGGTGCCGTCGTCGAGCCAGGCGTAGAACTTCCAGGTGCCGTTGGGGAGGAACTTGCGCTTGGCGAACGTGGAGATGTTGACGTAGACGCGGTAGCGCCCGTCGCCCTCGTAGGTCCATTCGACGTCGTGCCCGGCGCTGACGTCGCGGATGAACAAGGCGCCGAGGCTGGGCAGGGTGTCCGTGTCCGGCTCTCCCGGGTCGTCCTGGCCGGGGGCGCCCGCCGCGGCGACATCGACCCCTTCGGCAGACTCCTCTTCCGCGTCACCGTCCTCGGACTCAGCGCCGCCGCCCGCAGGAGCGGATGCGAGTGGCTGCTGGGGAACACCGGCCAGCGTGAGGCGGCCGGGACGAGGGGCGATCGGCTGACGCTCCGCAGGGTCGTCGCTGCCGGAGGGGGTCCACGTTGCGAGGAGATCGACGGTGAGGTTGACCCGCTCCCACGCGATGGACGTGACGACGAACTGAGTGGGCATGAGCTTCCTCTCCATGGGCCTCGCGAAGGCACCTCTTGTTGACCGGGCCTAGGATACCGGGAGCGAGGAGAACCTGAGGGGGGCCTATCCGCGGAGTCGCTCAGCTGAAGCGGCGGGCGTGAGTCCTCGCGTCTGCGATCAGCCGCGCGATCGCCGTCGACTCTTGCCTTCTCAGCTTGAACGACTCGGACGAGCCCTCCCCGATCATGCTGACAAACTCGGCCAAGCCATAGCGCAGCCCGTCCCCGTTGTACTTGTAGTAGTACTTGCGGTTGTCGCGAGGATCTTCGAAGCGGGTCTCGAAGTACTCCGTGAGCCACCAAGGCGACGGCACGTAGAGATAGCCGCGGGTTCCCGCCACCACCAGGTTGCCCTCCGCCTTGACGCCGATCCCGACCTTCGCGGTGGCGACGGCGTGAGGGTAGCTCAGATCGATTCGGGCGAAGAGATCCACCGCGCTGGACTCGGGGTGGTAGGTGCGGCAGGACACCTCTGAAGGGTCCAGGCCGAGCAGTTTGATGATCGCCAGCAGAGGGTAGGAGGCGAGCTCGGTGATGGAACCGCCATCGGGAGCCTCGCGCTCCCGGCCCGAGGGAATCAGCTTGGTGAAGGTGGCGTCCACCGAACGGATGCTTCCGATGGTGCCGCCTCGAGCGATCGCGACCATACGCTGGAAGCCGGGCGCGAACGCCGTCTTCAGGGCCTCGAGAAGAACAAGGTTGTTCCGCTCCGCCAGGTCGTGCAGTTCATCGACCTGCTCGGGCCGAAGTGCCATCGGCTTCTCGCACAGGACATGCACCCCCGCTTCGAGCGCCTGTCTCGCATAGGGCACGTGGGTGTCATGAGGGCTGGCCAGGTAGACCGCGTCGACATGGGCGAGCAGATCCTCGAGGCTCGCTTCTGCGTGCTCGAGCCCGAAGGCCTGCGCGAAAGCGCTGGTGCTCTGACTGGTCCTGCTCCAGACGCTGCTGATCTCGACGCCGGCCACGTAGCGGGACTCCCGGACGAAACGGCGCGCGATCCGGCCTGTCCCCACGACACCCAGTCGCAGCACCCGACCGCCCTGCCGCAACTGGGTGCTCGACACGCCCGTGGTGCGTTCGAGATAGATCACCTCGCAGTAGTCGCTCAGGTAGTCGAACTTGCCCTCCCAGTCGGACCCGATGACGAAGGCGTCGACGCCGTAGCGCTGGATGTCCTGGATCTTCTGGCCTTCGTACTCCTCGACGATCACCTCGTCGGCGAGCCCGGAATCCGTGACGTTGCGGATGCGCTCCACCAAGGACTGGCGGACGTTGAGCTTGCCACGGGTGGCGTCGTAGCTCTCGCTCGTGACCCCGACGATCAGATGGTCGCCCAGCGCCCGAGCGCGTTCGAGGAGTCGTCGGTGTCCCTCATGGAACAGGTCGAACGTCCCATACGTGATGACGCGTCTCAAGGCACCCTCCGAGTGGCTTCGATCTCTACGGCCAAGATACTGCGTAGCGGGCGCCCTCCTCTAGGATGACCGCGGGGGCAGCTCTCAGGAAAGGAAGAGAACCGTCGTGCCATTGGTCTCGGTGATCGTGCCCGTGTACAACGCGGAGCGCCACATACGGGAGTGCCTAACCAGCATCCAGAACCAGACTCTCACCGACTTCGAGCTGATTCTGGTCGATGACGGGTCTACTGATTCGACCCCGGCCATCCTCGCGGACTTCGTCGCGAGTGAGCCCCGAGCGCGGATCGTCGCAGGCCCCGCGAGGGGCACCGCCGGCGCTGCGCGCAACCGAGGAATGACGGAGGCGACGGGGGACTACCTCTCCTTCCTCGACTCAGACGACTTCTTCCTTCCCTCTCTGCTGGAGGAGCTCCACACGAAGGCGGCCGCCGACAAGGCGGATGTCGTGGCGTGCAAGTTCTTCGCCTATAACGATGTGACGAGGGAAGTCCGGCAACCTGAGTGGATGCTGCAACTGGATCAGCTTCCGCGGAAACAACCCTTCTCCGCCCGCCAGGCCGGTGCCCACCTCTTCACCGCGTTCAACCCGGCGGCATGGAACAAGCTCTTCCGGGCCGAATTCGTCCGGACGCACGGGTTGCAGTTCCAAGAGCTGAAGCGCGCCAACGACGCATATTTCACCTACATGGCCCTGGCTTTCGCCAGGCGCATCTCCTACCTCGACCGTCATCTCGTCAACTATCGCGTCGCGAACAGCACGAGCCTGCAGGCGACGGTGCACGAGAACCCACTCGAGTTCACCGCGGCGCTGGAGGAGATGCGCGCGACTCTGACGGAGGGCGGCGTCTGGCCGAAGCTCGAGCACGCGTACGGACAGCTGGCGCTGAACATGTGCGTCGGCAACCTCAAGCGTCAGACGACGGCCCAGTCGTTTCTCGAGATGTACGACGCCTTGCGGGACGGCGTGTTCGAACGGTTCGGCATCCTGGACCGCCCCGACGACTACTTCGTGGACGTCAAGCATCGCGAGTGGCGCCGACGCGTGTTGGCCGAGAAGCCCGAGGAGTACTTGTTCCAGCGGGCGCTCGCTGCGGAGACCCGGGCGGAGAAGGCCGGCTTCGACGCGAGGGAGGCGGCGAGGAACACCATCGTGAGGGTCGATCCGATCGGTGCGACGGCGGCATCGTCCGCGGACGAGGGAGCGGGGCGCCAAGCGGAGGACGCGAATGGTCCCGACGTCTCGGTGATCCTCCCCGTCTACAACACGGCGATGTTCGTGTCCCAGGCGATCGAGAGCGTCCAGCGTCAGACTGGCTGTGAGATCGAGATCATCTGCATCGACGACGGTTCGGTGGACGGCAGCGGCGAGATCCTCGACCGTCTCGCCGCCGACGATCCCCGGATTCGTGTGGTCCACCAGGACAACGCGGGGCCAGGGCATGCCCGCAACGTCGGCCTCGCTGCTGCCACCGGCCGGTACGTATGCTTCCTCGACAGCGACGACTACTGGCAGCTGGACGGGCTCGCCGATCTGGTCCGGACGGCGGATGCCTCGGAGTTGGACGTGCTGACCTTCGACGCGATGTGCGTCCGGGAGTCAGGGGTCGAGGACCGGACCTGGACCAAGTACGAGACCTACTACCAGCGCCGCCCCTACGACGGCGAATGGACCGGTCCTCAGCTCATGGCGGCGATGCACGGCGCGAAGGAGTACCGGGAGAGCGCCTGCCTGTGCATGGCCCGCCGACGCTACGTCGCCGAGCGCGGCGTGAGGTTCCCCACCGGGATCCTCCAGGAGGACAACCTGTTCACCTTCGCGCTCCTGCTCTTCGCGCAGCGGGCCGGTCACTCGCAGACGACCCTCTACGCACGCCGGCTGCGCCCGAACTCGATCGTCACGGCCGGCAGCCGCGAGTCGGCGGCCCGGGGCTACTTCCTCACCTGGGTCGAGATGGTGCGCCTCCTCCGTGGGCATGATTTCGGCGACACGGAGGTCGCCCTCGCGGTGGGGGCCATCGTCCAGATGGTGTTCTCATCCGCGCGGCGGGCCACGGCCCGCCTCACCACGGAGACCGTCGGTCGGCTCGCGGAGGTTGATCCCGACGCCGATGCGGCCGCGCTCTTCTGGGCCCTGAGACGCTCGTGGACCGACGACAAGGCCAAGAAGCGCCTCGAGCGCCAGCTCAAGGACATTCCCGCTCCGAAGGCGCCGGCTGCTCCGAAAGCGCCCGCCGCGCCGCAGAAGGTGACGTTTGCGCGTCGTGTGAAGCGGCGGCTGAAAAAACTGCTGAAAAAGAAGTGATCTCCGGGACGACGGTGTCGTCCCGGAGATCAACTATCAGAGGCAGGGCCTGCTCAGGCGCGTTCCCACCCTTCGATCCAGTCGACGTACATCTTGGCCTTGGGCAGGTTTGCCTTTTTGATGCCGGGCAGCTTTCCGGAGGGCTTCGTCATGTACTTGGTCTCCCAATCGGAGGACAGCAGGCTGATCGCGAGGAAGTACTTGTCTCCCTTCACCGCCTTCTTCTTGAAGCGCTGGGTCTCGACGCCGTCGATGCGGAAAATGAACTCGGAGCGGGTCCATTCCACTGAATAGACGTGGTACTTGTCCCACCACTTCGGATCCTTGGTCTTGTCCTTGAGGACGTAGTGACCGAACTGGGTCAGCTTTCCGTCACCCTTCTCGTCGAGATGGATGATGTTCGAGACGCCCTTGCCGTAGCCGAAGGACTCGATCATGTCGATCTCCGTGCCGGCCGGCCTATCGACCTGGTTGTCGCGAATCGTCTGCAGCCAGACCGAGCCGTGCATGCCTTGATCCTTGGGGAACTTCACCCGGGCAGCGACCATGCCCTCCGACATCAGGAAGGAGTCCTTGGTGTCGACGCGAGCGTTGTAGAACACGCCGTCGGGACAGCCGTCCACCTTCATGGCGTTGGCTTCCTTGAGCGCCTTGGTCTTGGCCGAGCCCTTGAGCTTCTTGGCCTTGGCGATGGCGTCATCCTTACGGGCCTGCTGCTGCGCCTTGGCGTTCTTCGTGACGTCCTTGATGATCTTCTTCTCGTCGGCGTTCTTCTTGTCCAGCTGACGGATCGACTGGACGAGCTTGCCGTCCTTCACCGCGGTCTGCTTGGTGGCCACGGCCGAGCACAGGCGGCTGTTCCAGAACTGACCCACGGAGTAGTAGTTCCAGCGCTCGTTCAGCTTGGTGCCGGAGAAGTCATCTCGGACCACACGCTTCCACTGGCTGCCCGCCTTGATGGTGGGCGTGGTGACCGGCTTGATGGTCTTGGTGGTGGTCTTCTTGTTCTTCGTCGTCTTGACCTTGTGGATATCGGCGACGGCGCGGTAGCTCTTGTCCTTCTTGATCGAGGTGACGCCGAAGGTGACGTTGCCCTTCGCGTCCATCTTCGCGGACGCGGCCTGCTTCCACTTCTTGCCGTCCTTGTACTGCAGGCTCACCACTCGGTCCTTGTAGCCGGAGGTGAAGGTGGCGACCACGATCTTCTTGCCGTAGTCGGCCGGCAGGATGTTGAGACTCGCCTTCTTGTCGAGTTTCACCGATGACGTCAGCGCATCCTTCGACGGCTTCGGGGCGGCCTGCGCCGACGGTGCGACGATCGGGGTGACGACGAGCGACAAAGCGAGCGTCACCGCGAGGGCGAAGGCGGATAGTAGACGGCGTAATTTCATTTCTCTCCCCCTAAGAGATCCCGCGGATAGGTGGCACCTACTGCGGCGCACTGGGCGGCGACCTGGCTTCGTTGTCGAACTTACCGGCATACCCAATGCAGGTTTCGTTCTTCGCCTTGCCATGTCATCCGCCCAGTACGTCCTCGCTACGGCACCACCTATCCGCGGAACCTCTAAGAGGCCGGACCGAAGTGTCGGCGGGTGGTCGTGGACATGAGCGGTGACCGAGGCGGGATCACGCGCGTTCCCAGGCTTCGATCCAGTCGACGTACATCTTGGCGTTGGGCAGGTCCGCTTCCTGGAGTCCGGGCAGCTTTCCGGAGGGCTTCTTGATGTACTTGGTCTCCCAATCGGAGGCCAGCATGCTGATCGCGAGGTAGTGCTCGTCGCCCTTCACGGGCTTCTTGTCGAAGCGCTCGGTCTCGACGCCGTCGATGCGGAAGATGAACCCGGACTCGCCCCACTCCACCGAGTAGACGTGATATTCGTCCCACCAGTCGGGATTCGCCGTCTGCTCCTTGATGACGTAGAAGCCGTGCTGCTGCAGCTTGCCGTTGCCGTCGTCGTCATAGTGGATGATGTTCGAGACGCCCTTGCCGTAGCCGAACGACTCGATCATGTCGATCTCGGTGCCGAGCGGACGATCGACGCTGGGATTGCGCGTCGTCTGCAGCCACACGGAGCCGTGCATGCCCTGGTCCTTGGGGAACTTCACCCGCGCGGCGATCATGCCCTGGCTCATCGTGAACGCGTCCTTGGTCTCGACGCGAGCGTTGTAGAACACACCGTCGGGGCAGCCCTCGGTGTCCATGGCCTTGGCCTTCTTGAGCTCCTTCGCGTTGGACGCCGCCTCGATGGCGGCGCTCCTTCGAGCCTTGCGCTCCTTTTCGGCGTTGTTCGTGACGTCCCTGATGATGTTCTTCTCGTCGGGATCCTTGCTGTCCAGCTGGTGGATCCATTGGACGAGGTTGCCGTCCTCGACGATGGTCTGGCCGGGGTCGACCGAGGAGCACAGTCGGCTTCCCCAGTACTGGCCGTACGCGGTGTAGTTCCACCGGTCGTCCAGCTCGTCCTCCGAGAAGTCGTCCCGGAGGAGCTGGTTCCACTGGCCACCGGCCTCCACCACGGGGGTGCGGATCGGCTCGACCGTCTCCGAGGCCGACACCTGGTAGGTGTCGGCGACGGCGCGGTACGACGTGTTCTCCTCGACCGAGTCCAGAGTGAAGGAGACCGTTCCCGCCGCGTCCATCTCGCCGGACGCGGCCTCCTTCCACTCGTCTCCATCCTTGTACTGGAGGCTGACCGTCCGACCCTCATGACCGGTGCTGAACGCTGCCAACACGAGCGTTCCGGTGTCGTACTCGATCGGCAGGATCTCCAGCGTCGCCTTCTTGTCGGCCGCCACCTTCGACGGAATCGCCGTCTCGGAAGGAGAGGGGGAAGGCGTGGGCGTAGGTGACGGCGTCGGAGTCGGTGTCGGCGAGGCCGTGACCGACGGTGTGGGAGTGGTCGGCGGTTGCGGGGAAGGCGCGCAACCGACCGCCGAGAGCCCGACGGCCATCGAGAGCGCCGTCGTGGTCAGGAAAACATGTCTCTTCATCGTCGTCCTCGTCCGTATCTTCATGACCTGACCCGAGGTCAGGCCCGCTCCCAGGCCTCGACCCAGTCGACGTACATCTTGGCGTTGGGCAGGTTTGCCTTTTTGAGTCCGGGCAGCTTTCCGGAGGGCTTCTTCATGTACTTGGTCTCCCAGTCGGAGGCCAGCATGCTGATCGCGAGGAAGTGCCTATCGCCCTTCACGGACTTCTTCTTGAAGCGTTCGGTCTCGATGCCGTCGATGCGGAAGATGAACTCGGACTTGGTCCATTCCACCGAGTAGACGTGGTACTTGTCCCACCACTTCGGGTTCTTCGTCTGCTCCCGGATCACGTAGAAGCCGTACTGCGTCAGCTTCCCGTTCTTCTTGTCGTCGTAGTGGATGATGTTCGAGACGCCCTTGCCGTAGCCGAAGGACTCGATCATGTCGATCTCCGTGCCGGCCGGCCGCTGCACCGAGTTGTTGCGGGTGGTCTGCAGCCAGACCGAGCCGTGCATGCCCTGGTCCTTGGGGAACTTCACCCGCGCGGCGACCATGCCCTGGCCCATGTCGAAGGTGCCGAGGGTGTCGACGCGGGCGTTGTAGAACACGCCGTCGGGGCACCCGTTGACCGGCATGGCGTTGGCCTGCTTGAGAGCCTCGGTGCGCTTGCTGCCCTTGAGCTTCTTCGCGGCCTTGATAGCCGCTGCCTTGCGCGCCTTCTGTTCCTTCTTGGCGGCCTTGACGGTCTTGTTGATGACCTTCTTGTCCGCGGCCTTGTTGGGGTTCAGCTTGCGGATCTTCTGGACGAGCTTGCCGTCCTCGAGCCGGGTCTGCTTCTTGTCGACCGCTGAACAGAGCCGGCTGCCGAAGAAGAGGCCGACCTGCCTGGGCTGCCAGCGCTTATTCAGCTTCTTCCCGGAGAAGCTGTCGCGGAAGAGCCGCTTCCATTGCTTGTTTCCCTTGACGGTGGGGGTGGTGACCGGCGTGTAGGTCTTCTTCCAGCCCCGGTAGGTGTCGGCGACCGCGCGGTAGTCGACGGTCGAGATCTTCTTGAGGTTGAAGGTGACGTGACCCTTCGCGTTCATCGTCGACGAGGCGACATGGATCCACTTGCCGTCCTTCTTGCGTTGGAGGCTCACCTTCCGGTTGTTCTGCCCCGTGCTGAACTTGGCGACGGCGACGTAGGTTCCGTGGTAGCTGACAGGAAGCAGCTTCAGGATCGCCTTCTCGTCGACCTTCACCTTCGACTTCAGGGCGGCCTTGCTGGGACCGGCGGCGGCAGCCTCCGGGAGAGTGTTTGCGGGGGTGGCAGTCTGCAGCAAGATCGCCAGGACGAGCGAGAGGGCGAACAGCAGGCTTTTCTTCATGGTTCTCCTAGACGTAGAGATCCCACGGATAGGTGGCACCTCTTAGCTTGGCTTTCGCGACCTCAGCCTACAGTCCCCGCCCCTGAGACCCTGCCTCGGCAGCGGCCCCTGGCTGCTGTCTAGACGAATGGCCACCCCCAAAAGTCTAGGGTTCGGGAAAGATAACCGGTGCAGCGGAGAGATGGACCTGGTGTGACCGCCTTTTGCGGGCGCAAGGCTTGACGGCTATTATCGGCCGCACATGCGCCGATTGCGTCGTATGCCCCCCAGAGCGTGCCGTTCGTAGCACCACGACCCATGAGGACACCCGTGAAGTATGATTACCTCCTTGTCGGCAGCGGGCTCTTCAATGCGGTGTTCGCGCACGAGGCAAAGAAGCACGGCAAGACCTGTCTGGTGATCGAGGCCCGCGATCATATCGGTGGGAATATCTACACCAAGGAGATCGAGGGAATCCAGGTGCACCTCTACGGCGCCCATATTTTCCGCACGTCGAACTTGTCTATTTGGCGCTACATGGAGCAGTTCACGGAGTTCAACCGGTTCGTCAACTCGCCCATCGCGAACTACCGGGGGAAGATCTTCAACCTGCCGTTCAACATGAACACGTTCGCCCAGATGTGGGGCGTGGTGACCCCTGCCCAGGCGAAGGCGAAGATCGAGGAGCAGCAGGAGTCCCTGTCGTCCGAGCCCAGGAACCTCGAGGAGCACGTGATCAGCCTGGTGGGGCGCGACATCTACCAGACGCTCGTCAAGGAGTACACCGAGAAGCAGTGGGGAAAGCTGTGCACGGAGCTTCCCGCCTCGGTGATGCGACGGATCCCCGTGCGGTTCACCTATGACAATAACTACTACCGCGACCCCTATCAGGGCATTCCGATCGGCGGGTATACGCGCATCATCGAACGGATGTTCGAAGGATGCGAGGTTATTTACGGCGCCGACTACAACGCCGACAAGGAAGGGTTCCGCAAGATGGCCAAGGAGGTCGTCTACACCGGAACGATCGACTCCTACTTCGACTATCAGTACGGCGCGCTGGAGTATCGGAGCCTACGATTCGAACACGAGATTCTCGACGAGGAGAACCACCAGGGCGTTGCCGTGATGAATTTCACCGGTCACGAAGCACCTTATACGCGACAGATCGAACACAAGCACTTCGAGTTCGGAACACAGCCCAAGACGGTGATCTCCCGCGAGTATTCCTTCGAATGGTCCAAGGGTCACGAGCCGTACTACCCGATCAACTGAGCCGCCCCCTTCATTCGGTCCGGACGCTCTGTGAGTCGTCGGTTTCCATTTGATGGGTGCACTTTCGAGCGTACTCGGCTGGGGGTAGGTAGCCGAGCGAGGAGTGCCGGCGGTGGTGGTTGT
>NZ_JARGDO010000023.1 GCF_029211185.1 Tessaracoccus caeni
TGATCACCACGATCTGGCACATGGCCACCAACGGCACCTACTACCAAGACCCCGGCACCGACTACCACGACCGGCAAAACCCCAACCGCACACGCCAACGACTGATCAAAGCCCTCAACACCCTCGGATACGACGTCACCCTCACCCTCAAAGAAGCCGCCTAACCCCCACACCAACAGACCATCTTCGTAACAGGCTCGTTCCTCGCACCTCAAAGAGCGTGACCACCCACGCTCTCTGAGGTGCGACGAGCTCTGCGAGGAGCCTCGAAGAGACCCAACGCGAGTTTTTGGCTGGGACTGTTGCCAGGTCGCCGGTGGCCTCTTTTCGAGACGCTGGTGCTCGAACCTCAAAGAGCCGAGGACGTCTAGAAGTCGGCGATGATGAGCTTCTTCATCTCCAGCATGCGTTCGAAGGCGTTCGGGCGAGCCATGAGTTCGCCCATGTTCTCGGGGACGATCTGCCAGCTGACGCCGTAGCGGTCCTTCAGCCAGCCGCACTGCTCCGCCTCTGGGACCGCGGACAAGGCATCCCAGAGGCGGTCGATTTCGGCCTGGTCCTCGCACTGCACTTCTAGTGAGACGCCTTCGGAGAAGAGGAAGGCGTGGTCAGCGCCGAAGTCGGTGGCCATGAACCATTGGTCGGCAATGCTGAACTCGCCGTAGGCAAGCGCCTCCGCGCTGGCCGGGCCGGTGGGGGTGCCGTACGGGAAGCGGTTGCCGACGGCGGCGCCACCCGGCACCGAGGAGAAGAGGGACACGTAGAAGTCGGCGGCCTCTGCCGCCTTGTCCTGCGCCGGTCCGCCGAACATTAGGGCGGGGACGACGAAGGGGCGGGGATCGCCGGCGGGATCGGTGAGCATGAGTTGCCAGTTCACGCCGTACCGGTCCTCGACCCAGCCGTAGCGTTTGGCGAACGGATACTCGTCGACATCCATCCGCACCACGCCGTCGACGACGAGCGCGTCCCAGGTGGCATCCAGGCTCGCTCGCGCGGTGGCCTCGGGGTCGGGTCCGTCGAAGCGCGACGGATCGAAGTTGAGCATGAAGGAGATCGCTGGAGTGGGGCGGAACTCGCCGCCAGCATTGATGAGCGTCATCTTGGTGCCGGCCACCCATACGGTGACGGTGAGCGGTTGCCCAGCCAGCGGCTCTTGGAAGTCGAGCAAGCCCTGATCGGGATAGCGGGACTCCACCTCGTAGCTGGTCGCCGGTAGCGAGGCGGCGTAGAAGCGCCCCATCTCCTCGGCGTTCCCGATGCTCCAGATATTCGGCACGATCCTCTGAGTGATGGTCATGGCGGTCTCCCTTCCGCGTCCCAGTATTCGCCTTGACCAGGTTCACGGTCTGACCTTTTCCCTATATCTGCCCGGGGGAGCGGTAACCAAGCATCGCTAGAGTGCTTGGCATGACGGAGGTGTGGCGGCTGCTCGGAGATGCGCTGGCGCTGAATACCGGTGCGTTCAGCGGGGTGGACGCGACCGCCGCCGCGATGCTGCCGGCTGCGCTGGGCGTTGCTGCCATCGCCGCGGTCTCGACGGTGCTGGGTCACGTCGCGGTGTTGCTGCTCAACCGCATCCGTGGGGGCAGGCTTTTGGTGAGTCTGGTGCTGAGCATCCTCGCGTTCACGGGGTTGCAGGTGGTGGAGGCGCTGGTCACCTGGGGCGTGGGCTCGCTGGCGACGCGCAACCTCCTGCCGCTGATGCCGCTGGTAGTCGTCGCACTCACGGCCACCGCGCCTCTCGCCTTCAACTTCCTCACCGCCATCCCGCACTTCGGGATGTTGATCGGCAGGGTGCTGCAGGGATGGTCGGTACTCGTGCTGGTGACGGGAATCCGGCTGGCCTACGGGGCCGGGCTCTGGGCGTCGGTGGCCTTCGTGCTGGCGGGCTGGCTTACCATCCAGCTGCTCTCTCGCCTGCTGAACCGGCCGATCGCCTGGATCTCTTCACGGCTCTGGACCCTGGCAACCGGCACCCCCACCATGGTCACGGCCGACGACATCCTGGCCGGCATGCCGCTCATCCCGGTGACACACCCCGTCCCGTCGGTCGGAGGTGGGCGCGCATGAGCTGGATCCTGACGACGGTGCTGCTGGTGGTTGTCGGCTTCGTGCTGGTCTCGCCGCTGGAGTCGCTGCGCTGGTGGTCGAACAAGGGGGAGCAGGAGGTGCGCTCGTCCTTCGAGTTGCTCCCTCCTCCCGACGCCGGCGACTCGTCGGCGACGCAGTTCGCCGTCTATCTCTCGGGCATCGGCGTGCTGGCAGGAGACGAACTCGCCAACCGTGAGCAGGCCTTCCTACAGGGCCTCGAGGACGAGGTGCCGGGGTTGGTCGTCGTGGCCGATGTCTTCCCTTACGCGGTCGACAACCGTGGACTCACCCAGCGCGCCACCATGTGGTTGTGGCGGATGCTGGATCGGATCCGTCGGCGCTGGCCCTTCAACCCCCTGCCGTTCCTGATCCAGTTGCGCAACGTTTCCCAGGTGCTGGTATCGGCAGATCGACGCTACGGCCCCACCCAGAGCATCGGTCTGGCGCAGGAGATCTGGCGTTCCCTGCAGCGTCATGGCTACCGGTTCGGTAGCGGCGTGCCCGTGACCATCGTCGGCTACTCCGGTGGTGGCCAGATGGGACTTGGTGCGGGGTGGTTCCTCGCCGGACTCGGGATTCCCGTCTCCTTGATCTCCATCGGTGGCGTGTTCGGCGACGATCCAGGCCTCGACCGGATGGGTCACGTCTGGGATCTCTACGGTGCGAAAGACCGAGTGCGGTGGCTCGGTCCCATCGCGTTTCCAGGCCGCTGGCCGACCGCCCCGCTGTCCCGGTGGGGCCGAGCGAAGCAGGAGGGTCGCGTGACCCAGAGGGTGATCGGCACCATGAAGCACGACGGCGCCGATGCGTACTTCGGTCGTCGCAGGACCGGGGCCGATGGTGGTGCCCACGCCGACGTCACCCGCGAGGCGGTCGTCGAGGTCCTGAGTGCGGCCGGTCGTTGAGGTGCGAGCGCCAGCGAGCCTCGAAGCGACCCGGCCGGCGGCTGGGAGACAGTCTCTGCCCAATGTCGCGTTCCTTTCGAGGCTCGGCCGCGGGCGGCCTCGCGCCTCAAGGAGCGTGGTGGGCTAGGTAAT
The DNA here is from genome assembly GCF_029211185.1 of Tessaracoccus caeni. Lineage (GTDB taxonomy): Bacteria > Actinomycetota > Actinomycetes > Propionibacteriales > Propionibacteriaceae > Arachnia > Arachnia caeni. Next base: position 3,129 of record NZ_JARGDO010000023.1, read on the forward strand.
CCTGGAGGACCAGGGCGTGGTTGACGGCTGGGTCGTGGGCTGCGTAGAGCAGGGTGAGACGGTTGTGGCCGGCCGCCTGGTGCAACAGAGCCGCTGGGGCGTCGCTTGCCTCGAGTTCGGCGCGGTAGCGCTGGGCGAACTCGTCGAAGCGATCTGGGTCGTGGTTCCACCAGGTGCGGAGGTCAGGGGAGGGAGCTACGTCCTTGTCCCAGAGGTCGAGGGCAGCCTTCTCCTTGGACACGCCCCTCGGCCACAGCCTGTCCACCAGCACGCGGAACCCGTCGTCCGCGTCAGGCTCCTCGTAGATGCGCTTGATCTGGATGTGCATGTCTCCACGGTAGAACTGCGGCGGGTCAGGTGCCGGCGAAGGGATTGTCGATTTTCACTCCACGGATCGTGGCACCTGCATTGAGATCCTCGGTGAGAAGCCGGCTGCAACCAGCCCGGACCGACGCTTCGACGATCAGGGCATCCCAGTAGGACAACTGGTGAGTGATCGAGGTCTCGATCCCGGCCGCCACCAGACCGGCGTCCGTGGGAACCGTCACCAGTTCACCGAGCTGTGTGATGGCGCGGGAGGCATCGATCGGGTCCAGCGGTTTGGGCAGTTTTCGGGTCACGGTGACGTAGAACTCGCTCAGCACCTGGGCGCTGAGACACAGCTCAAGGTCTGGATTCAGCAGGATCTCTTGCGCCTTCTGTCTCTTCTCGACCGATGCCTTCGCGTGGTCAAAGGCGTAGACGACGATGTTGGTGTCCAGGAAGACGCGCTCAGTCATAGAGCTCGTCCCGGCCCCACGATTGTCCCTCACTAGAGGACTCAGAGGCCTGAGCCAGCTCGACTAAGCGCTTCCGGGCGTCCAGCTGTGCGACGCTCCCATCGGCGTAGTCGCCGAGGAAGCGACGCACGACGGCGTTGACCGAGGTGCCCCGCTCGACCGCTCGGAGCCTGGCGCGTCGCAGCGTCTCATCGTCGATGGTCAAGGTGAGGTTCGTCATGAGCTAAGTGTACTCGTGTTACGCGGGCCTTTGGCAGTCCCGCAGCCGGGGGCTTGTGCACGGAGGGGTGTCTGGGAGCGGCCATTCCGCTGGGTTATGCGTGAGGCCCGAGGTTCGGTAGACTCCCCGGTTGGCCGGACAGTGCCCGCGAACCTCGACTCAGGAGAGAAAACGATGGCGTCAACCAACGATCTCAAGAACGGCATGGTGCTGGACCTGGACGGTCAGCTGTGGCAGGTGCTGTGGTTCCAGCACCACAAGCCGGGCAAGGGCAACACCGTCGTGCGCTCGAAGCTGAAGAACGTGCTTTCCGGCAAGATCATCGACAAGACCTTCAACTCCGACACCAAGGTCGACACTGCCACCGTCGATCGTCGCGAGATGCAGTACCTCTACATGGACGGCGAGTCCTACGTCTTCATGGACAACGAGACCTACGACCAGATCATGATCTCCCCGGAGGTCATCGGTGACGCCAAGGACTACATGCTGGAGAACCAGAACGCGATCGTCGCCACCCACGAGGGCAACCCGCTGTTCATCGATCTGCCGGCCTCCGTCGAGCTGGAGATCACCTACACCGAGCCGGGCCTGCAGGGCGACCGCTCCACCGGCGGCACCAAGCCCGCGACGCTGGAGACCGGCAAGGTCATCCAGGTTCCCTTGTTCATTACCAACGGCGAGCGTGTCAAGGTCGACACCCGCGACGGTTCTTACCTGGGGCGCGTCTCCTCCTGATGACGGAGAAGCGCCGCTACACCACCACTCAGACGAAGGCCCGCAAGGCGGCCCTGGACATCCTGTACCAGGCCGAACTTCGCGGTGCCTCGCTGAGTGAGACGATCTCGGAGCAGCACTCGCTGGCCGAGAACGAGCCCCGTCCCCTCACCAAGACGATCCTGCAGGGCATCCTCGAGCACGGCTCCGACATCGACCGACGCATTTCCGAGTCGCTCGACCGCAGCTGGACGCTGGAGCGGATGAACAACATCGACCGCAACCTTGCCCGGATCGCCGTGTTTGAGATGGACTACACGGACACCCCCGATCCAGCCATCATTTCCCAAGCCGTGCTGCTGGCCGGCGAGTACTCCACCGATGATTCGCCCGCATTCCTCAATGGCGTGCTGGCGAAGGCCATGGCCACGAAGCCGAACACGAACTAGACGAGAGGCGCGACGTACGCATGAGTTCCGCGATTTTGGTTGTTGAGGACGGACGCGTATTTCGTGGTCGTTCGTTCGGTGCCGAGGGGGAGACCTTCGGCGAGCTGGTGTTCTCCACCGGCATGTCGGGCTATCAGGAGACGCTGACCGACCCCAGCTATCGCGGCCAGGTGGTCCTGGCCACCGCGCCGCACATCGGCAACACCGGTTGGAATGACGAGGACGGCGAGTCCTCGCGCATCTGGGTGGCCGGCTACATCGTGCGCGACCCCGCCCCGCGCCCCTCCAACTGGCGCTCCGCGCGCAGCCTGGAGGACGAGCTGACCGCGCAGGGCATCGTGGGGATCGCCGACATCGACACCCGCGCGCTCACCCGGCACATCCGCGACATCGGCAGCATGCGCGTGGGTATCTCGACGCTCACCGACGATCCGGAGGCACTGCTGGCCAAGGTGTTGGAGCAGCCCGGCATGGCGGGCGCCGATCTGGTGGGCGAGGTCACCACGGCCCTTCCTTATACCGTCGAGCCGATGGGAACCAAGAAGCTCACCGTCGCGGCCCTCGACCTGGGCATCAAGTCGATGACCCCTGCCCAGCTGGCCTCACGCGGCATCGAGGTACACGTGCTGCCCGCGCACACCACGTTCGAGCAGGTCCAGGAGCTGAACCCGGACGGCGTGTTCTTCTCCAACGGTCCCGGTGACCCCGCAGCCTCCGTCGGCCCCGTCGAGCTGCTGCGCCAGGTGCTGGACGCGGGCATCCCGTACTTCGGCATCTGCTTCGGCAACCAGCTCTTTGGCCGCGCGCTGGGCCTCGGCACCTACAAGCTCAAGTTCGGCCACCGCGGCATCAACCAGCCGGTGATCGACCGCACCACCGGCAAGGTGGAGGTGACCGCGCACAACCACGGCTTCGCCGTCGACGCGCCGCTGGATCGCGCCACTGAGACTCCTTACGGTGAGGTGACCGTCTCGCACGTCTGCCTCAACGACGACGTGGTGGAGGGCCTGGAACTGCGCCGCGACGGGAAGCTGGTCGGCTTCTCCGTGCAGTACCACCCCGAGGCCGCCGCCGGCCCCCACGACGCCAACTACCTCTTCGACCGCTTCGTCGACGTGATGTCGGCCGGCTCTGCTGCTGACGCTGCTTCCACCGGAAAGGACGCCTGATGCCCCGTCGCACTGACATCTCCTCGATCCTGGTGATCGGCTCGGGCCCGATCGTCATCGGTCAGGCCTGCGAGTTCGATTACTCGGGCACTCAGGCCTGCCGGGTGCTCAAGGAGGAGGGCTTCAGGGTGGTGTTGGTCAACTCCAACCCGGCCACCATCATGACCGACCCCGACTTCGCCGACGCCACCTACGTCGAGCCGATCACCCCGGAGTTCGTCGAGCGCGTCATCGCCAAGGAGCGCCCCGACGCGGTGCTCGCGACGCTGGGCGGCCAGACCGCCCTCAACACCGCGGTCGCGCTGCACGAGAACGGCGTGCTGGAGAAGTACGGTGTCGAGTTGATCGGCGCCTCCATCGACGCCATCCAGCGCGGTGAGGACCGGGAGCAGTTCAAGGAGATCTGCCTCGCCATGACCGACATCCCCGGCGGGGCGCCGGAGGTGGCGAAGTCGCGGATCTGCCATGCCATGGACGAGGTGCTGGCCGCAGCGAATGAGCTGGGCTACCCCGTGGTGGTGCGCCCGTCGTTCACCATGGGCGGCGTCGGCTCCGGCTTCGCCCACAACGAGGCCGAGCTGCGCAGCATCGCCGGCGCAGGCTTGGCCGCGTCGCCCACCACCGAGGTGCTGATCGAAGAATCGATCCTCGGCTGGAAGGAATACGAGCTGGAGGTGATGCGCGACAAGGCCGACAACGTCGTGATCATCTGCTCGATCGAGAACTTCGACCCCATGGGTGTGCACACCGGCGACTCGATCACCGTGGCGCCCGCCATGACGCTGACTGACCGCGAGTTCCAGCGCATGCGCGACGTGGGCATCGGCGTGATCCGCGCCGTCGGGGTGGATACCGGCGGCTGCAACATCCAGTTCGCGGTCAACCCGGTGGACGGCCGGATGATCGTCATCGAGATGAACCCGCGCGTGTCGCGCTCCTCGGCGCTGGCATCGAAGGCGACGGGCTTCCCGATCGCCAAGATCGCCGCCAAGGTGGCCGTCGGCTACACCCTCGACGAGATCCCCAACGACATCACCGGCGAGACCCCGGCCAGCTTCGAGCCGACGCTCGACTACGTGATCGTCAAGGTGCCCCGGTTCGCCTTCGAGAAGTTCCCTGCGGCCGACCCGTACCTGACCACCCACATGAAGTCGGTGGGCGAGACGATGGGCATCGGTCGCAACTTCACCGAGGCCCTCGGCAAGGCGCTGCGCTCGCTGGAGGACGGATCAGCCCCGTTCGACTTCTCCGGCGCCATCGACACCTCCGTCGAGGAGCTGCTGGAGACCATCAAGCGCCCCTTCGACGGCCGCCTGCAGCTGGTGATGAAGGCGCTGCGTGCCGGCGCCACCGTCGATCAGGTGTTCGACGCCACCGCCATCGACCCCTGGTTCCTCGACCAGCTCGACCTGATCCTCGACCTCGCCCGCGAGATCGAGCAGGCCCCCGAACTCACCCCGGAGCTGCTGCGCAAGGGCAAGCGTCACGGGTTGTCCGACGGCCAGATCGCGCGGCTGCGCAACCTCAGCACCGACGTGGTGCGCGGCGTTCGCTGGGCGCTGGGCATCCGCCCGGTGTTCAAGGCCGTCGACACCTGCGCCGCCGAGTTCGCCGCCCTCACCCCGTACCTGTACTCCTCCTACGATGAGGAATCCGAGGTGCCGCCGCGCACCAAGCCGGCGGTGCTGATCCTCGGCTCGGGCCCCAACCGGATCGGCCAGGGCATCGAGTTCGACTACTCCTGCGTGCACGCCGTGATGGCGCTGCGCGAGGCCGGCTACGAGACCGTCATGGTCAACTGCAACCCGGAGACCGTCTCCACCGACTACGACACCGCCGACCGGCTCTACTTCGAGCCGCTGACGGCCGAGGACGTGCTGGAGATCTACCACGCCGAGAAGCAGGCCGGCCCCGTCGCCGGCGTCATCTGCCAGCTCGGCGGCCAGACCCCGCTCAAGCTCGCCCAGGTGCTGAAGGACGCGGGTGTGCCGATCGTCGGCACCAGCCCCGAGGCGATCAACCTTGCCGAGGAGCGCGGCGCCTTCGGCCACGTGCTCTCGAAGGCCGGCCTGCCCGCGCCGAAGTACGGCATGGCGGCCTCCACCGAGGAGGCCAAGCAGATCGCCGCCGAGATCGGCTATCCGGTGCTGGTGCGCCCCAGCTACGTGCTGGGCGGACGCGGCATGAAGATCGTCTACAACGACGCGTCGCTGGAGACCTACATCGCCCAGGCCGCGGAGGTGACCCCCAACCAGCCGGTGCTGGTGGACCGCTTCCTCGACGATGCGGTGGAGATCGACGTCGACGCCCTGTACGACGGCGAGGAGCTCTACATCGGCGGCGTCATGGAGCACATCGAGGAGGCCGGCATCCACTCCGGCGACTCGAGCTGCTCGTTGCCCCCGATCACCCTGGGCGACGCGATCATCGAGCGGATCCGCACCTCGACGCTGGCCATCGCGGCGGGCGTGGGCGTGCGCGGTCTGCTGAACATCCAGTACGCGCTGCACACCGACACGCTGTACGTGCTCGAGGCCAACCCGCGCGCCTCCCGCACTGTGCCCTTCGTCTCGAAGGCCACCAACGTGCCGCTGGCGAAGGCCGCGGCGCTGGTGATGCTGGGCCAGTCGATCGCCGAGCTCCGCGCGAGCGGCATGCTGCGGGCCGAGGGCGACGGCACCACGCCGCGTCCCGGCGCTCCGGTGGCGGTGAAGGAGGCCGTGATGCCGTTCAACCGGTTCCGCACCTCCAGCGGCGCCTTCGTCGACACGCTGCTCGGCCCCGAGATGCGCTCCACCGGCGAGGTGATGGGCCTCTCCGACAACTTCGGCACCGCCTACGCCAAGGCCGAGGCCGCGGCCGGCGGTGCGCTGCCGGATGCCGGGACGATCTTCGCCTCGATCGCCGACCGCGACAAGCGTCACACCCTCTGGCCGATCAAGCGGCTGGCCGACCTGGGCTTCCACATCCTGGCCACCCGGGGCACCGCGTCGGTGCTGCGCCGCAACGGCGTCCAGGTGACCGAGATCGCCAAGCTGTCCGACCGCGCCGACGAGGCCACTGACAAGAGCATCGTCGACATGATCACCTCGGGCGAGATCGACCTGATCTTCAACACCCCGGAGGGCACCTCGGGCGGCGCGACCACCCGTGAGGACGGCTACCTGATCCGCACCGCGGCCGTGCTGGCCGACGTGCCGCTGGTCACCACGGTGCCGGGCCTCGCTGCGGCGGTGCAGGGCATCGAGGCGAAGCGCGGCGGCACCGTCGAGGTGCGCTCGCTGCAGGAGTGGGCGGCGCAGTCGTGACCTCCCGCGGGACGGTGGCGCTGCGACACGGCTATCACCTGCTTCGCTCCGGCATGTTCCGGTACGCCGGGGGAGACGCCGAGAAGATCCACGAAACGATGATCCGCTCCTTGGCCAAGGTGCCGGGCCACGTCCCGGGCAAGGTGGTCGATCCGGTCCGGGTGGCCGGCATCGACTTCCCCAACCGGGTGGGTCTGGCCGCGGGCCTGGACAAGGACGGGGTGGCGGCGCGCGCCTGGTCGCGTTTCGGTTTTGGCTTCGCCGAACTGGGCACGGTGACCGGCCAGGCCCAGCCTGGCAACGACCGGCCGCGGCTGTTCCGCGCAGTCGACTCCCGCGGCATCGTCAACCGGATGGGCTTCAACAACCGTGGTGCGGCCGCACTGGCGGCGACGCTCGAGGGCTACGGTGTGCGGCGCGGCAACTACGCCACCGGCATTCCGTTGGGCATCTCGATCGGCAAGACCAAGCTGGTGGGGCTGGGGGAGGCGACGGATGACTACCTGGCCTCGCTGCGGATCCTCGCCCCTTACGCCGACTACCTCGCCGTCAACGTCTCCAGCCCCAACACGCCCGGGCTGCGCAGCCTGCAAGCGGCCTCCGAGCTGAAGCAGCTCATCGACGCCCTGACCACCGCGGCCAAGCAGCGGGCCGGCGTCGACGGCACGCCGGTGCCGATCTTCGTCAAGCTCGCTCCCGACCTGAGCGGTTCCGATCTCACCGAGACCCTGGCCGCCATCGACGACAGCGACGCCGCGGGGCTGATCGCCACCAACACGACGCTGTCCCGCGACGGCCTGGCACCCCGCGACTCGGCGCTGGCCGTCGAGGCCGGTGGCCTCAGCGGCGCGCCGCTGACTGCCAAGGCGCTGGCCTTCGTGGAGAGCATCGCCACGGCCACCGAGCTGCCTATCATGGGTGTCGGGGGCATCATAACGCCGCGCGACGCGGCCCGCATGTTCGACGCCGGAGCGGTGCTCGTCCAGCTCTATACCGGCTTCATCTACGAAGGCCCGGCTTTGGTGAGAGGAATCCAACAATGGCAAAGGTGAAGGCGGCGACCTACGCCGAGCGGCTGACGGCCAAGACCTCCGAGCGGGGCAGGCTCTGCGTCGGCATCGACCCCATGCCCAGCGTGCTGGAGGCCTGGGGAGAGAGCCTCGACGTGGCGGGCCTCGAGCGCGTGGCGCGGGGCATCGTCGAGACGCTGGGCACGACGATCGCGGTGTTCAAGCCGCAGTCGGCCTTCTTCGAGCCCTACGGCTCGGCCGGCATCGCCGTGCTGGAGCGCGTCATCGACGACATCCGTCAGGCCGGCGCGATCTCGGTGCTCGACGTGAAGCGCGGCGACATCGGCTCGTCAATGAGCGGCTACGCCGAGGCCTACCTCGGCGACGGCCCGTTGGGCGTGGACGCGATGACCGTCAGCCCCTACCTGGGCTTCGGTTCGCTGAAGCCGGCGATCAAGCTGGCCGAGGAGAACAAGCGTGGCATCTACGTGCTCGCCCGCACGTCGAACCCGGATGGCACCAGCTTGCAGATGGCCAAGAGCTTCGGAGTGTCCGTCGCCCAGACCATCGTCGACGAGGCCGCCCGCGCCAACCAGAAGCGCGACAACCTGGTGGGTCTCGTGATCGGCGGCACCCACGGCGACATCGGCTGCGAGGTGGACGACTTCAACGGCTCCATCCTGGTGCCGGGGATCGGCGCGCAGGGCGGCAAGATCGAGGATCTGCGGGGCTCGTTCGGCCCGGCGGTCGCCCACGTGCTGCCGACGGCGAGCCGCGAGGTGATCGGCGGCGGACAGGGCGAGTTGGAGGAGCGTGCAGCGCGCCTTCTCGAGGCCATCTCCGCGCTCTGACCCGGCGGGGCGGGGCGCGCTTTCATAACGAAACGGTCGCATCGGCCACCTGTTCGCGGAATTCCCTGCAGCACCTGCTGACTAGGTTGTATGGTTCCCGCAAGAGGGCGGGGAAGCCCTGTGTCCCAAGGGGTCGAGATGAGTATTCCTCAACTGAGCAGTGAGCAGTTGGTCGCGGCGCGCGAAGCCGCCACCCAGGCGCGACGCGCCCGGGCCGAGCTGAAGGAAGCGGTGCGCACCGGGCAGGTCGCATTCGTGGCAGCGTTGCAGAAGGCGACAGGTGACGACGTGTTGTCGCGCATCAAAGTGGTCGACTTGCTGCGCTCGGTGCCGCGGGTCGGTGCCACACGCGCTCAGGAGATCATGGAGCAGCTGCAGATCGCGCCCAACCGGCGCATCCGCGGGCTCGGCCGGCATCAGATCGAGCGGCTGAGCGAGCAGTTCCAATAGGCCTCTCCGGTCCAATAGAGTTCTCTGGGTGAACGGCGCGCAAACAGCATCAGTCTGGGTGATCTCGGGTCCGAGCGGCGTAGGAAAGGGCACCGTGTGTGCCGTCCTGCGCGAGCGACACCCCGAGGCCTTCTACTCGGTATCCGCGACGACGCGAGCCGCCCGGACAGGTGAGATCGACGGCGTGAGCTATCACTTCGTCTCGTCCGAACGCTTCCAGAGCATGATCGAACACGGTGAGTTGCTGGAGTGGGCCGTCGTGCACGGTCACAACTACTACGGCACGCCCAAGCATCCCGTCGACGATGCCCTGCGCGCCGGGCAGGTCGTGGTGCTGGAGATCGATCTCCAGGGCGCCCGTCAGGTGAAGCAGAACCTGCCAGAAGCCCAGCTGGTGTTCCTCAGCCCGCCATCCTGGGAGGAACTGGTGGCGCGGCTGTCCGGGCGCGGCACCGAGGACGAAGCCGCGCAGCAGCGCCGGCTGGAGACGGCCAAACGCGAACTGGCCAGCGTCGACGAGGCAGATCACGTGATCGTGAATCGCGAAATCGAGGAAACCGTCGCAGCTTTGGTAGGCTTACTGGGCTTGTGATCAGAAGCCACTAGTTCCAAGAAGGTTAACTTGAGCACCACCCCTGAAGGCATCACGAACCCGTCGATCGACGACCTGCTGGAGACCACTGACTCCAAGTACCGTCTCGTGCTGTTCGCCGCCAAGCGCGCGCGCCAGATCAACGCCTACTACTCGCAGCTCGGCGAAGGCCTGCTGGAGAACGTCGGCCCGCTGGTGTCAGCCTCTCCCGAAGAGAAGCCCCTGTCCATCGCGCTGCGCGAGATCAAGGAAGGCATGCTGCAGTACAGCGAGGTCGATCCCGACGCCGAGGCCGAAGAGTCCGGTTTCGCGGCCGATCCGTCGTTCAGCTTCGTCGACCCGCTGGCCGACGACGCCGACCCCCTCGCCTGAGAACTTCACCCTTAGATCACCCGTAACCACGGGTCCGGGCGGGGCGCCATCGTGCGCTCCGATGCCCGGTTGGTGGCTTGTCGCCACCGCGAAAATATGACGCGGCTTGTTGCCGCAGAGGAGTCTCAACCATGAGTCGTTTGTTCACCTCGGAATCCGTCACCGAAGGGCACCCCGACAAGATCGCCGATGCGATCTCCGATTCGGTGCTCGACGCGCTGCTGGAGCAGGATCCGTCGTCGCGCGTGGCGGTCGAAACCCTGATCACCACAGGTTTGGTGGTGGTGGCCGGCGAGGTCACCACCCAGGCCTATGCGCCGGTGGCCACCATCGCTCGCGAGCGCATCCTGGAGATCGGTTACCGGTCGTCGCGGATGGGCTTCGACGGCGCGTCATGCGGCGTGTCCGTCGCGATCGGCGCCCAGTCGCCGGACATCGCGCAGGGCGTCGACAAGGCCTATGAGTCGCGCCTGGAGCACGACGACGACCAGCTGAGCGCCCAGGGCGCCGGCGATCAGGGCCTGATGTTCGGCTACGCCTGCAACGAGACGCAGAGCCTGATGCCGTTGCCCATCGACCTGTCGCACCGCCTGGCCGAACGGCTCACCGCGGTGCGCAAGCGCGGCATCCTCGACTACCTGCGGCCCGACGGCAAGACTCAGGTGACGGTGCGCTACGACGAAGACGGTCGCCCCGTGGGCGTGGACACCGTCGTCGTGTCCACCCAGCACGATCCCGGCATCTCGATCGAGGACTCGATCCGGCCCGACCTGATCAAGCACGTCATCACCCCCGTGCTGGAACGCTTCGAACTGGACGCCTCCTCGCCGCGCGTGCTGGTGAACCCCACCGGCAACTTCGTGATCGGCGGCCCGATGGGCGACGCCGGCGTGACCGGCCGCAAGATCATCGTCGACACCTACGGCGGCATGGCCCGCCACGGCGGCGGCGCGTTCTCCGGCAAGGATCCCTCGAAGGTGGACCGCTCCGCGGCCTACGCGTTGCGCTGGGTGGCCAAGAACGTGGTGGCCGCGGGCTTGGCGGACCGCGTCGAGGCTCAGGTGGCCTATGCTATCGGCAAGGCGCACCCGGTCGGCTTCTACCTGGACACCTTCGGTACCAACAAGGTGCCCGAGAACCAGATCCGCGACGCCGTGCTGGAGATCTTCGACCTGCGCCCCCGAGCGATCATCCGCGACCTCGACCTGCTGCGTCCCATCTACGCCCAGTTCTCCGCCTACGGCCACTTCGGTCGCGAGGTTCCGAACGCGACGTGGGAGCGCACCGACCGCGCCGACGCTCTGGCGGCGGCTGTAAAGGGCTGACCCTCTTCACGCTCTTCGAGGTGCGAGGCCGCTCGCGGCCGAGCCTCGAGGAGAGCGTCATTGAGGTCTCATGGATCTGTCGGTTTCCTTCGGTAGGTTTTCCTCAGAGGGAAGGAGCGTGGGATGCCTGGTCAGTCGGCTTTGCTGGAATCGGCATCGCGCGCGCCCGTGCGCGTCGCCAGGGTGGCCGTGGACGTGTCTCTCGCGCATCTCGATCGCCTCTTCGACTACGAGATCCCATCCAGCCTCGCCGACGACGTGGTGCCGGGATGCCGGGTCAAGGTGCGCTTCTCCGGCGTGCTGCGCGACGGCTACGTCGTCGAGATCGCTGACACCACCGACGTGACGGGCGAGCTGGCTCGCGTCGCCAAGGTGGTCTCGTCCGAACCGGTGCTCACCGACCGTTCCTATGAACTGATCCGACGCGTCGCCGACCACTACGCGGGTGTGTGGAGCGACGTGGCGCGTTCGGCCATTCCGCCTCGTCATGCCACGGTCGAGAAGGCGGAGCAACGCGAGTGGCCGGCGCCGTCGGTGCCCGATCACCCCGCCGTCGTGCTTCCGGGCTATCCCGACGGCGCCGGCTTCCTCGATGCTCTCGCCGACGGACGCTCACCCCGCGCGCTCTGGCAGGCGGCGGCGGTGCACGAGGTGCCAGGCGACCTCTTCGGAGGCATCGTCGAAGCGGCGGCCGCCTGCCTGCGTTCCGATCGTGATGTCGTGGTGGTGGTGCCGACGGTGCGCGAGCTCACGCCGGCTTTGGCGCGCTTCGCGGAGGTCTTCGGTGTCGGCTCGGTGGCGGTGCTCAGCGCCGACCAGGGCCGCTCCGCGCGCTACCGCAACTTTCTGGCGGTCAGCCGCGGTCAGGCCCGCATTGTGCTCGGCACCCGGGGTGCCGTGTTCGCTCCGGTGAGCAACCTGGGGCTCGTCGTGGTGGTCGATGACGGCAACGACGTGCACGTCGAGCCGCGCGCGCCGCGCTTCCACGCCAGGGCGGTGGCGGTGTTGCGGGCCCGCCAGGAGAATGCCGGCATGCTGATCGCAGGCTTCGGCCGATCCAGCGACGCGCAGTGGCTGGCCGAGCGAGACTGGCTGCACGAGATCACGCTGGAACCGGGTGCCTTGCGGCGGGTCACGGCGCCGGTGCGTTCCATCGGCGACGACGAACACGACCTGGTGCGCGAGCCGGGAGCGGCCCGGCTGCGGGTGCCGTCGGCGGCTTTCCGGTTCCTGCGCGAACGGCTGCCTCAAGGGCCCGTGCTGGTGCAGGTGCCACGGATCGGTCACTCGGCGGCTCTCGCCTGCGAGCGCTGTCGAAGCCGCGCGACGTGTCCCCGGTGCGACGGTCCGTTGCGGGCGATCCGGCGCGACACTCCCCAGTGCTCGCTGTGCGGATACGCGCCCACGCGCTGGTCGTGCTCCGTATGCCACGCCACAAAACTGCGCACGCCGCTGCCGGGAGCCGCGCGTACCGCGGAGGAGTTGGCCCGCGCGTTCCCGGGTGTGTTGGCCGTCAACAGCTCTGCGGAGCGGATTCGCGACGAGGTGAGTGCAGAGCCGGCCATCGTCGTGGCGACGCCGGGGGCGGAACCGGTGGCGCCAGGGGGATACGCGGGCGTGCTCATCCTCGACGCCGAGGTCAGCCTGTCTCGGCTGGATATCCGGGCGGGCGAGGAGTCGGCGCGACGCTGGGCGAACGCGTTGTCGCTTCTGCGGCCCCCCACCGAGGGCGGCGCGGCGTTGGTCGTCGGGGCAAGCGGACATCCTGCGGTGCAGGCCATGCTGCGCGCCGACCTGCGCGGCTTCATCCAGCGTGAGCTGCAAGAGCGCGCCGACGCGGGACTGACGCCGGCGGCCAAGCTGGTGCGGGTGAGCGGAGAGGCCGATGCGGTGCGGGCTTTCCTCGGCAACGAGGAGTGGGAGGGCGTCGAGGTGATGGGCCCCACCGAGGTGGAGGCCCGTCCCGAGCCGCGCTGGGCGGCCTTGCTCCGCGCGCCGTTGGCCGACGGCCGGGCGCTGGTCACTAAGGTCAAGCATGCTGCGGCGATCCGCTCGGCCCGGAAGCAGGGCGGGTTGGTTATCGTCGAGGTGGATCCCGAGACGATGGGTTAGGCAGTTGCCGGTCCTTGAGGTGCGAGGTACGAGCCTCGAAAGGGCGGCTGAGAGGAAGATTTCATGCGACTGGTATTCGCCGGCACCCCGGAGGTGGCCGTGCCCGCGCTGGAAGCGCTGGTGGCGTCGCGGCACGAGGTGGTGGGTGTGGTCACGCGCCAGGACGCTCCGGCGGGGCGCGGACGCAAGCTCACCCCGTCTCCGGTGGCGGAGCGGGCGGCCGAGCTCGGCATCGAGACCGTCAAGCCTGCCTCGCCGAAGGATCCGGAGTTCCAGGAGTGGCTGCGGTCCAAGGACGTCGACGTCTGTCCGGTGGTGGCCTATGGCGCGCTGCTGCCCACCTCGGCGCTGGAGATCCCGCGTTTCGGCTGGGTGAACCTGCACTTCTCGGTGCTGCCGCGTTGGCGCGGCGCGGCGCCCGTGCAGCGCGCGATCATGGCCGGAGACGCCGTGATCGGCACCACCTGCTTCCAGATCGTCAAGGCCCTCGACGCCGGCGACATCTACCGCGTGGCCGAGCGCCCGATGCCGGAGGCCCCGGCTGGGGCTGTGCTCGCCCTGCTCGCCAGGGAGGGCGCGCAGCAACTGGTGGACACCGTCGACGCCATCGAGGCGGGGGAGACCCCGGTGCCGCAGCCCGAGGACGGCGTCACCTATGCGCACAAGATCACGGTCGACGATGCGCGGCTGGACTGGACGCGTCCGGCGGTGGACCTGCTTCACCACGTGCGAGGCTGTTCGCCGGATCCCGGGGCGTGGTGCCTGCTGGACGGCCAGCGGTTCAAGGTCTACGACGCTGCCCTCGCCGACGGCGAAGCGCTGGCGCCAGGCCAGGTGCAGGTCACCAAGCGGGCGGTGCTGGTCGGAACCGACGACGGTGTTCTGGAACTCGTCGAGGTGCAGGCGCCGGGGAAGAAGCGGATGCGCGCGCTCGACTGGGCGCGCGGCGCGAAGCCCGAGGCGCTGTCATGACGGCGCGCGCCAACCCCCGCCGGGTCGCCTTCGATGTGCTGCGCGAGGTGACCGGCAACGACGCCTACGCCAATCTCGCGCTGGCCAAGCGCCTCGTCACCGCCGATCTCGACCGTCGCGACGCCGGCTTCGTCACCGAGCTGGTCTCGGGCACCTGCCGGTTGATGGGCACCTACGATCTCATCATCGCGGCCGCCTCCGGGCGGAAGCTCGGCTCGCTGCAGCCGGCGGTGGTGGATCTGTTGCGGCTCGGTTGTCACCAGCTGCTGGGCATGGGCATGGCGCCGCATGCCGCGGTGGGGGCCACCGTCGAACTGGCGCGCGCCACCGTCGGTCAGCGGGTGACGGGCTTGGTCAACGCCGTGCTGCGCAAGATCTCCAAGCAGGACCTCGACGGCTGGACCGCCCAGCTGGCCGCCAAGAAGGATCGGATCGGGGCGCTCGCGATCACGCACCACCATCCGCGGTGGATCGTCGACGCCTATGCACAGCTCCTGCCCACCGATGAGCTGTCCGACGCCCTGGCGGCCAACAACGTCGCCCCCGAACCCACCTTGGTGGTGCGGCCGGGTCTGGCCGAGCGCTTCGAACTGCTGCCCGTCGGGGCCAAGCCCACGCCCTACTCGCCGTTCGGTGCCACGGGCGTGGTGCCGGCCGACGTGCCGGCGGTGCAGGAACGCCGGGCCGGCGTGCAGGACGAGGGGTCGCAACTCGTCGCGCTCGCGCTCACCCGCGCGGAGGCGCCGGACGGCCCGTGGCTGGATCTGTGCTCGGGACCGGGCGGCAAGGCCGCGCTCCTGGCCGGCCTGGCCAAGAAGGCCGGCACCTGGCTGCTGGCGAGCGAGGCGCAGGAGCACCGTGCACGGCTCGTCGCCCAGGCCCTGTCGGCCTACCCGAATGGCACCGCCCCGGTTGTGGTGGCCGACGGCACCGCGCCCGCGTGGCAGCTCGGCAGCTTCTCCCGGGTGATCGCCGACGTGCCTTGCTCGGGCCTTGGAGCATTGCGCCGGCGGCCCGAGTCGCGGTGGCGCCGCAGCCCGGCCGACGTCGCGCAGTTGGGAGCGGTGCAGCGCGATCTGCTGCGCACCGCGCTCGACTCCGCGAAGCCAGGGGGAGTGGTCGCCTACGTGACCTGCTCGCCGCATCGCGACGAGACGGTCGCCGTCGTCGACGAGGTGCTGGCCGAGCGTCCCCAGGTGGCCCGTCTGCACGCAGCCGACTACCTCCCGGAGGTGCCCGACTGCGCGCTGGGCGACGACGTGCAGCTCTGGCCGCATCGCCATGGCACCGATGCGATGTACCTCGCGCTGCTTCGGGTGCCAGAAGAACCAGAGGTGGCATAGCCCTCGCGCCGGCGTCCGGTGCTGGAACGCGGCTCACGCGCATTCATGTCAAACGTATGTCAGAGGCGCTAGCCTGTCCTCGTGATCAGCAACGACGCCCTTCTGCGAGAGGCCCAGACCGCCATCGAGCGGTCACGGGCGCATCTTGATCCGGATTACCCCCGGTTCCATCTCGCGCCGCCCGTCGGTCGGCTGAACGATCCGAACGGGCTCATCGTCGTCGACGGCGTCTATCACGCGTTCTATCAGTTCGGACCGTTCTTCCCCGATCAGAAGCTGATCTTCTGGGGGCACGCGTCGTCGACGGATCTGGTCTCGTGGCAGACCCATCCACCCGCGATCGCGCCTGGCGACTGGTTCGACCGCTCGGGCGTCTATTCCGGCGGCGCGGTGCGTCAGGGCGATACGGTCTGGCTTCACTACACGGGCAACGTGAAGACCGACGACGGCCATCGCGAGAGCTATCAATGCGCGGTGACGACGACCGACATGGTGGACTTCGTGAAGCACCCGGCCAACCCGCTCATCCCTGGGCCGCCGCCCGGGTACACCGCGCATCTGCGCGATCCGCAGGTGATTCCCGACGGCGACGGCCACCTGATGCTGCTCGGCGCTCAGCGCGCGGACGAGAGCGGCTGCGTTTTGGTCTACCGTGGTGAGACCCTCGACGCGTGGACCCTGGCGGGCGAACTCACCATTCGCGGCACGGAAGGGAGCTACCGGCAGTTCGGCTACATGTGGGAGTGCCCGAACCTGTTGCGCGTGCCCGACGAGGACACCGGCGAGGTGCACGACGTCTTGATCTTCTGCCCGCAGGGTGCCGATCCGGACGGTGACGGCTTCGCCAACGTCTTCGCCTGCGGCTACCTCGTGGGACGGTTGGATGGCACGGTCTTCCATGCGACCAGCGAGTTCATCGAACTGGATCGAGGCTTCGAGTTCTATGCGCCTCAAGCCTTCTGCGACCCGGCGGACGGGCAGCGTCTAGGTCCGGTCCTGCTCGCCTGGCTCGGCAATGCGTCGGAAGACGATCAGCCCTCCTTGCGCGACTACGGCTGGGTGCATGCCATGTCGGTTCCTCGGCGACTGATGCTCCGCGACGGAGCGCTGCATCAGCGCCCGGCCCTCACAGACGCACCGGCGCCAAGCTGTGCGGCCGAAGGGACGCGGGTGCGCGCGACGCAGGTCGTCATCGATGAGGCGACAGGTGTCGACTCCTATTGGCTGAGCCTCGACGTGATCCGTCCTGCACAAGGGGAGTGGACGTTGATCCTGGAAGGGGGCGCCGAGTCGCAGGTGCTCTTCACCTTCTCGCCCGGTGCGTTGACGGTGGACCGCAGCGCGACGCGCTATCCCCATGGCGAGCGGCGCACGCTGGCCCTCGATCTCCCCGAACGAGTGCGCATCGACCTGATCCATGATCGTTCCATCACGGAGGTCTTCATCGACGACGGCCGGATCGCCTTCAGTATGCGCACCTATCTCAGCCCGGGGACGCGACGCCTGCTCGTCGCCTCGGACGACGAACTGGAGCTGGTCAGCGTCCGGATGAGGGTCATCGGGTAGCGATCGGAGAACGCCCAGTGCGTTTCCGGGCGCCTCCCGTCAGGATCTCTGACAATCGATTGACACATATGCCAATCGATTGACATACTTGCGCCAGCACAGACTCGTGCCCACGTTCAAGGAGGAACTGCCCCATGGACCATTCCCGGGTAGCACAGACGGTCTTAACCGCCGTCGGAGGAGCAGGAAACATCACAGCCGCCGCGCACTGCGCAACTCGGCTTCGTATGGTGTTGGCGGACAGCAGCAAGGTCGATCAGGAGACGCTGGACAACGACCCTGACATCAAGGGCACATTCCAGGCCAGCGGAATGTTCCAAGTCATCGTCGGGCCCGGCGACGTCGACGTGGTCTACGACAAGATGATCGCTTCCGGCGTCCAGGAAGTCAGCAAGGATCAGGCGAAGCAGGTGGCCGCCGAGAAGCAGAACGTCTTCCTTCGGTTCATCAAGACCATCGCCGACATCTTCGTGCCGATGCTGCCCGCTCTGATCGCGGGCGGCCTGATGATGTCGCTGAACAACGTCCTCACGGCCGAAGGGCTGATCGGCGAGGGGTCGATCGTTGGGAGGGCGCCGTGGCTTGCTGACTACGCGTCGATGATCCAGTTGATCGCCGCCGCAGCCTTCGCGTCGCTTCCCGTGCTCATCGGCTTCTCGGCAGCGAAACGATTCGGTGGCAACGAGTACCTTGGCGCCGCGATCGGTGCGGCGATGGTCTCCAGTGATCTGGTCAACGCCTACGCCCAGGTGGCCGCGATCGAGGGCGGCACGATGCAGTTCTGGCACGTCTTCGGCCTCGAGGTGGCCCAGGTCGGCTATCAGGGTCAGGTCATTCCGGTGCTGGCCATCGCCTGGATCCTGTCGGTGGTCGAGAAGCGATTCCACAAGTGGCTGTCCGGCACCGCAGACTTCCTGCTCACGCCGCTGTTCACCATGCTGATCACCGGCTTCATCGCCTTCGTCGTGGTCGGACCGATCATGCGCGTCGTCGCCGCCGGCATCTCGGACGGATTGCTGTGGCTCTACACCACGGGCGGTGTCTTCGGCGGTCTCATCCTTGGTCTCGTGTATTCGCCGATCGTGATCACCGGCCTGCACCAGTCCTTCCCAGCTATCGAACTTCCGATGATCGCGAACATCGCGGAGACCGGCGGATCCTTCCTGCTTCCGATCGCCGCGATGGCCAACGTCGCTCAAGGCGCCGCCTGCCTCGCCGTCTTCATCAAGGTGCGCGACGCGAAGCTGAAGGCCCTGTCGGGTGCGTCGGCGGCGTCGGCCTTCTTCGGTATCACCGAGCCCGCCATCTTCGGCGTGAACATGCGTTTGCGCTGGCCCTTCTTCTGCGGCCTGATCGGCTCGGCCGTCGGCTGTGCGCTGATCGCGCTCTTCGACGTGAGGTCGCAGTCGCTCGGATCCGCGGGCATCGTCGGCTTTGTCTCCGTGGTGCCCAAGCACATTCCGATGTTCTTCGTCTGCCTCCTGGTGACGATCGTCGTGACCTTCGCGGTCACCCTCGCCTACGCGTCTTCGCGCGGCAAAGAGTCGCTGTCCGGCGCGAAGACGGTGGCGGTCACCCCGCCGCCGGCCCCGGCGCAAGAGCCCATCGTGGCCGCCCCCGCCCCCGCCACCGCGTCCGCCGGTGGCACGGCGACGGCCGTCGCCGCCAGGCCGGCTGCCCCGGCGCTGCTGCCCGGAACGGTCACCACGGTGGTCTCGCCCATGCGGGGCAGGATCCTTCCGCTCGGCGAGGTGCCGGACGCGGGCTTCGCCAGCGGAGCCATCGGCAAGGGCGTGGGGATCGATCCCACCGAGGGTCGCGTCGTGGCTCCCGCCGACGGCGTTGTCGCGATGACGTTCCCCACCGGCCATGCGATCGGCCTCAAGCTGGACAACGGCATCGAGATGCTCGTCCACATCGGCATCGACACGGTCAACATGGAGGGCAAGGGCTTCACCGTCCACGTCGGCAAGGGGGACAGGATCACCGCGGGAACGCCGCTGGTCAGCTTCGATCGCTCGGCCATCGAGGCCGCCGGCTACTCTCCCGTCACTCCGGTCCTGGTGACCAACCACCGCAAGTTCGCTTCGGTGGAGCAGGCCGCGACGGGTGAGACCGCCTTCGAGGCCACCCTGCTGAAGGTGACGGCGAAGGACGCCTGACAGCCGATCCGGTTGGCGTCGCGTTTGTGCGCGGCGCCAACCGGATTTCTCATCCCCTGATCGAAAGCAGACACCGTGAGCCCAGCGCCTGATCGTCCCGTCGCCTCCCGGGCCGCCGACCCGAACTGGTGGCGTCAGGCGGTGGTCTATCAGATCTATCCGCGCAGTTTCGCTGACGCCAATGGCGACGGGATCGGCGACCTCGTCGGCATCACCTCGCGGGTGGGCTACCTGAGAGCCTTGGCATCGACGCCGTGTGGCTCAGCCCGTTCTATCCCTCGGCGCTGGCGGACGGCGGCTACGACGTCGACGATCATCGTGCCGTGGATCCGCAGATCGGCACCCTCTCGGAGTTCGACGAGATGATCGCGGCTCTGCACGCGGCAGAGCTCAAGCTCATCGTCGACATCGTGCCCAATCACACCTCGGATCGCCACGCCTGGTTCCGCGCGGCGCTCGCGGCCCGACCAGGATCGGCGGAGCGCGATCGCTATCTCTTCAGGGACGGATCGGGCGTCGACGGTGAAGATCCGCCCGCCGACTGGCTTTCCGTGTTCGGTGGCCCTGCCTGGACCCGGGTTGGGGATGGTCAGTGGTATCTGCACACGCACGCTCCGGAGCAGCCCGATCTCAACTGGGCCCATCCCGACGTGCGCGCCGACTTCTTGAAGACCTTGGCGTTCTGGGCGGATCGCGGCGTCGACGGGTTCCGGATCGACGTCGCCCATCAGGTCGCCAAGGCGCTGCCGGCCGCCTTGTCCAGCCATGAAGAGCTGCAGCGCCCAGGTGCCTACCCGGAGGGGCAGCATCCGTTGAGGGATCGCGACGAGGTGCACGCGATCTACGCGCAATGGCGGGGGCTGTTCAACCGATACGATCCACCGCGCGCGGCCGTCGCCGAGGCCTGGGTGCCGGCCCATCGGCGGGTGCGCTATGCCTCCGCGGAGGGCCTTGGCCAGGCCTTCAACTTCGACCTTCTCCGCGCCCCTTGGGAGGCGACGGCCTATCGCCGCATCATTCAAGACAACCTCGACCTCGCCGCGCGCTCGGGCACCTCGTCGACGTGGGTGTTCTCCAGCCATGACGTGGTGCGCCACGCCACCCGCTACGGCTTGGGCATCCACAGCAACGGGCGGGAGTGGCTCGTCTCGGGAGGAACCACTCCCGTTGAGGATCGCGCCCTGGGTCTTGCCCGTGCCCGCGCGGCCACCCTGCTGGCGCTCGCGCTTCCGGGAAGCGCATATCTCTACCAGGGCGAGGAACTGGGCCTGCCCGAGGTCGCCGACATCCCCGGAGAGTTGCGGCAGGATCCCACCTTCGCCCGCACCCAGGGTGCGCAGATGGGACGCGATGGATGCCGGGTGCCGCTGCCCTGGAGGCCGGACGGCCCGGCCTTCGGCTTCAGCGACACGTCGGCTCATCTGCCGCAGCCGTCATGGTTCGCCGACTACGCCGTGTCGCGTCAAGAGCAGGATCCTGCGTCGACGCTCGCGCTCTATCGTGCCGCCTTGGCGCTTCGTCGCCGGATCCAGTGCGAGGAGGGGATCGAATGGCTCGACGTCGGACCGGCCGGCGTGGGGTTCCGTCGGCCGAACGGCTGGAAGTCGATCACCAACTTCGGCACCGGCGAGATCCCTGGCCCGGAACAGGTGATCCTTACGAGTGATCCCGCCCTGAAGTACGCCGGAATCGTGCCGCCGAACACCACGGTCTGGTCACTAACCGCGATGTGACTGTTGGTCAGGCGCTGCTTGCCTCGATGAGGGTGACGGGCAACTCGACCGACGGACGCGTGGTCGGAGCCTGCGTCCCAGATCGTCCCTCGATGCGATCGAGCAGCATCTCGACGGCCGTGCGGGAGATCTGCGTGATCGGCTGCCGAATGGTGCTCAGCCATGGGGCCGCCGTGCGGATGGCGTTGGTGCCGTCGAAGCCGACGACACGGAGATCCTCAGGCACACGTCGTCCGGTGCTTCGTGCCCACTCCACGATCGTGCATGCCGTGAGATCGTCGGTCGCGAAGATCCCGTCGATGCCCTCGGGAAGGCGGTCCAAAGCGGCCCTGATGCGGGTGGTCCGCTCAGGCTCCGGCGTTCCGAACGTGACCGCGACGACCACCGGCTCCAGACCTGCCTCGGCGAGCACGTCGCGGTAGCCGGCCTCGCGCAGATTGCGCGGGCCCGGTGTCGAGGTGAACAAGGCCGGCCTTCGGGAGCCACGTCGTAGCAACAGCTCGGTCGCCAGCCGACCGCCGGCCCGGTTGTCGGCGCGGACGTTGGGAATGTGCTCCGCGAGTTCTCGGTCGATGGTGACGACGGGGAGCCGGGTGGCCGCGTACTCGGGAATCGTGTCGTTGTGGGCGCCCGAGATGATCCCGTCCACCCGGTTGCCTTCGAGCTGCTGCAGATAGTCGCGCTCCGCGTCGCTGCGGTTCATGCTGTTGCAGAGGAGGGTGCGATAGCCCCGCTCGGCGAGTGCATGTTCGATCGCCACCGCGACCTCGCCGAAGAACGGCAGCGACACCATGGGAAGGATCACCCCGACGATGCGGGTGCGCTGTCCGAGCAGGGCTCGCGCCACCTCGTTGGGTCGGTACTGCAACTCCTCGATCGCCAATGCGACGCGATCCTTGGTCTGCTGACTGAGGTAGCCGCGGTTGTTGAGCACCCGGGACACCGTCGTGGGGGAGACACCGGCCCGCTTGGCTACGTCGGACAGACGGGGCTCGCGTGCCTGTTGCGCCACAGTTGGTCCCCGCTCCCGCTCACCGATCGAATCACCTGGCATTGTACCCATAGCGGATCTCGCGACGCGGGCAGAACCGGCGCGCAAGGAGGCCCGAGGTTCTCGGTCGGTCGCGTAGCTTAGAGGTACCTGCGGAATCTCTTGGAGGAAACCGACGAACGTTCCGCACGAGGAAGGCGACCATGACCGAGATCGCTATCTCTGCCATCACCGATCCAGGCCGGCTGGCCGCGGCCTATGAGAGGCTGCTGGTGCCCAACTTCCCATCGCGCGAGCTGATCTCCCAGCAAGAGTTCCTCGCAGGGGTGGCCTCCGGCGGCGCGTCCGTGCGAGTGAGCGGCGACGCCGACGACCCCACCGCGCTTGCCATGTTGCAGCGGTTCCCCGGCACGCCAGCGGTGCTGCTCACCTATTTCGCGACGCGTGCCGACCTTCGTGGCAAGGGCGTCGGGTCGAGCCTGCTGGCCCAGATCCTCGACGACGTGGCTGCCGATGAGAGCGTCTCCGTCGTGCTGGCAGAGGTGGAGCATCCCGGCCATCACGAGGCCAGCGAGCAACACGGCGATCCGACGGCGCGGCTGCGTTTCTACGGCCGACTCGGTGGACTGATCCTGGACGTGCCGTACTTCCAGCCGCCGATCTCCGACGACGAGGATCCGGTCTACGCCATGCTGCTGCTCGCCCTGAAGCCGCCGGCCGGATTCGTGCGCGACGGGCGTCTGCGGCCGGAGGCGGGAGTCGCCGCCGGGTTGGAGCAGATCATGGGCCACCTCGATGCGAGTCTCTACCCGGTTGGTCCGGTGCTCGACGCGGTGCGCAATCCGCAGGGCATTCGCCTGGCTGAGGTGCGGGAGTCGGATTCGGTATCAGTCTCTCGTCCGCGCGCCGCTGACGTCGGCCACTAGATGATTGATGCAGGGGGATCGTGTGTTCGGCGTGGCTCGGTGATGACGTAGGCCAGGGCGTCCAGACTCAGCGTTGCTTACCCAATCCCTGAGCCCTGAAGGACCCCGTGATGGACGCTGACCTGGACACCCTGGCCACCGCACTCTACGTCACCTGCGACGATCTACTGAAAGCTCATCCCGAACAGCTACCCCCACGACCAGTAACCGGCTTCCATCCCCGGATCACCGATGCCGAGCTGGTCACTCTCGCGGTGATCCAAGCCCTGCTGCAGATCCCGAAGGAACGACGCTTCCTGCGCTACGCCCACCGGCACTTGATCGACATGTTCCCGGACCTGCCGGGCCAGTCCTCCTACAACAGGCGATTGCGTGCGCTGGCAGGCACGATGGCCTGGCTGACCACACAACTGGCTGCAGCGACCTCGGTGTTCACCGATGATCTGTGGATCGTGGACTCCACCCCGATCGAGTGCGGCCGCTCCAAAGAGACCGTGAAACGCTCCGATCTGGCCGGATGGGCCGAGTACGGCTACTGCGCTTCCCACAGCCGGTTCTTCTGGGGACTCCGGTTGCATCTGGTCGCTACCCGTCACGGTCTGCCGATCGCGTGGGCGCTGTCGGGAGCCAAAGCCGATGAACGTGACGTCTTCGAAGACATGCTCGGGCTGCTCCCACCAGAACTCACCACTGCGGTGGCCACTGACGGGCAGACCACGATGGGCGACAAGAACTACTTCGGCCGCCAGTTCGAGCAACGCCTCAACCAGGGCGGCATCACTGTTCTACGACCGACCCGATCCGGTGAAAAGCCCCGTCCTGGTGGTGAGTTCTTCAAACCACTGCGCCAGGTCATCGAGTCAATCTTCGACACCTTCAAAGACCAGCTCGATCTCGAACGCCACAACGCGCGCACCGCCGCCGGAGTACTGACCCGCATCGCAACCCGGATCCTCGCCCTGACCACCGCGATCTGGCACAACGACCGCATCGGCGCACCAGTCCTACGCTCCCTGACCGCCTACGACCACTAACCCCCAAACCACGCCCCGCATCAATCATCTAGGCTGTCAGCCATGCAGATCACGCCGAGCATTCTCAACGCCGACTTCGCCGATCTGAAGGGCGAGATCGGCCGCATCCCGAGCGCCGACATGATCCACGTCGACGTGATGGACAACCACTTCGTGCCCAACCTGACGCTGGGGCTGCCGGTGGTGGAGTCGATCCGCAAGGTGACCGCCCAGCCGTTGGACATCCACCTGATGATCGAGAATCCGGACCGCTGGGCGCCCGCCTATGTCGAGGCCGGGGCCGAATCGGTGACCTTTCACGTCGAGGCCGCCGGCGCACCCATCCGGCTGGCTCGTGAACTGCGTCGGCTCGGAGCCAAAGCGTCGATGGCGTTGAAGCCGGCGACCCCCATCGAGCCGTACGCGGACATGCTCGAGGAGCTGGACATGGTGCTGCTGATGACGGTGGAGCCGGGTTTCGGCGGTCAGAAGTTCCTCGACCTGGTGCTGCCCAAGATCCGCCGCACCCGGGCGTTGATCGAGGGCACCGGCAAGCAGATCCTGGTGCAGGTGGACGGGGGAGTCTCCGTCGAGACCATCGGTCGCTGCGCCGAGGCGGGCGCTGATGTGTTCGTGGCCGGGTCGGCCGTCTACAGCGCCCCTGATCCCGGTGCCATGGTCAACGACCTCCGCGACCTGGCCATCAAAGCCTGCAGCCACTGACCGCGAGTCCTCAGGCGTTGTCACGCCCTTTTCGAGGCTCGGCCGCGAACGGCCTCGCACCTCAAAGAGCGTCAGTGGTGCTTCGCGCTCGTCCTGATTGTCGAGGCTCGGCCGCGAACGGCCTCGCACCTCAAAGAGCGTGGTTTCCCCCACGGCCGTCGCGGCGACGGCGGAGGTAGCGCTCGAACTCGGCGGCGATCTTGTCGCCGGTGGCCTCTTCGACCTCTTCCTGTTCGCGCACCTCGACGAGTTGCTGGATGTACTCCGCCACGTCCGGATCGGCCGAGGCCAGCTCGTCGACGGCCGCCACCCAGCGCTCGGAGTCCTTCTCCAGGTCGCCTCGGTCGAGGGTGAGCCCGAGCAGTTCCTCGATGCCGGAGGTGAGCGCCAGCTGCGCCTTGGGGTTGGGCGGGGACGAGACGTAGTGCGGCACCGACACCCATACCTGGGCGGTGGGGATGGGCACCTGGTCCAGCAGGTGCGCGACCACGCCCAGCACACCCGTCGGCCCGGTGTAGTCGAGGTTCTCGACGCCGACCGTGTTTTCGCGCAAGCCAGGGTTGTTCGAGTACATCCCGACGGGCAGCGCGCGGGAATGCGGGGTGTCCGAGAGCATCGCGCCGAGGATCACCACCATGGACGGCGAGAACGTGCGGATCCGTTCGACCACCTCGCGAGCGAAGCTGCGCCACAGCAGGCTGGGCTCCGGCCCCACCATCACCACCAGATCGCGCTCGGGATGATGCACGACGTGCAGCCGAACGCTCGGCCATTCGATCCACGGCCCATCGGCGGACTCGCGGATCTGGGGACGGGTCTGCTGGTAGTCCCAGTAGCGTTCGTCGTCGATGGCGCCGATCTCCTGAGCCTCGTAGACCGAGACGAGCTGACGCAGCGCGTCGCACGACGCGTTGGCGGCATCCGCCCACCCGCCGAGAGCGATCAAGACGGCCGGGTCGCTCAGGTCCTCAGGATCGAACAGCATTCCTCCACCCTACTTGCTCGTAGCGCGGGGATGTCGATCCGCACGAGGAGGCGCCCCTCTACTACAGATCGTCAGTGCCTCGCCCCCAGAAAGGGAAGTGGTTTGCATCTGCCCAAGTCGCCGGAAGTTTCCTAGGCTGCTGCCAGCTCGCAAGGAGGTGAGTTCGGTCGTGTCATTGAGTGCTCGGGCAGCGCAGGTGCTGGGTGATGTGCTGCGTGCCACCACGCCAGTCAGGCTGGCGGAGATCGCCGCGCGCACCGGCGTGAGCGAACGCACCGTCAAGACCGACGTCAATCGCGCGCGCACCTGGCTCGAGAACCGCGGCTTCACCTTGAGCTCCGCCGGAACCCGTGGCATCTGGGTGAACTGCACCGAGGAGGAGCGCGCGGCGCTGCTGGCCGAGGTGCGCCCCACCACCATGGAGGCCGATCAGCGCGGGCGTCGCGTGATCCTCTGCTGCATGCTGCTGACAGCGACGCAGCCGTTGTCGATCACCGGCGTGGCGGAGGAACTCGGCGTGGCGCGCAACACGGTGCTGCACGACCTGGCCGATCTGGAAGCCGAGCTGGAGACCTTCGACATCTCCTTCGAGCGCAGCCGCCTGGGTCTCACCGCCGTCGGGGGCCGCGCCAAGCGCCTGCTCGCCCTCGATCAGGTACTGCGCGCCAACCTGGGCTACGACGATCTCGCCTGGCTCACCACCCTGGTGTCCGATCCCACGAAGGTGAATCTCGACGAGGTCTCCCCGGGCATCCGGCTGCTGTTCGAGCGGGTGGCCAACCCCGTCGCGTCGGCGGCGTGCATCGGCAAAGTGACCGAGCGGCTCACCCAGCGGTTCGCGGCTCCCGGAGACATCGCGATCGGCGGCATGCTGCTGCGCTTGGTGTTGGTGCAGGTGGTGCCGCATCCCGGCATCCAGCCCATCGTCGAGCAGAACGACGAACTGCGTCGGATCATCGTCGAGAGCGTCCACGAGTTCACCCGCAAGACCGGCGTGGGACTCGACCAGGACGACGTCGAGTTCGTCTTCCAGGAGGCCGCGCTGGTGGCTGCGGCGTCGGAGCTGCACGACGGCCAGTCGCGCAACGACTCCGTGAGCATCGCCGCGCGGGGGCTGATCGACCGGGTCGACGCCCTGCTGCAGGCCGAGCTCGCCGACGACGAGACCCTGCTGAACGGGCTCACCGGCCACCTCTCGGATCGTTTCGCGAAGCTGCGCAACGCGATCATCGAGCCCAACGTGATCGTGCACGAGGTGCTCACTCAGTACGCCGACATCTACCGCGCCGTGGAGGAGGCCTGCCGCGACTACCTGGATCTGTCGAAGGCCGATCTCAGCTTCCTCGCGGTGCACTTCGCAGCCGCGTACGAGCGTTACCTCAACCGGCCAAGGGTGCGCACCCTGATCGTCTGCGCGACGGGGCGCGGCGTGGCGACGCTGATCGGCCTGCTGGTGCAGAGCCGCTTCCCACCCATCGAGATCGTGCGCACCACGTCGATGTTCGAGGTGCAGCAGGGCGGCGTGGCCGACGTCGACCTGGTGATCAGCACGTTCCCGGTGACGGTCGGCAAGCCCACCGCCGTGATCCGCTCGGTGCCCACCGCCCGCGACTTCGACGCGATCGAGGAGAAGCTCTCCCAGGTGTTCCAGATCCGCTCGGCTCAGGTGCAGTCTGCGCCGCGCAGCAAGATCGACCTCGGATCCTCCTATCCCAGCCTGATCACCACCGGCCTGTCGCTCAATCGTGAGGTGATCGAGGCGGCCCAGCTGCCGCTGCTCGGCGACGCCGCCGAAGGCCTGCTGGTGCACTGCCTGCTGCTCGCTGAGCGCATCCAGGCGGATCGCCAGTACCAGACGGTCGCGGGCGACCCGCCCTTCCCTTCCGGCCTGCTCGACCGGGTGCGGGCCGTTTTCGAGGCGCGCGGCCTGGTGATCACGCAATCAGAACTCCAAGCCATCGTCGCCTATTTCACCTATCAGGAGGAGTCATGAATCTGATCTTGCGGGGCGCCACGCTAGTGGGCTCCGGTCCTGGTGACGTCTATGTCACCGATGGAAAGATCGCCGCCGAAGCGGCGGCGGATGCCCAGGTGGTGGATCTCGACGGCGCGCTCCTCACGAGCGGACTGATCGACATCCACACCCACGTCTTCATCCCGGCCAAGACCTTGGGCCTGCCCGCCGACCGGGTCGGCATCACGCAGGGCGTCACCACCGTCGTCGACGCCGGCAGCGCTGGCGCCCGCGACTTCGACCGGTTCCGCGCCGAGGCGGTCGAGACCCAGAAGACCCGGGTGCTGTCGTGGCTCAACGTCTCCAGCATCGGCTTGGTGGATGGGCGTCACGAGCTGGTCGACCTGGCCAACGTCGATCTCGGTCGTTCGCTCGAGGTGATCGAGGCCAATCGCGACCTGATCGTCGGCATCAAGGTGCGCATGTCGGGCTCCGTCGTGGGCGACAACGGCATCAAGCCGCTGGAGCTGGCCATCGAGCTCGGCGAACGCGCCGACCTTCCGGTACTGATCCACACGGGCAATCGTCCGCCCGAGATGTCGGACTGCCTGGACATGCTGCGCCCCGGCGACATCTGCTCGCACGCCTTCCACGGCAAGCCCGGCGGCATCATCGACGAGAACGGCGACGCCCGCCCGGCCGCGATCCGCGCCCATGAGCGCGGCGTGCTGTTCGACATCGGCCACGGCGAGGCCAGCCTGAACTTCTCGGTGATCGCCCGCGCCAAGGAACTCGGCCTGATCCCGCACACGATCAGCACCGATATCCACGAGGGCAACGTCGACGGTCCGGTGTTCTCGATGGCCGTCACCATGAGCAAGGCGCTCGCATTGGGGTTCAGCCTCGACCAGGTGCTCGCCTGGAGCACGACGGCGCCGGCCCGCGCGATCCGTCGACCAGAACTGGCCGACCTCAGCGTCGGGGCACCGGCCGATCTCACGGTGCTGCGCCTGGTGGAGGGCGAGTTCTCCTACCGCGACGCCGACACCAACCCTCTCAACGGCCAGCAGGCCCTCGAACCCACCCACGTCATCAAGGATGGAGAACTCTATGTCGTATGACTCGAAGGCGCTCGCCGAGCAGATCCAGGAGAAGCTGCCCGAGCCGCTGCCCGACCTGAACGAACTGGTGCGCGCGCTCGATCAGATCGATCCGGGCCTGGAGAAGCGCGGCTGGAAGATGAACGACCTGCAGCGCCTCGCGCTCGGCACCCACCTGGCCGCCGCCGTGAAGCGCTTTGCCACCGGTGAACTCGTCGCCGAGATCGATGCGTCGCTGCTCGATCAGGTCTCTGCGGAGGCCACCGAGATGGCCGGCGAGATCCTCGCCCTGATCCAGAAGACCCCCGAAATCCAACCAGAGGAAAAGTTCCTCGTCGCCGTGCATCTCGACTCGGCGCAGCTCTAAGAAACCAAGGAGAACACAATGGCTATCAAGGTCGTTATCGGTCATCGGCTCGGCAAGGGCCAGCGCGTGGCAGAGGGCGTGAAGGAGGCCGGCGGCGAGCCGATCCTGATCCCGGGCCTCGGCGCGGACATGAAGCTCGGCGACGTGATGAACGAGCACAACGCCGACTTCGGCATCAGCTTCTGCGGCTCCGGCGGCGCCGGCGCGGTGACGGCGAACACCAAGTACGGCTACCCGATGGAGTTCTCGCTGCGCACCATCGACGCCGGCGTCACCGCCATCAAGAACGGCGCCCGCGTCGTCGGCTTCGGCTTCCTCGACCAGGAGGAGCTGGGTCGCCGCCTCACTGAGCAGTACGCCAAGACCCATCCCGAGGCCGGATGATGCAAACCGAAGACCGCAAGGTCACCGTCACCGGCACGGGGGAGACTATGCAGCGCGCCTTCCAAGACGCGCTCAACTCCATGCGCAAGCAGCTGCTGAAGGGCAAGCCCGAGGCGCTGATGAAGGCCGACCCCGTCGAAGTGAAGGTGCTGAAAGCGGTACGGCACGTGTGGACCGAGAAGTTCTTCGGGCTGTTCTTCCAGCGTGAGCGGGAGAACCACATGATGACCATCCGGTTCACCGTGCGCGTGTCCTTCGTGGATCTCACCACCATCAACGTCACCGAGGTCAAAGAAAACCCTCGGTGGACGCAACGAGTCCTTCAAATGAAGTAGAGAAAGGCGGACCTCTGAGATGAGTACCGCAGTCATTCTCGCCGAGTCCCTGATCATCGGGGGCTTGGCGGGATTCGGCGCCAGTGCGGGCGCCGCCCGTATGTTCCATGCACCGACGGTGCAGGGCATGGGCGCCTTCCGTACCTTCGGCGAGCTGAACGCATGTAAGGGCGACCCCGTCGCGCACTTCTCGTTCGGCCTCGGCTTCCTGTTCAACGCGTGGGCCTCCGTCGTGGGCGCCGGCGCGCTGACCCAGGACGTCGATCACCGCATCATCCCCAACTGGGCGGCCGGCTCTCTGCTGCTGCGCAACAAGTCGGTGGAAGACACCCTGTACAACCCAAAGAAGATGGCCATCGCCGGTGCCATCGTCGGCGCGATCCTGGTGACCGTGCTGAACACCACCGCGGCCGGCGTCCCGACCGCCCTGCAGAGCGTGGCCACCCAGGTGCTCGGACAGGCGGCCGGCTGGCTGCTCAACCCGGTGATGCCGATCCTGTTCTGGATCGCCGCCCTTGACGCCGGAAAGAAGACCGGCATGTGGGGCACGATCCTCGGTGGCCTCTCGCACATGATCCTCGGCAACGCCGTTCCCGGCATCGTGCTGGGCATCCTGCAGGGCCAGAGCCTCGAAGCGAACGGCTGGAACAAGGTCAGCAAGATCATGTGCTCCGCCATCGTGCTGCTGTTCCTGTTCAGCGGCTTCTTCCGTGGC
This sequence comes from Tessaracoccus caeni, assembly GCF_029211185.1. Classification (GTDB taxonomy): domain Bacteria; phylum Actinomycetota; class Actinomycetes; order Propionibacteriales; family Propionibacteriaceae; genus Arachnia; species Arachnia caeni. The sequence goes on from NZ_JARGDO010000023.1 coordinate 33,752, forward strand.
TTCGACATCACCGTGCTCAACCAGATCGGCGCCACCGTGCCCGATTGGCTGATCAACGTTCACGCGCTCTTCGGATATGAGGTGAAGTAAATGTCTGACATCGCTGCTGAGGCCGCACGGGCCGAGCAACTCCGCAAGAACTTCTGGTACGCCGAATGGTCGTTCCCGATCTTCGTCGCCACCCTTTCCGCCGGCATCTTCGCGGGCACGCACCTGTACTACGTGTACAAGGTGGGAGCGTTCAACGACATTCCGATCGTCGCCCTGCTGGCCGCCGGCATGGCCGATCCCGCCCAGCTGGGAGCGGCGGCCGCCTTCGGTGCCAGCTTCCTGTTCGCCCGTGTGCTGGAGGGGCCGCTCGTCGGCATCCTCGACATCGGCGGCTCGCTGCAGACCGGCGTCGGCATCGGCATCCCGGCCCTGCTGCTCACCGCAGGCTTCACGGCGCCGCTGGAGAGCTTCCCGCTGTCGCTGCTGGTCGGTGGCGCGATCGGTCTGGTGATCGGCCTGATCATCATCGTGATCCGCAAGTTCACGGTGAATGCGTCGGAGACGACCTACGGCACCGAGATCATGATGGGCGCCGGCAACGCGGCGGGCCAGTACCTCGGCCCGCTGATCGTGATCGCCGCGTGCATGGCCTCCGCACCCGTCGGCCTCGGCGCGACGATCGGCGCGGCCATCGCGTACTACTTCAAGAAGCCCATTCCGGGCGGCGCCATCCTCGGCGCCATGCTGATGGGCATGATTTTCCCATTGGCCATTCCGGAATGAGCGTCTTCGAACAGATCGGCTGCCGTCCGATCATCAACGCGAGCGGCAAGATGACCGCCCTCGGAGCCAGCGCCGTCAGTCCCACCGTGGCTGCGGCGTTGGCCGAGGCCTCGCAGGACTACGTCGAGATCAAGGAGCTGCTGGTGCGCGCCGGCCGCGTGATCGCGGAGGCCACGGGCACGCCCGACGGTTGCCCGGCCACGGGCGCCGCCGGCGCGATCGTGATCGGCGTGGCCGGCGTGATCGCGGGTGAGGATCTCACCCGGATCGAAGCGGTCCCGAACGTGGTGGGTGTGCCCAACGAGGTGATCATCCAGAAGGGCCAGGTGGTGAACTTCGGCTCCTCGATCACCCAGCTGATCCGCATCGCCGGCGGCGTGCCGGTGGAGGTGGGGCAGGCCAACCACGTCGAACCCGAGCACATCAGCGGCGCCATCGGTCCGAACACCGCGGCGCTGTTGTACGTGAAGTCGCACCATGCGGTCCAGAAGGGCATGGTGTCGGTGGAGGAGATGTCCGAGATCGCCAAGGCGCACAACCTGCCCCTGCTGGTCGACGCTGCGGCCGAAGAGGACTTCGGCCAGTACTACCGCAAGGGCGGCGACCTGGTGTTCTGCTCGGGAGGCAAGTCGCTGAACGGGCCGACGTCCGGCTTCCTCTGCGGCCGGGCCGACCTGGTGGCTGCGGCGCGCGCGCAGTATGCGGGCGTCGGGCGTCCGATGAAGGTGGGCAAGGAGGCTGTCATGGCCCTCTGCGCCGCCCTCATCGAGTACCCGAATCGTCCGGACGTGTCCGGCCAGCAGCGCGACCGCATGCAGTGGCTCTGCGACGAGGTGAACACGGTGCCCGGCTTGAAGGGCTCCATCCTGGCCGACGAGGCGGGGCGTGCGATCTACCGCGCCCAGATCGTCGTCGACCCGGAGGCCTTCGGCATGGACGCCATCGAACTCACCACGCGCCTCAAGCAGGGCACCCCGGCGATCTTCACCCGCGACTATTACGCGAACACCGGGTCGTTCCAGGTGGATCCCCGGCCGTTGCGCGACGGTCAAGAAACTGAGATCGCGGCCGCCATCGTGGCGCTCGCGAAGAAGGAGAACTGATGTCCAAGATCGAACTCAACGTCCTGGCCAAGGACCTCGACAACGCGGTGGCCGTCACCCAGGCGGCGGAGGGCAACGTCTACGTCGGCGTGCTCACCAAGAACTTCGACACCGTCGATGAGGCCGTGGCCCAGGTCAAGGCCTATACCGCCGCGGGCGTGCGGGTCTCCGTCGGCCTCGGTGCCGGCGATCCGGCGATGTGGCGGCGCGTGGTCGACGTCTCCGTCGCGACGCTGCCCGCCCACGTCAATCAGGTGTATCCCGCCGCCGGCCTCACCGTCGGCGCGCTGGAGGTGGCCGGCGCCACTGACACCTGGGTGAACGCGCTGATCACCCCGGGCTCCAAGCCGGGTCTGGTCCGGGTGGGCACGGGACCGAACAGCGTCGGCTTTGACGGCGAGGTCTCGGCCGAGCAGGCCGCGGCCCTGGTGGCCGAGGTGGGCATCGCCAGCGTGAAGTTCTACCCGATCGGTGGCACCACGCAGCTCGATCACCTGACCGCGATGGTGAAGGCGGCTGTCGCGGCCGGCGTGCCGATCTTCGAGCCCACGGGCGGCATCGACGTCGAGAACTACGATGTCGTCGTCAGCACCTGCCTTGAGGCCGGTGCCACGCACGTGGTGCCGCACATCTACACGTCGATCGTCGACAAGGCGTCGGGCAACACCATCCCCGAGCTGGTGACGCTGCTCAACGAGAAGTCCGCGGCGCTGCTCTCCTGAGTCAGGCCAACGAGGCCCCGGAGCTCCCACAGGAGTTTCGGGGCCTTCTGGCATGCCTGCGAGGGGCATCCAGTAGGGTGTGGCCAAGCAACGGAGCAATGGATGCCCAGGACACGGCACGGCTCCGAGAAGGAGTGAACAAGTGGCTATCAAAGTTGTCATCGGCCATCGTCTTGGCAAGGGTCAGGCGGCGGCCGAGGGGGTGAAGCAGGCCGGGGGCGAGGCGATCGTGATCCCGGGCCTCGGCGCGGACATGAAGCTCGGCGACGTGATGCAGGAGAACGACGCGGATCTCGGCATCAGCTTCTGCGGCTCGGGCGGCGCCGGTGCCGTGACGGCGTCCACCAAGTACGGGTACAAGATGGAGTTCCAGCTGCGCACCATCGAGGCCGGTCTTGAGGCGGTCCGCAATGGTGCTCGGGTGATCGGCTTCGGCTTCATCGACGAAGAGGAGCTGGGGCGCCGGGTCACCGAGGAGTACGCCAAGCTGCACCCCGAGAAGGCCTGAGCAGTTTTCTCCGAAGTGAGGCTGGTTCGTTCACTCAGCCGGGAGTGAACGAATCGGCGCTCGCAGTGCCGGACGCATTATGGTGATCCGGTGCCAAAGTCTTTCAAGGAACTGCTCGGATCTCGTGTGCTCGTCGCCGACGGGGCCATGGGCACCATGCTGCAATCCTTCGGAGACCTCAGTCTGGAGGAGGACTTCCAGAATCTCGAGGGCTGCAACGAGGTGCTCAATGTCACCCGCCCCGACGTGGTGGGTGCGGTGCATCGTGCCTACCTGGAGGCGGGTGCCGACTGCATCGAGACCAACAGCTTCGGCACCAACCTCGCGGCGCTGAACGAGTACGGCATCGTCGATCGGCTGGAGGAACTGGCCGAGGCGGCGGCGCGGATCGCACGGGAGGCCGCCGACGAGTTCTCCACGGAGGACAAGCCGCGTTTCGTGCTGGGGTCCGTCGGTCCTGGCACCAAGCTGCCGACGCTAGGCCACGTCACCTTCGCCGAGATTCGCGACGCCTACCAGCTCCAGATGAGCGCCATGATCAGCGGCGGCATCGACGCCGTGCTGATCGAGACCTGTCAGGATCTGCTGCAGGCCAAGGCCGCCGTGATCGCCGCCAAGCGGGCCCGCGAGGAGGCGGGCGTCGAGCTGCCGATCCTGGTCAACGTGACGGTGGAGACCACCGGCACCATGCTGTTGGGGTCTGAGATCGGCGCGGCGCTCGTCGCCCTGGAAGCGCTGGGCATCGATTGCATCGGTCTCAACTGCGCCACCGGTCCGGCCGAGATGAGCGAGCACCTGCGTCATCTCTCGCGGCGTGCCGGCATCCAGGTGGGTGCCATGCCCAACGCCGGCCTGCCCGAGCTCACGGCCGACGGAGCGCGCTACCCGCTGGGGCCCGAGGGGCTGGCCGAAGCTCTGGGCCTGTATCTGGACGAGTTCGGACTTGCGCTGATCGGCGGCTGCTGCGGCACGACGCCCGAGCACATCCGGCTGCTCGCTGAGGGCTACTCGGGCCGTCCAGTTGCGACGCGCACCCCGCAGATCGAGGAGGCCTCCTCGTCGCTCTACATCGAGGTGCCCTTCGCGCAGGACGCGTCGTACCTCAACATCGGCGAGCGCACCAACGCCAACGGCTCCAAGGTGTTCCGCGAGGCCATGCTTGCCGGCAACTGGGACGAGTGCGTCGAGATCGCCAAGTCCCAGGCCCGCGACGGCGCGCACGTGCTGGATCTCTGCGTCGACTACGTGGGCCGCGACGGCGCGGCCGACATGTCGGAGCTGGCGTTCCGGCTGTCCACCGCTGTGACGCTGCCCGTCGTGCTCGATTCCACCGAGCCGCACGTCCTCGAGGCCGGCCTCGAGCGTCTCGCCGGGCGCTGCATCATCAACTCGGTCAACTACGAGGACGGTGACGGTCCCGAGAGCCGCTTCGGCCGGATCATGCCGATGGTGCGCGAGCATGGCGCCGCGGTCGTGGCGCTGACCATCGACGAGGAGGGCCAGGCCCGTACCGCCGAGTGGAAGGTGCGCGTCGCGTCGCGGCTCATCGACGACCTGGTCGACAACTGGGGCATGAGGGTGGGCGACATCCTGGTCGATGCCCTGACGTTCCCGATCGCGACCGGCCAGGAGGAGACGCGCAAGGACGGCCTGGAGACCATCAACGCGATCCGCGAGCTGAAGCGGCGCTACCCGGGCGTGCGCACCACGCTGGGCCTGTCGAACATTTCCTTCGGCCTCAATCCCGCGGCTCGCATCGTGCTGAACTCCGTGTTCCTGCACGAGTGCGTGCAGGCAGGCCTGGACTCGGCGATCGTGCATTCGGCCAAGATCCTGCCGATGGATCGCATCCCGGAGGATCAGCGTCAGGTGGCGCTGGATATGGTCTACGACCGACGCGCCGAGGGCTACGACCCGCTCAGCCGTTTCCTCGAGATGTTCGAGGGCGTCACCGCCGCGTCGGCGCGTCAGAGTCGCGCTGCCGAGCTGGCAGCCCTGCCGTTGGCCGAGCGCCTGCAGCGCCGGATCATCGACGGCGAAGGCAAGGGCCTCAGCGAGGATCTGGACGAGGCGCTCGGCGGCAAGCCCGCGCTGGAGATCATCAACGAGGATCTGCTGGCCGGCATGAAGGTGGTCGGTGAGCTGTTCGGCTCGGGCAAGATGCAGCTGCCGTTCGTGCTGCAGTCGGCCGAGGTGATGAAGACCGCGGTGGCCTATCTGGAGCCGCACATGGAGAAGTCGGACGGGTCCGGCAAGGGAACCCTGGTGCTGGCGACGGTGCGCGGCGACGTGCACGACATCGGCAAGAACCTGGTCGACATCATCGTCAGCAACAACGGCTACACGGTGATCAACATCGGCATCAAGCAGCCGGTGCAGGCGATCATCGAGGCCGCCGAGAAGCACAATGCCGACGTGATCGGCATGTCCGGCCTGCTGGTGAAGTCGACGCTCGTGATGAAGGACAACCTGCTCGAGCTCAACCGGCTGGGGCTGGGGGAGAAGTACCCGGTGCTGCTCGGCGGTGCCGCGCTGACAAGGGCCTTCGTCGAGCACGATCTCAATGACATTTTCGACGGCGAGGTGCGCTACGCCAAGGACGCGTTCGAGGGTCTGGCCCTGATGGATGCCGTGATGGCCGTGAAGAACGGCGTCGAGGGCGCCGCGCTGCCGCAGCCCAAGCGTCGCCGCTACGCCAAGGTGGAGGTGGCCGACGACCAGGCCGACGAGCCGGGCCTGCGCTCCGATGTGGCCCGTCGCATCGACGTGCCGACGCCCCCGTTCTGGGGCACCCGTGTGGTCAAGGGCATCCCGTTCGCCGACGTGCTCCAGTGGCTGGACCATCGCGCCACCTTCATGGGGCAGTGGGGGCTGAAGTCGCTGCGCGGCGGCCCGTCGTACGAGGAGCTGGTGGAGACCGAAGGTCTGCCCCGGCTGCGCATGTGGGCCGACCGGATCAAGACCGACAAGCTGGCCAACTTCGCCGTCGTCTACGGCTACTTCCCGGTGCACTCCTCGGGCAACGACCTGATCGTCTTCGATCCTGCCGACCAGGAGCGCGAGGTGACTCGCTTCACCTTCCCGCGCCAGCGTCGGGACCGCCGGCTCTGCCTGGCCGACTTCTTCCGCGACGAGGAGGAGGCACGCGAGCTGGGTCCGGACGTGCTGCCGATGCAGCTGGTCACCATGGGGTCGGAGGTGGCCAAGGGAACGGCCAAGTTGTTCGAGGCCAACGCCTACCGCGACTACCTGGAGCTGCATGGGCTGTCCGTGCAGCTCACCGAGGCCTTGGCCGAGTTCTGGCATTCCCGGGTGCGCGACGAGCTGGGCCTGCAAGGCGATGGCTCGGTCGAGGCGGCGATTCGCGACCAGGCCTACCGTGGCTCGCGCTACTCCTTCGGCTATCCGGCCTGCCCCGAGATGGAGGACCGGATCAAGCTGACGAAGCTGCTGGAGCCGGAGCGGATCGGCGTCGAGTTGAGCGAGGAGTTGCAGCTGCACCCGGAGCAGTCGACGGATGCCATCGTCGTGCACCACCCGGAGGCCAAGTACTTCAACGCCAAGTAGGGTGTCGGGCATGACTCTGCCTATGCCGAAAGCCGTGCTGTGGGACTTCGACGGAACCCTGATCGACAGCGAGCCCATCTGGGCGCAGGGCGAGCAGGTGGTCATGCGCGGGCGCGGCGTCGCCTGGGGGAGTGAGCACAACGCGTCCTTCGTCGGTCAGTCGATGGAGAACACGGCGCGAGCCATGGCAAGGGCCTTGGGCGACGAGGAGCTGTGGCGAGAGCTGGCAGACGGCGTCGAGGAGTACGTCGGCGCGAGGCTGGCTCAAGAGCTGCCCTGGATCGACGGCGCCCGCGAGCTGCTGGAGGACGTGGCGGGGCGCGGTGTCCGGATGGCGGTCGTGACGGCGAGCAGCAGCCGGATCCTGGAGGCCGCCCGTCCGCATCTCGAGCGGCACGTCAAGACGATCGTGACCGCCAACGACGTGACCAACCACAAGCCGCACCCCGAGGCCTATCAGACGGCGATGGAACGCCTCGGCGTCGCGCCGGAGGAGTGCCTCGTGGTCGAGGACTCCATCCCCGGCGTCGCCTCCGGTCGTGCCGCCGGCGCCGTCGTCTACGCCGTGCCCGTCCCGATGATCGAGATGACGGAACAGCCCGGGGTGCGGATCAACCACAACCGCCTGACCGGCACCACCTGGCCCGACCTCCTCGACGCCTGGCGCACCCTGAAGTGACCCACCCACCTCACGCTCTCCGAGGCGCGGGGGATCACCACGGTCTTTGAGGTGCGGAGGCTCCGGGCGAGGAACGAGCCCCGAAGCCGCAGCCTCGACATTCAGGACGAGCGCGAAGCACTGATGACGCTCTTTGAGGTGCGTAGGCTCCGGGCGAGGAACGAGCCCCGAAGCCGCAGCCTCGAAAAGACCCAGCGCGAGAATCCGCAGTAGCCCAGCCACAGACGGTCACCGCCGTTATCCGGCATACTTGTGCGCTGACTCGACGACGGGACGACCAAGTATGAATCTTTCTGGTGTGAAGAGCGGCAATCTGCAGCCGGGCGAGCGCGTGACGCTCACTGACGGCAAGGGACGACGCAAGTCGATCGTGCTCCGCGAGGGCGCGGAGTGGCACACGTCTCGTGGCGCGATCAAGCACGACGACATGATCGGCGGACCCGAAGCCGTCACGGTGAAGGCCGCCGGCGGTGCCGAGTACCTGGTGATGCGCCCGATCCTGAACGAGTACATGGTCTCGATGCCTCGCGATGCGGCGGTGATCTACCCGAAGGACGCGGCTCAGATCCTGATGTGGACCGACATCTTCCCGGGTGCTCGCGTGCTGGAGGCCGGCGTCGGTTCCGGCGCGCTCAGCCTGGCGATGCTGCGGGCGATCGGCCCCGAGGGGCGCCTCCACTCCTATGAACGGCGCCAGCAGTTCGCGGACGTGGCCATGAAAAACGTCGAGACCTTCCTCGGCGGGCCGCACCCGGCGTGGGAGGTGACCGTCGGCGACCTGGTCGAGGTGATCGCCGACGAGCCCATCGACCGCGCCATCCTGGACATGCTGGCACCGTGGGAGTGCATTGACGCCGTCGGCGAGCGCCTGGTGCCCGGCGGCATCCTGTGCTGCTACGTCGCGACGACCACCCAGCTCGGTCGCACCATGGACACTCTGCGTGCGCACGGCGGCTTCACCGAGCCGTCGGGCGTCGAGATCAGCATTCGCGAATGGCACGCCGAGGGCTTGGCCATCCGCCCGGGCCACGGCACCAGCGGTCACACCGGCTTCCTGATCCACACCCGTCGGATGGCCCCCGGTAACACTCCGCCGATGCGTAAGCGTCGCCCGGCTCCCGGCGCCTACGGCCCCGACTACACCGGTCCGCGCCCCGCCAACATCGCCACCTAGGCGCGGTTCTTGCGGCGGCCGGCCAGATGGGTGATGAGCCGCCAGCCGCCGAGGAACAGACCCAACACCAGGGTCGTCACGATCACGAACGGCAGGGCGGTTCCGCCGCCGGAGGCGATGCGAAGGGACATCCCGCCGGCGACGGTGACGAGCCAGATGATGAGGAACTCACGCAGTCCTAGCCCGACCTTGCCGAGCAGCACGACGACGGCCCAGCCCACGGCGAGGGCCGCGCCGAACGGCCAGAAGGTGCCGAAGATGCCCGCGACGTCGAGCGTCTCGCCGTGGCTGGCTCGGCCGTTGATGGCGAACAGCAGGACGGCGATCAGGTCGATGGCGATGGGCACGATGCGCTTCATGGCGCCCACTATAGGCACGTCGGCGCTACTGCCTCGTGGAGGTGTGTGAGGCGGCGCGCGTCCTGTCGGTCGGGTGGGCTATCGTCGGGGTGACTCAGATAGAAAGCGAGGCCATGGCCGATCAGCTGCGGGGCCTTTTGGGGCCCTCCCTCGACGCGAACACGTCGTCCTTCGCCGAGTTCCTGGGGCGCGCGATGCCCGATCACCGGCTGTCCGTGCCGGCGAGCGAGCTCGCGCCTCACGGCACCACCATCATCGCGGCGCGATATCGCGACGGCGTGGTGATGGCGGGCGACCGGCGCGCGACGATGGGCTCGGTGATCGCGCTGCGCGATATCGAGAAGGTGTTCGGGGCCGACGACTCGTCGATCATCGGCGTGGCCGGATCCGCGGGCACCGCCGTCGAACTGGTGCGGCTGTTCCAGGTGGAGCTGGAGCACTTCGAGAAGATCGAGGGCGTGAGCCTGAGCTTCGAGGGCAAGGCCAACCGGCTGGGCGCGCTGCTGCGGGCCAATCTTCCGCAGGCCATGCAGGGCCTGATGGTGCTGCCGCTGTTCGTGGGCTGGGACGAGCGCGCCGGCCGCGGCCGGCTGTTCTCCTACGACGCCACCGGCGGGCGTTACGAGGAGCAGGACTTCTGCGCGATCGGCTCCGGCGCGTCCTTCGCGCGCGGGTCGCTGAAGAAGATGCACGATCCTGAGGCCGACGAGTTCACGGCGGTCGCGGCGCTGCTGCAGTCGCTGTTCGACGCGGCCGACGACGACTCCGCCACCTCTGGCCTCGACGTCACCCGCGGCATCTTCCCGGTCGTGATGCGCGCCTCGGCCGACGGCGTCGTCAAGTGGGAGGACGACGGCGTGCGTGAGTTGGCCGAACGCATCGTCACCGGCCGCAAGGTCCGGCCCGAGGGACCGAGGGGGACCGCGCTGTGAGCACGCCTTTTGGCTACATCTCGCCCGAGCAGCTGATGCAGGACCGGGCGGAGTTCGCGCGCAAGGGCATCGCGCGCGGCCGCTCCGTCGCCATGCTGCGCTACCAGGACGGCATCGCGATGGTGGCCGAGAACCTGTCCACCACGCTGCACAAGATCTCCGAGATCTACGACCGGATCGGCTTTGGCGCCGTCGGCAGGTACCACGAGTTCGAGGCGCTGCGCATCGCCGGCATCCGCCAGGCCGATCTGCGCGGCTACTCCTACGACCGCTCCGACGTGTCCGGCCGCAGTCTTGCCGTCTCCTACTCGCAGCTGCTCGGCGGCGCCTTCTCGTCGGGCAGCGAGAAGCCCTTCGAAGTGGAGTTGCTGGTCGGCGAACTCGGACTGACGCCGGAGGCGGATGTGATCTACCGGGTCGCCTACGACGGCGTGATCACCGACCATGCCCAGAGCGCCGTGATCGGTGGCGAGGCCGAGCAGGTGGCGTCGCGGCTGCGCGCGTCCCATCGCCCGGACGCGCCGCTGACAGAGGCCATCGCGACGGCAGCCCGCGCCCTGGGAGGCTCGGAGGCGCTGGCCGCGTCGCATCTCGAAGTGGCTGTTCTCGACCGCAACAGCCGGCTCCGGCGCACCTTCCGCCGGCTTCCGGCCGACGAGGTCGCCGCGCTGCGTGAAGCCACCGATGAGTGACGGGCAGAGCGCGGCCCGGGTTCTGATCGTCGGCGCGGGGCTGGTGGGGTCGTCGCTGGGCCTCGCCCTCGTGCGCGCGGGCTACGACGTCGTGCTGTGGGACACCGCGGCATCCCATGCTCTCGTGGCGGCCGAACTCGGAGCCGGCCGGGTGGGCGATCCCGGCACGCACGTCGACATCGTCGTGGCTGCGACGCCGCCGGCTTCGATCCCGGGCGTCGTCGTGCAATGCCTGGAGCGTTTTCCCAAGGCGGTGGTCACCGACGTGGGGTCGGTGAAGGCGCAGCTGGTGGCCGATGTCGCTCAGCGCACGCCGCACGCCGCACGGTATGTGCCGTCGCACCCCATGGCCGGTTCGCAGTTCACGGGGCCGATGACCGCCTCGGCCGACCTGTTCGTCGAGCGCACCTGGGTGGTCACCCCCGTCGAGGGCAACGCCGAGTCGGATGTCGCGATGATCACCCGGATGGCCGAGGCCTCCGGCGCGCGCGTCGTCGTGATGGCGCCCGATGCGCATGACGAGGCCGTAGCCCAGGTGAGCCATGTGCCACACCTGATGAGCATTCTCACGGCCAGCCATCTGCGCGCGGTGCCGGGAGAGAACCTGCGGCTGGCTGGGCAGGGGATTCGCGACGTGACGCGCATCGCCGGCTCCGATCCGGGGCTCTGGCGGCAGATCCTGACGGCCAACTCGGCCGCCGTGCGCGCGGAGCTGGAGGAGGTGGCCGAGGATCTCCAGTACCTGATGGGGGTGCTCGACCAGCCTGAGAAGCTGGAGAGCTTCCTCGGCCTGGGGCAGGCGGGCGCCCATGCGCTGCTGGTCAAGCACGGCCGGCAGCCGTTGGACGTGTGGAGCGTCACCGTCGAGATCCCCGACGAGCCGCGCGCGCTCGGCCGCCTGTTCACCGACATCGGCAAGGCCGGCTTCAACGTCGAGGACTTCGATCTGACGCACGACCCCGTGCGCAATGTCGGTTATCTGTCGATCACCGTCGAGAGCGAGATGGCCGAACGGCTGCGCTCGCATCTGGTGGACAAGGGCTGGGCCGCCTGGTCCAGCACGAGGAAAGAGTGAGGAAACCCATGGCTGAATCCGTTCTGGTTGCGATCGACGGGCCGAGCGGCTCGGGCAAGTCGACCACCTCGAAGCTGCTCGCCACCCGGCTGGGGCTGGGCTACCTGGACACCGGCTCGATGTATCGGGCGGCGACGGTGCGCTACCGCGAGGCGTTCCCCGAGGGCGGTGCGGATGCTGCGGCGATGACGGAGCTGATCGCCAGCACCTCCATCGAGGTGGGCACCGATCCGGCGGCGCCCACCATCGCCGTGAATGGTCGCGACGTCTCCGCCGAGATCCGCGAGCCTCGGATCGCCGCCGCCGTCTCCGAGGTGGCCACCAACACCGACGTGCGAGCGCTGCTGATCGACCAGATGCGTCGCGTCATCGCCGAGCACGACCGTCGGATCGTCGTGGAAGGTCGCGACATCACCACCGTCGTCGCTCCCGACGCCGACGCCCGCGTGCTGCTGGTGGCCGACCCGGCCGCACGGGTTGCCCGTCGGGCCGCGGAGGTGGGCGACAAGGCCGACCAGGCCGCCGTCACCGACCAGGTGCTGCGCCGCGACCGTGACGACTCGACGGTGGTCAACTTCACCGAGGCGGCCGAGGGCGTCACCGTGATCGACTCCACCTTCCTGACCCCCGACGAGGTGGTCGACGCCATCATCGCCCTGCTGCCCCGAGGTTGACGCCTCCGCGACGAAGGGAGGCCGCGACCCTCGCGAGGCGGTCGGTTGACCAAAGATAGGTAGACTGAGCCGTCGCTGCGTCGGGAGACGCGGGCTGTGGACGAAGGGAAGCGTTGTGAGCGAAGAAACCACTGGGGAAGAGACGATCATCAAGCCGGTGGTGGCGGTGGTGGGGCGACCCAACGTCGGAAAGTCCACTCTGGTCAACCGCATTCTGGGTCGGCGCGAGGCCGTCGTCCAGGACACCCCGGGCGTGACGCGCGACCGGGTCTCCTACGACGCCAACTGGAACGGCCGCGAGTTCGTGCTGGTCGACACCGGCGGCTGGGTGTCCGACGCCCAGGGCATGGCTGCCCAGATCGCTGAGCAGGCCGAGCTGGCCATCTCCACGGCCGACGCGGTGTTGTTCGTCGTCGACGCCACCGTCGGCACCCTCGACGAGGACGAGGCCGTCGTGCGCGTGCTGCGTCGATCCAGCAAACCCGTCGTGCTGGCCGCGAACAAGGTCGACAACCAGCAGACCGAGATGATGGCCGCCACCATGTGGAACCTCGGCCTGGGCGAGCCGTACCCGGTCTCGGCCCTGCACGGTCGCGGCTCCGGCGACCTGCTCGACGCACTGCTCGACGCGCTCCCGGAGGCTCCGCGCGAGGCGGAGGTCGAGGAGGCCGGGCCGCGTCGCGTGGCCATCGTCGGCAAGCCCAACGTCGGCAAGTCGTCGCTGCTCAACAAGCTGGCCCAGCAGCAGCGCGTGGTCGTGTCCGACATCTCCGGCACCACCGTCGACCCGGTCGACGAGATCGTCGAGGTGGGCGGCCAGGTGTACCGGCTGATCGACACCGCCGGCATCCGCAAGCGCGTGAAGCAGGCCTCCGGGCACGAGTTCTACGCCAGCCTGCGCACCCAGGCCGCCATCGAGCGCGCCGAGGTGTGCGTGATGGTGATCGACGCCTCCGAGCCGGTCAGCGACCAGGATCTGCGCATCCTCAGCGACATCGAGGAGATGGGACGCGCCCTCGTCATCGCGTTCAACAAGTGGGATCTCACCGACGACGAGCGCCGCCGCTACCTGGAGCGCGAGATCGAGCGCGACCTGGTCGCCTTCCGTTGGGCGCCCACCGTGAACATCTCGGCGCTGACCGGTCGCAACGTCGACAAGCTGTCGAAGGCGATCGAGGCGGCGGCCGCTGGCTGGGAGACCCGGATCTCCACCGGCAAGCTCAACTCCTTCCTCGGGCGCATCGCGGCCTCGCATCCGCACCCGGTTCGTGGCGGCAAGCAGCCCCGCATCCTGTTCGGCACCCAGGCCCAGGCCTGCCCGCCCACGTTCGTGCTGTTCACCAGCGGCCAGCTCGATCCGCAGTACACGCGCTTCGTCGAGCGGCGTCTGCGCGAGGACTTCGGCTTCGTCGGCTCGCCGGTGCATATCGAGGTGAGGGCGCGCGCCAAGCACTCCGAGCGTCGCTGAGGTAGCGGGGTGTTCGGCGGGTTCATCACCTTTGTCCTGGCGGTCGGCTTCGCGATCGGCGTGCGTCGGGAGCCGCGACGCTTCGGGCTGGGCATCCTGCTGGCTGTGCTGGTCAGCGATCTGCTGCTGCGGGGCTTCAGCGCTCTGATCAACCTCACCGATCAAGGGGTCGGCACGATGTTCGCCGGCCTGCTGTTGATGGCCGTCGTCGTGGTGATGCTGCTCCTGGTGGCGACGCTGGGCGTGTTCTTGATCTGGAACACCGTCGTGATGTTCCGCAAGGAGGGGCGCGGGCTCCCTGCCCGGATCACCGGAACCGTCGGAGCGTTGATCGTGGCCTACCTGGCCGCCGGCGTCGTGACGCTGGTGTTCGGCCTTTACGACGTGGTGCCCTGGTTGATCTTCACGGGGCTGCCGGCCACGTATCTCGCCTTCCTGTTCGTCGCGTTCCTGCTGTATTCGACGCTGTATACGGCGATCGCCGACCGCTTCGGCGACCCGGTCGATGCCGTCGTCGTGCTCGGCGCCGGCCTCCTGGGTGGCGAGCGGGTGAGCCCGCTGCTGGCTAAGCGGATCGACAAGGGACGCGAGGTGTTCGAGAAGTCGAAGGCGGCGGGTCGCGATCCGCTGCTGATCGTCTCTGGTGGTCAGGGTGCCGACGAGAAGATCTCGGAGGCCGAGGCCATGTCGCGCTACCTCGTCGAGCGCGAGTTCGATACCGGTCAGCTGGCGTTGGAGGCCAAGTCGACGGACACCGACGAGAACCTGCGCTATTCGTCGGTGGTCCTTGCTGAGCGTCGTCCGGAAGGGGTCACGCGCATCGCCGCCGCGACGAGCGACTATCACGCGTTCCGTGCCGCGATCATCATGCGCAAGGCCGGTCTGCCCGGCTATGCCGTGGGCGCCAAGACGGCCCGCTACTACTGGCCGAGCGCGATGATCCGCGAGTTCGCCGCCATCCTGATGGAACACTCCCGCCTCAACCTGGTGATCCTGCTGGGCCTGTGCGCGCCACTGATTATCTACGCTCTTTGAGTTATCTACGCTCTTTGAGGTGCGGAGCGCAGCGGAGCCTCGAAAAGAGCGCAACCTCGGGCAGGGACTATCCCTCGGCGCCCGGCTGGGCCGTTTCGAGGCTCGCACGCTCGCATCTCAATGACCGTGATCTCCCGCTACTCCCCACTCTGCTGGGTATGCAACCGGAAGCCCTCGGCGCCGAAGATGCTGAGCACCTCAGCAGCCTTGCCTCCCTCGGCGCTCATCGCGTGGGGGATCTGGGTGTCGAACTGCGCCGCCTCTCCCGCCTGCAGCACGACCTCCTCGCCGCCTAGCTGCAACCTCAGAGACCCCGACAGCACGTACAGCCACTCCTGTCCCTCATGGGTGCGGGGCTCGGGCTTGGCCTGACGCGGGGGATAGGTGATCTTGTAGGTGGACACAGGCGAGCCCTCAGGAGACAACGGAGCGACGATCATCCCGTTCATCCGCAGCACCGGGCGGCGCACCCGGGGATCGCGCGGGGCGTTGTCGATCAGGTCGTCGATGCGAATGCCGAGCTGACGGGTGACGGGCACCAACAGCTCCAGGCTGGCCTGGCGCTTGCCGGCCTCGAGCCTCGAGAGCGTGCTCACAGAGATGGAGGTGCGCTCCGAGAGTTCTTCGAGGGTCAGCCCACGGGCGCGACGGGCGGCCCTCAGTCTGGGCCCGATCAAGCGGAGTTCATCAGTCATAGTTTGCCAATTCTGCAAAAGGATTTGCTTCCCCATCAGTATGGACGTGGAATACCTGCATGGACAACACATACGACGTGATCATCATCGGCGGAGGAGTCGGCGGACTGGCGACCGGGCTGACGCTGGCGCGCGCCCGTCGGCGGGTGCTGATCGTGGACTTGGGCCTGCCGCGCAACCGCTTCGCCTACCACATGCACTCCTTCCTGGGGCAGGAGGGAACCAACCCGCTGGATCTGCTGCGCAAGGGGCGCGACGAGGTGCGGGTCTTTGGAGCGGAGATCGTCGACGCAGAAGTCTCGGGCGTGAGCTACGACGGGGGTTTCACCGTCGAGTTGCAGGGCAGGACAGTGACGGCGCGCGCCCTGGTGCTGGCCACCGGCGTGACCGACGAACTTCCCGACGTTCCAGGTCTGCGCGAACGTTGGGGCATCGATGTGATCCATTGCCCGTACTGCCATGGCTACGAGTTCGGCGGCCAGCGTCTGGGTGTGCTGATCACCTCGCCGATGGGGCTGCATGTGGCCAAGCTCGTGCGCCAGTGGAGCGACGACGTCACCCTCTTCGTCGCCGACGGCCAAGAGATCCCAGCCGACGAGCAGGTCGCCTTTGCGGCTCGGGGCATGAAGGTCGTGAAGGGCGGCGTCCAGGGGGTGGTCGTCGTGGACGACGCGCTGACCGCCGTGCGCACCGCAGAGGGCGAGGTTCCTCTGGATGCGCTGTTCGTCACGCCGGCGTCCCGCCCGAACGACGAACTGGTGCAGGGCTTCGACCTCGAGCGCACCGAGTACCCGATGGGCAGCTTCCTCAAGGTCGACGCCATGGGCAAGACCAGTCATCCGTGGATCTGGGCAGTGGGCAACGTGACCAATCCCGGGATGAATGTCGCCATGACCGTCGGCGCGGCGGCGAGTGTCGGCGGAATGCTGAACGCCGCTCTCGTCGAGCAGGACTTCACCCAGGCGCTTACTCATTCCCATCACTCTCCGCTCCCGCCGGCCGAGTACTGGGAGGCCCGCTATGGAGAGCGCGATCAGGTGTGGTCGGGCAAGGTGAACGCCGTGCTGGCGGGCATCGCGTCCGATCTGGAGCCGGGGCGAGCGCTCGACCTGGGCTGTGGCGAGGGCGGCGACGTGATCTGGCTCGCCGAGCAGGGGTGGAAGGCCGTCGGTATCGACATTTCGCCCACCGCCACCTCCCGGGGCGAGGCCGCGGCCAAGGAGCGCGGTCTCGACGATCGTGCGACCTTCTTCGCGCAGGATCTGGCCGACGCAGACCTGGATGGCAAGTTCGATCTGGTCACGGCGAGCTTCTTCCAGTCGCCGGTCGAGCTGGATCGTGCTGCGGCCTTGCGCAGGGCAGCCGCCTTGCTTCGACCTGGCGGTCACCTCCTGATCACCGCCCACGCCGCCCCGCCGCCCTGGGCCAACCCGGAGCACCTCAAGACCTTCCGTCCGATCGACCCGCACGACGAGGTGGCCATGCTGCAACTTGAGCCGGGGGAGTGGGAGACGGTGTTCGCCGAGATCCGTACCCGAACCGCCACCTCGCCGGACGGTGTGCCCGGCGAACTGGAGGATTCGGTGGTGCTTCTTCGCCGCTTGTGAGGGGCGTCCGGAGTTGTGGCGGCTGGTTCCGTCACGACTCCGGACACCTTCGGAACTGCTCGGTTGGACCGACCGCCCGACCTTGGGATAGAGTTCTTTCTCGGATCGGAAACGGTCCATCGGGATGTGGCGCAGCTTGGTAGCGCACTACACTGGGGGTGTAGGGGTCGCAGGTTCAAATCCTGTCATCCCGACGTAAAAGCCCTAGTGAGAACGTGTTTCTCACTAGGGCTTCGTCGTGTTTTGGGTCGGTGCAGAAGGAGACTGTCGGACCTCGTCGGTAGCGTCATGCCATGGCCGGAAAGAGAAGCTACGCGGACGCTCAACTGCTGGCAGCTGTCGCAGCATCGAGTTCGTGGCGTGGGGTGTTGCGGGAACTCGGCATGGTGGCCACCTCGGCTGGAGCGATGAGATCAGTCCGTGCGCACGCCGACCGTCTTGGAGCGGACTACGGGCATTTCACCGGACAGCGACGGTGGACAGAAGCCCAGCTTGCTGAGGCGGTCCGGGCGTCGAGTTCCTGGGGCGAGGTGGTCGATAGGCTCGGGCCGAGGGGCGGATCCGCCGCCGCGCTACTCAAGGGCCATGCCGCACGGCTTGGCCTTGACGTCTCCCTCCTTGGAGCCCGTCGCCCCTCCGACGATGTTCAGACTCTTCGGCCAAATATTCGCAACCCTCCTCGCGCTGGCTCTCTCTTGGCTGCAGCATGGTTCACCCTCTGTGGGTACGAGGTGTCCTGGCCGCTCGAGCCATGCCGCTACGACCTCCTCGTTCACGGAGCTGGCGGAATGAGGCGAGTCCAGGTCAAGACCACCCTCGCAGCGAAGCCGGTAACCCGCACGGTGTACCTTTCGACGACCCGACGGGAGCGGCGCACCTATGATCCCGATGAGATTGATGACTTCTTCATCATCGATGGCGATCTCAACTTCTACTTGATCCCGGTGTCGACAGTCGGCGGGCTGCACGCGATCCGCCTCGACGCCTACGAGCCCTATCGACTTCCCAGACCCGGCGCAGGGCTCGAATGCCTGACTGGCATCCGGCGCGACAAGTAGGTGACCTCAGATCCACCCACTGGGAGACCTCCTCGTGCCCCCATTGAGAAGAGCTTGATTGCCTGCTGATCTACCCTTGCCAGAAACGTGAGCCCGGACTACTCAGTACGAAGCAAGCGCTGGCAGAAACGTTGTGTTCGTCGTTTGTGGCGTGGCTGGGTGGCTCCTCTCGTTCCAGAGTCCCCTGCAGCCGCGATTGCACTCCGCTGCTTATCGCTGGGTAGTCTGATGTCATGACTCCGTTTTCGACTCGACGTGCTCGCGGTAGGACAGTTTGACGAGCGGAACGATGATCGCCCCTTCAAGGACGGGGCTGGCGCAGTACTCGGAGGTCCGCTGCACCGACTACAGTGACGTGCTTGCATGGGTGACGGCGGATTCGGAGGTTCCATTCTCCGTTGAGGGACTCAGCGGCGTGACGGAAACCCAGGGAGCCCACCTCGGACGATTGTCAGCGCTCATCCTGCAGGCGATTGTGGGCTCGGGTAGACACACGCGGATCGCGCAGGCGCTGGCAAAGTCGTCACAGGTGTGCGTTCCTGGTGAGGTCCGTGCCGCTTTTGAGCGGGTCGTGAGCGCGAGCGCTCTCACTAACCTCGCATCGCTCTACGCCGACATTGTCAAGGCAGACAATCGCCGCACACTAGGCACCTTCTTCACACCAGCGGCGGCGGCCGCGCGCATGGTTGCCGAGTACGCGGAAAGTCACCCGGCACCCCGTTGCGTAGTGGACGTCGGTGCGGGTGTCGGGGTTTTCTCAGCTGCGGCGCGTGATCGTTGGAGTTCGGCAAACATCAAAGCCGTCGACATCAACCCGGTCACGCTTGGTCTACAAGCCGTCGCGCTGCGAGTGCTGGGCGATGAGACCACCGACCTAGTGCTGAGCGATTATCCTTCATGGCTGGCATCAAGAGAGCCGGGGCCACCGACTCTTTACCTTGGCAACCCACCCTACACTCGCTGGCAGCTCATCCCGAGAGAGGATCGCGATGTTCTCCTTGAGGCGACCCAGGGTCTTGTGGGCGCGAGAGCAAACCTCTCGACAGTCTTCCTCGCGATCTCCCTCTTGAAGCTCCGCCCCGAGGACGGGCTGAGTTTGATCGTGCCAGCCGGGTGGATGAGCGCAGCATACGCAAAGAACCTCCGCGCGTACGTGCGCAACCAGACTTCCCGCGCGATCACTCTCAGGCTCGCCGACTCATGGAGGTTCGAGGGGGCTATCGTCGACGCTGTCGTCGTCGAGGTCGGCCCAGCGATAGGGGGGAGAAACCAACTGATGATCACCGACTGGCTCGGTGCTACGCAGACGATATTGGGTCGAGAGCAATCAGACGAGTCTCCGTTCATCAGGGACAGCGCTATTCGGACGAGACTCGCCCGTTCAGATGGCACTGAGCTCAGCGAGTACGGAAGGTTCACTCGGGGAGTCGCAACTGGAGCGAACTCGTTCTTCGTTCGAACTGTTGAACAGGCAGACAAGGACGGCATTGATCCTCGGTGGCGGACAGACATCGTGCGGAGGATGCGCCCCGGCAGCGGTCCTGCGCAGCCAGTGGTTGAAACGTCCACACTCCTGAACCTTCGGGACTATCAGCAAGGCGACGACGCGACCATCGACGAACTGGTCGCCGACGCCGAGCGCGCCGGCATCAACGAGAGGCACCTGTGTGCGTCGCGGGAGCGATGGTTCGATCTGTCGGCTGAGGTCTGGATTCCTGATGTGGTCCTTTCGTCCTTCGGCCGGGATTCCTATCACGTGCACGTCAACAACGCCGGTCATTCCATTACGAACAACCTCTTCGGATGGACATGGAAGGACTCGGTGGCGCTAGATGAGCGCCAGGCCATCCTGGAGTGGCTTACGAGCGAAGAAGGTCAGCGTTCTCTTGCCCTGAGCGCCACCCGCGAAGCGAACGGACTGCACCGCCTCAGTCCGCGAGCTCTCATGCACGTTCAGTACCCCCAACCGGGATAGTTGACGTATCTCCGCTAGTCTGAGGCTAGCTCGCTGCGACGAAGGACCCGAATGCCGAACTCAGACACGTCTGTACCAGACGCTCTTGCCTTCTCGGTGGACACGCATCTTCTTCGTGAACTCGGCACGCTTCTGGTGGGTCGCGACAGCACTGCACTGGTCGAGCTGATCAAGAACGCCTACGATGCGGATGCACGAACCGTGACGATCCATGGGGAGTCGCTCGCAAACCACGGGTTCATCTCTGTGCGGGACGATGGTCACGGAATGAGCT
Organism: Tessaracoccus caeni; assembly: GCF_029211185.1. Classification (GTDB taxonomy): domain Bacteria; phylum Actinomycetota; class Actinomycetes; order Propionibacteriales; family Propionibacteriaceae; genus Arachnia; species Arachnia caeni. The sequence goes on from NZ_JARGDO010000023.1 coordinate 54,123, forward strand.
ACGAGGACTTCACCGAGAGCTTCCTCCGCATCGCTGGCCGAAGCAAAGAAGGTGGTCATCGCCGCAGCCCGCGTTACGGCCGCAAGTACACCGGCGCGAAGGGGATCGGGCGGTTGGCCGCGCATAAACTGGGGGAGCGCCTCGCGCTAGAGTCCACTCCAGACAATAGGCTGCTGGGACGACGAGCCGACACCAATGGTGTCATCGCGAACATAAATTGGGTCGAGATCGAAGCAAGCGAGAAAAGTATCGATGAGACCAAGCTGATTCAAGCCGTCCGAACACGGCCATCGCCCATCGGCAGCGGGACCGAGTTGACCATCTCGCGACTCCACAGCGATTGGTCAACACGTCAACTAAATGAGTTCCTCGCGGAGGTGCGATCTACGAGACCGGACGAGGTGATGTGGGCACCGCTCCCAACGACGGTGTTCCATGACCCGCTCTTATTGCCCACGCTTGAGACCGCAGACAGCGACTCAAACGACCCTGGCTTCACCGTCGAACTGTCTGGGGAGTTTGCCGGCTCGGAGTCGCAGTGGCCGACCCTGCTCGCGCACATCGGCTGGCTAATCGAGGTGGACGCTCGCGACGAAAACGTCGTTTCCTACCGAATCACGCCATCCCGGAATCTCAAGAAGCAGCACCCTGGTGCAGAGCAGCGCGAGTTCACGTGGGTCAGAAAACAGCCAGGACCGCGCTTCACGAGCCGAGTTCTCGTCCGGGGGACCGAATCATTCCCACGCGCACTTAAGGACTTGCTGACGACGTTTGCGAACTCGGCAGCCGGGATCCGGCTGTACTCGGAGGGCTTCCGTGTACTGCCCTATGGAACCGCGAGGAACGACTGGTTGGGCATCGATCGCGCGTATAGCTCGCGTGAAGAACTCCGACTCGGGAGGGACTTCGAGAACGAACTTCCCAGCGCCGACAATCGTGCAGCGAAGGTCCAGGAGAAGACTTATCGGCTCTCCAATCGTTCTTATTTCGGGGCGGTGTTCCTGCATGATGAGTCGAGTGCAAACTTACAGATGGTGGTCAACCGGGAAGGGTTTCTCCCGAACGATGACTTCGAGCAGATCGTCGACATCATGAGTCGGGCAGTAAATATCAACACGCGCATGCGAGCTGCGCTCGGTGTGCGGCAGAAGGAAAGGGATGAGGCAGAGAAGGCTGCCGCAGCGGCGGCACAGCGCGCTGAGTTGCTCAACCGCGCTACGCGTCCTCAACTCCACACTCCGACCACGCCGCGTACGGCGGCCCAAGAGGTGCGGACGCTTCTCGAGGTCGGTCGCGACTCGGTGGCTGCGTTGCGCATTGACAGTAGTCCCTCTTTGCCTGCTGAAGACCGAGAGTTACATGCCAAGGTGCTCCAGGTTGTGCTTGATGAAATTGGCTCGGCGTCGATGGCTGCTGCTGATGAACAGGCGCAACTGCGAGTGCTCGCGAGCCTTGGCACCCAGCTAGGGGCTTTCGTCCACGAGGTGAATAGTCTGCTCGGTCAGGCTCGCCTCGTGGAATCTGCGCTCGGCGATATGCTTGACCTTGATCTCCCCATGGAAGCGCGCACTCGCATACAGCGTATCCGACGTGCGCAGATCGAACTGATCTCAACACTTGAGCGTCAATCCGTCTACTTAGCAGACTCGTTCGGTGCGGAATCGCGGCGTCGGAGGAGCCGCCAGCTGCTCAGTGACAGGTGGGCGACGGCGAAGCGGCTGCTCTCGGCTGCGGCTCAACGGCGGGATGTGACTATCAGTGAGTCGCTCCCGTCTGGTCTGCGCACTCCGCCGATGTTCTCAGCAGAGGCGAACATCATTCTCACGAACCTTCTGAGTAACGCCGTCAAAGCCGCCGCGAGCGGTGACGCGTCCGTCTCCCGACAAATCAAACTCTCAGGCACTCAAAGCAACGACGGGATCCAGCTTCTCATCGAAAACACCGGCGCGAGAGTCGACCTGGCGAAGAGCGATCGATGGTTCAGTCCATTCGAGACTACGACCAGCGACATGGACGAGACGCTTGGACAGGGGCTTGGGCTTGGACTCACACTCACTCGCCGGATTATTGAGGACTACGGGGGACGGATCGCTTTTATCGAACCAAGCAATGACATGGCGACTGCAGTTGAAATTTGGTTACCTGAGAACTGAGAAAGTATGACACGGCATGAAATCCAATGAAGTCCGGATCCTGGTCATTGATGACACACCAGGGCGGCACACCCTGCTTTCACAAGGAGATGCGAAGTTCCGGGTTCTGCATCCGCTTGACGTCGACGATTTCAGCCTTGAAGGCATCGATCTAATCTGCGTGGATGAGTATCTCGGCCAGGACTGGGCAGCGAAGATTCAAGGACTGGTCAGCGACCTGCCAGCCCTTCACAACTCGGACGGACTTGCTGTCGCCGCAGCGCTACGCAGCCGCGCCCGACTCGCGGACCGCTCTGGTGCGCCGGGATTCGCTGTCGCGCTCTTCACCGCTGACCTCGGCAGGTTGTCCGAAGGCCTTCCGGAGTCTCGACAGGAACCACTCACAGCATCAATGCATGATCTCGAATGGGTGTTCCGGTTTGAGGGAGGCCCGGCCGGCTTTGGTGATCGTGTCGAAGAGCTGGCGTCCGCCGCTCGCTCAATCACCGGCATTGACGTTGCTGCCAACGGCCACTCATGGTTGGGCCTTGGCGCTAGGGCATGGGCTGACCTTGCCCGTGCACAGATCGATGACTGCAGGCCACCGCAGAGTGCTCTTGCCAAGTCAACATCGGGAAGAAGCTATCTCAGATGGTTGGCGCAACGAGTGCTTCCGTACCCGACGTTCGTTCTTGATGAGGAGTACGCTGCAAATTTGATGGGCATCGAGGTTGCGGCCTTCCGGAGTGATGCCGTCCAAACTCTGCTTGCCTCACAGCAGGCAAAATATAGCGGCCCGTTACGCAAGAGCTTTCTCGGTCGGCGTTGGTGGAGGGCTGCCTTGCAGCACATTCTTGAAGAAGCCGGAGTGTCTGCCTGGGATGCACCTCATGAAAAGGCGGAAGCACTCTCACGCTTTATCGGTTCGGCAGTAGCTCCTCTCGATGCAGTCAACCCGGTTGTTTGCTATGGCCCTAGCGGTGACGTGGTTGCCATCGACGCTGAAGCAGAAGATTGCGTCCGAATCCAGCTGGACGGCTGGCCTCTTTTTGCCGACGAGGCCTGGGCGCAGCTCGACGTGGCGCGAACGGTGCCAGAGGTCCGCGCGCTTGTCGCCCACGACGATGTTGCCCGACTGAGTGAGTAGTTGCCACCATGCAGCGAGAAGTCACCCACCTTGTCGACACGAGCTACGCGCTCTGCTTTGGAGCTGTCCCTCGTGGAATGACGCACCTTCGGGAGCTCTTTCAAGGGGGTTTGGCAGCACCGCCCGCCGTGAAACGTGAGCTGGATCGACTCCGCCGTTCCGGCCGGAACTCGGACGTCCGGAAAGCGGCGGAGAGGTTTGCCGGTCGCAATGAAAGTGTTCTGCTCAATGCCCCCCTCTATCAAGGCGACCTTTGCGAGAGAGACCTTGCATTGGCCTGCATCCCCTGCGTCTCCGCCCCCGGCGCACACCCCGGTTTGCAAGAGCCAGGTGAAGCCGTGACAGAGGTCATCGAGGGGCCAAACGGGCTCTTCATACCTGCGGTGGGTCGAGGGTGAGTCCTCCGCCGATGAGGAGCATGCGTAGTCGGTAGTTCTCGCGGTTGCGGAAGCCGCGGGCGATGCGGCGGTGGAGCTCGATCAAGCCGTTGATG
>NZ_JARGDO010000024.1 GCF_029211185.1 Tessaracoccus caeni
TGATCAGCCTCCACCGACTCACTGGCGCCACCAACATCGCCAAAGCCCTCAGATACACCGCCAGAGATCCCGACCGGGCCCTCAAACTACTCCTGACAACCTAAAACACGACTTTGACGGCACCCTGCGGGCGCCCTACGACGATCCAGAGGTTCGCAAGGCTCTGAGCATGTCGATCGACCGCGATGCGATCACCGAGATCGCCATGAACAACTACACCCACCCTGCGGACTGCACCGGCCTGAGCGACGCTTACAACTCGTGGCGCGACGAGGCCTTGGTGGCTAGTTGCGTGTGGACCAAGCGTGACATCGAAGCGGCAAAGGCCAAGTTCGACGAACTGGGCTTCAAGGCAGGGGTCGATGGCACGCGCACTCTGCCCGATGGGTCTCCGTGGAACGTCGAGATTTCGGTGATGTCGTCTTCCTCTGACTGGGTGTCCGCCACCAACATCATCGTCCAGAACCTCGCTGAAGTGGGCGTGAAAGCCACCGTCAACTCCATCGATGCTGGAGCCATCATCGCGGCGTTTGAGAATGGCGATTTCGACACGGGCATCGTGTGGAGCAGTGGGGGTCCGACTCCTTACCAGTTCTACCGGGGCGCGATGAGCGAGGAAACGGTTTCGGGGACGAAGTATGAGAACTATCACCTCTTCGGCTCGCCGGAAGCCACCGAACTGCTGAGCCAGTTCGCCGCCAGCTCGGATGAGGCTCAGCAGAAGGAGATCGTGAACAAGCTGCAGGCGTTGTTCAACGAGCTGGCTCCTGTGGTGCCGCTGTATCCCGGGCCTGAGTGGGGCTCCTACTCGACCGAACGCTTCACGGGGTGGCCGTCTGCTGACAACCCCTACGCGACCCTCAGCTACCGGGCTGGCACCACGGTGCTGGTTCTGACCTCGCTCGAGCCGGTAGCGGCGGAGTGACCTCGGTCTCTCGTCTCGTGTGAGCATGCCGCGGCCCGTCTTGGCACTCTCCGGTCGGGCCGCGGCCGCACCGCCACACCCTCCAATGAAGGAGTCTTTTCATGCAGTACATCCTGCGACGTGTGTTCTTCTATCTGATCGCTTTCTGGGTGTCGATCACCCTCAACTTCCTTCTCCCACGGCTGATGCCCGGAGACCCTATCTCGCGCATGTTCGCCCGAACCGGGGGCGAGATGACCGAGGAGCAGCTGGTGCAGCTTCGAGGCTTGCTCGGTTTGTCCGACGATCCGATGTGGCGCCAGTACATCGACTACATCGCATCGATCTTCAAGGGTGAGATGGGGGTATCCATCTCGCGCTTCCCGACCCCTGTCACCGATGTGATCGCCAGCCAGCTCGTCTGGACCCTCCTGCTGGGCGGTATCGCATTGATCATCGCCTTCGTCGTCGGCAACCTTCTCGGTATCGTCGCCACCTTCCGCCGGGGCGGCGCGCTCGACAACTTCCTGCCCCCGCTGCTCATCTTCATCGGATCGTTCCCCTACTTCTGGTTGGCGATGGGTGCTCTGTTCGTGTTCGGCGTCACCCTGGGCTGGTTCCCGCTGACTCATGCCTTCACGCCAGGCATCAACATCGGCTGGAACGCGACCTTCATCGCGGACGTCGCTTTGCACCTGGTGCTGCCTGCCTTCACCATCGTCGTCGTGTCTGTGGGCGGCTGGATGCTGGGCATGCGCAACACGATGATCATGACCCTCTCCGAGGACTACATCACCATGGCGCAGGCGAAGGGCCTCTCCACCCGACGGGTGATGTTCCGCTACGCCGCCCGCAACTCGATGCTGCCAGCGATCACCGGCCTGGGAATGTCTCTGGGTTTCGTCGTCGGCGGCGCGCTGCTGACGGAGACCGTCTTCGCCTATCCCGGCATCGGGTTCCAGCTCATGGCAGCGGTACAAGGCCTCGATTACCCGCTGATGCAAGGCATCTTCCTGACCATCACGGCCGCGGTGCTGGTGATGAACTTCCTCGTCGACCTTGCCTATGTCCGTCTCGACCCGCGCGTTCGCACGAGCTGAAAGGGAGCCGATCATGTCAACTTCCAGTGCACCCGCACTCTCTCCGACTCTGCCTGACAACAGGCAGCCGAAACCCAAGAAGCAGGGGACCGGAACCTGGGTCAGCGTGCTGCGCAATCCCAAGTCCGTCGTCGCCACGGTGATCATCCTGTCGTTTGTGCTGTTGGCGCTTCTCGCGCCGGTCCTGGCTCCCGGTGATCCGTCGATCATCCAGGCCGGCGGGGCGCAGCCGCCGTCTGCCGAGCATTTGCTCGGCACGACGCCGAAAGGACAGGACGTCTTTGCGCTCACCATCTGGGGCGCTCGTTCCTCGCTCTTCGTCGGGTTCGTCGTCGGCATCGCCTCAACGATCATCGGTGTGGCCGTCGGCCTGGGCGCTGCGTACTTCGGGCGTGGCGTCGACGATGTGCTGTCGCTGCTGACCAACGTGTTCATCCTCCTCCCGGGCCTTCCCTTGCTGGTCATCCTCGCGGCCTTCCTGCCTCCGGGCGTCGGAACCGTGATCGTGGTCCTGATCATCACCGGTTGGGCCGGCGCGGCGCGCGGACTGCGGTCGCAAGCGCTCTCGATCCGCGGCAAGGACTTCGTGGCCGCGGCCCAAGTCACTGGCGAACGTGCCCCGCGCATCATCGTTCAGGAGATCCTTCCCAACATGGCCTCGATGGTGATGGGCACGCTGCTCGGCGGAATCATCGGTGCCATCGGCGGGCAGGCCGGACTGGAGTTCCTCGGGCTCGGTGATCCCACCAACATCAGTTGGGGCACCAACCTCTACTGGGCCAACACCGACGGCACGCTCACCCTCGGCTACTGGTGGGCCTTCATCCCGTCCGGCCTGTGTATCGCGCTGGTCGCGTTCGCCTTCGCGTTGTACAACTACGCGCTCGACGAGGTCACCAACCCACGCCTGCGCAAGCCGAAGAACCGCAAGGTCCGCTCCGCCGGGGCTACCGCCATCGCGCCCGCCGTCAGGAAAGCCGCCACGGAGCGTCGAGCAGCCGGTAAGGAACAGCCTGCGGGCGGCGACACCCCGGTTCTCGAGGTCACCGATCTCAGTGTCGTCTACCAAGGCGACAAGCGCACGGTCACCGCCGTCGATCGAGTGAGCTTCTCCATCGCTCCTGGGGAGATCTTCGGGCTTGCCGGCGAGTCCGGCTGTGGCAAGTCGACCATCGCCAACGCGATCATGCGACTGCTGAAGGATCCTGCGGTCATCTCGACGGGCAGCATCAAGTTCTGCGGCAAAGAGGTGTTCGCTTTGTCGGACCAGGAGCTGAGCGAGTTCCGCTGGCGGGACGTGGCGATGGTGTTCCAGTCGGCCATGAACTCTCTCAATCCCGTGATGACGATCGGCGATCAGATCGCTGACATCTTCATCAGACATGAGGGGCTCTCCCAAAGGGACGCGCTCAAAAGGGCGGCCACGGTGCTGGACATGGTCCAGATCGACCATGGCAGGCTCAAGGCGTACCCGCACCAGTTGTCAGGCGGTATGCGGCAGCGAGTCGTGATCGCGATGGCTGCCGCATTGCGTCCGAAGCTGCTCATCATGGACGAGCCGACCACGGCGCTCGACGTCGTGGTGCAGCAGGAGATCCTGGCGCAGATCGGGGATCTTCAGGAGGAGTTCGGTTTCTCGATCCTGTTCATCACCCACGACATGTCGCTGATGATCGAACTATCCGACCGGATCGGTGTCATGTATTCGGGGCGGCTGGTCGAGCTGGCTCCTGCGAAGGAGCTCAAGGACAAGCCCCTCCACGAGTACACCCACGCCTTGATGAACGCTTTCCCGCCCATCACCGGTCCGCGCGAAGACCTGGCGGGACTCGGCGACGGAGTGAAGTTCACCGACATCGGTGACCTCGTCGAAGCCGAACCCGGGCACTTCGTAGCCCCAGCCACAAGACTGGAAGGAGCGGTCGTATGACCGACAACGCCACCACTCACGACGCCGGTACTCAGAAGCCGGGACAAGACCAGCCGATCCTCGAGCTGCGCGACCTCGTCAAGGACTTCAAGGTGGGAACCTTCCTGAGCCGGGACACGGTTCGGGCGCTCGCCGGAGTGAACGTCGAACTGCGCAAGGGAGAGATCCTGGCGGTTGTGGGGGAGTCCGGCAGCGGCAAGTCCACCATCGCCAGATGCATCGCCCGCCTCGAGCAGCCCACCTCGGGAGAGATCCTTCTGAACGGCACCGACATCCTCAAAGCCGAGCCGAAAGCCGCGTCACGCTCCTATCGGTCTCAGGTGCAGATGGTGTTCCAGGATCCGTTCGGATCGCTGAACCCAGTTCACTCGATCCAGTACTTCCTCGCGCGCCCCTTGGAGATCTTCGGCAACGTGCCCCGAGGGAAGCTCCGGGAGCGATGCGCGGAACTGCTCGCCCAGGTAGAACTCCCAGAGGACTTCCTCGACGCCTACCCTCACGAGCTGTCCGGAGGTCAACGGCAGCGGATCGCCATCGCAAGAGCGCTCGCGGTGGATCCTTCCGTGATCCTCGCCGACGAACCGACATCGATGCTGGATGTCTCCGTGCGCATCGGCATCCTGAACCTGATGCGGCGCCTGCGAGACGAAAAGGGCATCTCGATGCTGTACATCACTCATGACCTTGCCTCCGCTCGCTACGTGGCGGACCGCACGATGGTGATGTTCGCCGGCGAGCTGGTGGAAGCCGGCGATTCGATGGAACTGATGGCCGAACCTGCTCATCCCTACACCCAACTGCTGCTCTCCGCGGTGCCGGACCCCGAGCGGACTGGCACCTACGATCCTGTCGAACGCGCCAGACTGCGCAGGCTTGTCCTCGCGTCGCCGAGTTGCCCCTACAACGAGGGGTGCAGCAGCACCACACCCACTCGCCACCAGGTGGGCGCGAACCACTGGGTGCGGTGTCATCTGAATCGCCCGCAGGCGGCCATCGCAGAGAGACTTCTCGGTAGTCTCAATGCTGCCGACGAGGCCAAGGCAGGCTAGGCGAGGTTGCGAGGTGCGTGCTGGGGTCGTCCCTCCATCCGGACGATCCCAGCACGTGTTGTCGGGGCCTGCGCGATGACCTCTATTCTTTAAATTCGACCAAAGGAGTAACAGTGATTTCCATGTCGGATGGGCGCCCGGCGCTCGCGCACCCCGATGCCATCGTCGCCGGTGACACCTACCGGTTCACGGTGCTGAGTCCGCGGCTGATCCGCATGGAATGGCACGAGCGCGGTGAGTTCGTCGATCAGCGGACGCAGCTGGTCGTCTCGCGCGACTTCGACCTGCCGGAGTTCACCGTCGTTCAGCTGCCGGATGGTGCGCTGGAGATTCTCACGGAGTACCTTCAGGTGCGCTACGACGGCAAGGAGTTCTCCGAGGCGGGCCTCACCGTCACCCTGCTGAAGGGCGCGACCGATCCGCACTACTCGTCATGGCGCTACGGCTTCCGCTACCCGCAGCAGCCTCCTTTCCGGGGCAATCTGCTGGGCACCGCGCGCACCTTGGACGAGGTGGACGGCGCCACCGAGCTGGAGTTCGGCATCCTCGCCACCTATGGCTTCGCGGCCCTCGACGACTCCACCAGCGCTCTGCTCTCGGAGGATGGCTGGATCGCGCCCAGGCCCGACGCTGGGCCGCGGGGCCGCAAGGACATCTACCTCTTCGCCCACGGCCGCGACTTCCACGCCGCGCTCGCCGACTTCCATCGCCTCACTGGCCCCAACCCACTGGTGCCCCGCTACACGCTCGGCAACTGGTGGAGTCGCTACTGGCCCTACTCAGAGGACGAGTATCTCGCGCTGATGGATCGCTTCGAGAAGGAGCGGATCCCGTTGTCGGTGTCGGTGATCGACATGGACTGGCACCTGGTGAACATCGATCCCGAGATCGGCACCGGCTGGACGGGCTATACCTGGAACTCGGAACTTTTCCCAGACCCCAAGCGCTTCCTCGACGAGCTGCACCAGCGGGGCTTGGCCGTCACCTTGAACGTGCATCCCGCCGACGGCGTCCGCCGGCACGAGGAGGCCTACCCCCAGATGGCCGAGGCCGTGGGCATCGACCCGGCCAGCGGGCTTCCGGTGGCCTTCGACGTGACGTCGCGCGAGTTCGTCGACGCCTACTTGCGTTACCTGCATCATCCGCTGGAGGAGCAGGGGGTCGACTTCTGGTGGCTCGACTGGCAGTCGGGCGGCGCCACCAACGTGCCCGGGCTGGACCCGCTGTGGATGCTCAACCACATCCATTTCCACGACTCCGGCCGCGACGGCAAGCGCCCGCTCACGTTCTCGCGCTACGCGGGCGTCGGCTCGCACCGCTACCCGGTGGGCTTCTCGGGCGACACGATCATCACCTGGGACTCGCTGGACTTCCAGCCCTATTTCACCAACACCGCCGCCAACGTCGGATACACCTGGTGGTCGCACGACATTGGCGGTCACATGTTCGGCGCCCGCGATGTCGAGCTCACCGTGCGCTGGTTCCAGTACGGCGTGTTCTCGCCGATCAACCGCCTGCACTCGTCCAACAGCAACTTCACGACGAAGGAGCCGTGGGCCTTCGGGGCACAGGCCTTCGACATCATGGCGCGCTTCATGCGACTGCGCCACCGGCTGATTCCTTCGCTGTACACGGCGGCGTGGCGCGCGCACACCGACGCGGTCGCCGTCGTGCGGCCGATGTATCACGACGCCCCGACGGTGGGCGAGGCGTACAGAGTGCCGAACCAGTCCATGTTCGGCGAGCACCTTCTCGTCGCACCCATCACCGCGCCGGAGCACGACGAGGCCAAGCTGGGCGTCGTTAACGCGTGGCTTCCGGAGGGCGGGTGGTTCGACATCTTCACGGGCCAGCACTACCGGGGTGGCAGCCAGTTGGCGCTGCATCGCGGACTCGAGCAGCTGCCCGTGCTCGCTCGCGCCGGCGCCGTGCTGCCGCTGGCGGATGCCATGGAGCCGGTCACGGATGCGCCGGCCGCATTGATGCTGCGAGTGTTCCCCGGCGACGGGATCTCGCACCTGATCGAGGACCACGGCGAGGGCGTTCCCTCGGCGGAAGACCGCAACGTCACCCGCTTCGTGCAGAACCTTTGGCGTTGGGACGACGGCCGAGCCGAGCTGCGCCTGGTGATCGAGCCGACAACGGGCCCCGATCCTCGACGTGAGCGGGATCTGGTGATCGAGGTGGTCGGTGCGGTCGCCGTCGACGGCTTCGACGGCGCGCAGGTGGTCTCCGACGAGACGCTGTCCCCGGCGCTGCGCATCGACCTGGGGCGCGTCGATCTCTCCGCAGGCGTGGATCTGCGCCTGCGCGGCTTGGTCGCAGCCGAGGCAGATGTGGTGAAGGAAGCCTTCGACCTCCTGGATGCTGCCGAGATCGCCTTCGTCACGAAGGAGAAGGCCTGGGCCGCGGTCAGGCGGCTCGATGGTCTCGCCCTCGCCCAAGAGCTGGCGACCATCGACCTTCCGGAGGTCTTGCGAGGCGCGATCCTGGAGCGCGCCTCGGCCACCAAGCCCTGGTAGTCGCGACAACGACGACAAACGCACACTCGACGCCCCCAGAGGCCGATCTCTGGCCTCTGGGGGCGTCGAGTGTGCGTTTGTCATCATATCGAACTGTATTACTGCCTTGACACAGTACTGTGACCCGCGTACTGTATTACTTATCTAATACAGCGAGACAAGGGGGTGTGGGGTGAAATTCGACACCGAGCGGCCGATCTGGCTGCAACTGGTCGCCGAGTTCGAACGCAGGATCCTCGTCGGTCAGTGGTCGCCGGGGGACAAGATCCCGGGCGTTCGCGACCTGGCGGTGGAACTCGGGGTGAACCCGAACACCGTGCAACGCGCGTTCGCCGAACTCGAGCGACGGGAACTGGCACGCACCGAGCGCACCGCCGGCCGTTTCGTCACGGACAAGATCGAACGCGTCGAGCAGCTGCGCGCCACCGGAGCCACCGGTGCCGCCGACGACTACGTGCGCGAGGCGAAGCGATACGGCATGAGCAAGCAGGCAGCGATCGATCTGATCGCGGACCGCTGGGCGAATAAGGAAGGGACATGATGGATACCACGACGGTCCTCGAGGTCAAGGGCCTGACCAAGTACTACGGCAAACTCAAGGCGCTCGACTCACTGACCATGGCGCTGCCGAGCGGCCGCGTGATCGGACTGCTGGGCGAGAACGGCTGCGGCAAGACCACGCTGTTCAAGGTGCTCGCGGGCGTCACGTCCAACTATGAGGGCGAGGTGCGGATCGCCGGCCGTCCGGTGGGACCGGAGTCGAAGGCGGTGGTCTCCTTCCTTCCCGACGTGAGCTTCCTCACCGACTCCTGGCGGATCAGCTACTGCGGCCGGATGTATGCCGACTTCTTCGCCGACTTCCAGGCGGCCAAGTTCGACGAGCTCATCAGCTTCTTCCAGCTCGACCCCAACGCGAAGCTGAACGAACTGAGCAAGGGCATGCGGGAGAAGGTGCAGGTGGCGCTGGCCATGTCGCGCAACGCCCAGGTGTTCCTGCTCGACGAGCCGATCTCCGGCGTCGATCCGGCCGCCCGCGACGTGATCCTGCAGGCCATCGTCCGCGACCTGCATCCGGAGTCGCTGGTGCTGATCTCCACCCACCTCATTCACGATCTGGAGCCGATCCTCGACGGCGCCGTCTTCATGCGGCACGGTCGCGTCCTGCTCGCAGGGGATGTCGACGACCTGCGCGCCCAGCATGGCAAGAGCGTCGACGAACTATTCAGGGAGGTTTACCGATGGTCACCACGTTGATCAAGCACGACTTCATACGGACTCGGGCGCTGCTGTTCACCGCAACCGGCATCGCGCTCATCATGGGAGCGGTGCTGGCGCTCAGTACGCACCTGCTGATCACCCTCGGCGGCGGGGCCAGTTCGGGTAGCAGCGCGAACGCCGGCCCGGGTCTTGCGACGGTCACCTGGGTCTTCGGCCTAGTGCTCACCTTCGGGTTTCTCCCGCTCGTGCAGCTCTGGTTGGGCGTCGATCTGTACCGCTCATCGTTCTCCCGACGTGGCTACTTCGTGCAGACCTTGCCCATGACGGGATCGGCGGTCCTGAGCGCCAAGTATCTGTGGGCGCTGATCGTCACGGCGTTCGCACTGGTGGTCGCACTGCTCCTCGGAGCGATGACGATGCTCGGTACCACGGCGATCTACGGCTGGACCTTCGCCAACATATGGGAGATCGTCTTGGATCTGATCGGCACGGCCAACTTCTCCGCCGGCGCGTGGCTGATCCTGATCGTGTTCGCTGTGACCTACCTGCTGCAGGGCGTGATTCAGTACTACTTCTGCGTCACCTTCGGCAGCGAGGCCTGGATCAACAAGCTGGGCGCGGCCGGACCGATCCTGGTGTGGGTGGGGCTGTACGTCGTCATGCAGCTGCTCGGCCTGCTCTCGCTGGTCATTCCCGGCGCACTGATCATCGGCGACGGGCAGACGGAGTTCGCGTGGGTCAGCTTCTTCGGCCAGGCCTTCGCGGACCATCCCACCCCGAACTCGGCGGAAGGGATTCCTGTGCTGCCGGTGGCGATCATCGGCGTGATGCTGTTGGCCTTCGTGGTGATGATCTGGCGCAGCTATGTTTCCGCGGGGCGAAAGGTCGACCTTCGCTGACCAGGTAACTCCTCTGGAGAAGGGCCCGGGTGTCTCACCCAGGCCCTTCTTCTGTGCCGGTAGGGTTCCTGACCGTGGATCGATACTCGCGCGACGTGCTGGCACCCGGGTGGCAGCGTTCACACCTGAAGCAGACCAAGGATGTGCCCGTCGAACTGGACATGGTGGTCGAGTGCGGCGACTTCTGCGGCGCCGTCGTCGGCTGGGAGAACGGCGTGATCCTGCTGGAAGACCGCAAGGGCAAGCGGCGGGGCTTCCCGTTCGGTCCCGGCTTCCTGCTCGACGGCGCCCCCGTCGCCCTGAAGCCTCCGCTGCGCGGCGGTGCGACGCGGCCGACCTACACGGCCTCCGGTTCCCGCGCCTCCGCGTCGCCCGAGCCCGCGAAGGTGGCGCTGCCCAGCCGGATCTACGTCGAGGGCCGGCACGACGCGGAGCTGGTGGAGCGCGTCTGGGGCGCGGATCTGCGGCACGTGGGCGTCGTCGTCGAGTACCTGGGCGGTATCGATGACCTGCCGGCCATCGTCGCCGAGTTCGCACCCCAGCCCGGCCGCCGGCTCGGCGTGCTGGTGGATCATCTGGTGCCGGGGAGCAAGGAGTCGCGGATCGCGAAGCAGGTCTACCAGGCCGGCTATCGCGACACCGTGCTGATCGCCGGTCACGAGTTCATCGACGTGTGGCAGGCCGTCAAGCCCGAGCGGATCGGGCGCAAGGCGTGGCCGCAGGTGCCGATGGACGTCGACTTCAAGAAGGGCACCCTCGCGGCGCTGGGCCTCCCGCACGAGACCCAGACCGAGGTTGCCCGCGGTTGGCAGGCCATCTTGAAGCGAGTGCGCAACTACCGGGATCTGGACGCAGGCTTCAACCGCACCATCGAGACCCTGATCGACTTCGTCACCCAAGACTGACCCACCCGCTCTCCTCGAGGCTCGGCCGCGGGCGGCCTTGCACCTCGAAGAACGTCATCTGTGCTCGCACCTCGAGAGCGTGGGTGAGCATCGCGCCACGCCGGTGTCGGCATGAGTAGGGTGGAGCCTGTGGAGAGCGAGCAGATTCTCGAATTGCTGAAGGAGACCGCCTCAGAGGTCATCACGCCACGGTTCCGGGCGTTGGCCGAGGGGGACATCGACGAGAAGTCGCCCGGCGACTACGTCACCGTCGCAGACCGCGAGGCCGAGGCCTATCTCACCAGGCTGCTCCAGCAGGTCTATCCGTCGGCCGTGGTGGTGGGGGAGGAGACGGCCTTCGTCGAGCCCGACACGCTGCGCCGCGTCCCGAACGCCGAGCATGCGTTCGTGATCGACCCCATCGACGGCACCGGCAACTTCGTGCGCGGCAAGGACGAGCACGGCGTCATCCTCGCCGAGCTCCGCGGGGGAGTGACGACGCGCGGCTGGATCTGGCAGCCTCAGACCGGTCGCGGCTACGTCGCCGAGCGCGGCGCGGGCGTGCGGATGAACGGCGAAGAGATCGTGCGCAAGCGCACCAATAGGCTGCCGCTGGGGGCCTCGTCGAAGAAGAGGCTTCTTGGCTTCACCGCCGACGGTCGGCTGAGCCCCGTGGTGCCCAGTTACTACGCCGCCTGTTTCGACTATCCCGCACTCCTGGCCGGCGACATCGACTTCATGTACTACCAGTCCTGCTGGCCCTGGGATCACCTGGCCGGCGGCCTGATGGTGACGGAGCACGGCGGGATGTGCCGCACTCTGGACGGAGTGGCCTACAGCATCCTGTCGCCCAACCAGGGCCTGCTCGTCGCCGGCGACCCGATCAGCTGGATGACCGCCCAGCTCACCTGGCCCGTCAAGGACTGAGTCAGAGCCCCGCGGGGCCGTTGAACCCGCCGCCGAAGATGGGCAGCTGGGTGCGGGGCTTGATGCCCTTGGCCGCGAGCGCGTCGTAGACCAGCGGCAGGGCGGTTTCCAGGGTCTCGCGGGAGAAGGGCCATTCGGTTTTGTCGTAGGCATCGGCCACGGCGACGCCCTGCTGCACGAACATCTCCGCGGTGGAGTAGATCATCGAGATCTCGGCGCGCTGCCGGAAGGCGAAGTCACGGTCGACCGGCTCGCCGTGGCCGGGTACGAAGACGGTGTCCTGGTTACTCACGCCCAAGGCGCCATCGAGCACGGTGGGCCAGTTCTGCACCGAGGAGGTCTCGTCGAACTGCGGATCGCCCGACGACTCCAGCAGATCACCGGCGAAGATCACGTTCTCGCCGTCGACGATGACCGTCACGTCGCTCTTCGTGTGGGCCTCGCCCAGGTGCAGTAGCTCAAGGCGCACGCCGCCCAGGTCGATGGCTTCGGCCAGGTAGAAGGTGCGCGTGGGCGCCGGGCCGGGCAGGTCCAGCAGCGACGCGTGCCCGTACGACTCGACGCCCCGCATGCCGGTCAGGCCCGCCCAATGGTCGTCGTGATGATGGGTGATCACGACGTGCACCACCGGCACGCCGGCCTGCTGCCAGGCCGAGGCCAGCAGGGAGGCGCCCTGGTCAGCGTCGTTGCCCGCATCGATCAGTGCCGCGCTCTCGTCGCCGACGACCAGGCCGACGTTCACCCCATGCGGATCGACGGCTGTGACGAAGACGCGGGGAGAGAGCTGACGCCAGACGTGCGCAGAATCGGACATGACGGGCAGCCTACCTGACGGCTGAATCCCGGAAACTCGGCTGGACCGAGCACAAATCTGCGCCTACGCCCCGGCCTCGCTATATACGGGAGGCCTTCGCGCATACGCAGATTTGTGCACGAGAGCGCGGCGTGAGAGAGCGCGGCAGGGGCCGGTGCACAGCGAGTACGGTGTGGCATGTAGAGCTTCAGCGAGAACAAGGATGGAAGTATGAGCGCGATCCCAGTGGGTGTTTTCGGTGTCGGCGGCAAGATGGGCGCGGAGGTCAAGCGCGCAGTCGAGCGGGCGGACGGCCTTGTCTTCGCGGGCGGAGTCGATCTCGGCGACGACCTGTCTCTGCTCGACGACGCGCAGGTGGTGGTCGATTTCACCCACCCCGACGCGGTGATGGGCAACCTGGAGTGGGCGATCACCCATGGCAAGAATGCGGTGGTCGGCACCACCGGTTTCACCGCCGAGCGTCTGGATCGGATCCGCGAACTCGTCGACGCCAACCCCGGCGTGGGCGTGCTGATCGCGTCGAACTTCTCCATCGGCGCGGTGCTGATGATGCAGTTCGCCGCCAAGGCCGCGCCGTTCTACCCGTCGGTGGAGATCGTCGAGCTGCACCATCCGGGCAAGGCCGACGCGCCGTCGGGCACGGCCACAACCACCGCGCAGAAGGTCGCGGCGGCGCGCGAGGCGGCTCAGATGGGTCCGGTTCCCGACGCCACGGTGCACGACCCGGACGGTGCCCGCGGTGCCGTCGTCGAGGGCATCCACGTGCACGGCGTTCGGCTCCAGGGCCTTGTCGCGCACCAGGAGGTGCTGCTGGGTGCTGAGGGCGAGACGCTGACCATCCGGCACGACTCCTTCGACCGGATCTCCTTCATGCCGGGCGTCATCGCCGGCGTGCGTCACGTCGTCTCCAACCCCGGTCTGACGCTGGGCATCGAGTCGGTGCTAGGCCTGGAGTGATCCCCAGAACCTCTTAGATGGCCGTATGGAGGCGCACCAGCTTCAGGGTTGGTGCGCCTTCGGCCATCGCGATCTCCTGATGTGCCCCGTCGGCGGCGAACCCGCAGCCGGTCAGGAACGCGCGCAGGGCGTCGTTGGCCGTCGGCACCCAGATCCGGGCCACCTCGAAGCCGTCGGCGCGCAGTGTGTCCACGGCGGCGTTGATCAGGCGTGAACCGTGTCCTTTTCCGCGCTGAGCTGAATCGATGACGAACTCCGCGATCTCGGCGTCGGTGGGTTCGGCGTCGGGATCTCCGCTGGGGCCGGTGACCGCGAAACCCGCCACCTGCTCGGAGGAGCCGATCGCGACGAGCACCCGGCAGTGCGCCAGCGGCGGCTTGACGATCGCCTCATGCCAGCTCTGCACCGCCTCGTCGGAGCGGATGCTGGACGCGCCCTCCGCGAGAAGCGGATGCTCGCCCCAGGCCCGACGCTGGATGCGGGCGATGTCAACCGCCTCTGCGGGCATGGCGAGGCGCACGGTATCGCTGACAGACATGGCAACAGCGTAGAGCGTCCGCGGCCGGGCTCCACTAACCTAAATGCCATGACTGAGTTGAAGACGCCCCGAAAACTGCCCCAAGGAACCCTGCGGGTGATTCCCCTGGGCGGTCTCGGCGACGTCGGACGCAACATGACGGCCTTCGAGATCGACGGTCAGATCGCCCTGGTCGACTGCGGCGTGCTGTTCCCCGAGGAGGAGCATCCGGGCGTCGACCTGATCCTTCCCGCCCTGGAATACCTGCGCGACCGACTCGACGATGTCGTCGCCCTCGTCTTGACACACGGTCACGAGGACCACATCGGCGCGGTGCCGTACCTGCTGAAGATGCGCAACGACATCCCGATCTACGGGTCGAAGCTGACGCTGGCCTTCGTCGCCGGAAAGCTGCGCGAGCACCGCATCCGCGAGTTCCAACTGCTCGACGTGGCCGAGGGCGATCGGATCGAGGTGGGCAACTACCAGTTCGAGTTCCTTGCCGTGAACCACTCGATCCCCGACGCGCTTGCCGTGGCGATCCGCACCAAGGCCGGCACCGTGCTGCACACCGGCGACTTCAAGATGGACCAGCTGCCGCTCGACGGGCGGATCACCGACCTGCGCGGCTTCGCCCGCCTGGGCGAGGAGGGCGTGGACCTCTTCCTCGTCGACTCCACCAACGCCGAGACCCCCGGTTTCACCGCCCACGAGCGCGATATCGAGCCCGCCATGACCCGGGTCTTCGAGAACTCCAAGGGCAAGTTGATCGTCGCCTCCTTCGCCTCGCACGTGCACCGCGTGCAGCAGGTGATGAACCTGGCGGCCCGCTACGACCGCAAGGTGGTCTACGTCGGGCGCTCCATGGTGCGCAACATGGGCACCGCCCGCGACCTCGGCTACCTCAAGGTGCCCGCCGGCACCCTCATCGAGCTGAAGGACATCGACAAGTACCCGGCCGACAAGGTCGTCATCATGTCGACGGGCTCCCAGGGCGAGCCCATGGCGGCGCTGTCCCGGATCGCCAATCAGGAACACCCCGTGATCGAGGTGGGCGAGGGCGACACCGTGCTGCTGGCCAGCTCCCTGATCCCGGGCAACGAGAACTCGGTGTACCGAGTGATCAACGGCCTGGCCAAGCTGGGCGCCACCGTCGTGCACAAGGGCAATGCCATGGTGCACGTCTCCGGCCACGCGTCGGCCGGCGAGCTGCTCTACTGCTACAACATCCTGAAGCCCCGCAACGTGCTCCCCGTGCACGGCGAGATCCGCCACCTGATCGCCAACGCGAAGCTGGCCCAGGCCACCGGCATCCCCGCGGAGAACACCCTGGTCGCCGAAGACGGCGCGGTGATCGACCTGGCCAAGGGCAAGGCCCGCATCGTCGGCCAGATTCACGCGCCCTACATCTTCGTCGACGGCAAGACGGTGGGCGACATCACCGAGTCGATCAGCGACCGCAAGATCCTCGGCGAGGAGGGCTTCATCTCCATCGTCACCGTGGTTGACGTGGACCAGCGCGCCATCCTGAGCGGCCCCGACATCACCGCCCGCGGCTTCGCCGAGGAGGACTCGGTGTTCGCGTCGGTGCGAGAGGAGATCGGCGACGCGATCGTGGCCGCCATGCGCGAGGGCGTCGATGACAGCCGCAAGCTGCAGCAGGTGACGCGCCGGGTGATCGGGTCGTGGGTGTCTAGGCGGCTGCGTCGTCGTCCCATGATCGTGCCGGTGGTCGTCACCACGTGACTGAGCCCACCGAGGGCCGGCCGATTCCGGCGCCTGGTGCCGACGCGGCTCCGACGATTCCTGCTCCGGCCGCTGATGTGGCTAGGCCGATTCCGGCTCCCGCCGCCGACGCGGCCAGAGTCAGCCTGCGACGGCGCAAGCCCTCGGGGGCGTTGGCGGACGTCGTGGGGCATCTCGTCGCCGCCAACGACGAGTGGCTGGTGGTGCTGCCGGAGGATCGCGGGCCCGCGTGGGTTCCGCGCGCGGAGGTGCAGGCGATTCGCCGGGTGCCTGAACGCATACCGTTGCTGGTTTCGCCGGCCGACGCCGTGCAGCGCGTCCTCGACCTGACCTGGCCCGGGCTCCGACGCGCCCGGCTCGGTGGCTGGGTGCTGCGGACGGGACGCGGCAAGACGCAGCGGGCCAACTCGGTGCTGGCCGTCGGCGACCCCGGAGTGCCCTTTGCTGAGGCCTGCGCGCTCGCCCACGAATGGGCAGGGGAGCGGCTGCCGATCCAGGCGGCCCTGGGAAGCCGCGTCGCCGACGAAGCGCTCGCTGCGGGTTGGGAGGTGGCCTCGCCCACGGTGGCCATGGTCGCGGATGCTCGTGGTCTGCTCGGACAGCCGGAGAGCACGCCGCCGATCGCGGATGCCCCGGACACGGACTGGCTGCGGATCTTCCGAGCGGGCGACGACGACGACGAGCGGATCGCCGAGATGTGCGCCGCCCCCGCGCGCTATCTGCGGATCGGCGAGCACGCCGTCGGCCGGGTGGCCGTGGCGCGGAGTTGGGGTGTGCTGTCCTGCATCGAGGTCGCTCCGGATGCACGCCGACAAGGCCAGGGGCGAGCCGTCACCAGGGCGCTCGCGGTTGAGGCCGTTCGCTTGGGCGCCCGGTACCTGGCGCTCCAGGTCGAGCAGGACAACACGGCGGCGCGGAGCCTCTACGTATCCGAGGGATACGCCGAACACCACACGTACGCGTACTTACGGCCTCCGGCGTAGGTTGGTTCTTCGGCCGCCGGCCGGGTCTTTTCGAGGCTCGGCCGCGGGCGGCCTCGCACCTCAAAGAGCGTCATCTCACGGTCTTTGAGGTGCGACGAGCTCTGCGAGGAGCCTCGAAAAGACCCAGCGTGAGAACGAGCAGGGACTAGATCAGGCGGGCGTTCAGGACACCGTCGATGGCGGTGATGCGGTCGAGCAGGTCGGCCGGCACCTCGCCTTCGACATCCACCAGGGTGTAGGCCAGCTCGCCGCGTGACTTGTTCAGCATGTCGGCGATGTTCAGCCCGGCGTCGGCCAGCAGGCCGGAGATCTGGCCCACCATGTTCGGCACGTTGGAGTTGGCGATCGCGATCCGGGCGCCGCCGTTGCGCGGCAGCACGGCCTCGGGGAAGTTCACCGAGTTGGTGATGACGCCGTCCTCCAGGTAGGCGCGCAGCTCTTCTGCGGCCATCCGGGCGGAGTTCTCCTCGGCCTCGTGGGTGGAGGCGCCCAGGTGGGGCAGCGTCACCGCATGCGGCCGGGTGTTGAGCTCCGGCACCGGGAAGTCGCAGACGTAGCCGCGCAGCTCGTTGGTGTCCAGAGCCTCCACGACGGCGTCAAGGTCGACGATGGGGGCGCGGGCGAAGTTCACCAGCACGGCCGACTTCTTCATCTTCGCGAACTGCTCGCGCCCGATCAGGCCGCGCGTCGCGGGGATCAACGGCACGTGCAGGGTGAGGATGTCGGCTCGCTTGAGCAGCTGGTCGAGGTCGGTGACGTGCTCGACACTGCTGGAGAGCTTCCAGGCGTGCTTGACGGTGATGCCAGGGTCGTAACCCATCACGCGCATGCCGAGGCTGATGGCGGCGTTGGCGACCTCGACGCCGATCGCGCCCAGGCCGATCACGCCCAGCGTGCGACCCGGCAGCTCGAAGCCGGCGTACTTCTTCTTGTTGGCCTCCACCTCTTTGTCCATGAACTCGGCGTCGCCGCGGAGTCGATGGGCGAAGGCAGCGGCGTCGACGATGTTGCGCGCCGCAAGGAAGATCGCGGCGATCACCAGTTCCTTCACCGCGTTGGCGTTGGAGCCAGGGGTGTTGAACACGGGAATGCCGCGGGCCGAGTACTCGGGCACCGGGATGTTGTTGGTGCCCGCGCCCGCCCGGGCGACGGCCTTCACCGAGGCGGGGATCTCGACGCCGTGCAGGCTGGCGGAGCGCAGGATCAGCGCGTCGGGATCCTCGAGATGCGAACCCACCTCATAGGTCTCTTTGGGCAGCAGCTTGAGGCCCGCATTGCTGATCGCGTTCAGCGTACGAATCTTGAACACCATGTCGTTCACCCGTTCCTGCGTTCGAAGTCGGCCATGAAGTCGATCAGGGCCTGGACGCCCTCGATCGGCATCGCGTTGTAGATGCTGGCGCGCATGCCGCCGACGGAGCGGTGCCCGGCCAGTGTGGTCAGTCCAGCGGCGGCGGCCTCAGCGACGAAGGTCTTCTCCAACTCGGGCTTGGCCACCAGGAACGGCACGTTCATCCAGGAACGCGCGTTCGGCGCCACCGGGTTGGAGTAGAACGGCGACGCGTCGATCGCGGCGTACAGCGCGTCGGCCTTGGCCTGGTTGCGCTCGGCCATCGCGGTCAGCCCGCCGGTGTTCTTCACCCAGTCGAGGATCAAGCCGAGCAGGTAGAGGCTGAAGGTGGGCGGGGTGTTCAGCATGGAGTCGGTGGCGGCCATCTCGGCGTACTGCAGCACCGACGGGGTGCTGGGGCGCGCGCGGTCGAGCAGGTCGTCGCGCACGATCACCACGCAGAGGCCCGACGGGCCCATGTTCTTCTGCGCACCCGCGTAGATCAGGCCGAACTTCGACACGTCGATGGGGCGCGAGAGGATGGTCGACGAGAAGTCGGCGACCAGCGGCACGTCGCCGCTGTCCGGCACGTAGCCGAACTCGACGCCGCCGATGGTCTCGTTGGGGGTGTAGTGCAGGTAGGTCGCGGCGGGATCGACCTGGTAGCTGCCGGCGTCGGGCACCGTCGTGTAGTTCGACGCGGCCTCGTCGGCCAGCACGTCGACGGTGAGACCCTGGCGCTGCGCGCCCTTGATCGCCTTGCCCGACCACTGGCCGGTCTTCAGGAAGGCCACCGTGTCGCCGGCGGCCGTGAGGTTCATGGGGATGGCGTCGAACTGCGCGCTGGCCCCGCCCTGCAGGAACAGCACCTTGTAGTTGTCGGGGATGCCCAGCACGTCGCGCAGCGTGGCCTCGGCGTGATCGGCGCAAGCGACGAAGTTCTTGCCGCGGTGGGAGACCTCCATCACGGAGCTACCCGTCGACTCCCAGTCGAGCAGTTCGGACTGGGCCCGCTCGAGAACGGCGGCGGGGAGCATCGCGGGACCGGCGGAGAAGTTGTAGACACGCATGGGCGGTATTCTGCCACCGTGTCGGGGATGGGGCGAAGCGGGCGTCGGCGCGTCCGGTTTGACCGGGTAGAAACCCCCGCGTAAAGTAGTCCATCGGTGCTTTGTCCCCTGGAGTGTTTTCCGGGCACGGACGCATCAGTTCAGTTTTGAAGAATTTAGAAGGTAGGTCAGGCGTGTACGCGATCGTGCGCAACGGCGGACGCCAGCACAAGGTGGCTGTGGGTGACATCCTGGACATCGATCTGGTGTCCGAAGAGGTCGGCGGTACCGTCAACCTGCAGCCCCTGATGCTCGTCGACGGTGAGACCATCACCACCGACGCCAAGGGCTTGGACAAGGTCTCCGTCTCCGCCGAGGTGCTCGGCGAGGTCAAGGGTCCCAAGATCAAGATCCTCAAGTACAAGAACAAGACCGGCTACAAGAAGCGCCAGGGTCACCGTCAGCGGTACACCCAGGTGAAGATCACCGGCATCGAGAGCTGAAGGGGCTGAACAATGGCACATAAGAAGGGCGCGTCCTCGACGCGTAACGGTCGTGACTCCAACGCTCAGCGCCTCGGCGTGAAGCGCTACGGCGGCCAGCAGGTCGGCGCGGGCGAGATCATCGTGCGCCAGCGCGGCACCCACTTCCACCCGGGCGACGGCGTCGGCCGTGGCGGCGACGACACCCTGTTCGCGCTGGTTCCCGGTGCGGTGCAGTTCGGTGTGAAGCGCGGACGCCGCGTCGTCAACATCGTGCAGGCCTGATCCTCGCACCACTTTCCTTCAAAGAGCGGCCCGCTACGGGCCGCTTTTTGCTTATCTTCCAGCCGATAGGGTTTCATCCATGGCCATTCCCTCGTTCGTAGACCGCGTGCAGCTGACGGTCCAAGCCGGCAACGGCGGGCACGGCTGCGCCTCCGTCAAGCGCGAGAAGTTCAAGCCGCTGGGTGGACCCGACGGCGGTAATGGCGGCGACGGCGGGTCGATCATCCTGCGCGTCGACGACAACCTGACCACTCTGATCGACTACCACCGGCACTCGGTGCGCAAGGCCACCAACGGACAGCCGGGCAAGGGCGATCATCAGCATGGGGCCAAGGGCGAAGACCTCATCCTCGCCGTTCCGCCGGGCACCGTCGTGACCCTGCAGAGCAACGGGCGTGTGCTGGCCGATCTCACCCACCCTGGCGAGGAGTTCATCGTCGCCCAGGGTGGCAAGGGCGGCCTCGGCAATGCCGCGCTGGCCTCGTCGACGCGCAAGGCACCGGGCTTTGCGCTGCTGGGTGAGGAGGGCGAGAGTCACGACATCCAGCTGGAGCTCAAGGTGGTGGCCGACATCGGACTGGTGGGCTTCCCGTCGGCCGGCAAGTCGTCTTTGGTCGCGGCCATCTCGCGCGCGCGGCCGAAGATCGCCGACTACCCGTTCACGACGCTGGTGCCCAACCTGGGCGTGGTGCTGGCCGGCGACGCGATCTACACCGTCGCGGACGTGCCTGGCCTGATCGAGGGCGCGTCGCTGGGCAAGGGCCTGGGCTTCGACTTCCTTCGGCACATAGAGCGTTGCCAGGCCATCGTCCACGTCATCGATCTGGCCACCTACGAACCTGGCCGCGACCCCCTCACCGACCTCGAGGTGATCGAGGGCGAGCTGAGCGCGCATGGCGGCCTGGAGGACCGGGTGCGCCTGGTGGCTCTCAACAAGGTGGACGTGCCGGAGGCCAAGGACATGGCCGAGATCGTGCGACCAGATCTGGAGGCCAAGGGCTACCGGGTCTTCGAGATCTCCACCAAGACCGGCGAAGGCCTGGGGCCGCTGAAGTTCGCCATGGCCGAGATCGTGAAGGCTCGACGCGGCGCCGAGCCGGCTCCCGAGCCACGGCCCGTCATCCGCCCGGCTCCGGTCGGCCGCACCAAGGCGGCCCAGGCCGAGTTCACCATCGTCCAGCAGAGCGACGGCGAAGGGGGTCCGCTGTGGCGGGTGCGCGGCACCAAGCCCGAGCGCTGGATCCGCCAGACCGACTTCAACAACGCCGAGGCCGTCGGCTTCCTCGCCGACCGGCTCAACCGGCTGGGCGTCGAGGACAAGCTGCTCCAGATGGGCGCGCGCGCGGGCGACGCCGTCGCCATCGGCGGCGAGGACGCCGTGGTGTTCGACTTCGAGCCCCAGCTCGAGACCGGAGCCGAGATCCTGAGCCGACGCGGCGAAGACCAGCGCTTCGACACGGTCCGTCCGGCCGTCGAGCGGCGCCGTCAGCTCGACGCCGAATATCACGCCGCCAAGGAGGCCGCTGCGGATGAGAACTGAGATCGTCGATGCCGAGCGCATCGTGGTCAAGGTTGGGTCTTCGTCGCTGACCGACCCCCGGGGACACCTCGATCCCGAACGCGTCGAGCAGCTCGCCGACCTGCTGTCTGGCCTTCGGCATAACGGCAAGAAGGTCGTGCTGGTCACCTCCGGGGCGATCGCCGCCGGTCTGGGGCCGCTCAAGCTCAAGCGCCGCCCGCGCGACCTCGAGACGCAGCAGGCCGCGGCAGCCGTCGGACAAGGGCAGTTGCTGCGCGCCTACTCCGACGCCTTCGCCCGCCACGACCAGATCGTCGCGCAGCTGCTGCTGACCATCGACGACGTGCTGCGGCCCAAGACCTATCGCAATGCGCTGAACACCATCTCGCGGCTGTTCCGCCTGGGCGTGGTGCCGATCGTCAACGAGAACGACACGGTGGCCACCCACGAGATCCGGTTCGGCGACAACGACCGGCTCGCCGCCCTGATCGCGCATCTGATCCGGGCCGACGCGCTGTTGCTGTTCAGCGACGTCGACGGGCTCTACACCGCGCATCCCGACGAGCCGGGATCCGAGCTGATCGCCCACGTCGACGACGTCTCAGCCTTGGCCGTCGACACCTCCCGCGTGGGATCGAAGGTGGGTACCGGCGGCATGCGCACCAAGCTGCAGGCCGCCGACATCGCCACCCAGGCCGGTATCGGCGTCGTGTTGACCCACGCCGACCTGCTCGGCCCGGCGCTGGCCGGGGAGGAGGTGGGCACCTACTTCGCGCCCACCCGCAAACGCCGCCCGAGGAGACTGCTGTGGCTAGCGTTCGCTGCCGAGCCGCGGGGGAGCGTGAGCGTCGACGACGGTGCCAGGGCGGCGCTGGAGGCCGGCGGCGCCTCGCTGCTCGTCCCGGGCATCAAGGCCGTCGACGGAACCTTCGCCGAGGGCGAGCCCATCGAGATCCTCGGGCTCGACGGCGGCGTGATCGGCCGGGGATTCACGGCGTACTCGAGCGCGACGCTGGCCGCCGAGATCGCTCGATCCCGGGCGGCATCTGGCCGCGATCGGCAGCGTGCGGTGGTGCACCGCGACCGGATGATTCTCATCGCCAACCACTGAGCCTGGGCACCTGGTCACCCCGTTCTGCGCGGGTTTTGATGGTGTCTGAGCGAGGTTCTAGGCTGCTGTGGTGATCGCACTTCTCGGCTGGGTCGCGGCCGCTCTCGGCATCGGTTCCTCCCGTCCCCAGGCGTTTCGGATCTATCGGGTGCGCAGCAGCGCCGGGGTGTCGCTCTGGCTCTGGCAGCTGACGGCAGCGGCGACGGTGTCCTGGGCGGTGCACGGCTATATGGTAGATTCTCCGCAGATGCAGCTGCCCAACGTGTTCCTCGCGCTGATGTCGATGGTGACCGTCATCCTCGTGGTGCGGGACCGGCGCCTCTCGCTCGTTGGCACCGTGCTCCTCACCGCCGTCGTCGCCTTGGCGCTGATCGGCGTCGACGTGACGCTCGGTGCCGCCGTCTTCGGTTCCGTGGTGGCGATTCCCCAGCTGGTGGGTCAGGCGTCGCAGCTGCACAGCATGGTCAAGGCGGACGACCTCCGCGGCGTGTCGCCGGGCTATCTCGCGGTGGCCCTGGTGTGCCAGTCGCTGTGGTTCGGGTTCGGCGTGCTGACGGTGGAGTGGGCCCTGATCGTGTGCGCCGGCCTGATGGTGGTCGCCTGCACCGCGAACCTCGGATACTGGGCGTATCGGACGCGGCGGCTGATCGTCGAACGGCGCCTCGGGGCCACGGCATAACACGGCATAACTGGGTAGGGTGAGCGGCATGGATTTTCAGACCCAGGCAGCACGCGCCCGCCAGGCCAGCACCGAGCTGGTGTCGTTGAACCGAGGGGCCAAAGACCGAGCCCTGCACGCGATGGCGGATCATCTCGCCGAGGCCGAGGCTGAGTTGCTGGCGGCCAACCAGGTCGACGTCGACACCGCTCGTTCCGGTGGTACCCCGGAGTCGATCCTGGATCGCTTGAGGCTGGATTCGTCACGAGTGGCCGGAATGGTTCAGGGCCTGCGCGATCTCGCCGCCCTGCCCGACCCCGTCGGCGACGTGCTGCGGGGCTGGAAGCTGCCCAACGGCGTCTCCGTGCGTCAGGTGCGGGTGCCGTTCGGCGTGGTCGGCATCATCTACGAGGCGCGCCCCAACGTGACGGCCGACGCGGCCGGCATCGCGCTGAAGTCCGGAAACGCGTCGCTGCTACGTGGCTCCAGCAGCGCCATCAACTCCAATCGCGTCACGGTGAAGGCGTTGCGGGCCGGGCTGGAGTCGGTGGGCGTCAACCCGGATGCCGTGAACCTGGTGGAGGGCGGCCGCGAGGTGACCTCCGAGATGATGACCGCTCGCGGTCTGGTCGACGTGCTCATCCCGCGCGGCGGCGCCGGTCTGATCCAGGCCGTCGTCGACGGCTCGACGGTGCCGGTGATCGAGACGGGCACCGGAAACTGCCACCTGTTCGTCGACGCCGATGCCGACATCGAGCAGGCGCTCGACATCATGATCAACGCCAAGACCCAGCGGCCCAGCGTCTGCAACGCGCTGGAGACGCTGCTCGTGCATCGCGACATCGCCCCCGTGTTCCTCCCCAAGGCGCTGACGGTGCTGCAGGAAGCCGGCGTCACTGTGCACGGCGACCAGTCCATCCAGGGCTACTCGGAGACGATCGTCCCCGCCCGCGAGGGGGAGTACGACGCCGAATACCTGTCCCTCGATCTGGCTGCGAAGGTCGTCGAGGATCTGGACGAGGCCATCGCCCACATCCGCCAGCACACCACCGGCCACTCCGAGACGATCGTCACCGGCAACAAGCGTTCCTCCGAGCGGTTCGTCACCGAGGTGGATGCGGCGGCGGTGCTGGTCAACGCCTCCAGCCGCTTCGTCGACGGGGGAGAGTTCGGCTTCGGAGCCGAGATCGGCATCTCGACTCAGAAGCTGCACGCCCGCGGGCCGATGGGCTTGGCGGAGATGACCTCGTCGAAGTACGTGGTCGAAGGCGACGGGCAGGTGCGTCAGTAGCGCCTGAGCGCACCGAGCTTTGGTAGTATCCCGCGCATGCTGGTAACTCTGCTTGAGGCCTCCGAGGGCCTGAACCCCATGTACATGGGCGTCATCGCCTTGGCGCTGCTGTTGATCCCGCTGATCTGGGTGATCGGCATGGGCTCGGGGC
Source organism: Tessaracoccus caeni (assembly GCF_029211185.1). GTDB lineage: Bacteria > Actinomycetota > Actinomycetes > Propionibacteriales > Propionibacteriaceae > Arachnia > Arachnia caeni. The sequence goes on from NZ_JARGDO010000024.1 coordinate 24,327, forward strand.
GGCCGCACTCCAAGTGACGTCCACAGCACTCGCTGCGGCCCGCAGGGGGCTGGAGCGGCCCTATCGCCTCGGCGTGATGGGCGGCACGTTCGACCCCATCCACCACGGCCACCTCGTGGCGGCCTCCGAGGTGGCCGCGAAGTTCCGTCTCGATGAGGTGGTGTTCGTGCCGACGGGTGTTCCGTGGCAGAAGTCGCATCGGAGCGTCTCGTCTGCGGAAGACCGTTACCTGATGACGGTGATCGCGACGGCCTCGAATCCTCGGTTCTCGGTCTCGCGAGTCGACATCGAGCGGGCCGGTAACACCTACACCGTCGACACCCTCAAGGATCTGCGAGCCGAGCGCGGCGACGACGTCGAACTGTTCTTCATCACCGGCGCCGACGCGGTGCGCCAGATCCTGACCTGGCACGGTGCCGATCAGCTGTTCGACCTGGCCACCTTCGTCGGTGTGACCCGCCCCGGCGTGCCGATGACCAGCGCCGATCTGGCCCATCTGCCGAAGGATCGTGTGGAGCTGCTCGAGGTGCCGGCCCTGGCCATCTCGTCCACCGACTGCCGCGCCCGGGTGCAGGCACATCAACCCATCTGGTATCTGGTGCCCGACGGCATCGTGCAATACATCGCCAAGCGGGGGCTCTACCCTGCGGAAGAAGGTAAATGACAGTGGCAACCACTGACGAAGTGATGCGCGACGTCGAGGTGGCCGCTCAGGCCGCCTCCGACAAGAAGGGCCAGCAGATCGTCGCCTTCGACGTCTCCGAGCAGCTCGCCATCACCGACGTGTTCCTCATCGCGAGCGCCGGCAACGAGCGCCAGGTGGGAGCTATCGTCGACGGGGTCGAAGAGGCCCTGCTGAAGATCAAGCGCAAGCCCGTTCGTCGCGAAGGCGATCGAGAGAACCGTTGGGTGCTGCTCGACTACCTCGACTTCGTGGTGCACGTCCAGCACGACGAGGAGCGCAGCCTCTACAACCTGGAACGGCTCTGGAAGGACTGCCCCCAGTTGCCTCTTTCGATCGAGGATCCCGAGCCGGAGGCTTAGCCTAAGCTCAACAGCCTCAGCCGGGAGGGCATATGGAGTTCGTCGGATTCGTCATCAATGTCCTGATCCTGGCGTGGGTTTCGCGGCGCCTGCTCGGCGTGCCGGTCGGGTGGATCCGGTTGGCGATCATCAGCGCGATGATCATCCCGCTCACGTCCTACGCGATGGACGAGCTGATTTACCTCATCGACCCCAACATCGACTCGTCGTTGCCCGGGGTGCTGTTGCTCATCGTGGTGCTGATGGGCAGCATCGTCGCCGTCGAGTTGATCATCCTGACGGTGCTGGAGGCGCTCGTTCCGACGAGGAGCATGCCCAGCCCGCTGAGTGTCATCCGCGGGATACCGGCGGCCTGGCGCCGAACGCGACGCTACGCCGCGATCTGGCGGATCCTGTTGAAGCGCGGCCTGACGATGTACCTCAGCCCCGCGCCGCCGTCCGACCGGGAGACCACGCGGGTGGCGCGGTCGCTGCGCTACGCGCTCAGCGACGCCGGGGTGACCTTCGTGAAGTTCGGACAGATGCTGGCCACCCGGGCCGACCTGCTGCCGGCGCCGTTCATCCGCGAGTTGTCGATGCTGCACAGCTCTGTGGATCCCGAGCCGTGGAGCGCGGTGGGCTCCGTCGTCGAGGATGCCTTCGACGCGCCCGTGCGCGAGGTGTTCTCCGAGTTGTCTGAGCAACCGATGGCGGCTGCCTCGGTGGCGCAGATTCATGCGGCTCGGCTGGCTGATGGACGCGAGGTGGTCGTCAAGGTGCAGCGGCCCAAGGCGCGAGCCCAGGTGACGGCGGATCTCGACATCCTGCGCCGGCTGGCCGAGCGTCTGGAGGCCAGGACGTCCTGGGGCAAGGATCTCGGGGCGACCGCCTTGGCTGAGGGGTTCGCCGCGTCGCTGCATGAGGAACTCGACTACACCGTCGAGATGCGCAACATGCTCGCGGTGGGTAAGCCTGGCCCCGCGGAATCTCGCCTACTACGCGACCCCACCTGGGCCCACTCGCTTCGCCCTGAACGCTCAGCAGACGACCCGGTATGCCCTCGCGCCCAGGACTCGCCATTGAACCCATCTGGTGCCGCTCGCTACGGCGACCTTCCACGGGGCCAGGCTATAAGCAGCGACCTGATCGTTCCGACGCCGATCCAGGAACTCTGCTCCGAGCGGGTTCTTGTCATGACGCGGATCCAGGGCAAGCCCTTGTCATCTGCGTCCGACGAGCTTGCGACCCTCACCGCCGAACAGCGGGCGGGCCTCGCGAGCTGCCTGGCCAATGGCGTGATGCGGCAGATCTTCGTGACCGGGATCTTCCACGCCGATCTGCATCCCGGCAACGTGATCTACACCACCGACGGTGACCTGGCTCTGCTCGACTTCGGCTCGGTGGGCCGGCTCGACCGGTCGACGCGCACGTCGCTGGTCCTGCTGCTCTACGCCGTCGACCGGCAGGACGCGATCGCCGCCACCGATGCGTTGCTGAACGTGATGGAACGCCCGGCCGAGCTCGACGACCGCGCCCTCGAACGAGAGATCGGGGGCTTGCTGCTGCAATACGGCGGAGGGCTGCCGGCGGCTGGGGCAGCGTCGATGTTCGCTGAAATGGTCGAGCTGATCGTCGGCCACGGCTTCCGGGTGCCCCCGCAGCTGGCAGCTGTGTTCCGCACCCTCGCCACGCTCGACGGGACGCTCCGGCTGCTCGATCCGAACGTCGACATGGTCGCGCTGGCGCGAGCCCAGGGGAGCGAGCTGGCCCAGCACATGTTCGGCCGTGATGCGGTGAAGACCCAGATCGAGCATCAACTCGTCACAGTGCTGCCCCTCCTGTCACGGCTTCCGCGTCGGCTGGCGCGGATCACCGAGCAGCTCGAAGAGGGCAGCTTCTCCATGAACGTGAGCCCCCTGCGTCAGCCCGCCGATCGGCGCTATGTCTCCGGCGTCGGCGATCAGTTCACGCTCGCCGTGCTTGGCTGCGCACTCGGATTCGGCGGCCTGTTCCTGCTCACGAGGGAGGGCGGCCCGCAGTTCATGACCAACGTGCCGCTGTGGCCCTTCATCGGTGTGACCCTGCTGTTCCTCGCCTTTACCTTGGGCGCCCGGGTGCTCGCCAATATCTTCTTCCGCCACGAATAGCTGCGTGGCCACGCTCTGGGGTACGGAGACGCTTGGCGACGAATCAGCCCCGAAGCCGCAGCCTCGAGGAGAGCGTGTCGGCGTCTGGGGACTCGTGGTCGGGACCGGTGGTGGGCTCGTCGTGTCACGGCTGTTTCCTTCGGCTACGTATATGGCGTGATCTGTGCAATAGGTACAGATCGCGCCATATACGTAGCCGAAGGAAACCACACAAGGTAGGGGCTCTTTTCGAGCTCTCCAGGGCATCCATGCCGGGACGGAGGCCCTGGAGAGCTCGAAAGGTCGCGTTCCTGCGCGGGGACTCCTCCTCGGGCAGACTTAGCTCGATGGAATCAGCAGAAATGGCGCCGCTGGCGCTCGTGGTGATCGCCGGACCGCAGGCGTCAGGTAAGAGCACGCTGGCGACGGCCCTCAGCGCCGAACTGCGTCGGCAGGGCGAACGCGTGGCGCTGGTGGAGCTGGATCAGATCGCGGCGATGGCCCTTCCCACCCTTCCCGGCTGGGACACCGCGCACCAGATCTTCGAGTCGGTGACCGGGCTATGGGCGCGGTCCGAGTTGACCTGCGTCATCGCCGAGGGGTCGGGCGACGCAGAGGAAGTATCGCGGTTGCTGCGACAGGCCCCTCCGGGATCGGTGACGGTCACTGTCGTCACGACCGCCTCGTTCGAGGTCGCGTTCTCCCGTGCCCAAGCAGACCCGACGCGAGGTATCTCACGTCAGCACGATTTCCTCAGCCGCGTCTACGGCGCGTGGGCTGACGAGTTGGGCAGGTTCGATGCGGACGTGGTGATCGACACCGACATCCTCGCGATCGATCAGGCCGTCGAGCGCGTCCAATCCGCAATAGCGAGCGCTCGCAAAGCCCAGTCGGCGGGTAGCCCGCTCGCCATCGACGTCTGGGGGCAGCGTCTGACGGAACTGCATCCTGTCGATGAGCCGACAGAATCCGTGATCGACGGGGTCGTCTGTCCGTTGTCGCTCGTCGTGGTGTCGTCCCAAGGCAAGACGCTGTTCGGCCTGAATGCCTGGCGTCATGAATGGGAGTTGCCGGGCGGGATGATCGAGGCCGGCGAGACGCCACGCGCGGCAGCAAGTCGCGAGCTGCGTGAGGAGACCGGAGTAGCACTCAGCGCGGACGACCTCACCTGGATCGGCCTGGCGACCTTCGCACTCGTGAACCCGGAGCGGACGGAGCATGCGGCGATCTACGCGGTGGAACTGGTGGAGCTACCCGCGACATCGGCGTCGGATGAGTTAGTGAACCTGGGCTGGTTCGATCTTGACGAGACGACAGATGAGGTTCTCGCACCACTTGATCTCAAGATCGCTCAGCTGACAGCCATGGGGAGTGACCGTGAGGATCTCTAGTCGGGAGCGCGAGTGGTGCTGCGCTTGGCTCGATCCTCAGGTCAGCAGGTTCCAACCGAGGTATCGGGCGGCCTTGCGGTCGAAGGTGACGACTTCATCGATGCTGAACTGCTCGTAGGTGCCGTGGATGAGGGCGTCTGCGAAATCGGCTCCGGCCTCCGCAAGCTCCAGTGCTCGTACTGCGCCTTCTCCATCATCGAACTCCAGCACCTCGATCTCCACAAGCAGCCGGATTGCTGCGAGGCAGGCGGCTTTCGGGAGCCCCTTCCCTCGTGAAAGGGTCCAGTAGACCTCTGCCAAGGTCACCGATGTGATGAATCCCAGTCGTTGCGGGGATAGGTCTCGAAACACCCGACGAGCGATCTCCGCTTGTTCAGCGTCGTCGTCGAGCATGACCCGCAGGATGACATTGGTGTCGAGGCCGATCAATCCGTCACGAGAAGGAAGGACCGGCGTCACGAGAACCCACCCATGCCGCTCGCGGCAGCACCTTCCGCGATGCTCTCGTTCATGTCCTCGATGGTCATCGTGGGTGCGTCGGGGTCGTGGAAGATCCCGAAGAGGTCTTCGACGCTTCGGTTCCGGGGAACGATCGCCGCCCGACGTCCGCCGAGTGGTACGAAGGCGATCTTGTCTCCGGTTTTGAGCCCCAGGAGTTCTCGGATCTCCTTGGGTACCGTGACCTGCCCTTTCGAGGTCATCGTGGTGGTGGACATGAGCAGCTCCTCCTCTTGCCGCTCCAGCTTACCTTCGGGTAGGACGTCGGAAAAAGAGGGAAAAGTAAGGGAAGCGCTAACCGCTTGCTAAACCACCGAAGTCGGTGGTTTAGCAAGCGGTTAAGCCGAACCCCGGAGGGTCAGGAGAAGGTGGGCTGGCGCGAGATCCATTCGGACAGCTCGACGCGGGGGCCGGTGAAGAACGGGGTCTCCTCGCGGACGTGGAGGCGAGCCTCGACGCCGCGCTGGTGGCGCATCGCGTCGGTGAGACGGTGCAGCTCGTCGGCTTCGAAGGCCAGGATCCACTCGTAGTCGCCGAGGGCGAAGGAGGACAGCGTCGAGGCGATCACATCGGGGTATTCGCGGCCGGCCATGCCATGCTCGTAGAGCATCTTGGAGCGGTGGTCGTTGTCCAGGTAATACCAGTCGTAGCTGCGTACGAACGGGTAGACGGTCAGCCAGGGGCGCGGCGCGAAGCCGGCGAAGCAGCTGGGCACGTGGGTGCGGTTGAACTCGGCGGGACGATGCACGCCCATCACCGACCACACGGGATCCAGCGTGATACCCAGCTCGGTCTTGCGGAAGGCGTGGTAGCCGGCCTGCAGGGTGGCGGGGTCGTTGGCCAGGGTCCAGACCATCAGGTCGGCGTCGGCGCGGAAACCGCCGACGTCGTACCAGCCGCGTACCGTGACACCGGCATCGACGACGCGCTGTTCGATCGACGTGGCGTCCAGGGTGGCGTCGAGCAGCGTCGGGGTGGCGAACACCGAGTACATCGCGTACAGCGGCTGCGCGTTGATAGCCTCCAGATCGACGTCCTGCTGGTCGCGTTCGTCGCGACCGGGATGCTTGACCATGTCTCAGTCCTTCTTCGGTTAGTGGGAGGGGCGGGGCAGGCAGTGTCCTGTCGCGGTGCAGCTGAACTCTGGGTGATCGAGCTCCCCGCGTGCGACGGCGGCCATCTCCAGCAGCTTGTCGGCCAGCATGGCGATGAATCCGGGGTCGGTGCCCACGGTCGCGGCGCGCAGATAGGGCAGGCCGTGTTCGGCGGCGGTCTCCTTGGCCTGGGTGTCCAGGTCGTAGGCAACCTCCATGTGGTCGGAGATGAAGCCGATCGGCACCGCGACGACGCCAAGACCCGCGGGCAGCTCTTCCATCCGGTCGTTCACGTCGGGCTCGAGCCACGGGATGTGCGGCGCGCCGGACCGAGAACAGTAGGTGAGTTCCCAATCGAGGTGCTCGCCCAGCTCAGCCTCGGCCAGGTCGACGACGCGGCCGGCGATGCGCATCGTCATCGCGTCGTAGCGCAGCTCCGGATCGCCCGGACCCGAGCAGGCATTCATGGCGGTGGGGATCGAGTGGGTGACGAAAAGCACCTTCACGGGCGCCGAGCCGATCTGCTCGCGCAGCTTCCGCACGCCGTCGACGGTGACCCGCGTCTGCGCGGCGACGAAGGCCTCCGTCTCGGCGAAGGGGCCGAGCTTGTCGAAGCGGATCGCGCCGCCGGCCTCTTCCTCAGCCTTGGCCAGATCCTCGTCGTACTGACGGCAACTGGAGTAGGAGCGATACGCGGAGGTGGGCAGCGCCAGCACGCGGGTGTGCCCGTCGTCGATGAGCTGCTGGACGGTCTCGGTGAAGAACGGATGCCAGTTGCGGTTGCCGATCACGATTGGCGCCTCGACGCCTCGGCGTGCGAGTTCGTCGCGGACGGCGGCCATCAAGGCGGCGTTCAACTCGTTGATGGGGGAGCGCCCGCCGAAGAGCATGTAGTGCTGTGAGACCTCCATCAGCCGCTCGTCGGGGATGCCCCGGCCGGCGGTGGCATTGCGCATGAACGGCAGCACGTCGGCAGGCTGATCGGGGCCGCCGTAGGACGCGAACATCACGGCGGTGTAGGGAGCGAGGCTCACACGGCCTCCTCATGGACCTGCGGATGGATCGCGAGGTCGCTGACGCGAAGCCCGGTGACGGGGCATTCGCACTTCTCGAGCGGCTTGCGCGGATGCGGCACCGCGATGCCGTACAACTCCGCCATCGCCTCGAGGTAGGCCTCGGTGCGACCCTCCTCGGCGGCGAGCCGCGCGCGCGACGACGGGACGTGCAGGAGCCGGGTGGCGAGGCGGCGGAGCGCGCGGGTGGCGTCGTCGTGGGTGAGGTCGCGGCTGGGAAGGCGCTGGACCTCGTCCTCCACCAAGGCCATCACCGTCTCGCGCAGGCTCACGACCGCAGGATCGACGACGCGGGAGCGCAGCTTGGTGAGCGCCTCCGCCACGCCCGCCTCGACGAGGAGCTCGGCGCTGGCGGTATCGGCGGCCCATTCGGGCTGCACGGCGTCCTGCACGGCGGAAAGATCGACGAGCGTCACGCCGGGGAGTTCGGCCACCGCGGGGTCGACGTCGCGGATAAGAGAGAGATCCAGCAGACGCAGGTCGCGTCCGAGCGCAGCGACGGCTTGGCGAGTCACCGCGAAGCCTCCGTGGCCGCGGCAGGTGACGACGAGGGTGGCACCGGCGAGGGCGCCGTGGAAGCACTCGGCGTGGCTCAGCTCATGGGTCTCGGCGAACTCGGCTCCGCGGCCGCTCGACGAGTGCACGGTGATGTGCCGTACGCCTCGGGCTCGGAGTGCCGCGATCACCGCGCCGGCATAGGATCCGGTTCCGACGAGCAGAACGCGTTCGCTTTCCCAGTCGTCGATATGCAGCCGGTCGAGCCCGACGCTCACCACGGAACGGCCGGCGGCTTCGAGTCCGGTGTGATTGGCGACCTTGCGCGACGTGCGCAGGGCTTCTTCGATGACGATGGTGAGCAGGAGCGACGTGTGACCTCCGGCCTTGGCGTCCTGCAGCGCGCGCTTCAACTGACCTGCGATCTCGCGTTCGCCGATGACCATCGAGTCGAGGCCCGACGCGACCCGGAACAGATGGACCAGTGCCTTCTCACCGAGGAACGTCTGCCACATCGGCGGCACGTCGAAATGCTGGTTGACAAGGGATCGCAGCTCGTTGTGGGGTCGATCGCTGTCGAACATCACCTCGACGCGGTTGCAGGTGCGCAGCACGACGGCGCCGCGCACTTGGGGGGCGGAACTGAGCCACGCCTGCGCGTCCACGAGGGCAATGCTGGCTCGTTCGACCTCCGGCAGCCCATGCCGGTCGTGCTGGATGGAAAAAACCGAGAAAGTCACAGTGGGGCCTATTCAACCACCATCCCGGGAATAGGGCAGAATCTATGGGGTGAATGTCGCACCTGTTCCTCCGTTGTTGTCTGCACTGAGTGGCGAGCGGAGTGATCGGCTGCCGGTGTGGTTCATGCGGCAGGCCGGGCGCTCGCTCCCGGAGTACCGCCAGGCCAGGGGAGAGACGGGCATTCTCGACGCGTGCCTGATCCCCGAGATGGCCGCCGAGATCACGCTCCAGCCGGTGCGCAGGCACGGCGTCGATGCCGCCATCTTCTTCTCCGACATCATGACGCCGCTGAAGTTGGCCGGCGTCGACCTCGACATCGTCTCCGGCATCGGACCGGTCATCGCCAACCCCGTGCGCAGCGCTGCGGACGTGGCGGCGCTCACCGAACATCGGATCGTCGACCTGTCGCCCATCACCGAAGCCGTGAGGCTGACCGTCGCCGAGTTAGGGGATGCGACGCCGCTGATCGGGTTCGCAGGGGCCCCCTTCACGCTCGCCGCCTACCTCGTCGAGGGACGCGGCTCGCGCGACCATCTGGCGGCCCGCACGCTGATGCACTCTGATCCGCCCGCGTGGGACAAGCTGCTGGCGTGGTGTGCGTCGATCTCCGCCGAGTTCTTGACGGCGCAGGTCGACGCCGGCGCCCGAGCGGTGCAGCTCTTCGACTCCTGGGCCGGATCGCTGTCGCGCACCGACTACGTCGATCACGTGGCGCCCTACTCGGCTGTGGCGCTGGCCGCCGTCGAGGGTCGGGTTCCTCGGCTGCACTTCGGGGTCGGCACCGGTCATCTGCTGGCCGACATGGCACGGTGCGGGGTGGAGGCGCTGGGCGTCGACTATCGCACCCCGCTCGACGAGGCCGCACGGCTCGTTCCCGGTAAGCCGCTGCAGGGCAACATCGATCCGGCGATGCTCGCCGCGGGATGGACCCCCCTGGAGGCACACGTGCGCGACGTGGTGCGACGAGGCCGCGCCGCCCCGGCGCACATCGTCAATCTCGGCCATGGGGTGCCCCCGACCACCGATCCGGGGGTGCTCACCGATCTCGTGGCCCTCGTCCACGAGCTGTGAACGCGGTCGTCATCGGCGGAGGTCTGGCCGGCCTCGTCGCTGCGCGTGAGCTGCTGCGACAGGGGTATCGCGTGACGCTGTGCGAGGCCTCACCGCACCTCGGTGGGATGATCGCTCGCTCCAACGTCGGAGGCATCACGGTCGACTCCGGCGCCGAGGCCTTCGCCACCCGCATCCCGGCGGCGCGCGAGCTGTGCGCGGAGCTGGGGCTCGAGACCGCTGCCCCTGCCGGCAGCCCTCACATCTGGTGGCCGGAGGGCATCGTCTCGATGGCCGAAGGGGTGCTCGGTATCCCCGCGGGACTGGACGACCCCGCGCTCAAAGGCCTGACCAGCGACGAGCTCGCCGAGGCGCGTCGAGACCTGGAGATGGATCCTCGGGTCGGTGCGGACGCGGTCAGCGTCGCCGACCTTGTGGAGGCTCGGATGGGCCGGGCCGCCGTCGACAAGCTCGTGGGCCCCGTCGCCCGGGGCGTCTACGCGTCCGACCCGTCCTCCATGGCGCTCGCGCAGTTCGCGCCCGGACTCAAGGAGGCGGTCCTCTCGCAAGGGAGCCTGCTGGGCGCCGTGGCGAGGCTGCGACGCCCCGGGACGGCTGCGGTGGAGCAGCCTGTTGGCGGCATGTTCCGGTTGATCGACGCCCTCGAGGCCGACGTGCGTGCCCGAGGCGGCCACATCCGCACCATCACTCCGATCTCGACGATTCGTCACCTGGGCGTGGAGTTCGTCGTCACCGCCGGAGACGTGGAGCTGCGCGTCGACCGCGTCGTGATCGCCACCGAGGCGGTGCCCGCGGTGTCGTTGCTCGGGCAGCTCGGCGTCCACGTGAACCCGCCGTCGGTGCATCTGGCTCGGCAGACCCTGCTGGCCGTGCGCCACCCGGCAGTCAGCGATGGACGCGTCGGATCCGGTCTCCTCATGGGGCAGTCGTCGCCGCACATCGCGGCCAAGGCGATGACGCATTACTCCACAAAATGGCCTTGGGCCACGGCGGACGGCGTCCAGGTGCTGCGGGTGTCCTATCCCACCGAGGTCATACCGACGCGCGACCAGGCGTTGCGGGACGTGTCGACCTTCCTCGGTCAGCGGATCCCGATGTCGAGCGTGCACGGCTTCGCGGCCAAGGATTGGCCGGCCATGCCGGCCCGGATCGCCCCCACCCAGCGCGCCCGGATCGGCGAGCAACTGGCTGGGCTTTCGGGTGTTCACGTCTTCGGGGCGTGGCTCGACGGCAACGGCATCTCCCCGATCGTGGCTGCGGTCAGGCAGGCCCTGGCATGAGGTTGGGTACGCGGGGGTCGGCGCTGGCCGTGACGCAGTCGGAGTTGGTGGCCGACGCGCTGCGGGCTCGGGGCCACGTCGTCGAGTTGGTCCGGGTCAAGACCGAGGGCGACGTCGAGCGCGGCTCGTTGACCGCTCTCGGCAGCCTCGGCGTCTTCGCCGCTGCGTTGCGCACCCGGCTTCTCGCCGGCGATGTCGACTTCGCGGTGCACTCGTTGAAGGATCTGCCCGTCGCAGGGGTGCCGGGGCTGGTGATCGCCGCGCTTCCTGCGCGCGCCGATCACCGGGACGCGCTGTGTGCCCGCGACGGCCTGACGCTGCGCGAGCTGCCTGCCGGTGCGCGGGTGGGAACGGGGTCGCCGAGGCGGGTGTCCCAGCTGCGGGCGATGCGGCCCGACCTCGCCTACGTCGACGTGCGCGGCAACCTCGGCACGCGGCTGGCGCGCGTCTCCTCCGGAGATCTGGACGCCGTCGTATTGGCCGCGGCCGGACTGGAACGCCTCGGCCTGGCCGACTGGATCACGGATCACCTGGACATCCTGCCGGCGCCTGGCCAAGGCGCGCTGGCGGTGGAATGCCGGGCTGACGACCCCGCGATGATCGAGATCCTGGCCGCGTTGGACGATCCGCAGACCCGGCTGGCGGTGGAGGCGGAGCGGGCGACCCTCGCCGGCCTCGGCGGAGGCTGTGCCGCACCGATCGCCGCGCTCGCCGCCGCCGGACGGCTCGAGGCAGCGGTCTTCGCGACTGACGGAACGGCTGAAGTGCGCGCCGTCGTCGAGCTCGCACCGGGCGCGGGTGATGCGGTGGTGGCGGAACTGCTGGCTGCGGGTGCGGGTGAGGTGACGGAGCTGACGGCCTCGCGCCCGTCCCGCCTGAGGGAACTGCACGACGACAGCTCGTTGTGGGGCGGTACCGCCGTGCTGGCTGGGGTGCGCGTACTTCTTCCCCGGCCGGAAGGCCGCCTGGCCGACGCGCTACGCGGCGCGGGTGCCGAGGTGGTGGCAGTTCCGCTGCAGCGCCGGGTGCCGCTGGAGGCGTCGCTGGATCTCGACGCCGAGTGGGTGGCCGTCACCTCTGCCGCCACCGTCGAGGAACTGGAGCGACGAGGCGAGCGGATCCCCGATGGCGTGCGGATCGCCGCTGTGGGCCAGGCGACGGCCGAGGCTTTGCGGGCCGCTGGCTATGTCGTCGACCTGATTCCGGAAGGACGATCCAGCGCCGCCGATCTGGTTGCGGCATTTCCCGGGGGATCCGGACGCGTGGTGATCCCGGGGTCGGCGCTGTCGTCGCCCGTGTTGGCCGACGGCCTGCGCGCGAAGGGGTACCGGGTTGATACGGTGCCCATCTACACGGTGGAGCCGATCGAGGCCGCTCCCGAGGCGGTCGCCGCGGACTGGGCCGATGGCCATTTCGACGTGGTGGCGGTGACATCCGGCTCGATCGGCCGCGCCGTGGCAGAGTTGCTGGGTTGGCGTGATGACGTCCGCGTGGTCGCCTTCGGTGCGCCGAGTGCGGAGGCACTGCGTCGGCAGGGCGTGCCGGTGGCCCAGGTGGCCGGCAGCCAAGATGGAGAAGGGCTGGTCGCCGCGGTGGCGGAGGCCATGAGAGGAGAACAGGGATGATCCGACCGAGACGTCTGCGCACGACCCCGGCCATGCGCCGCCTGGTGCGGGAGACCGAGGTTCGACCGAGTCAGCTCGTTCTTCCCGTCTTCGTCGGCGAGGACAGCGTGCCGATCGGCTCGATGCCCGGCGTGCGTCGACACGATCTCGACGGCATCCGGCGCGTCGCCGCGTCCGTGGCAGAGGCGGGTCTGGGCGGGATCATGCTGTTCGGCGTGCCCGAGGACGACGAGAAGGACGACGAGGGCTCAGTCGGTTGGGACGTCGACGGCATCCTGCAGCGCGGACTGCGTGCCGTGCGTGCCGAGGTGGGCGATGCGACCGTCGTGATGGCGGACACCTGCCTGGACGAGTTCACCAGCCACGGTCATTGCGGCGTGCTGGACGCCGCCGGCCGCGTCGACAACGACGCCACGCTCGAGCGCTATGCGGCGATGGCCGTGGCCCAGGCCGCAGCCGGCGCCCACGTCGTCTCGCCCTCCGGCATGATGGACGGCCAGGTTCGGGCCATTCGGGATGCTCTCGACGCCGCGGGCCACCAGGAGACGGCGATCCTCGCCTACTCGGCGAAGTACGCCTCGGCCTTCTACGGCCCCTTCCGGGAGGCCGTCGCCTCGTCGCTGCAGGGAGACCGGCGCAGCTATCAGCAGGATCCGGCCAACCGCCGCGAGGGGCTCCGCGAAGCCGAGCTGGACCTCGCTGAGGGCGCCGACATGGTGATGGTCAAGCCCGCCGGCTACTACCTCGACGTGCTCGCTGACGTGGCCGCGTCGTCGCCGGTTCCGGTGGCGGCCTATCAGGTCTCGGGCGAGTACTCGATGATCGAGGCTGCCGCGGCCAACGGTTGGCTGGATCGCCGCCGGGCGATTGAGGAGTCGGTCACCGGCATCGTGCGCGCGGGCGCCGACATCGTGCTGACCTATTGGGCATTGGAGCTAGCGGGGTGGATCACCAAGTGACGACCAACCACGAACTGATCACCCGCGCCCGGACGGTGATTCCCGGCGGAGTCTCGTCTCCGGTGCGGGCCTACGGCTCCGTCGGCGGGGATCCGGTCTTCGTCCGCTCCGCGAAGGGCGCCCGGGTGATGGGTTCCGACGGGCGTGAGTACGTCGATCTGGTGGGGTCGTGGGGGCCGGCGTTGCTGGGTCATGCGCACCCTGAGGTGATCGCCGCTGTCCAGTCCGCTGCTGAGCGGGGGCTGAGCTTCGGCGCGCCCACCGAGGCCGAGGTGGAGCTGGCCGAGCTGATCCGAGGTCGGGTGCCGGCCGCAGAGCTGGTGCGCTTCGTCTCGACGGGCACCGAGGCCACCATGACCGCCATCCGGCTGGCGCGAGGCGCCACCGGCCGCGACAAGATCGTCAAGTTCGCCGGCTGCTATCACGGTCATTCCGACGCGCTGCTCGCCGCTGCTGGGTCCGGGGTCGCCACCCAGGGGCTGCCCGGTTCGGCCGGCGTGACGGCCGCCGCCGCGGGCGACACCATCGTCGTCGAGTACAACGATCTCGACGCGGTCCGGCAGGTCTTCGCCGACGTGGGCGACCAGATCGCCTGCGTGATCACCGAGTCTGTCCCCTGCAACATGGGCGTCGTGCCGCCGGCACCTGGCTTCAACGCCGCGCTTCGCGGGATCACGGAGAGTCACGGAGCGCTGCTCATCCTCGACGAGGTGCTGGCCGGATTCCGCGTCGGCCCTGCCGGGTGGTGGGGGCTGGAAGGCGGCTACACCCCCGATCTCTTCACCTTCGGCAAGGTGGTCGGCGGCGGGATGCCGCTGGCGGCCTTGGGTGGGCGTCGCGAGGTGATGGAGCTGCTGGCTCCCGTCGGTCCGGTGTACCAGGCGGGAACGCTCTCCGGGAACCCGTTGGCCACGGCGGCCGGTATCGCCACCCTGACGCTGGCCGACGACGCCGTCTACGCGGCGGTCGACGTCCGTTCTCGCGAACTCCGGTCCGCGATCGGCGAGGCGCTGACCGCAGCGGGCGTGCCGCATGTGATCCAGGCGGCCGGCAGCCTCTTCTCGGTGTTCTTCCGTGACGAGGAGGTGCGCGACTACGAGCAGGCCAAGCAGCAGGACACCGAAGCCTTCGCGCGTTTCTTCCACGGTATGCGCGAGGCCGGGGTGCTGCTCCCGCCGTCCGCGTTCGAGGCCTGGTTCGTCTCCGCCGCGCACGACGATCGGGCGATGGAACAGATTGTCGAGGCCCTGCCCCTTGCGGCGCACCGGGCGGCTGCCATGATTGGGTTGACTTGAGTGAAAGGACAACGGTGTGAAACTCACGGTAGGTAGTAGGGCGTCCACGCTGGCGATGGCGCGGGCCAACCAGGTGGCCGCGCAGCTGAGAGGGGCGGGCCACGAGGTAGAGATCGTGGCGATCTCTCGCGATGTGGGCGATTCCAGCCATATGCCGGAACGGATTCAGGAACAGCGTGAGTACGCCTCCGAACTGCGCGACGCGTTGCGCGCGGGGACGGTCGACGTCGTCGTCCACTCCGTCAAGGACATTCCGCTCGGCGAGAAGACCACGCCGGATCTGCGCGTCGCGGCATTCCCGAAGCGCGACGACTGGCGCGACGTGCTCGTGGCCCGCGACGGCCTCACGCTGTCAGCGCTGCCGCGCAGGTCTCGTGTCGGCGTGACCTCGCTGCGGCGGCTGGCCCAGCTGCGTGGCATCCGCGATGACCTGATCTATCTCGACGTCGCGGGAACGCTGAACGAGCGGCTCGCCCGCGTGCAGCCGGGTGACCTCGACGCGTTGGTGGTGTCGTCGTCGAGCCTCGGGCGCCTCGGCTTCCAGGGCCGTATCAGCGAGTATCTCGACATCCTTCCCGCGGCGGGTCAAGGCGCGATCGCCCTGGAGTGCCGGGCTGACGACCGCGCCGTGGTGGAGGCCCTGGCCGCCATCGACCACGAGGAGACGGGCATCGCCGTCACCGCCGAGCGCGGGCTCCTCGGGCGCCTGGGTAGCACCTACGCGGCGCCCATCGGGACGTTGGTGCGCCGTCAGGGCGTGCTGTCGCTCAAGGCCGGCGTGTTCGCGGTGGACGGCGGCAAGAAGATCGTCTTCGAGTTGGGTATGCCCACCTCGCTCCTGCACGCGGAGCGGGTGGGCACGAACATCGCAGAGATGATGCTCGACCGCGGAGCCGGCCAGTTCCTGACCGACGAGGCCATCGCGGCGGCGGTGCGGGACCACCGGCACGACGAGGAGTCCGAGTCGATCGACATCGCTCCCGACGACGCTCCGCGCCTGCTGCTGCCGCGCCAGGAGGGCCGGATGTCGCGGGCTCTTCGCGAGCATGGTCTGCTGGTCGATACCTGCAACCTGCAGCGCCCGGTGCTCATCTCCGCGGACAACACCATGGACGCGGCGGATCTGATCGTTGTCCCGTCGGCCGTGACCGTGTGGGCGATGCGCGAGCGCGGCTGGGATCTTCCCGAGCGCGCGAAGGTCGCCGCCATGGGCGAGACCACCACTCAGGTGCTCCGCGACGCCGGACAGCACGTCGACTACGTCCCAGGCGGTACGGCGAGCTCGGATCGCCTCGTGGAGATGCTGCCTGCGTCGAGCGGCGAGAAGGTCGTCATTCCCTGCCCGGACAACCTGAGCACCAAGCTGGAGGACGGCCTGCGAGCGAAGGGCTACGAGGTGGAGCGCCTGCCCATCTACACCACCAGCGATCTCGACGAGATCGATCCGTGGCTGATCAAGGGATGGCGCGATAGCCGGTGGGACGCGGTGCTGCTCAGCTCGCCGTCGATGGCCGGTTCGTTCCTGAGGCTTCTCGGAGCGAAGGACGGCGTGCAGCTGTACTGCTGGGACGACGAGACGGCCGACGTGCTTCGTGAGGCGAACGTCGAGGTGGCCGGTGTCGCCGAGTCGAAGGACGACCGCGGAGTGGCCACCATCGCCAATTCGATCAAGGCGAGCCGGGCGTCGTCCGGGTAGCCGAAACAGGGCTTTCGTGGGGCCGGGTCAGCGAGCTGACACGGCCCCACGTCGTCTTACAGGCCCTAGTCAGAGCCGATTTCACATCTTCGTGAGGATGCGCTAAAGTTCTACAGGTCGGAAACGACAGCGGGGCTATGGCGCAGTTGGTAGCGCGCTTCCATGGCATGGAAGAGGCCAGGGGTTCGAATCCCCTTAGCTCCACGTAAGATGAGAAAATCGAAACTTGCCCCGCCTGACGGCGGGGCAGTTTTGTTTCTGCGGTGACGTGGGCCGGGGCATCGATGTTGGTGTGGGCGAGGACGCTGGCGGTGGTCTCGTCGGGGGTGTAGGTGGCGTTCTCTTCGTCGTCGATGGTGATGCGGGTGAACAGGGCGCGGTTGAGGATGCGTCGTTCGGCGGGTTCGCACTTGTTGTAGAGGTCGTCTAGGTCGACCAGGAGATCGGTGAGCTGGTCTACGCCTGCTCGGGCCTCGGCGTAGGTGTCGGTGAGGTTGTCGAGCCGGGTGGTGATCTGGTCGAGGCTGGCGCGGATGCGGTCTTGTTCGCTTTTGAGGAGGTCGAGTGGGATCGCGTCGGCGTAGTGGGCTTGGACGAGTTTGAGGCGTTCGCCTTCGAGCTTGTCGCGCTGGGCGGTCAGGAGCTTGCGTTCGTCCTCGCTGGATCCTTCGAGCTGGTCGAACACGTCGTTGAGGACCTTCCGGATGTGCTCAGCCTGGGCGTGGCTGAGGGAGTTGCGCTGGTAGGTGCGTTCGATCTCCGCTTCGGCGCGTTCGGCGAGGATCGCGGAGCGGGTGCAGTTGGTGGTTTTGCGGCGTCGTCCGGAGCAGGTGAAGTACTCGTAGCGGTCCCCGGTCTTGGCGCGGGGGCGTTCGATCATGAGCTTGGCTCCGCAGGCGCAGTACAGGGTGCCTTTGAGGTAGTGGTCGTACTTCTGGGGTCGTTCGCCGCGGGCGTTGTTGGCGTCGAGGTTGGTTTGGACGCGCAGCCAGGTCTCTGCGTCGACGAGGGGCTGGTGGGTGCCGTCGTAGGTGACGCCGCGGAAGGTGACGGTGCCCTGGTAGTAGGGGTTGGTCAGGATCTTGTGCAGCCCGGTGGTGGTGACCGGTTTGGCCGGCTGCGAGGGGGTGGGCCGGGTGGTCAGGCCGCGGGCTGTGAGTTCCTTGGCCAGGCGCGACAGGGACCAGTCCCCGGTGGCGTAGGCGGTGAAGGCGAAACGGACGAGGTCGGCGCGTTCGGGGTCGATCTCGATTTCGCGGGACTCGCGTCCTCGGGCGTCGGTGGTGCGGACGTTGAGGTAGCCCAAGGGGGCTTTGGTGGGGGTGCCGCCGATCGCGGCTTTCTGGGTCATGCCTTTGAGGACTTCCTGGGCCAGGTTCAGCGAGTAGAACTCGGCCATGGAGGCCAGGATGCCGTGCATGAGCATCCCCGAGGGGGTCTCGTCGATGTTCTCGGTGACCGAGACCAGGCTGATGTTCGCATCCCGCAGCGCGGCGTGGATCTTGGCGTCATCGAGCCGGTTGCGTGCGAGGCGATCGACCTTGTTGATGATGCAGTACCGCACCGGGTGCGTGGTGGCGTAGTCGAGCATTTCTTGGAGCGCGCGTCGTTGGGCGGTCTTGGCTGACTCGCCTGGCTCGATGAACTCCTTGATGATGACCGCACCGAGCTGTTCGGCCTTGCGCTGCGCGGCTTCGCGCTGGGCCGGGATCGACAGGCCTTCTTCCAGCCCGTTGCGGGTGGCCTGATCCTTGGTCGAGACCCGCAGGTAGCTGATCGCCGCCACCTTCCCGTCACCCGTAGGCGCTGTGGCGTCTGGGCTTGGTGTGGTGCGGGCGAGCCGTCGAAGGCCTGAGATGTCGAGGCCGGAGAGCTGATCGAGTGTCATGGTGACCGCCTTTCACAAGCCCCCACATGTCTGGGGGCGGGTGGGGCGCCGGAGGCGGTCACGTCAGAGTCGAAAAGAACACCCCGCGAACGGGGCTTAGCAAGGGTAGGTGCCAACAGCGCCGAAACTTGATGTGGAACCAGTTTAGCGATCGGCTACGAGCAGGCGACGAAGATGGGCACCGGACTGCCCCACGGGCTGGTCGCCAGCGGTGCGCAGCGCGATCCGGATCAACACTTCCGCGACCTTCGCGACATCGATCTCCTCACGCGGCTCGTACTGCACGCTCAGGGGCCGATCCGCCTCGACTCGGGCGGTGGTGCGGTGATACCGGCGCACCATCCTCATCCACCCTCAGGACCCGGAACCTCGTCGCGAACCTCACCGGTCGCCGGGTCGATCCGGTCATCCAGGCTGGCGTAGAAGGCGTCTTCGGCAGCTTGTCGTTCGTTGACTTGGTCGAGGACGTATTGGACGAAGTCGGCGTCTCGGTCGGTGATGATGGATTCGTCGTGGGTGGGTTGGGGTTCTTCGCCGGGCCAGGTGGTTTGGCGGGTGGGGCGGTCGCGGTCGAGGCGGGTGCCGGAGGCGGTGACCCAGTCGCGCAGGCGGTGGCGGGCGTCGGCGAAGTCGCGGTGCCATCCCAGGGGTGCGGAGCCGTTTTGTTCGGGGTCGTAGGCGCATAGCCAGTGCAGGTGCAGCGCGGACAGTTCCCAGACCAGTTCGGGGTGGCGGTGCCAGTAGGGCGGGATGACCGCGGCGGGTAGGCCGTAGGTGTGGCGGAGCCAGTCGACCCACCGGTTCAGTTCCAGCAGCTCGGCTTCCAGATCCTGCGCGGACAGGAGGTTCCAGTTGATCGGGTGCGGTGGTTCTGGCAGCGCGCTGGTGTCAGGGGTGTGGGGGTGGTCGTCGAGGATGCCGGGGTCCTCATACTGGTCGTCGGGCTCGGGGCCGTGTGTGTTCATGTTCGGTCACCCCCGGGTCACATGCTGAGGCTGTCGGCAGCGGGCGTGGCCTGGTGGTGCTGGGGTGGTTCGAAGGCCTGCCCAGCCGCCTGGCGTTCGAGTGCTTGGCGGGGTGTGCGGTCGACGTCGTAGCGGGTGCGGGCGGTGTCGTGGCCGATCTTCTTGGCGACGAATTCTTCGCCGGCGATGGTCTGTCCGTCGCGTTCGTAGGTGTAGTCGTGGGCGTAGCCTTCGGCGACGAACTGGTCGCCTTTGGTGAAGCGTTCGAAGGCGCGTTCGGCGGTGGCTCGGTAGAGGACGAGGTTGCCGAAGGAGGGCTCCAGTTTGGTGAAGGTGCCGTCTTCTTCGCGCTGGAAATTCTCCTGGCCGAAGCGGGCGTAGAAGCGGGCATCGCCGCGTTCGGTGTAGGTCAGCTGCGGGTCGGATGCGATGAACCCGGACAGGGATTCCTGGGTGCGGATGGCCATGACGCGGTACCTCTCAACTCGTGGACTGCAGCCCGCTGGTGGTGTGGGCTGCTGGTACCGGTCAGGTGCACCCCGCAACCCCGGTCATGCACGGGGGTTCTGCAGGAGCTGTTCCAGTTCGCGGCGGTCGTGTTTGAGGGTGGCGGCGTCGGGGCGGGTGGGCCAGGCGGTCAGGTCGGTGATGATCGGCGGCGCGGAGCGCAGCAGGGTGACGCCGGTGCCGAAGGGGAGGGTGCGGATGCGATCGGGTGGCAGGATCGGCACCCGCCGTACGGAGCGCTGGTTCGACCGGGTCCCGTGGTCACCGAGGGTGACGGAGTCGGTGTATTCGTCGCGTTCGCCGATGAGGGTGGTGAGGTCTTGGAGGTCGCGACTGTTGGAGGCGCCACCGAGGATGAGTTTGACGATGGCGGCGTCCCAGATCGCTCCGGCTTGGTGATCGGACCACTTGTCGCGCGCTTGGGCGAGCGATTGCAGGACGGGCAGGGTGGTGATCCCGGTGCCGCCACCTTCGGCCATCAACGTCGGCAGGGACGGCAGCGGCGCGAGGTTCCCAATCTCATCCAGGGCGAGCAGGAGGGGTGGGTCGAGGCGCGCGCCGGGTGAGCGGGCGGCGAGGCGGCGGGCGCTTTCGATGAGGTCTTCGATGAACGCCGCCACCAACGCGGCGGACGCCCCGGCACCGGCACCTGTGGCGAGCAGGTAGAGGGTCCCGGACTCGCGGAGGAAGGTTTCGGGGTCGAATGGGGTCTCGTTGTCGCGGGGTGTGACCGCGTCGAGGACGCGGGGGTCGGCGAGGGCGCCGAGGGCGAGGGCGACGCCTTGCCAGATGGAGTCGCGGGTCTTGGGGTCGGCGTCGATCATCGCCCCCAGCGAGTCGGCCCACCCGGCGGCAGCATCGGGGTGGTTGGTGAGGATCGCGACGGCTTCGGCTGCGGCGGCGGGGTCGAGGGTCCACCGGAACAAGTCCGCCGGCTTTCGAGAGTCCAACGCGGCGGCGTGGAGGAGGGATTGGAGGGCGGTGCGGGTTTTGCCTTCCCAGAACCCACCCGACTCCACACCACCAGCCGACAACCCGGTGGCAGAAGCCAGCCCGGTCGCGCGGATCATCGCCGTCAGCGGGTCCTCACAGCCGCGGACGGGTGACCAGCGCATCCCCGCCGGGAGTACTTCGGCCAGGTGCTGGGGATCGAACACCGCCACCGGGCCACGGCGCTGCCGGGCGCGCAGGGTGGCGGTGAGATTGTCGGGGCGCGTGCTGGTGGTGACCACGGGGCCGGGGGCGTCGAGGATGGCGGGGATGACGATGTGCAGTCCCTTACCGGAGCGGGGCGGGCCGATCAGCAGGATCGAGTCCTCCACACTCGCCCACACCCCCTGCCCCTTCGACGTCCCGAGCCGATACCCCACCTCACCCGGCTTCGGGTCCTTCAGCGACGGCCGCAACGTCGAGGCCTGTTTCAGCAGCACCTTCTCTGAGGCGACCTGGGCGACCTCGTGCCGCGTCGCCGTGCCCGCCAACCGATGCGGATCCACCACCTGAGCATGAGAGCGACGCCGCCAGGCGACCCATCCCCAGCCGCCGAGCGCGACCAGCCCGCCCAGAGCGACGATGGTGGTGACCCAATAGGCGACGGGGCTGAGACCAGGCGCCCCCAACGCGACTGCGGGGTTACCGGGGTTGAACAACACCCCGGCACCGGCGGCCCAGCTCACTGTGGGCTGGGGTGCTCCGGTGAGGAACGCGGCGACCGACCCGGCCGCGCGGAGGACGAGGGTGAGCAGGAGTAGGGCGATGAGGCCGATGAGGGCGGCGTTGGTCAGTTCCTCACCCATCGACCCACTCTGCCGCTGCGAGGTACTCATCGCGTCTCCTGCACGATGACGGTTCCGGAGGCCCGTCCGACCACCACCATCGGCATCACGGTTGTGTCGGGTGGGGTGATGGTGCCGTTCTCATCAGCCGCGACTTCCTCGGTGATCTGGGCGAGGAGCACCGTCTCACCGGGCAGGAACCCCACCAACCGCTCCGATTCCGCCGTCCGATTTGCTTCCTCAGGTTCAGGATCACCCGTGGCGGCTTCCTCGTCGGCAGGGGCTGGGGTGTCTGGCTCGGGTTTGGGGGCGCGGCGGGGTCGGTGGGCGTGGATGATGTCGGTGAAGTGGCTGCCGTCGGACTCATAGACATCCACTCGCACGGGAATATGGCGCTGCTCGGTGAGGTCATCGAGGATGGCTGCGAAGTCTCTCCGATCCCACACCTCACCCGCCGGCGGAAGATGCGGCTGTTGGTCGACGGTCACCGTCAGGGTGCCGGTGATGTCGACGGTGATGACCACGTGCCGCAACACCACCGGCACTGCCTCGCTCGTGTCGTTGCGGCGGTGCCTCAGGGCGGGAAGCTTGGGCATTACTTGACTCCTGCGGTGAGGCGGCTGCTGGTGTCGAACAGCTCCAGCTCGCCAGGGTGGAGCTGGTGCTGGATCACGAACGAGCGGTTCTTGATCCGCCACAGCCCCTGACCCACGCCAAGGTTTGGCAGCAGGGTCTGTTCGGTGCCGGTCAGTCCGAGGGCGGTGGCGGTGGGGCCGAGCTGGTCGGATTCCTGGCGGTAGACGATCCGCGTCTCCGCATTCGCCAACAGACTGTTGGCCAGCGAGCGCATGGCGGAGCCTTCGTCGCCGACGTTGTCGAGGTCGGAGAGTTTGTGGAAGATCAGCATGTTCGCGATCCCGTAATGCCGGGCCAGACGCCAATGCGCATCCATCCGCTTCAACAACGCTGGATGGGACATCAGTCGCCAGGCCTCGTCATAGATCACCCACCTCTGCCCACCGTTCGGGTCCAATAGCGCGGATTCCATCCACGCCGAGCTGCAGGTCATCAACACGCTGATGAGGGTGGAGTTCTCGGTCACCCGGGACAGGTCCAGGCTGATCATCGGCAGATCCGGGTCGAAGGCCACGGTGGATGGGCCGTCGAACAGGCCGGCGAGGTCACCGGCGACCAGGCGTCGCAGCGCGTGGCCGACCAGGCGCCCGTCCTCGGCAAGGCGTCCGTCGGGGTCGTGGCTGGGGGTGAGGATGTGGTCGACGACCATGGGCAGGATCGGCACCTCGTTCTCTGCGACGGTGGCGGTGAGGGCGAGGTCGATCGCGGTGTGCTCCAACGGCGTGAGCCCCCGCGCCAGCACCGTTTCGGCCAGTGCACCGATGAGGTCACGGCGCCGGGAGGCGACGGTGCTCTCCCACTCCTGGTCGGTGAGCCCGCCGGGGCGGTGGCCCTCATCCAGGGGATTCAGGCGGGTGTGGAGGCCGTGGCCGAGCACGATCGCCTTCCCACCCACCGCTTCGGCGACCGCGGTGTGTTCGCCCTTGGGGTCGCCGGGGACGTAGACGCGGCGCCCGAACGGCAACGACCGCGTATACAGCGACTTCGCCAACGATGACTTGCCCGATCCGACGATCCCCGCGAGCACCAGGTTCGGGGCGGTGATGATCCCGCGGGCGTAGAGGACCCACGGGTCGTAGACGAAACTGCCACCCGAATACAGGTCCTGACCGACGAACACCCCATCCGACCCCAGACCGCCTTCTGCCATGAACGGATACGCCCCAGCCAGCGTGGCCGAGGTGTCCTGATGCCGCGGCAACCGCAACCGGCCCGGCGACCGCAACGCCGCCGGCCCCGCCTCACCGGCCGACGGCAGAAACGTCGTCGACTTGCGCTCCTCCCGTTCCGCCAGCGCTTTCGCCTTCGCCGCCTCACGCTCGACCCTGACCTGCTCAGCCTGCAACCGGGCGGCAGCCTGACGACGAGCCTTACGGGCCTTCCGCCGTTCCGCGGCCGGGGACACCAACACCGCAGCGTGCAGCCGTTCCTTCTCGCCACTCACAGCGACCGCCCCACCGAAGACGACGCCCCATGGGCCGAAGTTGGTGCGAACCAATCCGTGCCCTCAGCTGCACGACGCGGAGACTCAGAGGTGACACCGCTGAAAGCGTCCCGTGCAGCGACGACCTCCTCCTCGTCGGGTGTGGGTGTGGTGTCGGGGTGTTCGCGGACCAGCCCGACATACCCCATCTGCGGGTTGTAGGTCAGCACATACCCGTCGGCCTCGAAGCTGCGATCCCACTGTCCGGCCGGGAGCTCGTGGTACACCTCACCGTTCATGAACGCCGCGCCAGTGGTTTCGTCGCCGAAGTCCCACTGCGCCAGATGCGCGATCCCCGCCTGCACCCCCTCCACATCAATCAGGTCCAGTACCTCATCGGCCTCACTGCCCTGGAGGAACACCACATTCACCCACCGCCGTGAAGGCTCGGGCTCGGGGTTGGTGTGGGTGTGCCAGGCGATCCGACCGGACGCTTCGTGCGCGCGCATCACCCGGTCAGCGACCTCATCCAGCCCGTCGGCGGCCTGATGCAACTCATCCGCCGCCGCCAACGCCACCGCCTCCGCCGGCGCGCGGTCATCGGTGAACGCGATATCGCGGTGATCAGCATGCGCACGAGAGAGCTGGTCCAGGACCTGCCGCAACAGCCGCACCGACCCCGACACTTCGCCCAACACTCGGTACGTGTCAGCCGGATCCTCAAAGGCCCGGGTGGCATGCGCCAACCCGCGCAACCCCTCATAGGCCTCAGCAGCATCAGCAACCGGATCAACAAACGTCGCCATCCCAACAGTCCTCTCTACGTAACGGCGGTACGCCTACGAGGGAGGTGTGCTTGCTGTGACTACCGAGGCAGGTTGAACGAGCAACTGATCCGTAGGACCAAGACCGTAATCTGGCTGTCATGACCGAACTGCTTGCAGCCCTGCTGGGTGCGATCGTTGGTGGGGCGCTGTCCGCTTGGGTGTCATCACGGCAGACCGCTCGTGTGCTGCGACATGAAACTGATTTGGCTTCTGAAGAACGCCGAGTAGCCAGCAAGATGCAGGAGGAGAGACGAATCTCAGAAGCTGCGGCTCATTTGATTGCTGCTTTAGCTGACTACTGGACCGTTACTTTGGACTCGCCAGACCAGATGCCCTGCTTCGTTCGAGTTCCAGCAACCGCTGACGTTCATCGAGATCGCCTCGGGCGCGTCGCGCAGCTAACCAATGCAGGAGCTAGGAATGCCCACGCACTCCCAGAAGAGGTCGGACAACGCTGGAAGGACCTGGTATGGCTGGTTCGCTTCGCACACTCCAACCAGCCTGACAGATCGGAAGAGGAACGCCGTCGCGACTATGCCGACTTGCGCACTTACTCGGAGTACGTCCGGCGCTCGCTCCACGCGCTCTCTGGAGACGGCTCCATGCCAGAGGCATTCGAGCCTCCTGACCCTCGTCGAGAGGGGACTCGCCCATGGGGTGTGAAGCCTCCGTCCACGGCCAGAGAACCTGACCTGACGACTTGGAATCTATCGACGCAACTAGTTGGGAGAGTCACGTTCACCAGCGGGGAACAGCGTTGGTATGGGCCACGTGGATTTGAAGATCTCGGAGCGTCTGTGACCGCCTCTACTTTGGAGGACACGGACGCTTCAAACGCCTAAGCTTCCTAGACTTGGCGGCAGAGGGGTAGGGCTGCGGCGGTGAATGCTTTGGCTTGTTGTCCGGCGAGGAGTCGGGTTTCGCAGTTGGCTTGAATGGCGGCTTGTTCGAGGGCGGCGACGTGGGCGTCGAGGTCTTCGATCGTGGTGGCGGTGATGGTGATCAGGCCGGTGTAGCGCAGGATGCCGTGGCCGGCGGTGAGGTCGGCTTCTTGCTGGAGAACATCGTGGTACTCAGCCGTCTGGGAGGCGTCCTCGATCTGTCCGATTTTGGCGCGTTGGGCTTGGTCGGAGATGTGCTCGACTTTCTTCTTGCGGATGTCGCGGGCGGCTTGGTCGGAGCGCATGGGGGTGCAGATCAGGGAGAACGACCGTTGGATTCCGCTGGAGAGCAGGATGGGTGAGAGGAAGCCTGGGTAGACCATGGAGCGGGGCCATTCGCTGATCCACAGCACGGCGTGGTGGGCGGAGTCGGTGCGGATACGACTCCAGGTTTCGTTGACTGCGACCGGTCCGGCGGTGGCGAGGTCGTGGCCGATCTGGCCGTGGCGTTCCAGGGTGGCGGCGATGGCGGGGTCGTAGGCCGAGCGCAGGATGACAGCGATCTGGCCGGGGGTGAGCCACCCGGATGGGGTGAGGTCGGCTGAGCGGAGCGCGGCGGTGAGGGTGTTCATCTCTTGGCGCAGGACGGCGGCGGCGCCGCGGATACCGCCGCCGGCGGTGCGGATCTGCCGCGCCGCGTTTCTCATGTCGAGGGATAGGGAGAGGGTGGTGGCGTGGCGTTCGCCGGCGGGGCCGGCGCGGTCGATGAGTTCGGCGTAGGTGGTGGCAGCCCAGCTCGTGTCCTCGGGCTGGCCGTGGGTGGTCCACCATTCGGCCAGTCCGGTGCCGGAGTCGGGCAGGGTGCGTTCCAGAATCTGCAGGGTCGCGATCCTGCCGGAGCGGCAGACGGTGGCCAGGACGCGGCCCCAGGCGGTGACGCGTCGTTCTTGTTCGGCGGGGTCGAGGAGCACGAACGCGGGGTGGGTGATCTCGCACACTACCGTGAGCGTGTTCTGGTGGGGGTCGTGGATCATGCCCGCCCCCGTGGTCGGATCCTCGTACTCGCGCAGCCGGGCTTGGTCGCCGGGCAGGGCGAGGGTTCCGGCGGGGCGTGGGGTGACGATGCGACGCCGGTAGAGGAGTTGGCCGATGGTGGTGCGGTAGACCCACCAGCCGGCCACGGGCACCCACTCGATGACCGGGCGTCCAGCGACAGGGACCCAGGTGAGGAGGACGGCGGTGGCCCAGATGGGGGCGGTGTAGGCCAGCCACATCCCGCCCCCGGCATACAGGGCGGTGATGATGGTGGCGATCGCGATCCCGACAGTGACCAGCTGAGCCGCGGACAGGCCAAGCAGGATGCCGCGCCGGGTGAGCCGGGAGAACTTCACCGGCACCAACTCCGAACCGGTCGCCTCCAGGTCGTGGCTGTTGTTCTTGTTGCGGCGGCTCATGACTGCGGCTCCTTCCCAGCACTCGACGGCGGTGGCGGATTGTCGGCGGGCGGCGGGTTCGGCACCGGCGCGGACGGTGCCACCTGCTCACCCGCACCCGGTGAAGACGACCCCGGTGGCTGTGAGCTTGGGGTGCTGGGCGGGGTGGGCTCCCCGCTGGCAGGTGGTGTGCCCTGCTGTGGCGGCGTCTCACCGGGTACAGGCGCCGGCGGAGTATTCCCGCCATTGCCTCCGCCTTCGTTGTTGGCGGGGGTGTGGTCGGCGGCGTCGGCAGCGGTCTCGGCCTGCTGACCCACCTCGGCGCCGGCTTTCGGGCCCGCGGTGGCAGCGTCCTTGGCCACCTGCACCCCGACCACCGCAGCCGCAGCAGGACCCGCAGCGGCAGCAGACCCACCCGATGCCGCACCCGACCCGGAAGCCCCGGATCCAGCTGCTCCGCCAGTTCCAGCACCAGCTTCGGCACTGCCCTGGGAGGCCGAGGGGTTCGGGGTACTCGGTTTCGCCGGCTGCTTCCCACCACCACCGTTGCTGTCACCGCTGCTGCTGTTGTTGCCGTCGAGGACCTGCTGGGGGTTACCTGGCTGACGGTCGGGGAGGGGGATGGGGCGGTTGAGGGAGTTCTTGGCGTCTTGTTCGGCGCCGATCGCGTGGTACATGTCGAAGCCGACGAAGCTGATGAACCGGTAGGTCAGGTACGGGGCGAACGCGGCCATCGCCATCAGCACCACCCCGGCCAGCGGGTCACTGATCGAGGACAAGTCCCCATTGATCGGGGCGGCGACCTGGGTGATCGCGACCAGGAACATCACGACCAGCACGAGCTTGGAACAGATCAGCGCGACCACGAACATCGCCCACTTGCTGATCCACCCCCTCGTGGCGTCCCACGACGAGCCCGACAGGGCCAGGGGTGCGAACACGATCGCGACCAGCAGCAGCGCCTTGCGCACCAGCAGTGAGAGCCACACGATCGCCGCGGAGGTGATCGCGAGCCCGGCGAGGAAGATCGTGATGATCGCCCCCACCCCGGGGGCGGCGATGTTGATCGCGGTCAGTCCGCCGGCAAGGATCGTGATCTTCTCGCCCATCGATTCGGTGGTCTCCCCGGCGGCTTGGACGATCCCGACACACAGCTGGTCGACCACCTCCAACAGCAGCCCGGTCAGGGTGATCACCACAAACGACCCCAACACGCTCTTGGCGAGGCCGAGGGCGGCTCGGGTCAGGGCGGTGGGGTCACGCCTGATGAGGCCGGTGATGAGTTGGAGGCAGAAGAACAGCAGCATCACGAACACCGCGATGCCGAACAGCAGGTTGTACACCGACAGGTATCCGTCACTGGTGATGTCGACCAGGGTGGTGGCGTCGAAGACGTTCCACACGGCCTCGAACAACCAGCCCGCGGCCGAGCCCATGGCTTGGGCGAGCCAGTCGAACGGGGCCGACACCAGCGAGGCGGCGGCCTCACCAGCGGTTTCGCAGACACCTGAGATGACGGGCAGATCACAGATCCCCACCGCAATCACTCCTCACACACGCGGGTTGGAACGGTTGGGTAGGGGTTAGACGGACTGGCCGACGTTCCAGAAGAAGTTGATCAGCGTGACCGCGGCACCGCAGATGATCGCCGCCCCGCACGAGACCAGGACACCGACCTTGCCGCGGCCGGCCAGGTGCGGGTTGGACGAGTTCGCGCCGAAGCCCCACACGATCGCTGAGATGATCAGCGCCAGCACCGACAGGATCAGACCGATCGTCATCACCGCACCCACGATGTTGCGCAGCTGCGCGATCCCCGGCAGCCCATCATCGTTCGGCGTGATGTCCACCTCCATCGGCAGCATCATCGGCAGCGTGGGCAGGACAGAAGTCATCAGATCAAGCACAGCAAGCTCCTCACAGACAGAAGGACGAAAGGGACCCGCCCCCGGGACGTGACCGGGAGGGCAGGCAACCAGGGGAGGTCTGCCTGTCAGGTGTGCAGCCTGCTCCTGTTGTGATCGCCGGCCCTCGGTGCTGCTGCGATACTTCGAGGGTGAAGTTCAAGCGCAGGAATCTGGTCGCGTTGGCTGACTTGGTGGTCGGTAACGTGGGACGTGACGATGCCGAGACCGAGGATGAGGCCAAGTACTTTCCCTACCGGTCGAGTTCCCGGATTACGGAGTTCTTTCAGGACCTTGATACCGAGTATCGACACGACGGCTCGACGCGCAGAGAGTGGGTTGCGGACGTTCTCGACGAGATTTTGGCTCAACCGCACGAAGGTCCGAGCCATCCTCCGGAGCTGTTCTGCCGCTTGATCGATCAGCTCATGAGTCCCGCTGATCGCCTCAACGAAGGACCTGACCGGCCCCGCGCTCTGGCTCTCCTCAACGCTGTTCTGGAGCGCGAGGGGTTTCACGCGTTCTACGCGGAGGACAACCACTGCTACCTCCGGCACATGGGTACCCAGTCAGTGACCGTGCTGGCCGCCAACCCGCATCGGCCGTTCAGCAAGGCAGAGCAGGAGCGTCGCAAACTCCTTGCTGCCTATCTGGACTCGTGTAGCGAGGACGACCTCATCGAGAAGATCCTGCTCCCGATGTTCAGACAACTCGGCTACCACCGCATCACTGCGGCAGGGCACAAGGACAAATCGTTGGAGTATGGCAAGGACGTGTGGATGCGTTACACGCTGCCTACGCAACACGTCTTGTACTTCGGCCTTCAGGCCAAGAAGGGCAAGCTTGATGCCTCGGGCGTCACCAAGGCTGGCAATGCGAATATGGCCGAGATCCATAACCAGGCCCTCATGATGCTCGCCCACGAGATCTTCGATCCCGAAGTCAACCGTCGAGTGCTGGTCGATCACGCGTTCATCGTGGCTGGCGGCGAAATCACCAAGTCAGCTCGAAACTGGCTGGGCAACGCCCTTGACGCATCCAAACGTAGCCAGATCATGTTCTTGGACCGTGACGACATCTTGAACCTGTACGTCGTCAGCACCCTCCCGTTGCCGGATGAAGCACAGCCGTCCTCGCCACCCAACCCTTGGCTGAAGACCGAAGAACCACCGTTCTGACAGCTGTCTTCGAGCTGCTCACAGCTGGTCGCCGAGGTTGATGAGCCAGTTGAGCCAGGTGATGCCGGCGCCGGCGAGGGTGGCTGTGCCGAGGGCGACGAGGAGTCCGGTGCGGGCTTTGGTGGCGGTGGTGTGGTTGCCGTTCGCTGTGGCGATGGCCCAGGCAATGCCGCTGATGAGCATGGTGAGGACGGCGGTGACGAGGACGAACGTCAAGAGGGCGCCGATCACCGTGTGGAGGGTGGTGTTGTCACCGAGGGCGCCGAAGTCGGGGTAGATGTTCACGAGTGTTCAGCTGCCAACCGGGGATCGCAAGTATTCGAAGCGTTCGAAATCCATGCTGGGGAGGTGCGCAGGGCGGGACCGCCGTCGTCGGGCTAGCGTTGAAGTGTGGAGGCATGGACTGACGAGCAGGGTGTGGTGGC
>NZ_JARGDO010000025.1 GCF_029211185.1 Tessaracoccus caeni
GTTCATGATGAAAGATGGCAGTGCAGGCACGAGTACCTCGGGGAAGAAGCGGCGTCAGATACCACCTCTCCTACCGAGACTCGTGCCTGTCCTACGTCACCGACACGCACCTACCTGCGGAATCTCTTACTCGTGAGGCGGTGAGGCCGTATCTCCGTCGCGTGACGGTGGCGCCCATCACCAGCACTATTCGAGGCCTGTCCACCGAGGTTGAGGTGGGGCCGGCCAACGGGCTCGATCACACCAGCGTGATCAGCTGTGACAATATCCAGACCATCCCGGCCGAGCAGCTTGGCCGTCAACTGGGTTTCCTGCACGATCGCCAGGAGATGGAACTCACAGCGGCGATCCAGGCGGCCTTCGACCTGGACTACCCGGCATCCGCGTCGCGTTGACTATCCAAATTCGGTACGGAACTCCAGGGTTCCGACCGTGGGGTGGTGTTGGTGCACGAACCGGGATCTGCTGGCAGGCTTGTGGCATGGGAGCAATGAAGCCCGAGGGTGTGCGATCTGTCGCGCAACTCGTCAAGGCCGTCGAGGCAGGAGCGAAACCGAAGTACGTGCTGTTTTGGGGCCATCGGCCCGGCAAGGACGGCAGCCTCGGCGCGTCGTGCTTCAGCCAGTGGTGGCCGGCTCCGTTCTCCGTCGACGGGGCGACGTTCGCCTCCGCCGAGCATTACATGATGTGGCGTAAGGCCTTGTTATTCGACGATTCCGATAGCGCCACCGCCGTGCTTCGGGTGCATAGCCCTGCCAAGGCCAAGGAGATCGGGCGCACGGTGAGGGGATTCGACGAGCAGCGCTGGCGTGAACACCGCTGGGACATCGTCGTGACCGGATCGACGGCGAAGTTCGGCAGCGATCCCGCCCTGCGAGAGTTCCTGCTCAACACGGGAAAACGCGTCTTGGTCGAGGCCTCACCGGTGGACCGCGTTTGGGGAATCGGACTTGCTCAGGACTCGGAGTTCGCCGAGATGCCGCAACGATGGCGCGGCTTGAACCTTCTGGGCTTCGCCTTGATGGAGGCGCGGGCTCGGCTGGCCAGGAGCTGACGGAAGACAGTCCAGAGCAATGGGCGGCGCGCAAACCGGTCGAAGGCTTTGTCATCGAACCGGGTCAGACGGTGGCGGTTGCTTTGCAGATTCAACGGTCGCCAGGGGCAGAGGTGGCGGAGGTGTCGTCGCAGACCGTCAGCTACCGCCCGGACGGAAAGCTCTATAACCGCACGGTCACTTCACTGATCGAGCTCTCGATCGCCGAAGACTGCTCAGCCGACGACGACTAGTCAGTCGAGGGGCAACCAGTTCGCTCACCTCGACGTCGGAGGCGCCACCGAGATGTCGTTCTAGAACGTGGACAGCATCAAAGCCGCTGGCTCTCAGGAGAGCGGCAACGCGAAGGGAGAGGTTCTCGTCGACGAGTACCTTCATGCCGCGACGAACGGGCGTTCTTGGGGAATCGACGCCGCAGCGAACGCGAGAGCGGCTAGGACATCGTCTCTGTCGAGGGAAGGATAATCGACCAACAGTTCGTCGATGGTTGCTCCCGCTGCCAACTGGCCCAGCACTGCGGAAACGGTCACTCGCGTGCCACGGATGGTGGGGGCGCCAGCCATGACCATGGGATCCGCAACGATTCGACCTGTCGACATGCGGCAAGTCTACGGTGGTGGACGCCCGAACACGAGAGGTTGAAAGCTCCTGTGGAAAAGTGAAAGCCCGCCCCAGCTGGGGCGGGCTTCTCGGTGGCGGAGGATACGAGATTCGAACTCGTGAGGGCGTGAACCCAACCCGCTTTCCAAGCGAGCGCCATAGGCCTCTAGGCGAATCCTCCGCCGGGTACTCTACCGGAGCTTTCGGCGGGCCCCCAAATCACGGATCAGAGCACCATCGCGGCGATCCAGCCCGCGACCAGCAGCGGGATGTTGAAGTGGATGAAGGTGGGGATCACGCTGTCTCGCATGTGGTCGTGCTGGCCGTCGGCGTTGAGACCGGCCGTGGGGCCGAGGGTGGAGTCCGAGGCGGGGGAGCCGGCGTCACCCAGGGCGCCGGCGGTGCCGATGATCGACACCGTCGCCAGCGGCGAGAAGCCCAGCGAGACGCACAGCGGCACGTAGATCGCGGTGATGATGGGCAGCGTCGAGAAGGAACTGCCGATGCCCATCGTGACCAGTAGGCCGACGAACAGCATCACGAGGGCAGCCAACGCTTTGCTGCCGCCGAACATCGCCGCACTGGATTCCACGAGCGTCTCGACTTGACCGGTCGCACGCATCACAGAGGCGAAGCCCTGGGCGGTGATCATGATGATGCCCACCAGTGCCATCATCCGCATGCCGCCGGTGAAGACAGCGTCGGCGTCGCGCCACTTCACAGACCCGGAGGCGATGAAGATGAGCAGGCCGACGAGGGCTCCCACGAGTAGTGGATCCGCTTCGGAGTCAGCCAGGTTCAGCCAGGTCTGGATACCGAAACAGGCCACCACCGCGGCGATCGCGATGGCGATCCGGTAGGGGTGGAGCTTGGTGGGCTGGTGGTCGTCGACCTTTGCCGTGACGTCGTAGTCGCGGGGCTTGCGGTAGGTCACGAAGACCGCCATCAAGAGGCCGAACAGCATGCCGATGGCGGGGATGCCCATCGCCTGGGTCGGCGGGATGTGACTCACCGCCAGGCCGGCGGCCTCGATGTTCGCGTAGAGGATGTTGGAGAGGAACACCTTGCCGAAACCGACGGGAAGGTACATGTAGGTGGTGACCAGGCCGAAGGTGAGCACACAGGCGACGGCACGGCGGTCGAGCTTGAGTCTGCTCATCACGACCAGCAGCGGAGGAATGAGCAGCGGAATGAAAGCGATGTGCACCGGGATGATGTTCTGGCTGGAGATGGCCATCGCGAGGACGCCGGCGAGGAGGCCGTACTTCGCCCAGGCGGCCGCCTTGCGTCCCGTCGAGGCGTCGTCCGAGTCGAGTTTGGCGATCAGCCAGTCCGCCAGAAGTTGGGGGAGACCCGAGTGGGCGACCGCCATCGCGAAGGCGCCGAGCAGCGCGTAGGACAAGGCGATCTGCGCGCCGGCTTGCAGCCCGTCTTGGAAGGCGACCATCGTCGCATCGAGGCCGAGACCGGCCCAGAGACCGCCCACGAGGGCGCCGAGGAAGAGCGACAGCACCACGTGCACTCGCATCAAAGCGAGTAGCAGCATGATGAGGACGGCGAGTACGACGGCGTTCATGGGAGTCCTTGAGGTGAGAGAGTCCAGCGAGGGCAGGCTACCGGAGCGTCGTTTCAGGCGTGTTCCCTGGGCGTGGGTTGGGCAGTCTGTATTACCTCTAGTACAGTGGAGCCCGGTTCCTCGCGCGGCGTTATCTCGCCCAACTCCCCCAGGGTCGGAAGGCAGCAAGGGTAAGTGAGCTCTGTCGGGTGCGCGAGGGGCCTTTTTCTTTCCCCTGTCAGTGCCGTCGAATAGGGTGAACGCGTGGACCAGAGCTACGACGCGGATCAGGATCTCTTCGGCGAGGAGCCGTTCGACGACGGCTTGCCCGAGTTCGAGCCCATGGAAGGCCCAGGCCTCTTCGGCGACGAGCCTGTTGATCCAGACGACGAGCCTGCAGCGTCTCTCGCGCCGCCTCCGCCGCCCTCTCGACGCCCGGTCGCCAGGCCTGACGAGGCCCCCGAAGCCCCGCTGGCCCTGTACCGGCGCTATCGTCCGGATTCTTTCGCCGAGGTGATCGGCCAGGATCACGTCACCGTGCCGCTGCGCCGGGCCTTGGAGAGCAACCGGGTGAACCACGCCTATCTGTTCTCGGGTCCGCGCGGGTGCGGCAAGACCACCTCCGCGCGCATCCTCGCCCGCTGCCTCAACTGCGAGCAGGGGCCCACCTCGCAGCCATGCGGCCAGTGCCAGTCGTGCCAGGATCTGGCTCGCGGCGGTCCCGGTTCCATCGACGTGATCGAGATCGACGCGGCCTCGCACGGCGGCGTCGAGGACGCGCGCGATCTCCGGGAGCGCGCCTTCTTTGCGCCGGTGGCCAGCCGCTACAAGATCTACATCGTCGACGAAGCCCACATGGTCACCACCGCCGGCTTCAACGCGCTGCTGAAGCTGGTGGAGGAGCCGCCGCCGCACACCAAGTTCATCTTCGCCACGACGGAGCCGGAGAAGGTCATCGGCACCATTCGCTCCCGCACCCACCACTATCCGTTCCGGCTGGTGCCGCCGCGGGTGCTGGGCGACTACCTGGCCGAGATCTGCACCCAGGAGGGCGTGCGCGTCGATCCGGTCGCGCTGCCGCTGGTGGTGCGGGCCGGTGCCGGCTCGGTGCGCGACTCGCTCTCGGTTCTCGATCAGCTCCTCGGCGGAGCGGGGGAGAACGGCGTCGAATACGACCAAGCCGCGGCGCTGCTCGGCTTCACGCCCGATTCGCTGCTCGACGAGATCGTCGACGCCTTCGCGGCCGGCGACTCGGCGGGCGTGTTCAAGGCGGTCGACAAGGTGATCGAGGTGGGTCAGGATCCGCGTCGTTTCGCCGAGGATCTACTGCGCCGGCTGCGCGATCTGGTGATCCTGGCCGCCGTGCCCGACGCCGCCGACACCGGTTTGCTCGACGTGTCGGCCGATCAGGCCGAGCGGTTCAAGACCCAGGTGGCCGGCATGGGTGCCGGCGAGCTGACTCGTGCGGCGGAGGTGATCGCCACCGGCCTCACCGACATGCGCGGCACCACCGCGCCTCGCCTGCACCTGGAGCTGATGTGCGCGCGCGTCCTGCTGCCCGGGGCCGACGCCGACGAGCGCGGCCTCCATGCCCGCATGGACCGGCTTGAACGACGCGTCGGGATGATGGGTTCGGGCGAGGCCCAGGCTCCGCCCGCCAACTGGGACGATGTGCCCGGTGCCCGGCCGGCGACGGCGACCCGTCGTGCTCCCCAGGCTGCTCCTTCTGCCGGGTCTGTCCAGCCAGTCGCGCCGCAGGCTCCGGCCGGCTCTGCTGAGCCGGTCCAGGCACAACCTCCGGCGCAGCCACAGCCGTCGCGCCCCACGCGTCCGTCCGAGTCCGCCGCGCCCCCGCAGGCCGAACCCCCTGTTGCGCCGGCCGAGCAGGTGCGCCCGCCTCAAGGGCAGACGCCAGCCCAACGGCCGGCGCAAGGACGGCGACCAGCCGGCGCTCCGCCGCGAACGGGCGCCGGGGCGAGCGCGGCCGCCGCCCCGTCGACGCCGGTCGCACAGCCCGGGCCGTCGGCGGCGCCGGCTGCGGCACGACGGCCGGTCGGGCAACTGACGGCCGCAGAACTGCGGCGCGTGTGGCCAGGGGTGCTCGAAGAGGTGAAGCGGCGCAAGCGGTTCACCTACATGATGCTGTCCCAGCACGCTCAGGTGGTCGATGTGGCCGACGGTGCGCTCGTCCTCGGGTTCGCCAGCTCCGGTGCCCGCGACAACTTCGGTTCCGGCGGGAGCGCAGAGGTTCTGGCAGAGGCATTGCTGGCGGTGATCGGCGTCGAGTTGCGGATCAACTCCGTGCTCTCCGAAGACGGAACAGCCGCCGCGTCCGCCCAACAATCCCGACGGGCGCCTGAGCCGCCTCCGCAGGCCCCCGTCCGCCAGCACGCGCCCGGCCCGTCGTCTCCGCCGCCGCCTCGCGAGCCGGAGCCGGAGTTCGACGAGGTATCGCAGGACGACGTCGAACTTGATGCGGCGAACAACGCGGAAGAGTTACTCACTTCGGCCTTCAACGCGGAGATCATCTCCGTGGAAGAACTGAACTGATGACGCTCTTTGAGGTGCGGAGCGCAGCGGAGCCTCGACAATCTGGAGCGGCGAAGCACCTCATTCACGCTCTTTGAGGTGCGGAGCGCAGCGGAGCCTCGAAAAGAGCGGACGCGAGTTTGATCAGGTCTGTCCTCCGGCTGCCGGCCAGGTCGCTTCGAGGCTCGCAAGCTCGCACCTCAACGACCGTGCGTGTGGGGTGCGTCGCGTCGGGTAGAACACCGCGTACAGTAGAGCGGTCACGATCGGAAGGTGAATCATGTTCGACGGCTTTGACATGGGTCAGTTGATGGCTCAGGCACAGAAGCTGCAGGAAGACCTGCTGCAGGCCCAGGAAGATCTGGCCGCGCAGAGCTTCACCGGCAGCGCGGGAGGCGACCTCGTCGTCGTCACCCTCTCCGGCAAGGGAGACCTCACCGGCGTGGAGATCAAGCCTGAGGCCATCGATCCCGACGACGCGGAGACGCTGCAGGATCTGATCGTCGCGGCTTTCCGCGCCGCCAAGGAGGCCGTCGACGACGCTGCGCAGGCGGCCATGCCGCAGCTTCCTCCCGGCATGGGGATGTGACGGGACACCGGTGTACGAAGGCCCTATTCAGGATCTGATCGACGAGCTGAGCCGGTTGCCCGGCATCGGCCCTCGCAGCGCGCAGCGGATCGCTTTCTTCCTGCTCGACGCGCCGGAAGAGGATGTCTACGGGCTCGCCGACACGCTGCGCCGTGTGAAGGCGGCGGCCAGGTTCTGCGAGGTGTGTTTCAACGTGTCGCAGGAGGAGCGCTGCCGGGTGTGCCGCGATCCGCGTCGCGACCAGACGAAGCTCTGCGTGGTGGAGGAGTCGAAGGACGTGGTGGCCATCGAGCGCACCAACGAGTTCCGCGGGCTCTACCACGTGCTGGGCGGTTCGATCTCTCCCATCGACGGCCGTGGACCGGGCGATCTGCGCACGCGCGAGCTCTTCCAGCGCCTCGCCGACGGGGTGGTGCAGGAGGTTATCCTGGCCACCGACCCCGACACCCAGGGCGAAGCCACCGCGGCCTACCTCAGCCGGATGCTGCGCGACTTCGGCGTGGCGGTCAGCCGCCCTGCCAGCGGGCTGCCCGTCGGAGGCGACCTCGAGTACGCCGACCAGGTGACGCTGGGCCGGGCCCTCGAGGGCCGGAGGCTCATGTTCGAGCCCGCCCCCGCCGTGCCGCGCTGACCGCACTGCCGCTCGCGAAGCGGGTTGTCAGACGCCGCTGGTAGGTTGACGGACGTGGTTGAACCCGTCATTTCCGCCCGTGCGCTCACCAAGCGCTACGGCGACTTCATTGCCGTCGACGGCATCGATTTCGACATCGCGCCCGGCGAGTCCTTCGGCTTCCTCGGCCCCAATGGGGCGGGGAAGTCCACCACCATGCGCATGATCTCGGCCGTGTCCACCAAAACCTCCGGCAGCCTCACCGTGCTCGGGCTGGATACGGATGGCAACGGGCCCGAGATCCGCTCGCAGCTCGGCATCGTGCCGCAGGCCGACCAGCTCGACGAGGAACTGCGCGTCGTCGACAACCTGATCGTCTACGGACGCTACTTCGGGTTGCCGCGCGCCTATGTGCGCAAACGGGCCGAGGAACTGCTCCAGTTCGCCCAGCTCGAGGACAAGCGTCTCGCCCGCATCGACGAGCTGTCCGGGGGCATGAAGCGCCGGCTCACCATCGCCCGGGGTCTGATCAACAGCCCCAAGGTGATGCTGCTCGACGAGCCCACCACGGGCTTGGACCCTCAAGCCAGGCACGTCCTCTGGGATCGCCTGTTCCGGCTGAAGGAGGAGGGCACCACGCTGGTGCTCACCACCCACTACATGGACGAGGCCGAGCAGCTCTGCGATCGCCTGGTGGTGGTCGATCAGGGCGCCATCGTGGCTGAGGGGTCGCCGTCGGAGCTGATCCGGCGCTACTCGTCGCGCGAGGTGCTGGAGGTGCGCTTCGGGTCGGCCAACAACGAGCAGGCCGCCGTGCAGTTGCAGGGCTTGGGCGACCGGCAGGAGGTGCTGCCCGACCGCGTCCTGGTCTACGCCGCCGACGGTGAAGCCGCTCTTCAGGCCGTGCTCGAGCGGGGCTTGCAGCCGCTCACCAGCCTGGTGCGCCGCTCGTCGCTGGAGGACGTCTTTCTGCGGCTCACCGGACGGAGCCTGATCGAATGAGCTCTGTGGAAGTCACCGCGTCGTCCCGGTCCGGGATCATGGACCAGGGCGGTATCGATCGCGCCCGTAGCCTTGCGCGAACGCGTCGCTGGGGCTGGTGGTACGTCGCCGAGCACCGGATCCGGGCGATGCGCGCCTATCTCATCACCTTCTTCGTCACCGCTCTGGGGTCGCCTTTCCTCTATCTGGCCGGCCTCGGCGCGGGGCTGGGCGTGATGGTGGATCAAGCCCAAGGCGGGCAGGGGGTCGACGGGGTGCCCTATCTGGTCTTCCTGGCCCCGGCCCTGGTGCTGGCAGGCGTGATGCAACAGGCCAGTCAGGAGGCCACCTTCGGGGTGTTCGGCGGCTTCAAGTGGCAGAACACGTTCTGGGCCATGAACTCCTCCCCGGTGACGCCACGTCAGATGGTGCTCGGGTTCCAGGTGTCGCTGCTGGCGCGCGTGGTACCGGCGGCGGTCGTCTACATGGTGGCCCTGGTGGTCTTCCAGCTCGCCGATCCGCTCAGGGTGCTGGTGCTGCTGCCTGTCGCCGTGCTGCTGGCGCTGGCGGTGGGCTCCGGTGTGATGGCCTGGGTGTCAACCCAGGAGAACGATCGTGGCCAGCTGTCCTTCATCGAGCGTTTCGTCGTGATGCCGCTCACGCTCTTCTCCGGCACCTACTATCCGCTGGAGACGCTGCCCGCCTATCTGCACTGGATCGGCTGGATCTCGCCGTTGTGGCATGCCGTGCAGCTCTCCCGGTGGGGGTTGTACGGCGCGCCGGAGTCGGCGTGGCTGCTCGTCGTGCACGTCGCCTACCTGGCCGCGCTGGCTGCACTCGGAATGCGGCTGTCCACGCGGCACTTCGTGAGGAGGCTGGACAAGTGAGCGACCAGACACGCACCGCGCCCATCCAGGCCACCGTCCGGCTCAAACCGGGGCCGCTGCGCGGGCTCTATGCCGGCAACGCCAGCTCCGTGGTGGCCCGAGGCCTGCGGGTGATCGCCCGGCAGAACTGGCTGATCCTCGTCACCGGCTTCTTCGAACCCGTGCTCTATCTCTTGTCGATGGGGTTGGGGTTGGGTGCCTTGATCGGGTCGGTGCAGTTCTACGGTCACGAGGTGCCGTATGCCGCCTACATCGCGCCCTCGCTGATGGCCGTGAGTGCCATGAACGGCGCCATCTACGACTCGACGATGAACGTCTTCTTCAAGATGCGCTACGCCAAGCTGTACGACCAGATGCTGTCCACGTCGCTCGGCCCCATGGACGTGGCGCTGGGGGAGATCCTGCTGGCCATGCTGCGCGGCCTGCTGTACGCGCTGGGTTTCATGGCGATCACCACGCTGCTGGGCCTGAACCTGTCGTGGACGGCGCTGCTGGCCATTCCCGCCGCCCTGGTGATCGCTTTGGCGTTCGCGTCACTGGGTCTGGCCGTCACCAGTTTCCTGCGCACCTTCCAGCAGCTCGACATGGTGTGGTTCGTGATGATGCCGATGTTCCTGCTGTCGGCCACCTTCTTCCCGATCGAGGTGTACCCGGAGGCGGTTCAGACCTTCATCAAGGCGCTTCCGCTCTGGCATGGCGTCGACATGATCCGCCAGCTCACCACCGGCATGATCCAGCCGTCCATCTGGGGCCACCTGGCCTACTTCGGCGTCATGATCGTCTTGGGCGTCATCCTCGCCACCGGCCGCCTGAAGGCCCTGTTCCTCCGCTGAGGTGGGGGGCTTGGCGATCTCTCGTCAGCAGGTGGTGCCTGCTGACGAGAGACCTTGGTGACCTACTTCGTCGGAGTCGTGACCTCACGGCGTGAGATCGCCACGACGATCCCGCCGACGAGCAGCAGAAGAGCCGCTCCGGGGAGAAGGGAGGGGGACTGCGACATGCTCTGATCCTCGCCACCCGTCGAGGGGAGACCGGGCTTGTTGGGCTTGGGGGTCTTGCTGGGCTCAGGGGTCGCGCTGGGTTCGCTGGTGTTGCCGGCGACGACGACCGATGCGACGCTCTGGCCGGGTTCCACCGAAACGACGTTGCCCTCGGAATCGATGGTGACCTTGGAGCTGAGCGCCTTGGGAAGGTTGATGCGCTGCCAGCCTTCGGAGGTCGAGTCGAGCGGGTAGCCGGAGTCGATCTCGGTGGCGGCAAGGACGGCTCGGCGCTGTGCGTCGGTGAGGTCGGGGAAGGCGGTGACGAGCAGATCCTCGGCTCCCTCAGGGACGACCGGGGCCTGCTCGGCCTCGCCCACCTGGTCGAATCCGTAGGACATGCGTGCCTCGTAGGCGTCCAGCGCCGACGCGCGATCGACCACCGGGGCGGTCGAGACGGCATCGGTGAAGGCGTTGTGGTATCCCTCGTCCTCGCTGGCGCCGACCTCCTCGATGCACTCGGCCAGAGTGTCACCGTGACCGTCAGCCTCGCACTGAGCGGCGAGATAGGTGGTCAGCTCCTCGCGGGCGGGCAGCACGGTGTTTTCCAGATAGCCATCGCCGGAGAGCAGGGCCAGGGCATTGACGTGCCCGGAGACGCGACCGCCGATGACATCGAGCGGGTAGTGCACGCCCAGAACATTGCGTGCCAGTCCTGCCTCGGAGGCTCGGGTGATGATCTCGGGCCCCAGCTCGGGAAGAAGCGTCGCAAGGATGATGCCATTGCCGTACGCATAGGCGGTGTGCCCCGAAGGGAAGGCCTGCGAGAAATGCTCCAGAACGAGGTCGTAGGTGCCGTCGTGGGCGAGGCCCGTCTCCGGGTCGGTCCACGGATCCACCTTGATGATGCCGAGGTTGGTGTCCAGTCCGTTGAGCTTGTCGGCGTCGCCGAAGCTGCGATCGTCGAGGAACGGCCGAGGGTAGTTGTGGGTGTTCTTGGCGTTGCCGGTGCTGGCGAGAGTGACGCCGATCTCCTCGTACATCGCCAAGGTCTTGGACAGCGATCCGTCCGCGAGGCCCTCCGCGAAGTACTCGCCGAGGACCGGTCCGAGCGCGTCGGGGAAGGTCTGCTTCCAGTCCAGGTCGGCGTCGATCAGCGCACGCTTGGATTGCACCGGGTCAGTGGCACCGAGCTTGTTGATGCCCTGCAGGATCTCGTCGTTCTGGCGCAGGATGTCGCGGCCCTCGTCGAGAACCTCGCCGCGAAAGACGGTGGCTGCCTTCGTCTCGTCGTCCGTCTGATCGAACGGCGAAGCCTTCCAGTACTCGGCGAACTCCTGGAAGAGGGCGTCGTGGTCCGGGTGGGCGGGATCCGCATGTGCGACGCCCATGGGGAGGATTCCGAGCCCCAGAACAAGGCCGGAGGCCAGAATGATGCGACCGGTGCGTGCCGCATGCATGCCTGTTTTTGCTGACATATAGATTTCCCTTCGTTGCGCATCCGTGCGAAGCCCTCGGCATCGGCTTCGGGCCCTTGTCGCGTGCGAAGTGGCTGGAGCCGGTGGGGGAGATCCTCGCAGTCGACGCACGAATGTGTACGTCAAGCTATTCAGGACAGGTGACCTTCATCTTCCTGCGATGCAAACCGCCGGTGAACGATCGCCGACGAGGGAGTCTGCGTGCCTGGTCTAAATGTATGTAAAATGGATGCATGTCATCTACTTTGCTGCAAATCCGTGGGGTTGACGACGAGACCCGGGCGGTTCTGGCCGCTCGGGCGGTGCGTCGCGGGCAGTCATTGACGGCCTATCTTCGGGAGCTGCTCGAACGTGAAGCGGCGACTCCGCTCATGGAGGAGGTTTTCGCGCGCGTCGACCGTCGCTCAGAGACCGCATCCATTTCCAGCGTCGAGCTGATCCGTGCCGATCGCGATCGCTGAGTCGATCGTCGTCGACACCTCGGTGGTCGTTGATGCGCTCGTGGGAGCCGATGGCGCGGTGCTGCGGGCGCAGCTCTTAGGAAGGCAGCTTCACGCGCCAGACCTCATCGACTACGAGGTGATGAGTGCGCTGCGTGGGCTTCACCTGGGAAGGCAGCTCACGGAGGAGCGCGCCCTTGACGCCCTGGGTGACTTCTACGATCTCGGGATCAGGCGACACCCGCTGCGTTTGATGGCGTCGCAGGCTTGGGCTCTGCGTCATCGGGTGACCGCCTACGACGCCGCCTATGCAGCACTTGCTGATGTGCTGAGTATCCCGCTGTGGACTCGGGACCGATGCCTGGCTGTCGCAGTTCCCGAAGTTGTGGTCGTCTGAGCCCTAGTTTTCGAGACGCCGCCAGGTTGCGCTGCGGCCAGTGCCCTCGGAGCGGATTCGACCCTCAGTCTTGAGTGCGTCGAGAACGAGCCGGATGGTCTGGTCGCTGATGCCGGGGAGCGCGTCTCGGATGTCGCCGATGCGGAAGAACTCCGGGGCGCGGGTCAGCACGTAGTCGCGCACGCGGTCCTTCTTCGTGCCGGACACCTGTTCCGCAGTCGTGCGTTGCTCGAATCTGTCGTAGGCCGCTGTCAGTCTTCCGACGAAGTAGCTGAGCCACGGCCAGGGATCATGCTGGTTCTCGTGCCAGCCGTGCGTCGACGCGAGCAGGCTTGCGTAGTAGTCGTCGGCCGTCTCGGCGATGAGTTGTTCGAGGGATACGTATCGACCGACTCCGTATCCGGCGTCGACCAGAAGAGCATTCGTCAATGCGCGCGCGACCCGTCCGTTGCCGTCGTCGAACGGGTGGATCGTGAGGAGATCAAGGATGAAC
Source organism: Tessaracoccus caeni (assembly GCF_029211185.1). Classification (GTDB taxonomy): domain Bacteria; phylum Actinomycetota; class Actinomycetes; order Propionibacteriales; family Propionibacteriaceae; genus Arachnia; species Arachnia caeni. Next base: position 12,594 of record NZ_JARGDO010000025.1, read on the forward strand.
AGCCCGACGAGGAGGACGGGGTGGAAGGTGACGTCGCGGACCGCGTCGTTGTAGTGGTCGACAAGCTCCACGATGAAATGCTCGGTGCGAGACGCGGGAACGGGCTTGAACCGAATCTGCCTGGTGCCGTCCGCGTGCTGGTCGACGACGAGATTGTCGCTCGTCTTGAAGGAACCTCCGCCGTGCCCCGGGGTCTCCGCAAACAGCAACCTGTGCGTGTGCAGCACGAGCCCGGTGTTGAGCGGGCGCCAGTCCTCGGTGAAGAGATAGTCGAGTGTGAGCCGGTAGCCGGCTAGTTCCTGTTCGCTTCTGGTGCGTAGCACCTTCGCGGACCCCGCGATGATTCGCGCGCGGCGCGCGAGGTCGTCGACGGTGATTCCCTCTAGCGCTGAGGAAGCCGTGATGGACTCCACTCGGGCTCGGGAGGCGAGCTGCGTAAGGAGCTGGGGGGTCTGATGGGAGAACAGTTCTTCGCGGCCGCAGCCGATGTCGATCCTGCCGAGTTGACGAACGAGCGGCCCTGGGACCGTGCCGAGGGTCCGATCAAGCGGGGAGAACGACCGCATGGAAACTACCTAACCCATCCGCTAAACATGCTATAAAAGACAATTTATAGCATGTTTAGGTAGTTGTATGGGCGGTTCTCCGTGGCTGGCGCCGACGTGAATCTCCGGGCCACCGGTTCCGGTGCGCCTTACGGCCGGATCTGGGGCACCGAAGTGGTCGTATGAGGCACGGGAACGAAAAACACCCGCCCTTGAGGGCGGGTGTTCTCACCTGACAGTGGTCGGGGTGATAGCGCTTCGCGCGTCAACCCCTTCCTTGGCCTCGGAAGTGTGAACAAGTTCCCACTTCGCTCGGCCTGCGTCGGGGTGACAGGATTTGAACCTGCGGCCTCGTCGTCCCGAACGACGCGCGCTACCAAGCTGCGCCACACCCCGATGGCTCACTGAGCCGTCGGCAATACTATCGATTCTGCCGCGGAAACGCTAACCGGCGACGCGGGGCACCAGGGTCAGCAGGGACGCCTCGGGGCGGCACGCGAACCGGTACGGGGCCATCGGGGAGGTGCCAAGACCTGCTGAGACGTGCAGCGGTGCGGAGCGGCCACCGTGGGTGTGCACGGAGACGCCCTTGGCACGCGACGGAGGGAGGTCGCAGTTGCTGGTCAACGCCCCGTAGCAAGGCACGCACACCTGGCCGCCGTGGGTGTGGCCTGCGATCAGGAGGTCCATGCCGTCGGCCGTCATCGCGTCGAGCGTACGCAGGTACGGCGCATGCATGATGCCGATGTTCAGGTCGGCATCTGCGTCGGCCGGGCCTGCGACGGTGCTGTAGTCGTCGCGGTTCAGGTGGGCGTCGTCGACGCCGCGCAGAGCGAGCCGGAGGGCGCCGGCCTCCAGTGTCAGGCGACGATGAGTGGCGTCCTCCCATCCCAGACGCTCCAAGCCGGACTTGAGCTCTTGCCAGGGCAGCTCTCGACGACCGGTCGAGGTCGACCGCGACCGACCGTGAAACAGGTAGGTGAGCGGTTTGGCCTTGTTGGGGAAGTAGTAGTCGTTCGAGCCGAAGACGAACGCCCCGGGAACGCCGCGGAGCCCGGAGAGCGCCTCCAGCAGAGGCGGCAACACGGCCGGATCGGTGAAGTTGTCACCGGTGTTCAGCACCAGATCGGGCTTGAGGTCGGCGAGGCCGGCGATGAACTCCAGTTCGCGACGCTGACCAGGACGCAGATGGAAGTCAGAGAAGTGCAGAACCCGAAGGGGTTCGGCTCCCGCTGGCAGCACCGGCATCGTGAATCGACGAAGCGTGTACAGCCCGGCCTCGATCAGACCCCATCCAAAGCATGCTGCGCCGAGCGCGACCGTGGCACCCGCCGTTTTCACGAGGGTGCCACGCAGTCCAGACGTCACTAGTCGCCCTTGTCCTTCTTGTCGTCCTTCTTATCGTCTGTTTTGTCGTCAGACTTCTTGTCGTCGTCCTTCTTGTCGTCGGGCTTCTTTTCGTCATCGGGCTTCGTGGGTGGCGGCGGCGGTTCCGGCTTCTTGCCCATGGAGACCCGCAGGTAGATCGTCGAGAACTTGATGGCCTCGCCGTAGGGGGAGGTGCCGAGGAAGGTGCCCTCGGCGTAGTCGCTGTGCTCCCGGCTGACGACGGCGGTGAAGCCCGCCTTCTCCAGCACCCTCTTCGCTTCGTTGAGGCCCATACCCCTTGTGCTCGGAATCTTGACCTTCTTGCCCTCCAGGATCACCTTCGGCGGCTGCTTGAACTTGGTCTTGGGCGTGTCCTCCAAGGCCGAACTCATCGCGGCCTTCCAAATGGCGCCGGCGTCGCCGCCGCCCGTGCCCCGTAGCCAGTAGCCGGTCTCCAAACGCTTGTTGCGGAGCGACTGGGTCTTGCCCTTCCAGAACTTCTTGGACGCGGGGCCGGTGTCCACCGCGATGAACGCCACGCCGGCGAGGTCGGGGGTGTAGCCCGCGAACCACACCGACTTGAACTCGTTGGTGGTACCCGTCTTGCCGGCCTGGGGACGCCAATCGGGGATCCGTGCGGGCTTGCCGGTGCCCTGGGCGATGACGCTCTCCAGGATGTAGGTGACGCCGTCGGCGACGCCCTTGGGAATGACCCGCTCGCAGTCTGCGGACGGCACCTTCAGATCGCGACCGTCGGCGGTGGTGATCGACTCGAGGATGATGGGCTTGCAGTGCACGCCCCGGTTGGCGAGCGTCGCGTAGGCCTCCGCCATCGAGAGCGGAGTCACGTAGCTGGTGCCCAGCACCCACGCGGGGAAGCGGGCTTCCTTGCGCATGTCGACGCCGTCGGCTCGCTTCACGCCCATGGCCTGGGCCGCGTCGATCGAGGCGCAGATGCCTACGTCGCGCTCGAGCTGGATGAAGTAGGTGTTCACCGAGCTCTGCGTCGCCTTCATCATGTCGATCAAGCCGTAGGCCACGTTGCCTTGGTTGCCGGGATCCCAATCCTGGTTGAACGGGAAGCTGCCCTTGCAGTCCTTGAAGGACTGGCCGCGGAACTGCATCTTGCCCGGCGCGTTGTACTGCTTCTTCGGCGTGTAGCCCATCTCGAGGGCTGCCGCCAGCACGAACGGCTTGAAGGTTGAGCCCGCCTGGTAGCCCTCCAGGCCGCCCATCTCCTGTTCGACGTTGAGGTTGTAGTAGGTCTCGCCCTTGCCGTCGCCCATCTTGGGCCGGCTCTGCGCCATCGCGACGATCAGACCGGTGGACGGCTGGAGCAGCACGGTGCCGGACACCACCGGATCCTTCGGCGAGACCAGCTTTGCCACCGCCTTCTCCGCGTCCTTCTGAGCTGCCGGATCGATCAGGGTGCGAATGGTCAGGCCACCGCGCTTCAGCAGGTTCTCCCGCTGCTCCCGGGTTTCACCGAGGCTGGGGGTGTCGAGAAGGGTGCGCTGCACGTAGTCGCAGACGAACGGGAACTTCGACGAGACGCAACCGTTGGGCGTGCGCTTGACGTCCTCCGGGTCGAAGGTCTCCTTCTTGGCCTCGTCGGCCTCCGCTTGCGAGATCGCGCCGACATCGGCCATGCGCTGCAGCACGAAGTTGCGGCGCTCCAGGGTGGTCTCGGTGTTGGTGAGCGGGTTGTAGTTGCCGGGATTCTGCACGATTCCCGCCAGCATCGCGGACTGCGCCAGGTTCAGCTTGCTGGCCTTCACCCCGAAGTAGAACCGGGCGGCCGACTCCACGCCGTAGGCGCCGTTGCCGTAGTAGGCGATGTTGAGGTAACCCTCGAGGATCTGCTTCTTGGACATCCGCTCTTCGACCGCCATCGCGTAGCGCATCTCGCGGATCTTGCGCTCGATCGACACCTCGGTGGCGGCCCTCTGTGCTTCCTGATCGTCGCGGATGACGGCGGCCTCGAGCTGGACGAGCTTCACGTACTGCTGGGTGAGCGTCGACGCGCCCTGAGTGTCGCCCGTGAGGGTCTTGATCACCGCGCGGCCGAGGCCCTGCAGGTCGATCGCGCCGTGCTCGTAGAAGCGGTGGTCCTCGATGGCCACCTGGGCGTCCTGCATCGCCTGAGAGATCTTCTCCAGTTTGACGTAGATCCGGTTCTCGTCGTAGAACGTGGCCAGCACCTTGCCGTTGGCCATCAGGATCTGCGAGCGCTGGGACTGGGGCGGTGTCTCAAGCTCTGCCGGCAGGTACTTGAGGCTGTCGGAGGCCACCCGGGTACCTCCTCCGATCAGCGCCACGAACGGCACCGCCAGCCCCGCCAGCAGCAGACCGGACAACACGCTCACCGCGGCGAACATCAGCAGCGCGTAGGCCTTCTTGCTCAAAGAGGCGGATTTCATGGCCGCAAGTCTACGTGACAGCCGCAAAGGCACCCGAATCCGCGAAGGAGCGGGCTTTCGCCAGGTGACACGGATTGTTGCGGACTAGGGGAAATGCGCTAACGTGCTCCGTACACACAGCTGCGCAAGGGAGGGCAGTAGATGTCGCTAGCAGAGTTCAGCGATTGGACCTTGAGGGCGCGGTGCCAAAATATGGCAGACGCGCTGTTCCCAGAGGGCAAAGACCAAAAACGGGCGCGCGCCGTGTGCATGGGGTGCCCGGTGAGGTCCGAATGCCTGGCAGAAGCGTTGGACAACCGCATCGAGTGGGGGATCTGGGGTGGCATGACCGAACGGGAACGCCGCGCGCTCTTGCGCAGCAGGCCCGACATCCCGTCGTGGAACGACGTGCTGTGCTCGGCCGGACCGGAGCACAAGGCCAAGCTCACGGTGCTGGACGGCGGATAGCAACCATCTAGTACCTTTGCCCCATGACCAAGTGGGAGTACTTCACCGCGCCGATCCTGTCTCACGTCGCGCAGCAGATTCTGAACAACTTCGGCGCCGAGGGCTGGGAGCTGATCACGCTGGCTCCAGGCCCCAACCCCGATACCCTCGTCGGCTACTTCAAGCGCCCGCTGGAGGGCTGAATGACCAGCCCGTCGCAGCGCCTCGCCAAGCTGGGCATCACCCTGCCCGACGTCGCCCCGCCGGTGGCCGCCTACGTGCCGGCCAGTCGGGTGGGCGACCAGGTCTGGACCTCCGGACAGCTGCCCTTCGTCGACGGTGCCCTGCTCGCGACCGGGCGGGTCGGGGCGGAAGTGAGCGCTGAGGACGCCAAGGCCGCGGCCCGCGTCGCCGGACTCAACGCCATCGCTGCCGCCGCTGCCGTCGCCGGTGGCGTCGACATGATCTCGCGCGTGCTGAAGGCGGTCGTCTTCGTCGCCAGCGACCCGTCTTTCACCGGGCAGCCGCAGGTGGCCAATGGGGCCTCCGAGCTTCTGCAGGAGGTCTTCGGCGACGCGGGCGTGCACGTGCGCAGCGCCGTGGGTGTCGCCTGCCTGCCCCTGGGGGCGTGCGTTGAGGTTGAGCTGACCGTCGCGCTGTGAGGCGGCTGAGAGGTTCGGTGTGGTGCGCGGCTGTCTGCTGCGCGCTGCTGCTGGCGGCCTGCTCGGCCCCGGGATCCGAACCCTCCAGCGCCACCACGCCCATCCCGACGCCGGACCTGGCCCAGCTCCGCGAACAGTGGGGCCTCGTCGACTGCCCAGAAACCGATCCTGACGCGACGCCGGTCGACGGCGGGCTGCCGGCGACGGCGCTGCCGTGCCTTGGCACCGAGGATCCGGTCAACCTCGCCGGCCTGCCCCGCGAACCCTGGGTGATCAACCTCTGGGCCCAGTGGTGCCCGCCCTGCCGGGCGGAGTCGCCGATCCTGCGGGAGGCGCTGGCGAGCATTGACGGCGTCAACTTCCTCGGCATCGACTACAACGATCCGCAGCCCGATTGGGCCATCGAGTTCGCCGGCACCGTCGGCTGGGCCTATCCGCAGATCCAGGACATGGACAAGACCCTCCAGGTTCCGCTGAAGGTCGCCGGGCTGCCCACCACGGTCTTCGTCGACGCCGACGGGACGATCGCCTACATCCATCCCGGTGAGCTGGACTCGCTCGACGAGCTGGAGGATCTCATCGCGGAGCATCTGGGGGGGCGATGAGGCACCCCGATACCTTCCAGACGCTGACGCAGGCGCTGCGCGACCCGGCGCCCCGACGTGTCGTCGACTTCGACCGGACGCCCCGGGGTAAAGCGTCGGCGGCGGTGCTGATGCTGTTCAGCGACGCTTCCGATCCGGAGGTGACGCTGCTCACCCGGTCGTCGTCGTTGCGCCGCCATGCCGGGCAGATGGCATTGCCCGGCGGTCGACGCGATCCCGAGGATCCCAGCCTGGTGGCGACGGCGCTGCGGGAGGCCTCCGAGGAGACCGGGCTCGATCCGCGGGCGGTGGAGGTGCTCGGCAGCCTGCCGGCGGTGTGGGTGCCCGCCTCCAACTACGACGTGACCACCGTGACCGGCGTCTGGCCGGGTGGGTCGTTGAGCCCGATGGATCCCTTTGAGACCGCGGCCGTGCACGCCTACCCGGTCTCCCTGCTCACGTCGCCGGAGGTGCGCGTCACCGCCACCCATCCCAGTGGGTATCGGGGACCGGCCTTCGTGCTGGGCGACGAGTTCGTCTGGGGCCTGACGGCCCACCTGCTCGACTGGGTGCTCGACCTGGCGGGGTGGGCCCGCCCGTGGGATCAGGGCCAAACGAGCACTATTCCTGAGCGTTTCATGCGCGACTGAGTCGAGTTCCACGCGGGAGCCGAGCTCCTAGTCAGAGATAATTCCTACAACTTGTCGTATTGAGCCTCGCGCGGTGTTAGCGTTGCCGTATCCAGAGGGTCGAACGCCGTCCTGACAAAGGGGTGGACGGCGTCGACTCCTACAGAGCGAGGTTGCTATGGACGTGAATGAGGTCATCATCTGGATTTTGATGATCTGCATGGTGCTCGGCGGTATCGACCGGGCGATAGGTAACAAGTTCGGGCTCGGCGAGCACTTCGAGGAGGGCTTCAACGCCCTCGGCCCCCTGGCTTTGGCCATGGTCGGCATGATGTCGCTCGCACCGGTGCTGGGCAAGCTGCTGCTGCCCGTCGTCGGTCCCCTGTACTCCCTGGTGGGGGCGGATCCGGCGATGTTCGCCGGCACGCTGCTCGCCAACGACATGGGCGGCTGGGCATTGGCCCAGGTGCTCACCGACAATCCGGAGGCCCAGCGGCTCTCCGGCCTGATCCTGGGTGCGATGATGGGCCCGACGATCGTGTTCACCCTCCCGGTGGCGCTGTCGATCATCAAAGAAGAGGACCGCGGTTACCTGGCGAAGGGCGTACTCGCGGGCGTCACCACCATTCCGATCGGCGTGCTCGTCGGAGGCCTGGTGGCCGGCATCTCCCCGGCGTTCGTCTTCATCAACGTGGTGCCGATCATCATCGTCGCGGCGTTGATCGCCGTTGGCCTGTGGCTGATCCCGGACAAGATGACCACCGGCTTCCTCTGGTTCGGCAAGGGACTGGTGTTCGTCATCACCGTCGGCCTGATCATCGCCGTCTTCGAACAGGTCACCACGGTAAAGATCATGCCGGCCGGCTGGGAGCTCGCGCCTCCCACCGACGGCCTGGAGACCGTCGGCGCCATCGCCATGGTGCTGCTGGGTGCCTTCCCCGCCGTCGCGCTGATCGTCAAGTACGCGGCCAAGCCGCTGTCCGCGGTCGGCAAGCTGCTGGGCATGAACGACAAAGCCGCCGGCGGCATGGTCGCCACTCTGGCCAACAACATCCCGATGTTCGAGATGTTCAAGGACATGGACGCCCGCGGCAAGGTGCTCAACGCGGCCTTCGCGGTGTCGGCGGCCTTCCTCCTGGGAGACCATCTCGGCTTCACCGCCGGCGTGGCCAGGGAGATGATCTTCCCGATGATCAGCGGCAAGTTCGTCGCCGGCGTGACCGCCGTCGCCGTGGCCCTGCTGTTCTTCGGCAAGACCTTCCCCGCAGCAGGATCCGCGCAGTCCGCTCCGGAAGAGAAGGTGGCCTGAGATGCAGATCGCTCGCGTCGTCGGCTCGGCCGTCTCCACCATCAAGGACGACGCGCTCACCGGGCGCAAGCTCCTGGTGGTGCGGCCGGCCGACCCGAGCGACCAACTCGTCGGCGATCCGTACGTGGCTGTGGATGCCATCGGTGCGGGCGAGGGGGAGCTGGTGCTGGTCGTGACGGGCAGTGCCGCGCGCCGGACGGCCTCCACGGCCGATGCTCCGGTGGACGCCGCCATCATCGCAATCCTCGACTCGCTCGAGGTGGGCGGCGAGGCGACCTTTCGGAAGGGCTACTAGGGCGTAGTCATGGCAAGTCAGGATGTGCTCAGCGTCGGGATCGACGTCGGAACCACCACCAGCCAGTTGGTGCTCTCCAGGCTGACGATCACCAACCAGCATCGGCCTGGTCTGGTGCCGAGGCTCGACATCGACGACCGTGAGGTGCTCTTCGAGAGCGACCCGAAGCTGACGCCCCTGGCAGCGCCCGATCTGGTGGACGTCGACAAGCTCGTCGGCCTGATCCGTCGCGAATACGAGCTGGCCGGCGTCGACCCGAAGCAGGTCGAGACCGGTGCCGTGATCATCACGGGGGAGACGGCCCGGACGAAGAACGCCGAGGCGATCCTGCACGGCCTCTCCGACCTGGCCGGCGACTTCGTGGTGACCGTTGCCGGCCCCAACCTGGAGTCGTCGATCGCGGCACGAGGCTCGGGCGCTGCGGACTGGTCGCGGCATCGCTACGCCAGCGTCGTGAACGTCGACGTCGGAGGCGGATCCTCCAACGCCGCGCTGTTCCGCTCGGGCAAGCACCTGTCGAGCTCCGCCGCGATGGTGGGCGGCCGGCAGGCGGTGATCGACCCCCAGACCGGGATCCTCACCCACTTGGCCCCTCCCGGAAAGCTGATCGTCGAGCGGCTCGGCATCCGCGACGTGGAGATCGGACGTCGCCCGTCGCTGGCAGGCCTGCGGGCTCTCACCGACGCGATGGCCGAGGTGATCGTCGACCTGGTGCTCGGGCTGCCCTGCCGCTTCGGCGACGCGGTGCAGCTGAGCCCGCCGCTCGAGGTGGAGGGCACCGTTGCCGCCTACTTCGTATCCGGTGGTGTCGGTGCTCTCTACTACGACGACGCTCCGGCGGAGACGCTGGAGCAGGTGATCCGCTACGGCGACGTCGGCCCGTTGCTGGCCACGTCGCTGCGCGAGAACACCCGGTGGCGCGAGCTGCACGTCGTCGAGCCCGCGCAGACGCTGCGCGCCACGGTACTCGGCGCCGCGAGCCAGCAGGTGACGCTGTCCGGCTCGACGATCTGGGCCGAACCCCAGCAGTTGCCGATGCGCAATCTGCCGGTGATCGAACCAAAGCTGCCCGACCACCTCGAATCCACGCAGGTACTGGCGGCGTTGCGGACGGCGATGCAGCGCTGGGACCGCGAGGAACGGGGCGGATTCGTGTTGTCGCTGGTGCTGCCGGAAAGGATCACATACGCCCAGCTTCGGGAGCTCGCCATGGGCGTGGCGAGCTTCGCGGAGGAAGAACTAGCCCCCGGGGAGCCGGTGGTCCTGGTGACGGAACAGGACTACGCGCAGATCCTCGGGCAGACCCTGAAAGGACTGGCGAACGACCTGCCGCTGGTGGTCGTGGACCAAGTCGGACTGGGCGAGGGCGACTTCATCGACATCGGCGAGCCGATGTTCGACGGTCGCGTCGTCCCGGTCTCCGTGAAGACGTTGGTGTTCTACCAATGAGAAGCCCGCACAACTACTAGACAACCGAAGTTTCAAAGATGACAAGGGGGCCCCGCTCCGGTGGGGCCATAGGGAGGTGAAGCGATGCTGCTTCGGACGAAACTGTTCGGAACCCCATACGAGTTCGGCAGTATCAAGGAGCTCCTCGCCAAGGCGAACGAGGAGAAATCAGGCGACCAACAGGCCGGGATCGCCGCCACGTCGGCGGCGGAACGGGTGGCCGCGAAGTATGTGCTCGCCGAAGTTCCGCTCAGCGTGCTGCGCGAGAACCCGGTGGTCCCGTACGACGAGGACGAGGTCACGCGAGTGATCGACGACGGCCTCAACGAGACCATCTACCAGGAGATCAAGGGCTGGACGGTGGGGGAGTTCCGTGAGTGGATCCTCTCCAACTCCACCACCTCCGACATGATCTGCCGGATCAGCAACTCGCTGACCGGCGAGATGATCTCCGCGGTCACGAAGCTGATGAGCAACCTCGATCTGGTGCTCGCCGGCCGCAAGATCCGCAGGGTGACCCACGCCAACAACACCCTGGGCTTGCCCGGGACGTTGGGCTCGCGCAACCAGCCCAATCACCCCACCGACTCGGTCGAGGGCATTCGTTCATCCGCGCTCGAGGGCCTGAGCTACGGCTCCGGTGACTCGGTGATCGGCATCAACCCCGCCGACGACACCGTCGGCTCGGTCAGCCGGCTGCTGGACATGACCTACGGCATCATCCAGGAGTGGGAGATCCCCACCCAGAACTGCGTGCTGGCGCACGTCACCACGCAGATGGAGGCGATGAAGCGCGGCGCACCGTCGGGCCTGCTGTTCCAGTCGCTCGCCGGCTCGGAGAAGGCGATGGAGAGCTTCGGCGTCAGCGTCGGTCTCATGGACGAGGCCTACGAGGTGGCCAAGAAGTACTCCGTGGTCGCCGGACCCCAGTACATGTACTTCGAGACCGGTCAGGGCTCGGCGCTGTCGGCCGACGCGCACAACGGCGGCGATCAGCTGACGTTGGAGGCCCGCATCCACGCCATGGCGCGCCGCTGGAACCCGTTCCAGGTGAACACCGTGGTGGGCTTCATCGGACCCGAGTACCTCTACGACTCGCGCCAGATCGCTCGCGCGGGCCTGGAGGACCACTTCATGGGCAAGCTCGCCGGCGTCAACATGGGCTGCGACGTGTGCTACACCAACCACGCGGTCGCCGACCAGAACGACAACGAGAACCTGGCGGTGCTGTTCGCGTCGGCCGGTGGCAGCTTCATCATGGGCGTCCCGATGGGCGACGACGCGATGCTGTCCTACCAGACCACCAGCTACCACGACGCCCCGTCGCTGCGTCAGGCCCTGGGCCTGCGCCCGCTGCCCGAGTTCGAGGCCTGGATGGAGGAGGTCGGCCTGTGGAAGGACGGCCAACTCACCGACAAGGCCGGCGACGCTTCGTATCTCCTGAAGAGGTGAACTGACCGATGATCGACAACCTAGAAGACATCGTCGCTCGGGTCTTGGCCGAGCTGAAGAAGGAAGGCCTGACGCCCGCCGCGTCGGCCGGTGAGGCAAAAGCCTCCGTCAGCGGGATCTCCGCCGAGGGCGAGGTGGTGATCGACCTGGCCGATCCCACGGAGGAGGGGCCTCGTCGCGCCTGCGGCGTGGTCAACCCCGCCGACCCAGACGGCCTGCGCAACATCATGGCCGCCACCACCGCTCGGGTGGGCGTCGGCCGCGCCGGGCCCCGTCCACTCACCAGCTCGAAACTGCTCTTCCAAGCCGATCACGGCGTCACCCAGGACGCCATCTACGGCGAGGTGAAGCAAGAGACGTTGGATGCGCTGAACCTGTTCACCGTGGCCAGCTCGGTGGCGGACCGCTCCGAGTATCTGCTGCGCCCCGACATGGGCCGTCTGCTCAGTGAGGACGCGAAGAAGACGATCGCCGAGCGCTGCACCAAGAACCCCGACGTGCAGATCTTCGTCGGCGACGGCCTGTCCGCCGCGGCGATCGACAACAACCTGCCCGACATCTATCCCGCTCTCGAGCAGGGCCTGAAATCGGCGGGGCTGAGTCTCGGCACCCCGTTCTTCGTGCAGAACGCTCGCGTCGGCATCATGAACGACGTCAACGCGATCATCCACGCCAAGGTCATCGTCCTGCTGATCGGGGAGCGCCCGGGCCTGGGCATCGCCGACGCGATGAGCGCCTACATGGGCTTCGACCCGCAGCCGGGCAAGACCGACGCCGACCGTGACCTGATCTGCATGATCACCACCCACGGCGGCACCAACCCGCTTGAGGCCGGCGCCTTCGTCGTCGAGTTCGTCAAGCGAATGATCACCTACTCCGCCAGCGGCATGAAGCTGCGCGAAGTCTCGGGCGAGAACTGAGCCCCAAGGAAGGAATGAATCATGGCAATCCTTGATCCGGTCAAGCCGACCATCCTGGCGGCGCGGATTATCTCCAATGTCGATCGGGGGTTCGCGGAAAAGCTCAACCTGCAGCCGCAACACCGCTCCCTCGCCCTGATCACCTGTGACATCGACGACGCGCTGTACGTGTCGCTCGACGAAGCCACCAAGTTCGCGGAAGTCGACGTCGTCTACGCCAAGAGCTTCTATGCCGGCTCCGGCTACCCGTCGGGCCCGCTCTCCGGCGAGATCATCGGCATCCTCGCGGGCCCCACGCCCGCCGAGGTGTGCTCCGGCATGGACGCCTGCGTCGCGTATGCGGAGGAGGAGGCGTGCTTCTACTCGGCGAACGACGACAACTCGCTCACCTTCTTCCCGCACCTGATCAGCTCCACCGGCACCTACCTGTCGGAGGCCGCGGGCATCCCCGTCGGCGGCTCGCTGGCCTACCTGATCGCCCCGCCGCTGGAGGCCACCTACGCGCTCGACATGGCGATGAAGGCCGCCGACGTGGAGATGAAGGAGTTCTACGCTCCGCCGTCCGAGACCAACTTCGCCGGCGGTCTCCTGACGGGCAGCCAGAGCGCCTGCCGGGCCGCCTGCTCGGCCTTCCAGGACGCCGTGCTCGAGGTGGCTGCGCACCCGCGTAAGTACTGAGGTGAGGTGAACATGACAGAGAGCTTCGACGCGGATCTCCGCTCGATCCAGCAGTCCAGGGATCTGGCCACCGCTGGTCGAGAGGCGATGCGCGCGTTCCAGTTCACGTCGCAGGAGAAGGTCGACGCCATCTGCGAGGCCATGGTCGCCGCCGCCATGCGGGAGGCTGGACGTCTCGGGCAGCTGGCCCACGACGAGACGGGCTTCGGCTATCCGGCGCACAAGCAGCTCAAGAACGAGTTCGCGGCCCAGGGGGTGTGGGACTCCATCAAGGACATCCCCACCTGCGGGGTGCTCCGGCGCGACGAGCAGCGAAAGATCATCGAGATCGGCTGGCCGGTGGGCGTGATCTGCGCGCTGACTCCGTCGACCAACCCCACCTCGACGGCGATCTTCAAGATCCTGATCGGCGTCAAGGCCCGCAATGCCGTGATCGTCTGCCCGCATCCCGCGGCGCGGAAGTGCACGGCCGAGGCGGTCAGGGTGATGGTCGAGGCGGGTGAGGCGGCCGGCATGCCGAAGGGCCTTGTCAGCTGCGTCACCGACCTCTCGATGGCCGGCACCAACGAGCTGATGAACCACTACGCGACGTCCATGATCCTGGCCACGGGTGGCCCGGGCATGGTCAAGGCCGCGCACAGCTGCGGCAAGCCCGCACTGGGCGTCGGTCCCGGAAACGTGCCGGCATACGTCGACCGCACGGCGCACATCGCGCGCGCGGCCCAGATGATCGTGGAGTCCAAGTCGTTCGACTGCTCCACCATCTGCGCCACCGAGCAGTGCATCATCGCCGACCGGCCGATCGCCGACCGGCTCAAGCAGGAGCTGATCGACCGCGGGGCGCACTTCCTCACCTGTGAGGAGGCCGACACCCTCGCGGCCGGCATGTTCCGGCCCAACGGGCTGATGCTGGCCGAGTACGTGGGGCAGACGCCCCAACGGCTGGGCGAGCTGGCCGGCGTCGACGTGCCTGCCTCGGCCCGGATCCTGGTGGCTCCTCTCGACGGCGTCGGGCCGAAGCACCCGTTGTCGCGCGAGAAGCTCACCACCGTCATCGGCTGGATGGTCGAGGACGGCTGGAAGGCCGGCTGCGAGCGTTCCATCGAGCTGCTGAGGTTCGGCGGCGACGGGCACTCGTTGGTCATCCACTCCCGCGACGAGGAAGCGGTGCTGGCCTTCGGCATCGAGAAGCCGGCCTTCCGGATCCTCGTCAACACCTGGGGGTCGCTGGGCGGCGTGGGCTACACCACCGGCATCCGCCCCTCGTTCACGCTGGCGCCGGGAGGCATCGGCGGGGCGTCGGTCAGCGACAACATCACCGTCGAGCACGTGCTGAACGTCAAGCGCGTGGCCTACCACCTCACCTCCGCGCCCGACGTCGCCCGGGCGTGGGGCGGCAGGCTCGACGGCGGTGCGCCCGAGGCCGCTCAGGCCCCGGCATCGGCCGCGAAGGACGCGGACGCCGAGCAGATCGAGCGGGTCGTCCGCCTCGTTCTGCAACAGCTGAAGCAGTAGGGACACGGAGGTCAGCCGATGACAGAGGAACAGCCACCGATCCCGACCAAGCCGCCGCGGAAGCGACCGGCGAAGAAGACCGCACCTACGACCACAACTGAAAACGCAACAACAACCACCACCACACCCACTCAAACAAGGAGAACTGAAATGCCCGATGTGAACATGATCGCTCTCGGAATGGTCGAGACGAAGGGCCTGATCGGTGCGATCGAGGCCGCCGACGCCATGGTCAAGGCTGCCAACGTCAAGCTGATCGGCAAGGAGCAGATCGGCTCCGCATACGTGACCGTCATGGTGCGCGGCGACGTCGGCGCGGTCAAGGCCGCCACCGATGCCGGCGCCGCAGCGGCCGGACGCGTCGGCGAGCTCGTCTCCGTGCACGTGATCCCGCGCCCGCACGGCGACGTCGAGTCGATCCTGCCCAAGGCCAACTGAGGCCCGTCTTTCCCCATAGGCAACGCCACCATCGAGAGGTAAAGGGATATGTCCCGGGAAGTCATCACAGCGGAACAGGTGCAGCAGGTCGCCGTCGGCGGCACGCTGTCCGTGTCCGAGCGCGCCATCATCACCCCGTTGGCGCGCGACGTCGCGGCTGAGCGGCGCGTGACGATCGCCCGGGGCGCGCCCTCCGTCGTCACCCAGCTGCCGTCGGCGACCGCCGATGGTACGGAGGCGAAGATCCGCGAGATCGTGGCCCGAGTCCTGGCGGGCGGTGGGGGCCTCGGCGTCCCCGCCGCCGCGCCCAGCCGCCCGAGCGTCAAGCTCGCGCGGATCGCCGAGTCCCCGCTCGAGCCCTTCCCGTTCCCCGGCCCGGGGCCCGATCAGAAGGTGCACGCCGTCGACGTGGTCACCACCGACGACGGCTCCCCGATCGCCGCCGGCTACATGTCGCTCACCGAGGGCGCCTTCGAATGGACCCTCAACTACGACGAGGTCCAGATCGTGCTGGAGGGCGAACTCCACCTCGGCCTCGACGGTGGCAACAAGGTGGGTCGTTCCGGCGACATCTTCTACGTTCCCAAGGGCTCCACCATCACCTTCGGCACGCCGTCGTGGGCGAAGTTCATCTACGTCACCTTCCCGGCTGACTGGGCGGAGCAGTAACCGTGTTCGTCACCGAGTCCGACCTGCGCGAGCAGCTCCGCCGCCCCACCGTGGGGGCGCGCGTCGTGGTGCCCGCCGGGGCGCGGCTCTCTCCCGCTGCCGCCGACTTCGTCACGCAGTGGAAGCTCGTCACCGAACCGGAGTCGGCGGCGGAGCCGTCGGCCGCTCCGTCGGGCAATCATGACTGGGACAAGCCGTCGGAGTTCCCGGTGAATCTGGTGGGCGAGCTGCCGCGCTGCACCACGTGCGGCACCCAGGTGCGTGAGAAGGTCAGCGCGCTCACCCAGCTCAACGCGCACCACTACGCGCTCAAGACCCATCCTCGGATCCAACTGCGCGGCCGGATCGACTCGCTCCATGCGATGGTGCTGCTGGTCCAGTCCAAGGCCGCCGCCGCGGGATACGAGCACACGGCCGGCCTGCTCGGCACCCTGGCCGCCTACTGCCGGGAGCTGATCTCGGCCGAATACAACGAGCGGGTGGTCGCCGAACTGGTGCTCGACGAGGCCGACGCGGAACGCATCCACGAGGTGACTCATCGCCCTGATCAGGAACTGGGCATCCCGCACCTGACAATCGGCGTCGAGGATCTTGAGCTGCAGCATTGGCTGAACGTGGTGCGCACGTCGAGCCGGGAGATCGAGATCCTGGCGCTCGAGGTCTTCCCCTCGCCCCACCATCCCTATGGCGAGCCGATCTGTCGGGCTCTCAACCGGCTGTCGTCCGCCTTCTACTACGTGCAGCTGCTGCTCAAGGCAGGTCGATGATGGCCACGCCGAAGCAGCTGCTCCGCAAGGCGGTCGCCGTGGGGTCGGGCAATCGCCCGATCCGCCCCGACCAGCCGATCAAGGTGGGCGTCGACCTGGGCACCGCCTTTACCGTCATCGTCGTCACCGACGAGGCCGGCATGCCGCTGGCCACCGCGTCGCAGTTCGCCGACGTGGTGCGCGACGGCGTCGTCTGGGACTTCGCCGGAGCCATGGACGTGGTGCGCGGCCTCAAAGAGCAGGTGGAGCGCCGCACCGGCCGCACGCTCACCCGCGGCGCGGTGACCATCCCGCCGGCCGTGAACGAGAGCGACCATCGCGCCCACCGCTACGTGCTGGAGGGCGTCGGCATCGAGTGCGACGCGGTCGTCGACGAGCCCACGGCTGCCAACGCCGTGCTCGGGGTGCGGGACGGCGCCGTCGTGGACATCGGCGGCGGCACCACCGGCGTCGCGATCGTCAAGGACGGCCGGATCGTCGGCACCTTCGACGAGCCCAGCGGCGGCACCCACCTGTCGCTGGTGATCGCCGGCGCCTTGAAGATGCCCTTCGAGGAGGCCGAGCTGCAAAAGCGCGACCCGGCCAACCACGCCCGGCTGCTGCCCCTGGTGGCACCGGTGCTGGAGAAGATGTCGACGATCGTACGCGACATCGTCGACGGCACCGGGGTCGAGCAGATCTACGTGGTGGGCGGCACGGGCGCGTTCACCGGCATCGAGTCCATCATGACCCGGGTCACCGGCCTGCCGTGTCAGGTGGCCCCCGAACCCATGTATGTCACTCCGTTGGGAGTGGCCAGCTTCGCCACCGCGAGCGCTGAAGAGGAGATCAGGATATGAGTGACATCCAGCTACGGGCGTTCTGCCACATCGACCGGATGCAGCCGCAGTTCGCGGCCTTCGTCGGCACCATTTCAATGGGCGACCCGCCCGTCGACGGCATGGCCAGCCTCTACGTCGAGATGTCCCCGGGCAACTCGGTGTTCCAGGTGGTCGACAAGGTGGTCAAGGCCACCGACGTGCGGCCCGGTGCGCAGGTGGTGGAGCGGCAGTACGGCATGTTCGAGGTGCACTCCGCCTCGCAGGCCGACGTGCTGCGCGCGGGTGAGGTGGTGCTGGAGGAGTTGGGGCTTGAGCAGTCGTCCCGGATCGCGCCCAAGGTGGCGTCGCAGCAGATCATCACCAACGTCAACCCGTATCAGGCGCAGCTGCTGAACCGACTCAACCGCGGCACCATGCTGGTGGCCGGGCAGACCATGCTGGTGCTCGAGGTGGAACCGGCCGCCTACATCACGCTCGCGGCCAACGAGGCGGAGAAGGCCGCGCCCGTCTTCCTCAACCACTTCTCCTCCGTGGGCGTCTACGGCCGGATGTGGATGTCGGGCAGCGAGTCCGACATTCTCGCCGCGCGCGACGCCGCCATCACCGCCATTGAATCCGTCACCGGTCGCGAGTCCTGAGGAGCAGCGTCATGTCACGTCGAGTCATCACCAAGGTCACCATCGACGAGGCGCTGGCCTCGGGATCCAAGCAGTGCGTCGTGGGGGAGCGCGACATCGTCACGGCCCTCGCCAAGGAGTACGCCATGGAGCGCGGCGTCCGGCTGGTCTCCTCGGGGGCCGCACCGGAGGTGCGGGCCGGCACCGGCACCGGCACCGGCGCCAGTGCCGGCGACGCGGAGCAGGTGCGCGCGGCGGTGATCGCCGCCCTCGGGCACGAGCCCGCTGGGCTCGGCGCCGCGATCGACAAGGTGCTGAAGGGCTGAGTCGCATGACGGCGGTGTATCTCGCGGCGGTGCGACGCTGCCCCGCTCTGCGCGATGTGGCCAGGGCGACGCTGCGACAGGTCGCGGGCTCGGGGCGAGTGGGGCTGTTCGTGCCGCTCCTGCAGTCGTCCGACGATGCCACCTTGCGGGTGCTGCGGTCGCTGCTCGGCGATCCGGAGCTGGCCGTCGGCGGCGTGACGCTCGACGAGTTCCTGCGCGCCGACGAGGCGGCCCTGGTGCGCATCGTCGCCGCGTACGTCGAGCTCGCGGCGCGCTGCGACACCGTAATCGTCGTGGGCAGCGATTACAGCTCGCCGCTGGCCCCCGTCGAGTTCGGGGCCAACGCGACGATCGCCGCCAACCTCGGCGCCGCCATGGTGCTCGTGGCGGATGATGCCGACGTGGCTCGGGTCGCCATAAAGGACGCCCGACGACGCCACGCCCTCGTCTCCGGCGTGCTGTATTTGGGCAGCGGACGCGAGGATCTGGGCGTCCCGACGCAGCGCGTCGAACTGGCCTCGTCGGTGCTGACCCGCTCGTTCCGACTGAGTTCCGATCTGTTGGAGGTTCCCGGAGAGCCGCCGATGACGCCGCTGCGCTTCGAGGGCGGGCTGCTTCGTCGCGCCCGCGCGGTCGGCCAGCACATTGTGCTGCCGGAGGGCGACGAGGAGCGGATCCTGCGCGCCGCGCACCGGTTGTTGGCGGAGAAGACTTGCCGGCTCACACTGCTGGGCGACGCGGCGGCGGTGAAGGGCCGAGCCAAGGAACTGGGCCTGAACCTCGACGCGGCCGAGGTGGTCGATCCCGCTACAAGCCCGCTGCGCGAGCGGTTCGCCGCCCGGTACGCCGAGCTTCGGGCCAAGAAGGGCGTGACGCTCGAGCAGGCGCGCGAGCGGGTGGCGGACGTGTCTTACTTCGGCACCATGATGGTGCTCGAAGGCATCGCCGACGGCATGGTCTCGGGGGCGGTCAACACCACGGCGCACACCATCCGGCCGTCGCTCGAGGTGGTCAAGACCAGGCCCGGCGTCTCGGTGGTCTCGTCGGTGTTCCTGATGTGCCTCGCCGACCGGGTGCTGGTGTTCGGCGACTGCGCCGTCAACCCCAATCCGAATGCCGCCCAGCTGGCCGACATCGCGATCAGCTCGGCGGAGACGGCCCGCGCGTTCGGCATCGAGCCCCGCGTCGCGATGCTGTCCTACGCCACCGGCGACTCCGGCAGCGGACCCGACGTCGATCTCGTGGTGGCGGCGACGGAAGAGGTGCGCTCCCGCGCGCCCGGGCTGGCCGTCGATGGCCCGCTTCAGTACGACGCCGCCGTCGACCCCGACGTCGGCACGCGCAAACGCCCGGGCTCGCCTGTCGCCGGCCGTGCCACGGTGCTGATCTTCCCCGACCTCAGCGCCGGAAACGCCGCCTACAAGGCTGTTCAGCGCAGCGCCAACGCGCTGGCCATCGGTCCCGTGCTGCAAGGACTCAACAAACCCGTCAACGACCTGTCACGGGGAGCGCTGGTGGAGGACATCGTCAACACCGTCGCGATCACCGCCATCCAAGGAGGAGCCGCATGACGACGATGCTCGCGGCCGCCGTCACCCAGTTCGGCAAGCCGCTGGAACTCCGAGAGATAGAGGTGCCCACGCCGGGGCCGGGCCAGGTGCTGGTCAAGGTGCACGCGGTGGGCGTCTGCCACACCGATCTGCACGCCGCCGACGGCGACTGGGACAACAAGCCGCCGCTTCCCCGGATACCCGGCCACGAGGCTGTCGGCGAGGTGGTCGCGGTGGGCGAGGCGGTCAACGCCGTGCACGTCGGGGACCGCGTCGGCGTGCCATGGCTGCATCAGGCCTGCGGACGCTGCGAGCAGTGCCTCACCGGCTGGGAGACGTTGTGCCCCAAGCAGAAGCGCACCGGCTATGACGTCGACGGCGGCTTCGCGGAGTACGTGCTGGCCGATCCGCTGTATCTGGCGCACCTGCCAGATTCGCTCGACTACGTGCAGGCCGCGCCGCTGGTGTGCGCCGGCGTCACGGTCTACAAGGGCCTGGTGATGACGGAGGCCAGCGCCGGCGACTGGGTGGTGATCAGCGGCATCGGTGGT
The DNA here is from genome assembly GCF_029211185.1 of Tessaracoccus caeni. Taxonomy (GTDB): domain Bacteria; phylum Actinomycetota; class Actinomycetes; order Propionibacteriales; family Propionibacteriaceae; genus Arachnia; species Arachnia caeni. The sequence continues at coordinate 32,585 of NZ_JARGDO010000025.1, forward strand.
CTTGGCCATCTCGCGGTGCAGTATGCCGCCGCCATGGGCTTCCGGGTGGTGGCCGTCGACATCGAAGAGTCCAAGCTCGATCTGGCCGCAAAACTCGGCGCGACGATGACCGTCAACGCCGCAACGACGGACGTCGTGGGCTACCTGCAACGGGCCATCGGGGGAGCCCACGGCGTTCTTGTCACCGCCGTCGGACGGGCGGCCTTCGGGCAGGCGATCGGCTTCACCCGGCCGGGTGGGACGATCGTGCTGAACGGCATCCCGCCCGGCGAGATGTCGATGTCGATCTTCGACGTGGTGATGCGAGCGATCACGCTGCGCGGGTCGATCGTCGGTACTCGCTCCGACATGGCGCGAGCGTTGGCCCTGGCCGATCAGTGCAACGTGAGAGCGACCATCCACACGGCCCGGCTGCGCGACATTAATGACATCTTCCGCACCATGAGAACCTCATCGATCCCCGGTCGCACCGTCATCGACACCTTCGCGTAGCAGCCCACGCCCGGCGAGGAGCCTCAGCTGGCCGGTCGCGAGAACGGGTGGTCGCCTGTCGTCGAGACCGCGCTCGGCTTGATATTCACCACCTCGGCGGTGGTTTCCTTGGGCTGCAGGAAGGAGTCGATCACCGTGTTGACGGTGGCCTTGGCCTCGGCGATGGTCGCCTCGGGCTTCTTGACCTTCTTGAACCGGTTGAGACCCAGCTTCGCCAGGATCGCGGCCAGCAGCACGGAGATGATCGCGCTGGCCGCGAACCCCCACACCAGGCCGGCGGTGAGCGTCATGTCGAAGATGGTCGTCAGCAGCCAGCAGACGAACAAAGCGAGTGCGATGACGAGCATCCACAGCGCGTGCACCACGAAGATCGCGGCTCCTGCCATGAAGCCTGCGCCGAAGCCCGCATGCTTGGCGGCCGGCTTGAGTTCTGCGGCGGCGAGTTCCTTCTCGCGCTCCGCGAATACCGTCAGCTCGTCACGCAGGTTGTTGACCGCCTGGCCGATGTCTACGGAAGCCATGTGATGTCCTTTCGCCAGTGAACAATCTACCGGCAAGCGCTCGGCTGTGGGGGATGACGGTCTTTGAGGTGCGAGGAACGAGCCTCGAAAAGACCCGACCGGCAGCCGAACAACAGTCTCTGCCGAAGGTCACGCCCGCTCTTTTCGAGGCTCCTCGCAGAGCTCGTCGCACCTCAAAGAGCGTCAATGGCGCTGCGCGCTGGTCTTGATCGTCGAGGCCCGCTGTGCTCCGCACCTCCAAGAGCGTGGTGTGATCGTCCTAGATCTTGCGGATCCGGATCGACGAGATGATGTGGTCGGGGCCCTTCCTCAGGATGGCGGTGGCGCGTTCCCTCGTCGGGGCGATGTTCTGACGCAGGTTGGGGCCGTTGATGGAGTCCCAGACCCGGGAGCCGATCTCGCGGGCTTCGTCGTCGCTGAGTTCGACGTAGCGGGCGAAGAAACCGTCGCCCTCGTTGTCGGCGGCTCGGCGACGCAGCTCCATGAAGCGGTCGAGGAACCAGCTCTTGATATGAGCCTCCTCGGCGTCGACGAAGACGGAGAAGTCGATGAAGTCACTCACCGCGAGCCCGGCGGTGCCGTCGGGTTCGACTCGGGCCGGCTGCAGCACGTTGAGTCCCTCGAGGATGAGGATGTCGGGGGTCTCGACGATGATCTTCTGGTCCGCGACGATGTCGTAGACGGCGTGGCTGTAGACGGGCGCCTCGACGTGGGGGGTGCCGGACTTCACCTCGATCAGGAAGTCGAGCAGTGCGCGTCGGTTGTATGACTCGGGGAAGCCCTTGCGGTCCATCAGCCCGCGGTTGTTCAGCTCGGCGTTGGGGTAGAGGAAGCCGTCGGTGGTGACCAGGTCCACCCGCGGACTGCCGGGTGCGCGTCGCAACAACTCCTGGAGCAGGCGGGACACCGTCGACTTGCCCACCGCAACTGAGCCGGCGACGGCGATCACGAAGGGGGTGCGCTGCACTCGGAGGCGCAGGAATTTGTTCGACTGTTCGTTGAGTCGGCCGGTGTTGGCCATATACAGGTGCAGCAGCTGGGTGAGCGGCCGGTAGACCTCTTCGACGTCGGACTGGTCGGTGGGATCGCCGATGCCTCGCAGCATGGCGAGGGTCGCCTCGTCGAGGTCGATCTGGGTATCCTTGGCCAGCGCGGCCCAGGACCGACGGGGCAGTGTCACGAATGGGTGAGGCACCGAGTCATCGTAACAGTGGAGTTACGGCGGAGGCGTTCGAGACCTTCGTCTAGTCGAAAGCCGCAATGTCAAGGAACGCGCAATCATGATGTACGTTTTTCTTCATGTGTGGAATCGTTGGATACGTCGGCAACCGTGACGGACTTGGGGTGGTGCTCGCCGGTTTGAGGCGGCTGGAGTACCGTGGCTACGACTCGGCCGGTGTGGCATTGCCGCACGACGGGGCTATTCATTGGCGCAAGAAGGCTGGCAAGATCAGCAACTTGGCGTCCGAGATCGACGCGAATCCGCTGCCGGAGGGCACGGTCGCGATCGGTCATACGCGTTGGGCCACCCATGGCGGGCCCACTGATCAGAACTCGCACCCGCACGTCTCCGGACGGATCGCCGTGGTGCACAACGGCATCATCGAGAATCACGCGGCGCTGAAGGCCGGCCTCGAGGGTGCCACCTTCAGCTCCGAGACCGACACCGAGGTGGCAGCCCACCTGCTGTCCCGCGAGGTGGAGGCGGGAGCCACCCTCATCGAAGCGATGCGCAAGGTGGTCGTTCAGCTGGAGGGCGCCTTCACGCTGGTGGCGGTCGACGCGCTGGATCCCGACCGCGTCGTGGCCGCCCGTCGTAACTCGCCGCTGGTGGTTGGCGTCGGCGAGGGCGAGTACTTCCTGGCCTCCGACGTGGCCGCCTTCATCGAGTTCACCCGCGAGGCCATCGAGCTGGGCCAGGACCAGATCGTCGAACTCACCCGCGACGGCGTCGAGGTGACCACCTTCGACGGTGGACCGGCCGAGACCAAGGCGCTCACCATCAACTGGGATCTCGCTGCTGCCCAGAAGCAGGGTTACGACTGGTTCATGCGCAAGGAGATCTTCGAGCAGCCCACCGCCGTGGCCGACACCCTGCTGGGCCGTCTCAACGAGCGCGGCGAGCTGGTGCTCGACGAGATCCGGATCAGCCCGGAGACGCTGCGTCGCATCAACAAGATCGTCATCGTGGCTTGTGGCACCGCCTTCTATGCCGGTCTGGTGGCCAAGTACGCCATCGAGCACTGGACCCGCATCCCCTGCGAGGTGGAGCTGGCCTCCGAGTTCCGCTACCGCGACCCCATCGTCGATCCGATGACGCTGGTGGTTACCATCTCGCAGTCGGGTGAGACCGCAGACACGCTGATGGCGATCCGTCACGCCCGCGAGCAGCACGCCAAGGTGATCGCGATCTGCAACACCAACGGCGCCACCATCCCGCGTGAGTCCGACGCCGTCATCTACACCCACGCCGGCCCCGAGATCGGCGTCGCCTCCACCAAGGGCTTCACCGCTCAGATCGTGGCCTGCTACCTGCTGGGCCTCTACCTGGCGCAGGTGCGCGGCATGAAGTACGGCGACGAGATCGCCGCGATCCTCACCGAACTGCAGCGCATGCCCGAGCTGATGCAGCACATGCTGGACAACCAGCAGCAGGTGCTCGACCTGGCCAAGGAGCTCTCCGACGCCACGTCCTTCCTGTATCTCGGTCGCCACGTCGGCTACCCGATCGCGCTGGAAGGCGCGCTGAAGCTGAAGGAGATCGCCTACCTGCACGCCGAGGGCTTTGCGGCCGGTGAGCTGAAGCACGGTCCCATCGCGCTGGTCTCGCAGGATCTGCCCATGTTCGTCGTGGTTCCCCCGCGGGGGCGCGATCAGCTGCGCGACAAGGTGGTGTCCAACATCTCCGAGGTGCGGGCTCGTGGCGCGAAGACCATCGTGCTGGCTGAGGGGTCCGATCAGGCCGCTCGCGATGCCGCCGAGGTGTTCATCGAGCTGCCGAAGGTTTCGACGCTGCTCCAGCCGCTCGTCGCGATCGTGCCGCTGCAGATCTTCGCCTGTGAGCTGGCCACCCTGCTCGGCCACGACGTCGACCAGCCGCGCAACCTGGCGAAGTCGGTGACCGTCGAGTAATTCTCGCCGCACCTAACCTTTCGGCCTCCTCACCTGGTTCTATCGGGTGAGGAGGCCGCATGCGATCTGGGTTCGAGGCGTTCGTCGAGGGGCGCGGGCGCGACTTGTGGCGTGCCGCGTGGCTGCTCACCGGCGATGTGCACAAGGCTGAAGACCTGGTGCAGACCGCACTGACGAAGTCCTACCCCCGCTACACGGGCGACGATCCCGCGTTCGAGGCCTATGTGCGCACCGCGATCTATCGCACCTATTGCACGTGGTGGCAGCGCAAATGGCGTGGCGAGGTGCCGTCCGAGGAGATGCCCGAGCATGAGGCGGATCCGGCGCAGTTCGAGTTGTCGCTCGACCTGGCCCGGGCGTTGGCCGAGTTGCCGCGCGTTCAGCGGGCGGTGTTGGTGCTGCGCTATTTCGAGGACCGCACGATCGCCGATGTGGCGCACCTCCTCGGTCTGGCCGAAGGAACGGTCAAGGCCTATTCCCACCACGCCATCCAGGCGTTGCGGGCCTCTGGTCATCTGGCTGAGGAGGAGCTATGAACGACGACCGAATCCACGATGTGCTGAGCGACGGAGTGCCCCCTGCGCCGTCCCCGACGGGCTGGGCGACGAAGGCGGCGCGACGCTCGACCGCCCGGCGAGCGACCGTCGGGGTGGCCGCGCTGTTGGCGGTGGCCGCGGTTCCTGCGGCGTTCCTCATGAACGGCGAGCGCCCGCTGATCGCCACGCCTGCGTCGCCGTCGCCCTCAGCCCCTGCCGATCCTGCACTCGCCTCCCCGTCGGCGACGGAGGACGTGCTTCCTCCACAGCCGGGCGAGGTGGTGGGCGTCGTCGACATCTACCAGGACGCGGAGGAGGAGCTGCCGCACCTGTGCTTCGGGATCGTGCGACAGTCTTTTCCGCCACAATGCGACGGCCCGACGCTGGTTGGCGATTTTTCCTGGGACGACATCCCACATGCGGAGCACGGCGGGATGCGGTGGACTGATGAGGGCTACGAGGTGATCGGGCTGCTCGACCTCTCGAAAGGCGACGCCGGCACCTTCACGCTCACCCGCCCGATCCGGCAGAAGGACAGGGTCTACGACGACGAGCCGCTGCCCGATCTTCCCCAGCTCTGTGAGGATCCCTGGCTCGATGCCGATCCGAGCAAGACCGACAACGACGCGGCGCACGCCTTCCGCCGGGTTGTGGATGATGAGTTGCCGACGATCCAGGTGTGGAGCAATGGCGACAAAGAGGAAGAGAAAGAGGAAGCCGATGGCTTCAACGTCCTGGTGCACGGCGACGCCGAGAAGGCATTCCGGGCGATCCGGGAGGTGTGGGGTGGTGGGCTCTGCGTGGCGTCGTCGGACGAGCCGACGGAGAAGGAGAGGCACGCTGCGTTCGACCGGATGGTCGACGCCCTCCCGCCGAACACCATGGTCTTCGGCTCCGCCGGCGGCATCGAACGTGTGCTCGAACTGCAGGTCGTCTTCGCAGACGATGCGCTGAAGTCCAAGCTCAAGGACGCGGCAGGGGACGACTTCGAGGTCCGCATCACCGAGGTGTTCACTCCATATCAGGGTGCACCAGTCGCGATGAATACTCCGCTCCCCGCGCAGGGCGACGAGGTGGTGGGCGTCGTCGCCATCTATCAGGACGCGGACGAGCAACGGCCGCATCTCTGCGTCGGGGCGGTGCTGTACTCGTCTCCCGCGCAGTGCGCCGGCCCCACCCTGATCGGGGACTTCTCATGGGACGACGTGCCCCACACAGATGAAGGCGGCGCGCGCTCGACCACCCAGACCTTCGAGGTGGTCGGCGTGCTCGATCTCGACGCGGGTGAAGACGGCACCTTCACCCTCACTCAGCCGATACGGCAGAAGGACAAGGTCGATCCGGAGGATGTGCCGCTCGACCTGCCCAACCTGTGCGTGGACGACTCCTTCCAAGACCCCAGCGAGGGCATCCGGGATAGGGATCCGTACAAGGGAGCAGACCCTGACAAGACCGACAACGACGCGCAGCACGCCTTCGATCGCTTGGAAGGGCTGCCGATCGTGGACGTGTGGAGCAACTACGGCGATGACGCCAACACGATCTACCCGCCAGGGGCTGGAGGGCGGCCGCTCCTGGATGCGTGGAGCAGCGGTGGCGAGGGTTTCAACGTGCTCGTTCAGGGCGACCCGGACGAGGCCTGGCGGACGATCCGCGAGGTCTGGGGCGGGTGGCTGTGCGTAGCTTCGTCGGATGCGCCGACGGAGAAGGAACGCGAAGCCGCGCGGCAGCGCATGGTTGACGTGATCCCGCCCGACGTGATGCTCGGCAGCTCCGCCGGCGGGTTCCAACAACCCCTCGAGATGCGTGTGGTGCTCGCCGACGACGAGTTGAAGGCGAAGATCCGGGAGGCGGCAGGCAACGACTTCGAGGTCCGCATCACCGAGGTGTTCACCCCCCACCCCCACGGTCGGTGAGGTGCGAGCGTCAGCGAGCCTCGAAGCGACCCGGCCGGCGGTCGAATAGTGAACCTAGTCAGGGGCTGTGTCGGCTCTTTTCGAGGCTCGTTCCTCGCACCTCAAAGAGCGTGATTGTCACGCTCGAAGAGTGCTCACGTCGCGAACTCCTAAGCACTGTGGAGGGAGACTAAACGCGCTCGGTATAAGGCCTTGTCTCAGGTCGGAACCACCGCCAGAGAGTCGGGGTGGTGGTGAGCAGGATGATCGCGAAGAGGGTCTGGTTCACCACCCCGAAGAGGGGATTGCCGGCGATCATCAGATAGACCGTCCAGTTCACGGCGATGTCGGCGAGGATAACGGCGAGAGCGAGGACTATGCCCGCCCGGCGTCGCATGATGAGAAGCGCCGCGGTGAGTGGGTCGAGAACGGTGAGGGAGATCCAGAACACGCGCAGCCCGACGTGGAACGCCGCGTAGGTCTCGGTTCCGCCTGCGACCAGGTCGATGATGTGCGACGTGGTGCCGATCAGGAAGCCCACGACCCAGACGGCCAGAATCGCCACGTGGCTACGGGAAGAGGTGGTCCGGATCACCTGCTCATCGTAAGAGCATCCGCGGAACCTCCTCGACGGGCTGCTGCAGGAACTCACCACCCCGCACGGACGGCTCGACTCGTGTGGAAGACGTGAGTGATTGGGGAGGCGGGTCGCGTCCTTTGCTGGCGACTCGCGCTTAACCGCTTGCTAGTCCACCGACTTCGGTGGACTAGCAAGCGGTTAAGCATGGTGTGAGCGAATGCTGCGCCTAAGATGCATGCCTTTAGTGAGAGAGGGACGGCGATAGATGGACAGCGCCACACACCTGCTCGCCCTCCATGTCGGGGCGCTCTATCGGCTGGATGAGCACGGTCGCCTGATCGAGACCAACGAAGCGACGCCAAACCCGGCGCCTCGGGTGTTCGTGGGGCGGACTGCCGAAGGAAGCTCGTGTTATCTCCGACGCGATGTCCCCGAGGGACTCGGGCGGCGTATCGATCAACTGACTCGCGACCTCCCGCTCTACCCGGATCGTCGCGGCGACGCCGAGGTATACGGGGCGATCGAGGATGCGATCGCCGAGGCCGGCACCATCGCGTCGCGGTGGCACGGGTTGGCCTACGCCTTCACCACCCCCTGTTCGCCTATGTCATCGGAGGCCACCGAGATCACGGACGGACGCGATGTGCTCGTCGGGCCGTTCGCCCCGTTTCAGACGGACCTGAAAGCGATATGGCCTTTCTTCGGTGTGCTCCGCGACGGGAGGGTCGTCTCTGCGTGCTACAGTGCCCGCCTCACCGATCACGCCGCTGAGGCGGGCGTCGATACCGACCCGGCACATCGTGGGCAGGGCCTGGCTGCCACCGTCATCAATGCCTGGCGGAAAGCGATCGAAGACTCGGGACGCACGGCCCTCTACAGCACGTCCTACGACAACCTCAGTTCGCAGGCCGTCGCTCGTCGGCTGGGGCTGAGCCAATACGCGGAGACGTTCTCGCTCACCTGATGCGGGCTTGGGCGAGTAGCTCCGCGGCACGCGCTTAACCGCTCGCTATTCCACCGAAGTCGGTGGAATAGCGAGCGGTTAAGCACAGTGCGAACTGCTCCTCTCTCCCGGACTATCGCGGTGCTGGTGCGGTGTGCGGGGCGATTGAGGGCCTGGGCCTAGGCGGTACCGAACATCACCTTGCGCCCGTCCGGATCGAGCACCGTGATGACGACGTCGTCCTGAGCGACCACTTCGACGTGCAGCTCGCGCACGTGATCGAGGAAGGCGCCCTGATCGTCGATCGTGAAATAGAGGTGGGTCAGGTTCGAACTGGGCTCGGGCGGGTAGGCGTACTCGGCGAAGGCCTGGGCGTCGTGGATGGCGATCTGCATGCCGTCGCGGTCGAGCCGCCAGTAGGTGTAGTCGCCGGCGGTGATGGCCTCGAGCGGGACGCCCGCTACGTCGCGGTAGAACGTCGCCGTCGCCTCGGGGTTACTGCTGGTGAGGAACACCCCCCGCAATGATGCGGTCATCGCTGCTGCACCTCCTGGTTCGTTGCGCCGTCGAGTGTCGCCTGGTGGTGCTCGATCAGCGCCTGGCAGCCATAGGCCCATGCGCGCTCGCCGACGACGCGCTCCCGCTCGACGCCGTCCTCCTCGGCGGCCAGCCGTCCCAGGCACACCTGCCAGCCGCCCGCGTACATGGCGGCCGGGCGATGGTCGCTGAGCTGTTGACGCAGTTCGAGGCGAGACCCGGAGGGGACGTGCGAGATGGTCCACGAGACCACGTCGATGCCCCAGCGGTGCACGAGCTTGCGCGGTGCGTCGGCGATGAGAACCTCGGCGTCGAGCGGATCGTCGCCGGGGTTCTCGCGACAGGTCGCCGGGCCGGGCGAGGTCAGCGCGCGGTCCGGCACGATGGGGGACCAGCGCGCCAGGAGTTCTGGCTCGGTGATCATCCGCCACAGCTTCTCGACGGGGTGGGGGAACTCGCGACGCAGGACGAGCGTCCAGTCGCCGTCGTGCTGCAGCAGCACCTCGAGCGGCTCGTGGATATGAGCGACGACGACCTCGTCGCGGGGGCTATCGGTCATGGTCGTTCTCCTCGTTCAGGGCCGTCGCCAGCCGGTCGAAACTGGTGGCCCACAGCTCCACATATGGTCTCGCCCAAGCAGCGACGTCCGGCAGCGGCTGCTCGGTGAGGCGGTAGACCCGGCGCTTGCCGGCGACCTCGGCCTCGACCACCCCTGCATCGCGGAGTACCCGCAGATGCTTGGACGCCAAGGACTGAGAGATGCCCAGCTCGTCCACGAGCGATCCGACGTCGTGGCTTCGCAGGCGAAGCCGGTCGACGATCGCTCGCCGCGTGGGCTCGGCGATCACCGTGAAACCATCCATTCCCATAGTATGAACTAATAATCATATGAATAGCAAGGAATGTTAGGGTGTGGGGCATGAAACCTTCGGCTGTCGTCGTCTCGCTTCCGGTGTCCGACCTGGAGTGCTCGCTCCGCTTCTATCGCGACGGACTGGGTCTGGAGACACCCGGCATCGACGAGTACATGATCGCGTTCGAGTTGCCGAACCTCTCGCTGTTCCTGATCGAGGCCGGTCAGTATCAGACCTACGTGGACCGGGCCGGCCTCGCGCGTCCGGGCGACGCTGCGGGGTCGTGTGTCATCTCGTGCGCCATTGCGACGGAGGACGAGATCGTCGAGATCGTGTCCCGTGCTGTCGCCAGCGGTGGATCGGCACAGCCTGCCGCCGTGCGCGATGGTGCCCTCACTGCTTATGTCCAGGATCCCGACGGGCATGTGTGGGAACTCGTGCACAGCCAGAGCGCAGAAGGGCGCGAGGCGGACGCGTCGACGAGCGGCGCGGTTCCCGACTACGTCTACGTCACCTATATCCGAGCCACGCCCGAACAGGTGTGGGAAGCGCTCACCGATCCCGAGCTGAGCGGCCGCTTCTGGGGTCACTCGCAGGTCTCCGATTGGCAGGTCGGAAGCAGGGTCGATCACGTCCGGATCGACGGTTCGGGGATCGCCGACGCGTCTGGAAGGGTCATCGAGTTCGATCCGCCACGACGCTTGGTGTTCGGCTTCGACGATCCGGCGCGCTTTGACGATCCGACGTTCGAGCCGAGCCTCGTCGCCTTTGGAATCGAGCAAGGCAGCGACATCGTCAAGCTCACCGTCACCCACACTCTGTTGGCGAGCATGGATGAGTGGCACGCCGTCTCCCTGGGCTGGCCGGCGGTGCTGGCGAACCTCAAGACTTTCCTGGAGACCGGGGAGGCGCTGCCGCAAGATCCGTGGGAGTTCCACGCCGACGAGCGTGCCGCGCAGATGGCCAAGAACGGCTGATCTCGCCGCAGGGCCTTAGGACCCTCCAGTAAATTATCGGTGCGTGCCGCTTCCTGGATCGGGCGCCTGACTTCGTTGTCGGCCACGCCCACGTAGCCCCACTACGAGGGCGAACCTCCGCCTTGTTATCCATCCCGCCCAGAAACCGACACACACGCACTAATTTCCTGTCGGGCCCTTAGGTGAGCGACGGCGATCCTCGCGCAGGGGTCAGCGGACGCTGAGGTGCACGTGGTCGTAGTGGTTGGCGGACGTGGAGCCGCGGTCGGACATGCTGCGCCAGCCGTCGCCGGAGCGCTGTGTGGTCCAGATCTTCTGCTCGTAGATCACCTCGACGACGCCCAGTTCCTTCGCGTTGGAACGTGCCCACCTGGCGATATCCCAGCCGGCCTCGCCGGAGATCATCACGTCGATGGCCTGGCCAGAGCCGTGGTAGCCGCTGTCGCCGGCACGATAGCCGCCGTAGCTGGAGACGTTGGGGAACTCCGCGCACACAGCGTTCAGCACGCCTCGGGTGCGCTCGGTGAGGTTGGATAGGAGCTTGCTGCTCGCCTTGCTGCAGCTGGCGTCCTTGTTCACCGAGCCGCCGGAGCCTCCGCTGTTGGAGGCCTTCTTCTCCGGCTTCTCGTCGGTCAGGAAGGTGTCCCTCACCCAGGCGGCCTTGCCGTTGCGGTTGATCTGCTGCCAGCCGTCTTCGGTGACATCGGTGGCGGTGACCTTCGCGCCCGCGCTCAGCGTGGTGATCGAGTCGTAGTCCTTGTCCGGTCCCTTGCGCACATAGACGGCGGAGGTGACGTACAGGGTTTCCTTGTCGTCGCCGAGCTTCGGAAGCTTCGCGGTGGCCGAAGGCGACGGCGTGCTGCTCTCCTTCTCCTCGGTCTTCTTCTCGTCGTCCTTCTTCTCTTCCTTCTTCGCCTTGGTCGTCTCCGAGGGAGAGGCCGACGGAGACGCCGATGCGGAGGTGGTGGGGGTCGCGGACGGCAACGCCGACGCCGAGGGGGACGGCGTGATGCTCGGCGTCACGAGGGCGGGGGACAGGCCCTCGCGTTGCGACGAACGGCTGAGGTTGTAGGCCGAGGCGTCACTCGACGACTGGGTGGCCTGCTCCAGGGGCTCGGCTCGGTTCGCGACATTCGGCAGAACGAGGGCGGCCCCGAGGAGACCGCTCACGGCGACGAGCGCCAGCGGCACGACGACCGTGCGGATGCGGGCGGTTTGGGCGCGGCGGGGCGTCGTGGCAGGGAGGATCTCTTCGACGAGGTCGTCGGGTTCGGCCGCTCGGCGTGGCTGCATGTGGGTGCCCAATCAGAAACTTAAAGACTTTAAGATTATTCTCAGAAATCGAGGTGGCAAAGTCAACTTCAGGGCAGATTTGTAGACGAAAGTCTAGGGGCGGCCGCTGGTGGACTGGCGACCCCGGGAAGATTCGAACTTCCGACACAAGGTTTAGGAAACCTCTGCTCTATCCCCTGAGCTACGGGGCCAACGGGTCAAGGCTAGCCCAACTGGCGGCGCCGTGCTGCACCGGAACTTCTCACCCGACCAGGCGGGCCGCAGGGCGGAGATCCCGGCCACTAGACTGCTGTCGAAGCTCCCGACGAAAGTGAGACTCGCGTGTCCGACGCAGGTTTGCAGGCAGCCCGGCAGAAGATGATCGATGCCGGAGTCTCCGGCCCGGCCATCGAAGTATTTTCCACCTTCTATCGCCAGCTCGAGTCAGGCGAAACCGGCCTGATCAGGGAGGACACCATCGAGCCGCTGCTCGACCCCCCGATGCTGGCCGACGTCGACATCTCCGACGAAGCCGCGACTGATGCCATCGGCAAGACCGTGATCATCAAGCTCAACGGCGGCCTGGGCACGTCGATGGGTCTCGATAAGGCCAAGTCGCTGCTGGAGGTGCGCGACGGCCTCACCTTCCTCGACCTGATCGCGCGCCAGGTGCTCGCCGCCCGCGAGCAGTACGGAGCCCGGCTGCCGTTGGTGCTGATGAACTCCTTCCGCACCGACGACGACACGCTGGAGTTCCTCGCGAAGTACCCGGAGCTCGCCGTCGACGGCGTTCCGCTCAGCTTCGTGCAGAACCAGGAACCCAAGCTGCGCGCCGACGACCTCACCCCCGTCGAGTGGGAGGCCGATCCCACCCTCGAATGGTGCCCGCCGGGCCACGGCGACCTGTACCCGGCCCTCGAAGGCTCCGGCACCCTCGACGCGCTGCTGGCGCAGGGCTTCCGCTACGCCTGCGTCTCCAACGGGGACAACCTCGGCGCCTCCCCGAACGCCACCATCGCCGGCTGGTTCGCCCAGTCCGGGGCGCCGTACGCCGCGGAGCTGTGCCGCCGCACCATCAACGACCGCAAGGGCGGGCACCTCGCCATCCGCAAGGCCGACGGGCAGCTGATCCTGCGCGACACCGCCCAGACCGCGCCCGAGGAGATGGACTACTTCACCGACGAGCATCGTCATCCGTTCTTCCACACCAACAACCTGTGGTTCGACCTGCAGCAGCTGCGCGACACCCTCGTCGAGCGCAACTCCGTGCTCGGGCTGCCGTTGATCCGCAACGAGAAGACAGTGGATCCGGCCGACTCGTCGTCGACGCCGGTGATCCAGATCGAGTCGGCGATGGGTGCCGCCATCGAGGTGTTCGACGGTGCCACCGCCATCTGCGTGGGACGCGATCGTTTCCTCCCGGTGAAGACGACCAACGAACTGCTGCTCCTGCGCTCCGACGCCTACGATCTCGACGACGCCGGCCACCTGATCCTGCGAGCAGCGGCCTCGCCCGAGATCAGCCTCAGCAAGGCTTACAAGACGGTGCAGGCGTTCGAGCGCCGGATTCCTTCGGCGCCGTCGCTGCGAGAGGCGACCGCCTTGCGGGTGAGGGGCGACTGGACCTTCGGTGCGGGGGTCAAGGTTCTCGGCGAGGTGGAACTCACGGATGAAGGCCGGCCCGGAACCATCCCCGATGGTGCCGTTCTGGGCGGTGCATCCGAAGCGTGACCGACTCCGCCCAGCTGGCTCATCAGCTTGCCCATGCGCTGACGGGTGAGTGCCTGCCCGTCACGCAGTCCGACGCCGAGGACCTCATCGAGGAACTCGCCGACTGCGGGTGGAACGCACAAGCGCTGCGGGAGCTGCGGCACCAACGGCAGGCGGACGGGGAACCCTGGCCGCTTCCCGTGGATGTCGACGTGGTCCGCAGTCTGGGCTTCGCTCGCTTCCACGCGCACTTGAGCGAGCTGCGTGCGGTGCTGGGCCTCGACGGCGTCCAGCCCAAAGCGAAGGTCGACCGACCCTGGACGGACGCAGAACGCCGCCTCGCCTCCGACCGGCCTCCCCACTGGGGGTAGACCGACGGAGACGCGGCGGCGCTACGGATCCTCGGCGGAGTCTCTTACGCTCGCTGGGCCTTCAAAAGGTCGCGGATCTCGCTGAGCAGCTCCTCCTGGGTGGGGCCGGCCGGTGCTTCTTCGGTGGGCTTGGTGAAGCGCTCGCGTGCCTTGTTGTAGGGCAGCACGATGCCGAAGTAGACCACGGCCGCAATGATCACGAACGAGACCAATGCGGTGAGGAAGGCCCCCACCGAGATCCCCGCGATGCTCGTCTTGCTGAAGTCGGGCATGCCGCCGAGCATGCCGATCACGTCCATTAGCATGGCCGTGAACGTCTCCACGACGGCGGTGAATGCGGCCGCCATGATGAACGCCACGGCCAGCTCGACAAGATTGCCGCGCAGGAGGAAGTCCTTGAAGCCCTTCATGTCGGGCCTCCTTTCGCTAGGAATGCGCTCACTATAGGACTCTCGTGGGAAACTCCCGGCCGTAGTCGGGGCGGGTTTCTCATGTCGAGGGTGCGATCACCAACCCCAACTGCCCGCTTTGCCCCAACATCGCGACGGCGGCCGCCTCGGCCTCGGGCACGTCGACCATGACCAACGCGCCGCGAGAGCCGCCGACGCTCATCGTGCCGCCCTGGTCGTCGCCGGGCAGGCCGGAGATGCGGGCGTCGGAAGTGACGGGCTCGGCGACGTCGCCCGTCCCGACCACCAGGCTGACCCGGTCGCCGGCGCGCAAGACGCTCAGCAGGCGCTCGTCGCCGACCACAATCGGCACCAGCGCCCGGCCCGGCTCGATGGTGCGGGAGCTCGCGAGGAGGGCCGGTTGGACGACGGTGCCACGAGGCAAGGGGAGGGCGACGGTCTTGCCGAGGACGGGTGCCACCTCCGTGGCCGCATGATCGGGCACCGCGGTCTCGGGAATCCGCTCGAGGTGGAGGTCGTCGGCAGTCAGGCGATGACCGGGCCCGACCTCCTGAGCCAGCACGACCACTGGCGTGCCTAACTCAGGAGGGATGAGTAACTGGTGCGCGACGAGGTAGACCGCAAGCCCTGCGCAGAGTGCGGCGATGGCGCGACGGTGCCATGCGACGAAGGTGGCGATGGAAGTAAGCGGGCGCATACCCCGTGATAGTGCGGCGGGCGCCCGATTTACCGTTTTCCACAGGCCCGGTCTGTCTGCCGGGGTCGGCCGACGTCAGCTGGCGGCGGCCGCCGGCGCGCTCGTCGAGCTGCTCGTGGACGACTCGGCCTTCGCCGGGGCCTTTTCGCTCTTGGCCGGCGCCGAGGTGGAGGCGGTCTTGGACGAGCGGGAATCGGTGGCGTAGAAGCCCGAACCCTTGAACACGACGCCGACCGCGCTGAACACCTTGCGCAGCTGACCGTCGCACTGCGGGCAGTCCGTCAGCGCGGGGTCGGTGAACTTCTGCACGGCCTCAAGATCGGAGCCGCACTCGGTGCATCGGTACTGGTAGGTAGGCAAGTTCTCGCTCCTTCACGGGGCGGCGTGAGCCGCAACTCAACGTGGTATCCGCTGGGGAAGTGTACCCCGGAGGACGCACGGAATGAACTCCGCGCTCACGAGCCTCCGCCCTGCGAGTTCCTGAACCAGAGCACCCGCGACTCGGTCACCGCGGCGTCGACGGAGAGGTCGTGCGGCTCCGTCGGGACGGTGGGGTGCAGCTCGGCCTCGCGCGCCAAGGCGATCACCGGGGCGCCGGCTCGACGATGTGCAAGGGCGCGGTCGTACCACCCGCCGCCGGTGCCGAGCCGCGAACCATCGAGTCCGATCGCGAGGCATGGCACCACGATCGCATCGGTCTGTGCCAGTGCCTCGGGCCCCAGACGAGCCGTCGTCGGCTGCCGGATTCCCCGCCACGACGGCGTCGTGCGTTCCCACCCGTCGAACCAGGCCCAGGAGACCTGGCGCCCGAGGACCGGCAGCAGCACAGCGATGCCCCGTGCGTGAAGGTGGTCGATCGCGTCGGTGCTGCCGGGTTCGTCCTCCAGCGAGCAGTACAGGGCGACGGCGGGCAGCGGCTCCAGGCGTGCGAGCGCGTCGACGAGCAGTCGTGTGCGAGCGGCGTTCTGCCGCGCCCGGACCTCCGGGGAGACGTGGGCGCGACTTTCGAGCGCCTCCGCGCGGGCCGCGGCTTTCGCCTTGAGCATTGCCATATCGTATGGCTCATGGCTTGGTTTGGTCGCAAGAAGGATGAGGGTCTCCTCGTGGAGGAGGAGCCCGCGCCCGAACCGGCGCACCTTCCGCCGCCGCCGGAGCTCGACGCGTCAGGGCTGCGCAGCGTCGCCGACCACACCTCCTACCTGCTGAGCCTGGTGGAGCCGCTGGCGCCGTTCGGCATGTCCCTGCTGGAGGCTCACGATCAGGTGGTGAAGGAGGACATCAACTGCCTGTTGAACGTCCCGCCCAACTCCACCGCGCGCATTGATGGCTACGCGGTCCGTGCGGTTGACCTCGTCGACGGCGAAGGCATCCTCGTGCGCGAACTCGCGCTGTCGTCGGGGCACGAACGGCTGCCGCTGGATGCCGTCGAGATCGTCAAGGCCGGCGACGTGCTGCCGAAGGGTGCGACGGCGGTGCTTCCCTCCACCTACGCGACGCTCGAGGGCGGGCGCATGCATCCGTTGGAGAAGGTCGACGAGGGCGACTACGTGCGCGCGGCGGGCGAGCACCTCGCGGTGGGCACGCCGTTGATGCGCGAGGGCGACGTGCTCACCGATCGTGGCATCGGGCTCCTGGCCAGCGCAGGGATCGACAAGGTGCTGGTGCGGCCGCGTCCCCGGATCGTGGTGATCAGCTCGGGCGAAGGGCTCGTCGAGCCAGGTGGGCACCTGGTCCATGGCGAGACGATGGACACCAACTCGTTCATGATCGCGGCAGCCGCCAAGCGCGAGGGCGCCACGGTGTTCCGGGTGGCCGTGGGCTCCAACGATCGCGACGCGCTGATCCAGACCCTCACCGACCAGCTGATCCGCGCCGACCTGGTGATCTCCGCGACGGGTGGACGTCGCGAGGACTATGAGGCGATGGTCTCCGTGATGCGGGAACTGGGGCTGGTCGATTCGGTGGACGTCGCCATGTCGCCCGGCCGCACTCAGACCTTCGGCCTGGTGGGGGAAGATCAGGTGCCGATGCTCATGCTGCCCGGCAACCCCGTCAGCGCTTACACGTCGTTCCATGCCTTCGGTCGGCCGCTGATCCGCAAGCTCGCCGGAACCGACCCGCAGGTGGAGGTGCAGCACGCCGTCGCGCAGGTCGATCTACGCAGTCATCTGGGGCAGCTTCACCTGCTGCGAGGCCGGGTTTCGAGCGAGACCGGCGTGCGTCGGGTGCATCAGGTCAGCAGCTCGTATGCGCTCGGTGAACTCACCGATGCCAACGCTTTCATCGTGCTCGATGAGGCCACCGAGTACGTCCGTGCGGGCGAACGCGTGAAGGTCTGGATGCTCGGCTGAGCCTTCCTGGACAGGGCCCGAAAAAGACCTGCGCGGCAACCCCGCGACTCGCCGCGAGGGGCCGGGACAAACCACACCATGTTGTTTACGGTTAGGGCGTGCTAGCCGGAATCCTGATCGCTGTCCTCGTCGTCGCAGGACTTGCATTCGGGCTTCCCTGGGTTCTCCAAGCCACCCACCACGACCGCGGGGCCGAGGACGAGCTCACGGAGCGTTTCTCCCATTCCATGCGGATCCTGCACCGAGACGTCTCCGACTACGCCGAACAACTCGACGCTGCGGCCGTCTCCACGCCGCTCACCCGACGCGCCCAGCTGATGGAGCTGCGCATGCAGCAGCGAGGCGCGGCGAAGCGTCGGGCTGTGGTGATGCTGACGCTGGTCGGTGCCGCTTTGGTGCTGACGGTGCTCGCCGCGCTGGGCATCGTGGCTTGGTGGAGCGTCGCCATTCCGAGCGGGCTGCTCGCGGCCTTCCTGGTGGTGGCGCGGTTCTCCGTCGTGGTCATGCAGCGCACGCTCGACGAGCGCGCGGCAGAGATCCGGCGCGGCTTCTCCGAGAACGAGCCCACCGTCGTGATCCAACTCGACGTGAAGCCGTCGGAGTCGACCGAGTTCCTGGTCGACCTGAGCGCCCCGACGACCACCGGCGCCCTCTGGGATCCCATCCCCGTGGCGCCGCCGGCGAACTACATCTCCAAGCCGCTGCTGCCGCGCACGGTGCGCACCATCGATCTGTCGGCGCCCGTCGCCCCGGCGTCGCCGTTCATCCCCACTGCGGACCGGCCGGACGGCGCGGTGGTGCCCGTCGCCGTCGAGCAAGACGATGTCCGCACGGCCGCTCCGTTCCAGCCCCGAGCAGTGGGGGAGTAGC
The DNA here is from genome assembly GCF_029211185.1 of Tessaracoccus caeni. Classification (GTDB taxonomy): domain Bacteria; phylum Actinomycetota; class Actinomycetes; order Propionibacteriales; family Propionibacteriaceae; genus Arachnia; species Arachnia caeni. The sequence goes on from NZ_JARGDO010000025.1 coordinate 50,733, forward strand.
CGGCAGCAGGCCCGGCCGATTGGCCCGCCTTTCCCGGCGGTGCTAATATCTTCCCTGTTCAAGGGGCTATGGCGCAGTTGGTAGCGCGTCTCGTTCGCAATGAGAAGGCCGGGGGTTCGAATCCCCCTAGCTCCACCGGATGGCCGCCGTTCACACGGCGGCCTTTTTGTTGTCAGCCTGTGGTTGCGTGTGTGTCTCGGCTGGCTTTTCGTTGGGTTGGGCAGCGCGACGGTGATGTGTCGGCCGAGCGCGTGAGCGACGTGAGCCCCGCCGAATCGGGTGGCCAGACCTTGGGCGGAACCCGCCATGCCTCGTCGTCGCATGATCGGGGTTGATTCCGTCAGACATCGACGGTCAGCGGGGTTCCGGATGTCACTGCTTGGGCGGACCTGGGATCAGCGGGGTTGTGGATGTCAGCATGCTGACATCCACAACCCCGAGAACTCCAGATGGGCTCCGTCACTGACGGAATCAGCCCCGATAGCCGTATGGCCTGATTGCCTCGGGGCGCCGTTCAGGTCGGGTCGCAGGTGGTTTCCCCGTGGCACCTCAGCCGCTCCTGCGTGACGGGTCAACGACGGCCAAGCAGCTCCGCAGAACGCTCACTGACAGCCAGCGCGTCAGCCACCGCTTTCCAATGGCCCTCGTGAAGCAGGCCTCGGATGATTCGTGTGCATTTCCTGCTGTCGAGATGCTCGAATAGCGAAGTCAGCGCAGATGCGCGCTCCTGTGGGTCGGTGATCGCGCTAGCGATACGCTCAGCCTCTTCGGTATCAATCGCAGTCAGCGCCTTAGCGAGGGATGCGAGGGCTTGAGCTTGCTCATATGGCTTCTCGATGCTGTGCGCGGAACTTTCAGCTTCCTTGGCGAGAGCTGCGGCACGCCCAGTGTCGATCACCGTTAGCGTCCTTATGAGTGAGGTCAGGACTCGGGTGACAGTGGGTGGATAAGTGATAGCACTCGCGGTCATTTCGGCCTTATCGACGAGTGCTACGGCGCGTTCGGCATCAGTTGTCGCCAGCGCCTCGGCTAGGGAAGTGAGCACCGCTATCTGAACGGGGGGATCGGTCATATCGCATGCGATTGCCTCAACTTGGTTGGCGCGAATTGCAGCTTGTCTGGGGTCGGTTGACGCTAGGAATCTAACTAGGGATGTCAGAGCCTGTGCTTTCTGATACGGCTCCACTATCCCGAGTGCGATGACTTCAGCCTGTTTACGATCGACCATCGCAAAGGGCTCAAGCAGGCAGGTCAGTGCTCGGGCTCTCGTGCGCGGTTCGGTGATAGTTTGGGCGATTTTTATGGCTCGATTGATGTTGGTTGTTGCTAGTGTTTCGGCGAGGACCGCCAGGGTCTGTGCTTGTTGGTAGGGCTTGGTGATGGAGTGAGCGATTTTTATGGCTCGGTTGATGTTGGTTGTTGCTAGCTCTTCGGCGAGGACTGCTAGGGCCTGTGCTTGTTGGTAGGGCTCGGTGATGGAGCGGGCTGTCTCCTCGGCCTTTTCCGCAAGGGTGCTGGCTCGCTCGGCGTTGATCACCGTTTGCGCCTTGGATAGAGACGCCAGAGTCCGAGTTTGCTGAAAGGAATCGGTAATGGTGTAAGCAATCTTTTCGGCTTCGTCAGCGAGTGTTTTAGCGCGCTCGACTTCGGCAGCAGACAGCGCCCTGGTCACGGAAATCAGTGCTTGAGTGTGCTGGTAGGGGTTTGTGATAGTGCACGCAGCCCTTTCGGCTTCATGGGCGAGGGTCGTGGCGTATTCGATATCGATTGTGGCTAGTGCCTCAGCCATTGAAGTCAGTGCCCGCATCCGTATAGATGGGTTGGTGATGGTGTTGGCGATTTTTATGGCTCGGTTGATGTTGGTTATTGCTAGTGTTTCGGCGAGGGCTGCTAGAGTCTGGGCTTGCTCTTGGGGGTCGGTGATGGTGTTGGCGATTTCTATGGCTCGGTTGATGTTGGTTGTTGCTAGTGTTTCGGCGAGGGCTGCTAGAGTCTGGGCTTGCTCTTGGGGGTCGGTGATGGTGTTGGCGATTTCTATGGCTCGGTTGATGTTGGTTGTCGCCAGTGCTTTTGCTAGGGCTGCTAGGGCCTGTGCTTGCTGGTAGGGCTCGATGATCCTGCGGGCTGTCTCCTCGGCTTTTTTCGCCAGCGTGCTAGATTGTGCGGTATTGATCACCGTTTGGGTCTTGAATAGGGACGTCAGAGCACGAGTTTGCTGAAAGGCGTCGGTGACGGCATAAGCGATCGCCGCAGCTCGATCAGTGTCAGTTGTTGCAATTGCGCTGACTAGAGAAGTCATAATGAGGTTGCGGCCGGATGCGTTGTTGATATTGCGCACAGTCTGCTCGACTTCGGCGGTTAGAGTAATGGCAGTTTTGTGATCGGCAATCACCAATGCCTCTACCAAGTCGACCAGTGCCCACGCTCGATTGAGCGGGTTGGCTATGGTGTCAGCGGTCTTCCGGGCCCCGTTGATGAGAGTTGCGCGACGTTCGGTATCAGTTTTAGCCAGCGTTTTGATGAGGAAGGTCATCGCCCGCACTCGTTGCCGCGGTACGCGGATGGTTTGCGCGATGCTGCTGGCGAGTTCGACGTCGATTGTCGCCAACGTCTCAGTTAGTGAGGCCAGGGCCTCCGCTTGATCATCAAGGTCTGTGATGGTGCGCGCGACGTCTTTGGCTTTGTTGGCTAGGGCGATGGCGCTTTCCGTGTCGATCTCTGCCACGGTCTTAACGAGGGAAGTCAGGGCCTCCGCCTGATGGTAGAGGTCTGTGATGGTGCGCGCAACGTCTTTGGCTTTGTTGGCTAGGGTGATGGCGCTTTCCGTGTCGATCTCTGCCACGGTCTTAACGAGGGAAGTCAGGGCCTTCGCCTGATGATAGAGGTCTGTGATGGTGCGCGCGACCTTTTCGGCGTACTCTGTATTGGTTCTGGCAACCGCTAGGGAGAGGGAAGCCAGTGCCCATCTCTGATAGTGGGGTTCTGGGATGGCGCGCGCGACATTCTCAGCTTCATTCGCCAGGGCGATGGTGCGTTCGGTGTCAGCCGTCGACAATGTCTCAATTAGCAAAGTCAGTGCCTGTGCTTGGTCGTAGGGGTCTGTAATGGTCCGCGCTAACTCCTTGGCGTGCTCTTCCCTCCCCAGGTGTGCCAACACCTTGAATAGTCGTATGGGAAGCTGCTCTATCTGGGTACTGATCCAGGGTGCCGTCAAAGTCGTGTGTAGGGGCGCCTGACTAGGTGATTTGCGTGATTCTCGGCGTGGTGGACGCAAGGGACGCGGCCCCAGTAGCGAGGATGTGGGTGTTCAACGTCCAAACCTCGAGC
>NZ_JARGDO010000026.1 GCF_029211185.1 Tessaracoccus caeni
CGCCATCAACCTACTCCGAAACGCCGGCGTCACCGTCACCTTCCCCAGCCCCACAGAAGCGGTGGTCACCTAACTTTCGTATGAGCACCCGGAACGAGCCCCGAAGCCGTAGCCTCGAAAAGAGCCAACGCAACCTTCAGCTGGGACTGTCCGTCGACTGCCAGCGGGGTCGCTTCGAGGCGACTTCGTCGCACCTCAACGACCGTGATACCGGCAGCCTAACGACCGACGTAGCCAAGGCTGGACTCTGCGGATAGCCAGCAACCCACTAAGAGTTCACTAGTCCACCGACTTCGGTGGACTAGTGAACTCTTAAGCCGTTCTGCGGACGTTGGATTCACCCACATCCGTCACTCCTCGCGCTCTACGATGGAGCGGAGCGCAAGGGGGCGGGATGACGGAGCACGGCGGGCCACGCAACACCCTGGTGGAAGACCGGGTGGCCATCGCCAACCGCATCGTCGGCGTGATCAACCGGCAGAGCCAGGGCAAAGAGCCGGCGTGGCCGATCACCGTGATCACCGGCGACGACGGCTCGGGCAAAACCCGCATCATCCAAGAGATCTACGAGAAGCTCCGTATCCAGGCCGACGACGGCTACTGGCCGCCACTTAACCTGGGCGACCTCACCACCCGGAAGCTCCCCGGTCCACCAACCGGAGGGTTCGTGTGGCCGGAGAAGACCCTTCCCGGCTTCGGCTGGTGGTCACTACCCGTCTTCGACGGCGACCTCGCCCGCTCCATCGACACGATCCGGCACCAACTCATCCGGCACCGCAAGACCCTGCAATACTCCTGGCTCTCCGGCGCCGATCTGCCCGACAAGATCGCCGCCAACCGCAAGGTGTTCATGGACCTCGCCTCCGAGGCCGCCACCGAGGAGGTCAATAAAGCCTTCGTCAAGACGGTCGAGAAGCTGCTCGGCGATGTTCCCCTGGCCGGGGTCTGGCTCTCTTGGGCCATCCGCGCCTACCGCTGGCGCAGGCAGGCCATCGACGACAGGCGTAACTTCCTCAACGACGTTGACACCGACGAGGCGGTCGCCAAATACCTCAGTGACGAGATCAACGACGACGCCAAATACATCGCCTCCGTCACAAGGCGAGGACTCCCCGGAATCCTCGCCATCGAAGACGCCCACCTCCTCGACACGCGCGGGCTCGCGCTCCTCGACCACCTGGCACGGCTCAACGACGACGCCCACCCACTGCACCTGCTGTGCACCGCCCCGCCGGAGAAACGCGTGCCAGATGCGCCGCTGTACCGCTGGCTGCATCAACAGACCAAGCACGGGAAGGTGCGGACAATCGCACTGCCTGAGTTCACACTCCACAACGCCATCTCCCTGATCCAAGACCACGCCCCAGCCACCGAAGGTCAGGCGGTCCGGCTCTGCGCCGACCTGCCCGAGCCGTACTCGCCGCTGCTTCTTCAAGCCTGGCTGGCCGGCCCACAAGTCACCCACCTGCTCCACCTCTCCGACGCCCTCGAGCCCACCGACGAGCTACTGGCCACCGTCCCGGCCTCCATCGACGAATGGTTCCAACACAAATGGCACCGCCTATCCCCTGTGGAGCAAGACGTGCTCCGCGTGGCGCTGGCCCTCACCGGCGATGCCGCCTCCGCGACGGTCCTGGAAGAGATCATCCTCGACGCCGGAACGACCATCCGTGGCCACAACGCGGATGACATTCGGGAAGGACTGGCGTCGATCATCCGCAGGGGCTGGCTGGTGTGCACCGACGGACGCCTCACCTTCCCCGACCGCCACACCTGGCGCGCCGCCCGCAACCACGCCACACACGGCAGCACCGCGCTCGGCCCATCGGAGATCCGATCCCTGCACGAGAATACGAAGGAGCTTCTCACGGCCTGGGTCGACGCAGCATTGGCCGACTACCGCTGGACCGAGTCCAACCCCCAAGCCCTCTGTGCCGCCGATATGTGGGCCACGATCACCGACACCAACGCCATCACTTTCCAGACCGAGGCCGAACGCGCCGTCTGGCTGATGCGCACCCAAACCTTCGGCCGCGACGACCTCACCCAACACAGCATCGACACCCTCGTCGCTCTCGGCACCGCCCCTATGCCCGCCTCGCTATCCAGCATCATGACCCGCGACCAGATCGCCCGGTCCCTAGCGAACCGCCACGCCTACCCCGAAGCAATCCGCGTCGCCACAACACTGCTGCAAGACCAGATTGCGGTCATCGGCCCCGGCCACCGCGACACCCTGATCACCCGCAGCTACATCGCTTACTGCATCGGTGAGAGTGGTAACGCCACAGAAGCGCTGCGCCTGCTCAGCGAACTCCTCCCCGATATGATCCGCGTTCACGGCAAAGACCACCGCGATATTCTGCTCACCCGCAGCAATATCGCGTACCTGACCGAAGAAGTCGGCAATATCGCCCAAGCTCGACACCTACTCTACGAGCTCCTCCCCGACATGATCCGCGTACTCGGCAAAGCCCACCGCTACACCCTGAGCACCCGCAACGACATCGCCCACTCGACCGGAACCAGCGGCAACACCACCGAAGCACTACGCCTGTTCACCGAACTCCTCCCAGACCAGGCCCGTGCCCTCGGCAAAGACCACCCAGATACCCTGACCACTCGCAGCCACATCGCCGCATTGACCGGTCGAAGCGGCAACACCACCGAAGCACTACGCCTGTTCACCGAACTCCTCCCCGACCAGGCCCGTGCCCTCGGCAAAGACCACCCAGACACCCTGGGCACCCGCAGCAACATCGCCGCATTGACCGGTCGAAGCGGCAACACCACCGAAGCACTACGCCTGCACACTGAACTTCTCCCCGACCGCATCCGCGTTCTCGGCAAAGACCACCCAGACACCCTGCGCACCCGCAGCAACATCGCCGCATTGACCGGTCGAAGCGGCAACACCACCGAAGCACTACGCCTGAACACCGAGCTCCTCCTCGACCAGATGCGCGTCTACGGCAAAGACCATCCCGACACCCTGCGCACCCGCAGCAACATCGCCGCATTGACCGGCCAGAGCGGCAACCCCGGCGAAGCCCTACGCCTGTACACCGAGCTCCTCCTCGACCAGATGCGCGTCTACGGCAAAGACCATCCCGACACCCTGACGACCCACGACAACATCGCCGCATGGACCGGCCAGAACGGCAACACCGCCGAAGCCCTACGCCTGTACACCGAACTCCTCCCCCACCAGATCCGCGTCTACGGCAAAGGCCACTCCAGAACCCTGGGCACCCGCAACAACATCGCCCACTGGATCGGTCGGAGCGGCAACACCGCCGAAGCCCTGCGTCTGTTCACCGAACTCCTCCCCGAACAGATCCGCATCCTCGGACCAGACCATCCATCTACGCTGAACACTCTTCATCAGATTGAGCACTGGGAGAAGAAGGTCAGCCAGCACGACGAGCCAGACGATGGAGCCACCAACTGACGACGGTCGGACCAGCGGCAGTCTGTCGGATGTGGGAGCGGCAACGTGGGCGAGCGGCCCACCTCACCGATTTATGGCTGGCTATAGTCCTCGCACTGTACGTATGGCACAGTGCGGCCAACAGAGCCAGCGATAAGTTCGGCCCCCGTTGCCTGCCGGACAACCAAGTCCTGTGGAGGATGGGTTCCTGCGGATTCTCGCGCTGGCTCTCCTCGAGGCTCGGCCGCAGGCGGCCTCGCACCTCGAAGAGCGTAGGGGGTTGCACCTCGAGGAGTGTGGTGGGGTGTGGAGGACGGGGTTCACCCCTGATGCTCTTCGAGGTGCGGAGGCGCTGGGCGAGGAACGAGCCCCAAAGCCGTAGCCTCAAGGAGAGCCACGGGCAGCCAAACGCATAGTCGTGTGGAGGATGAGGTCCGCCCCCGACGCTCTTCGAGGTGCGGAGGCGCTGGGCGAGGAACGAGCCCCGAAGCCGTAGCCTCGAGGAGAGCCACGGGCAGCCGAACGCTTAGTCGTGTGGAGGATGGGGTTCGCGAGTGGGTGTGGTGGGCGTAAAAGCCGTGAGCCCGCGCGAAGCGCCGGAACACGGCCGGCGGCGGGCACTTCGAGGCTCGCTTCGCTCGCACCTCAGCAACCGCGACCCCATCCGGAACACGACGGACTGGACCACCGAAACCCGACCACAAGTCCCTAGGCACCGTCACGCTCTCCTCGAGGCTCGGCCGCGGACGGCCTCGCACCTCGAAGAGCGTCATCAGGTCCTCTCCCCGATCCCTTCCTCACCTCGAAGAGCGTCATCAGGTTCTCGCGCCGGACCCTTCACACCTCAATGAGCGTGTCGTCTTACTGGAAGGCGAAGAGCGGAGGGAAGGCGAAGGCGACGATCGCGGCCCAGGTGGCGAAAGCCGGCAGGGCCAGGCACTGCCAGCGCTCCAACCGGAGCGACGGCTTCGAGCGCAGCACCCCGATGTAATGTACCGCCGAGCCGATGAGGTGCACGAGCAGCAGCAGGTTCACCACGAGAGCCGCCAGCTTGTTCGGCGACACCCCGAACTCCCACAGCCGGCCGGACAGCGCCCACAGCAACAACAGGTCGACGGCGATCCCGGAGATGATCAACACGAGCTGCATCCAGTCCAGCGCCCTCGGCCCCGACTCCGGCGGACGCGCCGACACGGTGAACAAGACGATGGCGGCCACCACGATCAGCAGCACGTCGAAGACGATCAGGACCGACCGGTCGAGGTTCACCGGGCTTCCGGTGAAGGCCACAACGACGAGGAAGCTCAGCAGCGCCACGGTCAGCACGGGGGTGAAGACCGCAGTCAGCACCGGTGCCATGTTCTCCATGGCCGACTTCTTCCGTTCCACCAGCCAGGCGCACACCAGGACGGCACCGACCGCCGGCACCGGGATGATCCAACTCGCGACACTCTCCAGATCGATCCCGACCGCCGTGAAGATACCCACCAGCAGTCCAACGACGACCCCACCGCCCAGAGCGATCAGCACGTAATAAATGAACGCCTCGCCCAGGTAGCGCACCCAGTCCATCCACGCCTCCAGGCTCCGCCAGCGCCGGCCGAGATAACAGATGCCGGTGAGGATGAGCAGCAGCACCGGAAGGTGAATGGCCGTCAAGGACAGGGTCTGGGTGGTCCAGTCGCCGGGATAGACCGCAGCAGCCACAGCACCGACTCCGAACATCCCGGCGAGGATGCCGAGGCCGAGCCGGTCCTTCGACGACGCGGTGACGACCAGGTAGACACCCAGGAAGGCCAGCACCGTCAGCGACGCGCCACGGAGATAGAAGGACTCAGCGAAGACTTGGGAGACCTCCAGCGGCAACCGCACGAGGACTCCGGCCACCAGCCCGAGGCCCAGCGCCACCGGCAGATGCCAGGACGTCGCCGGAGCAGCCGCAGGCAACTGCTGCCAGGCCCGCTCGGGGTGGGCGTTCAGGTACTCGGACGCGACATCGGAGAGGGAACCCAGCCGATGGTTCGCGACGAGAAAGGCCTCGTCCGCGGACAGACCCCGTCCTCTCAGATCCTGGTACTCGGCCAGCAGGTGGTCTTCCAGTTCGTCGACGTCGTCCGCGGTGATGCCGCGACGGGCGGACACGGCCTCGCGCCATTGACGCAGGTGCACCGACAGTTCGTCGATCTCCAACATGGTGCCTCCTCAGCTTCCGGGCTGCTTCGCGGCCGCCATGGGGCGGGAAAGAGGGGTTCGTTGGAATGAGATCGCGCCGGGCTGGGGAAGCAGCCCCCTCAAGGTCGTGGCGACGACGTCCAGCGCCTCGGTCTGGCCCCGCAACTCGACGAGCCCCGCGTCGGTGATGGCGTAGTACTTCCGGCGTCGGCCGCTCTCCGACGTACCCCAGCGAGCCTCGATCAGACCCTGACGCTCCAGACGGTGCAGCAAGGGATAGACCATCCCCTCGCTCCAATCGAGCGATCCTCCCGAGGCGTCCTTGATCCGCCGAAGGATCGAATATCCGTAGTCCTCGCCGCGAGCCAGCACGCCCAAGACGATCGGGGTGGCCGACGCAGCCACGAGATCCTTGCCGATGCGCATGGACCCTCCTTACCTTGTACTACTAGGCATTGAATCTACCCTAGCACTACAAGGTATAAGGGAGGAGAAACCTACCCGAGGCTCACCGAGGTGATCTTCGCCTCGGCGATCGGCGACATGCCGTCGGCCGCATCGACGCCCTGGGCCGCGATCCCGCCGATCACGTCCAGGCCGGCGTCGTCGATGGCGCCGAAGACGGTGTACTCGGGCGGCAGGTCGGTATCGTCCCACACCAGGAAGAACTGCGAGCCACCGGTGTTCGGCTGCTGCCGCTTCGCCATCGCCAGCGTGCCTCGCGGATAGGTCAGCTCCGGGGTGACCTCGTCAGGGATGGTGTATCCCGGGCCGCCGGTACCGGTGGCTGTGGGATCGCCGCACTGGAGGATAAAGATCCTGGTGTCCACCAGACGGTGGCACACGGTGTCGTCGTAGAAGCCCTGCTCGATCAGGGAGACGAACGAGTTGACGGTGCACGGCGCCTGCGCCCTGTCCAGCGTGAGCGTCACATCGCCCGCCGTCATGTGCAGCGTGGCCGTCACCTCACCCTTGTTGGCGACATTGGTGGTCGACGGCGGGTCGACGGGCCGAGCAGGCTCACTCTCCGCCGGGTAGGCGCACTCACCTGCTGTTACAACCGACTGCTCCCTCGCTGCCTGGGTGCCTACCGGCTGATCGCCATACGGTCGGGCGGATTGGTTCGCATCCGCGCAGCCGACCAGGGCCAACGCCAGAACAGAGGTGACAACGACGGTCTTCTTCACACGCACGGCCCACACAATACCGGGGAGCACCATGCGAGTAGATTGGCGCCATGGTCACGCTCTCCAAGATCTACACCCGAACCGGCGACGCCGGCGAGACCCGACTCTCGGACAACTCCGTCGCTCGCAAGACCGACCTCAGGGTCGAGGCCTACGGTCATGTCGACGAATGCAACTCAGTGCTCGGAGTAGCCGTCGCCCTCGGCAGCATCCCCGAGCGGATCCTCGAGATGCTGGCTCTGGTGCGCAACGAGCTCTTCGACGTCGGCGCCGACCTCTCCACTCCCCTGGATCCCAACCCGCCGTGGCCACCGCTGCGCATCGAACAGCCCTCGATCGACCGCTTGGAGGGATTCTGCGACGAGCTGCAGGAGGACCTGCCCACGCTGCGGTCTTTCATCCTTCCCGGAGGCACGCCCGCCGGGGCGCAACTGCACGTCGCTCGCACCGTGGCCCGCCGGGCCGAGCGCGCCGCCTGGGCCTGCTACGAGAGCTTCGGGACGAAGGAAGACGGCGGCATCAATCTGCTGGCCATCACCTATCTGAACCGGCTGTCCGACCTGCTGTTCATCATGGCGCGAGCCACCAACGGCAGCGAAGCCGAGATCCTCTGGGTGCCCGGTACCGACCGCGAGATCCCGAAGAAGAAGCGCGGCTGATCTGCGGGATCGCTTAAGCCGGGGACGACGGGTACCGCGTCCCTGGGGGCGCGGACTCCAGCCATGACATCAAACCCAGCGCCGAGTCCTGGGCCATCGCGATCGAGCTTCGCTCCCCCGTGAGGCTATCGCGCACCATCACCACGTTGGAGTTCTCGTACAGGGTGAACACCTCGAGCCCTTCAGGGGCCCTGCGCTTCTCGTAGATGGTGACACCTCGCCGAAAGCGCTTCTTCGGCCGCATCGACAGCGAGAACGACCGGTACCACTCCAGATCTTCGTTCGAGTAGCGAGCCATGCCGAGCGCCCAGCCGCCACCGGGAAGATCCTCGCGCATCAGCATGGCGCAATCAAAAAGCCCGCCCTTGCCGGTGAGCCAGCGACGGCGGGCGTACAACAGTACGAGAGGGAGGAAGGCACAGGCGAGCACCACGAGTACTGCGGTCAGCTCCCACGGCATGCACCTCACCCCTTCCCCTGGATGCAGTCAGGGCAGCCCCCGCGAGGGGGCCGCCCTGTCAATCTCGTTGTCTCAGCTGTCGCGTGCGCGCTCCGCAGCCCGTACCTGGGCCTTGAGAATGTGCAGGCGATGCTCCTGGCCGTCGGTCAACGCGCCCTGGTTGCGGATCACCTCGAGCTCCGCGATCTGGCGCTCGGCGCTATCGAGCGAGATCTCCTCGGCCCGTCGCACCTCCTGGCTGATGATCGAGACCCCGCCTTGCGCCACGGAGATGAAGCCTCCGTCGACGGCCATGATCCGAGTCCGGCCATCGGCCCCGACGATCTCGGCCACCGACGGCGTCAGCACCGCCATCAGAGGCTCGTGGCCGGGCAGGATGCCGATGTCGCCTTCCGTGGTGCGGGCGATGACGTTGACCGCCTCGCCCGACCACACCCGGCGGTCAGCCGCGACGACCTGCACCTGAAGTGGTTCACGAGCCACGATCAGAGATCCTTGCTCATCTTCGACCAGTTGGCCATCACGTCGTCCATGCTGCCCACGTTGAAGAAGGCCTGCTCGGCGATGTGGTCCACCTCGCCGCGCACGATCATGCGGAACGACTCGATGGTATCGGCCAGCGGAACGGTCGAGCCCTCGATGCCGGTGAACTTGGTCGCCATGTAGGTGTTCTGCGACAGGAACTGCTGGATGCGACGCGCCCGGTTCACGATGATCTTGTCCTCTTCGGACAGCTCGTCGACGCCGAGGATGGCGATGATGTCCTGGAGCTCCTTGTTGCGCTGCAGGATCTGCTTGACCTCGACCGCCGTGTCGTAGTGGTTCTGGCCCACGTACTGCGGATCGAGGATGCGCGAGGTTGAGCTCAGCGGATCCACGGCCGGGTAGAGGCCACGCGAGGCGATCTCACGGGAGAGCTCCGTGGTGGCATCCAGGTGCGCGAAGGTGGTGGCCGGCGCCGGGTCGGTGTAGTCGTCGGCGGGCACGTAGATCGCCTGCATCGAGGTGATCGAGTGGCCGCGGGTCGACGTGATCCGCTCCTGCAGCTGGCCCATCTCGTCGGCGAGAGTGGGCTGGTAGCCCACGGCCGACGGCATGCGGCCGAGCAGCGTCGAGACCTCGGAGCCGGCCTGGGTGAACCGGAAGATGTTGTCGATGAACAACAGCACGTCCTGGTTCTGCACATCGCGGAAGTACTCCGCCATGGTCAGGGCCGACAGCGCGACGCGAAGACGGGTGCCCGGGGGCTCGTCCATCTGGCCGAAGACGAGGGCAGTGTCCTTGAGAACGCCGGCCTCCTCCATCTCGTTGATGAGGTCGTTGCCCTCACGGGTGCGCTCACCCACGCCCGCGAACACCGAGGTGCCGCCGAAGTTGTGCGCGATGCGGTAGATCATCTCCTGGATGAGCACCGTCTTGCCCACGCCGGCGCCGCCGAACAGGCCGATCTTGCCGCCCTGCACGTACGGGGTCAGCAGGTCGAGCACCTTGATGCCGGTCTCCAGCATCTGGGTGCGGGACTCCAGCTGATCGAACGCCGGGGCCGAACGGTGGATCGGCCAGCGCTCGGTGATCTCGATGGTGGACGGATCGACGTTCAGCACGTCGCCGGTGGCGTTCCACACGTGGCCCTTGGTGACGTCGCCGACGGGCACCGAGATGGGGGCGCCGGTGTCGCGCACCTCGGCCCCGCGGCGCATGCCGTCGGTGGGCTTCAGTGCGATGGCGCGCACGATGTTGTCGCCCACGTGCAGCGCGGTCTCCATGGTCATGGTGCGGGTCTCGCCCATCACCTCGGTCTCGACGTGCAGCGCATTGCCGATCTCGGGGATCTGGTCAGCCGCGAACTCCACGTCGACGACGGGGCCGATGACGCGTGCGACCCGGCCGACGCCTCCGGTGGCGGCTGCCTGCGATGCTTCAGCAGTAGCAGTCATGTGATTCTTCCTCACTCGTTTCCGGCTGACTCGGCCAGCGCCGAGGCGCCGCCGACGATTTCTGTGATTTCTTGGGTGATACCGGCCTGGCGTGCCTGGTTCTCCTGGCGCGTGAGCATCTGGATCAGCTCCTGCGCGTTGTCGGTGGCGGCCTTCATGGCCCGCTGCCGGTTGGCCAGCTCGGAGGCCGCCGACATCTGCAACGCGAAGAAGATCCGGTTGGCGACGAACAGCGGGAACAGCGCGTCGAGCACCGTCTTCGGATCCGGCTCGAAGGCGTAGAACGGAGTCGACTCGACGTCGGACGGCTCCTGGCCCTCCACCGGCACGTCGTCGGCGTCCACGATCTCGATCGGCAGCAGCCGCCGCGGCAGCGGCGTCTGGGTGATCATCGAGACGAACCGCGTGCCGACGGTGTGGAGCTGATCCACGCCGCCTTCCTCGGTGGGCTTCAGGAAGGCCTCCATCAGCACCGAGCCCATCTCACGAGCGTGAGCGTAGGTGGGAGCGTCGGAGAAGCCTGTCCACGCCCGCACGACCGGGATGTTGCGGAACTCGTAGTACGCCACGGCCTTCTGACCGGAGACGTAGATGTCGACTTCCTGCCCCTCGTCGATCAGCGTGCGGCGCAACTGCTCCGCCGCCTTGATCGCATTCGAGGAGTAGGCCCCGGCCAGGCCCCGGTCGCCGGTGATCACCAGCAACGCGGAGCGCTTGGGGTTGGGGACGTCCGTCAGCAGAGGGTGGTCGATCTCGTGGTACGCCGCCAGCGCCGACATCGCGTGGTCGAGCTCGGTGGTGTACGGCATCGCCGCACGCGCCGCCTGCTGGGCCTTGACGATGCGAGACGCAGCGATCAACTCCATCGCTCGGGTGATCTTCTGCGTCGCCGCAACGGACTTGCGACGCTGCCGAAGCTCCCGGAGACTGCTAGCCATCGACGATCACGCCCGCTTCTGGCGAACGATCTGCTCCTGGCCAATCTCGCTGTCGTTCAACGCACGGTGCTCTTCTCGCCCGACGAGCATCTTGCCCTCCGAGGTGCGGAACACCCGCTTGAAATCGGCGAGCGCCTTCAGCGCGGCAGCCTGGTCGTCGTCGCCGAACACCTTGGTGCTGGCGATGTTCTGCAGAACCGACGCGTTGTGGCGCAGGTGATCCAGGTACTCCTGCTCGAAACGCAGGATGTCCGCGACGGGAACGTCGTCGAAGTGGCCCTCGTTACCGGCCCACACGCTGATCACCTGGTCCTCGACGGCGTACGGCGCGTACTGGCCCTGGCGCAGCAGCTCGGTGAGGCGCGCGCCACGGTCGAGCTGGCGACGGGAGGCCGCGTCGAGATCGGAGGCGAACATGGCGAAGGCCTGCATGTCGCGGTACTGCGCGAGGTTGATCTTCAGCGAGCCCGAGACGCCCTTCATCGCCTTGATCTGCGCGGCGCCGCCCACACGGGAGACCGAGATGCCCACGTCGATGGCGGGGCGCTGGTTCGCGTTGAACAGGTCGGACTGCAGGAAGATCTGGCCGTCGGTGATCGAGATCACGTTGGTGGGGATGTAGGCCGAGACGTCGTTCGCCTTGGTCTCGATGATCGGCAGGCCGGTCATCGAGCCGCCGCCCAGCTCGTCGGACAGCTTCGCGCAGCGCTCCAGCAGGCGGGAGTGGAGGTAGAACACATCGCCGGGGTAGGCCTCGCGACCCGGAGGACGACGCAGCAGCAGCGACATGGCGCGGTAGGCCTCGGCCTGCTTGGTGAGGTCGTCGAAGACGATCAGCACGTGCTTGCCCTGGTACATCCAGTGCTGGCCGATGGCCGAGCCCGAGTAGGGAGCGATGTACTTGTAGCCGGCCGGATCGGACGCCGGGGCGTGCACGATGGTGGTGTACTCCATCGCGCCGGCCTGCTCGAGCGTGCCCTTGACCTCGGCGACCGTCGAGCCCTTCTGGCCGACGGCGACGTAGATGCAGCGCACCTGCTGCTTGGGGTCGCCGGACTCCCAGTTGGCCTTCTGGTTGATGATCGTGTCAATCGCAATGGCGGTCTTGCCCGTCTTGCGGTCGCCGATGATCAGCTGACGCTGGCCGCGGCCGATCGGGGTCATGGCGTCAATGGCCTTGAGGCCGGTCTGCAGCGGCTCGCGCACCTCCTGGCGATCCATCACGCCGGCTGCCTGGATCTCCAACGCACGACGGCCGTCGATGTTGGAGATCTCGCCGAGACCGTCGATGGGGTTGCCCATCGCGTCCACGACGCGACCGAGGTAGCCGTCGCCGACCGGAACGGAGAGCACGTCGCCGGTGCCGTGCACCAGCGAGCCCTCGTCGATGCCCTCGGAGTCGCCGAGGACGACGACGCCGATCTCACGCTCGTCGAGGTTCTGGGCGATGCCCATGGTGCCGTTCTCGAAGCGCAGCAGCTCGTTCGCCATGACCGAGGGCAGGCCCTCGACGCGGGCGATGCCGTCGCCCGAGGTGACCACGCGGCCGACCTCGGTCTTGCTGGCGCCGTCGGGCTGGTACGACCGGACGAACTCGTCCAGCGCTGAGCGGATCTCGTCCGGACTGATGGTGAGTTCAGCCATTACGTCCTACTTTCGAAGATTGGAGGTGGTGAGCTGCCGGCGGGCGTCGTCGAGCCGTGCGGCAACGGTGGATTCGATTACTTCGTCGTCGATCTGAACGCTCATGCCACCGAGCACAGCCGGGTCGACGTCGATCTGCAGCAGCACGCCGCGACCGACCTGCTTCTCGAGCGCACTCTGGAGCCGGGCCACCCGGGACTCGTCCAACGGACGGGCCACGCGGACCTTGGCGATCGTGCGCCGGGTGAGCTGAGCGGCCATGTCGAGGTACGCCGTGACCGCCAGCTGGAAGCCGCGGGCGCCGCCGTCGACGGAACGCGACAGCAGTTGACGGGTGGCCGGGAGCGCGTTCTTGGCCAGCGAGGCAATCAGCTTCTGCTTCTCCCCCACCGGAACCGCTCGGTCGCGAAGGATGTCGTTGACCTCGGGGGTCAGCAACACCGCGTCGGCGACCGTGTCCAGTTCGGCCGTGACCGCCTCCAGCTGTCCCTGCTCCTGCGCGGTGCGCAGGGCCAGGCGGACGCCTTGCCGTTCGATGCCACGCACGAGCCGCAGGGGACTGCCCCAGGGGTGCCCGACCGCGCCATCCACCACTTGCATGGCCGAGGGAGCGATCTTTCCGCCGAACAGCCGCGCGGCCAGCGCTTGGCGCTGCTCCGGGGTGGCCGACGGGTCAGACAGCGAACGACGCAGCATCGGCTGCTCAGTGAGCAGGTCAGCCACCTGGAAGAGGTCGCTGGCAGCAGCCGCGTCGGCTGCCACGGAACCGGCCAAGACGTCCAGGGCATTCAGTGCCGCGTCGCTCGCCCTCATCGGTTCGAACCTGCCGACTCGAGCTCTTCGAGGAAGCGATCAACGGTGCGCAGCGCCCGCTCGTCGTTCTCCAGCGACTCGCCGACGATCTTGCCCGCGAGGGTGGTGGCCAGGCCACCGATCTCGCCCTGCAGGTCGAGCATCAGCTGGGCGCGCTCGGCGACCAGCTGCTGACGGCCGGCGAGCAGGATGCGGTCGGCTTCCTTCGACGCGGTCTCCCGCGCCTCGGCCAGGATCTGGGCGCCCTGATTCTTGGCGTCTTCCCGGACCCGGGCGGCCTCTTCCCTTGCGGCAGCCATCTGATCGTTGTACTCGGCCAGCATCGCCTCGGCCTTGGCTTCCGCCACGGCCGCGCGCTGCATTCCGCCCTCGATCTTGCTCGAGCGCTCCTCGTACATCTTTTCGAAGGCGGGCACCACGACCTTCCACATGATCAGGAAGATCACCAGCATCAGCGCGATGCCGACGAGGACCTCCGAGAGGTGGTGGGGAGCCAGGGGCCCGAGGGGTCCGCTTTCGCCCTCGAGCAGCACCCCGATGGTGGGGGTCATGACGGGCCTCAGAGGACGAAGGCGAGGGCGATGGCGATGATGGCGAGTGCCTCAACCACGGCGAAGCCGATGAAGGCGGTGCTCATCATGGCGCCACGAGCCTCAGGCTGGCGGGCGGTGCCGTTGATGACCGAAGCGAAGATCCAGGCCACGCCCAGAGCCGGCGCGATCGTGGCGATCGCGTAGCCGATCATGTTGAGCGAACCGTTGATTTCGAGGAGGGTCAGCATGTGTGTTTCCTTTCGGATGGCTTCGTGCTTTCCCTATGAGCACGAAGTCGGATTTTGGGGGTTAGTGCGCCTCGGAGATCGAGGTCGACACGTATTGGGCGGTGAGAACGGTGAAGATGTAGGCCTGCAGGGCGCCGATGAACAGCTCGAGCAGCAGGATGATGAGGCTGAACAGGATCGAGACGCCGCCCGCCACGTTGTAGAACAGGCTGTCGGTGTAGGTCAGCAGGTAGCCGCCGCCCACGACGAACACCATCACCACGAGGTGGCCGGCGAACAGGTTGGCGAACAAACGCAGCGCCAGCGTGATGGGCCGGGTGATGAAGGTGGCCAGGAACTCCAGCGGGATCACGATCGGCAGCAGGTAGCCGGGCACGCCGTCGGGGATCAGGGAGTTCTTCAGGAACTTCATGCCGAACTTCTTGAAGCCAGCCCCTACGTAGACCAGCCAGCTGAGAGCGGCCAGGCCGTAGGCGTAGCCGACGTTGGAGAAGGTCGGGTACATGAAGAAGAAGAACTCGCCGAACCAGTTGTTGATCAGCAGGAAGGAGAACAGGCCCAGCAGGTAGGGCAGGAACTTGCGGTAATCCTCGTGCAGGATGTCGCGCGCGATGCCGTTGCGCACGAAGTCGTAGACGTATTCGGCGAGGAACTGTCCCTTGGACGGCTTGATCTGCAGCTTCCGCGAGGCCAGCCACCAGAGCACGATGACCAGCAGCGCGCCGATCACGGCCTGGAAGAAAGGCTTGTTCATCCAGTCCGGCAGCACGCCGGGCAGAACCGAGTTCCAGTGGAAGTCCGTCACGCCGGGTGGCTGATAGCCGCCGCTCTCGAGCGGAAGGAGGGCGATCGTCACGTGTTACTCCCGTATCGTTTGATGATCAGGTAGATGCCGCTGATCAGGCCCACGATGAGGCCTACCGGCAACAGCCACGAGGTCTTCAGGAAATGGTCGCCAACCCAACCGAGGCCGCCATAGAACAGCAGCCCAGCGAGGATATAGGCCAGGACGCCCATACCGTCTTCAGAACGAGGTGCAATGCCGCTACGCGTCGCCTCATCGTGCCGCTCAGGTGTGGTGCCCATGTCGGGTGTGAGCCTAGCAGGAAAACGCGTCTGCCTCACCCCCCAGACGCCTGGCTGGACCATCTTTTCAGATGAGGTCACGTCGTCGAGGTGGGGGGTTGGTACTCGTGATCGTAGACCGGCACGCGCTGCCTGCTCGCGACGAGCACCACCCCGCTGACCCAGCCCAGCACCGTACCCACCACCGAGAGCAGGAGCCATCCGTCGCTCACGCGCGGCGCGACGGCCTCCAACGAGAGCAGAAACCAGAGCCCCGCGGCGATGCCGATCACCCGGACGGCGTAGCTGACGAGAACCAATGCCATGCCCTGCATGGGCTCGAGTTCGGAGGCGACCACCTCCAGGGCCTGACCGATGGCGTAGAAGATCACCACCGCGGCGAATCCGAGCACCGACGTGAGAACGGCGTCGCCTCCCCCGAGCGCCAGGGCGAGTCCGATCACGGTGACACCGACGAGGTGACCGCCGATCACGCCGCCGCGCATCATCTGGCGTGCCCGCACCGTCGCCGCCGTCACCGTGGCGCGAGGAGCCGGCTGGCTCTGGGGTTTCTCAGTCATTGGCACTCGCTCCGGGCAGCAGCACTTCGTCGCTCTCGTCGACGGCGTGCGGGCGGATCGGCCGCAAGGTCGCGATCAGCACGACGATCACGGCCACCACGACGCCGATCACGGGCAGCACCGAGCCGCTGAACGCGATCACCACCAGGCCCACCGAGACGACAGCCGTCCAGCCATACATGAGGAAGACGGCGCCGCGATGCGAGTGGCCCCTCGCAAGGAGGCGGTGGTGGATGTGGTCCTTGTCGGCGACGAACCAGAACTGTCCCTTGCGCGTCCGTCTCACCCACGCGGCCACCAGGTCCACGAAGGGCAGCACCATCACGGCGAGCGGCAGGAGGATCGGCAGCCATGCCGGCAGCACGCTGCCCTTCTCCACCCGCAGCGCACCGGTGTCGATCTGCCCGGTGAACGAGATCGTGCTCATCGCCATCAGCAGGCCGAGCAGCATGGCACCGGAATCGCCCATGAACATCTTGGCCGGATGGAAGTTGTGCAGGAGGAACCCGATGCACACCCCGCAGGTCGCAACGGTGATCAGCGACGCCGTCGTGGCGCGCACCAGCTCCTGTTCGTAGGCCAGGTAGTAGGTGTAGGCGAAGAACACCCCGGAGCCGATCGCGATCACACCGGCCGCGAGCCCGTCGAGGCCGTCGACGAAGTTGACCGCGTTCACGCACAGCGCGATGAAGGCGAGGGTGAGCAGGATGCTGGTGGCGTCGTCGAGGACGAAGATCGAGTTGGGCAACGGAATCCACCGGATCCGCACGCCCTGCAGCACCGCGACCCCGGCGGCGAGGCCTTGGCCCGCGAACTTGACCAGCGGCGACAGATCGTAGCGATCGTCGATCACGCCGACCACCGTGATCAGCAGGCCCGCGAGGACCACGGCCATCGCGTCGTGCCCGACGATCGCGTAGCGGCCGAGGAACGGCAGCTGGATGGCGAGAGTGAGCGCCACCGCCAGTCCCCCGAACATCGCGACACCACCGAAGTACGGGATGGGCTCGGTGTGCACGTCCCTGTCCCGCGGCATCGCCAGCACGCCGGAGCGCACCGCCAAGGCGCGACAGAGACCGGCCAGGAGGTACGTCGCGGCCGCCGCAACGAGCAGGACGAGGAGGTACTCGCGCATCAGGCCGGGGTGTCCCCGGGCCTCTCGGACGCGGGATCGCGCAGCACCTCGGTGGGCTCGTCGTCGGTGGCTTCAGGCTCCGCCGGATCGGAATCGGAGTCGGCCGGCTCGCTCTCGGTGGACTCGGGCTCGGGCTCGGGCTCGACAGGAAGCACGACTCCGGGCGACACCTCTTGCAACTGCTCCAGGCTGAGCGCCCCGAGACGCACCACCTCGCCGTGCTCGAAGCGGGTGAAGTCGACGATCGTCGAGGCCACGCCCCCGGCTGCCTGTCCCCCGTCGAGATAGACCGCGACGCTGTCGCCGAGCTGAGCCTCCGCGTCGGCGCAGCTGGTGGCCGGCGGCTCACCAGACACGTTGGCCGAGCTGACCGCGAGCGGTCCGGTGCGGCGCAGCAGCTCGCGGGCGCCGTCGTGATCGGGCACCCGGATCGCGACCGTGCCGTGGGTCTCGCCCAACTGCAGACGGGCGGCGGGCTGCGCCTTCAGGATCAGGGTCAGCGCGCCGGGCCAGAAGGCCTTGGCCAGCTCGTCGGCGGCGGCAGGAACAGAGGTGACCACCGCGCGCATCATCAGCCGCTCCGCGATCAGCACGGGAGGCGGCATGTCCTTGCCTCGCCGCTTGGCATCGAGCAGTCCTTGCACCGCGTCCGCGGAGAACGCGTCGGCGCCGATGCCGTAGACGGTGTCCGTGGGCAGCACGATGCACTGCCCTTCGCTCACGGCCGCCGCGGCTGCGGCGTAGCCGCCCTGGGCGTCGTCGGCGAGGGAGAAGGTCGTGGGGTGCTCAGTCACGGGTCAATCCTGCCACGGCCGACGATGCCACGGCGGGACGGCACCCCGTGACATAGCGAGGGCGTCCCGTCAGATCGGGCCGATCCAGGATCTCCTGGTAGCCGTGCTCCGCCAGCAGCTCGACGATCGCATCGTTCTGCGACTCGGCATGCTCGATGCCGAGCCAGCCCGACGGCGCCAGCAGCCGGTCGGCCACGTCCAGCACCACGCGCACCGCGTCCAATCCGTCCTCGCCCCCGAAGAGCGCGAGGTGCGGGTCGTGTTCACGCACCTCGACGGGCAGCGCGTCTCGCTCGCCCAACGGCACGTACGGCGGGTTGACCACCACCAGATCCACGGTGCCGTTCAACTCAGGGAAGGCGTCGGCCATGTCGCCATGCACCAGCTCGGCGCCGCAGCCCTCCAGATTGCGAACCAGGTAAGGCCAGGCGTCCGCCGACCTCTCGACGGCATGCACCTCGACGCCGCCGAGCTCGCGGCAGATCGAGCGCGAGATCGCGCCGGAACCCGCGCACAGCTCGACCACCCGGCGCTTTCCAACAGGACGCATGGCCAGCGTCGCCAGCGCCCAGCTGACCAGCTCTTCCGTCTCCGGCCTCGGCACGAACACCCCCGGTCCGACGGCGAGCTCCTCGTAGCGGAAGTAGGCCACCCCCGTCAGGTGCTGTACCGGGATGCCCTGCGCGCGCCGCTCGACCAGTTCCTCAGCGCGCCGCAGCTCGTCGTCGGTGGTGACCGAGCGCATCATCATGTCGGTGAGGTCGCAGCCGAGCGCGTGCGCGACCAGCAGGCGTGCGTCGACCCCAGGGGTGGCGACGCCCGCCTCGTCGAGGCGTTGCGCCAGCTGGAAGGTGAGCTCGTAGGGACGCATCAGGCGCCGACCCCCGCGAGACGCTCGGCGAGATCCTGTTCGGCGAGCGCGTCGAGCAGCGGATCCAGCGCTCCAGTCAGCACCTGATCCAGGTTGTGCGCCTTGAACCCGATCCGGTGATCGGTGATCCGGTTCTCGGGGAAGTTGTAGGTGCGGATGCGCTCGGAACGGTCCACCGTGCGTACCTGGGACTTGCGAGCCTCCGACGCCGACGCGGCCGCCTCGGCCTCCGCCAACTGAGTGAGCCGGGCCCGCAGCATCCGCATCGCGGAGTCCTTGTTCTGCAGCTGCGAGCGCTCGTTCTGGCAGCTCACCACGACGCCCGTCGGGAGGTGGGTGATCCGCACGGCGGAGTCGGTGGTGTTGACGCCCTGGCCGCCAGGTCCGGACGAACGGTAGACGTCGATCCGCAGGTCGTCGTCGTTGATCTCCACCTCGTCGGCCTCGACGTCGGGCATCACCAGCACGCCGGCGGCCGACGTGTGGATGCGTCCCTGCGACTCGGTGACGGGGACTCGCTGCACGCGGTGCACGCCGCCCTCGAACTTGAGCCGCCCGTAGGGCCCGTACTCGCCGCCCTGGCCGCCCTTGACGATGATGGTCACCGATTTGTAGCCGCCGAGATCGGTCTGCTGCTCGTCGAGCACCTCGATCTTCCAGCCGAGCTGCTCCACGTAGCGCGTGTACATCTTGAGCAGATCCCCGGCGAACAACGCGGATTCGTCTCCGCCCTCCCCCGACTTGATCTCGACGATGGCGTCGGAGAGGTCGTTGGGGTCGCGGGGCGCGAGCAGCCGGGTCAGCTTCTCGGTCTGCACGGCCAACTGCGCGTCGAGCTGCGTCAGCTCCTCGGCGAAAGTCTCGTCCTCGTCGGCCAGCTCAGCGGCCGCCGCGCGATCGCCGCTCAGCCGCTCGTAGTTCAGCAGCGCCTCGACGACGGGCCGCAGCGCCGCGTAGCGCCGTCCCACCTTGCGCGACTGCGCCAAGTCGGCCAGCACGGCGGGATCGGAGAGCTTTCCCTCCAGCTCGTGGAACTCCTCGATCAGGGGACCGGCATTATCGAACATCACTGTGCCTTAGGGGTAGACGCGTTTCGGACGAGACAAAAGACCTGGGCGCCGGCCCGGCCGGAAAATCCGGCCAAACCAGCGCCCAGGCGTAAGCTCAGCTACTTCTTCTTGGCGTAGCGACGCTCGAAGCGAGCCACGCGGCCGCCGGTGTCGAGGATCTTCTGCTTGCCGGTGTAGAACGGGTGGCACTCGGCGCAGACGTCGGCGCTCATCGAGCCGCGCTTGACGGTGCTGTGGGTGGTGAAGGAATTGCCACAGGTGCAGGTGACCGTGGTCTCCACGTACTCAGGGTGAATGCCCTGCTTCATAGTTTTTCTCCTTGATGTGTTTTCACCGGGTCGCATGCCTCGCGTGTGCGAGCGCATTGGAGTGCGTGAACCGGCACGATCTGCCATTCTGCCACCCCGAACCCGGGGTGGCCAAACTGGTGGAACTAGTTGTTGCCGCCCGGCGTGGTCTTCAGCACGCTGAGCAGGAACTCGTGGTTGTCGTTGGTCTTGCGCATGCGGTTGAGCAGCGTCTCGAGCGCACCCTGGTCGTCGAGGCCGGACAGCGCCCGGCGCAGCTTCCAGATGATGTTGAGCTCGTCGCGGCCCAGCAGCAGATCCTCGCGGCGGGTGCTGGAGGCGTCCACGTCGATGGCGGGGAAGATGCGCTTGTCGGCGAGTTCGCGACGAAGCCTCAGCTCCATGTTGCCGGTGCCCTTGAACTCCTCGAAGATCACCTCGTCCATCTTGGATCCGGTCTCGATCAGCGCCGTGGCCAGGATGGTCAGGGAGCCGCCGTTCTCGATGTTGCGCGCCGCGCCGAAGAACTTCTTGGGCGGGTAGAGCGCCGCCGAGTCGACGCCGCCGGAGAGGATGCGACCGGACGCGGGAGCGGCAAGGTTGTAGGCGCGCCCCAGGCGGGTGATGCCATCGAGCAGCACCACGACGTCGTGCCCCAGTTCCACCAGACGCTTGGCGCGCTCGATGGCCAGCTCCGAGATCATGGTGTGATCCTCGGCCGGGCGATCGAAGGTGGAGGCGATGACCTCGCCCGAGACCGTGCGCTGGAAGTCGGTGACCTCTTCGGGACGCTCGTCCACCAGCACCACCATCAGGTGCACGTCGGGGTTGTTGGCGGCGATCGCGTTGGCGATCGCCTGCATCACCATGGTCTTGCCGGCCTTGGGCGGCGAGACGATCAGACCGCGCTGGCCCTTGCCGATGGGCGAGACCAGATCGATCACGCGCCCGGTCAGCTGGGTGTTGACGGTCTCCATGCGGAGCCGTTCCTGCGGGTAGAGCGGGGTGAGCTTTGCGAACTCGGGACGGTTCCTCGACTTCTCAGGATCGTCCCCGTTGACCGTGTCTAGCCGCACCAGCGGGCTGAACTTCTCCTTGCGCTCGCCCTCTCGGGGGATGCGCACGGCGCCCGTGATCACGTCGCCGCGCCGAAGGCCGATCTTGCGCACCATCGACAGGGAGACGTACGCATCGGAGGGACCGGGAAGGTAGCCCGTGGTGCGCACGAAGGCGTAGTTGTCGCGGATGTCGACGATGCCCGAGATCGTGGCCAGCACGTCGTCGGGGTTGACCTGGGTGTCCACCTCGATGCGCTCGCCGGGACGGGGCCGCCGATTGGAGCGATCGCGGTTGCGGCGACGCCTGTTGCGGCGCCCACCGAGCGCCTCTTCGTAGTCGGCGAGGCTGGGCTGCAGCTCAGGCTCCGGCACGGGCTTGGTCTGGCCTTGACCCATCGCGGCGGCCAGCAGTTCGCCGACCTCCTCGTTGGTCTCTTCCTGAGCCTGACGATCGCGGGACTGCTCGCCCCTGCCCCGGCGCCGGCGACCCTGACGCCCGGCCTGCTCGTCGCCGCCGCGCTCCTTGGCGGGTCGGTCCTTGCCGGCCGACCCGTTCTCCGGCTCGGCGGCACGCTCGGGCTTCTGCTCAGAACGCTTCTCGGCGACGGGCTGAGCCCCGGCTTCGTCGGAGGCCACACGCTCGGTGCGCTTCCGGGGAGTCCGCACTGGGCGCTCGGTCTGGGCGGGAGCATCGGCCGAGGCCTTCTTCGGCTGCCCGCCGGAAAGGGCCGCAACCAGATCGCCCTTGCGCATCTGGGAGATTCCCTTGACGCCGCGCTCGGCGGCGAGGGCCTTCAACTCCACCAACTTGAGGGAGTTGAGGTCTGTGTTACCGGAATCGGCCACGAATTTCCTTCCTTAGAATCCAAGGATGCTGCACCGTTTCCCCGCCCTGTCCGTATGCGGGGGCGCGAGGTGCAGAAGATTGGTGAGTTCGCCGGGCGGCACATCTGGCTTGGGAACGAGCGGTTTCCAGGCGTTGCTTTACACCCTCGGAAGCGAACGTCGCCAATGCTACCACCCCGCGCTTCTCCCAGCGAACCGGAGGCAGGAAGGGCCGGAGAACGAGGATAAGGTCAGTGGTGGAAGTAGGGGATCAGGAGGTAGAGCCCGAACAACACGATCGCGGCCGTCACGAGCAGCAGCGCATACCCGGCCACGCTGTAGAGGCGGCCCTTTCCTTCGGCGGCGTACTCCAGATAGCGAGTGGCCAAGGAGACGATCCCCACGATGGCCAGCGCTCCGAACAAGGTGACCAGCGCAACCTGGCCCAACGCACCCCAGTCGATCATCGCGCTGCCCCCGAAACCGTGACCTCGCGAGAGGTGTTGACGTTGGCGGCCGTGATCTTGTTGCGGTGGGACAGCGCGATGAAGCCGCCCGCGGCGGCGGCGAGCAGCACCGCGGCGATCAGCACGCCTCCGAAGCCGAGGCCGGTGAGGAGAGCGAAAGCCGCCCCGACCAGGCCGGCCGCAGGCAGCGTCAGTCCCCACGCGATCAGCATGCGCGTAGCCGTGGACCAGCGCACCTCGGTGCGACGGCCGATGCCGGAGCCGAGGATGGCACCGGAGGCCACATGCGTGGTGGACAGACCGAAGCCGAGGTGGGACGAGGCGAGGATCGCGGCCGTCGCCGAGGTCTCAGCGGCGAATCCCTGCGGAGCCTGGATGTCCACCAGGCCCTTGCCCATGGTGCGCATGATCCGCCATCCACCGGAATAGGTGCCGAGGCCGATCGCGAGGCCTGCCGTCAGAATCACCCAGAACTGCGGGCCCGTGCCCGACTCCTGGAAGCCGCCGGCGACGAGCACGAGAGTGATCACGCCCATCGTCTTCTGCCCGTCCGAGGTGCCGTGCGACAGTGCGACCATCGAGGCCGAGACCTGCTGCCCGTACTTGAACAGCCGCGTCGCCAACGGGCTGTGCGTGCCGTCGGACTTCGCGGTGAGCCAGTAGGCGAGCCTGGTGGCCAGCATCGACACCACGCCGGCGATGACGGGGGCAAACAGCGCCGGCAGGATGATCTTCGACAAC
The DNA here is from genome assembly GCF_029211185.1 of Tessaracoccus caeni. Lineage (GTDB taxonomy): Bacteria > Actinomycetota > Actinomycetes > Propionibacteriales > Propionibacteriaceae > Arachnia > Arachnia caeni. Next base: position 22,916 of record NZ_JARGDO010000026.1, read on the forward strand.
ACGACCGGGAGGTGGATGCCCTGGAGGCCGGCGGAGACCAGAACCGCGCCGATCAGGCCGCCGAACAGGGCGTGCGATGAGCTCGACGGCAACCCGTACAGCCAGGTGGCCAAGTTCCAGATGATCGCGGCGCACAATCCGGCGAAGACGATGCCGGGGGTGATGAGGTCATCGTTGACCATCCCGCTGGAGATCGTCTTGGCGACTTCTGTGGAGAGGAACGCACCGACGACGTTCAGGATCGCCGCGAGAGTGACGGCGGTCTTTGGCTTGAGGGCTTCGGTGGCCACCGAGGTGGCCATGGCGTTGGCGGCATCGTGGAAGCCGTTGGTGTAGTCGAAGATCAGGGCTGTGATCACAACGATCACCACGACAATGGTTGCGGTGGTCAGCATCGGGGCTTATCCCTGAGTCCGTGCGGCAAGAATTTCGGGCACATGAACTAGAGTGTCATGACGGTGTACGGAAAGTAAATCCGGGTTTACCTAAAGATACGAACGCCCTTGCCAAAGGCCAGTTGCCGAGACTCGAACCCGTCGGCCTCGCACCGCGCCGCAGCCGCGAGAATCTCCCGATCGCCCACGGCGATGACCGTCGGCCCGGCGCCGGAAATCGCGGCGGGTACGCCGATGGCGCGCAGCCGCGTCATCAGGTCGTACGACGGGCGCATCAGATCGGCCCGGTAGCGCTGGTGCAGGACATCGCCCGTCGCATCGAACAGCAGATCCGGGCGACGCGTGAGCGCCAGCGGCAGGGCTGCCGCCGCGATCGCCTGATTCACCGCGTCCACCCGGCTCACCGTCGCCGGGAGCACCGCTCGGGCCTCGTCGGTGCCGCACTCGAAGTCGGGCACCCAGACCATGGCCGACAGCGTGTGGTGCACGTCGAGCTCGACCAGTCGGACACCATGCGCATCCGGCCATGCCAGGATCGCGCCGCCGTAGACCGCGGCCCCGGCGTTGTCGGGATGACCTTCGATGGCGCTCGACAGCCGTAGCAACTCCGGCAGGTCCAACTCGGCTCCCGGATGGGCGATGCCCCATGCCAGCGCGAGTCCCGCCACGATCGCCGACGCCGACGAGCCCAGTCCGCGGGAATGCGGGATGGTGTTGTGTGCGCGCAGCACCATCCCTGGGCGCTCCGCACCCCACTCGTCGAGCCCGCGCAGCAGGCTCTTCACGACGAGGTGACGCTCGTCCAGCGGAACCTGGCCCGCGCCCTCCCCCGTGACGACGACCTCCAGCCGGGTGTCCTCGGTGAGTTCGAGGCTGAGCTCGTCGTACCAGTCGAATGCGGCGCCGATGCAGTCGAAGCCCGCGCCGAGGTTGGCCGTGGTGGCGGGCACCCGCACCCGCAGCAGCGTCACTTAGGCTCCCTCGACCCGCATCATGCGGATCTCGTCGTCGACGAAGTCGGCCGCGCGCAGCGCCTCGATCACCTTCGCGATGTGGGTCTCGGTGGTGGTGTGCGTCATGACGCCGAGACGAGCCGCGAAGCCCTCGCCCTCCGCGCGATGCGGAGAGTTCTGCTGCACGTTGCGCAGGGAGACCCCGTGCTCGCCGAAGATCGCAGCGCAGCGTGCGAGCACGCCGGGCCGGTCCACGGCGTCGAAGCTCACGTAGAAGGAGGCCTCGGCGTCGCCCACCGGCGCAATCTCGCGCCTGGCGTAGGGCTCCTGGATATGACCGACGGTTCCCCGGGCACGGTTGCGCGCCGCGGTGACCACGTCGCCCATCACGGCCGACGCGGTGGGTGCGCCGCCCGCACCCTGGCCGAGGAACATGAGCTGACCGGCCTCGCGGGAGTCGACGAAGATCGCGTTGAAGGCCCCGGACACTGAGGCCAGCGGATGCTTCTCCCCGATCATCGTGGGGTGCACCTTGACCACGATCCGGTCGTCGGCGGTGGTCTTGGCGATCGCGAGCAGCTTCACGGTGCAGCCCATCGCCGCCGCGGCGGCGATGTCCTCCGGGGTGAGCTTGGTGATGCCCTCGCAGAAGACCTCGTCGCGGGTGACCTCGGTGTGGAAAGCGAGGGTCGCGAGGATCGCGGCCTTGGCGGCAGCGTCGTGCCCCTCGACGTCGGCCGTGGGATCGGCCTCGGCATAGCCCAGCGCCTGCGCCTCGGTCAGCGCCTCACCGAAGGCCTGGTTCTCCGTGACCATCTTGTCGAGGATGAAGTTGGTGGTGCCGTTGACGATGCCCATCACGGCCTGGATGTCGTCGCCCACCAGCGACTCGCGCAGCGGACGGATGATCGGGATGGCACCGGCCACGGCGGCCTCGAAGTAGAGATCGACGTCGTTGGCCTCGGCAGCCCGGGACAGCACATGCAGCTTCTCGGAGAGCAGCGCCTTGTTGGCGGTGACCACCGAGGCGCCGTTGTTGATCGCCGTGAGGACGAGGCTCTGGGCGGGCTCGATGCCGCCGATCACCTCGACCACGACATCCAGATCGGTGCGGCCGACCAGGCCTTCGAGGTCGTCGGTCAGCAGCTCGGCGGGAATCTCCGGCCTGTCCTTGCCGAGCGTGCGCACGCCGACGCCGACCAGTTCAAGTCGTCGTCCGATGCGCTGCTCCAGCTCGTCCGAGTGGTTCAGGATGATCCGGGCCACCTGGGAGCCCACGACACCGGCGCCCAGCAGGGCCACCTTCAGAGGTTCGGCCGACATACTCACTCTCCAACGTCCAAGCGCAGCAGATCGTCCAACGTCTCGCGGCGCAGCAAGGTCCGGCTCGCGCCGTCACGCAGCGCCACCACCGGAGGCTTAGGGATCTGATTGTAGTTACTCGCCATGCTGCGCGCGTAGGCGCCCGATCCCGGCACGGCGATCAGGTCGCCCACCGTGATGTCGGCGGGCAGGAAGACCGAACGGATCAGGATGTCGCCGCCCTCGCAATGCTTGCCCACCACGCGGCACAGCACCGGCGGGGCGTCCGACGTGCGGTTCGCCAGGGCGGCGGAGTACTCCGCCGCGTACAGAGCGGGACGGATGTTGTCGCTCATGCCGCCGTCCACCGAGACGTAGACCCGGGAGCGACCGCCCTCCAGCTCGACCACCTTGACGGTGCCCACCTCGTAGACGGCCACCCCGGCGGGGCCGCAGATCGCGCGCCCGGGCTCGATGGACAGGCGGGGCTTCGTCATGTCGAAGGCCCGGCATTCGTGATCGATGAGCTCCTCGAAGGACGCCGCCATGTCGGCGATACGGGCGGGGGTGTCCGCCTCCGTGTAGGCGATGCCGAAGCCGCCACCGAGATCGAGTTCGGGCAGCTCGGCGCCGGTCGCGGTGCGGAACTGGTGCGCCAGCCGCATCACCCGGCGGATGGCCACCTCGAAGCCGTGGGTGTCGAAGATCTGCGAGCCGATGTGGCTGTGGATGCCCATCAGCTCGATCGACGACGAGCCGTGGCAGCGCACCAGCGCGGCCAGAGCCTGGCCGCCGGTGATGGACAGGCCGAACTTCTGGTCTTCGTGAGCCGTGGCGATGTACTCATGGGTGTGCGCCTCGACGCCGGTGGTCACCCGCACCAGGGCGCGCGCCGTCGTGCCCAGTTCGGCGCAGGCCTTCTCGATCCGGGCGATCTCCTGGAAGGAGTCGACGATGATCCGGCCCACTCCCTGTTCGAGCGCGAAACGGATCTCCTCATCGGACTTGTTGTTGCCGTGGAAGCCGAGGCGCGCGGCGGGCATGCCACCGGCGAGCGCGATCCGCATCTCCCCCATCGTGGTGACGTCGAGCCCCAGGCCCTCTTCCTCCACCCAGCGCGCCACCGTCTTGGTCAGCAGCGCCTTGCCCGCGTAGTAGACGCCCCAGCCGGGGAAGGAGTCGCGGAACTCGGCCGCGCGGGCACGGAAGTCGGCCTCGTCGAGGAAGTAGGCCGGCGTGCCGTGCTCCGCGACGGCCTCGTCGAGAGCCACGCCGCCGACGACGATGCGTCCCTGAGCGTCGCGGACGGTTCCCTTGGGCCAGAGCCGGGGATCCAGCTCGTTGAGGTCTTCGGGCACGTTCAGCCACTGCGGCCCGGCGTGGGCGGCGTCCGCGTGGATCGATCCGGCGATGTGGGTGTGCGTCATGGACGTAGAGCCTGCCAGATCATGGCACTGGATAACGAGTCGGTTCGCGCTCAGCCCGCCCTGCGCCCGGTCTATGCCGTCACTTCGATCAGTTCGACGCCGCGCATGATCAGATTCACCGGATCGGCGACGGGTTCGCCGTCGGCCAGCACCGTGACCCCACCGCAGGCATCGGCCAGGCACTCGCCGTCGAAAGAGACGCCCCAGAGGGTGAAGAACTGCCCCAGCGTGATCTCGCGGTTGCCCTCGCCCTCGAGCCAGACGTCGCCGGTGGATTCGTGAGTGTGCACGGGGGCCTGGATCGCCCGCAGCCGGTCCACGCCGATGTACGGAGGCAGTTCCACCTCGGTGCCGGCGTAGACGACGGTGAGCTTCACGATGAACGGATCGCTGTCCTCGTCGAGGGGCAGTTCGGGAAGGCGGGCTTCCTTGATGTAGGAGATCGCGTCGCGTGGCGCGTCCCACGGCGGCGGAGCCTGCCTTAGGACGGCCGGGTCGGGGTCGGGGCGCGAGACGCATCCCGCGAGCATCAGCAGCGCCACGAGAACCGTCATCACCTTCCGCACACCCGAGATCCTATCCGCCGTGGGTCGGGCCGGTGCGAAATGGTGCTACCCTTTTCCAGGTCGCCCGTCATGGGCGCCAGCCCCCGTAGCTCAGGGGATAGAGCACCGCCCTCCGGAGGCGGGAGCCGAGGTTCGAATCCTCGCGGGGGCGCCATGCCGAACTGGATCCGACACACCGAGTCGTGTGAAGGATGGGGTTCGCGAGTGGGTTTGGTGGGCGTAAAAGCCGTCCAGCACGCGCGAAGCGCCGTGAGGCGGCCGGGCGGGAGCGGACCCCATCCGTAACACGACGGGCCCAACCATCATCCTGATCTAGGCTTGGGCCCCATGACCAGTACAGCGGGGTCCGTTTCCCGGACGTCTGACCGCCCATGGTGGCGCGGGGTTCTGGTGCCTTTCCTGCTCGTCGTCGCGTTCGTCGCGACCCGCGTGATCATGGTCTGGCTGGTCCGCCAAGAGGGCGCCAGCTTCGTGCCCAATGACATGTCGTACTACGGCTACTACCTCGATCTCTTCGAGCAGGGCCATCGCGACGTGATGTCCGAGTACCCGATGCCGGCGGTGTGGATCCTGCAGGCGATCTACCAGATCGGCGGCGGTTGGGAGACCTGGACCCCCTATTTCGCCGGGTTCATGTTCTTCCTCGACGCCTTCACCACCGCGATCCTCTACCGCCGCGCGACGCCGTGGGCCTCGCTGTTCTGGATCCTTTTCACCTTCTTCAACGGCGCGATCATGTGGTACCGGTTCGACCTGCTGACCAGCGTCCTGGTGGCGTGGGCCTGCCTGGGCGCCCGACGGTTCCCCCATGTATCCGGTGGCCTGGTGGGACTGGGCGCCGCGATCAAGCTCTGGCCTGCGCTGCTGATCGGTCCGCTGCTGGCGCCACGGCCGCTCAGCCGAACCGCGACCGTCGGGCGAGCTCGCCTCGTGGGCTTCCTCAGCGTCGGCGTCGCGCTCGCGGTGGCGTCGTTGATCACGCACGGGTGGACTCGCACCGCATCCCCGCTCGGGTGGCAGTCGGCCAGGGGCCTGCATATCGAGTCGGTACCGGCGACGCCGCTGATGTTCCTGCGCACCTACACCGGTCAGGAGTCGTGGAATGTCGCGATGTCGGACTACAACGCGCTGGAGCTGAGCGGGCCCGGGGTCGACGTGATGCTCGCCGTCTCGACGGTGTTGACCACCGGCGCGGTCGCCCTGGCAGCCTGGCTCTCCTGGCGGCTCATCCGGCGCTATCAGCAGGACGCTCCCGCGGCTCACATCGCGATCATGATCGCTATCCTCGCCGTCATCGCGGCCACCATGGTGAGCAACAAGGTCTACTCGCCGCAGTACACCCTGTGGCTCGGCGGCCCGGTGGCCGCGCTGCTCACCGCGCGAGTCGATTCCCGGCTGCGCCGCCACGTCGTGGTGCTCGCGGCAACCACACTCGCGGTCGCCGCGCTCACCCAGCTCAGCTATCCCTGGGCCGCTCAAGGCATCATGGCGATTCCGATGGGCAGCGGGCTGGAGATGTCGGTGCTGATCCTGCGCAACGTCGCTCTGATCGCGCTGCTGGCGCACAGCGTCTACCTCAGCTGGCGAACCACGAAGGCCACGGTCTCTCTCCCGGACAGATCTTTAGCTAAGCTTCAGAAGTGAACCGGGCGTAGATGCCTGAGCCGACCACTCACAGAGGGGATTCGTGGCATAGCCACCTTTTGCTTATGTCTGCTTCTGATTCCAACGACGTATTCGGACCCAACTCCTGGCTCATCGATGAGATGAGGGAGGCCTACGAGCAAGACCCTCAGTCCGTAGACGTGAAATGGCGCGACTTCTTCGCCCAGGAAACATCCGGACAGGCGGCATCCACCCCCACCGCGTCCGAGCCCAAGACCGAGACGGTTTCGACCCCTCCGTCCGCGTCGGTCCCGGCAGCTGCTCCCGCGGCCCCCGAGCCGGCCGTCACCGTCGCCCCACAGGCAGCTCCCGCGCCGGCGTCGGCCCCCTCCGCCCCCATGACCCCGCGGGGCCAGGTGGAGATCTCACGCAAGGCCAACGCCGAGTCGCCATCGGCCCCCGGCAGCGGCGCCGGGCTTTCCGCGAACGCTCCCAACCCGGCGCTCCGTCCTGAGCCGACGTCGGCCGAGCCCACCTATACGGTGCTGCGCGGCGCACCGATGCGCACGGCGAAGAACATGGAGACCTCGCTGAGCGTGCCCACGGCCACCTCGGTGCGCTCCGTCCCGATGAAGCTGGTCATCGATCAGCGCACCGACATCAACGACTTCCTGCGCACCTCCAAGGGCGGCAAGGTCTCGTTCACCCACATCATCGCCTTCGCGATGGTGCAGGCGCTGAAGAAGCACCCGGCGATGAACAACGCCTACGACCTGATCAACGGGAAGCCGACGCTCATCGAGAACCCGGCGATAAACCTCGGCATCGCGATCGACCTGCCGAAGCCCGACGGCACCCGGCAGTTGCTGGTGCCCAACATCAAGGGCTGCGAGTCGCTCAACTTCGCCCAGTTCTGGTCGGCCTACGAGGCGATCGTCTACAAGGCGCGCAACAACCAGCTCACCGTCGCCGACTTCGCCGGCACCACCGCGTCGATCACCAACCCCGGCGGCATCGGCACCAACCACTCGGTGCCGCGCCTGATGACCGGACAGGGCATGATCCTCGGCGTCGGCAACATCGACTACCCGGCCGAGTTCCAGGGCATGTCGATCACCCGGATCACCGAGCTGGCCGTCTCCAAGGTGACGACGCTCACCTCCACCTACGACCACCGCGTGATCCAGGGTGCGGAGTCGGGCGCCTTCCTGAAGACGATCCACGAGTTGCTGCTCGGCCAATACGGCTTCTTCGACGAGGTGTTCGAGGCGCTGCGCATCCCTTACGAGCCGCTGCGGTGGGCCCCCGACTTCGTCGCGCACCGCAACGACCACGTCAGCAAGTACGCCCGCGTGCTGGAGCTGGTCAACGCCTACCGGCATTACGGTCACCTCGTCGCCGACATCGATCCGCTGGAATACCGGCAGCGCGCCTTCGAGGATCTGCGTCTCGAGGCCCACGACCTCTCGATCTGGGATCTCGACCGCGAGTTCGCCGTCGGCCAGCTGTCCACGCACGAGCGCGCCTACATGACGCTGCGCGAGCTGTTGCGGGTGCTGAAGGACTCCTACTGCCGCACCATCGGCGTCGAATACATGCACATCTCGGAGCCCCGCCAGCGCGAGTGGTTCCAGCGCCGCATGGAGGTGCCGCGCCAGCCGCTCACCCACGCCGAGCACATGCACACCCTGGACAAGCTGAACGAGGCCGAGGTCTTCGAGACCTTCCTGCAGACCAAGTTCGTCGGCCAGAAGCGCTTCTCCCTCGAAGGCGGCGAGTCGATGATCATCCTGCTCGACGAGATCGCCCAGCGCGCCGCCAACGCCTCCCTCGACGAGGTGTGCATCGGCATGCCGCACCGCGGCCGGCTCAACGTGCTCACCAACATCGTCGGCAAGAAGTTCGCCCAGGTGTTCAAAGAGTTCGACGGCAACGTCGACGTGGTCGGCGGCACCACCGGCGACGTGAAGTACCACCTTGGCGCTGAGGGCACCTTCGTCGCCGCCAACGGCGACCGCATCAAGGCGTCCGTGGCCGCCAACCCGTCGCATCTCGAGGCCGTCAACCCCGTGGTGGCCGGCATCGCGCGCGCCAAGCAGGACGCGCTCGGCGCCGACGACTTCCCCGTGCTGCCCATCATGCTGCACGGCGACGCGTCTTTCGCCGGTCAAGGGGTCGTCTACGAGACCCTCCAGATGAGCCAGCTGCGCGGCTACAAGGTGGGCGGCAGCATCCACCTCGTGGTCAACAACCAGGTGGGCTTCACCACGTCCCCGGTCGAATCCCGCACCTCGATGTACTGCACCGATGTCGCCAAGACGATCTCCGCTCCCGTGCTGCACGTCAACGGCGACGACCCCGACGCCTGCGTGCGCGCCGCCCGGCTGGCCTTCGACTACCGGCAGCAGTTCAACAAGGACGTCGTCATCGACCTGGTCTGCTACCGCCGCCGCGGGCACAACGAGGGCGACGACCCCAGCTTCACCCAGCCCAAGATGTACGACCTGATCGAGCAGAAGCGCTCCATCCGCAGGATCTACGCCGAGTCGCTGATCGGCCGCGGCGACATCTCGATGCAGGACGCCGAGGACGTGATGAACCGCTTCCGGGAGCGTCTGGAGACGGTGTTCCGCGAGGTCCGCGAGGCGAAGGACAGCAACGGCGACGACGAGTACACGCGGGTGCCGTACTACCCCACCAAGCCCGATCAGCGCCTGACCGAGATCAGCAAGGAAGCGATGGAGCGCATCGCCGAGGTGCACACCGAGTTCCCCGACAACTTCACCGTGCATCCCAAGGTACGTCCGCAGCTGGAGCGCCGGGCGCAGTCCATCCTGAACGGCCCCATCGACTGGGCGACCGCCGAGATGCTGGCGATCGGCTCGCTGCTGATGGAGCACCGCCCGGTGCGGCTGGCCGGCCAGGATTCGCGACGCGGTACCTTCTCGCAGCGGTTCGCCGCGATCGTCGACCGGGTGACCAACGAGGCCTGGGTGCCGCTGAAGCACCTCACCAACGACCAGGCCAGCTTCGACGTCTACGACTCCCTGCTCAGCGAGTACGCCGCCCTCGGTTTCGAGTACGGCTACTCCGTCGCGCGCCCGGATGCGTTGGTGCTCTGGGAGGCCCAGTTCGGCGACTTCGCCAACGGCGCCCAGACCATCGCCGACGAGTTCATCTCCTCCGGCAACGCGAAGTGGACGCAGAAGTCGGGCGTGGTGCTGCTGCTCCCCCACGGCTTCGAAGGCCAGGGCCCGGATCACAGCTCGGCTCGCGTCGAGCGCTGGCTCCAGCTCTGCGCCGAGAACGCGCTGGCCGTCTGCCAGCCGTCGACGGCCGCCAGCCACTTCCACCTGCTGCGCCAGCACGCCTACGTCAACTACCACCGTCCCGTGGTGATCATCACGCCCAAGTCGATGCTGCGCAGCAAGGCGGCCTCGTCGCAGCCCGAGGAGTTCACCTCCGGCGAGTGGCGCCCGGCGCTGGACGATCCGACGATCGAGGACGCGTCCAAGGTGTCTCGCATCCTGCTGTGCTCGGGCAAGATCCGCTGGGATCTGGTGGAGCGCCGGCACCGCCTGGGCCTCGACGGGCAGGTGGCCATCGTCGCCCTGGAGCGGCTGTACCCGCTGCCCACCGAGTCCTTGGTGGCGATCCTGCGTCGTTATCGGCACGTCAGCGACGTCCGCTTCGTCCAGGACGAGCCGGAGAACCAGGGCGGCTGGCCGTTCCTGTCCGCGCATCTGCCCGAGGACGTGGCGCGGCACCTGCCCGGCTACACGCTGAACATGGTTCCGATCACCCGCCCGGCGGCCTCGGCGCCGTCGGTGGGATCGCTGAAGGTGCACAAGCAGCAGGAGGAAGACCTGCTGCATCGCGCGCTGGAGATCTGACGCGGGATGTACTTCACGGACCGTGGGCTGGAGGAGCTGGTCGATCGGCGAGGCGAGGAGGAGGTCTCCTTCGAGTGGCTCGCCGATCGCTTCCGCACCTTCGTCGACCTGAATCCCGAATTCGAGACCCCGATCGAGCGGCTCGCCTCCTGGCTGGCGCGCCTCGACGATGAAGAGGACTGAGGACCAAGTGAGTGACTACCAGGCCGCCGTCGACCGCTACCGGGAGATCACCGGAGCCCAGCCCGAAGGGCTGTGGTACGGCCCCGGACGCGTCAACCTGATCGGCGAGCACACCGACTACAACGACGGCTTCGTGCTGCCCTTTGCGCTGCATCGCAAGGCCGTCGTCGCGGCGGGCCGGCGCGAGGACGACCTGTTCGTCGCCGCATCGCTCGAACTCGACGACGAGGTGCGCCTGCCGCTGGACGAACTCGCGCCCGGCCAGCAGGGCTGGTCGGCCTATGTGGCGGGTGTCGCGTGGGCCCTGCGTGAGGCCGGACACGAGGTGGGCGGGGTCACCCTCGTGCTGACGTCGGACGTGCCGCTGGGGGCCGGGCTGTCGAGTTCCGCAGCCATCGAGTGCGCCGCGGTGTCCGCGCTCTGCGATCTCTTCGGCATCGAGATGGCCGGCATCGACCGCGCGAAGCTCGCCCGTCGCGTGGAGAACGTCTACGTCGGCGCTCCCACCGGCCTGCTCGACCAGGCGGCCAGCACCCTGTGCCAGGAGGGCACCGGGCTGTTCCTCGACTGCCGCTCGCTGGAGACCAAGCAGGTGCCGCTGCCGATGGCCGAGCAGGGCTACGAGATGCTGGTGCTCGATACCAAGACGCCACACAGCCACGTCGACGGCGAGTACGGCGCCCGGCGCGCATCCTGCGAGGAAGCAGCCCGCGTCCTCGGGGTGCCCGCTCTGCGCGACGTGACCGACCTCGACGATGCCCTGAGCCGGCTGTCCGACGAGACCATGCGACGCCGGGTCCGTCACGTCGTCACGGAGAACGAGCGCGTTCTCCAGGCGCTGGAGCTTGCCGAGGCCGGTGACCTGGCCGCGATCGCTCCCCTGCTGGACGCATCTCACGCCTCCATGCGCGACGACTACGAGATCACGGTGCCCACCGTCGACCTGGCGGTGGAGACCGCCAAGTCAGCCGGCGCACTCGGCGCCCGGATGACCGGCGGTGGCTTCGGCGGCTGCATCATCGCGCTCTGCCAGGCGGGCACGGCCGAGACGATCGCGCAGGCGATCGCCGCCGCCTTCGCCGAGCGCGAGTACAACGCACCCGAGTGGTTCACCGCGGTTCCCGCTCCCGGAGCCGGCCGGCTCGCCTAAGAGATTCCGCGGAACCTCTATACCTTGGGTAACAGGATCACGAACCTACGACTCCTGACCTAGGAACGCCCTCCGCGTGGACGGCAAGGCTGCGGTGACGGCGGTCGCGAGGGTGATCACGCCTACCGCGACCGCGCCGATCGACTGCGGGACGTCGCCTGCCTGCAGAAGGCTGAAGGCGCTGACGGCGTGCAGCAGCGCGGCGCCGATGATCAGGCCCTGCACCCAGGCGACTCGGCGCGCGCCCAGCCAGGCGAGAGCGCACACGAGCAGCCCGTAGACGGCGAGGGACGCCCCGACACCCGCGCTGAACCCGCCCTGGCCCACCGCGAACGATCCGACCCCGATCCCGATGAAGGCCAAACCCGCGAGCGCGGTCAGGGTCACGGTCAGGCCCAAGGACACCGGATCGAACAGTCGACGAAGCGCGTACACACCAGGAACCATGCCCAATCCGCGAGGTGGCTGCAAGTCCGGCGCGCGCTGGACGTAGGAATAACCCCGGCGCGCGGGAACTGACTATTGTGTTCGCCCTTGGAGGCGAGTATGTTTCTTCGAGCCCCCTTTTTCGGGGATCGACGCTACATGCCCCCTTACCCCAACCTTTGAAGGAGTGCCCCGACGATGGATTGGCGCCATAAGGCTGCCTGCCTGACGGAAGACCCTGAGCTGTTCTTCCCCGTGGGCAACACCGGTCCTGCTTTGCAGCAGATCGAAGAGGCAAAGAAGATCTGCCAGCGCTGCGATGTTCGGGAGCGGTGCCTCTCCTGGGCTTTGGAGGCGGGGCAGGATCATGGCGTCTGGGGCGGCATGAGCGAAGACGAACGGCGCGCCATCAAGCGCCGCGCCGCCCGCTCGCGGCTGCGCGCCTGAGCCTTCGGCACACCTTTATTTCTCGATAGCGACAGATCTATAGCGGCAGGCGGATGATCGCGGCCGTACCGGGCCCGTCCGTCCGATTGGTGATCTCGAGCGTTCCGCTCATCTCGTTCATCAGAGCGGAGATGATCGACAGCCCCAGGCTGGTCTGATTTCCCAACACGAAACCTTCCGGCAGTCCGTCGCCGTCGTCGAGCACACTCACGGTCAGCAGGTTTTCCTCGCGTTCGGGGCGCACCAGCACCATTCCCGACGAACTGTTGAGACCATGCTCGATGGCGTTCTGGCACAGTTCGGTCAGCACCATGGACAGCGACGTGGTGGCATGCGCCGGCACGACGCCGAAGCTGCCCTCCCGTCGGGCCCGCACCGTGCCCGACGCCGCCGCCAGATCGCCGACCATGTCGAGGATCTTGTCGCACACCGCGTCGAAGTCGACCTGCTCGTCGATGGCCGTGCTGAGCGTCTCGTGCACCAACGCGATCGACGACACGCGCCGCATCGCGTCGCGCAGCGTCTCCTTGGCCTCAGGCGATTGCGAGCGCCGGGCCTGCATCCGCAGCAGCGCCGCGATGGTCTGCAGGTTGTTCTTCACCCGGTGGTGAATCTCCCGGATGGTGGCGTCCTTGGTGACCAGCAGCCGGTCGCGCTTGCGCAGGTCGGTGGTGTCGCGGCACAGCACGAGCATGCCCGCGGACGATCGCTCCAGCCACAGCGGCAGCAGCACGAACCGCATCGATGCGCTGTTGTTCTCGATGTCGAACTCGAGGCTGACGGTGCCGTCGAGGTCGCTGGCCAGCGTCTGGCCGACCTTGTCCACCTGGCGGCGCAGGCTGCGAATGAAGTCGCGGTAATTCTCACCCTCCAGGTCACCGGTGGCTCCCAACCGGCGGGCTCCCGTCACGGCGTTGGGGCTCGCGTAGGAGATGGTGCCGTCGGGCTGCACCCGGATCACCCCGTCGGCGACGCGCGGGGCAAGCGCCTTATCCGACGGCGGCACCAGCGGGAACTCGCCCCGGAGCAGCATCTGGGTGAGGATGTCGGCCGCGTCCATGAAGTTCTCTTCGAGCGCACCGGTGGCGCGCACCGTCATCTGGTTGGTGTGCCGCTCGATCACCGCGATCGGCCGGCCGTTGCGCAGGACCGGGATGGCCCAGACGTCGACGGGGATGCCCGCGCTCAACTGGTTGTCGCTGGTCTCGGCGATCTGCTGACTCAGCCACGCCACCACGACCGGATGATCGGGCTCGTACTCGATCAGGTCGCCCACCACGTCGTCCTCCAACGCCGTGGGGCCGGTCACGGGACGGACCTGGGCGACGCAGGTGAATCGTTCGCCCGAGGTGTCCACGGGCAGCCACATCACCAGGTCCGAGAAACTCAGATCCGCGAGGATCGACCATTCTCGTAAGAAAGCGTCCAGCCACTCGCGATCCGTCATGGACTGCACGTCACCAACCATGCGCCCAACTGTGCCAGGTCTGGTCCACGAGGCAAGTCTAGGGTCTCGGTTTTCCCGCATCGGCCTTCGTCTGGCAGAATCGGTGCTCGCAGTGCCAGAAAAGCTCGCACCCGAGACGAGGAGACCCCATGGGTAAGACCGGACGTAAGCGTCGCGCGCGTCGTAAGAACAAGGCGAACCACGGCAAGCGCCCCAACGCCTGAGTGAGCGACTCCCCCGGAGTCTTCACATGCTAAAGCCCCCGCTTACCCGCGGGGGCTTTTTACTTGTTGAGAGCGTTCAGCGGCTGACACGCACGCTGCGCACCCGGGCCAGCAACGAGGACGGGGCCTTGTGCACCGGCTGGCTGCGATGGATCATCTCCGTGATCGTGGACTCGATCTCGAAGTTCTCCATACATCGCTCGCAGGCGTGCAGGTGCAGCCGGATCAGGTCGGCGTCGGCATCCAGGAGCTCTTGGTGGAGGAAGGCGTGCACGCGACGCAGGGCCTCGACGCACTCGTCGTGTTCGTTGTGGTCGTGGGAGACCATGTCGGGCTCACTCATCACCGCCCTCCGTCCTTGCTCGTCCGATGCCTTGTGTGTGCGCGTAGTCGGCCAAGAGTCTTCGCAGCTGCGCGCGTCCTCGGTTGATCCGGCTCATCACAGTACCCAGCGGGGTCTCCATGATCTCGGCGATCTCCTTGTAGGAGAAGCCCTCGACGTCGCTCAGCAGCACCGCAATCCGGAAGGGGGGCGACAGCTGCGCCAGCGCCTCCGCCACGGCGGCGTCGGGCGTCTGGTCCAGTGCCTCCATCTCGGCCGACCGCAAGCCCGCGGAGTCGTGCGACGCGGCGCGCATCAGCTGCCAATCGGTGACGTCCTCGTCGCCGCTGAGCTGCGGCGACCGCTGAGCCTTGCGGTAGGAGTTGATGAAGGTATTGGTGAGGATCCGATACAGCCACGCCCGCAGATTGGTGCCGGGGGTGAAGGAGTCCTCCGCCGCGAACGCCTTGGCGTAGGTGTCCTGGACGATGTCCTCGGCGTCGGCCGCGTTTCTGGTCATCCGCAGCGCCGCCGCGTACAGGCGGTCGAGGTGGCTCAACGCCTCCGTCTCGAAGTCGGGCTGCGGATCCTCCTCCAGACACATCTCAGCCACGCCATCGTGAGGCGTTACGGCTGGCATGCGCTGGGTGGTATTCATCCCGATGAAGAATAGCGACTCCAGCACTGCACTTCGCACCAGGCCACCCCTATGCAAGGGCGGCGCGGCTTCGAGCAGGGCGGTCATGCCAGGGGTAACACCGCCCGAAGGCCCATAATTCCCGCGCGCCGGAATTGCCGACAGCGCCGGCGCGGACGGGTAGGGTTGGGCCCATGAGTCTCACGCGATTCGTTGCCCGAAGCCTGTTCGCCAGCTACTACGTCGTCGACGGCGCGTCCTCGGTGATCAATCCCGAGAGCAGGGCCGCCGACGCCGCCTCCGTCACCGAGCGCGCCGTCCCCCTGCTGCAGCGCGTCGTGCCACCGTCGTATTCGTCCCACATTCCCGACAGCCCCGAGTCCTGGGTGCGCGTCGTCGGCGCCGCCAAGTTGGTCGGCGGCGTGATGTTCGCCACCGGCCTCGGACGCCGACTCGGCGCGGCGCTGCTCACCGGTAGCGCCGCCTTCGACCTGGCTTCCGGGCTGCCCAAGGACACGAAGGACATCAAGATGGCGCTGCCCGAGCTGCTGCGCGACGGCGCGCTGCTGGGCGCGTCGGTGATCGCGATGCAGGATCTCGAGGGCAAGCCCAGCCTGGCCTGGCGCACCAAGCACGCCGCGCAGGCGGCCGACCGCAAGGTGGACCAGATCACCAGCGACGTGTCGCGCAAGGCTCGCAAGGCCAACCGACAGGTGCAGCGCAAGGCGCAGTCTCTGTCGCGCAGTGCGAAGCGGCAGGCCAAGAAGGTCACCAAGCAGGTGGAGAGCGCGCTGTCTTGACAGCCCATCGTCTTCCCTTGAGCCCCGGCCCGGTCATCGGGTCGGTCGCCGTTCCCGGATCGAAGTCCGAGACCAACCGCGCCCTGGTGTTGGCCGCCCTCGCCGACGGGCCGTCGCAGATCGTCGGTGCGCTCGACTCTCGCGACAGCCGGCTGATGGTCGACGCCCTGCGCCAACTGGGCGTCGAGATCGTCGACGACGGCGACGCTTTGTCCGTGCGACCGCCGTCGCAGTTCCGTGGCGGAGCTCGCGTGGACTGCGGGCTGGCCGGCACCGTGATGCGTTTCCTTCCTCCCGTCGCGCTGCTGGCTGACGGCCCCACCGAGTTCTTCGGCGACGCGCATGCCAGCCAGCGTCCGATGGCCCCGATCATCGACGCGCTGTGCCAGGTGGGCGCCGAGTGCACCGCGGACCGGTTGCCCTTCACCATGACGCCCGGACCGGAGTTGGGCGACGTCGCCGCCATCGACGCGTCGGCCTCCAGCCAGTTCATCTCCGGTCCGCTGCTGGCGGCCTGCCGGCTGCCTCGTGGGTTGCGACTGAGCCACACCGGCGACTCGCTCCCCTCGCTCCCCCACATCGCGATGACGGTGGAGATGCTGCGCGATCGCGGGGTGGAGATCAGCCAGCCATCGGAACGCGAGTGGCACGTCGCCCCTGGCCCGATCGCGGCAAGGGACTGCCGCGTGGAGCCCGATCTCACAAACGCCTCGGTGTTCCTGGCCGCGGCCGCCCTCACCGGGGGCAGCGTCGGGGTGCCGGGATGGCCCGACCGCACCGTCCAACCAGGGGCCTTGTTCCTGGACATCGTGGAGCGCTTCGGCGCGCGGGTGACGCGAAACAACGGCTCGGTCACCGTCACAGGGAATGGCCGCCTGACCGCCATCGACGTCGACCTGCACGCCGCCTCCGAGTTGACCCCTGTGATCGCGGCCCTTGGCGCTTTTGCAGACGGGCGCACCGTCATCTCCGGCGTCGCGCACATCCGCGGGCACGAGACCGATCGGCTCGCCGCGCTGGTCACCGAGCTGCGCCGGGTCGGGGTCGCTGCCGATGAGACCGCAGACGGGCTCTGGATCGAGGGCTGTGCCCCCGCGGAGCTGCGAGGGGCGCTCTTGGAGACCTACGCCGACCACCGGATGGTCCACTTCGCCGCGCTGCTGGCCCTGCTGGTGCCGGGCATCTCGGTGACCGATCTGGGCTGCGTCAGCAAGACGATGCCCGACTTCGAGGCCGTCTGGCGGGGATTGATCGGATGAGCGCCTCGCGCAGCCTCCGTGAAGACGACCATTCCGGGTTCGACCGCCCCAAGCGACGCTCCAAGCCCCGCACCAAGCAGCGCCCCGACTATTCCAAGGCCCCGCTCGGCCGAGTGGTGGCGGTGGACCGCGGACGCTACCGCTGCCAGGTGGACGAGCGTCTGGTCACCGCCGTGCGCGGCCGGCTCATTCCCCGCAAGGGCGGGGTCATCGTCGGCGATCTGATCCGCCTCGACGGCGACGTCTCCGGCGACGAGGGAACGCTCGCGCGCATCGTCGAGGTGGAGCCCCGCAGAACCTGGCTGCGCCGCTCCGCCGACGACGCGGACACCTTCGAGCGGCCCATCGTCGCCAATGCCGACCAGCTGATGATCGTCACAGCTCTGGCCGATCCGCCACCGCGGATGGGCATGATCGACCGGATCCTGGTGGCCGCCTACGACGCCCGGATCGATCCCGTGCTGTGCCTCACCAAGGCCGACCTGGCGTCGGCCGACGAACTGGTGGCCGCGTACGAGCCGCTGGGCGTGCCGATCGTCGTCACCCAGCCTGAGGCGGACCTCGCCGAGATCGAAGGCCTGCTCACCGGGCACACCACCGTCTTCATCGGGCATTCCGGGGTGGGGAAGTCGACGCTGGTCAATCGCCTGGTGCCCGACGCCAACCGCGCCACCGGCGAGGTCTCCGAGGTGACGGGCAAGGGGCGGCACACGTCGACGTCGGCCCTAGCCATCGAACTGCCGATCGACGGCTGGATCATCGACACGCCGGGCGTACGCTCCTTCGGCATCAGCCACGTGCG
Source organism: Tessaracoccus caeni (assembly GCF_029211185.1). Classification (GTDB taxonomy): domain Bacteria; phylum Actinomycetota; class Actinomycetes; order Propionibacteriales; family Propionibacteriaceae; genus Arachnia; species Arachnia caeni. The sequence goes on from NZ_JARGDO010000026.1 coordinate 40,754, forward strand.
CACCGAGTCGATCATCGGGGCCTTCCCCGACATGGCCGAGATCGCCGAGGACTGCCCGCGCGGCTGCCCCCACGACTCGTCGGCCATCGACTGCGAACTCGACGCAGCCGTCGAGGACGGCCGGCTGCCCGTCGAACGGCTGGCTTCCTTCCGCCGCATGGAGCGCGCCTTCGCCTGACAGCGGTCGCGGTTCAGATAGTCTTCGACCATGGCTGTTTCCAAGGATCTGACCGACGATCTCCGCTTGGCCCATCTCATGGCGGATGACGCCGACTCGTTGTCGATGAACAGGTTCAAGGCTCAGGATCTGCGGTTCAGCTCGAAGCCCGACAACACCCCCGTGACAGAGGCGGATACCGCCGTCGAGGAGTCGCTGCGACGCACGCTTTCGCGCACCCGGCCCCGCGACGCCGTCAAGGGCGAGGAGTTCGCCGACAGCGGCGAGTCCAACCGTCGCTGGATCATCGATCCCATCGACGGCACCAAGAACTATCTGCGCGGCGTGCCGGTATGGGCCACCTTGATCGCGCTGGAGGTCGACCATCAGATCGTCGCCTCCGTGGTCTCCGCCCCCGCGCTCGGCCGCCGCTGGTGGGCCAGCCTGGGCGGCGGCGCCTACACCGGTCGCAGCATCCTCAACGCCACCGAGCTCAGCGTGAGCCGGGTGGAGGAGATCCCCGACGCGTCGCTGTCGTACTCGGAGATCTCCGAGTGGGTCGATTCCGGCCGTGGTCAGGGCTTCGTCGACCTCATGCGCACCTGCTGGCGGACCCGCGCGTACGGCGACTTCTGGAGCTACATGCTGGTGGCCGAGGGCTGCGTCGACATCGCCTGCGAGCCCGAGCTCCAGCTCTACGACATGGCCGCGCTCGACATCATCGTGCGCGAGGCCGGAGGCCGGTTCACCAGCCTCGAGGGCGAGGACGGCCCGTGGGGCCAGGGCGCCGTTGCCACCAACGGCCTCCTCCACGACCCGGTGCTCAGCTACCTGCGGTAGACCTTGGCAGGTCACCGAGCTCATTGGGTGGGCGTTCCTAGCCCCTGTACTGGCCACATCGACAGCCTGATGTGGTGCCAAATAGTCGGCACCAGATCCGCAGGAGCCTGCGAGTGGGTCTCCTCCTTAAGGCTGCGACAACACCAGGAGCCAAGCATGCCTACCCTGAGGCTAGATAAATCATCTAGCACGCGAATGACCTAGGTGTGCAAGTTGGATCACCTGGTCGCTATAGCAGCGCAGAGGTTCCTACTAGGATGACTGCGTGCCCAGAGAAACCGACGCAAAGCGAAACGCTCAAACTACGCGTATTCTGCTCATACTCGACGAACTGCCGGATCATTCACGGCAGTCAGTACTCTCCAGCTTTGGCCTGACCCAGAATTCGGAGCCCGTAATTAGTCGCCTACTACGGGCGGTCTTTCCGCAGCATGACTGGCGTAATGACCTTGCTCGGAGGCTACGAGACCTTGACCCCGCTTCACTCTCTGAACTTCAAGCAGCCGCCGCACTCGCACAGGCGGGGCAGAGATCGTGCATGACAGAACAAGAACGTACCAGTCTGAATCAAATCTCAGCGGTGGCGCAAGCAGATGCAGCGACCAGATCCACTGAACTCCGAGTTCATCGCTTCCAGCGATTTTCTGCGACAGTTTGTTTGGTGGGAACTCTGTTTACAGTCCTTGCCCTGATACCAAATATACTGGCCCCCCACACAAGCCCCGCCGCGATAACAATAGGCCTCAGAGCCGTCAAAGACGACACCGTTTCTGTAACCATTGATGTTCGAGGCGGCAGCCCACACACATGGAGCCTGACTACCAACGCCCACGCCGAATCGGTTTCGAATATTTCTCGAGACTATGGCTCCACAAACTCAACGTGCTGGCCCGAATCCCATGGCGCGCTAAGTTCACGCACGTTTAACGCAGAGTGCGGTTGGAGCGGATTCGGCCACGAGAGTGGAGCGGGCGTCCATTCTGTACTCTTTCCGAGTTTTCACGTCTTTGACACACCGGACCCGCAACCACTCATTTCCTACCGCTTCCTGGCACCGGGTTCACTATCCGATGTCGAGTCGATCTACCCAGAACCCGACTCCATTTCTGACCAAGGCGGACTAATACAGCTGGAGTGGCACCAGAACCTCAGCTACAACACACCTCCATCGCTAAGATACACGTCACCAAAGGAACGAAGTGATGCCGAGTTTTTCACGATCTTCTTGACGATCCTAATAGGCTTCTTTTCAGCTGGAGCACTTCAAGCCATACCAGATCTTATCCGTGGAGCATCTGCGGACCTGAAACTCGCGGACTTTATTATTGCATGCGCTGCATGCTTGGCCGCAACTATTCCCGTTTTGGCACAATTTGGACCATCCGACTCGTGGTTTTTTGACTGGAACATAGGCAGAGCACTTGCCGCACTTCTCGTCACAGCAGTAGTGGTCTTGTCGACACATCGACAGCCGAAACTACCGCGACCCCCAGGACCCAAGGGCAGATATTTGCCGGCTATTCAACCACATGTATCAATACTGATACTGAGCATTCTCGGCATTCTGTGCGCCACGATTTCAGCGCGGCACGAACTTCAGCCACTACCAATTGCACCGCAATTTCTGACCCCTTGGCACCTAGCGTTTTTCATCACTATCGGCCTCATGCTCCAGATTGCACGGATTGGAATTGTCGTTCTGCTCATAAGACCACTTTCCACTTATCTTGGCATCCCGGCGTCCGCCATCGTGGGCTCCTTCGCTATCGCCATCACCGAGCATTGGACCATCGCCCCTTTTGGCCTTGTGATGTTTGGCCAGGTCGAGACGTGGGAAACCTCGCTTCTCCGCACCGCGCTTCTTGGTGTCGCGCTCGCGGTAGCCAGCGGCATCCAATTGCGGTGGCACCGTGTATCACTCACGATAGCGGCTTGGGGACTGCTCTCAGTAATCGGAGTTTGGCTGAGTTCGGCCTAGCCAGAGCCTGGTCTGAGCGCTAGCGAATGAGCCCCCAGCTTTTCCTCGAGAAATACCTTCACCGTCCTTGTGACCACATCGGTTAACCAGGTTGATTTCGTTTAGTCACTCGGCGATCTGGGTTCGGCCAGGTTCTGTACGTCAGCATGCTGACGCGCAGAACCTGGCTACTGCCACATGGGGGCGATCGGTGACGTTCTCGACCTCGCTAGCCTCAGACCGGTGACGGAATCAACCTCACTAAGCCGGCGGGCCTGCCCTCAGAGGACGCGAACGCGGATGGTCTCGTCGAGCTTCTCCAGATCGGCCCGCAGCCCCTCGTCGGCGTCGCCGCCGGAGACCTGACTTAGGTCAGTTTAGTGTCCATCGTGGATGGTTCTGATTGCGGTGGCGAGGTGGTTGGGAATGGGGTCGGCGGCGGTGATTTCGTGTCCGCCTGCTTTGATCGTGATCTGTCGGTAGCGGCGTGTGGTCGTGACGAACTTCTTCAGTGACCACCCCGTAGCTGTTTCGATGTGGCGGGCGATCGCGAGGGCTGCGAACACGATGGTCAGGTGAGCGTCGATCGAGTCACGCAGCCGGTGGTAGATAGGCCGGGCAGCGAGGTCGTGCTTGGACATCCGGAAGCTCTTCTCAACGTGCCAGAGCTGATGGTAGGCACCGATCACGAACTCCGCGTCCGCAGCGTCGGGCAGCAGGTTGGTGATGTAGCCCTTGAAACCGGCTAGGGCCCGGGCTTTCTGCTCGAGGTCGCGGTTCACTTCACGGCGCTCATCGGTGAGGGTCAGGAACCGGTTGCGTTTGACCTGCGCACGGCCGGCGGCGATGGTCTCGGCCTTGCGGACCTGTTCATCTATGCCGTGCAAGCTCCGCCGTGCCCGCCCGGCCTGGTACTGGTAGTAGATCCGCGCTTCCCGCCGTGCCCCGGCAGGGCCGGTCCAGGTCCGGGTGAAGAAGATTTGGCCATCAGCGATCGGGGTGTCGGGATGGTCGTCCTTCCATTTCTGGACGACATAGGGCATCTCGGGCACTTTCTGCCCGATGATGTACGACAACCCGGCATCAACGAGTTTGGTGCGATTGTCGTGGGAGAGCATTCCCGCATCAGCGACGACCGTCACATCGGCAACGGGATGAATCTTGCGGAACTGCTCGATCACGGGCAGCATCGTTTCGTCTCGGCTTTGTTGCCCTCGAACGCGTGCAGTTGCAACGGGAACCCGGTGGTGTCGGTAAGCAAACCGATCGTGATCTGCGGTTCCAGACGCCGCTCTTTCGAGTACCCGGGCTCACGGAACCCGTCCCCCTCGGCTGTTTCGAAGTAGAGCGTCGAGGCGTCGTAGAGCACCAATGCTGCCGATCCCAGCCGTGCTCGCTGAGCACAGGCCGAAGTGATCTTCGCGCGGAACGTGTCGTCCGCATACCGAGGCAGGGCTCGGGTGATCGTCCGATACGACGGCGCGGGAAGACCGGCCTCGTCGAGCACCCGGATTGAATCAAGCTTGCTGGTCGGCTCGATCAACCGCGCGATCACCAACGCCCGGAACACCTCATCCCCACCGGTGGCGAACCCGAACCCGAGTTCCTCATAAACGCGGGCGAGTGCATCCAGTAACGGCCCCCCATCCTGGTCGAGGTGATCGGCAATGCCCCACCCGAGCCCGGCTCAGACTCAAGCCCGAGATCGAGTTGCGGCTGGCCAGCCGCGAGACGCTGCCGAGCGGCGGCCTTCAACACCTCTAGCTCCGCGTCCGAGTGCGCCGAGCCGATGTGCTCCAGATCCCGCTTCCCGCTCCGGTTCGAGTACACGATCTGCACCGCCCACGCCCCCGACGCGGTCTTCACAACACGCACATGAGGAGACACAACCCCACCCTACGACCCCGATTAGTGCACAAAATCATGCGACATGCCAGGCAAAACCCCTAACCAGAAGCATGCCACCAACAAAATCCCGACTCCGTGACCTAAGTCAGGTCAGAGGACGCGAACACGGATGGTCTCGTCGAGCTTCTCCAAGTCCGCCAGCAGGCCGTCGTAGGCGTCGCCACCGGAGACGTCGGTGACCGCGTAGCCGATCTCGCCCCGGGTGGACAGGGTCTGTGAGCCGATGTTCATGTTGTGCTCGGCCAGCAGGGCGTTGAGGCGAGCCATCACGCCGGGCACGTTCTTGTGCAGGTGCACGATGCGCTGCTGCGCCACGCGGCCGGCGCCCACCTCGGGCAGGTTCACCGCCATGGAGGTGGAGCCGTATTGCTCGAAGTCGGCGAACTTGCCGGCGACGAAGCGCCCGATCGACACCTGGGCCTCCTGAGTGGAGCCGCCGATGTGCGGGGTCAGGATCACATTGTTCATGCCCTGCAGCTTGGAGACAAAGCGCTCGTCCTTCGACTTGGGCTCCGACGGGAACACGTCGACAGCCGCGCCGGCGAGGTGCCCGTTCTCCAGGTTGGTGTAGAGCGCCTCCAGGTCGACGACGTGGCCGCGACACAGGTTGAGGAACAGCGAACGCGGACGCATCTGGGCGAACTGCTTGGCGCCGAACATGTGCTCGTTCTCAGGGCGGCCGTCGACGTGCAACGAGATGGTCTCAGCCTCGCCGAGCAGTTCCTCCAGGGTGTCGACGCGGCGCGCGTTGCCGAGCGCCAGGCGGTCGACCATGTCGTAGAACAGCACCCGCATGCCCAGGGCCTCCGCAAGCACCGAGAGCTGCGAGCCGATGTTGCCATAGCCGACGATGCCCAGCGTCCGACCGCGGATCTCATGCGAGCCCACCGCCGACTTGTCCCAGAACCCCTCGTGCACCTGCTTGTTGCGGTCGGTGAGGTGGCGGGCCAGGGCGATGATCTCGGCGATCGCGAGCTCCACCACGGAGCGGGTGTTGGAGTAGGGCGCGTTGAAGACGGGGATGCCCGCGGCGGCTGCGGCGTCGAGGGCGATCTGGTTGGTGCCGATGCAGAAGGCGCCGACGGCCCTGAGGTGGGGTGCGGCCTCGATCACGCGAGCCGTGACCTGGGTACGGGAGCGGATGCCGAGGTAGTCGACGCCGTCGAGGGCCTTGATCAGGTCGTCCTCTGTCAGCGCGGTCGCGCGGTTCTCGACCTGAAAGCCGCGCTGGTTCAGCACGCGTGTGGCGTCGGAATGGATGTTCTCGAGTAGCAGTGCCTTCACCAGCCGAATACTACGCAGGTAGCGCGCAAGGCCCCCAAACGGGCCGTTCGATCAGCGACTCCGAGGTACTCGGATCCCAGGCAAAGTACGGGGCGCAGATTCTGGTGACGCTGTCACAGAAATTGAGCTGGTCGCACTTCCTGGCACGGCTGCCACTGCGTAGCGACGAGGCCGAGCGTTCTACGCCGGCCGGCACACTCCGCTCACAGCGAGAGTGTCGCCTCCAGGAGGGCCTGGGTGTAGGGGTGCTGCGGTCGGCGGAAGACGTCGTTGACCGCGCCATGTTCGACGATGCGGCCGGCCTCGACGACGACGACTCGCTGGCACTGATGGCGCACGATGGCGAGGTCGTGGCTGATCAGCACCAGCGCCAGCTCGCGCTCGGCGACCGTGCGGGTCAGCAGGTTCAGCACCTGGGCGCGCACGGACACGTCCAGGGCGCTGACCGGCTCGTCGGCCACGAGCAGGCTGGGGTCGCTGATCAAGGCACGCGCGATGGCCACGCGCTGCCGCTGGCCACCGGAGAGCTGGTGCGGGAATCGACGCGCGTGCTCGGGATCCAGGCCCACGCCCTGCAAGGCGGCGCTGACCACTTCGGGACCGCCACGGCCGCTATGCCAGCGGGTGCGGAGTGGCTCCGTGATGATGTCCCCCACTCGCATCCGGGGGTTCAGCGAAGAGTTGGGATCCTGGAACACCAGCGACGCCGACGAGCGCAGCTCGCCGAGACCGCGTTCCGACACCCCGACGATCGATCTGCCGCGGAACAGCACGTCGCCCACGGTGGGTCGGATGAGACCGAGCATCAGGCGGGCGATCGTCGTCTTGCCGGAACCGGAGCCGCCGACGATGCCGACCCGCTCCCCCGGCTCGATCGCCAGCGACGCGCCGGATAAGGCGACGAACTTCCGTCCGCCGCGGTGATAGGTCACCTCGGCGTCGCGCACCTCGACCAGCGCCGTCATCGGGGATCGTCCATCCGGTAGTAGTCCTGCACGCTGGGCAGCCGCTCGCCAGGTGCCACCGCGTCGATCCGCGCCGAGGCGATCAGGCCCTTGGTGTACGGATGCTGCGGGTTGCCGATCAGCTGCTCGATGGGGCCTTGCTCGACGATGCGTCCGTCCAGCATCACGGCCACCTGCGAGCACACCTCGCGCACGACGGCCAGGTCGTGCGAGACGAAGATCGCCGCGCGGTCGCGCAGCTGCTCGTCGAGCAAGGCGAGGATCTGCTTCTGCACCAGCACGTCGAGCGCGGTGGTGGGCTCGTCGCAGAGCACCAGACCCGGCTCGTTGGCCAGCGCCATCGCCACCAGCACGCGCTGCCGCTGGCCGCCCGACAGCTGGTGCGGGTAGCTCCCCGACACGCGCAGCGGGTCGCCGATGCCGACGCGTTCCAGCCACGCGAGCACGTCGTCGCGGATCTGGCCGCGCCGCTCGCCTTGGTGCAGGGCGAGCACCTCGCCGATCTGGCGGCCCACCTTCATGGTGGGGTCGAGGGCCGTCATCGGTTCTTGGAAGATCATCGAGACCGACGAGCCGCGCAGCGCGCGATACTCCCGCTCGGGCAGGCCGAGGAGTTCCTTGCCGTCGAGACGGATGCTTCCGGTCAGCTGGGCGTGCGAGGGCAGCAGGCCCATGATCGCGAGCGCGGTGACCGATTTGCCGGACCCCGACTGGCCGATGATGCCCAGCCGATCCGTCGGGCCGAGGCTGAGGCTGATCCCCCGCACGGCCGGCCTCCCGTTGAAGGCGACGCCGAAGTCGCTGATCTCAAGCCGGTTCACGTCAGCTCCCGTTGCTTGGGGTCGAGGTGGTCGCGCAGCCCGTCGCCCAGCACGTTGAAGCCCAGCGTGGCCACCGCGATGGCCAGGCCGGGCCAGAGGGCAAGCAGCGGGTCGGAGAAGATGTAGTCCTGCGCGTCGCGCAGCATCCGACCCCACGTCGGGGTGTCCTGGCCGCTGCCTAGGCCCAGATAGGACAGGCCGGCCTCGGCGAGGATGGCGATGCCAAAGCTGACGGAGGCCTGCACACCCATCAGCGGCGCGATGTTGGGCAGCACGTGGCGCCAGGCGATCTGCACGTACGAGATGCCGCTCACCCGGGCCGCCTCGACGTAGGTCTGGCTCATCACCTGCAACGTGCCCGCACGGGCCATGCGCACGAAGGCCGGCACCGTCGAGACGCCGATGGCCAGCATCGCCGTCCAGGTGGAGCCACCGAATGCAGCCGCGAACAGGATCGCGAGCAGCAGCGCGGGAAAGCCGTAGAGGATGTCGCTCAGCCGGGCCGGGATCTCCGAGACCCAGCCCGACGTCATGCCGGCGAAGATGCCGACCGGAACCCCGACGATGGCCGCGCCTGTGACCGACACGATGCCCACCAGCAGGCACATCCGGGCGCCGATCATCAGGCGCGACGCCACGTCGCTGCCGAAACCGTCGGTACCCAGCACGTGCGGCCAGCCGGGCGAGGCGGCCAGGTCGCCGGAGATCGCCGTCGGATCGAAGGGCGTCCAGAACAGGGACACGACGGCCAGCAGCACGACGGTGCCGATCAGGGTGGCGCCGAGGGCAAGGGATCCGTTCTTCACGATGCCTCCCGCGCACGTCGAAGGCGAGGGTCGATCACTTGATAGGCGAGGTCCACCAGGAAGTTGATGACGAGCACCGCCCACACCAGCACCAGAACGATGCCTTGCACGACGACGAGATCACGCCCAGAGACGGCGATCAGCAGCTGCCGCCCCAGACCGGGCAGGGTGAAGACCTGCTCGATGAGGATCGCGCCGACGAGCAACGTGGCCAATTGCAGACCGATCACGGTGAGCAGGGAAATCGCGATGTTTCGCAGTCCGTGCCGTCGGAGCGCTCCGAGGTAAGACCAGCCGAGGGAACGCGCGGTGCGGAAGTAATCCTCGTGGATCACGTCGATCACGGCGGAGCGGACATAGCGAGACATCACCGAGGCCTGCACCAGCGCCAGCGACAGCACCGGCAGCACGAGTGATCGGGCCCAGGCGACGATCCCCACCACCGACGCGGGCTCGTAGCCCCCGGCGGGGAGCCAGCGCAGCCGTACCGCGAACAGGAGCACCAGCAGGATGCCCGCCCAGAACGCCGGCACCGCCAGCCCGATCTGTGAGATCGCCGACACGATCACGCCGTCTAGGCGGTTGCGCCGCACTGCTGCATAGGTACCCACGGGCAGCGCGACGAGCAGGGCGACAGCCATGCCGAAGGTGATGAGCCAGAACGAGACCCCGATCGTGCTGGCAATCACGGGGCCCACGGCCTGATGCGTGATCATCGACGTGCCGAAATCGCCCACCAGCACTCCACCCAACCACTCGCGGTAGCGCACGAAGAACGGCCGGTTGAGACCCAACGTCTCGCGGAGCGCCTCTACCTCACCCGGGGTGGCGTTGGTGCCAAGGAGAAGCTGGGCGATGTCGCCGGGAAGCGCATTGGTCACCCAGAAGATGAGCAGCGACGCTACGAGGAGACTCGCTGCCAACCACGCGACGCGGATCGCGACGCGGACGGCTATCCGGCGCATGATTCAGCATTCCTGCTCGGGTTGTCAGCTCCTCGAAGCAATATTGGTGAGGTCGAAGGACAGTGAGCGCTGATCCTGGTTGACTCCCACGATGTCGGTGGTCGTGATCACGAGGTTCGGCAGCAGCCACAGCCACGCTGCGGCGGCGTCGTCGGCCAGCATCCGGACCGCCTCGGCCATGATCTTGGCCTCGTCCTCTGCCGGTGCAGCATCGGCTTGCGCGAGCAGATCCGCGAACTCCGGGTTCTGGTAGTTCCAGTAATAACCTTCGCGAACGAAGGCGGCAGCATCGCGAGGCTCGACGTGGGCCACCATGGTCAGGTCGTAGTCCTTCTTCGTGAACACCAAATCGAGCCAGCGGTTGAAGTCGAGTTCCTCGACCTGCGCGGTGATGCCCACCTCGGCCAACTGGGCGGAAACGACACGGGCCGCCGCCGTCGCGTAGGGCGCGGTGGGCACGCGGAGCCGCAGCGTGAGGCCAGACTCATATCCGGCCTCAGCCAGCAGTGCCTTTGCCGCATCGGGATCGTAGGGCCAGCGGTCGCTCAGATCCTCGTACCACGGATCGTTCGGCGAAGCCATCGAGCCGAGCAGAACACCACGGCCCGCCCACGCAGAATCGACGATCGCCTGCTTGTCCAGCGCGTGGTTGATGGCCTGGCGCACCTCAGGCTTCGCGAGCGCCTCGTTCTCGTGGTTGAAGCCCAACACGATCTCACCGTCGGTGGTGCCTTCAAGGACGCGATAGCGGTCCTCGTCGGTGAACTGGCCGAGCGACTGGGGCACGGTGAGGTTCGAGATGATGTCGAGCTGGCCCGACAGCATCGCGGTGTTCATGGCGTTGGGGTCGGCGTAGTAGCGGAAGTTGACCACGTCGAAGCGGGCCGGGGTGGCCCAATAGTTCTCGTTGCGCCGCAACTCGACCTTGGAGCCCTGCACCCACTCGCCCAGCACGAAGGGACCGGACCCCGCGGACACCGTCTCGAGGTTCTCCATGCCCGCCGGGTTGAAGACCATGCCGGCGGGAGTGGTGAGGTCGAACAGGAAGCGGTTGGACGGCTGCTTCAGGGTGATCTCGACGGCGCCGTTCCCGATCGCCTCCAGGCTCTTCACCGGCGCGAACTTCTCCAGGATCTGTCCTGTTGCGTCACCGTCGAGAATCCGCTGGAAGCTGGCGACTACGGCCTCAGCGGTGACGGGCGTGCCGTCCGCGAACTTCGCCGCATCGTCGAGCTGGAAGGTGTAGACCAGGTTGTCCACCGACCGCGTCCATTCCTCGGCCAGCAACGGCTTGATATTGCCCTCGCCGTCGAGCTTCACCAGTGTCTCGTAGACGTTGTAGAGCAGCACGAAGGGCGTTGCCGCGCCATCGACGGTGATCGGATCCATGCCTGCCGGCTCGATGGTCGCTCCGACGTCCAGAACAGAGGCCTGCGGAACTGACGGCTCGTCGCTCGGCGTGGAGCAGGCACTCAGCAGGAGTGCGCTCAACAACGCGGCGACGACGCCAAACCTGAGGCTCTGGCGGCGCTTGGACATGGAGTCTCCTTCGGGGACATCAACGCATGGGCGCGAACAGTCTAACCGGCAGACGCATCGTTGCTCCTGCGTTCTGCTCGCAGCGGAGTCTTAGAGATCCCGCAGGTAGGTGGCACCTACTGCGGCGCACTGGATGGCGACCTGGCTACGTTGTCCAACTCACCGGCATACCCAATGCAGGTTTCGTTGTCCGTCTTGCCATGTCATCCATCCAGCACGTCCGTAGCTCACGGCACCACCTACCTGCGAAACCTCTTAGAGATTCCGCAGGTAGGTCATGGTCGTCGGGTTGGTCGGGTGTCCCAGCGGTGGGTTGTCCAAGCGGTGCGGACGAGGCGTCGGATCACGATGACCGCGTTGGCCAAAGCGATGAATGCCTCG
>NZ_JARGDO010000027.1 GCF_029211185.1 Tessaracoccus caeni
CATCAACGGCTTGATCGAGCTCCACCGCCGCATCGCCCGCGGCTTCCGCAACCGCGAGAACTACCGACTACGCATGCTCCTCATCGGCGGAGGACTCACCCTCGACCCACCGCAGGTATGAAGAGCCAGTTTGTCTCCCCCCGATGCTGAATAGAGGAGACCCCCAGACATGGCTACGGAGCAGAATTTCAATGTGCCGGCGTCCGGTATTGGTCGTCGTAGCGTCATCAAGGCGGCCACCTGGTCGGCGCCGGTAATAGTGATCGCGGCTGCAGCGCCGTTGGCTGCTGCGAGCACCTCCTCGGGCCTTTTGACCGGCGTTCAGGCAGTGGTCCAATACTTCGACTCGAAAGCGGCTTCGTTCGACGTCTCATGGGATTGGGATGGGGACTTTGGGTCACTGCCGAACGATATTACCGACGACATGATCACGTTCCATTTCGATGACCTCGAGGTGAAGATGGACGGCTACGAGATGTACTTCCTGGAGCCCGATGCCTTTCACGTCATTTTGACGCTGCGCGTTGATTTGACCGGCTTCACGGGCACCGGCACTGTGCAGGTCGCCTTCTCAGGAAGGGCGGGAGTAGGGCCGATCATCTTCGCGTAGCGGAGTGCGGGCAAGCACAAAAGGCAGCAGAGTACGCCGTTGACGGCGGTGTAGGCCAGGGTCGTATCACCCTGCTCGTCGCGTGGTCAGGCGGTGCCGAAGCGGCGTTCGCGCGTCGCGTATTGTTCGACGGCGGCCCAGAGATCGCGACGGTCGAAATCGGGCCAGAGCCGGTCCAGGAAGATGAACTCGGCGTAGGCCGACTGCCACAGCAGGAAGTTGGACGTGCGCTGCTCGCCGGAACTGCGCAGGAACAGGTCGACGTCGGGGATGTCTGGCTCGTCGAGGAAGCGTGCGAAGCGAGCCTCGGTGAGGCGTTCGGGGTCGAGCTTGCCCTGCTGTGCCAGGCGCGCGATCTCGCGGGCCGCGTCGACGATCTCCGCCCGCCCGCCGTAGTTCACGCAGAACTGGAGGGTGAGCGTGTCGTTGTGCTTGCTCATCTCCTCGGCCACCTCGAGCTCCTTGATCACGGAACCCCAGAGACGTGGGCGCCGGCCGGCCCAGCGGATCCGCACGCCCAGATCGTTGAGCTCGTCGCGGCGACGGTGGATCACGTCGCGATTGAAGCCCATCAGCCAGCGCACCTCGTCGGGGGAGCGCTTCCAGTTCTCGGTGGAGAACGCATAGGCCGACAGATACGGGATGCCCAGCTCGACCGCGCCGTGGATGACATCCAGCAGCGACGCCTCGCCCCGGGCGTGTCCCTCGGTGCGTTTGAGCCCGCGCTGCTTGGCCCAGCGACCGTTGCCATCCATCACGATGGCGACGTGCCGAGGCAGCGCTTTGGCCGGGATCTTCGGCGGCGTGGCGCCGCTGGGATGCGGGGTGGGTCGACGTCGTGGTTGAGGCACGGCCTCAGGCTACCCTGCGCGTGGGCGGGGGAGCTTAGACTGTTCGCGTGCCCACCTATCGCGATCACGCCGTCGTGCTGCGCACCCATCAGCTTGGCGAGGCGGACCGGATCATCACCCTGCTCACCAGGGAGAACGGTAAGATCCGCGCCGTCGCCAAGGGCGTGCGCCGGGCCACCAGCAAGTTCGGCAGCCGGGTGGAGCCGTTCAACCACATCGACGTGCAGCTGGCCACCGGGCGCGGCTCGCTCGAGGTGATCGCCCAGGTAGAGAGCCTGCACTCCAGTCGGCTGGGGGAGGACTACCGGGCCTTCACCGCCGCGGAGGTTCTCGTCGAGACGGCGGACCGGCTGGTGGTGGAGGAGCATACGCCCGCGCTGCAGCAGTATCGGTTGCTGCTGGGAGCATTGCTGGCGCTGCAGTCGCGTCGTCTGGAAGCGTCGCTGGTGGTGAACTCGTATCTGGTGCGGGCCTTGGCGATCGCCGGCTATGCGGTGTCCACGGGCGAGTGTGCGGGCTGTGGGAGCTATGACGTGCGCTGGTTCTCGCCGCAGGGGGGCGGCGGGGTGTGCCCGAACTGCCGAACCGCCGGCAGCGCGCAGCTGGGCTCGTCGGAGCGCGAACATCTCGGGGCGTTGCTGGCGGGGGACTGGCCGGTTGCGGTACAGGCCGAGCCAGGCGTGGCCGCCCGCGTCGACGGCATGGTGGTGGCTTACGCCACCTGGCACCTCGACCGAGCCCTGCGCTCGCTGCCGTACTTCGAGCGTTAAGCCATCGCGCTCTTCGAGGTGGGGAGCGCAGCGGAGCCTCGAGGAGAGTGCGACCGTGCGTCGGGATTGGTGGCCGGGTTCCTGCGGATTCTTACGTGGGGTCTTTTCGAGGCTCGGCCGCGAACGGCCTCGCACCTCAAAGAGCGTGGGGTGGGGTTCCGCCTCGGGGAGCGTGGGGTGGGGTTCCGCCTCGGGGAGCGGGGGTTGGGGTGGCCTCGCACCCCATTCACAACACGACGGACGTGACCGCCGGAACCTGACCACGAGTCCTCAGACACAGTCGCGCTCTTTTCGAGGCTCGGCCGCGGGCGGCCTCGCACCTCAAAGAGCGTGGTTGGGTTGGTCGTCCTTGCGGCTCGGAGAGCGTCGGAGGGTCAGGCGCAGTTGGCGCAGAGGCCGTATAGCTCCACCTCGTGGCCGACCTTTGTGAAGCCGTGTTGGCTTCCGACCTCGGAGGCCCAGCTCTCGACGACGGTGGCGGCGATCTCGACGGCGTAGCCGCACTCGGAGCACACCAGGTGGTGATGGTGGCCGGTGGAACAGGCGCGGTAGACCATCTCGCCGTCGTGGTTGCGCAGCGTGTCCACCTCGCCGGACTCGGCCATGGTCTGCAGCGCGCGATAGACGGTGGCCAGGCCGACGCGGGCGCCGTCCTTCGCCAGGGCCTCGTGCACCTGCTGGGCGGTGCGGAACTCCTGGGTGCTGTCCAGCTGCTCGCGAATGGCGGCCCGCTGCCAGGTCTTCCTGGTGGCAGGCCGCGGAGAGCGCGGCTCGGCGCTGGTGTCAGTGCTCGTCATAGTGGTCCCCGTGCTTGGCGTGGCGATGCCCGTGATGCACGTAGTCTAGGTGGTCGCCGTGCTGGATGACGCGCTGATGCTGGTGCTCATCGTCCTGGAGCGCGGGATGCGCCTCGACGTGGGCGTCGGCGTGACCGTGATCCGGCACGTACGGGATGAAACGATCCACCCGTCGAAGCTGCCTGCCGAAGGCCCAGGCCAACCCGAGCAGCAGGATCGAGACGACCACGATCGTCGCTCCGGTGGCGGTGTCCAGGTAGAAGGATCCGACGGTGCCGGTCAGCGCGGCGACGGCGCCGATCCCCATGGCGCCGAAGAAAGTGGCGCGGAATCCGACGAAGGCCTGCTGAGCCGTTGCCACAGGGATGACCATCAAGGCGCTGATCAGCAGCAACCCGACGGTGCGCATGGACACCGTCACGGTCACCGCCGCCAGCACCACCACCAGGATGTTCAGCGCGCGGACCCGGATTCCCTGCACCCGGGCGTGGTCCTCGTCGGCGGAGATCGCGAACAGCCGGGGCGCCAGGCCGATGGTGAGGGCGAGCACGACGATCGCCAGCCCCGCGATCAGCCAGAGATCCGACGTGCTGATCGACGTCAGCGAGCCGAACAGGAAGGCCGACAGTCCGGCCGCGCCCTGACCCGCGATGCCGGCCATCATGACGCCGGCCGCCAGGCCGCCGTAGAACAGGATCGCCAGGGCGAGGTCGCCGGAGGCCTTGCCGGTCTGGCGCAACAGCTCGACGCCCACCGCACCCACCACGCAGACCAGCACGGCCATCGGTAGGGGAGCGGTGTTGGTGAGCATCGCCAGGCCGACGCCCATGATGGCGACGTGACCCAGCCCGTCGCCGAGCAGGCTCATCCGGCGGTTGACGATGTGGACGCCGATGGCCGGCGCGATCAGCCCGCTGAGCAGCGCGGCGATCAGGGCGCGCTGCATGAACGGCAACGAGAGCACGTCGATCATCGGATCGCCTCCGCGATCGGATCCTCGAGCCCGATCTGGTGCGGTCGGGGAGGCGCGGGGTCGCAATCGGCGGTGCCGTGCTCTTCGTCGACCACCACTCGGCCGTCGCAGAGCGTGATGGAGCGGTCGAGCACGTCGCGCATGGGGCCCAGCTCGTGCAGTACGGCCAGCACGCCCAGGCCGTCGTCGACGAGGCCCTGCAGCAACGCGGCGAGCCCGGTCTGCGAATGCAGGTCGACGCCGGCCAGCGGCTCGTCCATCACCAGCAGCTCCGGTCCCGTGGCCAGGGCTCGTGCGATCAGCACGCGCTGCTTCTGGCCACCCGAGAGGGTTCCGAAGGGCCAGCCGGCCCGGTCGGAGAGGCCCACCAGCTCCAGCGCGTCGGCGACCTTCGCCCGATCGGCCTTGGTGGGCCACAGAAAGGGCTTGGTGTGTGCGAGGCGGCCGGCCGTCACGATCTCGCGTACTGTGGCGGACGGCACGCCGATCGCGGAGTACTGCGGCACATAGCCGATGCGCCAGTGGTCGCGGAACTGCGACTGCTCGGTGCCGAACAGCCGGATCGAACCGGCGGTGTGCGGCACCAGGCCGAGCAGCGAGCGGATGAGCGTCGTCTTCCCGGAACCGTTGCCCCCGAGAATGGCCACGGCCTCCCCGCGATACACGGAGAGGCTGATCCCGCGGAGCACGGGCATGCCGTCGAGCGAGACGTAGACGTCGTCGGCCTCGACGGCCGGCACCGTCGAGCCGAGGTCACTGACACCCATTGGCTGCCTTCAACGCGGCGAGGTTTGCTTCCATGATCGAAGGGTAGTCCTTCCCCGGTGACTGGTCGGAGAGGCCCTCGATGGGATCGAGCACGCCGGTCTTCAGGCCGAGGTCGCCGGCGATGGATTCGGCCAGCGCAGGGGAGGCGAGAACCTCGAAGAAGATCGTGGTGACGTCGTGTTCCGCGGCCAGGCGGTGCACGTCGGCGATCCGCGCGGGAGAGGCCTCGGCCTCGGGATTGATGCCGTTGATGCCGATCTCCTCGAGCCCATAGCGATCGGCGAGATAGCCGAAGGCCTTGTGCGACGTGATGAAGGCGGTGCGCTCGCAGTGGGCTAGGCCGTTCTCGTAGTCGCCGTCGATCTGGTCCATCTGGGTGGCGAGGTTCGCCGCATTGGCGTGGAAGTCGGCCTTCTCGGCCTCGGACCCCGGCAGATTGTCGGCGATCGCCTGGCCGACGGCGGCCACCCGGGTGGGGTCGAGCCAGAAATGCGGATCCAGCTCGCCGTGATCGTGGTCGTGATCGTCGCCGTCTTCGCCCTCTTCGTGAGCGTGGTCGCCATGCTCCTCGGCCGGGACGAGATGGGCGAACTCGGTGACATCCAGCACGTTGGTGGCGCCGGACTGGGTGATCGCCTCGTCGACCGCGGGCTGGAAGCCCTTCAGATAGATCACCAGATCGGCGTCGGCCAGCGACGCGATCTGCTGCGGGCTGAGCTCCAGGTCATGGGCATCCACGCCTGGAATGGTCAGCGACTCGACGGCGAGGTGGTCCCCGGCCACCTGGGTAGCGGCGTACTCCAGGGCATAGAACGCGGCGACCACGCGAGGACCGTCGTCGGCCTGCTCGGAGCAGGCCGTCGTCGCGAGTAGGGTGGGCAGGAGCAAGGTCGCCAGGGCACGCCGCAAAGTCATGAGAACCATTGTCAATAGTGCGGCGACGGGAGTCAAACCGACAATCGGGATATTCAGGAGGACGCGTGCTGGCCATCACGAGATTTCGGGATCCGGGGGCTGACTTCGAGCAACGTGCGGGCCGCGTCGTCGACTTCTGGAGGACCTGTTCGGGCAACCTCAGGGCGAATCTGGTGCAGAACCTCGATGATCCCGACCTCTGGGCGATCATCTCCGAATGGGACTGCGTTGGTTCCTATCGCCGTTCGTTTCAGGGCTACGAGGCCAAGATGATCCTGACCGAAGTGCTGCTGCTCGCCGTCGATGAGCCGAGTGCCTATCTCGCGCCCGACGATCTCCGCTAGGCTCGTAGTTACACGTGTAACCGCGGCCGCGGAAGGGCCCTTCTGCCCCCTGCGATAGCCGCCACGAGGGAGGAACGAAGAGCCGATGGATACCCGCATTTGTCTGCGTGCCGATGACGTTGCGCTGGTGCTGGTCACGGAGGACGGCGGTCTGCCGTGGGTGCTCCATTGGGGTGCCGATCTCGGAGCGCTGAGCGACGACGAGGCCACCGCCCTGATCGAGGGGGATCGCTGGGTGCAGGCGCCGAACGGCCCCGACCACGGACTGATCCTCGGCGTCGTTCCGGAGGCTCGATTCGGATGGTCCGGCACGCCGGGCCTGATCGGTTCGCGCGATGGGGCGGACTGGAGTCCCGATTGGCGTCTGAGCGGCGTGACGATCGACGGCGTGGCCGTCACCGACGGACTCACGCAGTCCGGGCCGGCCGTCGTCGAGTACCGGGCAGAAGCGCCCGCGTCCGCACTTGCCCTGAGCCTCGTCGTCGAGCTGTTGCCCACCGGCCTCGTCCGCGCGAAGGCCCAGGTGACCAACCTGGGCGAGAGCACCTATCGGGTCACCGAGCTGACGGTGAGCCTGCCGGTGCCCAGCGAGGCCCGCGAGATCCTGGACTTCGGGGGACGCTGGGGCAACGAGCGCGCCGCTCAGCGTGGCGTCCTCAACCAAGGGGCCCATCGCCGCGAGTCGCGCTTCGGGCGCACCGGCGCCAACTCGGCCTATGTGCTGAGCCTCGGCACCGCCGGCTTCGGCTACCGCGACGGCGAGGTGTGGGGCGTCCACACCGCGCACAGCGGGCATCACATCCATCAGGCTCAGCGCGACTACATCGGCGCCAACGTCATCGGCGGCGGCGAGCTGCTGCTGCCCGGCGAGGGCGACCTGGCGACGGGGCAGTCCTACGCCACGCCCTGGGTCTACTTCAACTACGCCGTCGGCCTCGATCAGCAGGCGTCGCGCTTCCATCGCCATCTGCGTGCGCTGCCGGTGCACCCCGAGACCGCGCGTCCAGTGACGTTGAACGTCTGGGAGGCCGTCTACTTCGATCACCGGCTCGATCGGCTCACGGACCTGGCCGACCGCGCCGCGGCGCTGGGCGTCGAGCGGTTCGTCCTCGACGACGGCTGGTTCGGGGCCCGTCGCAGTGACGACGCGGGCCTGGGCGACTGGGTGGTCAGCGACGAGATGTGGCCGAACGGCCTGACTCCGCTGATCGAGCACGTGCGCGGGCTCGGCATGCAGTTTGGACTGTGGATTGAGCCCGAGATGGTCAATCTCGACTCCGACGTCGCCCGCGCCCACCCGGAGTGGGTCATGCAGCCCGGCGGCGGGCGGATGCCCATCTCGCAGCGCCGGCAGCAGGTGCTCAACCTCACGATTCCGGGTGCCTACCAGCATGTGCTGGACCAGCTGAGCGCCGTGTTCGCCGACAACCGCATCGACTACATCAAGTGGGACCACAACCGCGATCTGATCGACTCCGGCACCGCACCGACGGGCAGGCCGGCGGTCTCCGAGCAGACCAAGGCGTTCTACCGGCTGCTCGACGAACTGCGCGCACGCTTCCCCCACATGGAATGGGAGTCGTGCGCCTCCGGTGGCGGTCGCATCGATCTCGAGGTGATGGAGCGCGCCGAGCGCGTGTGGGTCTCGGACAACATCGACTCCGAGGAACGCCAGCGGATGCTGTGGTGGACCGGGCAGCTGCTCCCCATGGAGTTGATGGGCAGCCACGTGGCTTCGGGGCGTTCGCATACCACCGCGCGCTGGCACGACCTCAACTTCCGTGCCGCGACCGCCGTCTTCGGGCACTTCGGCATCGAGTGGGATCTGACCAAGGCCACCGACGAGGAGTTCGAGCAGCTGGGCTGGTGGATCCGCTGGTACAAGCAGAACCGGGAGACCATCTGCACCGGAGCCCTGGTTCGCGTCGATCTCGCCGACCCAGAGGTCTACTTCAAGGGCGTCGTCGCAGCGGATAAGGCCATCTTCTCGCTGTCGATGCTCAAGGTGACCAACTGCGTGAGCCTCGGGCGTCTTCGGTTCCCGGGCCTCGATCCCGATGCGCGTTACCGCGTGACGGTGATCGACCGCCAGCACCTGCCGGCGAAGCACCACTCGCAGTGGACCAAGCAGCCGCTGGTGGCCACCGGAGCGCAACTCGCCACCGTCGGGCTGCGCGCGCCCTACACCCAGCCGTCGACGGCGGTGCTGTTCGAGCTCGAGAAGATCGGCTAGCCGTAGCGAATGCTAGGCCAGGTGCGGTGAGCAGCCGCAGGAGCGACGGATGACCAGCTTCGCTTCGAGGAGCTGGTGCATCGCGCCCGGCGTGCCGTCCAGGAGCTTGGCGACGGCGGCCTTCGCCATCTCTGAGATGGGCTGGGCCACCGTCGTCAACGGCGGCCAGGTGTAGGCGCACTCGTTGCTGCCGTCGAATCCGATGACGGCGACGTCTTCCGGCATCGCGACGCCGGCCTCGTGGAAGGCGTGCACGAGCCCGATGGCCTGTCGGTCCGAACTGGCGAAGATGGCGGACGGCAGCTCCGACGAAGCGAGGAGCTTGCCCGCCTCGTAGCCGCCCTCGGTGTTGAAGGGCATCGTCAGGCAGGGTCCATGTTCCAATCCGAGGGCTCGGACCGCGTCGAACCACCCGTCCTTGCGCGCGTCCTGCCGTCCGTCGGAGGTGACGCCGGCCACCATCCCGATCCGTCGATGGCCATGCGAGGCCAGGTGCTCCACCGCCAGCTGGGCACCGTGGTACAGATTCACTCCGACGGACGGAACCCCGGTGCCGGTGCCGAAGTGGTTGAGCAGCACCAAGGGGATGTCCACCAGATCGAGCGCGCGGGCGTCGGGCTCCGACGTGGTGCTGCACAGGAGGACGCCGTCCACGCGACGCATCGAGTAGCGCTCGACGTGGTGGCGCTCCATCGCGGTGGAGCCTCCGGTGTTGGACACGAGCAGGTCGTAGCCGCGTTCCCTGGCCACCAACTCGACCTCGTGGGCCAGTGCCGCGAAGTAGGGGTTTGTGGTGTCCGGCAC
The DNA here is from genome assembly GCF_029211185.1 of Tessaracoccus caeni. GTDB lineage: Bacteria > Actinomycetota > Actinomycetes > Propionibacteriales > Propionibacteriaceae > Arachnia > Arachnia caeni. The sequence goes on from NZ_JARGDO010000027.1 coordinate 9,066, forward strand.
CACCATGCCGAGGGTCTCGGTGGACCCGAGGCGCAGGGATCGTGCGGTGGAGTTGGGCCGGTAGCCCAGCATCTCGATGGCCTTGCGCACCCGTTCCTCCGTCTCGGGGGAGACGGACTTGGAACGGTTCACCACATAGCTGACGACCGCCGGGCTGACTTTGGCGAGCCGGGCGACGTCGTTGCGCGTGGCGACGGGTTTGGCTGGCGCTCGCTTGGACACGCGCGCCAGCCTATCCCGAACCGATGAATTAGTTGCTGGGGGCGTCGCCGAAATCGGGCACCGGGAGCCGTTCGCCGCCTCGCAGCGCCGACTGGTGAGCGACGATGCCCGGCACGGTGTAGCGCGCGGCCTGCCAGGCGCTGACCGGCGGAATCGTTCCGCTGTTGACGGCCACCACGAAGTCGTCCACCAGGAACTGGTGGCTGCCCTCGTGGCCGCTCGGCAGCTTGCGCAACGCTTCGGGGAGGCGGCTGGGATCGTGGACGGGGGCCAGCCCGGAGACGAAGGCGTCGCGCAGAGCGGGGTCGATGCCCTCCAGCGACGGATCGTCGAGGCTCATGGTGGGCTTGGTCTCGATCTGCTCGGTCACGTGGGTGACGGTGTCCTTGGTCTGCCAGACCGCGTAGTCGACGGTCTCCTCGAAGCTGGCCTCGGTGCCGAAGTAGCGGAACCGGCTCTCGCGGATGTGCGACGGGTAGCCGACGCGGCGGAACTCGTTGATCCGGAAGGAGCCGCCGCCGGCCAGCTCGAACAGCGCCGTCGCGTTCGAGAAGTCGTTGTCGAACATGCTGACCTCGCGGTCGAACACGCCGTCGCCGCGCTCGTCGCGGACGCCGATGCAGCTGACGCTGACAGCGTGGCCGCCGATGGCGCCCAGCACGCCGCCGACGGAGTGCGTCGGGTACAGCATGGGCGGGTAGCTGGCGGTGGACTTCCAGTTCTCGCCGCCCGAGAACTGGTACGCCGCGTAGAAGCCCAGGTCCATGTCGTGGACGTAGTCGCCCTCGGCGTAGAAGATGCGACCGAAGGCGCCCTCGGCAACCTTGTTGCGAGCGAAGATCGTGGCCGGGTTGTAGTGGCTGGTCTCGCCCATCATGTAGGTGAGCCCGGTCTCGCGCACCTTGGCGATGATGGCCTCGATCTCCTCGATGGAGATGGCCATCGGCACGGCGGAGTAGACGTGCTTGCCGGCGTCGAGGGCCTGCAGGACGAGGGGGCCGTGGGTCCAACGCTGGGTGAAGATGGCCACCGCGTCGAGGTCGCTCGCGAGCATGGCTTCGAAGCTGGGGTAGGTGCCGTCCAGGTGGTACTGCTCACACGTCGCTTCGGCGCGCTCGGGCAGCAGGTCGGTGATGTGAACCGACGAGACGCCCGGGTGAGCCTTGAAGAGCTTGGCGAACTGGCCGGAGAACTGTCCGGCACCGACGATGCCGAGGGAGAACTGTGCGTTGGAGGACATGGTCACGAGTTTGACATCTTGTAGTGACACGAGTCAACAGGTGTTGAAAGACTCTCGCGGTGCCCTCCGGGAGATAACGATTCGGTCACGGTTTCGCCGGTCCGCGCGACCAATACCCATCTGTCTAGGCATAATGCAGAGCCTCCGTGCGGTCACCCGGGTTTGTCGACGGTTTCGCGTGAGAACCTTGTTCTGTGCGCAGTGACTCGTGTAACCTGCCGCACAGAAACAAGCACAACAAAGGAGTGTGTCTGTGAGTGTGAATCCCGCCGCCGCAGGTGCGGCGACTCAATCCGAGGAACCGGTGTTCCGGAAGGGCAGGTCGGACGTCAAGGTCGCCTTGATGTTCATCCTTCCAGCCACCATCGGTCTCATCGCGTTCTACATCGTGCCCACCGCGAGAGGTTTCTACCTCAGCTTCACGGAGTACAGCATCCTCGGCTCGCCCACCTGGGTGGGTACGGAGAACTACCAGGCTCTGATCAAGGATCCGCTGTTCCACAACGCGATCTGGGTGACGCTGCAATACGTGCTCATCAACATCATCCTCCAGACCGCGGTCGCGCTGGGTCTGGCCCTGTTGATGAACAGCATCGCCAAGTCCACCTTCATCCGCGGCACGCTGCTGATGCCCTACCTGATGGCGAATGTGATCGCCGCGTTGCTGTGGTTCTGGCTGCTCGACTACCAGATCGGCATCGTGAACTACTTCATCGAGTCGATCGGCCTCCCGCGCGTGGCCTTCTTCGGTTCGGAGACCTGGGCCATCCCCACGCAGGCTCTCATCAACACCTGGCGGCACATGGGATACACCGCGCTGCTGATCTTCGCGGGCCTGCAGGGCATTCCGGCGACGGTCTACGAGGCTGCGGCCATCGACGGCGCCAAGCCGTTCCAGACCTTCACCCGCGTCACCGTGCCGCTGCTGCGTCCGGTGCTCGCCCTGGTGCTGGTGCTCACCGTCACCGGTTCGTTCCAGGTGTTCGACACCGTTGCCGTGACCACCCAGGGTGGCCCCGTCAACGCCAGCCGCGTGATGCAGTACTACATCTATCAGAAGGCATTCAACGAGCAGGAGTTCGGCTACGGTTCAGCGCTGGCCATGGTCTTGTTCATCATCCTCGGCATCGTCGCCTTCCTGCAGATGAAGTTCCTGCGTGGCAACGAGTCGGACCTGGCGTGAGGAGGCAGGAACTATGAGCGCAACAGCAACCGCACCCACTCAGTCCGCCGTGGACGACAAGCCCCGCAAGAAATGGACTCCCGGACGCATCGTCGCGTGGGCCATCCTGATCCTGTTCATCTTCATCAGCCTCGCCCCGTTCTACTGGGTTCTGCGCACCTCGTTGTCCACCAACGGTGCGCTGGCCTCGAACTCGGCCAACCTGCTGCCGGCCGACTTCAACCTCGGCGCCTACAAGCGCGTCTTCGGCCTGCAAACAGCAGCCGAGGCGATCGCCGAAGGCGGTTCGGGCGCGTCGATCAACTTCTGGTCGTTCATGCTCAACTCGATCATCTTCGCCACGGTCACCACCGCAGGGGCTGTGTTCTTCAGCTCGATGGCGGCGTACGCGTTCTCCCGCCTGCAGTGGAAGCATCGCGACAAGGTGTTCGGGCTGTTCCTCGCCACCGTGCTGGTGCCGCCGATCTTCACCGCGCTGCCCAACTTCCTGTTGGTCCGCAGCCTGGGCCTGCTCGGCACCCATCTCGGCATGATGCTGCCGTACATCTTCATGACCCCCTTCGCCATCTTCTTCATGCGCCAGTTCTTCCTGAGCATGTCGCGAGAGGTGGAAGAGGCTGCCATGCTCGACGGTGCCCGCCAGTGGCGCATCTTCTTCCAGATCGTGCTTCCCCAGGCATCCGCGCCCTTGGCGACCCTGGCGCTGCTGACCTTCATGCAGCAGTGGAACGAGTACTTCTGGCCCCTGCTGGTGTCCAACGAGAACACCCGCGTGCTCACCGTCGGCCTGGGCGTCTTCAAGGCCTCCTCGCCTCAGGGCGCACCTGACTGGTCGGGCCTGATGGCCGCGACCCTGGTGTCGGCCACCCCGGTGTTGATCCTGTTCTTCTTCTTCGGCAAGCGGATCGTCAACTCCATCGGCTTCAACGGCACCAAGTAATCCCTCCCTCAACCCGTCTACGACAACACACTTCCACGAAAGGAAACCCGATGAGAAAGACCCTGCGGATCACCGCCGCATTGGGCGCAGCAGCGCTGGCCCTCACCGCCTGCGGTGGCGGCGAAGGCAGCAACGGAGCAGCCAGCGGCGAGATCAGCTACTGGCTCTGGGACGCCAACCAGCTGCCCGCCTACCAGCAGTGCGCCGACGACTTCGCCAAGGCCAACGAGGGCTTGAGCGTCAAGATCACCCAGACCGGCTGGGACGACTACTGGAGCAAGGTGACCAACGGCATGGCCTCGGGCGAGATGGCCGATGTCTTCACGGATCACCTGGCCAAGTACCCCGACTTCGTCAAGACCGAGCAGCTGCTGGAGATCAGCGAGGCCAACGTCGACATGGCCTCCTTCCAGGAGGGCCTCGCCGACCTGTGGGTCGGGCCGGATGGCAAGCGTTACGGCCTGCCCAAGGACTGGGACACCATCGCGCTGTTCTACAACAAGGCGATGGCGGCTGAGGCCGGCGTCACCGAAGAGCAGATGGCGAGCCTCACCTGGAATCCCCAGGACGGCGGCACCTTCGAGCAGGTCATCGCCAAGCTCACCGTCGACAAGAACGGCAAGCGCGGCGACGAGCCCGGCTTCGACAAGAACAACGTCGAGACCTTCGGCCTGGGCCTGAACAACTCCGGTGCCGGCACCGGCCAGATCGAGTGGAGCTGGTTCGTCGCCACCACCGGCTGGCGTCACACCGACACCAACCCCTGGGGCACCAAGTACAACTTCGACGATCCGCGTTTCCAGGAGTCCATCGCATGGTGGGCGGGTCTGATCGACAAGGGCTACATGCCCAAGCTCGAGACCACCGTCGGCGCGTCGATGAACGACAGCTTCGGCGCCGGAAAGGCCGCCATCAACGCCAGCGGCTCGTGGATGCTGAACACCTACTTCGGCTACGACGGCGTCGAGGTCGGCCTGGCGCCGACCCCGGAGGGTCCGGAAGGACGCGCCTCCATGTTCAACGGTCTCGCCGACTCCATCTGGGTGGGCACCAAGAACGCGGAGAACGCGGCCAAGTGGGTCGACTACCTCGCGTCGCCGGCCTGCCAGGACGTCGTGGGCTCGATGGGCGTGGTCTTCCCGGCCATTCAGAGCGGCACCGACAAGGCGTCCGAGGCGTTCTCCGCCAAGGGCATCGACACCACGCCGTTCACGCAGCACGTCGAGCAGGGCACCACGTTCCTGTTCCCGATCGGCGACAACGCGGCCAAGATCGAGGGCATCATGAAGCCGGCCATGGACGCCGTCCTCAGCGGCACCCCGGCCGATTCGCTCACCGCGGCCAACGAGCAGGTCAACGCGCTCTTCAAGTGAGTTCGTAGCCTGTAGGCAGAACAAGAGGCCCGGGGCCGGTAAGGGAACTTACCGGCCCCGTGCCTTTTGTGTTGCGGGTCGGGTTACTCGCCCAGGCCGTCGCGAAGCGGCTCGAGGGGATCTGCCCCGTCGGGGCTGTCCCAGTCGTACTCCAGCTGCGTGTCGCCGGCCGCCCACAGCCTGGGGGTGGGGGAGTCGAGCCAGTCGAGGGGCTCGACGCCGCCGGGCGTGCCTCCGTCCAGGGCGAGTCGCAGCGCCGCCGAGAGGTCGGCGTCGACGGCGTCCGTGCGAGTCTTGGGGTCCACCGAGACGAACAAGACGGTGCCGGAGCGCGCGATGAGGTCGAGGAACTGCCGGTTCTTCGACCAGTCGGTGGCCGTGGTGCTGGGCACGCAGTCCGCGTCCACGGCGAAGAAGCGACGATACTGGGCCAAGCGGAAGGCCAGGGTGTTGACGCCCACTCGTCGGGTACGGTCCCACTCAAGCCCGGAGGTGTCGTCGCCGGTGCGATTGGCATGAACCAGGCCCGCGGCCAAGTGGCCCACGACGTTGCAGCCAAGGATGAGTGCGCCGTCGGCTCGGTCGGCGAGGCGCTGGTAGAAGCCGACGAGGGCCTCCGCCGTGGTCATCGACGGATCGTAGAGCGCCGGCCCGCGCAGCGGGCGGGGGCCCATGGTCGGCCCCCACTGACCGAGCAGCTCGAAGGTGGAGAAATCGTGCTTGACCAGGTCGAAGCCCCAGGATCGGATCCTGGCGATGTCGTCGCCTACGAGGTCGAGCACGGCGGGGCAGCTGGGATCGAGCGCCGTGAGCCCATAGCTCGCGCCGCGGGCGCCGTCGGCCCAGTCGTCGCGACGCAACAGCGGGCGGTACCAGATCCCCGGGCGGACGCCCTCGGTCCGGATGGCCGCCGCAGCGTCGGGCATGGCGGGGAACTCCGGGGTGCGGCCGGTGTCCCATGGACCGCCCGAGGCCATCCGGCCGTCGGCGGTTCCGTCGGGCGACCAGCCGTCGTCGATGACGCCGAAGGGGCGCACGGGGTGATCGCCGACGAGCTCGGCGATCGTGCGGGCGTCCTGCACGACGGCGCTCTGATCGAAGTCCTTGCCATAGGCGTAGTACCAGTTGTTCGCTCCCGCCAGAGGTCCGACGGGTAGCGGGTCGGCGCAAAGGGCTCCGTACAGCTCCTGCTGGGCGGCGAACGGGGTCCGGTCCGACTGGGTCCACACGACGGTGGCCGCATGAATCGACCGCTCGCCGGGACGGACGGCCGCGCCACCGCTGCGCAGATCCAGGACCAGCGAGATGCCCGCCGCGTCGACCTGCCAGAACGCGAATGCACCGCCGCGCACTTCGACGCCGTAGCCGGTCGTCGACCCACCCCGCCGGTCGTGCACGAGGGCCGTCCAGGGCAGCACCCGCTCGGCCCGGAGTCCCAGCCATTCCAGCTCGCCATAGGAACGCTCCCACGCGTCGCCCAGCATGGCGGCATGGTGCGGTGCAGGACGGCGCCAACGCAATCTGACCCCGGCGACGCTCACGCGCGCCGAGACGTCCACCCGGAGCCGCTCGCCGACGGGGGTCGTCGACACCGACACGTCAGACCGCGATGCCACGGTCCAGGCGTCGGTGGTGTCCCGCTGGATGTAGACCGCGTCGGGCATGGGGACGGTGAGCAAGGGCATGGATTCTCCTGATCCTTCAGTGTGCGGGAGCGCAGCCGCACGAGCGGCGGATGACGAGCTGGGCCTGGTAGCTCAGATGGGTTCCGGGTGCGGCGTCCGGGTCAAGGACCACGGACACGGCGTCGGAGGCGATGCGAGCGATGGGATGGGTCATGGTGGTGAGGCCGGGCCCGATGAAGGGCGCCAAGGTGGTGCCGTCGAAGGACACGATCGCGACGTCGTCGGGCACCCGGAGGCCCGCCTCCTGCAGTCCGGCGATGCAGCCGAGCGCGATCGCGTCGCTGGCGATGAACAGCGCGTCGGGAGCCTGTGGGGTGAGTCTGGGGTCGGAGAGACGACGGCCCGCCTCGTAGCCGGCCTCGGGGGTCCATTCGCAGTCCACGGAGGGTCCGGTCGGCAGGCCGGCCGCGTCCAGCGCGTCGAGCCAGGCCGGATAGCGCGGGTCTCGGGGATCGAAGTTGCCCACGAAGCCGATGCGCCGATAGCCGTGCTCGACGAGGTGCTGGACCGCCGTGATGGTGGCTCCGCGGTGGTCGAGCAGCGTGGCGGTGAGGTCGGCCGGCGGTGAGATCTCGTTCAAGGCGATGATCGGCAGGTTGTGGATCCGGGCGAAGGCGAGGTCGGACGGCTCCACCTGCGTCGCGAGGATGACCGCGGTGACATTGTGCTCTGCGAGCGACTCGAGCGGGGTGCGGTGCGCGTCGCTGGGGCGGTGAACCGAACTCGCCGTGACCAGCGTCATGTTCCGGCGGAACAGCTCTTGGTCGATCGCGGCGGCCAGCTCCGCGTAGAAGGGGTTGGTGGTGTCGGTGACGACCAACCCCACTTGATGCGATCGGCCCCGCACCAGAGCCCGGGCCGTCTCGTTGGGGCGGTAGTCGAGAGCGGCGATCGCCCGCTCGACTCGGGCCTTCGTCTTCGCGGACACCGGCCGAGGCCCGCCGTTGATCACATAGCTGACCACGGCGGGGCTCACCGAGGCCAGCCGAGCAACGTCGGCGCGTGTGCTCCGAGCTTTCACGGAACCCGTCATGGTGCTATCCCGTCCTCTCCCACTCAGACACCGGGTCGATGCGATAGAACCTGGCGGAAGGCCCCGGTGCGGTTTCCACGGTGATCTTGCGACCGTCCTGGCTCACGTGGGCGGTCCATCCCGGCAGGTTCGCGGGATAGATCTGCTGCACGTCGCCTGCTACGAGGTCGGCCGGCAGCTCCAGCTCCAGCGTTCCCGACGACTCGGCCCGGTTCCACACCGAGACGTAGGCGCCGCCGTCGGGGCAGCGCAGCCCGAGCGCCAGACGATCGGCGCTCCAGGCTGGAAGTCCGGAGGGCCAGAACGGGACGCTCTCCACGCTCTGTTCCCGGATCCCCTTCCAGACCTCGGCGGCCTCGCGCACGAGCCCGAGCTGGGCGTCGGTCATGTGGTCGAGGTGGCCGGAATAGTACGGCCGACCGGACAGGCCGGTGACGTGGACGAAGGCGATCACCTCGTCGGACATCTCGGGTTGGGCATAGGCCCAGTTGCCGGACTGCTCGGGCAGTAGCATCATCGGTGCGCCCGTGGCGATCGGCGGATAGAGCAGATAGTCCTGCTGGTCGGAGGTCGACTGCAGATCGAAGCGAGACACCTGCGCCCAGTCCTGGCGCATGGCGCCGGAGGCGCAGTTCTCGAACACGACCAGCGGGTAGCGCTGGCGCAGCGCGTCGAACCACTCGAAGTACGCCGCGATGTGGTCGCGAAGGCCGTCGCCGGGTTCCTGCCCCTGGGAGTCGTCGCCGGAGCCGGGGGTCACGTTGTAGTCGAGCTTGAAATAGCCGGTACCCATCCCGATCAGCCGTTCGAAGGTGGCGTCCAGGTGCGCCCGGGCGGCGGGGGAAGTGAGATTGAGGAAGTAGCGTCCGTGCTCGACGATCAGCTCGCCTCGTCGCCGGAGGAAGGCGGACTCCGGCAGCTGATCCACCAGCGCGGACCGCACGCCGACGACTTCGGGCTCCAGCCAGAGGCCTGGCGTCATGCCCTGCTCATGGATCGCGTCCAGCACCCCCTGGAGGCCGATGCGTCCGAAGCGACGGGTGGACGGCAGCCACTCGCCGACGGTGGGCCACCAGTCGCCGGAGTCGTCGTACCAACCGGCGTCGATGCAATAGATCTCGGCGCCTGCGCGGGCCGCGGACGCGATCAGCGGGAGGAGCTTCTCGTCGGTGGGATCGGCTTTGATGGTGTTCATGTAGTCGTTGAACACCAGCGCGGTTCGGCCGACTCGTGAGGTGCGGCGTGCGGCATCGGCTCGGCGATGGCGGGTCAGCTCTTGAATCGCGCCTTGCCAGCCCTCGTTCGAGGCCGCGATGACGAGTTCGGGCGTCGTCATCGATGCGCCGGGGGCGAGCGTGGTGCTCCATGCGTGGTCGAGGTTGGTCGCCCCGCTCGCGGCCAGGAGGAAGTGGCCGGGTTCGGTTCCGAAGGAGTCCAGTTCCCAGCGCCACGGGCCGCCTCCGGAGATCTGCCAGGCGACGGCCTGGCCGGTCGACGCGTCCTCCAGGGCGCCGACGGGGAGCGGCCCGTCCGTCGTCCAGGTGGAGGTGCCCACCCGCGCGATGCTGGCGCTGCCCGGCAGAGGCATGCGCTCCGACGAGCAGTCGATGAGCCCGGCCTCTTCGAGGGACTCGAGACGCCATCGGTTCTCGGCGCACCAGGACGAGCATCCGGTGGCGATCATGGTCTCGCGCATCGAGAAGGGGATGGGCAACGCCGCGGCGGTGGCCGATTCCACCACGATCTCGGTGTCGCCGCTGTTGGTCACGGTGGTGCGGAAGGCGAGTGAGCGGTCGCTGGTCCTGATCCGAGTTCTGACCTCGAGCGCGCCGTCGGTGGAGAACTGCTCCACCACGTCGGACCCGTCCTTCGCGACGTGGTGCCCGGCGTAGCGCAGCAGCTGTCCGCGGGAGGTGCTGATCAGCGTGCGGGTCTGGTTGGTGGAGCGACCTTCTCCGAGTACCAGGATCTCGATGAGGGAGACGAGCGGCACCGGAACGGAACCGACGGCCTCCACCCGGACCGGGTGCTCGTCGGACGTGGTCAGCTGGATGGATAGCGCATCGCCGCCGAGTTTCAGAGACATCGTTCCTCCGGAGTAGTTGCTCTGCCCCAGTGTCAACACGTGTAGATGTCTCTGTCAAGCGAGACGCCTGCGCGCGAGAATATCCAGCTTGTAAAGAATCAACACGGGTTGATTGATGGGGGTGTGACGGGTCGTCGGAATGCGGCCGGGCCCGCTCGGATCTGTACACTGACGGTCTTGTCTGCACCCAGGAGGACTCTTGCCCGAAGCCTTGCGTCTGCACGCGCCCAGCCGGCGCGATGCGGTGGTCGTCGACCTTCCGGTCGTGCTTGCTCCGATGGCGGGGGTCACCAATGCGGCCTATCGCCAGCTGTGTCGGGAGCAGGGGGCTGGACTGTATGTCTGTGAGATGATCACGTCGCGCGGACTGGTCGTCGGTGATCCCAAGACGCGCGCCATGCTGCAGTTCGATCCCGGCGAGACGACGCGCTCCGTCCAGCTGTACGGCGTCGATCCGGAGCCGATGGCCGGTGCCGCCCGCATTCTCATTCGCGAGCACCAGGTGCAGCACATCGACCTGAACTTCGGCTGTCCCGTGCCCAAGGTCACCCGCAAGGGAGGCGGCGGGGTGCTGCCCTACAAACGTGATCGGCTGCGCGCGATCGTCCGGGCGACCGTCCAGGCGGCCGACGAGTTCGGGATTCCGGTCACCATCAAGACCCGAGTCGGCATCGACGGGGATCATGAGACCTTCCTCGACGCCGGGCGCATCGCCCAGGAAGAAGGAGCGGCCGCCATCGCCCTGCACGCACGCACCGTGCAGCAGGCCTACTCGGGTGAGGCCGACTGGGCCCGGATCGCCGAGCTGGTGCAGGCCGTCGACATCCCGGTGCTGGGCAACGGCGACATCTGGGAGGCCGAGGACGCCCTCGTCATGATGGAACAGACGGGGTGCGCGGGCGTCGTCATCGGGCGCGGATGCCTGGGCCGTCCATGGCTCTTCGGCGATCTGGCCGCCGCCTTCCGGGGAGAAGGTCAGCGCCTGCGCCCCAAGCTGGGCGAGGTGGGGCAGATGCTGATCCGCCACGCGGAGCTGTTGAGCGGCGTGATGGGGGAGCGCCACGGCCTCACCGACCTGCGCAAGCACATGGCGTGGTACTTCAAGGGCTACCCCGTGGGCGATCTGCGACGTTCGTTCGCCATGGTGAGCTCGCTCGACGAGCTGCGTGACCTGGTCGCGCAGCTCGACGCCGACGCCGAGTTCCCGGTCTCCGAGCTGGGCACCCCGCGTGGACGGCAGGGGTCGCCGCGCGGCAAGGTGGTGGTGCCGTACGGTTGGTACGACGATACGTCCGGCAAGGAGCTGGACCTGGCCGACGCAGAAGTCGGCGTGAGTGGAGGATGAGATGAGCGAGACCGGGGACGCGGCGGAGCAGACCGGCAAGAAGGTCGCCAAGCCGCTGCCGATCTGGGCGCAGATCGGCAGGATCGTGGCGGTTGTCGGCGCCCTGGCGCTCTTCGTCGTCGCCTTCCTCACCTGGCGCGCGGCTCCGGAGGATCAGGCCTTTTGGGAGCGCATCGGCGAGTACTGCTTCAACGCCATGGTGATCGGTGTCGTCGCCTTGTTCGTCGGGCGGTTCCAGAGCCGCCGGTAGCGGATCGCCGGGTCGCCGTCTGGACCCCGCCGGTAGGCGCCACTAGGCCGTTCACTAGACTCTCGGCCACGGGCCCGCCCGGGCCCAGGATACGGAGATCCGCATGGACGAGCACGCAACTCTCACGATCGACGGGGTGGACTACCGCCTTCCGATCATCGTCGGATCCGAGGGCGAACGGGCCCTCGACATCTCGAAGCTCAGGTCCGCGACCGGACACATCACCCTCGACGACGGCTACGCGAACACGGGCTCGTGCGCGTCGGCGATCACCTTCATCGACGGCGAGCAGGGCATTCTGCGCTACCGCGGCATCCCGATCGAGGTGCTCGCCGAGAAGTCGTCGTTCATCGAGACCGCCGAGCTGCTCATCTTCGGTGAGCTCCCCGACGTCAACGAGCGCGACGCGTTCCGCGACCTCTTGACCGAGAACTCGACGCTGCACCGCGACATGCGCAAGCACTTCGACGGCTTCCCGCCCAACGCGCACCCCATGTCGATCCTCTCGTCGATGATCACGGCGCTGCAGGCCTACGAGGTGCCCGACGTGGACATCGAGGACGAGGAGGGATTCAAACGAGCCGCGGCCGCCCTGATCTCCAAGACCCGTACCATCGCCGCCGCGGCCTACAAGTCGCACATCGGGCAGCCGCTGGCATACCCACGCTATGACCTGGCCTACGCCGAGAACTTCCTGCACATGATGTTCTCCGTGCCCTACCGGGACTACGAGCCAACGCCGGAGGTGGCGCACGCGCTGAACATGTTCCTGGTGCTGCATGCGGACCACGAGCAGAACTGCTCCACCTCGACCGTGCGGATGGTCGCCTCGTCGGGAGCCAACATGTTCGCATCCGTGTCGGCGGGCGTGAATGCGCTGTGGGGCCGGCTCCATGGCGGTGCGAACATGGGCGTCATCGAGATGCTGGAGGAGATCCAGGAATCCGGCATGGATCCCAAGGACTACGTCAACCGGGTGAAGGACAAGCGCTCGGGCGCGAGGCTGATGGGCTTCGGTCACCGCGTGTACCGCAACTTCGATCCGCGGGCCACCATCCTGAAGAAGGCGGCCCACGACCTGCTGGAGTCGATGCACATCGACGATCCGCTGCTCGATATCGCGCGCGAGGTCGAGCAGACCGCGCTGGCAGATGACTACTTCGCGTCGCGCCGGCTCTACCCCAACGTCGACTTCTACTCGGGCATCATCCTGCGCGCCATCGGCATCCCGCTGGACATGTTCACGGTGATGTTCGCCATCGGGCGCACCCCCGGATGGATCGCGCACTGGAAGGAGGTCAGCGACAACCCGGCGCAGCGCATCTACCGGCCGCGACAGGTCTACGTCGGCGACACCCTTCAGGAGTGGCTGCCGCGCGAGGAACGGCAGCCCGTGCAACACGGGCGTTCCCGGTTGCGCGGCGGTTGGCTACGGTGGGGGCGTGAACGAGATTCTTCCGCGGGCGAGACTCTGGGCTGAGACCATGCGTGGGCACGGCGACGCCGTGATCCGTGCCCACGCGGCCACCGGACCGGCGGTGTCGGCCCGTGGCCCCCGGCTGCGTGAGCAGCGCGAGGCCCTGGAGCGTGCGCTACTGGTGCCCGAGGCGACGTTCGCCGACGGCGCCGGCCATCGTGCTCGCGCCGAGGAGCCCGACGAGTTCCGCACCTGCTTCGAGCGCGATCGCGATCGGATCGTGCACTCCGCCGCGTTTCGTCGGCTGGCGGGTAAGACGCAGGTCGTCGTCTATCCCACGGATCACCAGCGCACTCGTCTCACCCACGCCATCGAGGTGGCCCAGGTGGCGGTGGCCATGGCGCGCGGACTCGGCGTCAACGTGACGCTGGCGGACGCCATCGCGCTCGGCCATGACTGCGGCCACGGCCCCGGCGGTCACGCGTCGGAGGATGCCTTCGATGAGTTCATCGAGGGTGGCTACGACCACGGCCCCTGGGGCTCCGACGTGGTGCTTCAGCCGCTGAACCTCTGCGAGGAGACCCTGGACGGCATCCGCAACCACTCCTGGTCGCGGCCGGTGCCGTCGACGGTGGAGGGCGAGCTGGTGTCGTGGGCCGATCGCATCGCCTACTGCGCCCACGACCTGGAGGACGCCATCCACGCCGGCATCGTCACCCTCGACGATGTGCCCGAGATCGTGCGCGACGTGGCGGGCACGCGTCGCAGCCAGCAGCTGGCCACCTTCATCACCGCCGTGATCGACACCACCTGCACCAGCGGCGCCGTCGGGATGGACGCCCTCACCGCAGAGGCGCTCGCCGAGTTGCGTCGCTTCAACTACGAACGCATCTACACGCGTCCGGAGTCGGTCGCGCAGTCGGTGACCGTCGTCGCGGTGCTCCGCGACCTGGTGAACCTCTACATCGAGCGGCCCGACCTGATGCCGGAGGAGTATCGCTCGGACGATCTGGTGCGAGCCGCCGTCACCTACGTCGGCGGCATGACCGACCGGTTCGCCTTCGACCAGGCCAAGAACCTGCTGGGCTGGAACCCGAAGAAGCTCCCCAAGGGCATCGGCAGGGGAATGTGACGCTCTTTGAGGTGCGAGGTACGAGCCTCGACAATCCAGGCGAGCGCGAAGCACTGATGACGCTCTTTGAGGTGCGAAGGCTCAGGGCGAGGAACGAGCCCCAAGCCTGAGCCTCGAAAAGACCCAGCCGGCAGCCGACCAGCAGTCTCTACGTCGTCTCGCGCCGGCTCTTTTCGAGGCTCCGCTGCGCTCCGCACCTCAAAGAGCGTGATTGAAAAGAGCCGACTCGCCTATCCAGTAGACTCCCAGCGTGGCAGGGCGGATCAACGATGAGGACATCGCGGCCGTCAGAGAACGGGCTCGCATCGATGAGGTGATCGGTGAGTACGTCGCGCTGCGAAACGCGGGCGGCGGATCGCTGAAGGGGCTGTGCCCATTCCACGACGAGAAGACGCCCAGCTTCCAGGTCACCCCGGCTCGGGGGTTCTTCTACTGCTTCGGCTGCGAGGCCGGCGGCGACGTGATCACTTTCCTGCAGCGGCAGCAGAATCTCTCCTTCGTCGAGGCGGTGCAGACTCTGGGCGACCGCTTCGGCGTGACGCTGCGCGTCGAGGACGACGGCAACTCCGGACCGCAGCACGCGCCAGGCATGCGCAAGCGGATTCTCGAAGCCAACCAGGCCGCTCAAGACTTCTTCGCCGCTCAGCTGAACTCGCCCGAGGCGCTGCCGGGCCGCCAGTTCCTGGACTCCCGCGGGTTCGACCGCGCCGCAGCGCTGCGCTTCACCGTCGGCTACGCCCCTCGCGGCGGGTTCGCCCTGGCTCAGGCGCTGCGGGGCCAGGGCTTCCCGCTGGACGTGCTCAAGGCCGCCGGCCTGGTCCGCGACAACGGGCGCGACTTCTTCGTCGGGCGTGTGCTCTGGCCCATCCGCGACTCCGCGCAGAGCGTGCTGGGCTTCGGCGCGCGCCGGATCTACGACGACGACCGGATGCCCGCGAAGTACCTGAACACGCCGGAGACGCCGGTCTACAAGAAGTCGCAGGTGCTCTATGGGCTAGACCTGGCGCGCAAGCAGATCGGCAAGCGCTCTCAGGCCGTGGTCGTCGAGGGATATACCGACGTGATGGCCGCGCATCTGGCGGGGGTCGACACGGCCGTCGCGTCCTGCGGCACGGCGTTCGGAGCGGAGCATGCCCGTCTTCTGCAGCGCCTGATGGGCACCCACGACTCCCTGCACGGCGAGGTGATCTTCACCTTCGACGGCGACAAGGCCGGCCAGGCAGCGGCGCTGAAGGTCTTCAAGGGCGATCAGAACTTCATCGCCCAGACCTACGTCGCCGTCGAGCCCAACGGTCTGGATCCCTGCGACCTGCGCCTCCAGGCCGACGACGCGGCCGTGCGCGAGCTCGTCGCCAGGCGCGTCCCGCTGTACCGGTTCGTGATGGAGAACATCGCCAAGTCCTACGACCTCGACCGCGCCGACGGCCGGCTCGGCGCCGCGAGGGAGGCCGCGGCGCTGCTGGGGTCGATCCGCGACCAGTCGTTGGTGAGCCAGTACCTGCGTGAGCTCGCAGGCCTGCTGGGCATGGACATCGAGGACGTCCGACGCGAGGCCTCGCGCGCAGCGCACCGTCAACAGCCTGCCGCGCCGGAGCCGGAGTACGAGCGGGAGCCGGCGATCGCGCCGACCACGATGGAGTGGCCTAACCCCAATGATCCTGCGCTGCGGCTGGAGCGCGACACGCTCAAGCTGATGCTGCAATACCCACTCACCCTGGACGCCGCGTGGAACGCCGTGACGGCGGAGGACTTCACCCACCCCGGCTACCGGGCCATCTTCCAGGTGATCGAGTCCGTCGAGTTCGGCGACGGCTGGATCGACCGGGTCCGGTTGGCCGCGCCGACGGAGAACGTCGCGCAACTCGTCGTCGCGCTCGCCGTCGAACCGCTGCTGCGCGAACCGGACGAGGCCTACACGCTCGCACACACGTCGCGGCTGCAGTTGTCGCGGGTGGTGCGGGCCATCTCCGACTGCAAGTCGCGGCTGCAGCGCACCGACCCGGTGAAAGACCCGACGGGTCACCGCCGGCAGTTCGCGCACCTCACCGAGCTGGAGATGGAACGTAAGCGGCTTCAGCAATTGAGCCTCTAGACAAGCGCTCCAAGGATCGACGGGCGGCGGTCAACGCCTCCTTCTCCCAGCGAGCCGCCGTCGACGCCGAGCAGCCCAACTGGTCGGCGCATTCCGACAGGGTGCGCGGCCGACCGTCCAAGCCGTATCGCAGCACCAGGATCGTGCGCGAGCGCTCGGGCAAGAGTTCGAGGATGCTGACCAACGAGAAGTCGACCTCGTCGAAGGCGCGAGACGCGGACTCGTCCGCCAGGTGGTAGTCGTCGGGAAGCGGAGACTCCCGGTCGCGCGGACGCATTCTCGCGTTGTAGGCCACCCGTCGCGCGATGGCCACGAACGCGTAGGTGGAGAACCGATTGCCGTGGGAGGCGTCGAACTTGTTGATGGCCTCGCCCAGGGCGAGACAGCCCTCCTGGAAGAGATCGTCGCGGCTGGCCTGGGTCAGGTCGGCGACGCGTTGAGCGTGCATCTGGACCATGCGGAGATGTCCGAGGAAGAGCCGCTCCCGCGCGTATCCGGACGACGGGGACTGCCTCTGTTGCGCCAGGGAGACCAAGGAGATCGCCTCGTCGGCGGAGAGGACCACATGGGGGAACTTCAGGTCTGTCATGGGCACACGCTGCCATCCGAGGGCGCCGACCGGAGGCCTCCGGCGCCCGGGTGTGGAAAGCTGCGACGGGCACCACTTCTTTGTACACAGGGCCTTGTTGCGCGCCCGTGGAAGGATGTAAGCATGAGCCTCTTCGCCCGCAAGGACCGCGCCGTCGCCGCCCAGCTTTCCGCTTTGCTCGGGCGCAACATCCGGGTGTTGGCATACGGCGAGGGGGCGGATCAGCTGCTTCTGGCGGGCACCCGGGAGCATCTGGCGTTGCGCACCGACGACGGGTGGCAGGCCTGGCCCTGGGAGCAGGTGAAGGGCGGTTCCTGGCGTTCGGAGGAACAGGAGTTCCAGTGGTCGACGATGGAGGGCGACGAGTTCAGCGCCCAGTTGGAGGAGCCTGGTCGCCTGCCCGAGTTGTTCCGTGAGCGGGTGCAGGCCAGCACCATCGCCACGGAGTCGTTCGACCTGCCCGGCGGATCGGTCCAGATCGTCGCTCGCAGGGCTCCTGGGGGACAGGGGGAATGCCGGTTCTACGCCGTTCCGCGCGGGCGTATCTCCCTCGACGACCCCGCCGTTCGCGACCTCGTCGTGGCCCAGACCGACCGCCTGCGCGCCGAGCTGCCGTGATTTGCGTCAGTCAGAACTGATGGGGTAGCGTTCCTTCTCGCGTGGTTAACCCCACCGATCCCCTGTAGCTCAATTGGCAGAGCATTCGACTGTTAATCGAAGGGTTGCTGGTTCGAGTCCAGCCGGGGGAGCGGACAGGCCCGGATCTTCCAAGATCCGGGCCTTTTTGCGTCTTGGTGCAGGGTCGTTCGCTGCCAGCTGTCTTGTAGAGCTGTGCCTTCAGGCCCTAGACACCACGTGTTAGCCCCCTCGTTGCCCTTTCGAAGCCGTCTGTGACCCTCTGGAAGCCATTGACATCGACTTAACTCTGTTATAGAACTATCTCGACTCGCGAACCTTCGCGAGGGGTGACCCAGCATGCAAGGAGGCGCATGGGAATGACCAGACCAGCTACAGATCCACGAGGGCGACCAAAGCGACGGCGGGCGACCGTCGCCGTCGTGGCAGCGCTGGCGCTCGGGGCCACCGCGTTGAGCGCTTGCTCGCCGGGTGAGACCGACGCCAACGTCACGACGCTCAACTTCTTCCAGTTCAAGGGAGAGGCTCTCGCCGACTTCGAACTGATCATCGACGAGTTCGAGGACGAGAACCCGAACATCAAGGTGATCCAGAACCAGCAGCCCGACGCCGACACCTCCATCCGCACTCTGCTGGTGAAGCGCCGCACCCCCGACGTGATCACCTTGAATGCCGGCGGCAAGCTGCCGGAACTGCTGCAAGCGGGCGTCTTCTACGACTTCTCGAAGGATCCGATCCTCGACACGATCAACCCGGCCGTGCAGGAGATCATCGCCGACCTGGGCAATCGTGAGGGCGAGGTGAATGCGCTCGGCTACATCAACAACGCCAACGGCATCATCTACAACCGGCAGATCTTCAAGGAGCAGGGGCTCGAGGTTCCCGAAACCTGGGATGAGCTGATCGAGGTCTGCGAGAAGCTCAAGGCCGCCGGCATCACGCCGTTCTACGGCACCCTGGGCGATTCCTGGACGGTGCTGCCATCCTTCAACGGCATGGGGGCCTATGCCGCTCAGGACGGGTTCTTCGATCAGATGCGGGAGATCGGCGCCGACGTCGGTCCGGACTCGGCGGTGTCCTTCTCGAAGAACTTCGCGACGGTCGCCGAGCAGCAGGCGAAACTGTATTCCTACGCCCAGGATGGCTATCGCGGGCGCACCTATGACGACGGCAATGGCGCGTTCGCCCGTGGCGAGGTCGCCATGTACATGCAGGGCGTGTGGGCGATGAACCCGATCAAGCAGGCCAACCCTGACATCGACGCGGGCATCTTCCCTTACCCGGTCACCGACAACCCCGACGATCGCGTGCTGGTGACCGGCGTCGACGTCGCCGTCATGATCGGGCGCGACACGCCCCACATGGAGGAGGCGCAGAAGTTCGTCGAGTTCATGTTCCGTCCCGAGATCATCGAGCGCCTGGCGCAGTCGCAGAACATGATCCCCTCGGTCGAAGGCGCGGCATGGAGCGACGATCCCGCCCTCCAGTCGGTCAAGCCCTACTTCGACGCCGGTCGTATCGCCGGCTTCATCGACCACCAGGTTCCAGGGAGCATCCCGCTCGACGCGCTCGTCTCTCGCGGACTGATGGAAAACGATCCCCAAGCCACGCTCCAGCGGCTTGACAGCGAGTGGGCGAAGGTCTCCGCCCGGACGATCAAGTAGAAAGGCGGGCTCGAATGTCTTCAACAGTGACACCTGCGACGGGCAAACCGCGCTCCGGCATGAGGCTCGGCACCTACTACTGGGTGGTCGCGCCGATGGTGATTCTCTTCGCCTTCTTCCACACCTTCCCGGTGTTGACCGGCATGTTCTACAGCTTCACCAACTACGCGGGATTCGGCGACTGGAAATTCGTCGGCTTCTCGAACTACCTCAACCTCTTCCGCGACGATCGTGTGCTGGGTGCCTATGGGTTCTCGTTCCTGTTCGCGATCGCGGCGACGATTCTGACCAACGCGCTTTCGCTGGTCATCGCGCTGGCGCTGAACGGCAAGATCTGGTTCCGCAACTTCTTCCGCGGCGTGTTCTTCATTCCCTATGTGCTGGCCATGCTGGTCATCGGCTACGTGTTCAAGTTCATCTTCAGCACGTCGTTGCCCAACCTGCTCTCCGGCATTCCCTTGTTCGCCGACAACATCCTCACCAACCCGACGTGGGCGTGGACGGCGATCGTGGTGCTGAACGTCTGGCAGTCCTGCGCCTTCGCGATCATCCTCTACCTGGCCGGCCTTCAGACCATCCCCGAGGAGCTCTACGAAGCCGCCTCGCTCGACGGTGCGTCGCCGTGGCAGCAGTTCCGCTCGATCACCTTCCCGATGATCTGGGCCTACTTCACGATCAACATGGTGCTGAGCGTCAAGGGCTTCCTGCAGGTGTTCGATCCGATCGTGGCGTTGACCAACGGCGGCCCAGGTACGGCCACGGAGTCGGTGACCATGCTCATCCAGCGCGGCGGTCTGACCGGCGGCGAGTTCGCGTACCAGACGGCCAATGCCGTCGTCTTCTTCATCATCATCACCATCGTGTCCCTGATCCAGTTCAAGGGTCTGGGTACGGGGGAGGCCGACTAATGAGTACAGCAGCACACATCACCCCGGCGGCTGCCGGTGCCCTTCCGGACGGCGGCGAGAAGCGCCGTCGGCGCCTCGGCCAGGAGCGCATCAACTGGTGGGCCACCGCCTTCATCGCCGTGGCCTCGCTCACGGTGCTCGTCCCGCTCTACCTGGGGGTGGTCGTCGCTCTCAAGACGCCCGAGCAGCTGCTCAACTCCAGTGGCTTCGAGTGGCCGACGGAGGTGCGCCTGGAGAACTTCTCCGACGCGTGGACCGCAGCCCAGTTCCCAACGGCCGTGGCGAACACCGGTCTCATCACGGTGCTGACCCTGCTGTTCACGATCTTCACGAGCTCGATCGTGTCGTGGGCCATCGCGCGCAACATGGACAAGCTGTTCTTCAAGGCGGCGTTCTTCTACTTCCTGTCGGCGATGTTCATTCCCTTCCCGATCATCATGCTGCCGCTCGTGCAGCAGACGGCTCTGCTGGGGCTGGACAACAAATGGGGAATGATCATCCTCTACACGGTGTTCGGCATTTCGACCAACGTGTTCATCTACACCGCCTATGTGCGCTCGATCCCGATCGAGCTGGAAGAAGCGGCGCGAATGGACGGCGCATCCACCTGGGGCGTGTTCTGGAAGGTCATCTTCCCGTTGCTGTCGCCGATGAATGCCACGGTGGGAATCCTGACCTGCGTGTGGGCCTGGAACGACTACATCATGCCCTTGGTGGTGCTCACCAACCCGGCCGACCGGACGCTGGTGTTGTCCCAGTCCATCTTCCAGGGACAGTTCAACATCGATCACACGGTGTCGTTCGCGTCCTATCTGATGGCGATGGCGCCGCTGCTGCTGGTCTACATCTTCGCTCAGCGCTGGGTGATCTCCGGCGTCACTCGAGGCTCGATCAAGTGATTCGTCGGTAGCTCCGCGAAAGGGGAGGGGCGCGACCGTTTCGGCGGTCGCGCCCCTCTTTCTGCAACGAAAATCTGCTAGCGCAGCACGTGCCGGATCGCGAGCGCTGCGCCGCCTCGCGCCCAGTCCAGGAAGTCCAGGCCGGCGCCGAGCACCAACTCGGGAAGCTGGTCGCCTTCGTAGGTGTGACGACGGATGCCACGCCGGATCGCCGCCTCGCGGGCGAGGAACGGGGGGACGCCCTCGCCCGCGATCAATACCCGCTCCGGGCCGTAGGCGATCATCGCGAGTGCGACCAGCTCGCCCAGTCCGTCGGCGGCCGCGTCGAGGACGTCTGCGATCGCCGGATCGTCGCTCAACAGGTCGTCGACGTCCAGTGGCCGGCCCGCGGCGGCCGATGCCTGTGCGAGCAGCGGCGTGGTGGACAGCAGCTCGCCGACGTTGCGGCCGTCGCTCAGCCAGGCGCGACCCAGCAAAGCGGCGAACCCCAGGTGTCCGCTGAGGGTGGTGTCGTCGACGACCGCGCCCGAGCCCACGCCCGAGCCGACGGTCAGGACGACGAAGTTGTGGGTGCCTCGCCCTTGGCCGAACCAGTGCTCGGCCAAGGTCAGGGCGTAGACGTCGTTGGCCGCCGTGCATGGCAGCCCAGTGGCATCCTGTAGCGCAGAGACGACGTTGCCGCCGTCCCAGCCGAGGTATCCCGCGGCGCGCGTGTTGCCCACCTGGTCCACGGTGGCGGGGAGGGAGACGCCGATCGCCTCGGGGCCGTCCGTGGAGAAGCGCTCCGCCAGAAGGCGCGCGATCGCGTCGGCCGAGGTCTCTGCCGAACTTGTGTCTGCCGCGATCTCCGCCGTGTCGTGCACGATGCCGCCGAGCCCGATGAGGCTGGCGTAGATCCGCCCGGAGACGACCTTGATTCCCAGCACACGAGCGGCGTCGTCGACGACCTCGAGGGGGAGCGTCGGGCGTCCGATGCGTGCAGGCTGGGCGGGCCCCTCCGCGAGGATTCCGGAGGCGACGAGCGGCCCGGTGATCCGGGTCAATGAGCCGGAGCTCAAGCCGGTGCGCTGGACCAACTCCGCACGCGAGATCGGGCCGTATCGCAGCACCAACTCGATCACGCGGCGCGACGTCGGGTCCAATCGGGAGAGATTCACCCCCTGATTATGTCAGCCGGGGCTCAGTTCTGAGCGACGGGCGGTTCTGGGTAAATTCGACTCGATATTTAACTTTGCAACAAAGAAAAGTGCGTTAGGCTGTCTTTCACATCCTCTTCATCCACACTCCGACAAGACCCAAGGAGTATCCGTTGTCGTCTTCGCATATTGATTCCGGCGCCCGCGCGGCGGAGGCCTTCTCGACACGAATGCTCTGGCTTCGTGCCGGGGGTACCGCTGTCCTGCTGCGATGCGATGCCAGATCGCTGCCGGAGGTGCTCTATTGGGGTGCCGATCTGGGCCCGCTCACAGCGGATGTGCTCGACGCATGGTCGGCGGCGGGCGTCGGCGTCGTGTCCGGGTGTGCTGACATCGCACCCAGGCTCTCGCTGGTGCCGTCGCAGGCTGAGGGATGGCTCGGCACGCCCGGATTGGTGGGTTCGCGCGGGGGCTTCGGTCAGTTCTCCGCGTTTCGCCCGGTCGAGGTGCGCGTGGTCGCCGAGGAGGGGACAGACGGCGCGCCGACGGAGGTGCGGATCCTCTCTCATGATGACGAGGCCGACCTCGACCTGGTGCTCGAGGTGCAGCTCGTCCCCTCCGGTTTGCTGCGCACCCGAGCCACCCTGATCAACCGCGGCGACGACGGATACGCCGTCGACTCGCTCCTGCTCGCGCTACCGGTGCCTGCGTCGGAGACCCAGGTGATCGACCAGTCGGGCCACCACCTGAGGGAGCGCGAGACCTCGTTCCACGAGTTCACCATCGGCACGCACGAGCGCAACAGCAGGGTGGCCCGCGCGCATGCCGGCTCGACGATCCACGGCACCTGCGCGCCTGGCGCCGGCTGGAACAGCGGACGCACGCACTACGTGCACGTCGCATGGTCGGGCAACACGCGCTCGATAGCCGAGCGCAACGTGCTCGGCCAGCAGGGCCTGCTCGGCGGCGAACTGCTGCTTCCCGGCGAGGTGGTGCTCGCCAGCGGCGAGTCCTACTCCTCGCCGTGGCTGGTGGCGACGTGGGGCGAGGGCTTCGACGAGGCCGCGGCCCGCATCCATGAGTTCCTGAGGGCCCGCCCCGGGCACCCTCGCTCGACGAGGCCCGTCACCTTCAACGCGTGGGAGGCCGTCTACTTCGATCACTCGCTGCCGACGCTGCTCGCCCTGGTAGACGTGGCGGCCGACGCCGGCGCCGAGCGCTTCGTTCTCGACGACGGCTGGTACGGATCGCGTCGCAACGATCACTCCGGCCTCGGCGACTGGGTGGTCTCCGCCGACGCCTGGCCAGACGGCCTAGGCCCCCTCGTCGAGGCGGTGCATGCGCGTGGCATGGAGTTCGGACTGTGGTTCGAGCCCGAGATGATCAGCCTCGACTCCGACGCGGCCCGGGCTCATCCGGAATGGGTGCTCTCGCCGCGCACGCACCTGCCGCAGAAGGCGCGAGGCCAGTACGTCCTCGACCTCACCAACCCCGAGGCGTTCGCGCACGTGCTCGGCCAGATCCGGGCGGTCCTCGCCGAGGTGCGCGTCGACTTCATCAAGTGGGACTTCAACCGGGACCTCTACGAGGCCGTCTCGCCCCTCACCGGTCGTCCGGCTTATCACACCCAGACGCTGGCCACCTACCGCCTGATGGACACGCTGATCCAGGAGCATCCAGGCCTCGAGATCGAGTCCTGCGCCGGCGGCGGCGGACGGATCGACCTCGGCGTGATGGAGCGGGCGGTCCGGGTATGGGCCTCCGACTGCATCGATCCTCTGGAACGCCAGCAGATCGAGGCGGGCACGTCCTTGCTGTTGCCTCCCGAGCTGGTCGGCTCACACGTCTCGTCGACCGTCTCGCACACCACCGGGCGGACGCTCAACCTGACCACCCGGGCGTCCACCGCGATGTTCTCCCACATGGGCGTCGAATGGAACCTGCTCGACGCCACCCCGGAGGAACGGCGCGACTTGGCCGCCTGGATCGCGCTGCACAAGCAGTTCCGGCCGCTGTTTCACACCGGCCGTGTGGTGCACGTCGACCATCCCGACAAGGCCTGGAGTGTGCACGGTGTGGTCTCCCAGAACAAGGACGAGGCCATCTTCAGCCTGATGCGCCTCACCACGTCGCCGGTGCGCCCCACCTACGAGATCAGGCTTCCCGGTCTCGCGGCCGACGCCACCTATCGGCTGTCGGAGCTGCTTCCCGACGGCGTCGCGACTCCGGTGCCGTACGAGCCGCACGCGCCCCAGTCGTGGGCCTGGTGGGCCGAGGGGGCCACCCTGCCGGGGCGGATCTTGAGCGACGTCGGCCTCCGTTTCCCCGATATCGAACCGGAACACGCCCTTCTCGTCCACCTCACTCGGGTCTGACCCGGCCTCGGTCTCGACGGACGATGCCATGGCGCGCTCGGTGCGAGTGGACATCGTTGCGTAGCCGCATGCTGCCTCGTCGAGCCAGCATCGAGGCGGTGCTGGGCTTCGCGTGGGACGCCGGTGAGTTCCGCGCCGACCACCTCATCGCCGCGCTGGGCTTCACTCGCGCTACGGTGCTCTCGGCCCTGGACGAGATGATCGACCTCGGTCTGATCCGGGAGCTCATCGACGTCACTCCGGAAGGAGGCCCGAGGCTGGGCCGGCGGCCTCGGCACTTCGAATTGCGCGGCGACGCGGGCGTGATCGTCGGGATGGACCTGGGTGCCGGGCACGTCGCTGCGGTTGCGGCCGATCTCACAGGAACTGTTGTGGTGAGGCGACGTGTCGTCGTCTCTCCATCGCCTGTCCCGGACCAGTTGAACCGGACCCTCGAACGCGTGATCCATGATCTGTGTGTCCAGATCGACAGATCGATCGACGACGTGCTCGCGGTGACGATCGCCGCACCCGGCCACCTCGATACGGACGCCGCGTGCAACCTTGCCTTCGGTCCCCGTTTCCCGGTGCTGCGCGTCGAGCGAGGTGCGACGCTGGCGGCCGTCGCCGAGTTCACTCTGGGGGCCGCGCGCAGATGCGAGAACTTCGCGGCGGTGCTCTGGGGTGAGGAACTCGGTTCAGCGGTCTTCTTCGACGGTCGTCCGGCCAGGGGTGCGCATGGCCCAGCCGGAGACGTGCGCGAGGCCGACTTCGCGGAGGTGTGCCGGCTTCTCGCGAGCTTCTACGATCCGGAGCTCATCGTCGTCTCCGGTGCGCCTGCCCGGGCGATCGACGTGGTGATCGAGAAGGCTCGCGACAGCCTCGCTGCGGCGGGTGAGTGGCCGCCTCCGCCGATCGTCCTCTCCGCCCTGGGAGAGGACGCCGTGCTGCTCGGCGCTGTCTGCGCTGCTCGCGAATCCCTCCGCGACGTGGTGCTGCCCCTGTTCGCCGAGCGTCACATGGCATGACGCTTCACGGATCAGCGCCTAGGAGCGCGGAAGTCGGGGATGGGGAGCCGCTGGCCGCCTGCCCGTGCTGAGTCCAGCGCGACGATACCGGGCGCGGTGAAGAGCGCCGCGCGGTGGGCGTCCACCGGAGGCTGCTCGCCGGTGACGGCGGCTCTGACGAAGTCATCGGCCAGGTAGTGGTGCGATCCCTCGTGCCCGTTGGGGGCGTCGTCGAAGCTCTTCGGAAGTCGGGTGCGGTCGTGCACCTTCGCCGTCCCGGAGACGAACGACTGGATCAAAGCCGGGTCGATGTCGCCGAGATCCTCGGGGATCTGCCCGCCGGTGGTGTAGAAGAGGTCGCTGATGTCGAGGGTCTCGCCCTTCGCGTAGTCTTCGCCGTCGGTTTTGATGCTCAACGACGCCCCGTTGCCGGTCTGCTCCATCACCGACTCCGTGCCGTAGTAGCGGAAGCGGGACTCGTGGCCGCGCCAGTAGCCCACCCGGCGGAACTCGTTGGTGCGCATCGCGCCGCCGTCGGCCAGCTCGAACAGCGCGCTCATGTTGGAGAAATTGTTGCGCCATAGCGAGACGTTCTCGTCGAAGACGCCGTCACCGCGATCGTCGACGATGCCAAGGCAGCTGACGGAGACCGCCCGCGTCGGCACGGCGCCGAGCACGCCGCCGATGGCGTGGGTGGGGTAGAGCATGGGGGGATAACTGGCGGTCGACTTCCAGTTCTCGCCGCCGGAGTACTGGTAGGCGGCGTAGAAGCCGTTGTCCATGTCGTGTACGTAGTCGCCCTCGGAGTAGAAGACGCGGCCGAGCTCGCCGGCAGCGATCTTCTGGCGAGCCCAGACGACGGCCGGGTTGTAGTAGCTGGTCTCGCCCATGGTGTAGGTGAGCCCGGTGCGCTCCACGGCGGCGATGATGTCCTCGATCTCGGTGATCGCGGTGGCCATCGGCACCGCCGAGTAGACATGCTTGCCGGCCTCCAGCGCAGCCAGTACGTAGGGAGCGTGCGTCCATCGCTGCGTCATGACGGCGATCGCGTCGACGTCGCTGGCGAGCAGGGCCTCGAAATCTGCCGCGGTGTCGGCATGCCCCAGTCTGGAGGCGAGGGCCTCGGCGCGCTCTGGGAGCAGGTCGGCGACGCGCACGTGACTCACGTTGGGATGGCGATCCCAGAGGGTCGCGAAACTACCGGAGAACTGCCCGGCCCCGAGAATCCCGATTCTGATCGTGCCGGCGTCGGGGGAAAGCGGCGCCGTCGGCTCCGGACGTAGCTCCGTCATGGTGGTCCTTTCAATGGTTGAGTTCTGTGATCTCCGCGGTGTAGCGGGGCATGCACAGGTGCGTCAGTCGTCCTCGTCGCCGAGGGCCTTGATGCCGGCCAAATCACCGAGGAAGGTGTTGGCCCATTTCTCGATGGGGTTGTTTCGGATCTGACGCTGCAGCGACCGCATCCGAGACGCCCGCTCGCGGTATGGAGCACCTACCGCGTGCATCACCATATCCTTCATGCCGTCGAGATCATAAGGGTTGACCAGATAGGCGCGGCGCAGCTCACGGGCGGCTCCCGCGAACTCGCTGAGCACCAGCGCGCCGTCGGTGCCGGGGTGGCAGGCGACGTACTCCTTGGCCACCAGGTTCATGCCGTCGGCCAGTGGTGTGACCACCATCACGTCGGCGATCCGATACATCGCGGCCATCGTCTGACGTGGGAAGCCGGCGTGCCGGTAGACGATGGCAGGGCGGCCCACGCCGCCGACGCTGGAGTTGATCCGGCCCACCAGCAGATCGATGTCGTCGCGCAGCCGGCGGTACTCGTCGACGTTCTCCCGCGACGGCGTGGCGATCTGCATGAACACCACCTCGGACGGATCCAGCTTGCCCTCCGTGAACAGCTCGCCGATGGCGCGGATGCGCTGACGCAGGCCCTTGGTGTAGTCGAGCCGGTCGACGCCCAGCAGCACCTTCTTGGGATGCCCCAGCTCCTCAAGCAGCGCCTCCGCCTCGCTGATGGCCTCCGGCGATGCGGCAAGCTCTTCGAACCCGGCGACGTCGATCGAGATGGGATAGGCCCGGGCGACGCAGCGGTGCTCGCCGACCAGAACCCGGTCGCGTTCCACCTTGTGTGCCGTGCGCTGGCGCACCAGACGAAGGAAGTTGGCCGCCTGGGTGGGCACCTGGAAGCCCACCAGGTCTGCCCCGAGCAGGCCCTCGATCAGTTGACGGCGCCAGGGGAGCTGCTGGAAAAGCTCGACGGGTGGGAACGGGATGTGCAGGAAGAACCCGATGCGAAGGTCTGGGCGCATCTCGCGCAGCAGGGTGGGCACCAACTGGAGCTGGTAGTCCTGAACCCACACCGTCGCGCCCGGCGCCGCGACGTCGGCGGTGGCTTGCGCGAAGCGACGGTTGACGTGCTGGTAGGCGTCCCACCATTCGCGGTGGAACTCCGGCTTCTCGACGGTGTCGTGGTAGAGCGGCCAGAGGGTTCCGTTGGAGAAACCCTCGTAGTACTCCTCCTGCTCTTGCGCGCTCAACGGGACGGGCACCACCTGGTAGCCGTCGTGATCGAAGGGCTTCAGCTTCTCGTCCGGCGCGCCGTGCCATCCCACCCACGCGCCGCCGAGCTTGCGCATGACTGGCTCGAGCGCCGTGACCAATCCGCCCGGCGACGTGCGCCAGGTCACCTCGCCGTCGGGGGTGACGTGACGGTCGACGGGCAGCCGGTTGGCGACCACGACAAAGCTGGCATCGGTGCTGGAGGGGTGATTCATCTGGCTTGCATCTCCTCGTCGGTTGACGCTTTCAGCCTATCGGCCGGGTCCGACAAGCCGTGGAAGACTGGGGGCATGAGCGATCAGCTGTGGCAGCGGCGTACCCCCGAAGGGCACGCCTTCATCGAGCGCGTGGCCGAGGATCCCGCCGGTACCCTGCTCGCCTTCGACTTCGACGGCACCCTGGCGCACATCGTCCCCGATCCCGAGGACTCCCGGTTGGCGCCCTCTGTTGCTGCCGCATTGGAGAGGCTGGATGGCGTCGTCGGCCGGATCGCGATCGTCACCGGACGACCGGTGGCCACCGTCGAGCGCCTCGTGCGTCCCGCCTCACAGCCCGGCCTGAGGCGCGCCATCGTGCTCGGCCAGTACGGGATCGAGCGATGGGATGTGGCCACCGACGAACGGCGCGACCCGCCGGTGCCGGAGCAGGTGGTAGTGGCCCGGGCGGAGCTGGAGCGAGCGCTGGCAGCCTGGCCGGGAGCGACGCTGGAGGACAAGGGACGCGCCGTCGCGGCGCACACCAGACGTGCCGACGACCCCGTCGGTGCCTTTGAGGGGCTGCGTGAACCTGTCGCGGAGATCGCTCGCAGGCATGGGCTGGTGGTCGAGCCCGGCAAGCTGGTGTGGGAGCTGCGCTCCACCACCGTCGACAAGGGCGACGCCCTTCGGGAACTGGTGGCCGAACTCCGGCCGACGCGGGTGCTGATGGCGGGCGACGACCTGGGCGACCTCCCGGCCTTCGAGGCCCTCGACGAGCTGCGCCGCGACGGCATCACCACCTGCGCCCTGGTCAGCGGCTCTGTGGAACAGACGGAGGTCGCCGAACGAGCGGACGTTCTCTGCGACGGCCCCGACGGCGTAGCCGCTTGGCTGGAAATGCTCGCGGCTCGGCTTCGCGCAGCCCCTTAGCCGAGAACTCGACGCCCGAAGTGAGGGGGTTGTCTAGGATCTCGCGGCGGTCGCGATCTGTTGCGCGGCTTCGGCAGGGGTGAGACGGGTGGTGTCGATCACCTCGGCCGCGTCCCGTAGCCAGCCGTCGTATGCCTCCGCGTAGGGCTCCAGGTATTTCATGCGGAACATGGAGTAGCCCATCACCTGGTCGTTCTCGATGCGGCCGCGCAAGGTGTCTTGATCGGCGTGCAGGAGGAAGTGTCGAACCGGGATGGAGTGAGCTGCGAGTCCGTCGCTGATCTCGCGCCAGTATGGTTCCACGAGTACGGTCATCGGGATCACGAGCGTGCCTCCGATGTAATCGAGAATGCGGCGAGCGGTGTCGACGACGAGCGGGCGCCACGGCGGCCAATGCTGGAAGTTGTCCGTCTTGGGGAGCCCCGGTCTGATGTCCATCAGCGTCTCGCCCACCTTCTCGGCGTCTAAGATCTGGGACTGCGGGATGAGTTCCTGGACGAGTGCGCTGGTCGTGGTCTTGCCGGCGCCGTGAGTGCCGTTGAGCCAGACGATCATGACGCGAGGATACCCGGCACACCCCGATCGGCTCGGAAATGGTCGTTACCGCTCATATACCTCTCGGCGATGGCCGGCTCTTACGACGGTGACGACCAGCTCGCCGTCGAACACGTCGTATATCACCCTGTAGTCACCAACTCGGATACGCCAGGCGCTCTGCTCCCCGACGAGCTTCTTCGCCCCAGGCGGTCGAGGGTCGTTTTGCAGGTCGTCGATCGCGTCGAGGACGCGATCGCGCGCCGGCAGTGGCAGCTTCTTCACTTGGCGGGCAGCCGCCGTGGTGAACTCGACGCGATAGTTCACGAGGTGAGGTCGGCGCGCAGCTCATCGAGTGTCACGCGAGTGCCGTCATCGTCGACCTTCGCCTGCCGGTAGGCAGCGATGTCCTGGGCCATCTCGAACTCTTCGAGTGCTTCCAGGTCGGCCACGCTCACAACCACGGCTGCGAGCTTCCCGTTGCGGGTTACGCCGATGCGCTCACCCGCATACATGGCGCGGCCGAGAACATCTGAGAGATGACTGCGCAGTTCGCGCGTCGAGACCTTGGTCGTCACAGTGTCCATGTGGCAATAGTAGCGAATAGCGTCATTGTGTACACCGCTCGCGGGTCCGGACAGCGGGTCGACGTTCAGCCCAGAAGCGATCGTTTCTGGGGTCTACCATCGGGCCATGATCACTTCAATCGCCTCAGCCGTGCTGTATGTCAGTGACCAAGACGAAGCGCTCACCTTCTACCGCGACACACTCGGCTTCGAAGTGGTGATGGATGCGGACATGGGCGAAGGTTCACGTTGGCTTGAAGTGAAGCCTACGGGGGCACAAACCTCGCTCGTGCTGGCTTCGGCTCAGGGATTCGGAAAGCAGGTGGGTGAAGGTGCCTACCTGACCTTTATGGCAGATGACGTTGACGCGACCGTCGCGGAGCTTCGCGCCCGTGGAGCAATCACCTCAGACGTGAACCGAGAGCCGTGGGGCGTCTACGCCACAGTCGATGCTCCCGACGGCCATAAGCTTCAGTTCAACGAGCGACCGCAGAACTAGGAGGCCGACAGAACGGCGTCGTCACCAGTGTCTAGCCGATGCCGTTGCGCAGGGTGAGCACGGCGTCCCACAGGCCGTCGGCTGCCTGGCGTTTGCTGCCTTCGGCGCGGCCGATCACCTCGTCCGCAGCGTCGATCAGGTACAAGGTGTTGGTGGCGGTCTCGAAGCCGGCGTTCCAGCCGACGCGGTTCACGGCCAGCAGGTCGACGCCCTTGCGGCGGCGTTTGCGGCGGCCGTAGTCCAGCAACTCGTCCTCGGTATCCGCCGTTTCTGCAGCGAAACCCACCACGATCTGGCCGGCGGGACGACGCGTGACGAGGCCGGCCAGGATGTCTGGATTCTCCACCAAGTGCAGCACCGGAGGGCCGTCGGAGGCCTCCTTGCGCAGCTTTCCGTCGGCCACCTCCGCCACGCGGTAGTCGGCCACCGCTGCGGTCATCACCACGACATCGGCACCGCCGGCCTCGGCCTCGACGATGCGCTGAAGCTCTGCCGCGCTGCCCGCCCGCTCGATGTGAACAGTGGCGCGACCGGTGACGTCGCTCAGCACCGAGGCATCGATGTTCGCTGCCACGAGAACCACGTCGGCTCCGCGATCCGCTGCGGCGGCCGCCACCGCGACGCCCTGCCGCCCGCTGGAGCGGTTGCCGAGGAAGCGCACCGGATCGATCGGCTCCCGCGTGCCGCCCGCCGAGACCACCACCTTCAGCCCCGCCAGATCGCCGGAGGAGAGTAGCCGACGTGCTTCGGCAGCGATGGCCTCGGGCTCGCTCATCCGGCCGCGCCCGCTGTCCGCTCCGGTCAGCCGACCTGTGTCCGGCCCGATGACGTGCACCCCGCGAGCGATCAGCGTCGTCATGTTGGCTTGGGTGGCTGGGTGCTGCCACATCTCGGTGTGCATCGCCGGCGCCACCAGAACCGGAGCCTTGGTGGCGAGCAGGGTGGTGCCCAGCAGATTGTCGGCCAGGCCCGTCGCCATTTTGGCCAGGGTATTGGCCGTGGCGGGGGCGACGATCACCAAGTCGGCCCGCTGGCCGAGCGCGACGTGGCGCACCTCTGCCACGTCGTCGTGCACCGACGCAGTCACTTTGTTCCGGCTGATCGCCTCCCAAGTGGGCAGCCCCACGAAGCGCAGCGCGTCGTCGGTGGGCACGACGTGCACGTCATGGCCGTCTTCCACCAGCAGCCTGGCCAGCGCCACCGCCTTGTACGCGGCGATGCCGCCGCTCACTCCGAGCACGATCATCATTCGTCCAT
The DNA here is from genome assembly GCF_029211185.1 of Tessaracoccus caeni. Taxonomy (GTDB): domain Bacteria; phylum Actinomycetota; class Actinomycetes; order Propionibacteriales; family Propionibacteriaceae; genus Arachnia; species Arachnia caeni. The sequence continues at coordinate 40,805 of NZ_JARGDO010000027.1, forward strand.
CCTTGCATCCGGGTGGCGCCCCTGCCAGACTCGCGGAAGTTGTCAGCGAAGGGCGGGAAGTATGTGCACGGTGGTGGTCGAGGTGCCTGATCGCCCGGACGATCCGACGCGGGTGCTGGCCGTGCGCGACGAAGATCCGCTGCGCGCCTGGGATCCCCCGGGCGAGTGGTGGGAGGCCCACCCCGGAGTGATCGGCGTCCGAGACCGGCGCGCCGGCGGTGCGTGGCTGGCCGCCGATGGATCGCGCGGGGCGCTTGCGGTGCTGGTCAATCGCGCGACGCCACCCCTTGATCCGGCTGATGCGCCGGAGTCACGAGGCACCCTGCCGCTGGCCGTGATCGCCGGGGAACCCGTGCCGGAGCGACCGCGTACCGAGGGCTTCAATCTGATCGAAGTCGACGGCGGACGCTGCCGAGTGACGAGCTGGGACGGAAGCGAGCTGAGCACGCAGCAGCTTCGGCCCGGAGTGCACATGATCGCTCATGACGATGTCGATGATCCCCGCACCGCGCGTATCCGTCGCTGGCTGCCCGAGTTCGCCGCCCTCGCTGGCCTGCCGAACGATGATTGGCGGGAGGCATGGCTCGGTCTGCTGCGCTCCACAACAGCCGTCGGTCCGTTGGATGACCAAGCCATCATCCGAGACAACCACCCCTACGGCATCCCCACCATGTCGCTGCTGATCTGCACCGCCGAGGTGCGGGAGGGCGCTGTGGATCTCGACTCCATCGTGCTGCCGACTCCAGGGGTCTGGGCCGGCTGACTCTCCCCGCTTTACGCTCTTCGAGGTGCGAGGCCGCTCGCGGCCGAGCCTCGAGGAGAGCGTGGGGCAGGCCCTAGATGTGTACGAACTCGACGCCGTCGGCCAGCAGGTCGTCGATGGCAGTCCGGAAGCCTTCGGCGGTGTCGCCGTCGGGGCGGTTGAAGTGGGCGATCACGATGCCGCCGGGCTCGACGGCGGCCACCTCTGAGCGCACCGTCGCGGCGGGGTAGGTGGCGCCGGCGTCTCCATTGGTGCTGAAACCGACGGGCACCTCGCCGAGCGCGAGGGCGATCGCGACGCCCACGTCGTCGTAGTGCGCCGTGCCGGAACGGAAGAACCGCGGAGGGATGCCGGTCAAGGAGGTCAGCCGCTCGTGACAGCCCCACACCTCGTCGACGGCCTCCTGGGCATTGGCCGAGCCGGCTATGCCGTAGGCCTCGCGTCCGGTCACCGAGAGCGGCACGTGCCGGGTGCCATGGTTGCCCAGCTCGAACAGCGGCTCGGCGATCAGCTTCTCTATGAACCTGGGGTTGGCGTCGATCCAGCGCAGGTTCACGAACAGCGTGGTTGGCACTCTCGCGTCGATCAAGTAGTCGAGGAGTTCGTCGTCGACGCCGGAACCATGCTTCCCACCGCACGCGTCGAAGGTCAGCGCCACCCGGGGGCGGCCGTCGGAGGTCAGCGGCTCGTCGAGGCGCGAGACGATGCCGGGCAGGTCCATGCCCCAGTCGGTGGGCGTCGCGTCGGCGAACCGGGCCGCGACCTCGGCCGGATCAGGCCCTGCCGGCGTCGGGGTGGCAGAGGGCGAGGCGACGGCCGTGGCGCTCGGCGAGGCAGAGGGGGAAGGGGTAGGAGAGGGTGAGGGGGTGGCCGTCGGGCTGGGCTCCCCGTCCGGTCCGGGGGCGCAAGCCAACACCGTGAGACCCGCGCCACCGGCGGATGCCAGCAGCAGCCGCCGGCTCAGTGGCGTCGATGTCGGACTCGTCATGGGGCTCCTCTCAGAACAGCGCGTCGATCAGCAGGATCGACGCGGAGACCGTCGACAGCGTGAGCATTCCGATCCGGAAGCCCTTCGGCGTCAGGTGGTTGCGCGCTCTCCGCGACGCGGCCATCCCGAGCAGGGTGGCCGGCATCATCAGTACGCCGATGACCAACGCGTAGCCCTGCACGACGCCACCCATCGCGAGCCCTCCGAGCGAGACGGCCGTGCCCACAAGGAAGGTGGCAGCGAGGGTGGCGCGCACGGCGGCGGGCGTCATGTCGGCCATCACGATCGCGATCGGCGGCCCTCCGATGCCGGCGGCGGTTCCCGAGACGCCGGAGATGGCTCCGGCTCCGGTCAGGGTGACGGGAGTGAGCGGCACCCGGATGCGCACGACGCTGAGGAACACCATCATCAGCACCAAGGCGGCGATGACGGCCTTCAGGCCGTTCAGCGGCAGCACGGCGACGAGCCAGACGCCCAGGGCCGTGGTCGGCGTCTGTCCGAGCAGAACCCAGCCGAGCGCCTTCTTGTCCAGGTGCTGGCGCTCCTGCAGCAGGGTCATCACGGGAAGACCGGCGCCGGCCAGCAGGGTGGCGACGGGCACCAGCGACGGGTCGACCAGCGCCAGGATGGGGACGGCCAACACACCCATTCCGAACCCGATTACGCCTTGCACGAAGCCTCCGGCGAATCCCAGGACGATCGCCAGCGCCACGAGCCACACATTGATGCCCACGGTCGTCTCGACTGCCCTTCGCTAGAGACGCCGGTTCGGCGTCGGGTCGCCGGGGCCCGAGGCGTCGCCGGACGGGTCGGTCATGGTCGGCGTGCCGAGCCGGGTGGGCGGCTCGTCGCCGGGTGACGGCGATCCACCGGACTCGGAGGGCTCGCCCGAATCCGGATCAGCAGACGTCGGCTCTCCGGAGGAAGGCTGACCGGATGTCGGCTCGCCCGACTGCGGCGGTCCGGACGTCGGCTCACCCGACCCCTCGCCGCTGGCCTGCGTCGGCACGGGCGGGGGAGGGCTGACCAATGGGGCGTTCTGGAAGACGAGGATCGCCAGGAGCAGCCCCAACGCGGCGAGCAGGATCATCAGCAGCCACGACACCAGGATGCTCACCCAGCCGGCGCGGTCCCGCCGTCCGGGCCACGCGAGGGCCCAGGTACGCGAGACCCCCGGGGCGGCGTCGTTGATCCAGTGCAGGCGGTAGTCGGGGCCTGCGGGCTCGCTCAGGGGCGGCGTCACCAGGAGATCGACGGCGCGGAGCACGCGGACGGCCTCGAAGACCGCCTTGACGGTGCCGTCGAAGGCCAAAGCAGCCCACGGCGCCAGGGGAGCGAGGGTCGACAGGTGCGGGTCGTCGGACTCGCTGCGGAACCGCACTCCCATCCGCCCGTCGTCCTGGCCATGACCGCCACGAGCCACCACGGTGTCGATGTGCATCGCGTTGACCTCGCCGGCGAAGCGCTCCCTCGCCGCGTGATCGGCGGCGGCGCCCTCGGAGAGCAGAACCAGCATCACCGGTTCGCCACCGTCTTCGTTAGCCCCGTAGACGACGCCCGCCGGGGTCTCCGCGAGACGCGAGGTCAGCCAGAACGCGCCTACCTTCGCCGGGTCTCCGGGATCGAGCGGGTGATGCTGGGCGAGCGGAAGAGACGACGCCTCGTCGCCCGGCACGGGCTGGCCGGCCGGGGAGGCGTCAGGAGTCTCGTCGGTCATCGCGTCCCATCACACCACATGCCCGAAGCTTCAGCACAGCGGATCGCGGCGGCACTACTGCAGCAACCCGGTATCGTGGACGCCGTTCGTCGTGATCACACCCAAGGAGCGGCCCAGGTGACCGAGCAGATCGATCGGCCTCAGAGCGTGGCAGAGGCAGCCACCCTGCTCGGCCAGGCAATCAGCCAGGTGCAGCGCGTCATCGTGGGCCAGGAGCACATGGTGCAACAACTCATGGTGGCGCTTCTCGCGAAGGGGCACTGCCTCCTCGAGGGCGTGCCCGGCGTGGCCAAGACGTTGGCCGTGCGCTCCTTCGCCACCGTCGTCGGCGGCGACTTCGCGCGCGTCCAGTTCACCCCAGACCTGGTGCCCTCCGACATCGTCGGCACCCGCATCTACTCCGCCAAGACGGAGAGCTTCGCCATCGAGCTGGGGCCGGTGTTCGCCAACTTCGTGCTGGCCGATGAGATCAACCGCGCGCCCGCCAAGGTGCAGTCGGCGATGCTCGAGCTGATGGCGGAGAAGCAGGTCTCCATCGGCGGGCGCACCTACCCGGTGCCCGATCCGTTCATCGTGATCGCGACGCAGAACCCCGTCGAGTCGGAAGGCGTCTACCCGCTGCCCGAGGCCCAGCGCGACCGCTTCCTGGTGAAGGTCGACGTGCCGTACCCGCGCGGCAACGAGGAGCTCGACATCCTGCGCCGGATGAGCGTCACGCCGCCCACCGCCGAGCAGGTGCTCAACCCCGATCTGGTGCGCCACCTCCAGCAGCTCGCCTCTGGCGTCTTCGTGCACAACCTGGTGGCCGAGTACATCGTGCGCCTGGTGCTGGCCTCCCGGACGCCGTCGGAGTTCGACATGCCCGATCTGGAGCCCGTGATCCAGATCGGCTGCTCGCCGCGCGCCACGCTCGGCCTGGTGGCCGCCTCGCGCGCGCTCGCGCTGATCAACGGCCGCGACTACGTGCTGCCCACCGACGTCCAGGCCGTGGCCAAGGACGTGATGGCGCACCGCATCGTGCTCGGCTTCGACGCGGTGGCCGACAACATCGACCCCATCGACGTGGTGGAGCGCATCGTCGCCATGGTGCCGGCGCCCACCCCCGTGTGGAACGACCAGCAGCGTCAACAGCGCCACGCCCAGCACTCGCATCAGCCCGGTCGGCTCTGATCAGGCACGTGGACGTCTCCTTCCAGCCACCCACCGGAGCGCCGATCCCGCCGGCGCCGCAGGCCGACGCGGCCATGTCGGTGCTCAAGGCGCCCTCCGGCCCGACGGTGCCGCTCAACCGGCTCGCACCGGAGGCGGCGCTGCGTCGGCTGGAGCTCACCGTGGTGCGACGGTTGGAGGGCTTCCTGCAGGGCGACCACCTGGGGCTGCTCCCCGGACCGGGCAGCGAGTCCAACGACGCGCGGGTCTATCACCCGGGGCAGGACGACGTGCGCAAGATCGACTGGGCGGTGACGGCCCGCACCGGCGAGACCCACGTGCGCGACACCGTCGCCGATCGTGAACTCGAGGTGTGGGGCCTGCTCGACGTCACCCCGTCGATGAACTGGGGCACCGAGGGCATCACCAAGCGCGATCTCGGCATCGCCGCCATCGCCACCATCGGCTTCCTCAGCCAGCGCATGGGCGACCGGTTCGGCGGCATGATGATGCGCCCCGACTCCATCCGACGCATCCCCGCCCGTTCCGGCCGCACGGCGCTGTACGGCCTGCTGCGCACCATGCTGACGGACCCGATCGTCCCCGACAACGCCACCGGCCGCTATGAGCTCGCCGACGGCATCGAGCAACTCGCCCGCTCGCAGCGCCGCCGCGGCATGCGCGTGGTCGTCTCCGACTTCCTGACCGCCGGCGACGCCGAGCTCGATCCGGAGGTTCCCCCGCCGTGGGAGCGGTCGCTCCGCCGGCTGGGGGTGCGCAACCAGGTGCTGTGCGTCGAGGTGGTCGATCGGCACGAGATGGAGCTGCCTGACGTCGGGGAGATGCTCATCCGCGACCCTGAAACCAGCTTCGCCCGCTACATCAATACCAGCGACCCCGCCGCCCGTCGACGCATGGATCAGGCGACGCAAGCTCAGCGCGACCGCATCCGCACCGCCCTGCGACGTGCCGGCGCCGGACACATCCAGCTGCGCACCGACCGCGACTGGGTGGCCGATATCGCCCGCTTCGTGCTCAACTACCGACGCACCGCCGGTATCCTGCATCAGCCGCCCCGGGGGGTGAGCAAGTGAGCTGGATACCTGAGTTCCTGAGCCCCGACCGACTCTGGTCGCTGCTGGTGCTGCCGCTGCTGATCATCGCCTATCTGATCGTGCTGCGCCTCAAGGGACGCGTCTCGATGCGCTACACCAATACCGGCGTGCTGGGCCGCGTCGTCGGATCTCAGCGTCAGTGGACGCGGCACCTGGCCGTGGCCATGTCGCTGTGCTCGCTCTTCGCGCTGGGCATGGCGTGGGCGCAGCCGCTCGGCGTCAGCAAGGAGCCGCGTGAGCGGGCCACCGTCGTGATGGTCGTCGACACCTCGCGCTCGATGGCCGCCGCCGACGTCGAGCCGGATCGGCTGACCGCAGCCAAGGCCAAGGCCAAGGAGTACATCGAATCGCTGCCACCCGGGTTCAACGTGGCACTGGTCAACCTCTCTGCCACGCCGTCGATCAAGATGCCGCCGTCCACCGACCGCGGGGCGATCGGTCGTGCGCTGGACGCGCTGGACTTCGAGGACGGCACTGCGCTCGGCAGCGCCATCGACGTGGCGCTCAAGGCCATCGCTCAGGCTCCGGTCGGGGATGACGCGGCAGAACCTGCTCCGGCGATGATCGTGATCCTCTCGGATGGCACCAATACCGACGGCCCCGATCCCTCGGACGCCGTTGACCAGGCGGTGGACGCCGAGGTGCCGATCTACACCATCGCCTACGGCACGGAGAATGGCTTCGTCGACCTGGACGGCAAACGCGAGAACGTCGCGCCCGATCCCGAGACGATGGCCGAGATCGCCGAGGCGACGGGCGGGCGGTCGGTCGAAGCCTCGTCGGCCGAGGCGCTGGACAAGGCCTACCAGGAGATCGGCTCGTCGGTGGGCTACGAGGAGGTCAAGAAGCCGGTGACGGCGCGCTACGCCTTCTTCGCCCTGGGCTTCGCGATCGTAGCTGCTCTCGGCGCGGTGATGATGGCGGCGAGGTGGCCCCGATGATGACGCAGCTCGCGCTCGAGTTCCTCCGACCGGAGCGGCTCTGGGCACTGGGGCTGGTGCCGCTGATCGGGCTGGCCTACGTGCTGGCCTCCGGTCGCGTCGCCAAACAGGCCAAGACGCTGTCCAACCGGCTGCGCGCCGTGGTGCCCAGGGATGCGGCCTGGAAGCGACACAGCGCGGTGCTGTTGGCCCTGCTTTCGCTGGCGTCGCTGGTGGTGGCCTGGGCGACGCCCAAGGCCTACGTGCTGGAGCCCCGAGATCGCGCCACCATCGTGATCGCGATGGACGTCTCGTGGTCGATGGAGGCCGACGACGTGGCCCCCACCAGGATCGCGGCGGCCAAGGACTCGGCCAAGGGCTTCCTTGCCTCGCTCCCTCCTCGGTTCAACGTCGCGCTGGTCACTTTCGCGGGCACGCCGGCGATCGCGGTTCCGCCCACGGTGGACCGAGGAGCGGTCTCCCGCGCCATCGACGCGCTCGAGCTGGCGCCGTCGACGGCGGTGGGCGAGGGCATCTATTCGTCGCTCGATGCCTTGGCCCTGGTGCCGGAGGATCCCGACGATCCCGAAGCCGTCGCCCCCGCCGCGGTGGTGCTGCTTTCCGACGGCGCCACCAACATGGGGCGCTCATCGGTGGGGGCTGCGGAAACCGCCGGTGAGTGGGGCGTGCCCGTTTATACGATCGCTTACGGCACCCAGGACGGCTACGTCGAGCAGGACGGCGTCTACCAGCGCGTGCCTGTCGACCACTACGAGATGACCGAGGTTGCCAAGGCCTCCGGTGGCAAGAAGTTCTCGGCCGAGACGGCCTCTCAGCTCGACGAGGTGTACGACGCGATCCGCCAGTCCGTCGGCTACGAGGCGGTCCCGGCCGAGATCACCGACCGCTACGCCGGCCTCGCCCTCATCTTCGCCGCCCTTGCCGCCCTCGGCGTCATCTCCCTCGCCGCCCGCTGGCCCTGACCGCGCTCCGAGGCGCGAACCCGCATCCCGGGCTCCGAGGCGCGGACCCACATCACGCTCTTTGAGGTGCGAGCGCCAGCGAGCCTGTTACGAAGATGGTCTGTTGGTGTGGGGGTTAGGCGGCTTCTTTGAGGGTGAGGGTGACGTCGTATCCGAGGGTGTTGAGGGCTTTGATCAGTCGTTGGCGTGTGCGGTTGGGGTTTTGC
>NZ_JARGDO010000028.1 GCF_029211185.1 Tessaracoccus caeni
AGACCTGCTGCGCCGACCAGCCCGTGAGCATGTCATCGAAGACCTGCTCCGCCGGACGCAGCAACGCCACGTTGCCCGCCCGCAACGCCGTCACCGATCCGGCGCGGTTCCCGTCCTCGAAGTCCACTCCAACAGTCTTACATCTAATGTATGAAAAGTACATCTAACGTAAGACTTGGTGCGTTTCCCCTGGTCAAGAGCCGGGTTCAAGGCTCAGATCAGTGACCCCTGGTACCCTTGCCTGACCAGCGAATACGCACGATTCCGGCCGTCGCGGATTACATCTAACGTAATAATTGCTAGTTCACCTTGACTGTGACGTGGAGGTGGTCGTAGTGGCCTCCGGTGATGGAGGCGGGGTCGTGCATGCCTCCGCCGTTGTACGGTCGCCAGCCGTCGGAGTCGCGGGCGAGGGACCAGATTTGGCCTTGCCAGATCAGGTACTCGACGCCGAGCACGTCGGCGTTGTCCTTCATCCAGTTGGTGACCTTCCAGCCGGCGTCGAGCTGTTCTGGGTTGGGTCGCTGGCCGATGCGGTTGCCGAAGGTGATGTCGCACGCCCTGCCGAGGGGATGCTCGGACTTGGTGCCGGGGCGCGGTGAGTAGCAGCCCCAGCCGGTGTCGGGGAACGTGGCGAGGGTCTGCTGGTAGAGGTGGAGCAGGCGGGCGGTGATCTTGCCCGAGCTGGTGGGATCGTCGACGAGCCGGTCGGGGTCTCCATCGACACCGACCGGCGTCCCCGCAGTGGCGTTGTTGCAGGCAGCGGGTGATCCGCTGGTCGCCGTCGGCAGGTTCGCGGCACCGTGCTCGTTGAGCCAGGCGGCGGCGTCGATTGCCTCACCGTTCGTGCCGCCGGGCCGGACCTCGAAGTGCAGATGTGCGCCGGTGCTCATGCCCGAGGAGCCGACATCGCCGATGTGCTGCCCGGCGCTCACCCGATCGCCGGGACGGACGTGGATGCCGCTTTGCCACATGTGTGCGTAAGCGGTCGCGACGGTCTTGCCGGCGATGGTGTGCTCGATGACGATGAGGCCGCCGTACCCGCCGGAGAACTCGGCGATGGTGACGGTGCCGTCCGCGGCGGCGAGGATCGGCGTGCCGTCGGGTGCGGCGAAGTCGGTGCCGGTGTGTATCTTTCGTTCGCCCGTGATCGGGTGCACCCGCATCCCGAACGGCGAGGACAGCACCCAGGTGCCCTCGGGCAGTGGGAATACCACCCGCGACGACGAGACCGCCGGGCCACCCACGCCAACCGGAGTGCTGCCGCCGTTGGTGAGGGCGGCGAGGATGCTGTCGGCGACGGGCGCGTAGTTGCGGTAGCGGTCGGGGTAGGCGGAGACCTCGACGGCTTGGGCGGCTTCGCCGGGGTCCATCTGTTGCCAGCCGGGGATGTCGAGCAGGCCGCGTGGCGAGGGGTAGTTCGGTCCGGTCGGCCCGCCGAAGAACGCTCGGGCCTGGTACTGCGGGTCCATCAACTCTGCGACGGTGCCCCATCCTGATTGGGGGCGCATCTGGAACAGGCCGAGGGAGTCGTGGTCGCCGCCGTTGCCGTCGTTCGGGTAGTTCGCCGACTCAGGGTATGCGCCGGTGTTGGTGAGCATCCGCAGTGTGGACTCGGTGAGCGCGGCCATCAGCGCGATCTTGATTCCCGGGCGGCCCACGTCGGTGATGCCGTTGCCGACGGTGATGATCGTTGCCGCGTGCGTGAGCTGTTGACGATTCAGGGTGAAGGTCTCGCCGTTCGTGGTGGTCACGGTGAGCGAGTCCGGGATCGGGCCGAGGTTCGCGGTACCGGCAGGGGTGGCGCAGTAGGCGGCAGCGGGGTTCATCAGCACCCCGATGCCGAGGAGTGCGGCGGCGGGGGCGAAGAGCAGCAGCGCCAGGGCTGCGATGGCGGCTTTGCGGAACACGACGCCAACCTCTTCAGCGCAGCGGGTTGTCGAGTTGAGACAGCCGCAGCAGGTGGCAGGTCGGGTAGGTCGGTGCGCAGACGACGAACACGGTGAACGCGACCGGATGCTCGCTGGTGACCGGTTGGCCGTTCCAGACTCCGGCACGGTGGCGGGTGCCCTCGATCGTTACGGCCGTCGTCCCTGCCGCGAGCTGCCCCGGCTGGGCCTGCGCTACCGCGTCGGCCCAGGCGGCGGGGACGTACGCGGTGTCGATGGTGAGGTGCTGGCGGGTGGCATACTGCCGCAGCTCGATCCAGGCGTCGCGGGTCGGCAGGTACGCGGCCACGTCGGAGGCCAGCCCGGCCTGTTCGTCTCCGCTGGGGTCACCGACCGTGAGGATCGCCGAGGTGTAGTCCAGCGGCCACAGCCCCGAAGCCGTGTCCCAGGCGAACAGCGTTGACGCGACGCCCCGAGCGAATGCCTCGGGATCGGCTGAGCGCGGAACCGCAGGAACCCCCGGCGGTCGCGGCGTGCTCGGTTCCACGGTCGGCGGTGCCGTGGTGACCGGGCCGGGCTCCGGGTCGGGATCGGTGCTGGTGCTGTTGCGTGGGCCAGTCAGGAGTCCGTAGACGCCGACCCCCGTGAGGAGCAGCAGGACGATACCGGCGGCGATGAGGGTGACGAGTCGGCGGCGGTTCCGGGTGTCAGTGGATGCAGGGCTCATGCCGAGCAGGTGCGCACCCCGCACCCACGCCGGCGGTCAGAGCGCGCGGAGGCGTGGCGGCTCCGCCGTGCCTTCGCGGGCGACGCGGAGTGCGTCGGCGAACCGGACGGTGCCGTCGGTGGTGGCGAGGAAGTTCTCGAACTGCTCGTCGGTCAGTTCGGCGGCGAGGGTGTCGGTGTCGTAGTGGGTCCACCAGTTCGTCAGCTCGCCCCAGGTCTGGATGAACGCCCGGACCGGGTAGCGGACGGGCTGCCCTTCGTCGGTGACGACCGGAAGGGACCGAGGTGGGGTGCGCTTGCCCTTCTTGATCGACTTCGCCTGGGCCACGGCTGCTTCGGCGCGGGCGTGCAGCTCGGCCTCGCGCCGCTCCCGCGCGGTGGTATCGGCGTCGCGGATCGTTTGGTAGATCGGATGCACCGGGTCACCGGCCTCGATCCTTTCCAGTCCGGCGGCGGCCTCGGCGCGCAACGTCTCGGGCTGAGCGGGGTTGTTGGCGATGTCTTCGAGGTAGCCGATCTTCTCCAGCGTCGTGTGTGACGCACCGCCGGGAATCATCGCCGCCGCTTGCTCCCGGGTCTTCCCGAGTGGCCCGCTCGACGGTGGTGCAAAGTTTGCACCACCGTCGTTCCCCGGCTGGTTCTCGCTGCTGAACTGCGTGGCGGACTTCCGGCGGGCGGCGTCTTCGGCCATGACCTGCTTGATCTCGCGGTACAGGCCGGCGGCTTCGAGCTGTGTGTAGGGCTTGTGCAGCATGTTATCGTCCTGCTCGGCGAGGAGCTGCCCGAGCCGGTCAGACAGACCGCTGCGAACCCACACGTTGACGGTGCGCCAGCCGAGCATCTTGATCGCGGCGAGCCGTCGTGCCCCGCACACCAGCACGCCATCGATGGTGATCGTGAGAGGTTGCAGCAGCCCGTCGCGCTCGATGGACGCGGCCAAGGCGTCGATGTCGCCGAGGTCGGCGCGGTGCCGGGTGCCGACGAGGATCGACTCGACGGTGCGGTCGAGCTGGATGCTGCCGATCTGTGGCTCGATCACGACGACTCACCGCCTCCACCACTCGGAGCGGCCAGTGCGAGCGCAAGGATCAGATCGTCGTCGCGGAGCAGCAGGTCGAGCGTTTCGCCCAGCAGCAGCCGGAGCAGGATGCCGCGACCGCTGCTGGTGGCCACGTAAGCCGGGTGCGGGTTCCCGAGCAGCGCCTTCAGCAGCGCGGCCCAGGAGCGGCGCGGCAGGTCGAGCAGTGCCCGCGCGTGCCGATCGCGGCGCAGTGCCTCGTAGGCGGACTGGCGGGTGCCAGCCTTCATCAACGCCCCGCAGACGTGCTCGACAGCGGCACGCGCCGTGTCGGTCGGCCAGTCGAGCAGGCACAGCATCGCGATGGCGTCCTCGGCCGCCGATCCAGCGGACATGCACGCTTGCGCTGACCCGAGACTGTCGCGCGGTTCCGGTTCGAGGTCGCTGGGACGAAGGTCGGTGGTGTGGAACGCGGGATGGTAGTCGGCCAGCGCGGTGTCGCGTTCGGAGAATCGTTCAGGGTCGTGGAACGCCGAGACGTGGGCGCGGCGGGCCTGGTGCACCGAGCAGAGCAGACCTTGAGCGCGTTCCTCGTAGACGCAGGTGATCCGCACGGCGTGGGTGATGATCGCCCACGGATCGTTGGCTTCACGGGTCGAGCGGTACTGCATCGCGTCGAACGCCGCCGTCACCGCTTCCCAGGTGTCGAGCCTGTGTTTCCTCGCGAGCGCGCGGTACTTGTCGGCGGCGAACTCCATCAGGTCGCGGGCCACCGGGTCGTGAACCCAGGCATCCTCGCCGCCCTCGGCGAGGCGATTGAGCAGGGCACGCAGGCCCTCGCCGGTGGTGAAGTCCTCAGCCCCGTCGGCCGTCTGCTCGGTGCTGGTGCTGGTTGGTCTGGTCATGGTGTCGGCACCTCCTGGCAGGCAGGTGCGCACTCGCTCCCACGAGCGCGTCCTGCATGCCGATGCCGTCGCGACCATGACCTGTCACCGCCGTCAACTCATCGAGACCCCGGAGCGGGACACCTGCGACGAGGGCGCGGTGCTGCGCCCGAACGCCGAGATCGGCGGCAACCGCCGGGCGCGGTCCCCGAGACGACGAACACCGGCACCGATGGGGGTGCGGGTGCGGCGAGCGAGTTCGGCCTGGAAGTCGAGGCCACGCCCGGCCGCGTGCGCCGAGTGCCGGGCGATCAGATCGGTGGGGCGCACCCACTCCACGCCGCAACCGCGTACGAGAGCGTGCTGCTTGTCGTCGCGGGCGACCTGAGCGGCCCGCACCGCCTCCGGCGTGCTCGTCGCCTCGACGGGCTCGGGTCGCTCCCGCGGCTCCTCGGGCACCAGCCGTGCGGGATCGGGCCTCGCGGGATCGTTCTGTTGCGGGTTGTCGGTGGTGTTCATGGGGTCGTCTCCTCCCGCTCGTCGGCGGTGTCGGTGGTGTCAGTGAGGTGCGCGACGGCGAACCAGCGGCCCACGGTCGAGGGATGCACCCCGAGTTCGCGGGCAATCCGCTTGTTCGACCAACCCGCCTCCCGCAGCTCCCACCCCAGCGCCCGCCGATCCACCACACCGTCCTCGCGACGGGTGAGTTCCGCCTCGCCAGACGGCAGCGCAGGCATCGACTCCGCAGCGGCGGCAAGTGCGGTGGCCGGGTCGGCGGTGCGGGTGAGGATCACGGTCAGGTGCGTGCTCGCCAGCAGCACGACGGGCGGCACCGCGGCGACCGAGGCGGCGAGCATCCGTGGCACGTCGGCGTCTGCGGCGACGACGGCGTGAATGGCGTTCGCCGTCACCGAGACGAGGGCGCCGCCGACCAGCAGCGCCCACGGGTACCAGGCCGAGCGTTGCCCGGCGAGGGCGACGACGGCGACCGTCGCGACGACGATGATGCCGTCCACGATCAGTGGCCACGCCCACGCCTGACCCGTCCCGATCCCGGAGCGAGCGGCCAGATCGGCCAGCGACGTGAACGACAGCCAGAACGCCCCGGCGGCGATGAACACCGTCCCCGCGACCGCCGTCATCGCGGCCCAGCGCCGCCCGCCCGACTCGCGCATCACCGCCCAGCCCTCCCAAGCGCTGCGGACGATGGGCTCGCCGAGCGACCGAACCATCGCTCCGCGCTCTGCGTCCGGTCGATGGACGTGGCTCCGGATGCGGGCTGGGTGGCTCGGTAGGCGGAGCGCACGGTCGTGGTGATCTCGCGATCGCCCAGACCCGCCGACTGGGCCGCAGCACCCAGCGCATCGAGCGCGTCGGAGGGCGAGACGCCGTTCTCTGCGAGGCGGCACGCGGCCCAGAACAGGCCCCGGTTCCGCTCGCCCTCACCCCGCCCTGCGACCCACGCCGCCAACCGCTTCCCATCCACGACCATCGCGGTGCCCTCGGCGCGTGGTGGGACGACGGGGCGCGGGTCCAGGAAGTCCCGCAGCCGGGCCGCGTCCACCGTGCCGACCGAGTGCGCCGCGATGTCGGCGACCTCGTAACGCCTCACGTTGCCGTCGATGATGCGCCGGGAGGGCGGGGCGATGATGTAGCCGCCGTCGCCCCGGAAATCGACACCCACGTCGGCTGCCTGCCACGACCGCTGCTCCCTGCCCGGGGTCGCCGGGAAGTACACGTGCGCGCCACCGGTGGGTGTGCGCACGAGCAGACCCGCGCCATCGACGAGCCCCGCGTCGGTGGCCCGCTGGTACGCCACGCGGCCGTCGCGGGGGCCGTGGACATCGACATCGACGACGACCACGCCCGATGCCGCGCCGGTCGGGATGCCGATGTTCGCGTTCGGTGTGCGCGACCACCACGCGGCAACCTGTTCCGGGTCGCTGCTCGCGTCGAGGAACCCACGGCGGGTCAGCGGACGCTTCCCCTCGACCAGGCACGGGAACACGGGCACGCCAGCCGCCGCGAGACTCCGAGCCGCTACCGCGAGGTGTGGTGAGCGATCCACGCGAATGAGCGCCGCCAGGACATCGAATGGCTCGGGCATCACAGCCCCCGCCCTGCCAGCGCCGACACCGGCGCAGCACGCGGACGATCCGCCTCCACCGCAGGCGTGCGGGAGGTGCGCGGACTGGGGGTGTCGCGTTCGAGGCCGGGCGGGGTGCCGTCGCCGACTTGGAGCGTGTCGAGCTGGTCGAGGATCGCCAGCGCGGTCTTCCGCACTCGCTCGCCGGTGGCCTGTACTACCTGGACGGGCTCTTGGCCGTCCACGCGGGCGGCCCAGGTTGAGACGTACGGGATCGTGTACCCGGCGGTATCCATGCCGTGCGCCGCACCGATCATCAACGCTACGGACTCGGCTTCGACCTCGCGGATGCCGCGATGCTGCCGCGCCTCCTCATCGTCGGGATCGTGCATCACCACATGCGCCAGCTCGTGCGCGAGCGTCTTGACCTGCGCGGCAGGGTCCATGTTCTCCCGCACCGCGACCGTGCGAGCCTGGTAGTCGGTCATGCCGTTCGCGCCGGAGATCATCCCCTCGTGCGGCACCCGCAGCACCTCGAACCCCGCGACGCGAATCTGCCCGGACAGCCCCTCCCACAACCCCGACGGCGCTTCACCTTCCAGCAGCGCCGGAGCGGGCGGCACCGGCAACGGTTCGCCCTCGGTCTGGGACGCATCCCACACGTAGGCCGGCCGCGCACCGACCATGCGCGAGCGCACCACCTCGCCGGCCTTCGGCTTCTCCCGCGGGCCGAGCCGTCGCCACGAGCCCGCGTCGGCAGGGGTCGCAGTGGCGAACCGGCCCGTCACCGGCGCGAAGATCATGTACCCCGGCTGGCCCTTCATCACCTGCCGCCCGAGCCCCTGCCACTGCCGGTACCCGGCGACCAGGGTGGGGAAGGGCTCGGGCACGCGGCCTGCCTCGAACGCGGCCTCGTGCTGCACCCAGATCAGCATCGTGTTGTTGAACGACCGCGACCGGAACCGGGCCGCGAAGGCGAGCGCCTGCCGCCAGTCGTCACCCGAGACCAGCGACTCGACCGCGCCGGTCAGCTTCTCGTGCAGCTCGTCGAGCTTCGCTTCCCTTGCCGCGCGGGCGTCCTCGTTCGATGCCATGCTCCGGACTCCTCTTCGGCGGGCCGCGCCAAGTTTGCGCGCGGCGGTACACCTGGCAGGTAGGCGCGAACACCCGCGCCCGGACCGTGAGCTGGACATCGTTCACCTCCTTGAGGCAGCCCGACCCGAGACCGGCACCGAGGATTGAGCATGCTCAAATGTCCCAGAGTCCTGTTCTAACATCGACCGTTGAGCATGCGCAAGCCTTGATTTGTGCATGCTCAACGACTACGGTTGAGCATGCACAACCACCCTCTGGGTGGATCACATGGATGCCTTGCCCGTCGCGAAGGGAAGGGGGTCACCGTCATGACCGAAGACAAGAGCCAGGCTGCGGCCGAAGACCTCGCCAAGCGTCTGCGGCTCCTGATGGACGTCGCCGTCGCCGAGTCCGGCACGGAACCGACCTACTCGCAGATCGCCGGCTACCTCCATGAACGAGGCACCAACCTGTCGCGATCGCGCTGGACGTACATGGTCAACGGCCACCGCTACGTCCAAGACCCCGCCGTGTTCGAGGGGCTCGCCGCTTTCTTCGACGTGGACGCCGCCTTCCTCCTCGGCGAAGACGGTGCGGCCACTCCCGAGAAGGTCTCTGCGCAACTTGATCTCGTTCGGTCCATGCGTGCCGCGAAGGTCAAGTCTTACGCAGCCCGCACCCTCGGCGACATCTCGCCGAAAGCACTCCACGCCATCACTAAGTTCCTGGATGAGGAAATGACACCAACGTCTGAGCACTGACTGGGTGTCGCGCAAGGCGAAGCCGATACCGGTCGCTGCTCCCCACTGAAAGGGGCGAACCGTGAATACCGAACAGACCGTATCGGCGGCCGTCGCGGGCCTTCAGCTCGGCAACACCTTCACCCTCGACGAGCTCCTCCGCTCTGTCCAGGACCAGCGGCACCGCAGGCTTCGGGTCATTGAACTGGCTGATCTCGACACGCACGACGGCCTCTGCGCGCTCTGGCTGGCAACCGATACCGACGACCTCGTGCTCCACGCCCGCACCGACTCGACACTCCACCGACAGCAGTTCATCCTCCACGAACTCGCCCACATGATCCTCGGCCATTGCGACGGCGATGACTGCACCGTCGACGAGGCGCTGCTGCCCAACATCCCGCCCTACACCCGAGGACGCCTGCTCCGGCGGCAAGACCTTGACAGCGAAAACGAGATCGCCGCCGAGTCCCTCGCCGACAAGCTCGCCGCCGGCATCCGAGGATCAGTGTTTGCAGAGTCGGCATTCTCGGAGATATTCGGATGATCCAGACGCTCGTTGCGACGCTCATGTGGGCGCTCGTGGCGAGCCTGCTTATCTTCCGCCGCAAACGCACCGACAGAAGCATCACCCGCGCCGCGTTCACCATCGCCCTAGCGATGACCTTGAACGTCGATGGGATCTACACGGTCGTCGATCCGCTCCTCGGCGGCACGAACATCGCGACGCTGATCGCGGACGCTCTCCTTATGGTCGGGCTCTTCTTCCTCGGGCGGGGCGTCATGAAGACCGGCGAGTACCGCCCCAGGCTCGTCCGCGCCGCCGTCAGTGCGCCCGTCCTGCTCGTCGCGCTACTCGCGATCACGGCAGCATTCCTGTTCATCGATCGCGGCACCACCACAACACGATTCATGAGCGATCTCGGCGCGCAACCCGCAGCAGCGGTCTACTCGATCATCAACTTCAGCTACGGAGCACTCGTCATCGCAACGATGCTCGTCCTCGCCCTACGGCAGTATCGCCACAGCACCGGCATCCAACGCCTTCCCGCAGTGCTGCTGAGCCTGGGATCGGCGTTCGGCGTCGCGCTCTGCCTCGCCGTGATCGTCCTGGACATCGCCCACGCCACCGGCCACCTCGACCTCATGCACGCCATCCAGCCCGCTTACGATCCGCTGTCGGTCCTCACTTTCGTGTTCCTCTGCGCCGGCTTCGCGGTCCAACCCGCCGTCCGCCGCGCCCAGCACCACGCCCGACGGCGGCACACCATCTCCTTCGCGGCGCAGTTGGAGCCGCTCTGGCACCGGGCCACGCTCGCACGGCCCGGGCTGAGCCAAGCCGACCCCCTCGTCGCCAACAGCGAAGACCCCGAAGGACACCTACACCGCGTGATCGTCGAAATCCGCGACGCGATGATCGACCCCCGCATCACCTTCGACATCAGCACCGACGACCGAGACCTGCTCGAACGCGCCGAGAGCCACCTCGTCGGAAGCGATAGCGCCGTCGCAAGGGCCTTGCCCGGTCCCTACGTCGCGGAGCGGGAGTCGTGATCGGCCGCATCGCCCTCGGTGGCGGGATCGCGACGGCAGCGGCCGCCGGGGCCGGGTGGGTCATCACAAGGCGACTCACCGCACCCGCCGGCCCACGCACGTTCGACCTCGCCATCCGAGGAGTCGAGCACGCCGACGGCGGCAGCCTGATCGTGCTCGACCGCACTGACCAAACCACTGCGCCCGGCATCTACAACCTCTGGTTCGAGCACGGCGGCTGGGCGCAACTCTCGGCCGAGATCATTGATCGCGGACCCACGCGTGTCGCTCGACGAGTCACGGGCACCACACCCGGCCTCACGCCAGGGGTCGGCGATCGCGCTTCGTGGAGTGGCATCTACTACGCCACCCCAGCCGACGCCGGACTCCACGCACGCGACATCACCATGACCATCCCGGCAGGGCCGTCTCCGGCCTGGCGCATCGACGGTGACCCCGCCACGTGGGCAATCCTTATCCATGGCCTCGGCAGCACCCGCGCCGGCACCCTCCGCGGCGCCCTCGCCGCAACCGAGCTCAGCTACACCTCACTGGTCGTCAGCTACCGCAACACAGCAGAAGGGCCACGAGTCGCCACCGGCCGATCAACCCTCGGCCACACCGAGACGAGCGACGTTGACGAAGCCATCGGATACGCCGTCCGACGAGGAGCCCAACGAATCGTGCTCTTCGGCTGGTCGATGGGTGCCGCGATCGCACTCCAGCTCGCCGACCGGCCTCGACACGAGAGGTTGATCGCCGCGCTCGTCCTCGATTCACCAGTCCTCAACTGGGCCGAGGTCATCAAGGCCAACTGCGTTCGCAGCGGAGTACCCGCAGCAGTCGGGTACCTCGCGATCCCGTGGCTCACCCTCGCCCCGCTGGCTCGCGCAGTCGGCTTGCCGGGCCGCATCCCGCTCCGCTCGTTCGACTGGACATCCCGAGCCGCCGACCTCAGCACGCCGATCCTGATCCTCCACGGCACCCGAGACGACTCCGTACCGATCCGACTCTCACAAGCACTCCGAGACGCGCGCCCCGATCTTGTGGAGTTGGAGACTTTCGACGCCGGCCACACCCTCTGCTGGAACGCCGACCCCAACCGGTGGCAGGACGCAGTGACGACCTGGCTCAAGAAGCGAGTCCCGTCCTGATTGGCCGAGCGGAGCGACCACGCTCCGCACCGGTCTCGTTCGGCCACGCCCGGAGAAACCCAACTCAAGCCGTACCTCCGCCGGTATCATCGTGAGTGTTGGCCTGCCTGGCCATAGAGCGAGGGAGGATCAACGTGGCTGAGCCGTGGCTGTCCGCAGACGATATCGCCGCCCACCTCGGGGTCACCAAAGACACCGTCTACACCTGGATTGCCGAGAAGGCCATGCCCGCCCACAAGGTCGGACGCCTCTGGAAGTTCCAAGCCAGCGAGATCGACGACTGGGTGCGACGAGGCGGAGCCTCATCCTCGACTCACGACGAGGATGCCGGGTAGTCACGTGCGGATCATCAACAACGTCTCCGACCTGCTGGGTGACGATCTCAAAGCTGAGATCGCGCCGGGCTCGAAGGTCCGTATCGCTGCCTCGACGTTCTCGATCTTCGCGTTCGAGGCACTTCGCAAGGAGCTTGAGAAGGTCAGCGAGCTGGAGTTCATCTTTACCTCGCCGTCGTTCGTGACCGAGAAGGTGACGGACAAGCTCCGCAAGGAGCGCCGCGAGTTCTTCATCCCCGGCGGGCAGGCCGAGTCGAGCCTGGCCGGGTCGGACTTCGAGATCAGGCTGCGCAACAAGCTCACCCAGCGCGCGATCGCACGAGAGTGCGCGGACTGGGTTCGCCGCAAAGTCACCTTCCGCTCGAACGCCACGGGCAACCCGATGCAGCAATTTGCGGTCGTCGATGACAAGGCCGCCTACACCCAGCTCCAGGGGTTCACCACCGCCGATCTCGGCTACGAACGCGGCAACGCCGTGTCGAGCTTCGTGAACCGGCTCGACGAGGCTCCGATGACCGAGCAGTACATGCAGCTGTTCGACCAGATTTGGAACAATCCCGAGCAGGTCAGCGATGTCACCCAGGCCGTCCACGACCACATCGCCAGCGTGTACACCGAGAACTCGCCGGCACGCATCTACTTCCTGATCCTCTACAACCTGTTCGCAGAGTTCCTCGACGACATCAACGAGGACGTGCTGCCGAACGACCGCACCGGCTACCAGGAGACGAAGGTCTGGCAGAGCCTCTACAACTTCCAGCGCGATGCCGCCACCGGCATCATCAACAAGTTGGAGACCTACAACGGCTGCATCCTCGCCGACTCCGTGGGCCTCGGCAAGACGTTCACCGCGCTCGCCGTCATCAAGTACTACGAGTTGCGCAACAAGTCCGTCCTGGTGCTGTGCCCGAAGAAGCTCGCCGAGAACTGGACGAACTACAACGCCAACCTCACGACCAACATCTTCGCCTCCGACCGGTTCAACTACGACGTGCTCGCCCACACGGACCTCTCTCGCACCAAGGGTGAGTCGCTCGGCCTGCGGCTGGATCGGATCAACTGGGGCAACTACGACCTCGTGGTGATCGACGAGTCCCACAACTTCCGCAACGCCGACTACGCCGAGGAGAAGGAGTCGCGCTACCAGCGCCTCATGCGCCAAGTCATCCGCGAGGGCGTGAAGACCAAGGTGCTGATGCTGTCGGCCACCCCGGTGAACAACCGGTTCAACGACCTCAAGAACCAACTCCAGCTCGCCTACGAGGGTGAGTCGGAGAACCTCGCCCAGCACCTGAGCCTGTCCACGACGGTCGAGAAGGTGTTCTCCGACGCGCAGCGCGTGTTCAACGAGTGGTCCAAGCTCGACCCCGAGCAGCGCACCACCGACCGCATCCTCCAAATGCTCGACTTCGACTTCTTCGAGCTGCTCGACTCCGTGACGATCGCCCGATCCCGCAAGCACATCCAGGCGTTCTACGACACCACCGAGATCGGGGCATTCCCAGAGCGACGCCCACCGTTGTCCATCCGCGAGCCACTCACGGACCTCCCGGAGGTGCCCGGCTTCAACGACATCTTCGAGCAGCTCCAGGCGTTGACCCTGGCCGTCTACACCCCCCTCGCTTACGTGTTCCCGAGTCGGCGCTCCAAGTACGAAGACCTCTACAACGTCACCGCCGGCAGCGCTCGTTCCAACCTCGGGCAGGCAGGCCGCGAGCAGGGCTTGAAGAAGCTCATGACCGTCAACCTGCTCAAGCGTCTGGAGAGCTCGGTCGATGCGTTCCGCCTCACCTTGGCGAAGATCGAAGGCTCCGTGACCCACACGCTCGGGCGCATTAGCAACCACGCGGGCAACCTCGCGGACCTGAGCCCCGAACTCGCGGGCCTCGACTTCGATGTCGATGACGAAGACGACGCCAACATCGAGGCGCTCTCCTTCGGCGAGAAGATCAAGATCGACCTTGACGACCTCGACATCGAGTCCTGGCAGCGCGACCTATGGAACGACCGCGGGACCCTGCGCGAGCTCCTCGACGAGATGCGCAAGGTCACCCCCGAGCACGACCTCAAGCTCCGCAAGCTCAAGCAGCTCATCCAGGACAAGGCCCAGCACCCGATCAACGACGGCAACCGCAAGGTGCTCGTGTTCTCCGCCTTCGCCGACACCGCCGACTACCTCTACCGCGAACTGGCGCCCACCCTCGCTGCGGTCGGATTGGACACTGCGGTGATCACCGGCGGGAGCCACGGAGCGAAGACGACCCTCGGCACGGGCTTCGACTTTCAGCAGGTCATGTCGCTGTTCTCGCCGCGCTCCAAGCAGCGCCACCTCACGATGCCGCGCGAGACGCGCGAGCTGGACGTGCTCATCGGCACCGACGTGATCAGCGAGGGCCAGAACCTCCAGGACTGCGACTACCTGATCAACTACGACATCCACTGGAACCCGGTGCGCATCATCCAGCGCTTCGGACGCATCGACCGCATCGGTTCTACCAACGGCCAGATTCAACTCGTGAACTTCTGGCCCGACATCTCCCTCGACGAGTACATCAACCTCAAGGAGCGCGTCGAGAACCGCATGATCATCGCCGACCTCGCGAGCACCGCCGACGATAACGTCCTCACCCTTGAAGACTCCGACGCCGCCTTCCGCAAGGAACAGCTCCGCAAGCTCCAAGACGAGGTCATCGAGCTCGAAGATGTCCGCACCGGGGTCTCGATCACCGACCTCGGCCTCAACGACTTCCGCATGGACCTGCTCGGCTACATCAAGAAACACGGCGACCTCGATACCGCACCCCGTGGGCTCCACGCCGTGATCCCAGCCGACCCCAGCAAGGGACTACGACCCGGCGTCATTTTCTCCCTCCGGAACCTCACCGCTGACGAGGCTGCGTTCTCCGGCAAGGATGGCAACCGAGGCAACCGGCTCCACCCGCACTACCTCGTCTACCTCGACGACCAGGGCGAGGTCATCGCGAACCACACCGAAGCCAAACACCTCCTCGACCTGCTGCGCGCCGGCTGCCGACCCTATGAAGAGCCGGCCACCGATGTCGTCGGCGTGTTCAACGCCGCGACTAGCGAGGGGGCGCAGATGGGCAAGTATTCGGCGCTGCTCACCGACGCGATCCACTCGATGATCGATGTCACCGAGGAACGCGACATCGACAGCCTCTTCACCGGCGGCAGCACCACCGCCCTCACCCAAACCATCGCCGGCCTCGACGACTTCGAGCTCACCGCGTTCATCGCCGTCGTAGACCCCACCGAAGGCGGTGCCGATGACTGACATCCTCTACCGCTGGCCCGAGGCAGCGAAGTTCGGCAGACGAGTGCCCAAAGAGAAGTTCTACGAGCACGGCACCGTCACCACCGCTGTGCGAGAGAAGTTCATCACCGAAGTCCAACGCATCACCTGGGCCTACAAACTCGCCGAGGCCACGATCAACGTGCCCGGTACCCCGACGGTGCCAGAGGTGCAGGTCTTCACTATCGACGTAAAGAATGACGACGTGAGCGAAGCCGTCCTGGGCGCCATCGACAAGGCCATCCCGTTCCCGATCATCTTCGAGATCACGCGCCACCGCGCCGAGCAACCCGAGACTCGGACGGTCGCGGCGCACAAGCAGCTCGGGGCCGGAACGCCGAAACTCAGCGCCTACTACTCGACCGGTTGGCAGCCAGGAGACACGAGCCGGCAGGCCCTGCCGACGGCCATCACGCTGCCCGCCCTCTATGCCGCCCTCCTGCAGCCACTCACGCCGATCACCGCACGCCCGGGCGAGGAAATGTCA
Source organism: Tessaracoccus caeni (assembly GCF_029211185.1). GTDB lineage: Bacteria > Actinomycetota > Actinomycetes > Propionibacteriales > Propionibacteriaceae > Arachnia > Arachnia caeni. The sequence continues at coordinate 15,240 of NZ_JARGDO010000028.1, forward strand.
GACGTCGCCGAGAGACTGGCCACGGTGCGCAAACTCGAACGTGAGGTCGCGTCCTTGGAGCGCAAGCTCCGCACTGAGCCACAGCTCAACCGAAAGGTCGAGCTCCGACGCACACTCAAGACGAAGCAACACGAACTGGAACAGCAGAGGTAACCCGTGGAGAGACTACGCATGACATCACCCGACCTCACGCAGGCCAACATCGACAAGATCGCCGAGCTGTTCCCCAACGTGGTCACCGAGACCTTCGACGCCGACGACAGCCCCGTGCGAGCGGTCGACTTCGACCTGCTGCGCCAGGAACTCAGCGGCCACATCGTCGAGGGACCACAGGAGCGCTACCGGCTCGACTGGCCCGGCAAGCGCGCCGCCGCCTTCACGGCGAACGCGCCGATCGCGAAGACCCTGCGTCCCGTTCGTGAGGAGTCGGTGGACTTCGACACCACGAAGAACCTCTTCATCGAGGGCGACAACCTTGACGCACTCAAGCTGCTTCAGGAGTCGTACCTCGGCAAGGTCAAGCTCATCTACATCGACCCGCCCTACAACACCGGCAACGACTTCGTCTACAACGACGACTTCGCCGAGTCAGTCGAGGAGTACCTGGTTCGATCCGGTCAGATGGGCGACTCCGGCGCACGGCTAACGGCTAACGCCGAGTCCAACGGTCGATTCCACTCTGACTGGCTGAGCATGATGTACCCGCGCCTCAAGTTGGCGCGAAACCTCCTGGCAGCCGACGGGGTACTCGTCATGTCGATCGATGACAACGAGAGCGCGAACCTTCGGAAGCTCGCGGAAGAGGTGTTTGGTCCCCGAAGTTTCATCGCTCAACTCGCCATCCAGGTAAACCCGCGTGGGCGACACCTTGACAGGTTCATCGCGAAGACGCACGAGTCTCTCCTCGTTTTCGTGCGCGACCCGCTGAGCGACGCCATCACCGGTGTCGAGAAGGACGGTCGCATGGCAGACGAGTACAACCGCATGGACGAAAGCGGCCCATACCGTCTCCTAGGGCTGAGAAATCGGAATCAAGCATTCAACCCAAACACACGCCCGAACCTGTACTACCCGCTCTTCATCTCTCCTTCCTCCGGCAGAGTCTCGGCCGTCAGCAGTGACGAATTTTCTGTCCAAGTCATGCCGGACGCACCTGACGGTACGCAGACGTGCTGGACCTGGAGCCGAGAGAAGGTGGCCACCGAAGAGGCACTTCTACTCGCCGAACGTAGTGGCGACGATTGGCGGGTGTTCCGGAAGGATTACCTCCACGGCGCAGACGGTGAGGTTGCGAAGACGCTGGCCAAGTCGGTCTGGCTCGACCCCGAGTTCTCCAACGACTACGGTCGCAAGTCCGTCAAGAAACTGTTTGGCAGTGCCGTCATGGACTTCCCCAAGTCGCCCGAGTTCATGAAGCGCATCGTAGATATCGCCTGCGGTCCCAGCGGAACCGTGCTCGACTTCTTTGCCGGAAGCTCGTCAATGGCGCACGCGGTTCTCGATGCCAACCTTGGGGATGGCGGGACACGTCGCTTCATCATGATCCAACTCGATGAACAGACTGACGAAAAGTCAGAAGCGGCTTCGGCGGGATTTGCGACCGTCGCCGAGCTCTCCAAAGAGCGCATCCGTCGCGCCGGCGTCACGCTCAAGCGCGAAGCCGGCATGCTTGAAGGCACGGTCGACGTCGGCTTCAGAGCACTCCGTGTTGACACAACGAACCTGGCCGACACGTCCATCACCGCTGACGAGCTCGTGCAGACAGCCCTGCTCGACGTTGTCGGCAGCGTGAAACCTGACCGCACAGGCGAAGACCTCCTGTTCCAGGTCCTTCTCGACTGGGGCTTGGAACTCACGATGCCGATCCAGAAGGAGACTGTTGATGGCTTCGAGGTGTACGACGTTGAGGAGGGTGCGTTGATGCTGTGCACACGCCCGCGTGAGGCGCGCGATTCCTCTCTCTCTCTCTCTCTCTCTCTCTCTCTCTCTCTCTCGGGCTGCCGCAGCCATCGCGGAGCGTCAGCCGCTTCGTGTCGTGTTCCTCGACGAAGACTTCGCGGACGACGCGGAGCGCATCAACGTCGGGCAGGTGTTCAGTGAACGCTCGCCACACACTGAGGTCAAGACGATATGACCGTCGCTCGCTGGTCGGTGGTGCGTAATGGAGAAGCGCACCCTGCACACACCCGACCTCACTGCTCGCAACGTCGAGGGGATCGCCGACCTGTTCCCCCAGGTCATCACCGAATCGAGAGACGCGGAGGGCAACGTGACCCTCGCCGTTGACTTCGACCTGCTTAGGCAAGAGCTCTCGGACCACGTAGTCGAGGGACGACAGGAGCGCTACCAACTCGAATGGCCCGGTAAGCGCGCCGCCGCCTTCGCCGCCAACACGCCGATCGCCAAGACGCTGCGTCCGGTGCGTGAGGAGTCGGTGGACTTCGACACAACGAAGAACCTCTTCATCGAAGGTGACAACCTGGAGGCGCTTAAGTTGCTTCAGGAGTCGTACCTCGGCAAGGTCAAGCTGATCTACATCGACCCGCCGTACAACACGGGAAACGACTTCGTCTACGACGATGACTTCGCCGAGTCGAGCGCCGAGTACCTCGCCCGCTCAGGCCAAAGCCTGGAGAGCGGCGAGCGCCTGGTCGCGAACACCGAGGCAAACGGTCGCTTCCACTCTGACTGGCTGAGCATGATGTACCCGCGACTCAAGCTGGCCAGGAACCTACTGACCGACGATGGCGTGCTTGTCGTCTCTATCGACGAGAACGAGCACGCCAGTCTCGTCCGCTTGGGCGAGGAAGTGCTCGGCGACGCATCGTACGTCGGAGAGATCGTGCTGAAGAACAGCAGCAAGAACGACCAGGCCTACGTCTCAATCCAGCATGAGTACATCGTCTTCTTCGTGAAGAACCGGCAGGCCAACGCCGGTGACTGGGTTGAGAAGAAGGAGGGACTCGACAAGATATACGCAGCATTCGACGGGTTCCGGAGGAAGCACGGCGACGACTGGGCAGCTATCAACGCCGAGGCAAAAGCGTGGTTCAAGCAGTTCCCTGCGAGCGACCCGGTTTCGGCTAGCAAGCACTACACCTGGATGGACGCGCGAGGCGTCTACTTCCCAGACAACATCGCAGGGCCGAATGATGGGCAGTACGTCTATGAGGTCAGCCATCCGGTAACGGGGAGAACGGTCAAGATGCCGTCCACCGGCTGGCGATACCCCGAGTCAGCTATGCGCGAGCGCATAGCTGACGGTCGCGTCCACTTCGGCCCCGATGAGACAACAGTCCCCAACAACAAGACCTATCTCGCAAACACCGAGTACCAGAGCCTCACGAGCATCCGCTACGTAGATGGCCGCGCGGCCTCGAAGCGGCTTGCCACGCTATTCGGCGAGAAGGTCTTCACGAACCCCAAGGACGAGCTTCTGCTCCGGGACATCTATCGCGCAGTCGGCGTGTCTGGCGACGACATCGTGCTCGACATGTTCGCGGGTTCCGGATCGGCGATGCAGGCCGTTCTCGAGCTCAACGGCGCTGAGTCGATGTCATGCCGTTTCATCGGAATCCAGGTCGCCGAGGACTTGAACGAGTCTCTCAAGACGGCCAAGGGGGCGGCGAAGCAGATCACCACTAACGCGATCCGGCATCTCAAGCGCCTCGGCCGTCCGGCGACCGTTGCTGAGATCACCAAGCAGCGAATGCGGCTCGCGCACGAGAAGTTTGCGGGCGACCTGCTGGCGGATAGCGGCTTCCGCGTGCTGCGAGTTGACAGCTCGAACTTGGTCGACACCCTGGCGGTCCCCGACGGCCTCTCGCAGGACATGCTGTCCGGAGCGATCAACAGCGTCCGATCGGATCGTGACGCGTACGACCTGCTGTTCCAAGTGCTGATCGACTGGGCTTTGGACCTGAGCGAACCCGTCGTCGTCGAACAAGTTGACGGCCGTGAAATCCTTTCGGTGGCCGAGGGAGCCCTCGTCGCCTGCTTCTCCGGGGACATCAATCCGACCATCATCAGTGAGGTCGCGAGGCGGCAGCCTCTACGGGCTGTCTTCCTGGATTCAGGCTTCGCCACAGACGCTGCACGTATCAACGCCGAGCAGGTGTTCCGTGAGGTGTCGCCCGCGACTGAGGTAAGGACGATCTGAGGAACGACATGACCCTGACGAACGACGAACTCACCGAGCTCCTCGACCGGCTGTTGGCCGGTTGGGAGAACGAGGTTGTCGAGTTCAAGGAGGCTGCGCGGCAGTTCTCTGCGGACAAGACAGGTGAGTACATCTCGGCACTGAGCAACGAGGCGAACCTACGCGGACTCGCCTCGGGGTGGCTCGTCTTCGGGGTCTCGAACGCTCGGCAGGTCGTGGGCACAACGCATCTCATCGATGTGCAGCAGCGTCAGACCTTGAAGCACCACATCCATCAGTCCATCGACCAAGGCCTGACCGTGCGAGAGGTCTACGAGGTCACGCACTCGGGCAAGCGTGTGGTCCTCTTTGAGGTGCCAGCGGCGCCCCGCGGCATCCCAATCTCGTGGAAGGGTGACTACCGAGCTCGCGCCGGCGAGAGCCTGGTGCCGCTCTCGCTCGACAAGTTGGATGAGATTCGGCGGCAGACCATCAGCGCGGACTGGACAGCGGTCGTGGTTCCTGACGCCACGCTCGCTCACCTCGATCCAGCGGCGATCGCACGCGCACGACAGGGGTTCACCGAGCGCTACGCCTCTCGCATCCCGGCCGCCGACATCGACTCATGGGATGACGCGACCTTCCTGGCCAAGGCGAGGTTGACCCGCGACGGTCAGATCACGCGAGCCGCGCTCCTTCTGCTCGGCGCCGACACCTCCACGCACCTGCTGAGCCCGCACCCGGCTCAGATGACCTGGAAGCTCGTTGGTGAGCAGCGGGCGAACGAGCACTTCCGTCTGCCGTTCCTGCTGAACACGACCGCGCTCGCGAAGCGCATCCGCAACGTGCAGCTCCGGCTCCTGCCGCCAAATGAGTTGATCTATCGAGAGATCAGCAAGTACGACGAACGCAGCCTGCTCGAAGCGCTCTACAACTGCATCGCGCACCAGAACTACACGCGACACTCCCGGATCATCGTCACCGAGCATGCCGACCGCATCGTGTTCGAGAGCGTGGGTGAGTTCTTCGACGGCGCACCCGATGACTACGCCCTGGACGAGCGCACCCCACGGCAGTACCGCAACCCGTTCCTCGTGGAGGCGATGACGGAGTTGAACCTCATCGACCAGATGGGCTACGGAATCCACCGCATGGTCCAGGATCAGGTCCGTCGCTTCTTGCCGCTACCTGACTACGACCTCAGCACCGCTGGCGAGGTGAAGCTCACCATCCCGGGCGCGGTGATCGATGAGTCCTACTCCCAGCTGCTCATGGTCCGAACCGATCTTCCCCTCGAAGACGTGCTTGCGCTGGATCGGGTGCAGAAGCGGCTCGACATCAGTGAGAAGGCCGCCCGCCATCTGCGCAGAGTCGGCCTGATCGAGGGCCGCAAGCCCCACCGCCGGATCACTCCTCGTGTGGCAGCAGCGACTGGTGCGATGGCCGACTACATCCGCACCCGGCCCCAGGCGGACGCTCACTACGCTGCCCTGCTGACTGACTTCCTCCGAGCGCAGGGACACGCAGACCGTGGCGACGTGGAGGCGCTGCTCCGGCCAGCGCTCAGCGAAGCGCTCACCGAGCAGCAGAAGGCAACCAAGATCACGAACCTGCTGACGAAGCTGCGCCGCCACGGCGTCATCGTCAACCGCGGCACGCGCACGAAGCCGCGATGGGAGCTTTCTTACGCAGGCGACGAAGGCTCGCAGTCCGAGCCCTCGCGCAAGAAGGATGACGACGCCGGCGGTACCGCTAGAGGGCCGGGATCAGCGTGAACACACGCATCCCCGCCGCCCGCAACCTTCTAGCAGCGACGACGAACAGCGCCGATTGCAGAAAGAAGGACACTCGATGAAGCTCCAGTTCAAGGTCCAGCAATACCAGACTGATGCCGTCGATGCTGTCGTCGAGACCTTCGCCGGGCAGCCGAAGCATGACGGCATCTCCTACCGGATCGACCCCGGCAAGGTCCGCCCCGTGACCGCCCCGGCACTGTTCGAGGCCGAGGAGCGCTCGGACGCCGGTCTGCGCAACGCTGAGATCATCCTGTCGGGAGCGCAACTGCTGGAGAACGTGCACGCGGTGCAGCGGTCGCGGAACCTCCCGCTGTCGGCCAAGCTCGCCTCCAGTGCTGCCGCTCCCGGCGCACCGAACCTTGACGTGGAGATGGAGACGGGCACGGGCAAGACCTATGTCTACATCAAGACGATCATGGAGCTGCACAAGCGGTACGGCTGGTCGAAGTACATCATCGTGGTGCCGTCGGTCGCGATCCGCGAGGGCGTGAAGAAGTCGTTCGACGTGACTGCCGAGCACTTCCAGCAGCTCTACGGCACCAAGCCGCGCTCGTTCATCTACAACTCATCCCAGCTGCACGAGTTGGAGCGGTTCAGTTCGGATGCCGGGGTGCAGGTGATGATCATCAACATCCAGGCGTTCAATGCTCAAGGTAAGGACCAGCGCCGCATCTACGACGAGCTGGACGACTTCCAGTCGCGTCGTCCGATCGACGTGATCAAGGCCAACCGTCCGATCGTGATCATCGATGAGCCGCAGAAGATCGGCGCCGACAAATCGCTCAAAGCACTGGCGGAGTTCAACGCGTTGATGCTGCTGCGGTACTCCGCCACGCACAAGATCGATCACACCAAGGTGCACAGGCTCGACGCGCTGGACGCTTACAACCAGAAGCTCGTGAAGAAGATCGCCGTACGAGGTCTCACCGTGAAAGGGCTCGCCGGAGCGAGCGCCTACCTGTACCTGGATGCCATCGAGATCACGAAGGGCGCCAAACCTCGGGCACGGGTCGAGATCGAGGTGCAGACCGCCTCGGGCATCAAACGGCAGGTCAAGCGCCTCGACATGGGAGCGAACCTCCACGATGTCTCCAACGGGATCGAGGCATACAAGGGCCTGTTCGTCACCGAGGTGGACGCCAACCGCGACGTGATCGAGCTGAGCAACGGCGATGTGGTCGTGGCCGGGCAGCTCGCCGACCGGGATGTCACCGAGGAGACCAAGCGGCGCATCCAGATTCGCGAGGTCGTCCGGGCGCATCTGGACAAGGAGCGCGAGCTGTTCAGCCAGGGCATCAAGGTGCTCTCGCTGTTCTTCATCGATGAGGTCGCCAAGTACCGCGACTACAGCCGCGAGGACACCCTCGGCGACTATGCGCGCATGTTCGAGGAAGAGTACGCTGCGATCCGTGACGAGGTGCTCGGCGAACTCGCCATCGACGCGGCCACCGAGGAGTACCAGAGCTACCTGCGCCGCGACGATGTGCGCCGGGTGCACGAGGGCTACTTCTCCATCGACAAGAAGACCAAGCACCAGATCGACGGCAAGGTCTCCGGCCGGGGCGACGACAAGGGCCAGTCCACTGACACCGATGCCTACGACCTGATCCTCAAAGACAAGGAACGCCTGCTGTCGTTCTCCGAACCCGTCAGGTTCATCTTCTCCCACTCCGCGCTGCGCGAGGGCTGGGACAACCCCAACGTGTTCGTCATGGGAATGCTCAAGAAGAGTGACAACACCGTCTCCCGCCGCCAAGAGATCGGACGTGGGCTGCGGCTGGCCGTCGACCAGCACGGCGAGAGGATGGACAACCCCGTCACCGTGCACGACATCAACGAGTTGACCGTCGTCACCGACGAGTCCTACACCGACTTCGTGACCGGCCTTCAACGCGAAATCTCCGAGTCGCTCGCCGCACGTCCGCGCAAGGCCAGCGTCAAGTTCTTCGTCGGCAAGACCATCCAGACGCTCTCGGGTGAATCGGTCATCGAAGAGGCCGTCGCCCAGGCGCTCTACAAGTACCTGGTCAAGAACGACTACGTGAACGACGACGACACCATCTCCGACACCTACAAGCAGGCCAAGGAAGACGGAACCCTCGCCACGCCAACGTCCGAGGTGCTCAAGCCGGTGATCGACTTCGTGTGGCCGCTGATCGACGTGCTCTACCTCGACCTGCCGGTGCCCACCGACGACCGCAAGCCGAAGAAGATACCGCTGAACGAGGCCAACTTCGCCCGCAAGGAGTTCCAGGCCTTGTGGGGCAGGATCAACCACCGTGCCGTCTACCAGGTCGAGTTCGACTCCGGCGAGCTGATCCGCAAGGCGATCGGCCACCTCGACAAGCACCTCAACGTCGCCGCGCTGCAATACGTCGTGCAAGCCGGCCAGCAGCGCGAGCAGTTGGAGGCGGACGACCTGACCAGCGGCTCCGGCTTTGCGGTGCAGACCACGCAGACGCACACCGAGATCGTGAGTGCCGGCTCGCAGGTGAAGTACGACCTGCTGGGCGAGATCACCGAGAAGACCCAGCTCACCCGTCGCACGGTCGCTGCGATTCTCCGCGGCGTCACGCCAGGAACGTTCGCCAAGTTCCGCCTCAACCCCGAGCAGTTCATCACCGAGGCGGCCCGGCTTATCAACGAGCAGAAGGCTACGGTCATCGTCGAGCACCTCGCCTACGACGCGCTCGAAGACCGCTTTGACTCCGCGATCTTCACCGAGAACCAGACTGCCCAAGACTTCTCGAAGGCCGGATCGAAGCTGAAGAAGCACGTCTACGACTACGTGGTCACCGACTCCAAGATCGAGCGTGAGTTCGTCACCGAACTCGACACCAGTCACGAGGTCGCCGTCTACGCCAAGCTCCCGCGCGGGTTCTTCATCCCGACCCCCGTCGGCGACTACAACCCGGACTGGGCGATTGCGTTCACCGAGGGCAGCGTGAAGCACGTCTACTTCGTCGCTGAGACGAAGGGCTCGCTGTCTACTCTCCAACTTAAGGGCGTTGAGGACGCCAAGATCGAGTGCGCCCGCAAGTTCTTCGCCTCCCTCAGCGAGAAGAACGGCAACGACGTCACCTACGACGTGGTGACCGACTACACCGAGCTGATGCAGCTCGTTTCTGGCGGGTAGCCACGATGACGATCGAGCTCTACTTCTCACAGCATTTCGGAGTATCGCCGAAAGTTCTGGAGGACTACGGCGCCTTCGATATCAGCCTCGCTTCAGACCTACCACTCTTCATCGACCCCTTTCTCCTCTTCAACAGCCAGAAGCCGGAGTATCGCGATCTTCACGAAGGAATGATCCGCTACCTGGTCTTCCTTCGCGACCGGGCGACCCCCGACCTCGATCCTGGGCTCATCAAGTCCTGGTACATGTTCCAGGAGGTGAAGCAGAACTGGCTCGGATTCACGTTGCTCGGCAACTCGGGTAGCGGGCTCGGCAAGGACTTTGCCCGCGCGCTCCACAACTCTCTCGGCTCGATACTGAAGGGGTTCGGGTCTGAGTCGATCACCAAGGGTGCTCACCTGGAGAAGCTTGCGCTCATCAAAGAAGGCGTCGGACGTGACAACATCAGCGACTTCACGACGAACCTCATCAAGGGTTATCTGCTGGAGTACACGCAGGCGTTCGCCCAGGCGCATCTGTCGCCCGAACAGCGCGGCGCGTTCTCGGTCGCTCGCGCGGTCTTCAACTACGAGACGGAGACCTGGGAACCGCGCCAGTACGACCTGCCCGCACTCCGCGGCGACTACGTCCTGCTCACCCCAGCCGACATGCTCACCAAGGACGACACTTGGATCAGTCGCTCTGACCTGGTGCGCGAGTTCAGCAGCATCCCCGACGCGATCGAGGATGACCAGCTCCGTGCGCAGGTCAACAACTACCTCTTCAAGAAGTTGAGCGACAACCCCACGAAGAAGGAGTACTCGGACCTGGCGGCCGCGGCGATCCTCCAGTTCCCGGAAGTCATCGACTACTACATCCGCCAGAAGGAGAACACCGGGGAGCAGGCAGTCGGACTCAGTGCCAAGAGGCGGCAGGAGGTCTTCGAGGTTCTCGTGCGGATGGTGCAACAGGTCGTCGAGGACATCCGTACCAACACCACGCTGTACCAGACGCCGGTCAACAGCTACGACGAGGCGCTCGCTCGGGCGATCGGCTTCAAGCAGTACATCGAGGACCAGGACGGTCACCGACTTCTCAACCGGCCCGGTCACGAACGCCCCCTCGCCACGGAGAAGGAAGTCCAGCTCTTCTTCGGCCTGATCTTCTTCGGAAGCGAGTTCGACGTGAACCGCGAGGTAAACAACGGGCGCGGGCCAGTGGACTTCAAGGTGAGCAAAGGGGCCATCGACAAATCGCTCATCGAGATCAAGCTCGCCAGCAACAGTCAACTGAAGCGAAACCTCCAGAACCAGGTAGCAGTCTACGAGAGGGCCAACGGCACTCGCACCTCGGTCAAGATGATCGTCTGCTTTACAGACTCCGACGTTGCGAAGGTCGATGCCGTCCTGAAGGAACTCGATCTCCGCGGTGAGAGGTCTATCGTCGTCATCGACGCCCGCGCAGACAACAAGCCCTCGGGATCAAAGGCTTGAGCCGCTTCAACTGCTCGTGGGTCCGTCTCACCAAACCGTAGAGAGGGCGGTCGCAGCCTGAATTGGAAGCACGCCGTTGCCGAGCGCGGTGATCTGCTGATTCTGCGTCAGCTCGTCGCTGTCGGTGACCCATCCGGTCGGCAGGCCCATGAGCCATTCGACGAATGCCGGCGCTGGGCGGGGGCCGTCGGCGTCGTTCAGGAGGGCTGGCGCTGGCCCGGCTCGTCCGGTGATGTGTTCCCAGCGGGTGATGGCGTTGGCGTAGCGTCCCCAGCGCTGAACAGTCCGTCGATCAGGGACCACAGGGTCTCCGATTCGGCTCTCCTGCTCGGTGAGCCAGCCGGTCCGTGCAGGGCGAAGTCGATGATCTGGTGCGACAGTGCGATCGTCCCTCGTCTCGCTCGCACCTGGTCGAGCGTTTCCCCGCCGCGCGAGGAGTCCGTCGCCAGCGGTGTGCGGAACAGTACGCCGGGCGAGGGCGAAGATGCGGAAGCGTTGGTGAGGAGCGCCGACAAGGGAAGCCGGTAGGCCGATCCATCGCGCATCCAGCCGCAGGTCGGCCAGATCGCCGAGAACGGCGCCGAGAGCCCGTAGAGGTCGAGCTGCGTAGTCTCCCAGATGCCACGGGTCGGGTTCCACGCCGCGAAGGGTTGCGCCGTCGGGGGTTGCATCGCCGTGGTTGCGTCGTTCATGGTCGTCTCCTTCTGCGGGTGGCCGTGTCGCGGGTGAGGACAGCAGCCCGCGGACGTTCTCGATGACGACCCATTCGGGCTGAAGCGCGTCGATGGCTGTGGCCATGTGCGCCCAGAGCCCTGAGCGCGTACCTGGCGCGAGGCCTGCGCGCTTGCCGACGGTGGACACGTCCTGGCATGGGAATCCACCGATGAGGATGTCCACGGGCTCGACCTGGCGCCAGTCGATGGCCGTGATGTCGCCGAGATTCGGTACATCTGGCCAGTGCCGCGAGAAGACGCGGGCGACGGGCTCGTTGAGTTCGGAGAACCACACGGTCCTAGCGTTGAAGACGTGCTCGACCGCGAGGTCGAGGCCGCCGTAGCCGCTGAACAGCGACCCGATCCTGAGTTCTGAGTCGCCACTGGCGTTGAGGTCGTGCATGAAGTCTGCTCCGGTGACGGTCGTCCCCGGCATCCGTGCCTCGTCGAGAACTGATGCCGAGCTGGTCACCTGTCAGGTGCACAGTTCCGACACGCGCCCGCTGCTCAGCCGAGCCCCTGCTTGCCGCCGCCCGAGGTCCTCCATCTCCGGCCTCAGCTCCGGCCGCCCTCCGAGGTCACACGCCTCTTGCAGGTCGAGGTTGAGCGAGCATTACCGCTTCAGAAGTGACCGGGTGCGGGTGCTCACCTGCTCGCCAGGAGCGGAGGTGAGCATGACGGTTTCGATGCGCGTGATGTCGGCGGGTGATGGCTACAAATACCTGCTCAAGACGGTCGCGGCAGCCGACGGCGACAGGCCGCTCTCGACTCCGCTCACCCGCTACTACATGGAGGACGGCACCCCGCCTGGTCGCTGGCTCGGCGCGGGTGTAGCGGCCCTCGGCAAGGGCGAGATTCAGGTGGGCGACCGAGTATCAGAAGACCAGCTCCAGCTCCTGATGGGCACGGGCTGTGATCCGATCACTGGCGACAAGCTCGGCCTGGGCTTTCCGACTTACAAGAGCCAGGAGCAGCGAATCGAAGCGCGGATCGCAGGTCTTGAGTCGACGATGACACCTGGTGCCAAGGGTGAGGCTGTCGCGCAGATCGTGGCCGAGGAGACGGGCCGAAGTGCGCGGCGTGCTGTGGCGGGCTTCGACTTCACCTTCTCGATTCCGAAGTCCGCGAGCGTGTTGTGGGCGGTCGCCGACGCCGGGGTCCAGGCACTCATCGGGGAAGCGCATCATCGAGCGGTTGCGGAGGTAGTTGCGTTCATGGAACGCGAGGTTGCAGCCACCCGTACCGGCGCAACCGCCGGGGACGGCGCGGTTGCGCAGGTCGATGTCACCGGGCTCATCGCGACCGCCTTCGATCACTTCGACTCCCGCGCCAGCGACCCCCACCTCCACACGCACGTGGTCATCAGCAACAAGGCCAAGACCGTCCTCGATGGGAAATGGCGCTCGCTCGACGGCCGACCGATGCACGCCGCCGTCGTAGCCCTCTCCGAACTACACGAAGCCGTGTTCGCCGACCACATCACGCGCACTTTCGGCGTCTCGTGGGAGGCCCGAGAGATGGGCCGCGACCACAACCCGGCATGGGCGATCACTGGAGTGCCCGAGGAACTGATCGCCGAGTTCTCGACCCGCGCCCGTCACATCGACGCCGAGACCGACCGCCTCATCGCCGAGTACATCGCAGCGCACGGACGACGCCCGGTACCGGCAGCCATCATGAAACTCCGAGCCCAAGCAACCTTGTCTACGCGACCCGAGAAGCAGGTCCGATCCTTGGCTGATCTCACTGCGGAGTGGCGGACCCGCGCGACGACGACGCTGGGGCGGGACGCGACGACGTGGACACGCGAAGTCACCGACAACGACAAGCCGCTGCTCCTGCGGGCCGACGACGTACCGCTCGACGTGATCGGTGAGTTGGGACGCTCGGTCGTCGAGGTGGTCGGTGAGAAGCGCTCGACCTGGCGACGGTGGAATCTCATGGCCGAGGCATCCCGGCAAACGATGGGCTGGCGGTTCGCCACCATGCAGGACCGGGAAGCCATCGTCGCGATGGTCGCCGACGCCGCCGAGATCGTCTCGCTCCGGCTGACGCCACCTGAGCTCGCCTCCTCGCCTGTCGTGTTCCGTCGGCCCGACGGCAGTTCCGTGTTCCGACCGAAGAGCTCGACCGTGTTCACCTCCGAGTCCCAGCTCGCGGCCGAGGACAGACTCCTCGAACGAGCCGCCAACCTCGGCGGGCCGACGGTGCCGCTTGCCACTGTCGAGAAGATCACGCGCAGCCCCGACGCGGACGGTCGGATGCTCGGCGACGACCAAGCCGACGCCCTGACCCGCATCGCGGTATCAGGACGCCTCCTCGATGTCCTGGTCGGCCCTGCCGGGGCAGGCAAGACCACCGCCATGAACGCGCTCCGCCGCGCATGGGAACACGAGCACGGCCCCGGCTCCGTCATCGGGCTCGCGCCATCAGCGGTCGCCGCCCAAGTCCTCGCCGACGATCTCGGAATCGAGACCGAGAACACCGCGAAGTGGTGGCAAAACCACCTCACCCACGGCACCACCTTCGAGGCGGGCCAGCTCGTCATCATCGACGAAGCCTCCCTCGCCGGCACCCTGTCACTGGACCGCATCACCCACCTCGCCCAGGAAACGGGCGCGAAGGTGCTGCTGGTCGGCGACTATGCCCAACTGCAATCCGTGGACGCCGGCGGCGCTTTCGCGATGATCGCCCGAGACCGAGTCGACACCCCCGAACTGGTCGATGTTCACCGTTTCACCCACGCCTGGGAGAAGACCGCCTCGCTGGAGCTACGCCACGGACGCACGGCGGCTATCGACACCTATCTCGCCCACGAGCGCATCACGGAGGGCGACGGCGAGGCGATGACCGACGCGGCCTACAACGCCTGGCGTGCCGACCGGGACGCCGGACTTGTCTCGGTGCTGATCGCCGAGACCCATGAGGACGTGACCACGCTGAACGGTCGCGCCCGTGCCGACCTGATCCTCAACAAGACGCTGAACCCCGACCGCGAGGTCGAGCTGCGCGACGGCACCGCCGCGGGCGTAGGCGACACCATCATCACGCGACGCAACAACCGGAACCTCTGCACCCTGGCCGGGCGGGACTGGGTGCGCAACGGTGACATCTGGACCGTCACCGCCGTCGGTGACGACGGGACCATCACTATCGCGCGCGACTACGGGACCGGCACCACCGTCCGCGACGGCGGAACCATCAGGGCTGGCAGGCGTTGGCGCAGGTTCGGCGGGGGCATCGTGCTCCCGGCCTCGTACGTGGCCGAGCATGTCGATCTCGGCTACGCAGTCACCGCCTACCGAGCGCAAGGCGTCACGACCGACACCGCGCACGTGTTGGTCGAACCGACCGCGACGAGGGAGACCTTCTATGTCGCGATGACCCGCGGGCGGCACTCGAACCACGCCTACGTGACCCTCGACCGCGCCGACGACCACGCGCAGCCACACCCCGGCGACGACCCGCATGCGACCGCGCGAAGCGTGCTGTACGGCGTTCTACAGCACAGCGGTGCCGAACTCTCGGCGCACGAGACCATCGTGGCCGAGCAGGAGCAGTGGGGCTCGATCGCCCAGCTCGCTGCCGAGTACGAGACCATCGCCGCCGCAGCCCAACACGACCGCTGGGCCACCCTCATTCGCAACTCTGGGCTCACCCACGAACAGGCCGAGAGTGCCATCGAGTCCGAAGCGTTCGGCCCGCTCGCAGCTGAGCTCCGCCGTGCAGAGGCCAACCACCACAACGTCGATGCGCTGCTGCCGCGCCTCGTCGCAGCGCGCGGATTCGGCGACGCCGACGACATCGCCGCTGTCCTCCACTACCGGGTCGAGCGGGCGACCGCGCGTCCCGCAGGATCAGGCCGTACCCGCCAGCCATCGCGGCTCATCGCCGGCCTCATCCCGCAGGCGCATGGAGTCATCGACGCCGAGATGCGAGCCGCTCTCGACGAGCGAGAAGCACTGATCGAGGCGCGCGCCGACGCCTTACTCGATGGCGCGCTGACCGAGAGCGCGCCGTGGACGAATGCTCTTGGGGCGCCGCCCGCCGAGCGACGACGAGCCGCGACCTGGCGCAAGGCTGCCCGGGTGGTCGCCGCCTACCGAGACCGCTACCGCCTCACCGACGACACACCCCTTGGCACCGCGCCAGAGTCTGCCGCACAGAAGATCGACGCTGCGCGAGCGCGCTCCGCGGTCGACAAGGTAGGTCAGCTCGGCGCCGACGAGAGCCGTCACGCGGAGGCCGGTCTTCAGCCCGTCAGGCGCGACCAGCCCGGGCCTGGGCGCAGCATCTGACCCTTCCCCACGTCCGGACTGGGGCGTAGCCTTGAAGGTGAGGCGGATTTCTCCTTACCTTTGGGCCGCTTGCGGCAGACTTTCGGGTCACTCTCCACGCACCGTCTCGACAACGACTCGCGTGTTGAGAGGAGCCCATCATGATCCGCCTACTGTGGACGGCCAGCGCCGAGGTCCGCTACTTCCTGCGTCGCTACATGCCGAGCAACGTCCTGCTCGACCTGATCCGCACCAGGAAGGGGCTGAAGTGGGGCATGCCAGCGATGCTGCTTGCCGGCCCCTATCTGGCTATCGCCTTCTGGTGCACCACCCTTATCGAGCACGGCGGCCCAGGATGGCTCCACCTCGTGGTCCTGCTCTGCATCTGGAGCGTTCTCAAGATGGTGGCAATCGGCCCGGTGAGCGTCGTTCTCCTCGTAAGGGCTCGCGCCAGTGAGTACCGCGCGCAGCGGCGGCAGCGGCAGGAGCTCTCCGAGGATGCGCCACTGGGTGAGCTCACTCGAAGCTCTCGCTGAGTTCAGACTCCGGCGTCCACCGCTGACCGGCGCGCTACAGCGTGTGCGTCGGAGCGGGCGAAGGAGGGCGGACATGCTCCATGTCGAGCCCTACTCGCGGCGTCTGGTCTCGTTCCACCAACCTGGCAAGGTCCGTAGCGTCTGCCACCAAGGACGCGATGCCATCGCGCAGCAAACGATGCGGCCCAACGCTCGCGGCGCTCGTGACCGGACCGGGGACGGCTCCGACACGTCGGCCGAGTTCGGCGGCTCGCTGGGCAACCAGCAGTGAGCCAGAGCGCGCGCCCGCTTCGACGAGGACCGACGCGGAGGACAGCGCAGCCATCAGTCGGGCGCAGGCGATGACCCGGTGTCGGGTTGGAACGGCACCCGGCGGAACCTCGCTGACGAGAAGGCCAACATCGGCGATGCGATCAAGCAGGTCGCGATGGCCGACCGGGTACGGGCGATCAACTCCGTTGGCGAGGATGGCGATAGTGCCACCACCCGCGGCGAGTGCGGCCTGGTGTGACGCACCTTCGATCCCGTAGGCGCCGCCCGCGACGACAACTCGTTCGTCGGCGGCAACGGAGCTGGCGAGTTCCCCGGCGACGTATTCGCCATAGGAGGTGCATGCCCGAGCGCCTGTGATCGTGACGAGATCGCTCACCGGGCGCGAGAGGAAGGACGACGCGCCGCGAGTCCACAGAACGTAAGGGGCGACTTCGCCAAGATCGTCGACGGCGGTGGGCCAGCCTCTATCGCCTGGGATGAGCGCTCGAACGCCCGATTGCTGCACGTGGTCGATGCGCGCGGTCAGGTCCTTTGCGCTTGGCGTGCCGAGGTGGTCGCGCCAGACCTGCGCATCCACAGGGCTCAGCCCGACTACTGCGCCGTCGCGCTCAGCCAGCCAAAGCGTTTCGACTGCTCCGAGCCTGGACAAGATGCGTCCTGTCACCGGGTCGTTGGGTTCGACTAGCATCGACAGCACCATCCTCGCGGTGCGTTCGTCGCTCGCGACATCACTCAAGCTGGCCATCATCGGTTCCTCTCGGCGCTCGTACCGACGAGGTGCGCCGGCCGACGCAGGGTTGGCGGCCCCGCCGAAGACCTTGTGAGACCGGCGCGGCCTGAGCGCAGTGTCGGCGGTGCCCGATACCCTTGTGGTGTGAACACGTAGCGGCGGTCCTCCTGGGTCGGCCGACGTTCGAGTCGGTCGGAAGGATGACAAGTGGCGACAGCGGGCCTGGAGCGTGCACGCGGCACGGCGTGGCGAATCTGGGACCTCCACGTACACACGCCCGCCTCGATCGTCCAGCACTACGGTGCCGACACGGACGAGACCTGGGCCCAGTTCATCGATGAACTTGAGGCTCTGCCGGAGGACATGACGGTCATCGGCATCAACGACTACTGGTTCCTCGACGGGTACAAGCGTGTCGTCGAAGCCCGAGAGAGCGGACGCCTCCAGAACCTCGAAGCGATATTCCCGGTGATAGAACTGAGGCTGGATCACTTCGGCGGCACGGACGGGAAGTTGGCGAGGGTCAACCTGCATGTCATTTTCGATCCAGACCTTGACCCGGAAGTGATTCAGGCGCAGTTCATCAACGCACTCCAGCCAAAGATGAAGCTCGCGCCGAGCCACGCCTCCCTCAACTGGCAGGGCGTAATCACGCGGGACTCCCTAACTGACCTCGGCCACAGAATCAAGGAGTCTGTCCCGGCTGAGCACCTATCGAACTACGATTCGGACCTCCGCGAAGGGTTCAACAACCTGAACGTCGGGCTCGACGATGTCGAGGCGATCCTCGCCGGCTCATACTTCAAAGGTCGTTCACTCATCGGAATCGGCAAGACCGAGTGGCGCGACATCAAATGGAACGACCAATCAATCGCCGCGAAGAAGAACGTCATCAACTCGGCACAGTTCATCTTCACCGCCTACGAGGACACGGCCCGGTGGCAGGCAGACGTGGAAGACCTCCGCAACAGCAACGTCACACACCAACTCTTGGACTGTAGCGACGCGCATCACTTCTCAGGCTCCGATCAGCACATGCGTCTCGGAGCCTGCCAGACCTGGCTCAACACGACTCCAACCCTTGCCGGCCTTGCCTACGCGATTGAAGAATTCGATCGCCGTGTCTTCGTCGGACTAGAACCGCCTGCGCTCGCAAGAATGCGGAAGAATCCGGAGCGGTTCATCGAGAGAATCCGGGTCGGCTCCGAGAAGGAGGAACGTGACCTTTTCAGCCACGACCTCCCACTCAACTCAGGATTCGTAGCAGTAGTCGGGAACAAGGGCCAAGGTAAGTCCGCACTCCTCGACTGCATCGCCCTAGGCGGAAACTCTTCACGGAGTAGCGAGTTCGCCTTCCTGAGCCCCACTCGGTTCCTCAGCGCACAGAATCAGAAGGTTGCCAGGGAGTATCGCGCGGAGATCGTTTGGGCCACTGGCACCGCACGGCAGGCCCAACTGAATCAATCACACGACAACGCGGCTCCCGTCCTGGTCGAATACCTGCCACAGATGTTCGTCGAGCGAGTGTGCAACCTTGACCCGGCAGCCGACGATGCCGACGAGTTCGAGCGCGAGCTTCGTACGGTCCTCTTCACTCACATCCCCGAGGACGAGCGCGCTGGCGAGAAGACATTTGACGCGCTCCTGACTCAGAAGACTCGAACCTCCCAAGACGACCTCACGAGGCTCCGCGCAGAACTACGAACCGCGGTGCGTGGCTATGTTGCGATCGCCGCCTTCCGGGCAAGCAATCAAGCATCCGAAGTCCAGAGTCGTCTGGACCTCAAGCAGGCGGATATTGACGCGGCGAAGAAGGACCTCGAAGCGGCGAAAGCCGCGCTCGCTGAGATCGACACTGCGAGCAAGGATGACGGGCACCTCACTGCGCTGATGCAGCGCAGTGAGGAGATCGAGGCGTCGCGGTCAGAACTGACGACCCGCCGAAGTGCCAACGAACAGCAACAAGCCAAGTCGCGCCAACGGCTTGGCGGGATGGAAGCAATCGCGCACCGGGCAGAAGCGATTCAGGCCGACGTTGCCACGCTGAACAGCGAGGCCGAAGCACTTCTCGGCGATGGGGGAACCGAGAGCCCCTACATCCAACTGACCGTCAACGCCGGGAGATATCAGGCATGGCTCGCGAAGGAGGAGGAGTCGCTGGCCGCCCTGAAGCGAGAGCGCGATCAGGTGGACCAAGACCTCGAAGTTCAAGAGCAGGCAAGACGCGAGAACGCAGATGCACTCGCCGCAGCCGACAGCGCACGTGAACGAGCTCGACAGCGCGTGCTCCAATCAGAAGAGCGGGTGACGGCGCTCATCGGAGACGAAGATGACGAAGAGTCTCACGCAGGACTCTCCTCCTTGCTGCGCCGTATCGACGAGGCGCCAACGAAGATGTCTGAACTTCGTGACGAGATCATGCTGTGCTCGCGTCGAGTCCACGAAGCGCTCGAAGCCCAGTTGCACGCAGTTGAGAGTCTGTACGCTCCGGCGTCCACATTCATCGCACAGTCTGATGTGGTCAAGAACGCGGGACTTGAGTTCAACGCCGAGCTACGCATCCTCCCGGGATGGAGGAGCGTCGCAGCCGGCCTCGACGGCCGCAAGAACGGGGAGTTCTCAGACTGGCTGATCGACTTGCCCCAGCGTGTCGAGGACACGTGCTGGGACCAGCTCGCTGCTCAACTTCGAGAGGCATTCGACCGTCTGGAGCACGAACGAGGAGAAGCCGGCGGCGAATATCGGAACCCGGCCGCCGCACTTCGCAACAACACAACGATCGACGACTTCCTCATGAGCATGTTTGACTTGTCCTGGCTGGAGGTTCGCTTCGGCCTCACCGGTGACGGGCTACCGCTCTCTCAACTGTCACCCGGACAGCGTGGCCTCGTGCTCGCGCTGTTCTACCTCGTCGTGGACCGGAGAACCACTCCGCTGCTGCTGGACCAGCCCGAAGAGAACCTCGACAACGAGACCATCGCGTCCAAGCTCGTACCAGCGATTCATGAAGCCGCAGGACGCCGACAGACGATCGTCGTTACTCACAACGCCAACCTCGCCATCGTGGGCGATGCCGACCAGATCGTTCACTGCCAAATGAACGATCGGCGCTTCACCGTGAACAGTGGGAGTATCGCTGAACTCGACGTGGCGAAGTTTGCTCTCAACGTTCTCGAAGGAACCAAGCCGGCCTTCGACAACCGGCGACACAAGTACGAAGCGTTCCCCGAGCTGTCCTGACCCCTTGGTTCCCATGTCCTGCGTCTCACCGATCAGGAGTTTTCGGTCCGTCGTCCGTGATGACGCCAGCCTCGACCAGTGCTGCGCGTACGGCCTTGCGGTCCACGCCCATCCGGCGGCCGATGGCCCGCATCGAGACGCCCGCTCGGGCGAGGCGCGCGGCCTCTGCCTTCTCATCGATCCCCAGCCCCGGTCGGCGGCTCGGCACGTTGCGGCGACGGAGGTGAGCGAACACGGTGGCGCGGTGGATGCCGTACCTCTCAGCGAGTGCCTTGACGCTCATCCCGGCGAGGTAGTCGCCGACGAGCGAGTCAACCTCGGCGGCGGTGAGAAAAGTTTGAGCCGTCTCGACAGTCCTCACAACAGGGCCACGATCGTCCTTCGGAGCGGTATCCTGGGGACGTCGAGAGACCTCGTATACCCCACGGTCTAGGCGGTTGACCAGGGTTTTCGTCTTGGGGGCGGAGTTGCCGAACGTACTAGTCAGGCACCCCAAGTCTGGCCCCGGCGTTCGATCCGATCCATTGGGGCGGCGACTATCAGCCAGATGAGTAGTATTCCCCGTAGTGAGAGCTACCTGGGGTCGACTTTCGCGGACACGGACGCACCGGAGTGGCTGGGTTCTGCTGGTGACGCGTTTGTCAGTGCTTCCCATTTGTTGACGTGAGCGTCTCAAGCCCGTCAAGAATCAGGCCGAGGCCGATTTCAAATTCGCTCTCGTAGGAGTACTCGCCTGTGACCATGAGTTCCTCCACCATGCGCTTGAGGTTCGGCATCGTGCTGAGGTTGAGGGCGGTGGCCATGTCGTTCTCGTGGCCTTCGCCTTGCTTGAACGGCAGATTCACCTCGGTGAGCACGAACCCATAGATGTACGCGTCGAGTATCGAGAAGGCGTGTGCTGCCATCCGGACGTCGAAGACCGTATAGAGCGAACCTAAGATCGCGTCGTGATGACGGAGCACGGTGTCGTACGCGTTGCTTCGCGACTCGATCATCCCGAGTCCCCAAGGGTGTGCGGCGAGCACTTCTCGTCGCGACGAGGCGCTGCGTGACATCTCTTCGCGCCAGTTCTTTGTTGCGTCGGGCAGATAGAACTGCTCTACCACCCAGCTTGCAAGTGCGTCGAGCAACGCCTCCTTGTTCTTCACGTGATAGTAGAGCGACATGGCCTCTGCGCCGAGTTCTTTCGCGACGGTGCGCATGCTGACAAGATTCAGGCCACCTCGGTCGGCGACCGCTGCCGCCGCTTCGATGATGCGTTCGTGGCTCAGGCGCTGCTTCTGCTTGGTGAGTGACTCGGCATTGGCGTTCATACATACGTAAGGTACAGTGCTGTAAAGTGACTTACAACTGTACGAATGGAGTCGTCATGAAAGCAGTGGTCGTCGGTCGCTACGGCCCGCCCGAGGTGGCGGTCGTCAAAGAACACCCCGAGCCCAGCATCAAGCCGAACGAGGTGCTGGTGCGCGTCGAGGCTGTCGCCGTCACTGCAGGTGATGCGCGTATCCGCGGGGCGAGCTTTCCCCGTGGCTTCGCGGTGCCGGCTCGCTTGGCTTTCGGCCTACGTGGGCCGAGAAGGCCAATATTGGGGTCCGCGTTCTCGGGGGTGATCGAGCAGGTCGGATCCGCCGTCGCGATGTTCTCGCCGGGCGATGAGATTGCCGGTATGAATGGGGCGAGAATGGGAGCGCATGCGCAGTACGCAGCCATCAGGGCGACATCGATTGCAGCGAAGCCTCCGGCCGTCAGCCACATCGATGCAGCCGGGGCGCTTTTCGGTGGCTCCACAGCGATGCATTTTCTACGAGGTCGAGTCTCCGCAGGTAGCAAGGTTCTTGTCAACGGAGCGAGCGGTGCAGTCGGAACCAGCGCGGTGCAGCTCGCGGTACTCGCCGGAGCCGAAGTGACCGCCGTCACAAGCGAACCGAATATGGCACTCGCTGCGCGCTTAGGCGCGGCGAAGACTCTCGACTACCGCGTGCAAAGACTCGACCTGCTGTCTCAAGACTTCGATCTCGTATTCGATGCCGTCGGCAATATCGACCGCGCGCTCGGGTTGAGGCTTGCCAAGCCCGACGGTTTTGTCGTGCTCGCCGCCGCGAACCTCTGGGGCACGATGCGGGCGGTAGGGCGAGTGGTCGCCAGCCCCGCTCAGGAGTTGGCTAGCGACTTCGTTCACCTGCTCGGACTTCTCGAAAACGGCACGCTCAAGCCGGTCACGAACTCACTCGGTGGGCTCAAAGCCATCGTCGACGCGTACCGGCTTGTCGACTCCGGACGCAAGGTAGGTAACGTCGTCGTGCGGCCATGGGAGTGATTGCGTGGAGCCGCGTCGTACTGGCCGGGAGCTGGGTGAGCCTCATGCTCATCTATTTGCTCGGCGACGTTCTCAGGCTGTTCGCGGGCAGCTTCACGCCAGGCCATATCGGCGACGAACCCGCCAAAGGCTGGATGTGGACCGTTGCGGCTCTCACCATGCTCACGCCCATCGCAATGATCCTCACGACCTTGCTCACTCCTCTTGGCCCCCTCAAATGGATCACGATCGGCGTCTCAATCGCGCTCGCGATCTTCAATCTCTCGGGCCTCCCGTATAAGGACTTCTTCGACAACCTGCTGATTGTCATTAGCCTGGGCCTGAACGGCTTCATCGTCTGGTACGCCTGGCGAATGGACTAATACGCGACGCGTACCGTGCGTGTGGTCTCACTTGCTGCATGATCGGCTTGCGCGTGCCGACTGTCGGTGGTGACGTCTACCGTTAGGACAGGAGGTGTTGACATGACGCTGGTGTTGCAGATCGCGGTGGTGCTCGTCGGAGCGGCGTTGGCCGTATGGGCCGGGACCAGGCCGGTCAGGGCGCTGCTGGAGCGCATCGACGGGCCGCAGGGCGAGGACGCGAAGACCGTACCGGGGCTGCTCAACGCCGAGAAGGATCTTCCGGGCGGCTTCTGGATCGGGCTGCTCGAGCGCGCCGCCGTCTATCTCTGCATCGTCTCCGGCATGGCCAGCGGGATCGCCATCGTGGTGGCCATCAAGGCCCTCGGTCGCTACCCGGAGCTGCGCACCTCCGACGTGCGCAAGGGCGAACTTTTCATCATCGGCACCCTCGCCAGCCTGCTGTGGGCCTCCTTGTGCGGTTGGCTCGCCTGGCTGGGCGTCGGCCTGTTGGTTTCCTAGCCTTCGGTCCGCGCGGCGCTCCTGGCGTGCACCAGGTTGACCGCCAGCGTCAGGGCGAAGGCGGTGCCGAAACCGGCGAGCATCGCCAACGTCATGCCCACCGGTGTGGTCGACACGAACGGAGCGACGAATGCGGGCAAGTACGCCGTAGCTTCGGCTCCGACGGCACCCACGACGAGCCCGCCCACCGTCGCCGAGAGGATGGCGACGCCGAAGATGCGGCGGTCGCCGAACATGAAGGGGTAGGCCGCCTCGACGAAGGTTCCGAAGAAGAAGTTCACGGGAGCCCCGGACGCTGCCAGCGCGCGCTCCCCGGTGGTCCGAGGCCTGATCAGGTTGGCCGTGGTGATGCCGAAGGACACCATGACCAGTGCCACCATGTCGATGGCGCCGAAGAAGCTGTGGCCCTTCTCTCCCATTTCGAGCAGCACCAGAGGCAGGATCACGCTGTGGTACACCCCGGCGATGATGGCCGGCCACATCGCGAGCCCCGCGAGGGCGCCGGCTAGGAGCGGGCTCACACCCTGCGCCCACTCGATGGAGAGCTTCACCCACGAGCCGAGGAGGCTGGTGAACGGGGCGAGCGCGTAGTAGACGAGCAAACCGGGGAGCAGGCCGGCGATGGCTCCGGTGACGATATTGGCCGTCGTGGCGGGGAAGCGGTGGGCGAGCGTCCACCGGATGAGCCAGGCCGCGAGCAGGCCCGCGAGGATGCCGCCGACCAGGCCACCCAGCAGACCGCCGGGGGCCGACAGGATGCCTGCCACAGCCCCCGCGACCAGGCCGGCCTCGCCGAGCCCGGAGATGCGCATGGCTGCGACCGCTGCCACCACGACCGGCAGGGAGGCGATGAGCAGGTCGAACACCTCGCTCAGGCCGCCCAGCAGCGGGATCTTGCTCACCGCCAACAGCAGTGCCAGAGCGATGAACGCGGGGATGGCGCCCACCATGATGCCTCGGATGCTGATCCGCCTCCACGCCGGCTCATCGCCTGAAGCCACCGAGGCCGACGATCCGCCGAGAGCAGGGCGGTACTTCACGCCCCAGAGCTTCGCCAGAGCGGAGACGTAGGCCACCGAACGGGTGACGCTCGTCGTCCCCGTCGTTCCGGAGGCTCCGACGAGGCGCAGGCCCTGCTGCTGGGCCTTGGCGATCGACGTGCCACCGGTTCCGGCCGCCGGAACGTTCTTGGCCACCGCCGCCTCGATCGTTCGGGAGTTCGTGTCGGTGGGGTCGCAGCTCATGAGGATCAGGCCGTCGATCCGGTCCTCGCGCACGGCGTCGGCAATCTCAGCGTCGAGGAGGCGCGCCGCCTCGTTCACCTCGGCGAGGCTGCCCTCCGCGATCACGCGAGGTTGGCCGTCGATGAGCGACCAGAGCTGCGCCTGCGTCTCGTCCTTCGCCGAGTCCATGGACGTCTCGGCTGCGACGAACTGTGCCTCGGCCAGCTCGAACCCGGCGGCCTCGATCTGGCGTTTGGCGTCCAGGATGAGCTTGGCCGGATCGTCGCCGCCGTGGCTGCGGAGGTTGCCTCCGCTGCTGGCTAGGATCGCAATGCGGTGAGTGGGGGACGCAGACATGGGAAACCTCATCGACGGGGCGGAACGGCAACAAGATACGGCACTGCGCGGCGCTGGACGCCGACAGGTCCGGAAATCGTGGAGGGAGCAGGCATGGGAGAGCCGATGTGGCAGGGACTGCTGCCGGAGCCGGTCGCCGTCGACCTCTTGAGCCGCTGGGCGGAGCCACATCGTCATTACCACTCCACCCAGCATCTGATCGACGGGCTTGCCGCGCTGGACGCGCTGGGCGGAGAACGCCTGGAGCAGATCGCCTTCTGGTTCCACGACGCGGTGCACACCAACACCACGCCGGCCGACGAGGAGGCCTCGGCCCTGATCGCCCGGGAGGCGTTGTCAGGCTGGCTGCCGAGCGATGAAGTCGACGAGGTGGCGCGCTTGGTGCTGCTGACCGCTCACCATCGCCCGGAGCCTGGCGACTTGTCGGGAGCGCGGGTATCCGACGCCGACCTCTCGTCGCTCGGCGCCGACTGGGAGACGTATCGTCGCAATGCGGAGGGCATTCGGCGTGAGCTTCCGCACATCACGGATGAGCAGTGGAGGCTCGGTCGCTCTGCCTTCCTGAGCGGGTTTCTGCAGCGAGAACGCTTCTACGTCACACCGCTCGCGAGAGACCTCTGGGAAGACCAAGCCCGCCGCAACCTGGCTCGGGAGCTTTCCTCTTACGCTTCTTGAGCTTTGTGCTCCTTGAGGCGCGAGGCCGCCCGCGGCCGAGCCTCGAAAGGCGCCGACCTTTCGCAGGGACATGGCCACGGGGATCGAGTCCATCGACCGGTGATCACCCTTGACTGGCGCCTGCTCCGTCGCGCGCCCGAGCAGGTCGCTCGTAGCAACTGCGTTGTCACCGCCGAGGTGGTCGACCCCGTCACCGCCGACATCGGGGATGGCGCGCCCACGGAGATACTCGGCGCTGCGGCTCTGCCCAAGCGGCGCGGCACCTAGCGCTACCGGTGACCGCCGGTAGGGTAGGACACGGCACTATGGGCACAACTTAAGACGCGCCGTGTGGCGCTGAGGAGACCGACAGCATGGCAGGATGCGCAGCGAAGCCGAAACCGACGAAGGCACTCGAACAGCCCCTTGGTCTAGGGCGGTGAGCTGGTAGTGGCCCTCAAGAAGTCAGACCTGTACAGCTCCCTCTGGAGCAGTGCTGACGAGCTTCGCGGCTCGATGGATGCCGGCCAGTACAAGGACTACGTCCTGACGCTGCTCTTCGTGAAGTATGTCTCGGACAAGGCCAAGGCTGACCCCTGGGCCCTGATCGAGGTGCCCTACGACGGCTCTTTCGACTACTTGATCACACTCAAGGGCAAGCCAGACGTCGGTGAGAAGGTCAACGTCGCCATCCGCAGGTTGGCGGAGGCGAATAGCCTCCAGGGTGTCATCAACAACGCGGACTTCGATGACCCGACCAAGCTCGGGTCTGGCAAGGATCTTCAGGATCGCGTCTCAAACCTGATCGGCATCTTCCAGGACATCGACTTCACCGGTTCTCGGGCCGAGGGCGACGACCTGCTTGGGGACGCCTACGAGTACCTGATGCGCCACTTTGCCACGCAGTCCGGCAAGAGCAAGGGCCAGTTCTACACGCCTGCGGAGGTCTCTCGTGTGATGGCTCAGCTGCTACAGATCCCGGCTGGAACTCCGAAGTCGACGACGGTCTACGACCCAACCTGCGGCTCAGGCTCGCTGCTGATCAAGGTGGCCGATGCGGCGCCGAACGGCCTGACCATCTACGGCCAGGAGAACGATAATGCCACCTGGGCTCTGGCCCGGATGAACATGATCCTTCACGGCAACGAGACCCACGAGATCGTGCAGGGCAACACCCTGGCCGATCCGAAGTTCCGCGAGGGCGATAAACTCACCACCTTCGACTACCTGGTGGCCAACCCTCCGTTCTCGGTCAAGACCTGGAAGAACGGTGTCGAGAAGGGCTACGGCCGCTTCGACGGCTTCGCGACGCCGCCGGACAAGAACGGCGACTACGCCTTCCTGCTCCACATGGTCAAGTCGCTCAAGTCGACCGGACGTGGCGCGGTCATCCTGCCCCACGGCGTGCTCTTCCGAGGAAACACCGAGGCGCAGATCCGCAAAGAGCTGATCAAGCGCGGTTACATCAAGGCCATCATCGGACTGCCGGCGAACCTCTTCTACGGCACCGGAATCCCAGCCTGCGTCCTGGTCCTCGACAAGAAGGACGCTGCCAGCCGCACAGGCATCTTCATGATCGACGCCTCCAAGGGCTTCGAGAAGGACGGCCCGAAGAACCGCCTGCGACCGCGTGACATGCACAAGATCGTCGATGCCTACGTTCGGCAAACCGACCTCGAGCGCTTCTCTCGCTTCGTACCGAACAGTGAGATCGAGAATCCGAAGAACGACTACAACCTCAACATCCTTCGCTACATTGACTCGTCTGAGCCGGAGGACATCCAGGATCTGCGCGCCCACCTGCAGGGTGGCATCCCGAACAGAGACCTCGACGACTTGCAGCTCTACTGGGACGCCTTCCCCGGCCTGCGCGAGGAACTGTTCTCGCCTCTTCGCGATGGCTACTCTGAGCTGAAGATCAGCAAGGCCGACATCGAGTCGACCGTGCTCGGCTTCAGTCAGTACTCGGTGGTCAGCGCAGGAACGACGGATCTCGTCACATCGTGGTGGCGAGCCAACCGTGCGGCGCTTGAAGGTATCGAAGGGACGACCCGACCGAACGACCTGTCATCGGATCTCGGCGAGTCGCTACTCGAGAGCTTCCGCTCGCACAGACTGCTCGACGAGTACGCCGTCTACGAGCAGCTGATGAGCTACTGGAACGCATCGATGCACGACGACGTCGCCCTGATCGTCAGCGAAGGCTGGGACGCCGCAGCCAAGCCTCGTGCCGCCCGCACCTGGAAAGACAAGAACAACAAGACCAAGTACGAAGACGCTCATCTGACCTTCGGCACCAGAGCCAACGTCAAGCGCTGGGTCATGGACCTCATCCCACCGAGCTACATCATCGGACGGTTCTTCGCCAATGAGCAGGCTCAGCTCGACCAGCTAACCGCCGATTTCGAAGCCGCGACCCAGGTGGTCGAGGAGTACACCGAAGAGCACGCGGTCGAGGAAGGTCTGCTCTGGGAGGCCGTCGAGGACGACAAGATCACCGCCACCACAGTCAAGAACCGGCTCCGCGTCGCCAAGGCCGAGCGAGCCGATCCCGACGAGATCAAGGCGCTGCACCACGTCGCCAGCCTGTTCGCCGCTGAAGCAGCCGCCAAGAAGGCGGTCAAGGAAGCAACGACCAAGCTCGAGGAGCAGGCGCTGGCTCAGTACGGCAAGCTCACCACCGACGACATCAAGAAGTTGGTCGTCGACGACAAGTGGGGCGCCACCATCGAGGCAGGCATCGAGAGCGAACTTGTGGCAGCCGTTCAGAAGTTCACCGCTCGCCTGCGTGCGCTCGCCGAACGGTACGAGGCCACGGTCGGGCAGCTCGACGCCGAGATCGAGACGTTAAGCGAGGAGGTCGAGAGGCACCTTGCCGCGATGGGGGTCTTGTCATGACGCTCTGGGCAGAGAAGAAGGTTAGTGATCTGATCGACGGTCTCGCCGCTGGGGTCAGTGTTCGCTCTCGCGATGGAGACGCCTCCCGCCCTGCTGTGCTCAAGACTTCCGCCGTCGCAAACGGTAGAGTCGACTTCCGAGAAACCAAGGCAATTGTCGCCGCTGATGTTTCG
Organism: Tessaracoccus caeni; assembly: GCF_029211185.1. GTDB lineage: Bacteria > Actinomycetota > Actinomycetes > Propionibacteriales > Propionibacteriaceae > Arachnia > Arachnia caeni. The sequence continues at coordinate 44,036 of NZ_JARGDO010000028.1, forward strand.
AGGGCGAAATGCGCGCCGGTTCGCGACGCTATCGTTATCAGCCGCATGAACACGCCAGCGCTCGTGGGCGCCGTTGGGTACGTGGAGACCGACGAGCAGGGTGTGTTCTTGCCTGATCGTCTTTGGATCGCGCGCAGCAAACGAGCGGCTTCGACGGACATGCGATGGCTGAACTATGCGCTGGGCTTCGGCGATGTCGCGACTAGCGTCAGAGAGTTGGCGACCGGGACAAGCAACAGCATGAAAAACATCCCGAAGTCACGATTATTGGAATTGTCGTTGCTAGTGCCGAGCTCAGCAGAGCAGCGGGCAATATCGACCGCGCTCGTCGATGTTGACAGCCTGATCGCCTCTCTTGAACGACTCATCGCGAAGAAACGAGAGATCAAGCAGGGGCTCATGCAGGAGCTGCTTACCGGCCGTACTCGACTGTCCGGATTCAGGGGCGACTGGGCCAAAATTTCGGCGGGAGACGCGGGGGCGTTCAAGGGTGGTTCCGGGTTCCCAATCCGTTACCAGGGTGGATCTTCTGGCGAGTTCCCGCTCTTCAAAGTCTCTGACATGAACCTTGACGGCAATGAGCAATACATGCGCTCATCAAACAACTGGATCTCGGAGCCAGTGCGTGCGACCCTTGGCGCGACAGTGCTTCCGGCAGGCGCGATCATCTTTGCCAAAGTTGGTGCCGCTGTTTTTCTGGAGCGCAAGCGGCTACTTATTGCTCCTGGTTGCATCGACAACAATATGGCCGCGTTCGTAGCCGACCCCAAGAATCTCGATTCCAGGTTCGCCTATTACTCGCTGGTGAACTACCCGCTGAGTTCGCTCGTAGCCGTGGGGGCACTTCCGTCTCTGAACGCGTCACAACTTCGTTCGATCCCCAGGGTGCCGTCAAAGTCGTGTGTAGGGGCGCCTGACTAGGTGATTTGCGTGATTCTCGGCGTGGTGGACGCAAGGGACGCGGCCCCAGTAGCGAGGATGTGGGTGTTCAACGTCCAAACCTCGA
>NZ_JARGDO010000029.1:0-33220 GCF_029211185.1 Tessaracoccus caeni
GTGCGTTTCCCCTGGTCAAGAGCCAGGTTCAAGGCTCAGATCAGTGACCCCTGATACCCTTGTTTGACCAGCGAATACGCACGATTCCAGCCGTCGCGGATTACATCTAACGTAATAATTGCTAGTTAACCTTGACTGTGACGTGGAGGTGGTCGTAGTGGCCGCCGGTGACATCGTTGGGGTCGTGCATGCCACCGCCGTTGTAGGGGCGCCAGCCCTCGGCATCGCGAGCGAGGGACCAGATCTGGCCTTGCCAGATCAGATATTCGACGCCGAGGGTTTCGGCGTTGTCTTTGAGCCAGTTCGTCAGCGCCCATCCGGCTTCGAGCTGCTGGGGTGTGGGTCGGGCGCCGATGGCGTTGCCGAAAGTGACGTCACAGGCCCGTCCGAGGGGGTGTTCGGATTTGGTGCCGGGGCGGGGCGAGTAGCAGGCCCAGGAGCTGTCGGGGTGGGCGGTGAGGGCTTGGGTGTAGACGTGGAGCATGCGGGCGGTGATCTGCCCGTCGGTGGTGGGGTCATCGACCTTTCGGTCCAGGTCCCCGTCATCGGGCCCTTGGGGTGGCGCGGGCTGGGTCGCGGCCGGGTTGCAGCCTTCCTGCTCGACCGGCGTGGTAGGGGCTGGAAGGTCGCCGGTGGTGTGCTGGTCGAGCCAGGGCTGGGGGTCGGTAAACTCACCGTCGCTGCCCCCTTGGCGGAGTTCGAAGTGCAGGTGTGCGCCGGTGGAGTAGCCGGCCGACCCGACGTCGCCGATGTGTTGTCCGGCGGTGACGGTGTCGCCGACGTTGACGTGAAAGCCGGTTTCCCACAGGTGGGCGTAGGCGGTGGCGATCTTCTGCCCGCCGATGGTGTGTTCGATGATGATCAGCCCGCCGTACCCGCCCGACATCGAGGCCTGCGTGACGATGCCGTCGGCGGCGGCGAGGATGGGGGTGCCGTCGGGGGCGGAGTAGTCCGCGCCGGTGTGGAGCTTGTTCTCCCCGGTGATGGGGTGGACCCGCATCCCAAACGGCGAGGTGGCGACCCAGGTGCCCTCAGGCAGCGGGAAAACCACACGCCCGGTCTCCGGCAACGGTGGACTGGTGGTGCTGGGGGTGGTGAGTGTGGTCAGGATCTGTTCGGCGACGGGCTCGTAGTTCGCGTACCGGTCGGGGTAGGCGGAGACTTCGACGGCTTGGGCGGCTTCGCCCTTCGACAGGGTCTGCCAGCCGGGGATGTCGAGCAGGCCGCGGGGTGAGGGGTGGTTGGGGCCAGTAGGGCCGCCGAAGAACGCGCGCGCCTGGTAGCCAGGGTCCATGAGGTCGGCGACGGTTCCCCACCCGGCTTGGGGTCGCATCTGGAACAGGCCGAGACTGTCGTGGTCGGAGGCGTCCCCGTCATTGGGGTGATTCCCGGAGTCGGGGTAGACGCTGGTGTTGGCCAGCATCCGCAGATTCGACTCGGTGAGCGCGGCCATGAGCGCGATCTGCAGCCCGTCACGGGTGACGCCTTCGATCTGGGAGCCGGTCTGGATGATGGTGGCCGCGTGGGTGAGCTGGGTGGTGTTCAGCGTGAAGGTCTGCCCGTCAGCGGTCGTCACCTCCAATGAGTCCGGCACCGGCCCCACCACCGACGGGCCAGAGGTGCTGGTGGTGCAGGAGGCGTTGGCGCCGGGGCTGAACATCAGCCCGACCCCCAGCAGGAGCAGGGCGGGGCTGAACAGCACGAGCACGGTAGCGATGACGGCGAGTTTCTTCACGGCCGGGTCACCGCAGCGGGTTGTCGAGCTGTGACAGGCGCAGCAGGTGGCAGGTGTCGTAGGTCGGCGCGCAGACCACGAACACCGTGAACTCCACCTTGTGGGCCGAGGTGACTGGTTCGCCGTTCCAGGTTCCGGTGCGGTGCCGGGTGCCCTCGATGGTGTAGGCGACCGTCCCTGGTGCGAGCTGCCCCTCGGGGGCCTGGGCAACGGCTTCGCCCCACTGATCGGGGATGTAGGCCCGGTCGATCGTCAGATACTGACTGGTGCCGTACTCACGCAGGTCCTGCCACGCGGTCCGCGAGGGCAGGTAGGCGGCGACGTCGCTGGCGAGGCCGGCTTGTTCGGCGCCGCTGGGGTCCCCGACGGCGACGATCGCCGAGGTGTAGTCCAGCGACAGCAGCCCAGTGGTGGTGTCCCACGCAAACAGCGTGGTCGCGACATTGCGAGCGAACTGCTCCGGATCAGCGCTCCGCGCAACAGGTGGCACCGACGGCGCCTCTGATGCTGAAGGGCTCGCCGTGGCGGTGGTGGTTGCGGAGGGTGACGGGCCGGTGGTGATGGTCGGTGACGTGCCCGGGGTGGGGGTGTGGGGTCCGGTGGCCAGGCCGTAGATCCCGACCCCACACACCAAGGCCGTGACCGAGCCGGCAGCAATCAGCACGAGCCGGCGACGCGACGAACGATCAGAAGTGTCCATGCCCAGCAGGTGCACCCACCCACCCCCAACACCAGCAGGCAGAAGCTAGATGGCGCGCAGGTGCGGACGCCCACCCGCCGGTCCGTCATCCCTCTCATCGACAGTGCCGCAGGCGGCGGTGGTGGTGTCGTCGGGGTTGGTGAGGGCGGCTTGGAGGGCGCCGGCGAACGCGACCGTCTGTTCGATCACGCGCAGGAACGTGGCGACCTGTTCGTCGGTGAGTTCGACGGCGAGCACGGCCGGGTCGTAGTGGGTCCACCACTGATCCAGTTCGGTCCACGTCACCACGAACGCTCGCACCGGGTACTGCACCGGCGCGCCCTCAGCGTCGTCCTTGGGCTTCTTGACCGAGGTGGGCTTCGGTCTGCCGGCGGATTGGATGCGGGCGAGGGCATCGGCCGCGGCCTGATGCAACGCCTCATCGCCAGCATCGGGGCTGGCGGTGTGGTTGCGGATGGTCTCGTAGATCGGATGGACCGGGCTACCTGCGTCGATCTGCTCCAACCCCCGTTGCGCTGCGGCCCTCACGTGTTCGGGCAGTGTCTCGTCGGTGGCGGCGTGTTCGAGGTAGCCGATCTTGTCCAGCGTCTTGTACGAGGCCCCACCGGGAATCATTCCGGCAGCCTGCTCACGAGCCTCACCGGTGGCTCCCGACGGTTCCGGAAATTTTCCGGGACCGTCGGTTCCGGGCTGGTTGTCGCTGCGGAACTGGGTCGCGGCCTTGCGACGCGCAGCATCCTCGGCCATGAGGGATTTCAGTTCGCGGTAGAGGGCGGCGGCTTCCAGCGCGGTGAGCGGCTTGTGTAGGACGTTGTCGTCTTGTTCGGCCAGCAGGTGGCCGAGACGGTCGGAGATGCCGGAGCGGACCCACACGTTGACGGTGCGCCAGCCAAGCTGCTTGATTGCCGCCAGACGGCGTGCCCCGCAGATCAGCACCCCGTCGGGGCTGACCGTCAACGGTTGCAACAACCCATCGCGCTCAATCGACGCCGCCAACGCATCGATATCACCCAGATCGGCACGGTGACGTCGGCCGACATGCAGGGAGTCGACGGCGCGGTCCAGCTCGATGTGCCCCGGGGTGCTCATGACCGCACCCGTTCCCGTCCCGGTGTGGCACGAACGATGGAGGCCACCAGGGCGTCATCACCCAACAGGTCAGCCAGGGTTTCTCCGAGCAGCAGACGCAGCAGGATCCCGCGCCCAGCCGTCGTGGTGGCGTAGGCAGGTTCGGGATGGCCCAGCAGAACCCTCAGCAGACACGTCCAGGCCGGGGCGGGGAGGTCGAGCAGTGCGCGGGCGTGTTTGTCGCGCCGCAAGGCTTCGTAGGTGCCGCGCCGGGACCCGATCCGGGCCAGGGCGTTGGTGACGTGATCCACCCCGGCCCGGGCGGAGGCTTCCGGCCAGCCCAGCAGCACGAACAAGCGGGTGGCATCCGCGACTGCTGCCTGCACGCCCGCATCCACGTCCACGTCCGCCTGCTGGTCGTGGTGGTGGGGGTCGGTGAGCTGGAACGCGGGATGGTATTCGTACAGGGGAGTTTCGCGGTCGGAGAACCGTTCGGGGTCGTGGTGGGCGGAGATGTGGGCTCGGCGGGCCTGGTGGACCGAACACAGGAGCCCTTGGGCGCGTTCTTCGTAGATGCAGGTGATCCGCACCGCATGCGTAACCACCGCCCACGGATCTGCGGCCTTCCTTGCCGCCGGCGTGCGCATCACATCAAACGCCGCCGATGCGGCCTCCCACACATCCAGGCCGTGCTTGCGCGCCAAGGGTGCGAACCGCTCCGCCGCGAACTCCAGCAACTCTTTGGCTTGGGGATTGTTGCGCCATCCGTGCTCGGCCAGGTGCTCCAACAGAGCCCGCAGCCCCTCGCTGGTGCGGAAGTCAGCCCTGTCGGGGTGCGGTGTCGACGGCGTTGTCGACGTTCTCCCGGTCTCAGCGGTGCCGGTGGTTGGTGTTGTGGTGTGGGTCATGGTGGTGCCTCCTGACAAGCAGGTGCGCACCCCCACCCCAGATGTCGGCGGCAGTGGTGTCGTGGTGGTGTTGGCGAGAGTCGTCATTGCTGGTCACCACGCTCAGCTCATCCCCACTGCGGACCGCCCCGGCACCGACTGGGCCTGGCCCCGGCCGAAGGCCGACAACGGCGCCAACCGTCCAGCCCGATCACCCACGTGCCGCGTACCCACAGTGATGCCGTGGCGAGTCTTCTGGCTCACTGCGGTCTGGAAGTGGATGCCGCGGCCAGCGACTGTTGCACCACGTCGGGCCAGCAGATCGGTGGGACGCACCCACTCCACACCCCGCCCCACCTGCCGACCCACAGGCCGGCTGGTTGTCCGGGCGGTGCGGGCCTTGACCGCCTCCGGCACTCCTTCCGCCCCCTCATCCAGCTCCGGGAAGCCCGCGTCTGGTCCGTCGATGTCGGGGGCGAGCTGCTCGTTGAGTTCTTCCGCCGGAGTCTCGGGTGGGACAAGATCGCCTCGCTCACTCACCGGCTCCTGGTCGAGGTTCTCGGCGTGGGCGCTCAGGGTGAGTTCTTCGGGATCGGGTGGGCCGTAGTCGTCGAGGACCGGCGGCTCCACCGGGTCGTGCTCGTGCTCGTGGGTGCTCATGATTCCTCCTTCATCGATGGGCTGGTGTCAGGTTCAGAACTCCTCGTTGTTGGGGAGGTGAGCCAGCGGCCCACCGTGGACGGATGCACGCTCAGCTCGGCGGCAATCTGCTTGTTCGACCACCCCTCACTCCGCAGCCCGGCAGCCCGTTCTCGCCGGCCCATCCCAGTCACAGGAGCGCCGGACCTGGTCTCCTCTACGGGGATCGGCGGGGCGGATGGCTCGTACTCGGACCGCGGTTTCTCGGTGCGTTCGGCGGGGGCGGGATCTGGTTCAGGCGAGGTCGGCGGCTCATCATCCACGCCGACCGAATCGCTGCTGTTGGCCGGGGGGAGCGCCGCCGATGCACCAGCCTCGATGCCCGGTCTTGGGCCCGGTGGGGGCTCGTCATCGGGGTGGGTGACGGTTCGCCAGATCACCGGCTGTGAATCGGTGGTGTGGGTGAGGATGACGGTGAGGTGGGTGATCGCCAGCAGCACCACGGGCGGAACCGCCGCGATCGCTGCCGCCAACAGGGCCGGGACGTCGGCGTCAGCGGCGACGATGGCGTGCAGGCCGTTGGCAGTGACCGAGACGATGGCACCGCCGATCAACAGGGCCCAGGGATACCAGGCCGCCTTCTGCCCAGCCAGAGCGACCACGGCGACGGTGGCGACCACGATGATGCCGTCGACGATCAGCGGCCACGCCCACGCCTGACCTGCCCCGATGCCCGAACGGGCCGCGAGATCAGCTAGAGAGGTGAAGGACAGCCAGAACGCCCCGATCGCGATGAACACCGTCCCCGCGACCGCTGTCCGCACTGCCCACCGCCGTGCCCTCACGCCAGCCCCCTACCCGCGCCCACCGGCACCCGCACCGGCGATGCTGCCGCTGGTTCGGTGGGCTTGGGTGCTGTGGAGGTTGTGGGGTGGGCGGTGCGGTAGGCCGACCGGACGGTGGTGGCGATCTCCCGCGGACCCAACCCCGCCACAGTAGCCGCGGCGCCCAGCACATCCGCCGCCGTGGCTGGTGTGATGTCGTGTTCCGCGGCCCGGCAGGCCGCCCAGAACAACCCCCGATTCCGCTCACCCTCACTCAAACCCGCCACCCACGCGGCCAGGCGCGACACCACCACCCCAGGCCCGCTCTGAGCCATGCCGCGATCAGCAGCGCGCGGTCGCAGGGCGGGCCGGGGGTCGAGGAAGTCCCGCAGCGCGTCACTGTCGATCCCGCTCGCCGCGCCCCGCCGGACAGTGGCCAGCCGATACGAGCCGGCATCTGTGTGTGAGGGTGGGATGACGATGTAGCCGCCATCCCCACGGAAATCCACACCGGCCCGGGCAACCTGCCACGACCGCTGCACCACACCTGGCGTGGCCGGGTAGTAGCCATGCCGTCCACCCGAGGGGGAGACCACCGTGAACACCGGCACACCTGCCCGCCCCGCATCGAGGGCGCGGCGCATGCTCTCCCGGCCATCCGCGTGCTCGCGGATGTCAACATCCACGACTACGACACCGGAGACCGCCCCGGTCGGCAGTCCCAGGTTCGCCTCCGGCCACCGCGCCCACCACTCCTTGATCTGGGCGAGGTCAGTGGAAGCGTCGTGGAACCCTCGGGCAGTGAGGGGGCGCTTCTGCCCGGGCACGCACGGAAACACCGGCACACCCGCCGAAGCAAGATCACCCGCCACCCGCCCCAGCGACCTGTCCGCACCAGGAGCGAGAAGCCGGGCCAGGTGGAAGAGGTTCGGGCTCATAGCGCCACCGCCTCACGCCCCGACACCACCCGCTCAACCGGCTCCGACACCGCCGGCGCAACCGGGGCCTGCCGTGTCGCGGCTTCGCGAGCGGGGGTGTCGCGTTCCAAGCCGGGAGGTGTGCCGTTCCCGACCTGCACCGTGTCGAGCTTCTCTAGAATCCCCAGCGCGGCTTTGCGGACCCGTTCCCCGGTGGTCTTGACCACCTCGACCGGGTCCTGGCCCGCCACCCGGGCCGCCCACGTCGACACGTACGGGACGGTGTAGCCGGAGGTGTCCATGCCATGCGCGGCACCCACCATCAACGCGACCGATTCCGCCTCGACCTCACCGATCCCACGATGCTCCCGCGCCTCACCCGCATCCGGGCCATGCAACAGGACATGGCCCAGTTCATGGGCCAGGGTCTTCACCTGCGCCGCCGGGTCCATGTCCGCACGCACCGACACCACCCGGTTGCTGTAATCGGTCAGCCCATTCGCCCCGAAAATCTCCGACGCATCCGCAACCAGCCGCAACTCAAACCCAGCAGACTGGACTTGGGCGGCGAGGCCCTCCCACACCCCAGCGGGAGCATGCCCCTCCAACAGCCGCGGAGCCGGCGGCTCAGGGATCGGCTCGCCAGTGGTCTGGGAGGCGTCCCAGACGTAGGCGGGGCGGACGCCGACCATCTTCGTGCGCACCGTCTCACCCGCACGCGGCTTCTCACCCTTCCCAAGGCGTCGCCAAGACTCAGCATCCTGCGGGGTTGCTGAGGCGAACCGTCCCGTCACCGGCGCCAGAATCTGATACCCCGGCTGCCCCTTGGAGACCTGGCGACCCAACTGCTGCCACTGCCGATACCCGGCGACATGCGACGGCACCGGGTCCGGCACCAGCCCCAGCCCGTAGGCCTCCTGGTGCTGGGTGAAGATCAGGATCGTGTTCGCGAACGACCGAGCCCTAAACCGGGCCGCGAACGCCAACGCCCGGGCCCAATCCTCACCCGAGACCAGCTGCTCGACCGCACCAGTCAGCCGCTCATGCAGCGCATCAAGCTTCGCCTCCCGCGCCGCCCGAGCATCCTTGCCCGACGTTGCCATGCCGGTCTCCTTCCGCGAACCTGCCCACCGGGTCGAAGAACCGACCCGGTGACCATCAGGTACGCCGGAACCACCAGCACTAGAAGACGGACAACAAGGAACCCCTACAGTGACCGCCAGGAACCCAACGAACCCGACGTGTCATACCCGGCCTAGCAGGTGCGCTGAGATCAGGCCATGCGTTGCTTCCAAAGATGAGCAGAATCGTCACAAGGAAGCTGCGTTTGGAATCATCAACACTGAAGCGATCTCGACTTCTTGACCACAGTGCGGGCACTTGGCGTGCCCATCAGTGAGTGGTGTGACGGGCCGAGCGCGTTGCTGAGACTGGTCACGGTACTCAGTAGGAAGGAGGCCAGTGATGCGTCGAAATTGTCGCGCAGCATTGCCTCGGCTGCGCCACCCCACCTCGTGCATCAGTTCACCGACAGGACGTCGGCTGCGCGCGAGCAGTGTCGCGAGCTGGACGCAGCGAACCCGCGTCAGGTACTTCATCGGGCTGATCCCGTACCGTCGCGCGAAAACTCTACCCAACTGAGACGGCGAAATGTGCACCTCTCTTGCCAGTGACTCCAAAGTCCATTGCACTTCCGGCCGGTCGTTGAGTAGTGATGCAGCAATCTCAGCAGGGTCAGGTTCCGCCACTTGACGTAGAGACCCCATGCGGTTGCGACTCATGGGAGCCTCCGAAGACCCATCCGCGTGGAGGTCGAGTGCTTAGCGCGACAGGGCTCGATCACTGCGCAAGAGGAGAACGATGCCCATGAACCCGACAAGGCATGCAGCCGCTGCGAGCGCCAGCGAAACCTGGTACCCCTCAGTCCCGCAGGAGGGTTCACGGGCCATGAACGCCGCGTAGATGCTGCCTAGCAACGTGACGGAGATCAGGCTGCCGAACTCGTATGACACTTCCTCGACGCCGGAGGCCATCCCGGCCCGATCAGCAGACACGTTGGAAATGATCGTGGAGGAAGCCACTGTGATCAGGACTCCAATTCCTGTGCCCGCGAGGAACAGGCTGACCGCGAACATCCACAAGTTCGCCTCCAGAACCAGGGTTGCCAGTGCATAACCCCCGCCCGCAACAACACAGCCAGCGCCGAGCAGGCGACGCGGCCCGACTCGGGAAAGCACTGAACCCGCAAGGAGGGAGGTCACCGTCGCGCCCGCCGCGATCGCGGCCAACAGGAGTCCGCTCTGCAGGGGTGAGAATCCACGAACCAGCTGGAAGTGCTGAGAAGTCACCGCCCCAACTCCGGCAAAGACGAATGTGGCCAGCCCTGCTGCCAAGACACCGGCAACGACCGATCGGCTGCGGAAGACCGAGAAATCCAGGAGCGGTGTTGGGAGTCTCCGCTGGCGCCGTGCGAACCACGAGAAGCAGACGAAACTCGTCGCAAGTGCCCCTGTAATGAACGCACCGGAGGGGGCCGATACGGCACCCTGCTTGATCGCTGCGACTAGGCCAGTCAACCCAACGAGAGCCAGCACAGAAGACAGCAAGTCCCAGGACGTTCTTGCCGATGCGCGAGCCGCTGGCGCGTACATGGCCGCCAACAAGAAAGTCACGAGGGCAAAGGGAACATTGATGAGGAAGACCGAGCCCCACCAGAACCACTCCAGGAGCAGGCCTCCCACGAGCGGACCGAAGGCAATGCCACCGATCGAGACACTCGACCAAACAGCGATGGCCACGTTGCGCTCATCCTCGTCCTCGAACGTGAACCGGATGATCGCGAGTGTCGCGGGCAGCATCAGTGCTGCACCCACCGCGAGTAGTGCCCGCGCGACGATCAGCACCCACGCGTTTGGAGAGAAGGCTGCGAGTAGGGAAGCTATCCCGAACGCGCTGATGCCAATCTGGAACACCAGCTTGTGTCCGAACCTATCCCCGAGCGTCCCGGTGCCCAGCAGTAGGCCAGTCATGACGAGGGGGTACATGTTGATGATCCACAGTGACTCACTTACGCTCGCCGACAACTCGTCCGCCAGAAGAGGCACGACCACGTAGAGAATCGAAGTGTCGACCGTTGCAAGCAGCAAACCGAGAGAGACGGCGGTGAGCACGAACCATCGTGTGCGCTGCGAGGCCGGCGCAGGGGGATCTTGAGTCATCTCAGCCTTTCAATATGCCGATACGTCGTCAGAGCGCGGTAGATTTGGGAGCCGCGTACAGGGAGCATGAAAGTCAGACTCCCGATCATTGGCGCATGTGCTCGGAGGCAAGTCGCGCGAAGATGAGGGTGTCGGTCCATTCGCCCTTGCTGAACCAGTCCTGGACGTGATGTGCTTCGAGCCGGAGCCCGACACGACGAGCCAGTGCTGCCGAGGCGCTGTTGCGGGCATCCATCTGCGCGGTGATGCGGTGGAGCCGGTAGTGGTCAAACCCGAGGGCGAGTACTGCTCGGACGGCTTCGCTGGCGAAACCTTGCCCACCTTGCGCCGGGTCGAGAACCCACCCGATCTCGCCTTGACGGTGCTCGTGATCGATGAGCCACAACGCGACGTCTCCGATCGGGACGCCGTCATGCTCGATGACCAGCGCAAGCGCGCCAGTCTCGCCATCGATGTCAGTCTTCGCTAGGCGTTCGGTGAGCTTGTCGTGGGTGAATTCCGCGGTCCATGGCTCGTCCAGCAGGTAGCGGGCAACGTCGGGTCGCGAGTACAGCTCGTGAAGCCATTCAGCATCGTCGGCGTTATGCGGACGGAGCCGAAGCCGCTCCGTCGCCAACGGCCACTGGGCGGTGGGCTTGAGATCGCGCCGGTAATGGAATAGTTCCTCGCACTGTCCTGCGGGCGTGGTCCCGACGGCTCGCTCGACCTCACGGAACCCTGCGTTCGTCAAGCACCGCTGGGAGGCCTTGTTCTCCAGGAGCGTGCGTGCTGTCAAGGTTCGCAGTCCACTGTTGCGTGCGAAGCGCGATGCCAACTCCAGGCCCCGACGAGCGTGCCCTGCTCCCCGCGCATCCGGATGAATCCAGAACCCGACCTCGGCGGCCTGGGAGCTGACGTCGAAGAGCACCAAGGAGCCCACAAACCGGTCCGTCTCGGCGTCGGCAAGTGCGAGGACTGCCAGCGTGCCGGACGACAGACCCTCAGCAACCTCGTCACGGATCATCCGTCGCACGGACTCGGGGGTGTAGTCGGGCTCGGGCAGGTGGCCGAAGCGCCGCACAGCTTCATCCTTGGTGCCGGCTGCATACGTGTCTGCGTCCAGCTCTGAGAGGGGGCGTAGGCGAGTGTTCTCAAAGGTGATCGGAAGGGTGGTGGCATCCAGCATGCGCTAAACCTAACATAGAATGGATAGCTAACTGAAGCGTGTTTGGTTAGGCTGGCGGGGTGAGCTACTGGGAACACCGCAAACCTGTTCAACGTCTCCGTGCAGTGGACGTTGGTGAGGTCGCAAGGGCCTCCGTGAGACTGCTGGACGAAGGCGGGTTGAGGGCCCTCACCCTGCGATCCGTGGCGCAACAGGTGGGCGTCGCTCCAGCCAGCCTGTACTCCCGCGTCGAATCCGTCGACGATCTGTTCGACCTCGCCCTCGACACCGCGCTCGCAGACGATCCCGTGATGTCCGAGGCGATCCGCAACGCCGACCTGCCTGCCCTGATGCACGCCTTCTTCGCGCACCTCACGACCCACCGCTGGGCCGGTCAGGTCATCGGCATGCGCGCACCCAGGGGCCCGGCGTACCTGGCCCTTTCCGAGCGGATGTGCGTCCTGCTCGAACAAGCGGGTACCCCGGATCCGCTGGGAACTGCCTACCGATTGTCCAACCTGGTGATTGGCGCCTCGCTGACCGCACCCATGGCGTCTGACGAGAAGCGCGTCGCCATTGACCCTGACCAAGCTCCTACCTATGCGCGGCTCCACGCGACGCACCACATCAGCCCACGCGAGATTCTCTCCGACGGCATCACGGCACTCCTGTCGTGAGGGGGCCTTTTGATTCGGGGCTGCCCTGCGTTGCTGATGGCCACGGGCTGGTCTCCGTGAGAGTGCGCCCAATCGCAGTGCGCCGATATTCGGACGGGCTGATCCCGACGATGTCGGTGAACTGCCGTGCGGCATGCCCACGGCTGCGCCACCCGACTTTTGTCATGGCGACGCCGATTGGAAGATCAGTCTCGACCAGGAGCTCAGCCAGCCGATGGGCCCGAATGTGAGCCAGGTACCGCACGGGCGGCATCCCGAATCGTTGTGTGAACGCTCTGCCCAGCTGTGACACCGAGAGGTGAACCAGCGCGGCAAGGTCACGGAGCCGCCAATCCCGTTGAGGTGCTTCTGCGAGCAGCCGCGCTGCCAGTTCTGTGGATGTTTCACCGGAACGGTGCTCCGTGGCACTCCTAGCTGTTGACGTGTAGCGGCAGGCCTGGTGCCGCGCAGCGATGGTCATCGACGGCGCCTCCTCGACTTCACCTGCTGCGTCTGCGCACGGTGTGCAGGCGGTGAAGAACCGGTGGTCTTGAACAAGTCCACCCATGCCTCGACGGGCAGGTCCTTCGGGAGTCCTGCAGCGGTCATGCCGTGGCGTGTCAGCCACGCCTGTGCGGTCTGTGGTGAGCCGAGTGAGGTGGTGCGTGCGAGGATTTGGGCCAGCCCGCGGCCGGGGCCGGTGTAGACGCGGTGGACCAGGGCATGGAACTGGCGTCGCCGTGTCGGGGACAGCAGCGGATGTTCGCGGCGGTGGATGGTGAGGATTCCGCCGTCGACGCCCGGACGTGGGGTGAACGCGCGAGCGGGAACACGACTGTGCAGCGTGAACTCGAACCAAGGCGCCCATTGCGCCGTCATCATCGTGGCACCGCCGACACCCGCTCTGCGCCGCGCGACTTCCCATTGCACGAGCACGATTGCATCGGTCCATGCCGGGGAGTGCAGGATGCGGCGCAGTATGGCCGTGGTCTGGTGAAACGGCAGGTTGCCGACGAGCACATGCGCAGATGTTGGAAGCCGGTAGGTCAGGAAGTCGTCGGCGACGACCTCCGCGTGCGGTGGGAGTCGTTGGGTCAAGCGTCGGGCGAGCCGGGTGTCGATTTCGACGGCTGTGACCGGTCGCCCGAGCTTGGCCAGCGGGGTGGTGAGTGCTCCGTCACCGGGGCCGATCTCGATGATCGGGCCATCGGTGGCGGTCACGAGCCGTGTGATCGTGGCGATGGTGGATGGGTCAGTCAGGAAGTTCTGGCCGTGCTCATGACGGCCACCTTGATAGGTAGGCACTGTTTGCTCCGTGGTTGTTGCGGAGCCGGGCACGCTGAAAGAGCCGCCCGGCCGTGATCACCGGGGGGCGGGAGCAACAACCTGTGGAGGGTGCTCGCCGCTGTTAGCGGCTGCGCAGACGCAGCGAAGCAGTGCCGTAGAACAACATGCCCACCAGCGTAGGTGACCCCGCTGCCGGTCAGCGACTCAATATCCCGTCTCTGCTCAAAGACGCGGAGATCCGTATCAATGCTGGCCAGTACGAATCCCGAGCTAACCCACGGCCGCAGAGCCTCGGCATCATCGAGATTCGTTTCATGAGAGACCTCGACAGATCTGCCACGCCTCTTGCAGATCGAGGTTGGGAGGCTGCTGGCTCACCTGTGTGACGACTAGGTGAGGGGTGGTGTGGGTGACGGTGTCGATGCGGGTGATGTCGGCTGGCGATGGCTACAAGTACCTGCTGCGCACGGTGGCGGCTGGTGATGGTGACCGGTCGCTGTCGACTCCGTTGACCCGTTACTACGCCGAGGCGGGCACCCCGCCGGGGCGTTGGCTCGGTTCCGGCGTCACCGGCCTGGGGCACGGTGAACTTGCCCCGGGTGCGCAGGTGTCGGAGGCGCAACTTCAGTTGCTGGTGGGGATGGGGCGGGATCCGGTCACGGGTGATCCGTTGGGGCGGGCGTATCCGGTGTACAGCTCGACAGCGGTGCGGGTCGCGGATCGCGTCTCGCAACTTGAGCCGTCGCTGAGCCCGGTGGAGCGGGAACGCTCCGTTGCGCAGATTGAGGCGGAGGAGGCTGCGCGGGGGTCGCGGCGTGCGGTGGCGGGGTTTGATTTCACGTTCAGTGTGCCGAAGTCGGCGTCGGTGTTGTGGGCGGTTGCGGACGCGGGGACGCAGGCGTTGATTGCGCAAGCCCATCATGAGGCGGTTGCGGCGGTGGTTGCGTTCATGGAGCGCGAGGTTGCAGCCACCCGCACGGGTGCAACTGCTGGGGGTGGCGCGGTTGCACAGGTCGACGTCACGGGTTTGATCGCGACGGCGTTTGATCACTTCGATTCCCGCGCTGGTGACCCGCACTTGCATACGCATGTGGTGATCAGCAACAAGGCCCGCACGGTGTTGGATGGGAAGTGGCGGAGTCTGGATGGGCGTCCTATGCATGCCGCGGTCGTCGCGCTGTCGGAACTGCACGAGGCCGTGTTCGCCGATCACATGACCCGCACCTTCGGCGTGAGCTGGGAGTCACGGGAGATGGGCCGAGACCGGAACCCGTCATGGGCGATCACCGACGTCCCCGAACAGCTGGTGGCGGAGTTCTCGACCCGGTCCCGGCACATCAACGAGGCGACCGACGTGCTGATTGCTGACTACGTGACCCAGCACGGCAAGCGCCCGTCGCCGGCGACCATCATGAAACTGCGCGCCCAGGCCACGCTCGCAACCCGCCCGGACAAGCAAGTCCGCTCATTGGCGGAACTGACCGAACAGTGGCGCACCCGCGCCAGCCAGCAGCTCGGTGTGGATGCCACCGTGTGGGCGCGCACCGTCACCGGCGGCGAGCAGCAGTTGCTGTTGCGGGCCGACGATGTGCCGTTGGATCTGATCGGGCAGGTGGGGCGCTCGGTGGTCGAGGTGGTCGGGGAGAAGCGTTCGACGTGGCGGCGCTGGAACCTGATGGCCGAAGCCGCCCGCAAAACGATGGGGTGGCGGTTCGCCACCGTTGAGGACCGCGAAGTCATCACCGCCATGGTCGCCGACGCCGCCGAACAGGCGTCCCTGCGCCTGACCCCACCCGAGCTAGCGGTGAGTCCGGTGGAGTTCCGCCGCCCGGACGGCACCAGTGTCTTTCGTCCGAAGCACTCGACCGTGTTCTCCTCGGACACCCTCCTCGCGGCAGAGGACCGTCTCCTGCAACGGGCCCGCACCACCACCGGGCCGAGTATCGACCTGACCACCGTCGAAATGATCACGAGCAAGCCTGACGCCGAGGGCCGGGTGCTCGGTCCCGACCAGGCCGAAGCTTTGGCGTCGGTCGCGGTGTCGGGTCGGGTGGTGGATGTGTTGGTGGGGCCGGCGGGGGCTGGGAAGACGACCGCCATGAATGCGCTGCGCCGGGCGTGGGAGACCTCGCATGGTGCCGGGTCGGTAGTTGGACTGGCGCCGTCGGCGGTGGCGGCGCAGGTGCTGGCCGAGGATCTGGGGATCGCCACGGAGAACACGGCGAAGTGGTGGACCACCCACCAACACACCGGCGCGACCTTCAAGGCCGGGCAGCTGGTCATCATCGATGAAGCCTCCCTCGCCGGCACCCTCTCCTTGGACCGGATCACGCAGGCAGCCGAGGAAGCGGGGGCGAAGGTGCTGCTGGTCGGTGACTATGCCCAGCTCCAGTCCGTCGATGCCGGGGGTGCGTTCAGCCTGTTGATCCACGACCGCGACGATGCTCCCGAGCTGGTCGATGTCCACCGCTTCACCCATGCTTGGGAGAAGACCGCGTCCCTGGAGTTGCGGCACGGCCGCACCCCGGTCATTGACACCTACCTGGCACACGGCCGCATCCATGATGGTGACGCCGAGGCCATGACCGATGCCGCCTACACCGCCTGGCGCCGAGACCGGCAGCAGGGTTTGGTGTCGGTGCTGATCGCCGAAACCCGCGAGAACGTCACCGCCCTCAACATTCGCGCCCGCGCTGACCTGATCCTTGACGGCACATTGAAGCCGGGCCCTGAAATCATCCTGTCCGACGGATCGGCAGCGGGCGTGGGTGACACGATCATCACCCGCCACAATGATCGGCGGCTGCGGAACCGGCACGGCTGGGTCCGCAACGGCCAAACCTGGACCATCACCGCCGTGCGCGATGACGGGTCGGTCACGATCCGCCCACCCGGGGCCCGGTTCGGCAACAGCATCGTCCTCCCAGCCAACTACGTGGCTGAGCATGTCGACCTCGGCTACGCCGTCACCGCGCACCGCGCCCAGGGCATTACCACCGACACTGCGCATGTGCTGGTGGAGCCCACGACCACCAGGGAGAACCTGTATGTCGCGATGACCCGGGGTCGAGAATCGAATCAGGCTTATGTGATCCTCGACCGGCCCGACGATCACGCCACGGCGCATCCGGGCGACAACCCTGACGCCACCGCCCGCACGGTTCTCTACGGCGTGCTGCAACACAGCGGTGCTGAGCTGTCGGCGCACGAGACCATCACCGCCGAGCAGGGCCAGTGGGGCTCGATCGCCCAACTCGCCGCCGAATACGAAACCATCGCCGCCGCAGCCCAACACGACCGCTGGGCTGCTCTCATCAAATCCAGCGGCCTCTCCACCGATCAAGCGCAAGCGGTCATCGACTCCGACGCCTTCGGCGCGTTGACTGCGGAACTGCGCCGGGCCGAAGCCAACCACCACCACGTCGACACCCTCCTGCAACGCCTCATCGCAGCGCGCGGGTTCGCCGACGCCGACGACATCCCCTCTGTCATCCACCACCGCCTCGCCAACGCCACCACCCGCCCCGCCGGCTCCGGCCGCACCCGCCAGGCACCGCGTCTCATCGCCGGGCTGATTCCCGAAGCCACCGGCCCCATGACCCCCGACATGCAACGGGCTCTGACCGAGCGCCGCCACCTCATCGAAACCCGGGCAGAAGCAGTCCTCGACACCGCCCTCCACACCCACGAGCTATGGGTTACAGCACTCGGTCCGATCCCCGCCAGCGGGCGGGAGCGGCAGCAGTGGCGTCGCCGCGCCCTGGTTGTGGCCGCCTACCGTGACCGGTACCAGATCACAGACCCGGACCCGCTCGGCACCCAACCTGAGGGCACGGCGCAGAAGATCGACCGCGCTCGGGCAGAAACCGCGTTACGGACACTGATCCGCCCGACCATCGAGAACGAGCGTCGGCGGCCCGCCGTCCAGGCGACGCGGCACCTCGACCTGTAATGGCGGGCACAAAGAAGGGGGTCTCGCACCGTCCAGAGGGATGGTGCGAGACCCCACAATCTGCCGACCGGGTTACAGTGACCGCTCCGGCGGACCAGCCGCCGGCGCCTCGCGGCGTGTGAACTCGGCCGACAGCCCCGGAGGTTGGGCGGCGCGGTCGGCGGTGAGTTCTTCGACGTCGGCAGCGGAGGTGACAAGGTGTGCGTGGCCGGTGCGGAGCAGCTCGTGCGGACCATGACTGGTGACGCTGGTGACCGGCCCCGGCACAGCCCCCACCAGGCGTCCGAGCCGGTGGGCTTCGGACGCCACTCGCAGTGCCCCCGACCGTGCGCCGGCCTCCACGACCACCGTCGCGGCCGACATCGCCCCCAACAGTCGGGAGCGGGCCAGGAACCGATGCCGCGTCGGCACCGATCCGGGAGGAAGCTCACTGACCAGCGCACCCACATCACCCACCCGATCCAGCAAGTCACGGTGCCCGCTCGGGTAGGGGCGGTCCACACCACCCGCGAGCACCGCGATCGTGTCACCACCCGCCGCCAACACCGCACGGTGCACAGCAGCCTCGACACCATAGGCGCCACCAGCCACCAGCACACGCTCACGGCTCCCGAGGTCGCCAGCCAGCTCGGCGGCGGCATGCTCCCCATACGCGGAGGCCGCCCGAGAACCCGTGACCGTCACCAAGTCCTGCAGTGGCCGCGCCAAGAACGACGTCGCCCCGCGCACGAACAGAACATAAGGGGCACGCTCGCCGAGATCATCCAGTGCCCGAGGCCACTGCGCGTCACCCGGAATCAGCGTGGCGATCCCGATCTCCTCAACCATGCGCAGCCGCTGGTCGAGCCCATCCAGCCTGCCCGGTGAAGTGAGGCGGTCGCGCCACACCTGGACGTCGACCCGGCCCAGACTAGGCACGACGGTGTCGGTGTCGAGCAGCCGAAGCGTCTCAACGGCACCCATGCGACGCAGCAGCCCTCCCGTGACGGGATCATCCGGCTCCGCCAACGTTGCCAGCACCACCCGGGCACGACGCTCATCAACACCAACACCAGCAACTCCAGACATGACGGCTCTCTCTCGACAGACTTCGCCGAAAAGGTGCGCCAACACAGCCCGCGAGCCTCGCGCGGGGGTCAGGCCATGTGTGCTGGCGAACGTGACAGCATGCGCCGGTCGCGACGCTCAGCAGTGCGGGCTCGTACCAGCCGCACCACGCTCACCGGGCCCATGACCAGGAACTTGAACGCGTTCCAGATGCACAGCAGCACCAGCAAGTGGAACCAACCCGGTGCACCGCGGTCGATGAGAATCGTCAGGATGTGCGCGACCGCGAGGTACGGGATGGCCAGCAACATCGCAGGCACGCCCCACTTCAGCCCGCGCCGCGTGCGCAGTCTGTCCAACACGATGTTGGTCGGCATGTACCGGTGCAGGAAGTCACGCGTGTGGATGCTGGCAATCCAGATCAGGCGGAACATGAGCACAGTCCTCTCCTCGTCTCCGGCGACAAGGAAACAAGAGGACCACTCTGACCGAAGCCATCGGGTCATCCACCGCATCGAACGGTGGGCCACGCAGGTAGAGGCCGCCTACACAATGTATCGCCGATGACCTTGCAGTGGAAGGGGCCAGCGCTTGTCGACAAGACCCAATGGGGCGTCATGCCATGGGAGGATCGGATCCTGGTGGCTCGTGGGGCGCTTGCGGTGCACGCTGCAGCTGCAGCACCAGTACTGCCAGTAGAGGCTCCAACGGGTGATCTTGGCGGTGCAGCCCAGGCGCACATTCGGGAAGAAATCCTGACTCCCTGCCCACGTCCCCCCCCGATCATCATGTCCCTACCGTCGAGTTCCACCGCAGGGTCCACGCGCTTGGCGACGCGCTGATCAGCAAGCCTGGTTGGGGACTTCTTGCTACCGCGCTACAGAAACAACATGGACAACTGACTCTTGACAGACATACCGGCGTCGCTGGTGGCTGGCTGGAGGTGTGAGCGAGAATGGTGATGGCCGGCGGCCGGCCCGGGAAGGATGGAGAACACGAGATGGCCAAGGTCAACTTCAAGCGACTACGCCAGGGCGCTTCGGCCCCAGCCAACACGATCACCGACCCCCGCGACCTGTTCAACGCCCTACCCGAGAAGGTCTCTGGCCTCGACTACCTGCGAGGGCCACAGGACCAGGTACTGGCCGCTTGGCATGAACGTCGCGACGAGCGTGACCTCGTGATCAAGATGAACACCGGAGGTGGTAAGACGCTAGTAGGGCTCCTCATCGCGCGCAGTTGGCTCAACGAGGGCATCCTCCCCGTTGCGTATCTTGTACCTGACGACTTCCTGACGGAACAGGTCACGACCGAGGCAAGACGAGCCGGGATCGCGACCACGAAGGATCCCAGGTCACCGGAGTACCAGCAGGGACGCGCGGTGCTTGTCGGGACATTCGCAAAGCTCTTCAACGGCCTGTCCGTCTTCGGAGTCGGTGGTAGCGTGTCCAAGCCTCCCTCCCACAACCTCGGCGGGGTAATTATTGACGACGCTCACGCCTGTATCGCTCAGGCAGATCACGTTTTCCGGCTAAGTGTCGACAACGAGTCGGATGCGTACAGCGATCTGCTAAACCTGTTCGCTGGTGACCTGAAATCGCAGTCGCCCAACGGCCTGCTCGACCTACAAGCACGACGCCGGACCGCGATACAGGAGATTCCATTTTGGTCATGGCAGGACAAGCAGGACCAAGTCTTGTCGATCCTCCATCCGATCTCGGACAGCCAGCTGAAGTGGGGCTGGCCGCTCGTCGTAGACAGCCTCCCCATCTGCACCGCCGTGATCTCCAGCGACGCGTTCGAAGTTCACCCACCGTGCCATCCCACAGAGACACTCCTCGGCTTCTCCCAGGCACAGCGGCGTGTCTACCTCACTGCCACACTGGCCGATGACTCGGTGCTGGTTCGACACTTCGGCGCTGCACCGAAGTCAGTCTCACGGCCAGTTTTCCCTTCGAGTGCTGGCGATATCGGGGAACGGATGATCCTCGTTCCACAGCAACTCGTGCCCAACGCGACGGACGAGGAGATTCGTGATCTCGTTCTAGACCTAGCCAATGACCAGAACGTGGTAGTGATCGTGCCGAGCCGCGCGCGCGCTGACTGGTGGCGAAAGGAAGCAACTCTCGTCCTGGACCGCAACAACATTCATGAAGGTGTTGAGCAACTGCGCGAGAACCCACAGCTGGGCCTGGTAGTGCTCATCAACCGCTACGACGGGATCGACCTGCCCGGCAATGCCTGCCACGTCCTAGTGTTGGATGGCCTACCTGAAGCACTCGACGGGCCGGAGCGGCTGGCACAGGCCCGGTTGACCGGATCAACGAACCTCCTTGGCCGACAAATTCAGCGCCTGGAACAGGGCATGGGACGAGCCACCCGGTCGAATGAGGACCACGCTGTGGTTCTTCTCCTAGGAGCACGGCTGGCCGAACGTCTCAATGTGCCGGAAGCACGCGGATTCTTCTCACCCGCGACGAGGGCGCAGTTGAACCTCGCGGCAGAGATCGCTAGCGAAATCGAGGCCGACTCACTAGAAGACCTTCACGACATCATGGAGCAATGCCTCGAACGAGACAAGGACTGGGTGGCCTACAGCAAGGGGGCTCTGGCGCAGGTCCGGTACGACACGTCCCCGGTTGGCGATACCGCCAGCGCTGAGCGGCGTGCGTTCGATGCCGCCATGCGCGGCGACTACGTAGAAGCAGCTCAAGAACAGCAGATGGTCGTAAATGGCATCACAGGCGACACCGCGACTCAGGCACTCCAGAGGCAGCGGCTCGCGACATACACCAACTTCTTCGACCCTTCCCAGGCTCAGCAGATCCAGAAGACGGCTCACCTCGCAAACAGACGGCTACTCCGACCCCTGATGGGCGTGCAGTACGAGCGTTTGAAGGCAGCGAGCCGCCCGCAGGGCGAGCAGGCTTCATCCTGGCTGCAAGCGAAGTACATGTCCGGCAATGATCTCTTGCTCGGGTTGAAGGCCGTCATAGATGACCTTGACTGGGGACCCCGCACGCCGCAGTTTGAGCAAGCGGTGCGCGACCTCGCGGAACACATCGGCCATATTGGTCAACGGCCCGAAGACACCCTCGGCCGTGGGCCGGACGGCCTTTGGGCGCTGCGCGACGGGACATTTTATGTCATTGAAGCGAAGAGCGGGGCCGACCACGGCCATCCCGTGTACAAGAAAGACGCCGAGCAACTCTCGAACGCCATGGATTGGTTCCGGCAGCAGTACCCCAATAGCGAGGCGACGCCACTGCTGATCCATCCGGAGGAGAGGTTCGACTCACATGCCGCGATACCGCCCGGCTGCCGTGTCATCACGACACAGCAGCTTGCCCGTCTTCGAGAGTCCGTGTCGGGCTTCGCGGCGGGTCTGGCCGCAAATGACGCCTTCCGCGATCCCACGCGCGTAACTAGCCTCCTGAACGATCACGGACTCAGCGCGGCCCACTTCATACGTCGCTTCTCGGCACGAGGGCGGCACTAACCCAGCTATCTTGCTCCTCGTCGAGGCGGGCTCAGGGCGTGGACCCAATGACGAGGCGCAGCCGGGTCTTGGTCTCGCTGCTAGCTGAGATGATGTCGTCGATCTGCTCAGCTTGCCAAGTCACCGGTTGTGATCGTTGATTGTTGAGCAGATCGACGGCAGTGCTGCGCGGATATTGGGGCTCAGGAGGGCCGAGCGGACTGGGGCCGGAGTAGCAGCCGTGGCTGCATAGGTGCTGGTTCGCGCGGCGGCGAACATAGCCCCAGTCCAGGCCATCCCGGCACCGGGCTGGCGCTAACCCTTCAACCGATCTGCGGGGACGTCTTCGAAGCCAGCCAAGTATCCGGAGTACCCGGCATAGCCTGGATACCCGGGGTGGCCCGCATAGCCCGGGTATCCCGGGTAACCGGGATACCCCCGGTATGGCTGACTAATCCGGGCCACGAGTCGGTTCCTGACGACTGTGCCGAGGTACTTGCCGTGCTTGTCAACTGCATCTGCATCTCCCCACGGGAACCAACCGATCCATTGACCGAATTTGTCGAAAAGGAAGCGCGCATCCGGCGACTGGCGAAAGGCGATGAACTCGCCGTGAGTGTTGAAGTAGCACTCCACGGCTCTCCTCTTGAGTCGTTCGCTGAAGCTGTTACAGCGGCCTATGCTGCATAATGTTACAGCCGCCACCGACAATCCCTACCCCAAACCGCGGTTGCGTGGCTCCGTGGCGCCAAACACGATTAACGGCATGACCACCGGGCGCAAATGAACCTAACGTGGCTGGGCAAAAGTGGCTCTTCACAATTGAGGGTGTAGGAGTCGGGGTCTGAATCCGCCGGTCTCGAGCAGTGAGCGAGCTATGTAGTGGCTGAGGTTGCGGAATCCGAGGGCGGAGCCGCGGAGGTGCTCGAGTCGTCCGTTCATGGCCTCGGTGGGTCCGTTGGAGGTGCCGGGCCGGTCGAAGTAGGCCAGGACGTCACCGGCTCGTCGGGCGAGGGTCCGGCCGAGTGTGCGGAGCTCGTGCAGGGCGGTGGGGACCCCGGTGGCGAGAGAGTCGATGAGCTGGCGCATGGTCGCTTGTCCGCTCGCTTTGTCGGGGTCGCGGTAGGCGGCGATCATGCGCTGGTAGACGGCCCAGGTCGCCTCGACGGCGATGTGGGTGTCGCCGTCGAACAGGGCGGCCAGGCGCTGGGTCTGCTTCTCGGTGAGCAGGTCGGCGCCGGTGTGCAGGGTTCGCCGGGCGGAGTAGAGCGGGTCGCCCGTGCGGCCCCGGTGCCCGCAGGTGTCCTGCTGGACGCGGCGCCGGCAGCCATCGAGGGCGTCTCCGGCGAGATGGACAACGTGGAAGGGGTCCATGACGGCGACCGCGTCGGGCAGCTCCTCGGTGGTGGCGGACTTGAAGCCGGTGAAGCCATCCATCGCGACGACCTCCACCGCGTCGCGCCAGGCCCGCGGGCGGTCGGCGAGCCAGGTCTTGAACGTCTGTTTCGAGCGGCCCTCGACCATGTCGAGCAGCCGGGACGGGCCGGTCCCATCACGGATCGGGGTGAGATCGATGATCACAGTGACGTACTTGTCCCCACGGCGGGTGTGCCGCCAGACATGCTCGTCGACCCCGAGGACCTTCACGCCGTCGAAGCGGGCCGGGTCATCGATCAGGACCCGGCGGCCCTCGGCCAGGACCGCGGCGTTGGCGGTGTTCCACGAGACCCCGAGCCCCTCGGCGACGCGGGCGACCGTCAGGTGCTGGCACACGATGCCCTCCAGCGCCCAGCGCAGGCCCCCGCGGGAGACCTTCGCCCGCGGCTCCGCAGCCTCCGTGGTGTCCTGGCGCCACACGTGCCCGCACCCGGTACACCGGTACCGACGAACCCGGATGAGCAGCGTCGTGGGACGCCATCCCAGCGGCTCGTGCGCCAGGCGCCGGGTAACAGTGTCCCGCGCAGCACCCTCGCACCCGCACCGCCGGCACCACCCATCAGCCTCCACGACCCGGCACTCCAGCACCGCCCGACCGGCCTCAAGGTACTGGCCGACGACATCCAAGCCAAGCCCGTCCAAACGAGCGAACGTAGTCAGGTCAGGACGAGCGAAGGTAGCGTGAGACACGTCGAGGTCTTTCGGATGGGCGGCGTAGGAACCTCCATCATCGGAAGACCTCGACCCCTACCCGGACCCCGACACGCCGCACCCCCGTGCGCACCCCGCCACCGGTCCCTCTACACCCTCAATTGTGAAGAGCCGCAAAAGTTACCGCCCAGAGCGGCTCGGAGCTCCGTTACGGATGAAACCATCCGTAGGCGTGTGGGGCGACGGCACTCGCAAGATGACAGCTACGCGCCGAGGCGGTGCTCAATTTGGCGTTCTGACGCGCGGGGAAGTTGATCTCGTGGATGCGAGCAGGTCTCAGCGTCAGTGGGGCGAGAGAACGTCCTGGAGATGGAGATATCGGGCTCTTCACAATTGAGGGTGTAGGAGTCGGGGTCTGAATCCGCCGGTCTCGAGCAGTGAGCGAGCTATGTAGTGGCTGAGGTTGCGGAATCCGAGGGCGGAGCCGCGGAGGTGCTCGAGTCGTCCGTTCATGGCCTCGGTGGGTCCGTTGGAGGTGCCGGGCCGGTCGAAGTAGGCCAGGACGTCACCGGCTCGTCGGGCGAGGGTCCGGCCGAGTGTGCGGAGCTCGTGCAGGGCGGTGGGGACCCCGGTGGCGAGAGAGTCGATGAGCTGGCGCATGGTCGCTTGTCCGCTCGCTTTGTCGGGGTCGCGGTAGGCGGCGATCATGCGCTGGTAGACGGCCCAGGTCGCCTCGACGGCGATGTGGGTGTCGCCGTCGAACAGGGCGGCCAGGCGCTGGGTCTGCTTCTCGGTGAGCAGGTCGGCGCCGGTGTGCAGGGTTCGCCGGGCGGAGTAGAGCGGGTCGCCCGTGCGGCCCCGGTGCCCGCAGGTGTCCTGCTGGACGCGGCGCCGGCAGCCATCGAGGGCGTCTCCGGCGAGATGGACAACGTGGAAGGGGTCCATGACGGCGACCGCGTCGGGCAGCTCCTCGGTGGTGGCGGACTTGAAGCCGGTGAAGCCATCCATCGCGACGACCTCCACCGCGTCGCGCCAGGCCCGCGGGCGGTCGGCGAGCCAGGTCTTGAACGTCTGTTTCGAGCGGCCCTCGACCATGTCGAGCAGCCGGGACGGGCCGGTCCCATCACGGATCGGGGTGAGATCGATGATCACAGTGACGTACTTGTCCCCACGGCGGGTGTGCCGCCAGACATGCTCGTCGACCCCGAGGACCTTCACGCCGTCGAAGCGGGCCGGGTCATCGATCAGGACCCGGCGGCCCTCGGCCAGGACCGCGGCGTTGGCGGTGTTCCACGAGACCCCGAGCCCCTCGGCGACGCGGGCGACCGTCAGGTGCTGGCACACGATGCCCTCCAGCGCCCAGCGCAGGCCCCCGCGGGAGACCTTCGCCCGCGGCTCCGCAGCCTCCGTGGTGTCCTGGCGCCACACGTGCCCGCACCCGGTACACCGGTACCGACGAACCCGGATGAGCAGCGTCGTGGGACGCCATCCCAGCGGCTCGTGCGCCAGGCGCCGGGTAACAGTGTCCCGCGCAGCACCCTCGCACCCGCACCGCCGGCACCACCCATCAGCCTCCACGACCCGGCACTCCAGCACCGCCCGACCGGCCTCAAGGTACTGGCCGACGACATCCAAGCCAAGCCCGTCCAAACGAGCGAACGTAGTCAGGTCAGGACGAGCGAAGGTAGCGTGAGACACGTCGAGGTCTTTCGGATGGGCGGCGTAGGAACCTCCATCATCGGAAGACCTCGACCCCTACCCGGACCCCGACACGCCGCACCCCCGTGCGCACCCCGCCACCGGTCCCTCTACACCCTCAATTGTGAAGAGCCAGATATCGAGGGGTAGTACCCGGCTTGGCACGTCCGGTGATCGTGCAGGGGGCCTCGTCGTTGATGCAGCGTTTGTAGACTTCAGCCGCCCTGTCAGCCGCCGCCTTCTGCAGCGAGTCGGGCAGCCGCTTCTTCGGTGGGTAAGTCACGCAGCCTCTCAAGGTGAAGGACGGCCATTGCGCCCATGAGTTCCTCAGCTTGGCTGTCGAGGGGGAGACCGGTGACTGGCCTGAGTATCACTTCGGACAAGTACGTGGAGACGGTACCTTCCTCCTCGGCCTCTACGTGTTGCTGGAGGAGCGACAGGGCGGCTTGGGTGCCGGCTAATTCACGACTCTGCGACTGGCCTGTGTTGGGCCCCTGCGCATCTGCGCAGGTGATGGAGGGTTGCTGGTCGCCTTGTGCTGTGACGGGTTTGGGCAGGCGTCGCATCCTGCGCCGTGCTGCTTCGTGAGATCGGTGGATGAGTCGCTCAGCGAGTGTCGCTGGAGACGTGGTGTGGTCTAGCAGGAGCAGGCCCGCTGCTTGAGCCCACTCCGTTGCTGTGTCGGGTGAGATGAGCAGAGCCGTGCGTGCAGCGCTGGAACTGAGCTGGTAGCCGAAGCCAAGGGAAACGCGCTGATCCGAGCCGGCTGGGGTGTCGGCTGTGGCTGGGCGGACAGCGTCGAAGACGCACAGAACGACGAGGTGGGGCCCGAGTTGTTCGCGTGCGGCGTCGTCCAGAGTCTCCAGCAACGCAAGCGTGTCGTCGAGGACGTGCGTTGGCGCCATGACAATCCAGCTTCGCGAATCGAGCGCCCACGAAGCAGGATTGGGATCTTCGACGAGTTTGTAGGTTACTTCCGACACGGGTTCGAGGAGACTCTGCAAGACTGCCTCGGAACGGCTCTGTTCCATGTCTGTGACCTTCTTCCATATCTCGGTGGCTGAGGGGAGAGGATCTGTGGCGCTAATGAGTCGTGCCAGTTCCGGATGGCGGTGAAGCGCGGTAGCTAGGTCTGCGCTGCGCCGCATCGCGTCACTGAGGTCGTTGGGCAGAACTGACCCGCGGCCCTGTAGGAAAGTGCGGGTGTTTCGACGAGCTTGGTCGATCTTCCCTGCGGCCTCCCGCAGAGCGATGGCAATGGCTAAGAGACTTTGGGTATTCGTTTCGTCGTCCGAACAAGCATTGTCCAGCGCATCGAGGGCGGCGCGTAGGACGCGTGTTGTCTGGTCTTCGGTGCGGTCGGCGTCGTCGTCGAGAGCGTGTGCCGACGCGGGCCCGGAGCGTGCGGGAAGTGGGGGAGGCTGGAGGGCACCGAGGCGCCTGCGGAGGTCGGCGAGCTGGGCGCGCCAGGCAACTCGGCGCCGTTTGTTGTCATGTGGCTTGAACCGGAGCGGTAGCTCTCTGGCTGCGGTTGCCAGGTCGGCTGCGGCACCGATCTGGGCCGTGACCACCTCCGTCCACGTCTGGGACGAGGTGGCGCGGCGAAGGGCCGCCTGATAGCCAACAGCTTGGCGTACGGCAGTACGCTCAGGAAATCCAGCACGCAGCATGTCCTTATGGCCGGGCTCGAAGTCCCGCACCCGGTACGGGACTCCCGCCGCAGTGACAGTCGTGATCGTGAATCGCTGCAGTTCGGGGCAGGCATCCGCGAGCCGTGTGAGGCAAGCGACAGTGGACTCGTTGAGGGCGTCCTTTGTGCCTGCTCCGGGTATGTCCCACGGGAGGAGTGGTAGCGGGATTTCGTCGAGGTCTAGGGGCAGCAGTCGCGTGACGCACACGGATGACATGTCTTCATCAACGGCGGCGTCGAGAATCGACTGGTCTGCTGCGCAAATGAGGCTGACTCGGTTGTCTAGGGGCCCAAGAATCTCGATGGTCTCTGTCTGTGAGAGATGAGCGTGGCAGATAGCTGCCAGGCGGGACCAGATGGTCGCAGTCCAGACGTCGTGCGGTGTTGGCATTCGTTTGAAGAGAGAGCGGACGAGATCGATAGGAACACTGAGGTGCGGATGGCCAGCTTCTAGGATGCGGATAGCATCGAGCAGATCCGCATCTGTGAGGATGCTGTGGAGCCGTTCACTGTCGATTCCAGTGCAAGCCGCCTGCAGGGTCGTTTCGTAATCAGATCGCGCCGGCAGTTGATTCGCGATGTTCTTGATGCGGCGGGCCATGTTGTCGAACTGCTTCACGCCTATCTCGTCGAAGCGTAGATTCTGGTTACGCTGTGAATAGACGAAAGCTGCGAGCATCTCAAGCGGTAGACCTGAAGGCCGTGCTCGTTCGAGGATCGGCAGCACGGCCCGAGCGTAGAGTGCGTTATCGGCGCGCTCGGCACCTTCGAGGAACGCAGCGAGGTCACCTGCGCTCTTGCTGTAGATGTTGAGAGAGTGCCCGAGAGCTTCAACGACTTCGTCCACGCACTTGGGATGAAGTTCGGCGACCCGACGCAGCATCCATCCCGCCTGCTGAGGATGGATCAAGGCAGCGACTCGTGCCAGTGTGTTCCCAATGCGAGGGGGAGGGCTGTCGTGAAGCAGCTCGCTGATCGTTGTGGAGCGGAGCTCGTGAATCCCACGCCAGTTGTCGCCGTCGCTGACCGCGATGTGCTCATCACGCAACACGCCGAGCGCGTCACCCACGCTTGCGAGTTCCGTGACGACCTGATCAGCAGCCAGCGCAGAGCCAAGGCGATCTGCGCTCACTGTGAGGCCGAGTGTGTGTGCTGCGGTGACCAGGCGTGCTGCTTCACGCTGGATTCGGCGGTCGGGAGCCTGGAGGCCCGCGACCTGGGTGGCCAGCACCTGTCGCAACCGTTGCCCTGTGGTCAGCAGAGCGACGTACTCCATGAGCAGGCCTTCGGATCGCTGGAATGCTTCGTCAGGGTCCATGCGGAGTGGGATGCCTTGCTCGCGCATCCGCTTACCCAACGCAGCAGCCAGGAGGGCATCGAGTTGCGGTTCGACCACACGGGTGGAGCCGACGAGCAGCGCTGGTGAGAAGTCCTCAGCGCGCGCGGCACCAAGGAGCAGCACCGCGGGGATCTCACGCAGTAGGGCTGCTGCATGCGGCCATCCCGTGGTATGCGGTCGGCCGAGATCGTCAGCGACGACCATCACCGGTGACGTTTCGCTCGGACGCAGCAACCGCACGTGCCGGGCAAGCGCTCGTGCGTCGTCCTCGTCCTCGACCCGGTTGACTCGCAGAACTCTTGCCGCAGGGATGAGGTCACGGGCAGCGCGCCAGAGAAGCACTGACTTGCCCGCGCCCGAGGGGCCGACGAGCAGAGTGCTTCCCTCTTCCCTGAGTCCCTCAGCGCATGCGAGCAGTTCACTGGGTCTGGTCACGTCCAGGTTTGCTGCCACGTGTCCTGGGCGTCCGTCAACGCCAAGGTAGAAGATCCGAGCCGGGACCTCTTCTTCTGCGAGGAAGCTGACAGGCGCGCAGACGCCAGAGGCAACGGCCTCGTCGAGACCGGTCACGTCAACGGCATCTTGGACCTCGACAATGATGGCGTCGAGGTCGCTAACCCGTACCCGAGCTGCAGTCTGACTGGTCGCATGTCGTTGATCGCCCGAGGCTCGTGCCAGCACATCCGTGAGGCGACTGACAGCAATGCCTGCGACGCTGGGATGGACATTCACCGCTTCGGCCAGCAGGGCTTCGCTAGCCTGGCTGATCCGGTAGGGGAGGCGCACAACACGGGCGCGGGCAAGGACGCTCAAAGCGTCAACATCGTCGTACCCGCGGGTGACCAGGCCGGCCAGAACCCTGTCCACGCCTCGGCTGGATTGATCGCTGAGCACGGCGTCCCATCCGGTGAAGGAAAGACCGGACCCGAGCGAACCATCGGTGAGAACAACAATCTCCGCACCCCTCGCGCTGACCTCTGCGTGGGCAAGGGCCTCGGCGAGCCCCGCGGGGCCCATCTCGCCCTGGCCGCCATCGAGTTCCTTCATCTGAACGAAGGTGCGCGTACCGTCGACTGCAACGCAGTCCGCATCCTCATAACCCTCGGGGATCAGCTCGACGAAGGGCAGATGCCCGGCGCGTGATGCGACCAACAAGTACCCGCACACAGCGACTTGCCAGCTAACGCCAGATATGTTGCGCGCACCTTGGCGAAGGTCGGCCCACAGGTCCTCGAAGTTCATCTCGCGACGCTTCTGGAGCATCGCCTTCTCTCGATCCGTGCCAGGATGGGACATCCCCGATAACGCGGACGCGGGCCCGGAGGCATCTGCCTGTGCGGCTGGCACGACCGACCACCGTGACTTCTGGCTGCGACGATCGGCGCCACGGCTGTTCCCTCGCCGGTTCCGCCGATTCCCCATAGAGACATTGTGCCCGGCACCTGCCGTAGGCACTCGAAGGATCGGCGTCTTCGGCCCGCGAGCCCAACCGCCCCGACTGCCGCCTTCAGCATCGCGGACCCTGTCAATTACTTTCCGCGTCCACGACGACGAGGGCGGTCAATGAGGTCGAACCCGGCGAGGCGCAACGTGTTTCGGCGCATGTTGAACATATCGGCAAACTCGTATGTCGAGCTGCTGGCTTCGTAATCCTCGATCAGCACGACCGAGCCTCACATCAGGAGAGCTGCAACTCGGTGGCTCGTGGTGCTCTTCAGTGACGGGCTTGCTGTGCCTTCACGACTGTTCCGCGGCCGTGGGTGTCGCGCATCATGACACCGGCGGCGATCAAGTGCGTGCGGACTGTCCCCGCCGTGTAACCGAACCTGTCGCCCACGCGCTCCAGTGAAGCCCCTTGCTCATACATGGCACACATCAGCCGAATCGTGCTGGTCGATGGTGAGTGGTTACGGAGGACGACACCGCGTTCCCGAAGGAGACGAGAGAGTCGCTCATGTCCAAGACCGACCTGTCGGGCCACGGCTTTCAGTGACCCGCCCGCAGCGTAGGCGGCTTCCGCTCGTTGAAGGACGTCTTCGGATGCTCGCGGCGCTTGCTGCGGTTGGTGCCTCCAGCGGTGCGTCCTGTGCCTTCTCGCGCGGATCGACCGGTGCGCTCGCACCATCTGAATCACTGGCGGGGCGAGTTTCGACAAGCCTCCCGCTAGGTCCACCGATCATCCTGGTGCAGACTCGCTCTACACCAGGATTTTTTCGTACTACGGGTTCCCGTCGGGCCTGCCGCCGGCATCAAGCTGTGAACGGGGCAGACGCCTGGGCTCGACCAGGGTGACCGCGGAACGTCACCGTGCTGTTGGCCCATTTGCTGATCCACGGCAGCTTAGCCCTTCAATCGCGCGCCGGGCACGGGCTTGGCGGCGATGCGTCCCAGCCATGACCTCTGGGTACGGCTGGGCGTTCGAGATGCCTTCAAGAGTTCGGTTTGAGCGCCTGCGTCCGACGACCGCATCCTGGTGCGGGATCGTGCGGCATCGGGGCGGTTGGTTAGGACTGACGTTTTCACTGCGATATGGAATAAAGGGTATGGAGGCGTGCATCGCGGGTGGCCCGCGAGCCCTTGCGTGAATATCAATACCCCGGCGTCAGGCGGCTTTGGCTGACATATTGCGAGGATGGAGACGACGTGTCTCGGTTGGCCTTTTCCGGCCCGAAGACTGCTATGTCTGGGGCATATGGTACGCCCCAGACATAGATCCCGTTTTGGGGGGTATTGGACCGACGACTTGGGGGGGGTAAATGTCGATCCAATTTTGGTGGGCGGGAGACCCGCTATAAAGATAACACGTCGACGGTGACTCGAATGTGAGTCGAGCCTCCAGAGGAGATTAGACTTTTGGCCACACTTTCGTGCGCGGTTTGGGGGAGGCCGCAGTAACGGGCTCTTCGGCCGGAGCCTCGATCTCCTTGTTCGCTCCCGGGGCGACGGGCAGCGTCACGGAGACGAGCCACGCGTCGTCGACGGGGCCGGCGCTGAACTCACCACTCACGCCCAGGACACGCTCGGCCATGCGGTTGAGGCCGGTGCCGGTGGAGGGCAGATCTCGACGGGCGACCGTGGGGAGCGGGCTGCGGATGGTGAGAGACACGGAGTCCGGGTTGTGGAGGAGACCGATGCGGATCTCACCAGGGCCCGCGTACTTGAGGATGTTGGTGGCGGACTCCCGGACGATCCGGGCCAGGATGATCTCGACGCCTCGAGGAATGCCCTCGTCGCGCGGATCTCCGTCGCAGATGGTGGGGCGCCCTGTGGCCTCGAACTCCTGGCTTGCTTCCTCGATAGCCGCCGCGAGATCGCCTGAAGGCACCTCTGTGCCGCTGGGAGCGTCCTCAGCGAGCTGAATCACGAAGCGGAGGTCGCTGAGCGCCTTTCGGGCGGCGACACGGATAGCCTCCTGCGACTCGTGGCGCGCGGCCTCGTCGTCGAGCAGCTGGACGTGCAGTGCGACGATGGTCAAATGGTGGGCGATGCTGTCATGGAGTTCGCCGGCTATCCATCGTCGTTCGGCGAGCACGGCTTCTCGTTCACGCTCGGCGCGCTCGGCCAGTTCGTGTTCTAATCGTTGCCCTCGCGCGTAGGCCAGTCTGAGGGCGAGGCCGATGCCTCCGGTCACGATCGCGACGATGATCTGTACGAGGACCGTGTCGTCGGAGCGCTCTTTGGTCACTGGATCGAACGACGGCACCAAGCCGCTCGACACGAGCAGACTGGCTAATAAGAACCCGCCGGTGTACGCGGCGATCAGGGGAGTTGTACCCAGTCGGAACACGAGCAGGGCTGCCACCGCCGCCGGGAACAAAGCGACCACCGCGTTGCCGCTGATGAAAGTGAGTAGCACGGCGATGCCAAGTGCAGAAGTCGCTGCCACGGGTGACCAGGCATAGAGCGCGTAGGTCAAAGTTAACGCTATGCCTAACACCTGGCTGAGACGTGTGGCTTCAGGACTTCCAACGAGCTCAAAGAGTCCCTGAACGACGATGCCACCAACAATCGCCAGCAGAGCGATACGCTCCGGGCGATTCAGGTGCTCGGTCTCGGTCAGCCGGAGCAGCCTGAGCCGTGGCTTGGCTGAAGGGCTTGATGGCATGCGCTCATTATGTACTGTCGGGCGGATACGAACAGCGGTACAGACATATTCCTGAGTGCAAGGACGGAGGCGGAAAGGACAATGGTTGATGGTCCTTTCTAGACTTTCGTCGTACTCTTGATTCAGGGGTTGCTTCCGGTCCCTCTAATATGCCTTGCGTGGTGCGATTGATACCATCGGCGTAGAAGATCAAGCCGAATGAGAGTGAGGCCAAACCCAAGGGTGTTCCTGCACCCTCCCGTTGTTATCTGCGTCGTAGGTGTGTGGGTCGACCGGGCGGTTCACATGCCGGTCTGGAGCGTGGGGTCGTGGTTAGTCGTAGGGGTCCAACAAGCGGGCGAGTCTTCGCCAAAAGGACAATGTCCTGGACGTCTTTCTTGGACCGTGTGCTTTGGGGGATGAACGATCGTCCGATGCCGCTTCGTGAGCGTTGTCGTCGGCCGGTCGAAGGCTTCCTCAGCCGACGCCCATCAGTCGGACGAGCTTGTGCCAGAAGGACATTGCTTGCACCCCTTTCGGTGTCTTGGGTTTGTGGGGGGAGTTGTTGTGTGGGTGGCCGCTGTGGGTGGGGATGGTGTGCGGCCGGGTGTGGCTTGGTCAGCCGACGCCCATCAGTCGGGCGAGCTTGTGCCAGAAGGACATTGCTTGCACCCCTTTCGGTGTCTTGGGTTTGTGGGGGGAGTTGTTGTGTGGGTGGCCGCTGTGGGTGGGGATGGTGTGCGGCCGGGTGTGGCTTGGTCAGCCGACG
>NZ_JARGDO010000029.1:33318-34554 GCF_029211185.1 Tessaracoccus caeni
CGCCCATCAGTCGGGCGAGCTTGTGCCAGAAGGACATTGCTTGCACCCCTTTCTTGGGTTTTTGGCGCGTTGGTACGCCGCGGTTATAAAAACGTTTTGCTTGTTAGCACATATGTCGAGAGTTCGACACTGTTTTCAGCCGATCGGGCCCTTCAAGCGAGCGAGGCATTCCCAGAAACGCATTTCTGATCACTCCCTTTCCTAGCCGTTCGTCCTGTTGATGTCTATCCTTCCGTGTCTGGATTCTGAGCACATCGGTCAAATAGCCATAGTTTGAATGGACAATCGTCCACGCCTGTTTGGATCTCGGTCGAGGGGATGGTCTAGACTCCCTGGCATGGACCAGATCAGGGTGTTGATCACCGACGATGACCCGCTTGTGCGATTCGCGCTTTCCCACTTCGTGGCTCGCGATCCTGAGATCACTGTGATCGGCCAGGCCGAGAACGGGCTCGAGGCGCTGGAGTTCATCGAGCGCGACAAGCCCGACATCGTGATGATGGATGTTCAGATGCCAGGCATGGGCGGCATCGAGGCGACGGAGCGGATCATCTCTCGCTGGCCTGACGTGTGTGTGGTCGCTGTGACCACGATGGATACCACTGAGACCGTGCTTCCCATGCTCAGTGCGGGCGCCTCCGGGTACATGCTCAAGGACTCCAGTGCGGACGAGATCCTCACGGCTTTGAAGCAGGCGTATCAGGGCACCAGCTCCCTCTCTCCGAGGATCGCTGCGATGCTCGTCAAGCACGTGCGCGAGGCGAAGCCCAAGAGCCCCGCCGGTGAGCTACGGCCATTGACCGAACGCGAGTCCGAGGTGCTGGGTCATCTCGCGCAGGGCATGTCCAATGCGGAGATGGCGCGCGCTCTCCACGTCTCCGAAGGCACGATCAAGGCGCATCTCGGCGGGATCATGTCGAAGTGGAACGTGCGCGATCGGGTTCAGGTTCTGGTCACGGCGGCCCGGGCCGGCCTGGTCAACTTCACCTAAAAAGGTTCCTCGGATAGGCGGCGCCGACGCAGCTGCCGCCGCTCCGAGGGCCTCCACGACACTCCTCGGACAGGTCGCTCATGTTGGCGGCCTGTCCGAAGCTATGTATGGGGCAGGCCCTAGATGATTGAGTCCAAGGGGTCGTGGCTCGGCGTGGTGTTGCCGTGAGTGTGAGGGAGGGCGTCCAGAGTCGGTGTTGCTAACACCAACACCGAGCCGGAAGGGCCCTGTCATGGTCACCGATC
>NZ_JARGDO010000002.1:0-289949 GCF_029211185.1 Tessaracoccus caeni
AGATCGGTGACCATGACAGGGCCCTTCCGGCTCGGTGTTGGTGTTAGCAACACCGACTCTGGACGCCCTCCCTCACACTCACGGCAACACCACGCCGAGCCACGACCCCTTGGACTCAATCATCTAGGCTCGACGCCGTGCCAACTCCGCCCGTCGACGACCGCCGCGCCGCCACGTGGGCCGCCATCAGCACCGCGCTGGTGTTCCTGGTAGCGCTGAACCTGCGCCCGGCGCTGACCACCGTCGGCCCGCTGCTGCCGCAGATCGGGCAGGAGAAGGCGCTGAGCGAAGCGGCCCAGGGGCTGCTGGGATCCTTGCCGCTGCTCGCTTTCGCTGCGGTGTCGCCGCTGGTGCATCACGTGTCCAAGCGACTCGGGATCGAGCGTTCGATCCTGCTCGCGCTTCTGGTGCTCGCTGCAGGGATCGGCGTGCGCTCCTACGCGGGCACCGCCGGCCTCTGGGTGGGCACCATCGTCATCGGCAGCGCCATCACGATCGGCAACGTGCTGGTTCCTGCGCTGGTCAAACGCGACTACAGCTCCGGCGTCTCCCGAGCGACGGGCATCTACTCGGCCTGCATCACCATCGGCGCAGGGACCGCCTCCGCGGTGGTCGTCCCCTTGGCTGAGCGCGTGGGCTGGCACGGGGCGTTGGCTTTCTGGGCTCTCCCCGCGGTCGTGACGGCCGTCATCTGGCTTCCCCGCACTCGACGCGCCGACGCGACGGCCACGGCAGGATCCCGACCGGGCCGCCCGGAGATCCCACCCACCATCAGCGTCTGGCGTCAGCCCACCGCCTGGATGGTGACCGCGTTCATGGGCCTGCAATCCACCATCTTCTACATCATGGTGACGTGGCTGCCGACGATCGCCGCGACGGCCGGGCTGTCCGAGCGTCAAGCCGGCTGGCAGTTGTTCCTGTTCCAGATCGTCGGGATCTTCTCGGCCTTGGCCATTCCCAGATTGATGCGTAGCCCAGACAGCCAGGTGGCGGCGGCCGTCACGGCCAGCGTGCCCACGCTCGTCGGAGTGGTCGGCCTTCTCCTCGCCCCGCAACAGGCGATGCTGTGGGCCATCGTCGCGGGAATCGGCGGTGGTGCGTCGCTGGTCGTCGCACTGTCGCTGATCAGCCTGCGCGGACGCACCACCCTCGAGATCACTCAGCTCTCGGGCATGGCCCAGTCGCTGGGATACCTGCTCGCCGCCGTCGGACCGGTGCTCGCCGGCTATCTCGCCCAGAGCACCGGATCCTGGCGCGCCTCGCTGGGCTTCGTCTGCCTGCTCGCCACCACGCAGGCGATCGTCGCCATTCCGGCCGGTCGGCCGCGCCGGAACATCTAGGGAAAGAGCCGCGGCGCCCCGCCTAGCGAGCGACCCTCTCCCCTTCCGTCCGACGATCGATGCCCAAGGTGGCAACGAGATCTTCGTGCAGCTGGAACCACACCCGGTGGCAGGAGTCGACGTCGGTCTTGTCCACCCATTCATGCTGCCCCGCGCGGACACTACGCAGCGCAGCATCGAAGCGGGCGTGGTAGCCGCTGAAGCGCAACAGCACGTCGGAAAGCCGGTCGACGAGCGGCGCGACGGCATCCCCGAGCGCAGCCAGCTCGTTCAACACGCGCTCGTCCCAGTGCGGATCGGTGTGATCGTTGGGAGCCAGCGAGTCCTGTGCCGTGGGCCTGAGCTGCCAGTCGGAACAGGCGCGAACCAGGCGCGCATTGAGCGGAAGGAACTCCCGATAGACGGCAGCGACCACGGCGCCCGGGTCGGCAACGACGCGCTCCTGCGCGAGCTGGCGTTCGTTCTCGGCCTTGCCCGGGTCGGTGAGCGTCCATCCCGCGATACCGAAGTAGTCGACGTGCTCCACCCATCCGTTCGCCTCGGCCTGGCGCAGCGCTTCGATGGCATCGGCGTCGCGGACGAGCGCCCGCTCCGCCACGACGTCGGTGTCCGCGAACCCCAGCACCCTCACCGAGTGCAGCACGCGCAGCGGCGGCGTCGACACGTGTGCCATGTCTACCGCCCCGATCGCGCCGCGAGGCGGGTGTAGTGCTGCTGGCACGCCTGCGGAGACCGGAACCCCATCGCCTCAGCGATCTGAGCCCAGGTCAGCCCCGCGCTGCGGGCGCTGAAGAGCAGCCCAGCCTCCAGACCTTCCACCTCAGCTCGCGCGGCCGGCAGCAGGGAGAGCGCACTCAACAGATCCTCCGAGCCGATCTCGGTCGACTTCCAGAGCGCAAAGTGCGCCAGGTCGACGGCCGACGGCGGTATCGGACGCGGGCGCCAAGGCGTCCCCGGGAGATCGTCGGCCCCGAGGGCGCGAAGCCGTTGCTGGGCCGCCCTCTCCCGCTGCGCTTGCGCCTGGTCGTCGCCGGCGCGGCCGACATCGTGCTTGCTTTCCATACCCCTCATCCTGCACAATCAACATAATGTTGTCAATTGATTGTTGATAAATGAGCATATTGATCCCCCTGCCCGACGCCCACCCCGCCACCTGCGGAGGCAAGGCCGCGACGTTGGCTGTACTGGCCCGCGCAGGGCTCCCCGTGCCCGACGGCTTCGTCGTGCCCTTCGCGACCGTCGAGGCGCTCGACGATGGCAGTGACGAGGCGTTGGAGCGGGCGATCGGCGAACAGCTCACCGCCCTGGGCCACGCGGCGATGGCGGTGCGCTCCTCGGCCTCCAGCGAGGACACAGCCCACGCGTCAGCCGCCGGGCAGTATGAGAGCACGCTCGCCGTCCGCGGCCCACGGGCCGTGCTCGCGGCGATCCGGGCATGCCGGTCGTCGCTCACGTCCTCGCGCGCCGCAGACTACTGGACCACGCGCACCGAGACCGGTTCGCAGGACGGCGCGCGCATGGCCGTCCTCGTCCAGCGTCTCGTCGACGCCAAGGCTTCGGGTGTGATGTTCACCCCGACGCAGCCCGGCGGGCCCACTCGGATCGAGGCGTCCTGGGGACTCGGGCCGAGCGTCGTCGACGGCGTGGTGACGCCCGATTCGTACGAGGTCGACGCCGACGGCTCGGTCCGATGCAGCGTCGGCACCAAGGCCACCCGCCTCGACCGGAACCCCACCGACACCGGGCTCGTCAGCACTCCGACGACGGAGGATGGGCGGCTCGACCCCGCGCTGGAACCCCCACAGATCACCGCGCTCGTCGACCTGGGCGCGCAGATCGCGCGTCTGCTCGGCGCACCGCAGGACGTCGAATGGGCCCTCGCCGACGGAGAACTCTGGATCCTTCAGGCGCGACCGATCACGGCGCCCCTACCTTCCTCGCAACACGTCGCGCCGCACAAGGACGCACCCCACCACGTCGGCACGCCGGGCTCCCACGGCACCGCGACCGGTACCACCCGGGTCGTGCTCGGGCCGTCGAGCTTCCACCGCATCACACCCGGCGACGTCCTGGTCTGCCCCTACACCGATCCGGCCTGGACGCCGCTGTTCCGCGTGGTCTCGGCCATCGTCACCGAGACCGGCGGCGCGCTCTCCCATGCCGCGATCGTCGCGCGCGAGCACGGCATTCCCGCGGTGCTCGGCGTCGTCGACGCGACCACCCAGATTCCCGACGGAGCGCGGGTCACCGTCGACGGCACCGCCGGCACCGTAACCCTGCAACCGAGAGACTAG
Organism: Tessaracoccus caeni; assembly: GCF_029211185.1. Taxonomy (GTDB): domain Bacteria; phylum Actinomycetota; class Actinomycetes; order Propionibacteriales; family Propionibacteriaceae; genus Arachnia; species Arachnia caeni. The sequence goes on from NZ_JARGDO010000002.1 coordinate 3,635, forward strand.
GCACCCATGGCAACCAGGCATCTCTACATCGCGCGACACGGCGACGCCGACGCCTTCGGCACCCCGACGAAGACGGGACGGATACAGGCCGGGTTCCTCGGCCAGCGGCTCGCGCACCTGCCGATCAGCACCGTCTGGCATTCGCCACTCCCCCGGGCGGCCGCGACGGCTCAGATGATCGGAGCCCAGGTGGACGCCCCCGTCGCGGAGGCGCCCGAACTCATCGACCACGTCCCCTACGTACCCTCACCCGACGAGACCCCGCAGGCATGGAGGCCCTTCTTCGACGGCTACGACGTCGGCGAGGCTGCGGCGGGAAACCGCCTGGCACGCAGCATGGTCGCACGCTTCGCGACGGCACCGTCGGGCTCCGAGGACGTGCACGAGGTGCTGGTCACCCACTCCTACCCCATCGCCTGGCTGGTGCGCGAGGCACTCGGCGCCCCGCCCGTTCGCTGGCTCGGCATGAACAGCGCCAACACGGGGCTGACGGTGATCCATTACGGCTCCGGCCAACCGCCGGCCCTGGTCATGTTCAACGACCTGAGCCACCTGCCCCCGGAACTGCGCTGGACGGGGTTCCCCGACGCGCTTCGCGCCTAAGCCGGCAGGTGCGGATACTCGGCGAAGCGACGACGCACGGCCGCCTCGGTGGTCTTCGCCAGCGGGCGGAAGGGGGCGGCGTCGAGGGTGCGCGTGCCCAGCCGACCCTTGGCCAGCCAGAAGCCCCTCACTAGGCCGCCCGCGACGATCGACTTGCGGAACACCCCGTTGTTGCCCGGCACCAATTGGACGTGCTGCTCGGGCGTCATCGCGAACAGCCGGTCTTGATAGCCGAGGATGAACTCGTCGAAACCGGGCAGCAGCAGCGGCTTCGCGACGGCGCGGCCCAACTCGGTCACCTCGTCGGCGAGCCCCAGACGGACGTAGGCGGGTTCGTCACCGGGCACCTGCTCCACCCCGTCGACGAGCGGCAGCGCGGCCCGGCACTGGGTGAGCGGGATCTTGCTCCACCACGAGAAGTCGCGCACCGTCGCCGGTCCATGGGAGGTGAAGTAGCGCCGCATGAGTTCAGCGGTGGCGGCCACCTCGTCGCCGTTGAATCGACGCTCAAGAGTCGAGTCCTCGGAAAGCCAGGAACTCACCGCGACGATGTTCTGGTCGCCGCCGTTCCACGGGCCATAGCAGAGCACCGACCTGGATATCAGGGTGTAGAGAATGTGGTAGCCGCGGCCGCCGCCCGTGGAGAGGCCGGCTGCGTCCAGCACGGCGAGCGCCTCGTTCCGCGACAAGCCCCGAGGGGCCCGCGCCAGCGCCTCGAGGAGGAGCGCGCCCGCTCGGTCGAACTGCTCCTCGTCGAGACCCAGCTCCCGCCGACGCGGACCCGCCCCACGCAGCGGCGCGCCGGCCATCAACTCGGTCATCCATCGGAGGTCTTCCGCCGCGGTCAAGAAGATGGTGCCCCGCATGGGATAACCGCGCACCAGCAATCCATCGTTCAGGGCGGCGAGCACGTCCTCCACCCGTCCCGTGGAGCGGAGCGCCGCCGAGGCGAGCACCCCGGGGAGGTCTTGCCCCTGCATGGCAGCAAAGGCACGCACGGCGTCGTGTGGAGTGGCGTAGGGCCTTGTCACCAAGCCTTGGGCGACGAGGCGGCGCTGGGCTAACTCACGATCGGGCATAGCCCGTATTCAATCAGGCCCGACCGACAACTATCGGCTGACGAGACGCCACAGCCCGCGGCGCATGCTTTGCGTCGCCTCCACGTACATGTCATCGCCAGTCGCCTTCGTGTCGAAATGCAGGCTGGTGAGGAAGCGCTCGGTGAGTTCCCAGGCATCGCGCCGGGCCCGCAGCCCATGTACGTCGCCGACGGCACGGCCGCGCTCGCGGCACGCCTCCACGTACGTCGAAAGGAACTCGTCGATCATCGCGTCGTCCATCGGCACGTACCACGGGCCGCCCACGACGGTGCCGCCGATGAGCGCCAGGTCGTTGGCCACGTCGCCGACGCGAGCCCACTCCCAGTCGACGTAGCGCGGCGTGCCCGCATCATCCACCAGCACGTTGGTGGCCACGAGGTCGCCGTGGATCACGGAGTAGCCGATGCCATGGAAGGCCGGCGCCAGGTCGAGGAGTCGACGTCGGACGGCGCCCGCCAACTCGATGACGCCCGGGTTCTCGGTGACCTCGGGATGCGCACCCCTCCACCACGCCCAGCCGCCGTCGAACTCGTCGACGATGTCGAACACGGTTCCCGACTCACCGATCCGACCGGCAAGCTGGAAGTCTGGACGATGCAGCGCCGCCAGCCCACGCGCATGCGCGCGCAACAGATCCCGATCCCAGTCCGCGGGCGCGCGCATCTCACCCGGCACGAAGGTGGAGACGACGTACGGGCAGCCCAGCGCGTTGTCCCCGGCAACCTCCACGGCCACCGCCCGCGACCCGATCCCGTCCGACACGAAGGCCGCCGCGCGGAGCTCGTCCTCCATCGGGCAGGGCATGTCCTCAACCGGACGACGCGCCAGCCGGAAGACCCACGACGTGGCCCCGTCGGAGACCAGCCACGCAGCGTAGCTCTCCCCCGTACCGAGAAGCGAGACCTCCAGGCGCGACACGACGAGACCCAACTCCGGCACGGGAAGCGCGCTCGCGCTCACCGCGGCGTGCAGCCGCCACCCCATCTCTGGCAGCGTCGGGTCGATCGGCGTCGCATTCACCGGCTCATGCTATCCATGGTGTCTAGGCTGATCCCATGGATGAACTGCTGGTGGAGCGCGTGCTCCGCGCCGTGGAGTGCATCCCGCCGGGGCGCGTGGCGAGCTACGGGATGATCGCATCGCTCGTCGGCACCGGTCCTCGGCAGGTTGGCGCCATCATGAGCCGGCACGGCAGCGCCGTCGCCTGGTGGCGGGTTCCCACCCACGACGGCCGGCTCCCCACTCCGAGCATGGCCGAGGCCCGGCGTCGCTGGACTGAGGAAGGCACCCCGATCCGCCCCGACGGCACCCGCTGCGACTACCGCGCCTCCGTCGTCGACATCGACACCTACGCAGCAGCGGTGAAAGCAGCGCTGGCCGACCTTCCGCTATAGACGACAGATCCTTTATAAGGAAGAAAACGGCAGCAGAAACGGAGCGAGATACTCCGTGACGAACCGGCGGCTATAAGAACACCTGGTCACGACGGCCGCAGGTCGCGGCGTCGTATGCCCACCAGGCCGAACGCCGCCAGGCCGAGTCCGATCGCCGTCAGCACGGCCAGCGTCACCGGAAGTCCGCCTGTGAACAGGGCGCTGAACGTGGCCGCGAAGGGAGAGACGCGGCCGACCACTTGCGGCGAGACCAGGTTGAACTCGGCCAGCAGGTCCAGCAGGATCAGCAGCCCCAGCGCCGCCCAGCTGACGGCTACCGCCGCCCGCGGAAGCCAGCCGGTCAGGGCGAGCGCGAGACCCACGACCACCAGCGTGGCGGGCAGATAGGCGACGGTGGTCAGCGGCAGCGACCACCGCCCGGACCCCAGCGCAGCGCCCACGCCCACCCCGAGCAGGATGGCGACGCTCGTCATCACCGCCACCGTCCAGCCGGCCACCGACCAGCGGCGGCGCGTGACGGCGCGCGCGAGCACCGGCTCCGCCAGACCGCCGGCCTCGTCGCGACGCAGGGCGAGCACCGCGACGAGTGCCGCCATGGCCGCGATCTGCGCGAGCAGGTAGAGCACGAACTGGAAGAACACCTCGCCGACCGTGCCGCCATGCCAGTGCGCGAAGTCCTCGAACGCGCTGCCGGCGAGCTGCTGGTCGAGGCCGGCCAGCACCGAGCCCAACAACACGCCGAGCAGGGTGAGGGCCACTGTCCAGCCGATGACGGCGCCGCGCTGGAGGCGGAGGGCTAGCGTCAGCGGGCTGCGGACCCAGGCCGGGGCGGTGGCCCGACCGGGACGCGCGGGGATCGCGCCCGTGCCGTAGTCGCGCGCGGCGTTGAGCCGGAGCGCGATCCACGCCAGCACCACCGCGAGCACCAGCGGAATCAGCGGCGCCCAGAACCGGTCGCCGGCGAAGGCCTGCGCATGCCGGGCCCAGCCGAACGGGCTCACCCACACGAGTGGGCTGCCGGTCGCGTCGCCGATCGCGGCGAGCACCACGGAAGCGCCGATGGCGATCGCGCCGAGGCCGCCGGCGGCTCCCGAATCGGCGGCGACCTGCGCGCAGACGGCGCCGACGGCCGTGAAGAACAGCATCGCGCTGGCGAGGACCAGCCCCAGCAGCACGGATCCCGCCGGGTCCATTCCCGTCGCGAGCAGACCGACGACGGCGACCAGCCCGGTCAGCACCGATGCACCTCCGACGACGAACACGGCCGCCAGCAGCTGCTCTCGACGAGTCGCGCGACCTGCCAGCTCGAGTTCGAGCCGCCCGGCCTGCTCGTCGGCGCGCGCATAGCTGACGACGAAGATCATCGCGATCACGCACCCCACCAGCGACCCCGACGACGCCAGCGTCCATGCCACGATCCCGCCGACCGAAGCCTCGAAGATGGGGCCACGGATCGCCACCTGCGCCACGCTGGCCATGGATTCCCGGACGAACGCATCCAGGTCGGCCTGGGTCGGATACCCGACCCGCGTCGAGACCACCATCAGGGCGGGCAGCAGCCCGACGCCGAGCACCCAGGCGAGCAGACGCCACCGCGAGCGCCTCAGATAGGCGCTGATCAGGGTGGACATCACCGCTCCGTGGCGGCGTAGTGCGAGAGGAACACGTCCTCCAGGGACGGCGGGCCCGCCTCGAGCGAGCGGAGACCAGCCGCGGAGAGCCGGCTCAGCGCCTCCGGCAGAGCCGCGGCGGTGACGCTCAGCCGGAGCCGGTCGCCGTCGCTCGCCAGCACGGCGACGCCGTCGACGGAGAGGTCCGGCTGGGTATCGACGTGCGCCGTGATCAAGGTGTGCCCGGCGCCACGCAGCTCGGCCAGCGGCGCGGAGTCGACCAGCCGACCATCGCGGATGATGCCGACCCAGTCGCAGAGCCGCTCCACCTCGCCCAGGATGTGGCTCGACAGCAGGATCGTCTTGCCGCGCGCATGGTCGGACTGGACGGCGTGGACGAAGGCCTGGTCGATCAGCGGGTCGAGGCCCGACGTCGGCTCGTCCAGGATCAGCAGCTCGGCGTCGGAGGCGAACGCGGCCACCAGCGCGACCTTCTGCCGGTTGCCCTTGGAGTAGGTGCGATTCTTCTTGGTCGGGTCCAGGTCGAACAGGTCGATCCACCGCTGCCGGTCGTGCCCGCCGCCATGCAGCCGGGCCAGGATGTCGAGGGTCTCGCCGCCGCTCAGGTTGGGCCACAGGGTGACGTCGCCCGGCACGTAGGCGAGCCGGGAGTGGATCTCGGAGACGTCACGCCACGGGTCGAGGCCGAACACCGTCGCGCGCCCGGACGCGATGCCGAGCAGGCCCAGCAGGACGCGCATGGTGGTGGTCTTGCCCGCGCCGTTGGGGCCGAGGAAGCCGTGCACCTGCCCCTGTTCCACGCGCAGGCTCAGGTCGTCCAGCGCGACGACATGCCCGTAGCGCTTCGTGACCCCCTCCAGTTCGATGATCGCGGTCATTGCGATGCCTCCGTTCCGGTCGCCTTTCGCGCGGCCGCCAAGATCTCCGGGGAGATGAGGTAGGGGTTGAGCAGGTCGAGCTGCGCGGCGATGATCCGCGAGCTGCCCACCAGCGAGTCGGTCATGCCGAGGGAGCGCTCCACGTGCGGACGCAGCAGCAGCAAGCCCAGCTTCATCGTCACCAGCACCGCTGCCCGGTCTCGCACCGACGACGTGTCCCGCTCCGGCAGATGCGCCTCGGTGAGCGCGACCAGCGCGTCGAAGATGCGCTGCGAATGCGGGCTGTTCTCCACCAGCAGCCGGCTCAGGTAGCCGATCACGATGGGAGCGGAGCGGTGCACCTCCGCGAGGTACTCCGGGCCCAGGCCTGGCTGGTCGATGCCGGTGGCGACGTGTTCCTCGAAATAACCGAGGACGTAGTCGTCGCAGGCCGCGCGGAGGTCGCCCTTGGTGCCGAAGTGGTGCTGAATCAGCGCCGGCGACACCTCGGCGCGCTTCGCGATCTGGCGGATGCTGGCCGCGTCGCCCTGCTCGGTGAAGGAGGTCAGCGCCGCCCGGAGGATCCGGTCCCGGCCGGCGACGTCGTGTTGCGTGCCCATGATTCGGACTATACGAACGTCCAGTGACCCCCTCAACTGGACACCGCGCGGCGTGTCGTCCAGCCGACGACGAGCCCCACCACCACCGACAGCCCGGCGCCCTCATCAGGCGCACTGATCCACGAAAGGGATCCTTAACCGCTTGCTAGACCACCGAAGTGGGTGGTCTAGCAAGCGGTTAAGCACGCCACCGAGTCAGTCAGCAAGCGGGACGTAGCCCACAGCGTCGACCAAGGCCTGGCCCTCGTCAGAGACCATCCAGTCGACCAGCTCGGGAACGTGCGGGTTATCCGAACCGGCGGTTGCTGCGTACAGGTCGACGGTGAGCGGGTAACTGCCGTCGGCGATGTTCTCCGGGCTGGGCGCGACGCCGTCGATCGCCAGCAGCTTGATGCGGGGACTGCCGTTCATCTCCGTCGCGTACCAGCGGAACGAGTAGCCGATGGCCGCGGTCTGGTTGCGGTACTCCGCCACCGACTCGATCACCATGCCCATGCCCCACGACAGCTCCTCCGTGAGCGGCTCCGCCATGGGCACGTCGCCCATCACCTCGGCCAGCATCGCCGTCTGGCTGCCGGAATCTTCCGGACGCTGATAGGCGACGATCTCCTCGTCCGCGCCGCCCAACTCGGCCCAGTTGGTGATCTGCCGCGTGTAGATCGCGCGCACCTGATCCAAGGTGAGACCCTCGACGGGGTTGTCGGCATTGACGAAGAAGACGAACGCGTCGTGCCCGATGGGGGTGAGATTCAGCTGCACCCCGCGCCGCTCAGCCTTCTCTAGATGCCCCTGAGACGGCTGCAGGACGAAGATCGCATCCGCGTCGCCATTGATCAGGCGGTCGTAGGCCTCCGAGGTGCGGTTGCAGGCGACATAGGTGTTCGCGAACTCGTAGATGTCGTCGCTGTCCGTCGGCATCGGCGGATCGTAGACGGCACGGGCCGCCGCCGAGTACACCGGATACAGCGCGGTGGCCCCGTCGAGCAGGGGGAACTGCTCGGAGATGGTGAGGCTGCTGGGCGTCGGCGCCTGCACGACGACGGATTCGTCGCCCCACGGGTGATACAGCCAGAGATCCACTTCGCTGGAGACCCGCTCCAACGAGTCCCACTGCCATGCCCGGTACTCCCGATACCCCAGTTGACCAGAGGCGCCGACGGCCAGGACAAGGGAGCCCGCGACGATCACCCGGCGCGCCCGGACCCCCGTCGGAGGGTTGGCCCGGCATCCCCAAAGGAAGCCGCCGACGGAACCGACGAGGGTGGCGATCAGCATCAGGGGCGCGATCCCGTAGGCGCCGAGCAGCTCGGCCAGGACAAAGCCCAGGCCCCAAGGGAACGCAAACCCAAAACTCACCGTCTGGAGGGCCAAGTCCGTCCGCTCCTCGACCACTGCGAAGGAGATCACCCACACCAGCAGGAAGTAGGCCGGGACCAGCACCACGGGCAACAGCGCCTTGGCCCACTCCGGCGGACGCGACGGCCGGCGAGCGAACCAGCGCCAGATCAGCAACGACGTCGCCAGCGCCACCAGGGGCGCGATCACCAGCCCCATGTCCTGCCAGCGTCCGGAAGGAATGCCGACCAGGTCGGGCGCGACGAGCAGGGCGAAGGCCAGAATCGGCACCAGCAGCGGGATCGCGAGGAACCCAACCAGGAGGGTCATCGCGTAGTACTTCTTGTGACTCATCGGTGCCGTTCCTTGGTCCATGCCCGCAACGTCGCGGCTTCCTCGAATCCTACGCAGCCGGCGCGCGGACGACGCCTTTACCCAAAGGAGCGTTTACAGACGAGGCACCGCTTAACCGCTTGCTAATCCACCGAAGTCGGTGGACTAGCAAGCGGCTAAGGACATTCCGCCGCCCGTGGCGCGGCTACTCCGCCACGAGGCGAGCGATCACGCGGGGCTCAGACTTCCGCAAGGCCGGCAACGTGGGCAGCACGGTGGACAGCAGGGTGAGCAGGAAGCCGCCTGCGAAGACGCCGAGGATCAGCGGCCAGGACAGCACGAGGCTCCATCCAAGCTCTGCCGCACGAAGGGAGTAGGCCTGGAAGATGAGGCTGGGCATCACCGCGATGAGCGACAACAGCAGGCCGGTGGTGGTGATGATCAGCGCCTCGAAGGCCGGCACCGCGACGCGCTGCGCGGGAGTGGCTCCCACGATGGCGACGAGCGCCAGTTCGGCGTCGCGCTGTTTACTCATCATGATCAGCACGCCGACGCCGCTCATGAAGGCGATCAGCAGAGGCAGGCCGAAGAGGTAGAGGTGGCTGTCCCAGGTGGGCACCTTGATCGTCGCGTCGCCCAAGTACGCGACCATCGCGCCGATTCCGGAATCACCCAACACCATCGAGCCGACGCCGATGGCGAAGGTGAACATGACGGGGACCACCGACTTGTACAGCCGGTCGGCGCGCGCGCTGACGGTGGAGCGCGCCAGCTGCCACGCCGGCGACATCGACGGGATGAGCCGCGTCCACCAGCGGGTGACGGGCCGCACCAGCACGGGCGCGACGACGGCGAGCAACGCCGACCAGAAGAAGATCTGCAGGAAGCCGAGGATCATCAGGTTGCTGATCGTCTCCTTGTAGCGATGCTCGAGCTGGATGGGAACGGAGACGAAGGACGCGGCGATGAGCAGGCCGAGCAAGATCAGCTTCACCCAACCTCCGGCCCCCAGCCGCACCTTCCTCGGCGCGGCCTGCGCCAGCCGCAGCGCCTCGACCGGCGGGATCAGGCTGGCCGCCCGCGCCTGTCGCGCGCCGGCCACCACGGCCACCAGCATGCAGGCCAGGCAGGTGGCGAGGATCGGCCCGGCCTCCACCACCGGATCGACCACCTCGAACATGGTCTCGTCGCGGTTGCCGTAGGTGGTGAACGCGAACCATCCGTCGATGCTCAACACGCCGATCACTGCCCCGATCAGCCCGCAGGCCAGCGAGACGACGGCCAGCTGCACCGTGATCGTGGCGCTCACCTGGCCGGGGGTCGCCCCCGCCAGCGCCAGCCGGGCCAGCGATCCCCGACGCGACTCCACGACAAGCCCGGTGGCCGAGTGGATCACGGGGATGGCGACGAACAGGATGCAGAGCCCGACGAGCATCTGAGTGATCGTGTAGTACGCCGACTGCAGGTACTCGAGACGGCCGTCGCGGATGGCGACGTGCCCCGTCCAGTAGGTGATCATCGTGATCGTCAGGCTGGCGTTGATGACGATGAAGGCCAGGCTGACGCCCAGCCAGGCGGTCCAGGAGTCGCGCAGCTCGGCGCGTTGCAGACGCAGCACGGCTCAGCCCGCCTCGTGCGCGCTCAAGCCGGTGAGCGTGGCCGCGACCTGTTCCGCCGACGCCGACGCGAGTTCCTTCACCAGCAGCCCGTCTCGCATGAAGAAGATGCGGTCGCAGGCGGCGGCGACGGTGGGGTCGTGGGTGACGACGAGCACGCTGCGCCCGGGAGTGTGCGCGATCTGCGACAGCTCGGCCAGCACCAGTTCGCCGGTCCTGGTATCGAGGGCACCGGTGGGTTCGTCGGCAAAGATCACGTCGGGCTGCTGCGCCAGCACGCGGGCGAGCGCGACACGCTGCTGCTCGCCGCCGGACATCGACGGCGGCTGGGCATTCATTCGTTCGGAGAGCCCGACGGTGGTGAGGGTGTTCTCGATCAGGCCCGCCGGCGGCTTCCGTCGGGCGAGCATGTAGGGCAGCGCGACGTTCTCGGCGGCGGTCAGCGTCGGGATCAGGTTGTAGGACTGGAAGACGAAACCCACCTGGGAGCGCCGCATCTTCGCCAGCGCGGTGCGCGACAGACCAGCCAACGGCTGCTCGGCGATGGACACCGTCCCACTGCTCGGCGCTTCCAAACCGGCCAGGCAGTACATCAGCGTGGACTTGCCCGAGCCCGAGGGGCCCATGATGGCGACCATCTCGCCGGTGGAGACGCTGAGGCTCACGCCGTGCAGGATCTCCACTTCCCCGTCGCCTACCCGATACGACTTCCTGACGTCCTGCGCCCGGATCGCCGTCGTCACCGGTGCTTGCACATGCGCATCAACTTCGATCGCCATGATGTGGCCCTTCCTTCGCTGGTGGTTCTGATACCCATCCAACTGACCTGCGGACGCTGCGGAATAGTTCACTTTCGGTCAGAAGCGCAGGCGAAGGGCCGGAGGGGTGGGCGCGGGCGCCACTTATAGTGAGGACTCGTGACGGCGAAGACGCGCGCACGCACCGATTCAGGCGTGTCCGGGCCGGGGTTCTCCGGCTCGGTGCCGTTGCGTGTGCTGCGGTGGGCGTTGCTCGCCTGGCTGTTCCTGGAGTTCTTCATGCTGCTCAGCAGGGACGCCGACGACAGGGCGGAGGCCCTGGCCTTCGCCGTCGTGATGATGGTCAGCATCGGCATCGCGATCCTCGCCACCGCCCGCCCGCCGCTTGCCGCCGTCGCGAGCCTCGCTCCGATGGCCTCCACCTATCTGATCGGGCACCAGGCTCAGGACGTTCCGGCCTTCCTCGCCGTTCCCCTCGCCGTGTGCGCCACCGGCAGCGTCCGGGCCGTGATCCTGACCATGACGCTCTTCCTCGGGCACGCCGTCGTTAAGGGCATCGCGCTGGACAACGCGGTGCACTTCGCCAGTTACGCGGTGTTCGCCCTCGGCTCCGCCGCAGCCGGTCTTGTCGTTCGGATGTTGCGCCGACGCACCCAGAGCGTCGGTGCGCACATCCGGCAGATCGAGGCGAAGGCCGAGGAACTGCGAGCCACGGAACGCACCAAGCTCGCCGACGAGCTTTCCGAGCTGCTGTCGGGTGGGCTCTCGGAACAGCGTCGACGAGTGGCCGCCGCCCGCGCCGACGACGACCCCGCCGGCGCGGCCCGCACCATCGAGGAGGCAGCGCAGGCCGCCCGCGAGGCGCTCGGCCGGCTGCGCGGCCTGGTCTCGACGCTGCGCGGGCACGCATCGGGCGGTGGCGTGATCGCGCCCGAACCCGGCCTGGTCGCCGTCGCCGAGGACGTCGACGAACTCCTGACGGGTCACGGGCTCGTGGTGGAGCTCGACACCTCCGGGATGCTGCGCCCGTCCGGCGACTTCGCCGCCCGACTGCTCTCCGACGTGCTGCGCGAGGCGACGGCGGTGGCCGTCGAGGCTGCCCCACCCGGGGTGGCCGTGCGAATCGCCGTGGCCTCCGGGGCTCAGGGATCAAGCGTGGAGATCGACCTTCCTGGCGTGGTCTTCCCCGCGACGGACGGCCTCGCGCGCGCCCGTCGTCGGTGCCGACTCAGCGGCGGCTCGCTCGAGACCGGCGAGCCAGGGCTGCTTCGAGCGACGGTGCCCGCCCAGCCCACAGTGGGCGACGCGGGCGACGAGGTCTCGGAAGCAGATCATCTGCCGCGCTGGAACCGAGCGCGGACCCTGCGCTGGACGGGCAGCGTCCTCGCGCTCGCAGGCGTTCTGGTCTACGGCGCCCACACGCTGGCGGCGATACCCGAGGGCGGCGGCGCCTGGGTCGACCCGGCCCTGTGGGCGTGGACCTTCACCGCCCTGGTCGTCACCTGCTGGCGCCCGGCCTGGGCGATCGCGCCGCTGGTGCTGGTCTGTTTCCTCGCGTTGTGGCTCCTGGAGCCCCGACTCGCGTTCGCGGCGCCGCACCTCGCGCTCGTCACCCTGACGGCGATGCTGGTTGCCCGCAACACCGTCTGGTCGGTCGGGATGCTCGCGCTGGCTGGGCTCTTCTCCGTGATCTGGTTCCGACGGCCCGAGCCGCTGGCGCTCTACCTCAGCCTCTTGATCATGGTCTTCGGCACCGCCGCCAGGCTGGGCGCGCAGCACTTCCATCGCCTCGCGCTCCATCACCGGGCCACCTTCGGCCGGGCGGTGGCGCAACGTCGTCGAGCCCGCGACGATGTCCGCCGCGAGCTGGCCGGCGAACTGCACGACATCGTCGCGCACCAGCTCACGCTGATCACCTTGCAGGGCGGCGCGGCTCAGGATCTCCGCGATCCCGGGGCCCTGGAGGCGGCTCTCGAGCGGGTGGACGCCACCCTGCAGTCCACCCAGACCGACCTCGCCCTCCTCCTGCACGTGCTGAAGGAACCCGGCTCTCACGGGGAGGCCACTGCCGGCGTCGGGGGCGAGACCGACGCCCTGCTGACGCCGCTGGGCGCAGCGGAGGCCGCCGCCATGACCCTGCGTGAGTCCGGCCGGGTCTTGATGGTCACGGCCGACCCCGCCGTCGACGAGGCGGATCCGACGACCCGACGGACGGTGACCCGGATCATCCGCGAGGCCACCACCAACATCCTGCGGTATGCCCCCGAACAGGCGCATTGCACGCTCGAGCTGCGCGCGGACGGCGCGACCGTGAACCTGTCGGTGACCAGCCCTCTTCCGCTCTCGACCACCCCCTATGAGCACTCGACGGGCCTCGGCCTGGTCGGGTTGGAGGAGCGCGTCCGGCTCACCGGGGGCGCTCTCACGGCGCGCTCGGTCGACGGGATGTGGGTAGTGACGGCGACGCTGCCGCTCGTCCTCGCCCCGCGCTCGGCCTGATCCCGCGAGGGGCACCGTTGGCCACGGCTCGGCGGCTGCTTATAGTGAGTCGCAGTGACGGCTGGGGGGACCGACGCAGCGACGGGCCAGGTCAGTAAGTTCGCCAACGTTGCAAGGTCGCCGTCCCATGCGCCGCAGTAGGTACCGCCTATCGGCGGGATGTGTAGAAGGAAGACGATGCAGAAGACGAACGCGAGCACCACGTCGCGAACGTTGCGCATCGTGCGCTGGATCCTCGCGATCATCCTGCTGCTCGACTTCGGGCTCGCGATGAGCCACGATCCCTACCCCGATCAGCCGCCCGCCGCCTACGTCGCCATCCGGCTGCTGACGGCGGTGTCGATCCTGCTCGCGAGTTTCCGACCGGGTCTCGGCACCGCGCTGAGCATCGTTCCGCTCGCGTTGGCCCATGCCACGGGACACGGGCTGCAGGGCTTCTACCTCATGCTCGCCATCCCGTTCGCGGCGTGCGCCACGGCGTCGACGCCCGTGATCGTCGCGACGCTCGCGATGTTCACCGGCAATGCGATCATCGCGGTCATCATCGACGGCACCCCCATCGCGTTCTTCGAGCACGCCATGATCGTCGGCGCCGCCGCGTTCGGAGGCGTCGTCGTCCGCTCGTTGCACGCGCGCCATCTCCTGATCGGCTCCCACATCCGCGATCTGGAGCGGCGATCCGAGGAGACCCGAGCCGCCGAGCGTCGGGCGCTGGCCGCCGAACTCTCGGATCTGCTCTCCACCGGTCTCGCGGATCAGCGACGGTTGGTGGCCGAGGCGCGCGAACGGCGCGATCCGAGTCGTCTCTTGAGCGTGTCAGCCGCAGCCGGCGATCCCAGGCCGGGCGGCAGTGCCGCCGCCATGCCGCAGGACCACGCCCAGACTCTTGCGACCACACTCGACCGGCTCGCAGCAGGCTCGCGCGATGCGCTGGCTCAGCTGCGCAGCTTGATCTCGACGCTCCGCAACCGCCCGGAGACCGGGGCCCCAGGGCCTCGCGACGACCGCGTCGCTGAGGACAGTCCGCACGCCCAAGCCCAGCCCGCCGGCCTGGTGGCGATGGCCGAAGAGATCGACGACCTCCTCACCGGACATGGCCACGCCGTCGAACTCGACGTCTCGGAAATCGCCCGCGAGCCCAGCGATTTCGCTCGACGGATCGTCGCCGACCTCTTGCGAGAGGCGGCACAGCTCACCCTCGACGCGGCCACGCCCGGCGCGTCGTGCTCCGTGCGGTTGACCTCAGACGACGACGGCGTGGTGGTCGAGGTGGCGGCGCCCGGGATGCGGCCGTCCCTCTCCGCCGTCCTCACCCAGACCGCCGGCCGGCTGCGGGAGACCGGCGGCGTCCTGGAAACCACCGACGGCGGCCGGATCCGGGCCGTCCTGCCCTCGCAGCCCACCCCCGTCGCGGAGGACGCGGCCCGCGCCGAGTCGCCGGACGATCCCGTCGGGGGACGCCGCTTCGAACGAGCGCTCCGGTGGGCGGGCACCGTCGTCAGCACGATCGGCGTTCTAGGCATCCTGGCCCTCAACCTGTTCGTGCTTCCCGCAGACGCCGAGATCGTTTGGACCCAAGACGGGCTCTGGCTGCTCACCTTCATCGGCTTCGGCCTCGCCTGCTGGCGCCCCCTCCCAGGAGCCGCCGTGCTGGCCATCGCCGCGCTGATCCGGCTCTGGTGGCTGGACCCGCAGGCGGCCATCGGTCAGCCCGATTTCGCGTTCATCGGGGCCACGGCGATCCTGGTGGCTCATCGCCGTCGCCTGTTCTGGCCCGTGCTCGCGGTGTCGCTCGCCCACGCCTGGGTGTGGTTCACCATCGACGAGGTGTATCGGGCGTTCTTCATCACCTTCGTCGGCGCCGGGTTGGGCTTGGCCGGTCGGCACTTCATCCGGCTCCGGGATGCGCAACGAACCCGGCTCGGGCAGGCGGCCCAGCAGCACCGTCGGGCCCGCGACGAGGTGCGGCGCGAGCTTTCGGGCGAGCTGCACGACATCGTCGCGCACCAGCTCACCCTGATCGGCCTGCAGGTGGAGGCGCAGCGCGGCGTCTCCGATCCCGCGACCCTGCGCGCGGCGATCGACCGCATCGACGCGATCCTCCAATCGACACAGACCGACCTCGCCCTGCTGCTGCACGTGCTCGACTCCCCCGAGACCGCGTCGGCCACGGGCACCACGGCCGCCAACTCCGTTTCCCCCGCGCCCGCCGCACTCCTCACCCTCATCGCTGCCGCAGATGCCGCTGCGGCGACGCTTCAGGACTCCGGGCGATTCCTGCAGCTGAACCTCGACCCTGACGTCTCACCGGACGACCCCACCACCCAGCGGACGCTGGTGCGCATCGTGAGGGAATCGACCACCAACATCCTGCGCTACTCCCCCGCCCAGTCCCACAGCACCCTGGATCTCACCCGCGACGACCACCACATCCGCATCCGCATCACCAGCCCGCTGCCGAGCCGCCCGGTCCGCTCCGCCGACTCCACCGGCCTCGGCCTCATCGGCTTGGAGGAGCGCGTCCGACTCACC
Source organism: Tessaracoccus caeni (assembly GCF_029211185.1). Classification (GTDB taxonomy): domain Bacteria; phylum Actinomycetota; class Actinomycetes; order Propionibacteriales; family Propionibacteriaceae; genus Arachnia; species Arachnia caeni. The sequence continues at coordinate 18,913 of NZ_JARGDO010000002.1, forward strand.
GGCGGAACCCTGACGGCGAGCGCCGAGGACGGCATGTGGGTGGTCGACGCAGACCTCCCCGCCGCCCGTAGTTAGGCCTTCGACTGCCTGCCGGGAAGCAGTGCTGAACATAACGCTGCGAATATGGCGCGGCGTGTGAAATAGGTACAGGCCACGCCGGATAGCCAGCGTTATTCAACTCACTGCCCTGTATGTCGCTCTCGCGTCAGGGACCCGCGCATGAACCTACCCCTGAATAGGCGGCAGATTCGCGGGGTCGACGATGCCCAGCTGGATCGAGCGCACCAGGATCTGCGTCCGCGACACCACCCCGAGCTTCGTTCCGATCCGCGCGACGTACTGCTTCACGGAGCCCTCCGACAGGTGCATCCGCGTAGCGATCTGCGCATTGGTGAGGCCGTGGGCGAGCCATCGCACCAGTTCGTGCTCGCGCGGGGCGAGGTCGTGCTCGGCGGGGGCCGCCTCGTCGGCGACGACGGTGGAGACCAGCTCGCGACGCACCGACGCCGACAGCGGCATCTCCCCTGCCAGGGCCTGGCTCAGGGCCATCACCATCCGCTCTGCTCCCGCGTCCTTGAGCAGGTACCCCGAGGCCCCCGCCCGTAGCGCCCCCACCACGTACTCGCGACCGCCGAAGGTGGTCATGGCCACCACGACGGCGTCGGGCCAGCGGGCGATGATCTGGCGGGTGGCGTCGATGCCGGAGACCTGCGGCATCTGGAGGTCCATCAGCACGACGTCGGGACAGTGCTTGGCATAGGCGTCGGCCGCGAACGCCCCGTCGGGCACCTCACCGACAAGTTCCGCCTCGGGGTGACGCTCGAAGATCCGGCGGTAGGCCTCGCGAATCTGCTCGTCGTCGTCGACGACGAGCACCCGAATGCGGCGACCGGTCTGCACCCTCGAAGAGTACCTAGCAGTCTCCCGCCTGAACACACCAGCACCGTCGATACCGGTGGATCGCTATCCTCGGAAGACACCCAGAACGCAGGAGACTCCCCATGAGCAGCGAGCCGATCAACGCCGAGGTACTGGCGGTGATCGTTGCCATGGTGGACGGCGAGCCCTGCGTGCTGACCTTGCCCCACTCCGCCCGGCTTCCCGCCGGCCCCCTCCTGCCCGGGCACCGCTCACTTCAGACAGCGGTGCGAGCGTGGGTGGAGGAACAGACGGGACTCACCGTCGGCTACCTGGAGCAGCTCTACACCTTCGCCGATCGCGACCGCGACCACAGCGGCACCCGCACCATCTCCGTCTCCTATCTCGGTTTGGTCCGCGGTTTGAACACCAAGGGTGGACGGTGGCGCAGTTGGTACTCACTGTTCCCCTGGGAAGACCGCCGCGACGGCGCCACCCCCCTCACCGACGTCATCGGTCCGGCGCTGAACCGCTGGGCGACAGGGTCTGATCCCTCGCGGCATACCAACAGCGACGACGCAGCACCTGAGCGCCGAAGCACCGAGAGCGACCTCCTCCACGAAGCCGGCGCCGATCCCTCGCTGCATACCAACAGCGAGCACGTAGCATCGCCGGCGCACACCCACGATCAAGAGGTCGAGGGACATGCTCGAGGGGAGGCGAGGGCTGACGCCGCCGCGCGGTGGGACCGGTGCGCCGTCGACTTCGGTCTCGATGGCCGGCCCTGGCAGCCAGACCTGGCCCTGCAGCGCTACGAGGTGCTGTGGGAGGCTGGGCTCGTGCCGGAGTCGCCTGACGAGCGAAGGCGGGCGGCAACCCCGGCCGGGAACCGGATCGAATGGTGGCAGCAGGCCCCAGGTGTACCTGGCGAACGGATGGACGGCGACCATCGGCGGGTTCTCGCCACGGGCATCGCTCGTCTGCGCTCCACCATCCAATATCGGCCGGTCGTGTTCGAGTTGATGCCAGAGGAGTTCACTCTGAGCCAGCTCCAGGCCTGCGTCGAGGCGCTGGGCGGCCAGGACATCCACACCCAGAACTTCCGCAGGCTGGTGGAGCAGCAGCAGTTGGTCGAGGAGACGGGCGGTCGCACGTCCACCCGGGGCCGCCCGGCCAGGCTTTACCGCTTCCGCCAGGAGATCCTCCAGGAACGCCGGGCCGCCGGCACCAAACTCCCCACCCCGCGCTCCCGCTGAACCACTCTCCGGGGCGCGGATACCCCTCACGCTCTTTGAGGTGCGAAGGCTCAGGGGCGTACTTCGAGACGCTCGTACCTCGCTCCTCAGCACCCGCAACGAGCCCCAGAGCCGAAGCCTCGACAATCAGGACGAGCGCGGAGCACCGATGACGCTCTTTGAGGCGCGGAGGCGCTGGGCGAGGAACGAGCCCCCAAGCCGAAGCCTCGAAAAGAGCCCCCGCAAGAATCCGCAGAAACCCAGGGACAATCCCCGATCAACCACCAACAACGACACTCCAGTGGGAGATGTTCCCCCGTAGACGGTGGAACATCTCCCACTGAAGCACTCTCCCGAACCCAGGTGCTACTTGATCGTCGCCTTCACCGAACCCGACTTCGCCTCATACGCCTTCGTCGAGCCGTAACTCACCTTGAACGTATGACTCCCCTTCTTCAACCCCGACAGACTCACACTGGCTTTACCTTTCTTCACAGTGACGGTCTTGACCAACTTCTTCCCGTCATACACCTTCACCTTCCCGGCCACCGACGCATCCTTCGTACCCGGCAGACCCAGCGCGATCGACAACGTCACCTTGCCCTTCGAGCCAGCCTTCGCCGACACCTTCACCGACGGCGAACCCTTACCAACCTTCACCGCCTTCGAAGTAACAGTCCGCGATTCCACACCAGCCGCGCTGGCGGTCACCCGAACACTGAGCTTCTTCCCCACATCCGACGGCAACGGCACATAAGTGGACTTCGTAGCCCCCTTGATGCTCTTCCCATCCCGCAACCACTGATACTTCACCGAATAAGACGACTTCCAAGCCCCCAGCTTCGCCGACACCTTCGACCCGACCTTCACCGAAGACCCCACCGACGGCACCGTCACCTCCGGCAACAGCACTTCGGGCGGCATCACGGCGGGGGTCTGCGAAGAGAGCGCGACGCCCGGCGCATAGCCGCTCCGCGTTGCAGTGACCTGCACTGAGATCCGCTTCCCTTCCATGCCGGTGGCCAGCGTGTAAGACGATTCGGTGGCCCCTGCAATCGCAGTGCCGTCGGCCAGCCACTGGTAGGAATACGAGGTGTCGCCGACAGACCAAGAGCCATTCGACGCGGAAAGGGATGAACCAACTCTCGCGGTGCCATTGATCACTGGTGCCGACGTATTGCCGATGAACCATGAGCCGGTGAACCGAAGCTTTTCGGGAGCATCGCAGCTGCGGAGCTGGAGGGCCGACCCGTTGCCGGTGGCACCGCCTGCCGTAGCCAGACACTGCCCATCACTATCAGAACGGATCGTACCGTCGCTACCAAGCGTCCATTTCTGGTTACTAGCTCCGTGGCAACCGATGAGCGAAACCGGACGACCGCTGCCGGATATCAGACCAGAAGCATCAAGACACATATTGTAGTTGCCGTACACCCGAAGCTGCCCATTTTCGTACTTCCAGGACTGGTTCGACCCACCATGACAGCCATACAGCATGACTTTGTTGCCATCCACAGGCCTGGAAAGGTCGTTATCAATGCACTGGCTTGTACCAACCACCACGATCTGGTTTCCCCCAGAGATCTTCGTCACAGGGAACACCGTATCCCCGGCCCACTTCAGCACGCCTGTGTCATTGCAGCTGCGGAGTTGGAGAGCAACTCCGTTGCCCGTGGCGCCGCCAACCGTGGCTAGGCACTGCCCATCACTGTCAGAGCGGATCGTGCTGTCGCCATATCTCGTCCACTTCTGGTTGCTAGCGCCGTGGCACGTATGGAGCGTCACAGCACGACCACTCCCGGACATCAGACCAGAGGCATCAAGACACATATTGTAGTTGCCATACATGCGAAGCAAACCGTTCTCGTACTTCCAGGACTGGTTCGACCCACCATGACAGCCAAACATCATGATTTTATTGCCATTCACAGGGAGGGAGCCCGCATTGTCAATGCACTGATTCGTACCAGCCGCCCGAATCTGATCACCGCCCGCAATCTTCGTCGGATCTGGCTGGACTGGCGCAGACCCCGCCGGTCCGTTAGCAGCGAGCCATGGCAGAGGGTTGACGTATCCAAAATTGCCCGTCTCTCCAGCGGCACAGTTCCGGTACCCCCACAAGTGCATCCCCGCCCGGTAGGTTCCGGGAATCACGGAGAAGTGAAGATGACTGTTTCCACCCCACTGCGCAACCGTGCCCAGCTGAGTTCCCGTCGACACTGTCGCACCGGTACCAACCGTTGGGTTGATATGACCATATACCGCCACAAAGTCCCCGGCGGTCGACCGGTGTTGAACAATCGCAGCCTGCCCTGTGGAATAGCCAACGATCGCCTTCACTGTTCCACCACCGATAGCTTTGACCGAGCTCCCGGCTGGCGCACCTTGTGAGTCAGCTCCCAGGTGAGCCCAACCGGCCACATATTCACCACCACAGACGTTGAAGCCCCAGTCGTTGTAGCGCCCCACAACCGACGGATTGCCCCAGTTACCCGGCCAATTGTGGATGGTGGCCGCCGCCCGGATCGGTGTTGCCAGGATCGTTCCAGCGATGGCCAGCGCGAGCGACACGCTGACGGCAAGCCACCTTCGCATGGTGCACCCTCGCCTGGTGGTCAGTTCAGTAGTTGTCATTGCTCCCCCGCTCTCAAGGCCCCGCCGAAGCGGCGGGCGCACCCAGCACCGACCCCGCAGCCTCCAGTGGCCACGGATACTCCTCACAGCACTTCATACCCCGATCTACCGGGGCATGTTGTCGTTCCGCGAGACAGGCACGACCCTACCTTGAAATCTACATACATGTATGTAAATCAAAAGATGCAGTTCCCACAAGGCTTGCCGGGTGGACAGCCCGAAGCCGCGCGGATCGTGGGACGAGTGCGCCCGTGAGATCGGCATCCGGCTGCAGCGGGCCAGGCACGCGAAGGGCATGAGCCAGGAAGCCGTGGCCCACGCCGCTGGCATCGCGGGGCAGACCTACTACAAGTACGAGAAGGGTGAGTCGAAGCCGGGCACCCCACTGAACCCTCGGCTACGGACACTACTGGCCGTCGCACAGGTGCTCGACGTCGAACTCACCACCCTCATCCCGAAGGATCTGCCCGACCTCACGGCGGGTCGCTGAGAGTCGGTCTTCGCGGTCTCCCCCTCGAGGACTGCGCGAGGAACGATGGCGTACATATAGCTGGCTCTGCTGGTCGCACTGTACGTATTGCACAGTGCGACCAACAGAGCCAGCTATAGATCCGGCACCACCCGCCCGATCGGCACCTGAGGAGCCGAGTCGCGTGGAGGAGCACCCCCTTCGAGGTGCACCCCACCTACGCTCTTCGAGGTGCGGCGCGCAGCGGAGCCTCGAGGAGAGCGACGGGTAGTCGTATGGAGGATGGGGGTCGCGTGCGGGTTTTGGTGGGCCTAAAAGCCGTCCTGCACACGCGAAGCGCCGTGAGGCGACCGGGCGGGTACTTCGAGGCTCGCTTCACTCGCACCTCAGCAACCGCAACCCCATCCGTAACACGACGAGCAAGACCACCGGAACCTGACCACAAGCCCTCAGGTGCCGTCACGCTCTCCTCGAGGCTCGGCCACAGGCGGCCTCGCACCTCGAAGAGCGCAGGGTAGACCCACGCGAAGCGCCGGAACACGGCCGGGCAGGACCGGACCCCATCCGGAACACGACGGACCTGACCGCCGAAACCCAACCTCAGCCCGCCGTCGCCAAGGCCGCTGCAGATTCTCGCGAGGCCCTTCGAGACGATGCCCGCGACTCAGCTTGCACCCCCACAGTCAGGCGCGAACGGCGGGCATCCCTCAGGGACCGGTGGCGAGGCGATCACGCAGCCCACCCTAACGCCCCTCGAGCCATTCCGTCGCCGATTCGCACCACGCAACTCGCCGACTCGCGGACCCAAACTCGCCGATTCGCGACAGGCAACTCGCCGTTTTGCGGCAACCAACTCGCCGTTTTGCGGACTTTTCTCTCCGCCAAAGTCGACCCGGAGCCCCAACCGCATGCCCGCAGACACCCTCATGCCCTCCTTGAGGCTCGGCCGCAGGCGGCCTCGTGGTTCCTCATACGAAAGAACCCCTCTTTCCCGCCCTACGGCGTCCGCGAAGCAGCCCGCACGCTGAGGAGCGAGGAACGAGCGTCTCGAAGGGCACCTCGAAGAGCGCGGTGTGAGCCCGCGCGACGCGCCGGGGCACGACCGGGAGGGGGCGCACACCTGGGCTCGATTTGCGTTCTCTTATACTCAGATTTAGCATAATCTTATGCTCTGATTCAGCATAAGAGGAGAAGTTGATGACCACCACCCTGATCACCGCCGACGACCTGTTCCAGCGGGTCAACCACGTCATCCCCTCCATCGAGTGGGCCACCATGACCGACGACGTCGACGCCATCCTGCGCCTCAAGCACGAGCGCAACGCCGTGATCCTCGCGCACAACTACATGCGCCCCGAGATCTTCCACGGCGTCTCCGACATCGTCGGCGACTCCCTGGCCCTGGCCCGCGAGGCCACCACCGTCGAGGCCGACGTGATCGTGCTGGCCGGCGTGCACTTCATGGCCGAGACCGCCAAGCTGCTCAACCCGTCGAAGACGGTGCTGATCCCGGATCTGCGCTCGGGCTGCTCGCTGGCCGAGTCGATCACCCCTGAGGACGTGCGGGAGCTGCGCCGCCAGCACCCGGGCGTGCCCGTGGTCACCTACGTCAACACCTCCGCCGCGGTGAAGGCCGAGAGCGACGTCTGCTGCACCTCCGGCAACGCCGTCCAGATCATCGAGAGCCTGGGCGTGCCCGAGGTGATCATGATCCCCGATCAGTTCCTGGCCGCGAACGTCGCCCGCCAGACCGGCGTGCGCGTCATCACCCACCCCGGCGCCTGCGAGGTGCACGAGCGCTTCACCCCGCGCGACATCCAGCAGATCCGGGCCGACTATCCCGACGGCGTCACCGTGCTGGCGCACCCCGAGTGCCCGCCGGAGATCGTCGACGAGGCCGACTACGCCGGCTCCACCGCGCAGATGGTGTCCTTCGTCGCCGAGCGTCGACCGAAGCGCGTCGCGCTGATCACCGAGTGCTCGATGAGCGACAACGTCGCGCAGGAGTACCCCGACGTCGAGTTCGTGCGACCCTGCAATCTCTGCCCGCACATGAAGCGCAACACGCTGGGCGCAATCCGGCACGCGCTGGAGACGATGACCCACGAGGTCACCATCGACCCCGCCGTCGCCGTCCGAGCCCGTCGCGCCGTCGACCGCATGCTCGAAGTGCACTGAGCAATGAACCACCAGCGGTCACGCACTCCCAGGAACTGGCCGTCGCATCTCACCTCGCGGAGGGTTCCCTCGATACCCTCCCGCGCCTCCTCATCACGGCACCCGGGCTACACAATCTCCTAGGAGCGCGATAACAATGAACACCACACGCACCGAGCTGGTCATCGACGGTCCCGTGATCGTGGGCGCGGGGCTCGCAGGGCTGAGTTGCGCCATCGAGCTGGCTCCCACGCCGTGCCTCGTCGTCACCGCGGGCCGGCTCGGCGTCGGCACCTCGACGGGGTGGGCGCAGGGCGGCATGGCGGCGGCCATCGGTCCCGACGACTCCCCCGACCTGCACGCCGCCGACACCCTCGCCGCCGGCGCGGGCCTGTGCGACGAGACGGTGGTCGGTCGGATCATCGCGGCCGCGCCGGAGACCGTCGAGTGGCTGACGCAGCTCGGCGCGCGCTGGGATCGGAACGACGACGGCTCGCTGAAGCTGGGCCTAGAGGGTGCGCACTCGCGCCGCCGGATCGTGCACGCTCAAGGCGACAGGACGGGCGCCGAACTGCTGCGCACCGTCATCGAGGCCGCGCGACGGCTGCCGTCGGTCTCCGTCTGGGAGCAGAGCGTCGCCCGGCGGATCGTCGTGGAGGGCGGCCGGGCGACCGGCATCGACCTCGACACCCCCGACGGCCCCGTGCGCGTCCGCGCCACCGCCGTCGTGCTGGCCACCGGCGGCGTCGGCGGCCTGTTCACCCACACCACCAACCCGCTCAGCTCGCGCGGACAGGGCCTGGCGCTCGCCTACCGCGCCGGCGCCGCGCTCCGCGACCTCGAGATGGTGCAGTTCCACCCCACCGCGCTGGACGTCGCGCTCGACCCGCTCCCCCTGATCAGCGAGGCCGTGCGCGGCGAGGGCGCGATCCTGGTCAACGAGCTGGGCGAGCGCGTGCTGGAGGATCCGCTGTCCGCCCGCGACGTCGTCTCCCGCGCCGAGTGGGCCCAGCTGCAAGCCGGCCACACGGTCTTCCTCGACGCCCGCACCTCCCCCGGGGAGCGCTTCGCGCAGGTGTTCCCGTCGATCCACGCCACCGCGCTCGCCGCCGGACTCGATCCCACGAAAGACCTACTCCCCGTTACCCCCGCCGCGCACTATCACATGGGCGGCGTGCTGGTGGATGCCGACGGGCAGTCCACCGTGCCCGGGCTGTTCGCCGCCGGCGAGGTGGCCTCGACGGGCCTGCACGGCGCCAACCGGCTGGCCTCCAACTCGCTGCTCGAGGCCGTGGTCTGCGGACGCGGCATCGCACGGCGCCTTCGTCGCACCTCGCTCACAATCGCCATCGCTCCGCTCGGCGAGCGGAACTGGCAGAGAGCGGCGCACGCTCGCCCCGACGATCGGAGCCGGACCAGCCCCTTGCACGATGGCGCGCGGCGCGTAGACCTGGAGGCCGACGAGCCCCAGGAGCACATGAATGGCGAGACTCAGCCTCAAGCCAACATCCCCTGGTGCCCCACCGATCCCCGTCTCGACGAGATCCGGCGCATCGTCACCGCCGGTGCCGGAGTGCTTCGCAACGCCGACGGACTGCGCCGGGCCCTCGACGAACTGACGCCCTACCTCGACGACGACGCCGGCCTGGTCGGCTACCTGCTGGCCCACGCCGCTCTGATCCGCGCCGAGTCGCGTGGGGGACACACCCGCACCGACTTCCCGGAAACCACGGCCCCGCAACACACCGTCGTCTCGACGACCCGCATGGAAGGACGCGCCGCATGAGCACGCTCCCCCGCCCTCTGATCGAACCCCTCGTCGCCGCCGCGCTCCGGGAAGACCTGGGCCGCGCCGGCGACCTCACCACCGACTCCATCGTTCCCGCCGACGCGACCGCCACCGTGCGGCTCGTCTCGCGGGAGCCGGGCGTCGTCGCCGGCCTGCCGGTGGCCCAGCTGGCTTGGGGGCTGCTGGAGCCATCGGTGCAGGTCGACGTGCATCTGCCGGACGGCTCCCGGGTCGTGCCCGGCGATGTCATCGCCACCGTCACCGGCCCCGCGCGGGCCCTGCTGACCGGCGAGCGCGTCGCGCTCAACTTCCTGGGGCACCTTTCGGGGGTCGCCACCGGCACCGCGTCGATCGCCGACGCCATCGCGCATACCAGCGCCAAGGTCGCCGATACCCGCAAGACCATCCCGGGCCTGCGCGCGCTGCAGAAGTACGCCGTGGTCTGCGGTGGCGGGTCGAATCACCGGTTCGGACTCGACGACGCGGTGCTGATCAAGGACAACCACATCGCGGTGGCCGGGGGCGTGCGGCAGGCCGTCGAGGCGGCGCGCGCCGGCGTCGGGCACCTGGTCAAGATCGAGGTGGAGGTGGACACGCTCGAGATGCTGGCCGAGCTGCTCGAGGTGGGCGCCGACGTCGTGCTGCTCGACAACATGACTCCCGACGTGCTCCGACTAGCCGTAGAGATGGTGGGCGGGCGGATGATCACCGAGGCCTCCGGCCGGATCACACCGGAGACGGCCGTCCCGATCGCAGAAGCCGGCGTCGACCTCATCAGCGTCGGCTGGCTCACCCACAGCGCCCGCGTGCTCGACATCGGCCTCGACCACGTCTCCAACTCCACCTAGGGACGCCCAACGAGTCGATCTCCGCGACTTCACCGTTCATCTCACGACCGCAGGAAGGGCGGAGATCCCGGCTGCTGAGGAGCGAGGGACGAGCGTCTCGAAATACAGGGACCCGCGGTGGGGTTCCTGTCCGTTCTCGCAACGCCGCTGATCGTCGATATCAGTCATCTTGCGGCACGCATTATGCTGTCCCGCATGGATGATCCTTCTGGGCATAGTCCCAAGCCCGCCTCGCGGGCGCCGTACGTTGTCTCTACGGCGAAGCGGGGTGGGCGATGAGTTCCGAATTCTGGGGAATACTCGCTGGCATCGTGCTGACCATCGGCACCGGCGTCTTCGTCGCCTCGGAGTTCGCCCTGGTGAACCTCGATCGCAAAGATCTTGAGCAGCGCCAGGCGAAGGGCGAGCCACGTCTGGCCCCCACGATCAACGCGTTGAAGATCACATCGACGCACCTCTCCGCCGCCCAGCTCGGCATCACCTTGACGACGCTGCTGGCGGGCTACACGTTCGAGCCGGCGATCAGCTCGCTGCTCAGCGGGCCGCTCGCCGCGATGGGCACCCCTGATGCCTTGATCTCGACGCTGACCACCGTCCTCGCGGTCGTCATCGCCACCCTCTTCTCGATGATCTTCGGCGAGCTGGTGCCCAAGAACTTCGCGCTCGCCGTGCCGCTGGCCACCGCCAAGATCGTGGTGCCGCTGCAGGCCGCGTTCACCCTCGTCTTCAAGCCGCTGGTGCTGCTGTGCAACGGCACGGCCAATGCCGTGATCCGCGCCTTCGGCATCGAGCCCAAGGAGGAGCTGTCGGGCGCCCGCAGCGCCGAGGAGCTGGGCTTCCTGATCCGCCGCTCGGCTCTGGAAGGCTCCCTCGACCGCGACGAGGCCGTGATGCTGCACCGCACGCTCACCTTCACCAACCACACCGCCGAAGAGGTGATGACCCCGCGCGTGAACGCCGAGACGCTCCCGCGCACCGCGACCGCCGCCGACGTGATCGCCACCTCCATCTCCACCGGGCACTCGCGCTTCCCCATCGAGGGCGAGGGCGTCGACGACATCATCGGCGTCGTGCACGTGAAGACGGCCTACGGTTTCGACTTCGACCAGCGCAAGAACATGCCCGTCACCCAGTTCATGTCCTCGCCGCTGCTGGTGCCGGAGAGCGCGGGCGCCGGCTCGCTGCTGGAGGTGCTGCGCGGCCGCGGCTATCAGATCGCGGTGGTCGTCGACGAGTACGGCGGCACCGCGGGCATCGTCACGCTGGAGGATCTCGTCGAGGAACTCCTTGGCGAACTCCACGACGAGCACGACTCGCGCCTGCGCGACATCGTCAAATTCCCCGACTCGATCCTGCTCAAGGGGTCGCTGCGACCCGACGAGGTGCTGGTGCGCGCCGGCATCCGCATTCCCGAGGGCGACGAGTACGAAACCATCGCCGGCTACGTGCTGGACACGCTGGAGCACATCCCGGTCATCGGCGAAGAGGTGCCGACGGCGGACGGCAGGCTGCGCGTCGAACGCCTCACCGGCTCCCGCATCGACCGGCTGCGCTACGTGCCCAACGACTCCGCCACCGACCCTGCCTTCGCAGGCGCCAGGGAGCGCATCTTGGATGAGTTCCAGCACTCACGGAAGGAGGCCGAGAAGTGAGCGAGTACCTTCCTGGACTGATCTGGCTGGTCGTCCTGCTGATCGTCAACGCGTTCTTCGTGGGCGCCGAGTTCGCCGTCATCTCCGCCCGACGCTCCCAGATCGAGCCGCGCGCGGCCGCCGGCCAGGCGTCGGCCAAGACCACGCTGTGGGCCATGGAGCACGCCACCCTCATGCTCGCCACCAGCCAGCTGGGCATCACCGTGTGCTCGCTGGTGATCCTGAACGTCTCCGAACCCGCCATCCACCACCTGCTGGAGTATCCGCTGGCAGGCACAGGGCTGAACCCCTCGCTCGTGAGCGGCTCCGCTTTCGTCATCGCCCTGGTGCTGGTGACCTTCCTGCACGTGGTGTTCGGCGAGATGGTGCCCAAGAACATCGCCTTCTCCGTGCCCGACCGCGCGGCATTGCTGCTGGCTCCCCCGCTGGTGCTGATCTCCCGCCTGGTCAACCCGCTGATCCACCTGCTGAACTGGATCGCCAACGGCTTCCTGCGGATGTTCAAGGTGGAGCCCAAGGACGAGGCCACCAGCGCCTACACCATCGACCAGGTGGCGGCCATCGTCGAGCAGTCCACCAGCGAGGGCACCCTCGAGGACACCACCGGCACGCTGACCGCCGCCTTCGAGTTCACGGAGAAGACCGTGGCCGACGTGGAGGTGCCGCTGGCCAAGATGGTGCTGCTGCCCGCCGATGCCACCCCGCGCGACGTGCAGCGGATCGTCTCCGACAACGGCTATTCCCGCTACGTGCTCACCTCGCCCGACGGGCCGCCCAGCCGGTACGTGCACCTGAAGGATGTGCTCGACCTCACCAACCCCGGCGCGATCGACCAGCCCATCCCGCCCAACCGGATCAGGGAGCTCCCGACGGTGCAGCGCGCCGACGAGCTGGAAGACGCGCTGGCGGCCATCCGCTCGCAGCGGGCCCACGTGGCCCGCGTCGTCGAAGGCGAAGCCGTGACGGGTGTGCTGTTCCTCGAGGACATCGTCGAGGAACTGATCGGCGAGGTCCAGGACGCCACCGGAGCGTAGTCCACCTGCACACTCTTTGAGGTGCGGAGGCGCTGGGCGAGGAACGAGCCCCGAAGCCGAAGCCTCGACAATCAAGGCGAGCGCGAAGCACCCATGACGCTCTTTGAGGAGCGGAGCGCAGCGGAGCCTCGAAAAGAGCGCGACTGTGCCTGGGAACCAATGGCTGGGTTCCCGCGGATTCTCGCGGGGGGGGTCTTTTCGAGGCTCGGCCGCGGGCGGCCTCGCACCTCAAAGAGCGCCATCAGTGCTTCGCGCTCGTCCCGACTGTCGAGGCTCGGCCGCGAACGGCCTCACACCTCAAAGAGCGTCGTGGGGGCGGCCTCACACCTCAAAGAGCGTGGATGGTGTGCTCGATGATGGGTGGGCGGTTCCAGCGGGTCAGCAGTGTGTTCGCGACGTCGACGACCTCGGCCCAGGTGGCGTCGCGCCCCTCGAAGCCGGCGGCCAGCAACCCTCGGGGCACCAGGTCACGGTCGAGCAAGTAACGCCAGGTGGGTACGTCGACCGCCAGGTATTCCAGCGCGGGCAGCTGCTGCACCACGTCGATCCCGGTGGCCCGGCCGGGATCGACCTCCACCGTGCGCAGCCTCGGATGCCCGGCGAGGACGGCGAGGTCCACCGGTTGGTCGACCCGGTTGACGATCAGCACCTCCGTCTCCGGCGTGACGGCGCCGGCGATGTCCCGGTCGCTGCCGCCGAGGCGAACCTTCAGCACGCCGGCAGCGGGAAGCATCTCATAGCTGCTGGGCGGGTTGGCCAGGAAGGCCGTCAGCGACGGCGCCACCCAGCTGGCACCGGAGTTGGTCTCGTGGTCGACGAAGAGGATCTGCCCGATGCGGCCGTTCGGCCCGGGCGCGAGATCGGAGACGAAGTAGTTGCCGCCCCAGTCGTCGCCGAGCGGCACCCAGGCCGGAGAGAAGGCGAGCGATTGGACGCGGCCCGTCGGGTCGGGCCCGGCCACCTCGCTAGCGCCGTACTGCCAGGCAAGGAAACGACCCTCAGGGCTCCAATACTCATCGTCCTGTCCGAGCGGGAAGAGACGCATCAGGTAGCGGCTGTCGTCGTCCTCCGAGTCCGGGTCGCCGGGCACGACGGGCTTGATCAGGTCGCCGCTCGTGGCCGCCTCGTACATCGCGCGCACATCCGGGGGCAGCATGCAGTTGGTGCGCCGCTCCCACTCCTGGATCTGCTGAGGCGTCATGCCCCGGGCCTCCGGCAGACACTGCCGCACGACATTCGACACCCAGGCCGGATCCATCGTCGAGTCCCAGTGGGACGGGTACCGGGCGGGCAGCCGGCGGTAGGGCTCGGGCACCGCACCGGGTCGCAGCACCACCGATCCGATCGGCGCCCCGATCCCTCCGGTGCTCACCGACCCGTCGCCCGGGATCTCGTAGAGCACCACCTTCGGTGCCGCATACCGGTCCACCGTCACGGAGACGCCCACCGAGGTGTTGTCGGCGTACTCCTTCACAGCGCGGAGCAGATCCATCGAGCTGTAGCCTTCGCCCCGCTCGCGGTAGAACGTCTCCCCCAGTGATGTGCGGCACACCTCGCTGCAGCCGAAGGAACCTCGGCTCAGGGTGCCCGAGATCTCCGCCGTCACCGCGCGCTCGGGTAAACCTGCGCGCAGTTCTTCCAGCGGGCCGGCCCAGATGTCGCGCTGCAGCAGTCGAGAGTCCATGGCCACAGGCTACCGACGCGCCCCAGCCGTCCGGCGCGTGCACAAATCTGCGCATGCGTCTCGACCTCCCGCATAGCGAGGCCTTCGCGTAGAGGCAGATCTGTGCGCGGCTCTTGAGAAAGAGAGGGGCATAGGGCTATCCCATTGACTCGCGACCGGGAACTCTGTAGGACACTGGAAACAGATCAGTTCACAGCAGCGCCCCATACGGCGGCTGCGCATCCGAGGAGCGCCGAAGCACCATGACTGTTCTCGATGAGCGACGCAGCTCGCTACTCGGCGAGGCCGCCGTCGGCCTGCCGTCCGATCCGATCGACGCGCATGAGCTGATCACCGCCTATCACCAGCACGTCCTCACGGAGGAACTCACCAAACGGCATCCCGACGACATCCGCGGTGCCCTGCTCAGCCACCTTGCTCTAGGACGCACACGCCTCCCCGGCGAGATCCTGGTAGCCGGGTTCACCCCGCAGGTCGACACCCACGGCTGGGCCACCGGCAACACCGTGATCCAGGTGGTCACCGACGACACCGCCTTCATCGTCGACTCCGTCACCGCCGAACTCGACCGCCAGCATCAAACCGTTCGTCTCCTTCTGCATCCGCAGCTCAGCGTGCGACGCGACGACGACGGCGTGCTCACCGGCCTCGGCGACGACGGGATTCCAGAGTCGTGGCTGCACATCGAGCTGCCCCGCGTGCCCGACCCGCATCTCCTGGAAGCCCTCGTCGATCGGATCCGGTTCATCCTCGCCGAGGTTGCGACGGCGGTGGCCGACTGGACTCCGATGCTGCATCAGGCCTCCGCGATCTCGACGTCGTTGGCCGACGGGCCGGCCGCCATCCCCGAGGCGGAACGACGGCAGGTGCAGGCGCTTCTCGACTGGCTGATCGAGGACCACTTCGTCTTCCTCGGCTATCGGCGCTACGCCTACAACCGCGACGACGACACCCTCGACCAGGTGCCCGGCAGCGGCCTCGGCCTGATGCGCGGCGACTCCGGCACGCCTCGCCGGAAACTGCGCGGGGTCGTCGCGGAGAAGGCCGCCGAACGGCAGCTGCTGCTGATCACCAAGGCCAATGCCCGCTCGCTGGTGCACCGGTCGACCTATCTCGACTACATCGGTGTCAAGATCGTCGGCGACGACGGCGCCATCGTGGGCGAGCATCGTTTCATCGGGCTGTTCACCTCCAACGTCTACCAGGCGTCGGTGCGCTCCATCCCCTTCACAGCCGCCAAGGTGAAAAGCGTGCTGCAACGAAGTGGTTTCGCTCGCGACAGCCATTCGGGCAAGCGCCTGATCAGCGTGCTCGAGTCGTACCCGCGCGACGAGGTGTTCCAGGGCGACGTCGACTACCTCACCGACGTGGCCACCCGGATCGTCGCCTCGCGCTACCAGCGGCAGACCCAGCTGTTCGTGCGGCCCGACGTCTACGGGCGCTTCACCTCCTGTCTCGTACTGCTCCCCCGCGACCGCTACAACACCGACGTGCGGCTGCGCATCCAGGACATCCTGATGCGCTCGTTCCAGGGCACCAGCGTCGACTACACCGCGCGCGTCGACGACTCCGCACTCGCGATGGTGCACTACGTCATCCGGCGCGATGCCAGCGAGGCCCTGCCCACCGTCGACCTCGACGACGTGCAGGACTGGCTGCGACAAGCGGTGCAGACCTGGGACGGCGACTGGCAGGCCGCGATGGTGGCCGAGTTCGGCGAGCTCGACGCCGCCCGTCTGATCACGCGCTGGCGAGCGGGGCTGGACGAGGCCTACAAGGCGATGCATCCGCCGCGCAAGGCGGCCACGGACATCCGCCAGCTGGAGGAGCTGACGCACGGGGTGCGCGCGGGCCTCTACCAGGAGATGGATGCCAAACCGGGCGAGCGTCGGCTGCGCCTCTACTGCGACCGTGCGCTAGGGCTCACCGAGGTGCTTCCGCTGCTGCTCGACTTCGGGCTGGCCGTCACCGACGAACGCACCCACCGGCTCCAGGCTCAGGACGGGACGGTGCGCCACATCCTGGACTTCGGCGTCACGGCGCGGAGCGAGGACTGGTGGCTCTCGGGCAACGGGAATCCGGACGCCGGCTTCCTGCCCGCGTTCCTCGCCGTCTGGGAACGGCGCGCCGAGAGCGACGGCTTCAACCAGCTGATCGGCTCGATCCATCTCACCTGGAAGCAGGTGGTGGTGCTGCGCATGATCGCCGCCTACCTGCGCCAGACGATGCACTACTCGACGGGCTCCCTCGTGGCGGCGCTCGTCGAGAATCCCGGGCTCGCCCGGCGGCTCGTCGAGGTGTTCGAGGCCCGCTTCCGGCCGGGCGACGTCGTCGACCCGGAACGGGAGCAGGCCCTCGCGGATGCGGTGATCGCCGATCTCGCCGACGTGCCGAGCCTCGATCACGACCGGATGATCCAGGCCTTCCTCGCGGTGATCCGCGCCGGCGAGCGCACCAACTTCTACCAGCTCG
This sequence comes from Tessaracoccus caeni, assembly GCF_029211185.1. Taxonomy (GTDB): domain Bacteria; phylum Actinomycetota; class Actinomycetes; order Propionibacteriales; family Propionibacteriaceae; genus Arachnia; species Arachnia caeni. The sequence continues at coordinate 35,745 of NZ_JARGDO010000002.1, forward strand.
ACGGCACCGGCGCCGCCATCGCGTTCAAGCTCGACCCGCAACGGGTGCCGCATCTGCCGGCACCGCGGCCGCTCATCGAAACCTGGGTCTACAGCCCTCGCCTGGAGGGCGTGCATCTGCGCTTCGGCAAGGTGGCGCGCGGCGGCCTGCGCTGGTCGGACCGGCGCGACGACTTCCGCACCGAGGTACTGGGCCTGGTCAAGGCGCAGATGGTCAAGAACGCGGTGATCGTGCCGACCGGCGCGAAGGGCGGCTTCTTCCCCAAGGGCCTGCCCGACCCACAGCGCGACCGCGCCGCCTGGCTCGCCCAAGGACGAGCCGCCTACCGCGAGTTCGTCAGCTCGCTGCTCAGCGTCGCCGACAACCGCGTGCAGGGGCGCACCGTCGGCCCCGACGGCGTGGTCAGGCACGACGGCGACGACAGCTATCTGGTGGTAGCGGCAGACAAGGGCACCGCCGCCTTCTCCGACCTGGCCAATGAGGTCTCGGCGGAGCACGGTTTCTGGCTGGGCGACGCCTTCGCGTCGGGCGGCTCCGCCGGCTACGACCACAAGGGCATGGGCATCACCGCCAAGGGCGCGTGGGAGTCGGTGAAACGCCACTTCCTCGAGCTGGGCGTCGACCCGCAGAGCACCGACATCACCGTCGTCGGCATCGGCGACATGAGCGGCGACGTGTTCGGCAACGGCATGCTGAGCAGCCCTCACATCCGCCTGATCGCAGCCTTCGATCACCGGCACGTGTTCGTCGACCCCAACCCCGATCCGGCGGCCTCCTTCGCCGAGCGCCGGCGCCTGTTCGCGCTGCCGTACTCGTCGTGGGCTGACTACGACCGGGCCCTGATCAGCAAGGGCGGCGGTGTCTTCCCGCGGTCGGCCAAGACGATCGCGGTCACGCCGGAGATGAGGGACGCGCTCGGCCTGGGGGACGTCGCGCAGCTCACCCCCACCGAGCTGATCCGCTCGGTGCTGGCCGCCCCGGTCGACCTGCTGTGGAACGGGGGCATCGGCACGTATATCAAGGCCTCCTCCGAGCAGCACTCCGACATCGGAGACAGAGCAAACGACGCCGTGCGGATCGACGCGGCGCAACTGCGGTGCCGCGTCGTCGGCGAAGGCGGCAACCTGGGCGCGAGCCAGCTCGGACGCGTCGAGGCCGCCGAGCTGGGCATCGGCATCAACACCGACGCCATCGACAACTCCGCGGGCGTCGACTGCTCCGACCACGAGGTCAACATCAAGATCCTGCTCGGCAGCCTGGTTGCCGACGGTCAGATGACCGGCCGCCAGCGCGACGAACTGCTGCGCTCAATGACCGACGACGTGGCCGCCAGCGTGCTGCGCACCAACTACGAGCAGAACGTGCTGCTCAGCAACGCCCGTCACCTCGGCGACGCGATGCTCGGCTCGCACGAGCGCCTGATGACCTGGCTGGAGCAGCACCGCGGCCTCGACCGGGCCTTGGAAGCGCTGCCCAGCACCGCGGAACTGGAACGCCGCGAGAAGGAGGGGCGCGGCCTCACCTCACCTGAGTTCTCCGTCCTCGTCGCCCACGCCAAGATGGCGCTGAAGGACGCGCTGCTCGCGTCCTCCGTGCCCGACGACCCGTGGTTCGAGACGGAGCTCGAGGAGTACTTCCCCGCTCCCCTGCGCGGCTTCACCCAAGCCCTGCGGAGCCATCCGCTGCGCCGCGAGATCATCGCCAACCGGATCGCGAACTCCGTCGTCAATCGCGGCGGGATCACCTTCACCCATCGCGCCATGGAGGAATCCGGGGCCGGGCTGGCCGAGGTGGCCAAGGCCTTCGTGATCGCCCGCGAGGCGTTCGACCTGCGCGGCTTCGTCGCCGCCGTCGAAGAACTCGACGGAGTGGTGCCGACGACGACGCAGTGCCGGCTCTACGTCGAATTCCGGCGGCTGCTGGACCGCACCGCGCGGTATCTCCTGTCCCGGCGGTCGGCCGTCGCCGACATCGGCACCGAGATCACCCGCTATCGCGAGACCGTGCGACGGCTCTCCGCGACGGTGCTCGGCCTGTACGACAAGGCCGCTCTGGCACGCTTCAAGGAGCGCCGGCGGGAGGTTCGCGACGAGGGCGTGCCCGACGTGCTCGCGGACCGCGTCGCAGGGCTGCTGGACAGCGTCGCCTTCCTCGGCGTCGCCGACCTGGCGCGGCAGCTCGACGCCGACCCGGCCTTCGTCGCCCGCGGCTACCTCCACCTGGCCGAGGCGATCCGGCTGGACGATCTCCTCGAGATGTTGTCGAAGCTGTCTGGGGAGAACCGCTGGGATGCGGTGGCGAAGTCGGCCCTGAGGCAGGACGTCTACCGATTGGCGCTGGAGCTGACCGCCGACGCCTTGGCCATGGCCGACGACGAGGACGCCGCCCGGCGGGTGGGGCGCTGGAGCAAACGCCACGCAGACGCGCTGGCCGATCTCCGCGCCACCTTCGGTGATCTGCGCGACGACACCGTCACCAGCCTCGGCCAGATGTGGGTGCTGGTCCGCGACCTGGGCCTGCTGACGGGGGCGACGCCATAGACGAGACCCCGACGAAGCCCGACTCGTAGGCGACGACGACCGCCTGCACCCGATCGCGCAGGCCCAGCTTCAGCAGGATGTGCGCGACGTGGGTCTTGACGGTCGTCTCGCCGAGCACCAACTCGGCGGCGATCTCCGCGTTCGACATTCCCGACGCCACCAGGCGCAACACGTCGAGCTCGCGCTCGGTGAGCACCAACAGCCGGGGCGGCGGCCCGGCCGGAGCCGACGTCGCATATCGCTCGACGAGGCGCCGCGTGATGGAGGGCTCGATCAGCGAGTCGCCGGTGGCGGCGGCCCGCACGGCGGCGATCAGCCTGGTTGACGGGGCGTCCTTCAGCAGGAACCCGGCCGCCCCGGCACGCAAGGCGCGGTAGACGTACTCGTTTTGGTCGAAGGTGGTCAGCACCACCACCGTCGGCGCATCGGGCTGCCGGCGGATCTGCTCCGTCGCGGCCAGCCCGTCGAGTTCGGGCATCCGGATATCCATCAGCACCACGTCGGGTTTCTCGAGCGCAGCCAGACGCACGGCCTCCGCCCCGTTGGCGGCTTCTGCCACCACGACGAGGTCGCCCTCGGCCTCGAGGATCACCCGGAAGCCGGTTCGCACCAGCTCCTGGTCGTCGGCGATGAGCACCCTGATCACACCGCCATTCTCGCCCGTCTGCTCGGTCACGAGCGTCCTCCTTGAGGATGAGACCGCGCCGGATGATCGTCCTGAGGGAGGACGCAGACGAGGCCCTCGTCGGCGTGGACTGATGCCATGGCGCCGGACCCGAGGGGGCCCGGCGGAAAGGACATCATGCGCACCCTTCGCCCCACCGACTATGTGCTCACCGGGCTGCTGACCGCGGTCGCCGTGCTGATCGGCATCGAGAACGTCACCGCCCTTGCCGGCTCCGCGCTGGCCCATCCGCTCGACACGCAATCCCCGCTGCTGATTCCGGTGTTCATCGCCGCGGTGATCCCCATCCTGTGGCGCCGGAGCTCGGTGCTCCCGGCGCTCGCGATCACCTTCGTGGTGCTGGCGCTCAGCCTCCCGGCCTTCGGCTGGGTGACGCGGTGCGGCTTCGGGCTGCCACTGATGGCCGCCTACGCCTATGCGATCGCCCGCTTCGGGGGCACGTGGCCGCGCCACCTGATCGGCGGGGCCGGCATCGTCGGCTCGATCGTCGTGATCCTGCTCAAGGACGCCTCCACCGGCGGCATCTCCAGCCCGACCGGCCTGATGGGCGGCGCCCTGCCCATCGCCCTCGGCTTGGCCGTCCTCGGCTACGCGGCTGGGCTCGTCGTCGACGCGATCGCCCGGCGACGCACGGCCGCCTCGGTGACCCGGCCGGCGCCTACGCTGAGCGTCAACCAGGCAGGCTGAGGACAGGCCGAGGACACGTGATGGACGCTGCGACGCACCTCCTCCGCGGGGGCCGGGCACTCCGGCCCCTGTCGGGCGTGCGCGCCTCCGACTGGGTGCTGACAACGGTGTTCGTCATGGTGGGGGCGGTCCTGATGCTCGGCACCATCCTCTCCAACCCCGACGAGCTGGCCATCGAGCTCGCCCGAGGCACCATGGTGCACCTGCCCAGCTCGCGGTCGTGGGGAATGATCCCGCTGTTCGCGCTCGCGCTGCTCCCGCTGCTGTGGTGGCGGCGGGGCGTGCTGGAGGTGACCGTCGCGTGCACCGCGGCGATGGGCGTCCACGTGCTGGTCTTCGGATGGGTGACCCGCTGCGGCGTGGGCCTGCCCTTGGCATTCCTGCTGGTCTATCTCGCCGGCGCGCACGAACGGGGATGGCGCGCCGTGGCCGCGTGGCTGGCCGGAGTGGTGCTGGTGTTCGTCGTTCTCGTGCGCGACGCCACCACGGGCCTGGTGCCCCTGCCGTTGTGCCTGATCGCGCTCGCCTCGGCCGCGGTGCTTGGCCTCCTCGCCGGACGGCGGGCCGCCGCGATCGCGGAGCTGGCCGTCCGCACGGAGGAGTTGCGGGTGCTGCGTGACGAGCGGGCCGCCCTGGAGGTGGCCGCCGACCGGGCCCTGGTGACGCACCGGATCGACCAGGCGGTCAGCTCACGACTCGGCCTCCTCGCCACCGAAGCTGAGGCCTCGCGTGGGCTGCCTGCCGAGCAGCTGCGCGCCTCCTTCGCGTCGCTGGAGGCGCAGAGCCGGCACGCCCTCGAGGAGATGCGGCGGATCGTCGGCGGGCTCGACGCCGCACCCGAACAGGAGTTCGACGATGCCCCGCGGCTCTGATCGCTGGGCCTTGGCCGCGGGGGTTCTGGCTCTGGCGCTCGCTCCGGCGGTGGACCTGGTGCGACCGGAGGGATCGGCGGTGCTCGACGTGCTGGGGTTCGCGCTACTCGGCCTCGGCGCCGCCGGCCGGCTGGTTTGGCTAGCCGCCGTCGGCGGGGCCGCCTACCTGGGCGTCCTCGTCATCGCGCCCGCGCCTGAGAACGCGGTGGCCGCCCTCGTGTTCAGCGTGCCGCCCTTCGTGATGGGCGCAATGCTGGGCCGCAAGCGCGAGGCGGAGCGCAGGCTGAGGTCGCGGCTCGACGAGGTGGACGCCGAGCGGGAGCTGTACGCCGAGATCGCGGTGCGGCACGAGCGCTCCCGGATCGCCGACGAGCTGCACGACCTGGTGGGCCACGCGCTGAGCGTCATGGTGATCCAGGCGGCGGCCGGGCAGCGCTTGGCCGGCCGGGATCCGGAGCGAGCCGACGCGGCTCTGGTGGCGATCGCGAGCGCAGCCAGGGCGGGCGAGCGGGATCTCCGGCGGCTCGGGGACATGCTGGCCGGCGGCGAGCCCGAGGGAGACCTCAGCCTGGTCGACGCGCTCGTCGAACGCTCCCGAGCCAGCGGATTGGATGCTCACTACCGGATCGACGGGCCTGTCGACCAACTCCCTCTCTCCGTCACACATCTGGTCTATCGGGTGGTGAGGGAGGGGCTCACCAACGCCCTGCGCTACGCGGCCGGGCACACCGTCGAGGTTCTGATCGAGGCCGACGGCAGGAAGGTGAGGGCAAGCGTCACCGACCATGGCTCCGGCGCGAGCGTGCCACGCCTCGTGCCGGGAGGCGGCCATGGGTTGGCCGGGTTGAGTCAGCGCGTCGCAGAGCTCGGCGGACGCTTCGACGCCGGGCCGACGGCGCAGCCAGGCTGGCGGGTGGAAGCCGAAATCCCCGTCGCCACGGCGGATTCGGCGCGCCGCAAGGCCTTCTAGTGGGGCCCGTCATGACATCCTGCTTCGCAGCCTAAACTGGCCTCCCACCAGCTGACTGGAGATCGCCATGCCTGAGCCCACCGTCGACGCCGTCCTCGCCGAGCTGGCCGCGCTCGAGGATCCGAAGATCCGCGCCGTCAACGAACGTCACGGCGACGATCATGGTGTCAACCTGACGAAGCTGCGCGCCGTCGCCAAGGAGCTGAAGAAGAACCAGCCGTTGGCGCGCGAACTCTGGGCCAACGGCGACTCCGCCGCCCGGCTGGTCGCCCTCTTGATCTGCCGGCCGCGCGAGTTCACGGCGGACGAACTGGACGCGATGCTGCGGGAGGCGCGCAGCCCCAAGGTGCACGACTGGCTGGTGGGCTACGTCGTCTCCAAGGGTCCCCACGCCGAGGCGCTGCGGCTGCGCTGGATCGACGACGCCGACCCTGTGGTGGCCAGCGCCGGCTGGGCGCTCACGGCGGAGCGCGTCGCGAAGAAGCCCGACGGCCTGGACCAGCCCGGATTGCTCGACGTGATCGAGGCAGAGATGAAGGACGCGCACCACCGGCTGCAGTGGGCGATGAACTGGGCGCTGACCCAGATCGGCGTCGAGAACCCGGAACTGCGCGAGCGCGCGGTCGGCATCGGGGAGCGCCTGGAAGTGCTCAAGGACTACCCCACCCCGCCCAACTGCACCTCACCCTTCGCTCCCCTCGCGATCGCAGAGTTGGTGCGCCGCAAGGCGTGACATGCCTCCGCGCTTTCTGAGGTGCGGCGATCATACGGCTACTGCGACACGTCCCCACCTGTTCATTTCTTTCCACTGTTCACGTAACATGAACATATGTCACTTCTGAACACCCGCGTAGACGAGCTGGTCGGGAAAGTGCAGCACGCCTTGTCCCAGCGGGACATAGAGGCAGAGTTCGATCTGCCACCAGAAGCCACCCACCCGGAGGCACACGGCCTCGCCCGGGTGCGCATCGACGACATCGCAATAGACATGCCCCTTGAGGTCAGAGCGCAGTTGCGCCCATCGACGGTCGATCTTCTTCGCCCTAACCTCACCCCCAACACGCTCGTCGTGTCGGATCACATCACCACGACGGTAGGAGATCTGCTCCGCAGGAAGGGGCTGAACTACGCGGACGCCGCCGGAAATGCGTTCATTACAGGCCAGGGCCTCAGGATCCACTTCGAAGGGTTCCGACCCATCCATACCGACAGGCAGCCGTCGAGACTCTTCACCAAGGCGAGTCTTCCCGTGCTCTTGGCGGTCCTCACCAGGCCCGCCCTCATCCATGCGCCCGTCAGGGAGCTGCAATCCCACACCATGGCATCAGTGGGGACTACTCACAGAGTGCGGCGCCAACTACTTACCAGCGGGCTCGAGCGCACACCCCAAGAAGACCCGTCCGCAAACAACCGCCGACGCTGGCGAAGCCTGTTCGAAGGGTGGGTGGCGGAATTCACGACGGCACGCGAGTCGCTCATCTTGGGCCGGTACACCAGTGAGTTTGCCGTACGGACGCTGCCGGAACGCCTGGCGGAGATCCCGGTCGTCCTGTCGGGAGAACTTGCCGCCTTTGCGAGAGGAGCCGACATCCGCCCCGCCACCGCTGATCTATACCTCGACGCCCCCAACCCCGAGCTGCTCCGTGCGGCCCGGCTTCGCCGCGACCCCCACGGCCCCATCAGCCTCCGGCAGGCCATCTGGACCTCAGCGCTCGAGGACATCACCGCCGGACTGCCCGTCCTAGCCCCCTCTCCAGTCGTCTACGCGGACATCGCGAGTATCCTCGATCCCCGCACAGACACCGTCGCACGAAACTGGCTCACCAATGACCCGATCCTTCGATCTATCTTCGACGACTGAGACCTTCGTCCCGACCGACACCCTGCGCGCGCTCCAGACACTGGGGGCGACGACGGGGCTGCACTGGATCCTCATCGGCGCGACTGCGCGCGACCTCGTCGTATACCTACCCCTGGGGCACACGCCGCCACGCATCACGCACGATGTGGACATCGTGGTTGCGGCCGAGGGGTTCGACCTTTTCACCCGAGACCTTGTTCCTCGACGCGGCGGTAATCACGCTTTCCAGATAGACGGAGTAGCGATCGACGTGCTCCCCATCCCGACCGGGCAAGACGCGACAACCATCGAGTTCAGCGACGGAAGCGTCCTCAACACCATCGGAATACCTGAAGCCGCTTCATCGCCCGAGACCGTCCTCCTTAGGCGAGATCTTGTCCTGGAAGTCGCATCTATCGAGGCCCAGTGCGCGCTCAAGGTACTGGCGTGGCATGACCGCCACGTCGACGATCCCAAGGATGCTGTTGACCTCATCGCCCTGCTTGAAGCCGGTTCGGAGGGCCTATACGCCGACGAGACCTGGGATGACCCAGATAGCTTGACCGCCACCGACCACGACATCCGCCTGGCCGGCGCCTACCGCTTCGGCCGCAACAGCAGAGCCCTCTTCACCGCCGACCGAGCCTCCGTGATAAGCGACATCCTTCTCGCGCCGAGAACCCGGTCGCTTCTACCACAACACGCGAGAAGAGCATCGGCTAACGAACTTCTCCACGCTTACACAAGAGGGTTCCACGAAGGATAACCAACCTCTACAGAAAGCGAAGAACCCCGGCCTCAGCCGGGGTTCTTCCGTTTGTGCGCGAGAGAGGAGTTGAACCTCCACGCCCTTGCGGGCACCGGCACCTGAAGCCGGCGCGTCTGCCATTCCGCCACTCGCGCATCGGGCCATCTCTGACCCGGCGATAAACATATCAGGGCGTCGCCGACGACCGCAAACCGCGACGGCGTCAGCTACTCGTCGGCGCTCTTCGCGGCGGCGACGAACGCGCGGACCTTGGCGTGGTCCTTCACTCCAGGCGCGGACTCCACCCCGCTCGACACATCCACCCCCCACGGTTGGGCGGCGGCGATGATGGCGGCGACGTTGTCCGGGTTCAATCCCCCGGCCAGCAGCCACTCTCCCTCGGGGGTGCGCCCGTCGAGCGCCGAGACATCCCACCGCTCACCTGAACCGGGCAGCGGGGCGTCCAGCAGCAGCCGGGTCTCGCCGTAGGCGCCGACGGTGAGGTCGGGATCGGTGGACAACGACGTCGCCCTCCAGACCCGCCCGTTGAACAAGCCGAGGGCGACCCGGAAGTCGTCGAGCGTGTAGGTGCCGTGCAGCTGTACGACGTCGACGCCCAACCGGTTGCCCGTCAGGGCTGCGTCCTCGGCAGGCATGTCGTTGACCACCAACACCGTCTCGACGGCACCCTCCGCAAACCCTTTGACCGCGGCCACGATCTCCGACGCTGCCTCCTCAGTCAGCCGCCTCGGGCTGGTCCGGTTCATCACGACGCCCACCGCATCGGCACCGGCTTCCACCGCCACCCTCGCCGTCTCCACCGTGTCCAACCCGCACACCTTCACGAACATCCCTGCATCCTACGTGCCCCCTGCCCACCGGGCAGTGCCCGAACTCGTGACCCCAGACCCCCCACCACCCCACCCCGACCCCCATTCCCGCATTCCCCCATTCCCGCATTCCCGGAAAATCGGCCAGTGGCCGATTTTCGGCATCAGACGGCGCAAAAGTGGCCAGAACCCCCGGCGACGGAGGCTGGCGGGGCGTCGACCATCGCCTAACACCCAAGAGACGAGCAGTCTTGATGCTGCGAAATGTAGCAGTTATGCTACATTCTATCGTCTTGACGCTACCCCAAGGAGGAGCCTTGACCGCGATCAGAGCAGCCGGCATCCGCAAGACTTACGGCGACACGACGGTCCTGGACGGGATCGACGTCGCTCTCCAGCCCGGTCAGGCCGTCGCCCTTCTGGGGCCTAACGGCGCGGGCAAGACCACCACCGTCGAGATCCTGATGGGCTTCGTCGACCGCGACGGCGGCACCGTCGAGGTGCTCGGGGTCGATCCGGCGTCCCAGCGCGGCGATTCCTGGCGCTCCCGCGTCGGCATGGTCGTGCAGCAGGGACGCGACCGGCCCAAATGGCGCGTCCACGAGTTCCTGCGTTGGATCCATGCTCACTATCCAGAAGGCCCACGGCTGCGCAGCGTCGACGAGATGCTGGATGCCTTCGAGCTTCATGAGCACGCCCACAAAACTCTGGTCACGCTTTCGGGTGGCCTCCGACGACGGCTCGATCTGGCCGCCGCTCTCATCGCACGTCCCGATCTGCTCGTCCTCGATGAGCCTACGACGGGCCTCGACCCCGTTGCCAAGCGGGCCGTGCACGACATCGTGGCCGACCAGATCGACACCGGCACTGCACTCCTGCTCACCACTCACGATCTCGCCGAGGCCGACCGCCTGGCGGGCCGCATCCTGATCCTCAACCGCGGCACGATCGTCGCCGAGGGCTCGCCCGACCAGCTGCGCCGTCAGGTGGAGAGCAACGTCGAGATCACGTGGAACGCCGACGGAGCGCACCACGTTCACGTCACGACGGCGCCTGAGGCCTTCGTGCGCGACCTTCTCCGCGACGACGTCACCGGCTTGGAGGTGCGTCGCACCAGCCTGGAAGATGCCTATCTCGCCCTGGTCGACCCCAACCCCGATTCCCACAAGAACCTGATCGACGAGGAGGCATCACGATGAGCAGCACCCCCTGGCTCCGCGCCGGTTGGCTACAGGCCAAGACCGAGCTCCGGATCAACTTCCTCACCCCGTCGTTCCTCGCCACGGTGATTGGACCTATCATCTCGGTCGTGGTGGTGTGGTTCGTGCTGGGCAGCACCAACTACGACGCGACCGACATCCTCGGCGCGGCCTTCGCCCTGGCCGGCATGCTCGGCGTCTCGGGGGCCATGGCAGCATTCGGTGTGATGAGCGAGATGTATACCGAACGCACCGAGGGCACCCTGTTGCGCCTCAGGATGGTGCCTGACGGCATCCGGTCCTGGGTCTTCGGCAAGACGCTCTCCGTCGGCTTGTACATGCTGTTCACCGCGGGCGTGATGGCCGCAGGCACCTTCATCGCCTTCCCCTCGCTGATTCCGGCCTCCGTCCTGCAGGTCGCGGCCCTCGTCGCGGTGCTCCTGGCGTCGTACTTCGTCTTCCTTCCTCTGGGCATCATGGCCGGAACCCTGACGCGAACCACCGCCGGATTGACGATCGCGATGCTGGTCTTCTTCGCCCTCTATGCGGCCAGCGGCACCGTCTTCCCCATCACCTACTACCCCGAAGCACTGCAGTGGGTGGTCGGAGCGACGCCGTTCTACTGGAGCGCGCACATCGCGCGCTGGGCGCTGCTGCCTGCCGAGGCGGGAACCGCCGAACTGCTGGGCACCTTCCAGCCCCTCCTGGGCCTGGGCGTGATGACGGCGTGGGCCATCGTCGCCTACGCCCTGGCACCGCGGGTGCTGCGACGGGGCATCCGCCGCGAAACCGTAGGCGCGCTGATGGCCGCCCGCGATCGCCTGGCCGCCCAGGGGTACGCGTGAGCCCGAAGCCCGACGAGCAGGTCCGCAATCGGCTGGCGGTGCTCCGGGCCGATCGCGGGGTGTCTCGTCGTCAGCTGGCCGAGGCGCTGGGCATTCACTACCAGACGATGGGCTATCTGGAGCGCGGCGAGTTCGCGCCGTCGCTGCACCTGGCGCTGCGGATCGCGCGCTACTTCGACGTGCCCGTGGAGTCGGTGTTCAGCCTCGACGACTTCCCGCCCCTCCGCTGACGCCCCCCAACCCGTCTGCCCGGCTCCGCACCCAGGTTCTGGCCGATTCTTCAGCCCAGACACCGCAAAATCGGCCAATGGCCCATTTTTCGGTGTCTAGTCAGGAAAATCGGCCAATGGCCGATTTTCCGGTTTAGACGCCGAAGAACTGACCAAGACCCATCTCAGCCCATAGCGAGATTGGAGTTCCGAGGAGGCCAAAAACCGCGGAGCCATCATCGATCCGAGTAGGTTCGGAGCATGAGCCTGCGCATCGCCTTCGTCTGCTTGCACACCTCGCCGCTCGACCGGGCCGGCACCGCCGACGCGGGCGGCATGAACGTGATGATCCGCGCGCTCGCCCGGGCGCTGGTCCGGGCCGGCCACCGCGTCGAGTTCTTCACCCGGCGCTCTCATCCCGATCAGCCTGCCACCGAGATCTTCGACGACCTCCTGGTGCTCAACCGGATCGACGCTGGCCCGCCGGCCGTCCTTCCCAAGAGCGAGATCGATCAGTACATCGACGAATTCCGCACCAACCTTGGCACGCTGCGCGGCTTCGACGTGGTGCACTCGCATCATTGGATGTCCGGCGTGGCCGCGCTCCCGCTGGCGCGCGAGGCCGGCATCCCCCACGTGATGACCTTCCACTCCGTCGCCGCCCATCCCAATTCGCCGTTGCACGACGGCGAGCCGCCGGAGTCCCCGGCGCGGGTGCCGGGCGAGGTGCTGTGCGCCGAGCAGTCCGACCTGGTGATCGCGGTGTCCAAGTACGAGGCCGCCGTCACCATCGGCCGCTGCAACGCCGACCCGGAGAAGGTCGCGATCGTGCGACCCGGCGTCAACACCGAGCTGTTCCGGCCGGCCCTTCGCGAGGAGCAGGGCTGGACACCCGAGCCCGGAATCCGCGCCGGCTACGTCCTCTTCGCCGCCCGGCTGCAGCCGCTGAAGGCCCCCGACCTGGCCATCCGCACCCTGGCCGAGGTGCCGGAGGCGATCCGCCCAGACCTGGTGATCGTCGGCCAGACCTCACCCGACTTCGCCGGCTACGAGGACGAGCTGCACCGCCTGGTCGACGAGCTGGGCCTCACCGAGACGGTGCGCTTCCTGCCCGGTCGCGACCGACCGGAGCTGGCGAAGGTGATCCGGCACGCCAGCGTGATGCTGGTGCCGTCGTTCTCCGAGACCTTCGGACTGATCGCGCTGGAGGCCTCAGCCTCCGGCGTGCCGGTGCTCGCGGCCGCTGCCGGCGGCCTCACCGAGGCCATCTGCAACACCCACACCGGGCTGCTCATCCCCACCCGCGATGCCGCCGTCTGGGGCCAGGAGCTGACCGGTCTCCTGACAGACGACGAGCGGCGCGCACTGATGGGTGCCACCGGTCGCCAGCGGGCCGAGGACATGACTTGGCCGAAGGTGGCGGAGCGCACCACCGCCGCCTATCGTCGCGCCATCGGCGCCCGACTGACCCGCCGCGTCTGCTTCGTGCACGCCCACCCCGACGACGAGACCCTCGCCTCCGGCGCGCTGATCGCGCATCTCGCCGACGAGGGCATCCACGTCTCGGTCCTCACCGCCACCCGAGGAGAGATGGGCGAGGTCGTTCCCGGCCCGCTGTCCCACCTGCTAGGCACCATCGAGCTGGAGCATCGTCGAGAGGCCGAACTGGCCGGCGCGCTCAACGTGATCGGTGTGGAGCGCCACGCCTACCTTGGCACGCCCCCGGCGCGGGCGACGGAGGAACCTCGTCGTTACCGCGACTCCGGAATGACCTGGATCCGAGAGGGCCTGGCGGGCCCCGCCGACGATGCCGATCCCCGCTCGCTCTGCGCGGCGGATCTCGACGAGGTGATCGCCGACGTCAAGGCCTTCCTGATCGCCGACCGAGCCGAACTCGCGGTGAGCTACGCCGACGACGGCGGCTACGGTCACCCCGACCACGTCCGGATGCACCACGCCACCAAGGCCGCCGCCGAGCAGCTGGGCATCCCGTTCGCCGAACTCACCCCCGTCCAGGACGACGGCGTGGTCTGGTTCGCCCTGGACCGCCTGCTGCCCCGCGTCGCCGAGGCCCTGGGTCACCACCGCACCCAGCTCACCGTGCACGGCTCGTCGCTCACCCACTCGGGCGGCCAGACCGAGGACATCCTGACCTCCACCGGCCTCCGCGGCACCGGCTTCACCCTCCCCCTCCCCTGACCCCCTCACTCCCGGAAAATCGGCCACTGGCCGATTTTCCCGGGTCGTGTACCGAAAATCGGCCAGTACTTCGACGACGCCGACGACCGCGTACCGGGCGTTGGCCGATTTTCCTGGGTCTTGTACCGAAAATCGGCCAGTGGCCGATTTTCGGTATGGCGGGCGGGGAGGTTCAAGGAAGAGGGAGGCGGGGGACGCAAGGGGTGCGCGGAGTACTGCGGCGCCACCCGATAGCCTGGGAGTCATGCGCCTCATCCTCATCCGTCACGGACAGACCCAGAGCAACGTCAACAGGGAGCTCGACACCGCCTACCCGGGGGCACCGCTCGATGAGACGGGCCTGACGCAGGCGGAGAAGCTGGTCGAGCGGATCGCGCATGAGCCCATCGAGGCGGTCTACGCATCGACGCTGACCCGGGCGCAGCAGACCGCCGCCCCGCTGGCTGCCGCACGCGGTCTGGAGGTGCAGGTGGTCGACGGGCTCCAGGAGATCGCCGCCGGCGTCGACGAGATGAGCACCAACTGGCGCCCGTACATCGAGATGCTGTTCTCGTGGGCGCCGGACAATCTCGACGTCGGCATGGAAGGCGGCGAGACGGCCCGCCAGTTCATCGAGCGCTACACCAGAGCTATCGCCCAGATCGAGTCCGCGGGCCACGAGTGCGCCGCCCTGGTCAGCCACGGCGCCGCACTACGCGTCTGGGGTCTCACCTGTGTCCCGACGATCGACCAGTCCATCGCTCAGCCGCTGCCCAACACCAACTGGATCGTGATGAACGGTTCCCTTGCCGATGGCTGGACCATCGAGCAGTGGGGCGACCACACCCTCTGAGCCGAAGCCTCGAAAAGAGCGCGGCTGCGCGCAAGGACTGATGGCGGGGTTCCTGCGAATCTAACGCTGGGCCTCCTCGAGGCTCGGCCGCGGGCGGCCTCGCACCTCGAAGACCGTCATCCCCCACGCTCTTCGAGGTGCGGAGGCCCTGGGCGAGGCACGAGCCCCGAAGCCGAAGCCTCGAGGAGAGCGACCGGCAGCCGAAGAACTGAGTCGTGTGGAGAGATCACGCTCTTTGAGGTGCGAGGAACGAGCCTCGAAAAGAGCGACTGGCGGCCGAAGAACTTAGTCGTGTGGAGGATGGGGTTCGCGAGTGGGTTTGGTGGGCGTAAAAGCCGTGAGCCCGCGCGAAGCGCCGGAACACGGCCGGCGGCGGGCACTTCGAGGCTCGCTCCGCTCGCACCTCAGCAACCGCGACCCCATCCGTAACACGACGAACGAGACCACCGAAACCTGACCACCAGCCCCCAGACGCCGTCACGCTCTCCTCGAGGCTCGGCCGCGAACGGCCTCGCACCTCGAAGAGCGTAGGTTCTAGAGAGTGTTTCGTTCGGAGAGCAGCGGGAGGACGATCTCGAGGGCGGCCTCTCGCGCTGCGGACACCGCGCCGAGCGAGACGACGTCGCCGCCTAACTCGGAGGCGACGATCTCCGGCGCCTCCAACTCGGCTTCGGCGCTCAGCTGACGCTGCGCCATCTCGATCACCTCGCCCAGGGCACCGGCCATGGAGCCGCACACCACGATTCTTTCCGGGTCGTAGAAACGCGCGATCACGCTGCAGACCAAGCCGAGCTTCGCCCCCAGCTCCTCCAGCAGGGGTCGCGCCACCGGATCGGACATCCGGGCGTCGGCGAGCAGCCGCTGCGTCGACAGATCGTCGGGCGAAAGCTCGGCCCACGGATGCTCGGCGGGTATCCGCCCGTCCTCCAAGGCGGCTCGGATCCACTTCACCGTGAGGTCGCCGAGCCCCCAGGTTCCGCCGAGGTCGGCGACGTAGCGGAGGGCCTCGAGCTCGCCGACGCCTCCCTGCGCACCCCGCACGAGGCGTCCCTCCATAAAGACCCCCGAACCGAGCCGGAAGCCGGACAGCATGGCGACGAAGTGATCGCAGCCCCTCGCCTCCCCCAGGGTGCCCTCCGCGACGGCGGCCAGCGCTGCGTCGTTCTCCAGCCGGACGGCGGGGAAGACCTGGGCGAGCGCCTCCTGCAGTCCGGCGTTCATGTACTGCCAGAACCCCGCGCTGTGGGACGGCGAGCGGCCCTGACCGTCGACCGGAGCGGGGATGCCCACCCCCACCGCGATCACGTCGTTGCGCGTGCGCCCCACCTGCGAAAGCACGTCGTCGATGGCGCGGAAGGCCGCGTCTCGCCGTTCCTGGTAGGAACGATCGTCGCGGATCGTCCCCGCGCCGTCGTAGTGCCCGGGCACCTCGAACTTCTCCCTGGCCACCACGACTCCGGTCAAGTCTGCAGCGACGGCGGTGAAGTATCGGTTGCCGGCATCGACTCCGATGACGAGCCCCGCGTCGCCGCGCAGTTCGAAACGACGGGCCGGCCGCCCGAGTCGGGTGCCGGTGGCGGGTGAGCTGTCGAGTTCGCGAATGAGCCCGATCTCGATCAAGGTATCCAACGCCGACAAGGTGGTGGACCGGGTCAGGCCGCAGGCTGCCATCACATGGTCAGCGCGGAAGACGCCGGCGTCCCAGGCGAACTCCAGCACGGCGGAGGTGCTTGCCCGATGACGCAGGCCGACGTCGATGAACTGCATCGGCTTCATCCCCCTTGACCTGTACCCGTTGTCTGAGGCATCCTAACTGAGCCCACGTTTCTACGGTGATTCAATTTAGTTTTCTTAGAAACTGGTCCAGTCAAAGACAGACGGAAAGGGACGACGACGTGCCTCAACCTTCACCCATCACACCCGACGCGCGCGCCGGGTTGAGTTCATGGGCTCCGCCTCGGCGCAGCCTCTTCAAAGCGGCCGGCGCAGTCGGCGCAGCCGGTGCCATCCCGTGGCTCACCGGCTGTTCGGCCGGCTCCGCCAAGACCGTGACGTTCTACGCCTCGAAGCCCGAGGCCGTGCCGCAGTTCCGCCAGTGGGCTGCCGACTTCACGGCATCTCAGAAGGATTACCGGATCCTTCATGATCTCTCGACGAACCTGTCGGCGAGCTTCGTGCGCAGCAACCCGCCGGACTTGGGCCTGCTCAACTACAACCTTGAGATGGCGCGCTTCATGGAGCGCGGCGCTCTCACCGACCTGAAGAGCCTCCCCGAGGCCGCGACCATTCGCGACGACATCGTCGAGCTCTCCAAGTCGTACCCGCAGTTCGAGGATCGCGTCAGCGTGCTGCCGTACTCCGCGATGGCCGCCTCGGTGATCTACAACAAGCGGATCTTCGAAGCCAACAACGTCGAGGTGCCCACCACGTGGGACGCCCTGATCGACGTCTGCGAGACCCTCATGGGCAAGGGTGTCCTGCCGTTCTACGGCACCTTCATGGACACCTGGACCATCGCCCAGGGCTGGTGGGATTACCCCGTCGGCGGAATGGTCGACGTGGCCGACTTCTACAAGAAGATGAACGAGATCGGCGCCGATGTCGGCCCCGATTCCGAGGTCTCCTTCCAGAAGACCATGCTGGAGCCCACCCAGAAGATGCTGGAGCTCCTGAAGTATGTCAACGAGGACGCAGCCGGCCGCGGCTACGGCGACGGCAACACGGCGTTCGCCAACGATGGCGCGGCGATGATCCTGCAGGGTCCCTGGGCGTTCGGTGAGTTCGAGAAGTCGAACCCCGACCAGGACCTGGGCACCTTCCCGATGCCCGTCACGGACAACCCCGACGACCTGAAGGTTCGCGTCAACATCGACCTTTCGCTCTGGGTTCCCGAGCAGGCCGATGCGGCGGAGGGTGCCACGGCGTTCCTCCAGTACCTGATGCAGCCGGAGATCCAGGATCCGTACAACGCGGCCTTCCTCGGCTTCGGCACCACCAAGGATGCCCCGCCGGTGACCGACGAGCGCATCGTCGGAATGCAGCCCTACTACGACTCGGGCAAGTTCTACATGGGTGCCTCGCAGTTCATTCCGAACAACATCCCGGCCGCCAACTATCTCCAGTCCATTGTGTTCGGTCAGCCGGCGGAAGGCATTCTCGCGCAGATGGACCGCGACTGGGCCCGACTCGCCTACCGGGCCTGATCAGAAGGAGTTACAAAGATGTCAACGACTACCCCACAACGGGCGAACTCCTCGGCTGAGCCGGAGATTCGTCAGCAGCGACGCACCGTGGAGCCGATCTACTGGTTCTTCCTGCTCCCGGCTCTCGCCGCGTTCACCCTTCTGATCACTTACCCGGCCATCGAGGGGCTCACCATGAGCTTCACCAACTCGATCGGCTTCGGCACCTACGACTGGATCGGCTTCAAGAACTACATCGCGCTGTTCCAGGACGAGAACATCCTGTCCTCTTACGGTTTCACGTTCTTGTTCGCCACCGTCTCGGTGATCTTGGTGAACGTGATCTCCTTCATGCTCGCCCTCGGCCTCACGTCGAAGATCAAGTTCACCAACGCGCTGCGCGCGATCTTCGTGATCCCGATGGTGATCTCGGCGATCATCTACTCGTACGTGTTCCGCTTCCTGTTCAACAACTCGCTCACCGAGTTCGGAAAGTGGATCGGCAACGACACCCTCTCGGAGAGCCTGCTGGCCAACGAGAGCTGGGCCTGGTTCGCGATCGTGATCGTCACCGTCTGGGGCGGTATCCCCGGCACGATGTTGATCTACATCGCCGGCCTGATGACCGTTCCCGGCGAGGTCTACGAGGCCAGCTCCATCGACGGCGCAACCCCTTGGAAGAACCTCATCCACATCACCCTGCCCCTGGTGGCCGGCTACGTGGGCATCAACCTGATCCTGGGCTTCAAGGGCTACCTGGGTGTCTACGACCAGATCGTCGCCTTGACGGGTGGCGGGCCAGGTGTCGCCACGCGATCGGTGGCCTACACCATCTTCGCCGGCTTCGGTGGCGGTGACTACGCCTACCAGATGGCCAACGCCGCCGTCTTCTTCATCATCACGATCATCATCGCGCTGCTCCAGCTGCGCCTTACCAAGGGAACCTCACAGTCATGAGCGCTGCAGTCGTTATCCCCAAGACAGACGGAAAGGGCACCGTCCGCGGCAAGGTGGGCCAGGAGCGGACCAACTGGACCGCCACCATCCTGCTCTTGATCGCGTCACTGACCATCCTGGTTCCGCTGTACGTCACCGTCGCGATGGCGTTCAAGACCACCCAGCAGTCCACCGATCTGAACGCGTTCAGCCTTCCGAGCCCGTTCAGCGTCAGTGGGTTCACCGAGGCCTGGAGCCTGACGAACTTCCCGCGCGCCTTCCTGATCTCGTCCATCGTGACGTTGGTCGCCGTGGCGGGCGCGATCCTGGTGGCATCGATGGCCTCCTACGCCATCGTGCGCAACTGGGACAAGAAGATCTTCCGCTACTCCTTCTTCTATCTGCTGGCCGCCATGTTCATCCCCTTCCCCGTCGTCGCGCTCCCGCAGGTGCGCCTCACCGGTCTGATGGGGCTGGACAACTTCGCCGGCGTCGCGCTGCTGCACATCGTGTTCGGCCTCGCGTTCAACACGCTGCTGTTCACCACCTTCCTGCGCTCCATTCCGCTGGAGCTCGAGGAGTCGATGCGCATGGACGGTGCCACCACGTGGCAGACGTTCTGGAAGCTGATCTTCCCGCTGCTGTCCCCGATGGCCGCGACGGTGGGCATCTTCGCCTTCCTCGGGTCGTGGAATGACTTCATGATGCCCTCGCTGATCATCTCGACCCCCGAGTTGCAGACGATCCCCGTGGTCAACAGCATCTTCCAGACCCAGTTCAGCAACAGCTACAACGTGAGCTTCGCGTCGTACCTGATGGCGATGGCCCCGGCCATCATCGTCTACATCTTCTCGCAGCGCTGGGTGATGTCGGGCCTGACCCAGGGCGCCATCAAGTAACCCTGAGACAACAATCAGACGCAGATCCCTCTATTCTCGGGTGGCGAGCCGAAAGGCTCGTCGCCCGGGACCATAGAGGGATCTGTGTCGTATCGGACCCCCTTCTTAGGAGAAAAGCACCATGACCACCACCACGGACATCAGCACGGCCGCACGCCCGGAGGGCTGGTGGCGTTCTGCCGTCGTCTACCAGATCTACCCGCGCTCGTTCCAGGACTCCAACGGCGACGGGATCGGCGACATTCCCGGCATCACCTCTCGCCTCGACTACCTCGCGGAGCTGGGCGTCGACGTGCTCTGGCTGTCCCCGGTCTACCGCTCGCCGCAGGTGGACAACGGCTACGACATCTCCGATTACCAGGACATCGACCCGCTCTTCGGCACCCTGGAGGATCTGGATGAGCTGATCGCCGAGGCTCACGCTCGGGGCATCAAGCTGGTGATGGACCTGGTGGTCAACCACACCTCGGATCAGCATGCCTGGTTCGTCGAGTCGCGCGACCCGGCGTCGCCGAAGCGCGATTGGTACTACTGGCGGCCCGCTCGCCCCGGCCACGAGCCCGGCACTCCTGGCGCCGAGCCCGACGACAGTCACGCCGCGTTCGCCCCGAGGGCGTGGACCTACGATCCGGCCAGCGGCGAGTACTACCTCGGCATCTTCAGCCCTGGTCAGCCCGACCTGAACTGGGAGAACGAGGACGTGCGCCAGGCCGTCTACGCGATGATGCGCTGGTGGGTGGAGCGCGGCGTCGACGGCTTCCGGATGGACGTGATCAACCTGATCTCCAAGCCGGCCGAACTCACTTCGGGCGGCCCCATCGACGCGGAGGCCGCGAGCTTCCGCCAGATCGCCAACGGTCCTCGGCTGGACGAGTTCCTCGCCGAGATGAACCGCGAGGTGGGGCTGGACGAGCACAACCTGATCACCGTCGGCGAGATGCCCGGCGCCACCGTCGAGGTGGCCCAGCGCGTCACCGATCCGGCGCGCAAAGAGCTGAACATGGTGTTCACCTTCGAGCACATGAACCTCGACCAGGCCTCGTGGAGCAAGTGGGACCTCGCTCCCCTTCCGCTGCCCGTGCTGAAGAAGAACCTGAACCAGTGGCAGGAAGGCCTGGCAGAGGCCGGCTGGAACTCGCTCTACTGGGACAACCACGACCAGCCCCGCGCCGTCTCTCGCTTCGGCGACGACTCCCCCGAGCACCGGGTGACCTCGGCCAAGACCCTGGCCACCGTGCTGCACCTGCACAAGGGCACCCCGTACGTCTACCAGGGCGAGGAGTTCGGCATGACCAACTCCCCCTTCTCCTCCATTGAGGACTACGAGGACGTCGAGTCGCTGAACTACCACGCGCTCGCCACCGCCCGTGGCGTCTCGGAAGAGGAGGTGCTGCGCTCCCTGGCCGCGAAGAGCCGCGACCACGCCCGCACCCCCGTGCACTGGGACGACACCGAGCATGCCGGGTTCACCACAGGCACCCCGTGGTTCGACGTCAACCCGAACTACACCGAGATCAACGCCGAGGCCACCCGTCGCGACCCCGACTCGGTGTTCGCGCACTACCAGAAGCTGATCCAGCTGCGCCACGACGACGAGACCGTCCGCGAGGGCCGCTTCCAGTTGCTGCTCCCGGAGCATGACCAGCTCTGGGCCTTCACCCGCACCCTCGACACGCTCCCTGAGGTGCGCACTTCGAGGCTCGCTGACGCTCGCACCTCAGCAACCGGCAACACGAGCCTCGAAGGGCGACTGCTCGTGATCGCGAACTGCTCCTCCGAGCCGGTTCAGATCCCTGCCGACGACCTGCCGTCGCTGGATGGGGCCGAGTTGGTCCTCGGCACCCACGACGACGCCGATCCCGCGACGCTGGCCGCCTGGGAATCCCGCATCCTCCGTCTCGCCTGATCCTCGAAAGGAACCCCGTGTCGATCTCCGAATGGTGGCGCCAAGCCGTCGTCTACCAGATCTATCCGCGTAGCTTCGCCGACGCGAATGCCGACGGCATCGGTGACATGCGCGGCATCCTGTCGCGCATCGATTACCTGGCGACGCTGGGGATCGACGCCGTGTGGCTCAGCCCGTTCTACCCGTCGGATCTGGCCGACGGCGGCTACGACGTGATCGACTACCGCGACGTCGACCCTCGGATCGGTACTCTCGCCGACTTCGAAGCCCTCGTCGCGGCGCTGCACACCCGCGACATCCGGGTGATCATCGATATCGTGCCCAACCACTCGTCGAACAACCACGCGTGGTTCCGGGAGGCGGTCGCCTCCGAGCCGGGCTCGCCGGCCCGGGCGCGCTATCACTTCCGGGACGGCACCGGCCCGGACGGCAGCGAGCCGCCCACCGACTGGCGTTCGCTGTTCGGCGGCCGCGCCTGGACCCAGGTGGCCGACGGCCAGTGGTACCTGCATACCTTCGCCGCGGAGCAGCCCGACCTCAACTGGTCGAACCCCGAGGTGCGCCAGGAGTTCCTGGACATCCTGCGGTTCTGGTCGGATCGCGGCGTCGACGGCTTCCGGGTGGACGCCGCGCACATGCTGGCCAAGGACATGAGCGACCCGCTGCCCACCCAGGCCGAGCTCGAGGACCACCCCCGCGACGGCACCCACCCCACCTGGGACCGCGACGAGCTACAGGAGCTCTACGCCGAGTGGCGCACCGTCTTCAACTCCTACGACCCGCCGCGCACCGCCGTCGCGGAGGCCGCGGTGCACCGCTCGCGCGTCCCGTTGTACGCCAGCCCGCAGACGCTCGGCCAATCGTTCTTCTTCGATCTCCAGCTCTCCGACTACGACGCCGAGCGCTTCCACACCATCATCGACGAGAGCCTCGAGGTAGCCGCCACCTCCGGATCGTCGGTCACCTGGGTGTTGAACAACCACGACACCATCCGGCACGCCAGCCGCTACGGCACCCCCTGCCCCGGGGTGAACGCCATCGGCGAGCCGCTGCGCAAGCACGGCGGGGACTGGCTGATGGCCGGCGGCGATCCCGTCCTGATCGACGCGGCCCGCGGTCTGCGCCGAGCCCGCGCGGCCACCATGCTGATGCTCGCGCTCCCGGGGTCGGCGTATCTGTACCAGGGCGAGGAGCTGGGTCTGCAGGAAGTCGCGGAGATCCCCGACGAGCAGCGCCAGGATCCGTCGTTCTTCCGCAACCGGGCCAACGAGGTGGGGCGCGACGGCTGCCGCGTGCCGATCCCCTGGACCCGCTCCGGGCCGTCGTACGGCTTCGGCGACGGCGGCTCGCACCTGCCGCAGCCGCTGTGGTTCGGCGGATACTCCGTCGAGGCCGAAGACGGGGAGCCCACCTCGACGCTGTCGCTCTACCGCGAGGCGCTCCGGCTGCGCCGCGAGCTGCTGGCCGCCGAGGAACTGACATGGGTCGCCACCGGCCGCGACGACGTGTTGTCCTTCGCGCGTCCGGGCGGGTGGCTGGTGGTCTCCAACTTCGGCGCCGAGCCCTTCCCGCTGCCCGACGGCGAGATGCTGCTGTCGTCCGGCCCGATCGGCGACGAGCTGCCCGGCGAGACGACGGTCTGGCTGCGGGCCTGATGTTCACCGCGGAGGAGAAGCGACGCCGCTACCTGCTGGTGGAGGCGGCGCTGGCCGAGGCCGAGGGCGAGCTGGGGCTCATCCCTGCCGAGGCCGCCGCCGAGATCGCGCGGGTCGCGCGGACGATCACGCTCGACCCGGCGCGCCTCGGTGTCCGCATCGCCGCGCACGGCCACACCATGATGGCGCTGGTCGAGGAGCTGGCCGAGGCCGTCGGCGAGCACGGCGGCTGGGTGCATTGGGGCGCGACGACGCAGAACATCCAGCAGACCGGCGACATCCTCATCCTGCGCGACGTACACGACGCCGTGCGGAACTCCGTCCGCGAGGCCCTCGTCGCACTGGCCGATCTCGCCGAATGCACCGCCGCCATGCCCATGCCCGGCCGGACGCACTGGCAGCACGCCGTGCCGATCACCTTCGGCCTCAAGGCCGCGGCGTGGGCCGACCAGTTCACCCGCCACCTCGAGCGTCTCGACGAGCTTCGCCCCCGGCTGCTGCGCTCCATGACGGGCGGGGCCGCGGGCACCTTCGCATCCTTCGGCGAGCGCGGGCCGGCGCTGCAAGCGCGGGTCGCCGAGATCCTCGGCCTCTCCCCCATGCCGGTGCCTTCTCGCGCCATCGTCGATCACCTGGCGGAGTTCGTCCTGCTGCTGGGGCTGATCTCGGCCACCGCACAGTCGGTAGCTGAGGAGGTCCAGCTGCTGAACACCCCGGAGATCGGCGAGGCCCACGAGGCCATTCCTGCCGGCCAGGTGGGCTCGTCGACCATGCCGCAGAAGCGCGTCGCGCCGCATGTCGGAGTCTTGATCATCGCCGCCGCCACCGCCCGCGCCGCTGCACCGCTCGCCCTCGAGGCGATGCTGCAGTCGCACGAGGTGGACGGCACCCGCTCCGTCATGATGGACCGCGCTCTGGAGCAGGCCGGCACCCACACGATGCAGGCGCTCGACGCGCTGGTGCCGCTGATCCAGCGGCTCGAGGTGGATCCCGGGAGAATGCGGGAGAACCTGGGCCTCACCAAGGGCCTGATCAACGCCGAGGCCGCCATGCTGGCCTTGGCCGACGCCCTCGGACGGCAGGAGGCGCACCATGTCGTGCACCACGCCGTCGAACGGGTCAACGCCGAGGGCCTGTCCTTCGCCGACGCCCTCCTGGCCGACGAACGCGTCGCGGCCGTGCTGACCGCGGAGCAGATCGACGCTCTCCTCGACCCGGCCAACTACACCGGCCTGAGCGAGCAGATCGCCCGCGAGGCCGCGCGCTCGGCGAGGGCAGCGGCCAGCGCTTAAGTGCTCGCCATTCCACCGACTTCGGTGGAATGGTGAGCAGCTAAGCCCTCACGACGCTCCAACAGCCAGGCGTTCCAGGAGCTGGCGGGTGCGAAACGGCATGGCAGGGTTCACCGAGATCATCGTGTTGGTGCGCTGGATGCCGTCGATCTCGAGGATCTGGTTGGTGATCCGGTGCAGGTCGAGCGTGTCCTTCGCGACGACGCGGGTCAGCAGGTCGGCGTCGCCGGTGGTGAAGTGCACCTCCATCACCTCCGGGATGGAGTACAGCTCGGCGGCAGCGTCCGGCCCGTCGCGCTGGCTCAAGGCCAGGGCGACGAAAGCGAGCAGCGGGTAGCCGAGCGACGCCGGCGTCACCCGATGGCTGAAGCCCAGCAGCACCTCGTCGCGATCCAGCCGCTGCAGCCTGGCGTGCACCGTGTTGCGCGAGATACCGAGCGTCTTGGCGATCTGCAGGATCGACGCCCCCGGATCGTCCTCCAGGGCGAGCAGGATCTGAGCATCAAGGACGTCGAGACGTCGATGGCTTGGCATATTGACCGTATTCACAGGTTCTATTGTGCATTCATCTCAGCGAAACGCCTGGCGGTTGCACGCCCATGTCTATTCCTTGAATCATCGAGTCGTGCTCAAAGCTTCGGCCCAATCCCAGGCGACCCCGTCAGTCGAGACCCCTTCACCGACCCCTCATACGGCCGTCGAGGACGTTCTCGCCATCGCCATCGCCGCCACGGTGATCTCCCTTGGCCTCTTCCTGATGAAGTCGGCCGGCGTGGTCACCGGCGGCACCGAGGGCGTCGCACTCCTGCTCTCGCACACCATCGGCGTAGATCTGGGAATCGCGATCTTCGTTCTAGCCATCCCCTTTTACGGCCTCGGCCTTTGGCAGAAGGGGTGGCGCTTCACGCTGCGCAGCGCCGTCGCCGTGACGCTGATCTCGACCATGTCGTCGCTGACCCCACACGTCATCGGCGCGCTTCAGATCGACGCCCTCTACGGCGCCCTCGTGGGCAACGTCCTGATCGGCATCGGCTTCCTGATCCTCTTCCGGCACGGCGCCAGCCCAGCGGGATTCAGCATCATCTCGCTGCTCGCCCAAGAGAAGCTGGGCTGGCGCGCCGGGCGCGTCCAGCTCTGCTTCGACGCGGTCATCGTCGCCAGCGCCCTCAGCTACGCCCCGCCGTCGACGGTGCTGGTCTCGGCCGGCGGCGTGGCCATGGTGGGCCTGATCCTCAGCATGAACCACCGTCCAGGGCGCTACGTCGGCGCCTGAGGTATTTCATCGTCTACTAGATTAATTTGTTGGCTGCATAGGGTCACCTCCTATAGCCTGGTCGGAGTCGAGCACCGGCCCCGGGCGCAGGATCGCGCCTCCGACACCTCCCGATCACAGGAGTCGAGGCCGCACTCGCGCACGTCCAACGAAAGGGCTTCAGATGAAGCGCACCCGCGAACGGAAACCCCGGCGCCCCAAGACGATGGAGGAGATCGCCGCGGCCTTTCGTGCGCTACGCGGGGACCAGCGCGACGAAGACTGGGCATGGAGCGTCGCGGCCCAACTGGATCTGGACGACGTGCGACCCGACCTGACCCGCGAGGCGCTCGCCGATCTCCTGCCCGAGCTGCGGGAAACCAAGAGGTCGGTCTACCGATCGTTCGGCGACCCCGTGAAGTGGGCCCGCGAGCGGGAGGCGAAGTGGCACAGCGAGGGCGTGCTCGTCACGACGCGTCCGGAACCCTTCCTACTGTCCGACTTCGCCGGCAAGGGACTGTGGATGGCCGCGGTGATCACCGTGATCCTGATGATCATGCAGCTGACGACCCACGGCTGGAGCTTCGACATCACCTGGACCCTCGTCCTCGCACCCCCGCTGCTCGCTGCCGCCATTCTCCTGGTCCTGCGGATGTGGAACACCGTGCTGCAGCGGAACTTCCGCCGCTTCGTGATCGAGATGATCGCCGTCGCCGTCGTCATTTACGGCGGTGGCACCGTCCTCGTCCTCGGTCAGCGAGCATTGCTGGCGCAGGCGCCCGGTCTCTTGATGCTCGCGGTCGCCGCGGCGTACGGCTTGGCCGCCACCTACGTCGCCCGCAGCCGAGTAACCGGGGATCCCGGCGAGAAGTAAGATAAACGCGATGACGCCGAGTCGAGCCACGGTGCGCCTGATCGCCACCGACATGGACCGCACGCTGCTGAGCGGCAACCCCCGAGCGATCAGTCCTCGCGTACACACCGCGCTGACCGAGGCCGCGCGCGCGGGGATCCGGGTGATCGCCGTCTCCGGACGACAGCCCTACTCGCAGGCCACCTTCGTTCAAGACACCCCGCTGGCGGATCTGGGCATCGGCTGCAACGGCGCAGTGATCGCCCACCTCGGCACCGGCGAGATCCTGGCCGAGGAGCTTCTCTCACCTGAGGCGCAGATCGCTTTGACGCACGGCTTGAGACGGGTCTTCCCCGAGGTGAAGGTCGCCACGTTCAGGAACGGCGGCAACACCGTCCGGGCGCAGTCCGGTTATCTCGACGCCGTCTCCGGACCGCAGGCGCCGTGGCCGCCGGACCAACGCGAGGTCGCCCTCGACGAGGCGCTGAGCCGGCCGGCCGTGAAGCTCGTCGCCGCCGCGCCAGGAGTACCGGCCGAAGAGATCTACGCCGCAGCCTTGGCTCTGAACGTGCCCGGCTGCGAGCCGGTCGTCTCGGGCGCATCCTGGCTGGAGGTGGCTCGCGGCGGCGTCACCAAAGCGTCGGCCTTGGCCCGCGTCGCGACCCATCTGGACATAGACCGCAGCCAGGTGGTGGCAATCGGCGACAACATCAACGATGTCGCGATGCTGCGCTGGGCCGGCTGGGGCGTGGCCGTGGCCAACGGAACCCCTGAGGCCCGCGCGGCCGCCGACCACGTCACGGTGTCGAACGAAGAGGACGCCGTGGCCGTCGTCATCGAGGGGATTCTCGGCGCGTAGAGATTCTGCGGAGGGTCTCACTCCCGTCCGGGAACGGACGAAAAGTCCACCGCGCACCTCTGTCGAAAATTGATCAGGGCATAAGATATATTGCCTTGCGTAACGTCGGGGAACCGGCATCCGATACGACCAAGACCACACCGCCGACGACGACCCACCGTGGCCCCCGAGACCACCCGACGGCCGCTCGTCCCCGACCTACAGACATCGCTCAACGAAGAGAAGGAGTGACGATGAAGACCCGCTTCAAGAAGGGCATTCAGACCTTCGGCAGATCCCTGCTGCTGCCCATTGCCGTGCTCGCCCCGGTCGGCATGATCATGGGCCTTGCCAACGCCCTCACCCAGGAATACCTCACCGAGAAGGTGCCGTGGCTCGGCAACGCGATCTTCCAGGAGGTGCTGACCAGCCTCGGCACCATCTCCCAGGTCGTCTTCGACAACATCCCGCTGCTGTTCGCGATGGGCGTGGCCTATGGGATGAACAAGCGCGACAAGGGCATCGCGGTGTTCGCCTCCGTGATCGGCTACCTGACCATGCAGGTGGCGATGCGGGTCTACCTCATCGTCACGGGCACGCTCGTCGACGATCCCGACCTGATGCGCGCGGCCGGCCAGGGCCTGGTGCTCGGCATCCACACCGTGCGCGTGGAGGCCGCCGGCGGCATCATCGCCGGCCTGCTCGCCGCATACGCCTGCGACAAGTGGTACACGAAGGAGCTTCCGCTGGCGTTCGCGTTCTTCGGCGGCAAGAAGTTCGTGGCCATCGCCACGTTCGTGCTGATGATCCCGATCGGTTTCCTGGTGCCGATCGTCTGGGGCGGCTTCACCGCGGTCCTGGTGTTCATCTCACCCATCTTCATGAACGACTACTTCGGCGTCGGCCTGTACTGGACGGCGCACCGTCTCTGCATCCCGTTCGGCCTGCACCACGTGCTCGCCTCCGTGGTGCGGTTCACCGAGGCCGGCGGCACCTACATGATCAACGGCCAGCCGTTCGTCGGTATCCTGCCCGCGGCCAACGAGGTGCTCTTCAACCAGGGCCCCGGCAGCCAGGCGTGGGACGAGCACGGCCCCAAGCTCTTCAGCTACCTCGCCAGCGGCCAGATGCTCACCACGTTGTTCCGCATCCCGGCCATGGGCCTGGCGTTCTACCACACCGCTTTCAAGGAGAACAAGAAGGTGGCCAAGGCCGCCATCCTGACCGTGGTGCTCACCGCGTTCCTCGGCAACATCACCGAGCCCATCGAGTTCTCGTTCCTGTTCATCGCCCCGATGCTCTTCATCGCCTACGCGGTGATGTGCGGCATCATGGCGCTCCCGCTGCAGTTCCTCGATGTGACCATCGGCTACATCCGCGGCACCATCTTCGACTTCGGCATCTTCGGCCTCCTGTACGACGACACCAACTGGTGGCAGCTCGTGCTGCTGGGCCTGGCCAACTCCGTCGTGTTCTACTTCTTCTTCCGGTTCGCCATCTCGAAGTGGAAGTTCGAGACGCTGGGCCGCGAGAAGGCGATGGGCGACCGGACGCTCCTCCTGGAGAAGCGCTACGACGAGCTCGCCGTGCTCGTGATCCAGGGCCTGGGTGGCAAGGAGAACATCAAGAACGTCGACAACTGCGTCTCGCGCCTGCGCGTCGATCTGGTCTCCAATGAGGCCGTCGACCGCGACATCCTGAAGGACACCGGCACAAGCGGCATCTTCTTCCCGCAGGAGGGCCACATCCACATCGTGTTCGGCCCCTACGTCGAGTTCGTCCGCAACGCGGTCGACGATGCGATGAAGAAGCCGGTGGGCTGATGGCTCTCACCGACTCGATGAGCAAGACCCTCGACGACCACGGCATCAGCCACCTGTTGTCGAACGAGGTCAAGCTCCAGACCTGGCTGGACGTGGAGAGCGCCCTGGCGCTGGCTCAGGCCGAGTACGGGGTGATCCCCGTGGAGGCCGCCCAGAACATCAAGGAGAATGCGAAGTACGAGAACCTCGACCTGGAGCTGATGGACGAGATCTACCGCAAGGTGGGCCACGGCTTCGTGCCCTTCGTCAAGGTGTTCGTGAAGGCGTGCGACCCGGAGGCCGGAAAGTACATCCACTTCGGCAGCACCACCCAGAACATACAGCAGAGCTCGCAGAGCATCGTGCTCAAGAAGGTGAATGGCAAGTTCTTAGAGCTGACCAAGCAGATCCTGCTGAATCTGGCCGATCTGGCAGAGACCCACGCGGACAGCGTGATGGCTGGGCGCACGCACGGCAAGCACGCCATCCCGATCACCTACGGATACAAGGTGGCCACCTGGATCTCGGAGATCCTGATGAGCGTGGAACGCTTGGAGCAGCTGGAGCCGCGCGTCTTCACCATCATGATGGGCGGCGCCGTCGGGGCCTTCAATTCCACCGGAGCGGTGGGCGTCGACGTGCAGAATCGCGTCGGCGAGCTGCTCCAGATGGACGTGATGCAGATCCCGTCGCGGGCGGTGAACTCGCCCAAGGTGGAGTACATCAACGCCCTGGCGCTGCTGGCGAACAACTTCCACAAGGTGGCCGAGGAGGTGTTCCAGACCTCCATCGAAGAGTTCGGGGAGGTCTCCGAAGGGTTCCAGAAGGGCACGATCGGCAGCTCGACGATGCCGCACAAGATCAACCCCAAGCTGGCAAAGGGCATCATCGCCAACGCGCAGAAGCTGTACTCGCTGACCTCGGTGGGCTATTTCTCCAGCGCTCGCCCGTTCGAGGCGGACAGCACCTCCAACATGCTGTTCGACAGCATCCTGTACGAGGCCGTCGGCCTGATGCGGGAGGCCATCGTGCGGATGGTGGAGCTCTCGGCGACGCTGCACGTCGACGCCGAGCGGCTGTACGTCAACGCCAACATCAACCACGGCATCGACAACAGCGAGTACATCATGATGAAGCTCGCCGAGCGGCTGGGCAAGGACCAGGCGCACGAGCTGGTCTACGAGCTGGCCATCGACGCATCCCTCAACAAACGGCGGTACTCCGACGTGCTGGCGGCCAACGAGGTAGTCAGCACCGCGTTCAGCCAGGACGAGATCGCGGAGATGCTGAAGCCGGAGAGCTACGTCGGCCTGTCCGCGGAGATCTCACGCGAGACCGCGCGGTCCGTGCGAGCCCTCTACGCCGGCTGACCCGATCAACGACATCGAAAACGAGAAAGAGTTAAGGAAGCGATATTCCATGGGATTTTTCAGCAAGTTCAAGAAGGAAGCCCCCACCCTGGTGGCCGTCGCCGACGGTGACGTGATCGCGATGGACGCCGTCTCCGATCCGGTCTTCGCCAGCAAGAGCATGGGCGACGGTTTCGCGGTGGAGCCCAGCTCCAGCACCGTGGTCTCCCCTGTGAACGGCGTTGTCAAGAGCATCTTCCCCACCCAGCACGCCATCATCCTGCAGAGCGACGACGGCCTGGACATCCTGGTCCACATGGGCCTCGAGACGGTCGCGCTGAAGGGCGAGGGCTTCGACGTGAAGGTGGCCAAGGGCGACAAGGTCACTGCCGGCCAGC
Source organism: Tessaracoccus caeni (assembly GCF_029211185.1). Classification (GTDB taxonomy): domain Bacteria; phylum Actinomycetota; class Actinomycetes; order Propionibacteriales; family Propionibacteriaceae; genus Arachnia; species Arachnia caeni. The sequence goes on from NZ_JARGDO010000002.1 coordinate 66,563, forward strand.
CGATGGCGATCATGGATCTGGGCTACGTCGTCGAACAGGGCAAGAAGACCACCATCATCGTGGTGATCACCAACCTCGAGGACAAGCGCCTCAAGCTCACGACGGGACGGGCCACCGCAGGCTCCGCGGTGGTGGAGGTCAAGTAACACCCACCGCCAAGAGCGCCGGAGGCCGCGAGGTTTCCGGCGCTCTTGCCATACCCGCTGGCACCGTGACGGGCTACCATCGCAGGAGCACCAAGAAGGAAAGAGCGCTCGTGAGTTCGGCCAAGTCATACGACTTCGGCGCTGGCAGAGTCAGCGTCGGTCTTGTGCTCGACTTCGCCTGGGGTCGCGGGCCCTTCACCGCCACCGACGTGATGGCCGCGACCGGCCTCACTCGCACGACGGCGATCATCGCTATCGACAAGCTCGTCGAGGCGCGGATCCTCGAGGAACTCGCCAATGCCCGTGTGGTGGGCGAGTACCGGGCCGGCCGGCCTGCACGGCGCTTTCAGCTGCCTCCCAACCTCGGCGTGGTCGTCGGCATCGACTCGGGCGACTTCCACCTGACGGTGGCCGTTTCCGATCTCGGGGGCTCGCCGATCGCCCATCGCCGGACGGAACTGAACCCGAGCGACAGCCCCGAGCGGCGCCGCGACACGATCCTCAGCGAAGTGGACGCCGCGCTGACCGCCGTCGGCCGTAGCGCGACGGACGTCCTGGCGGTATGCGCGGGCGTGGCCGCTCCCGTGGCCCGGGACGGCTCGACTCCCCCGCATCCCTATGGCTTCTGGGAGCGGACCAACCCGGGTTTGACCGAAGCGCTGCAGGCCCGGTTCTCCCAGGTTCTGGTCAAGAACGACGCGCAGCTGGCCGCAGCCGCCGAACTCCACGCCGGGCAGGCCGCCGGATGCAGCGACTTCGTCGCCCTCCTCGCCGGCCGGCGCCTGGGTGCCGGTGTGGTGATCGACGGGCATCTTCTGCACGGCGCCCACGGCGGTGTCGGCGAGATGAAAGCCTTCGACTACGTGCTCGGCGTCGGCACCCGGCGCGGCCTCGGCAGCATCGCCGAAAGCCGGGCCGCCGCCATGCTCGAGTCCGGCGACCTCGAGGACGAAGGCGTGTTCTCCCGCCTGTTCCCCGAGGACGTGGACGCGCGGCATCTGCTGAAGCTGGCCTCCTCCGGCGATCCCGACGCCACCGTCCTCGCGGATCAGCTGGCCCATTCGCTGGCGCGGATCGTCGGCGCGCTGAGCAGCATGTTCGATCCCTCCAGGGTCATCATCTGCGGTGCGGTCGCGGACGAGATCGATCCGATCCTGGACACCGCCCGCTCGGTCCTCGCCGAGGAGTCCCACATGCCCGCACCGGAACTGGTGCGATCCCGTCTCGGTGCCGACGTCGTCATCCGCGGCGCGATCATCACGGCCCTCGACGAGGTTCGCGGCGCCGTCCTCCCCCACCTTGCACGACGCCGGATCGAGGCGCCGGCTTAGGGCCTTTCTCTAAAAAGCACCCGTGCGGGCGGCGAAGGCACCGACGGCGCGATGGTCGACCCAGTCCACCACTGGCACGGGTGGGGCGATGGCGTCAACGGAACGCGGGTCGTCGAGGGTGCCGAAACCGGCCTTCACCAGGGCTTCCTTGCGGACCCAGAGCCGGAGAAAGGCCGCCGAAGGGTCGGGTTGGTGCGCCAACCAGGACCGCTCCGATGCCGAAAGCACCCGTGCGATCGGGGAGATCGGGCGCAGGGGTTCGACGTCGATCCCGCACGGCGACCAGGCCGCCGCCGCGGCCACCACGCCCCGGGAATGGCTCAGGCTCACGTGAACCTCCGGGAACCCGGCCACCGTCGGTCGGCCGTGCGGGCCGCCGCAGTCGGCGCAGCGCTGCACGATCGTGACCTCCCGGACGCCGACCCCGAGCAGCTCGGCCGCGCACTCCCGCACCAGCACGTGGGCCGCGACGAACGCGGCCCTGTCATCCGCGCGGTGAAGCCGGTCGCGTCGTTCGCGCTCCAGGTCCGTGAGCAGCGCCGCGTCCTCCTCCCCCGTCACCCGGGCGAACCGGGCCACCGGCGCGGGCCATCCGGGTCGCACCGAGTGACCCAGCTCGCTGGCCGGAGCGCTCATCGCAGCAGCCCGGCGAGGATCGCGCCCACCTGATCCGCGACCGGACGGCGCACCAAGTCGCCGTGCGTGGCGTCCACCGGATGGGTGGTGACCGTTCCGGACACGTAGGGGCGCCAGCCGGCGGCGTCGAGCCAGCGCTCCGGGCGCGGCGCCGTCGCGACGACGACGTCCAGATCGCCGTCGAGGATCCCGTGGCGCGATGTCCGCACGATCCGACTGGCCTCGATCACGCTCGCGATGCAGCCGTCGAGCACGGGCTCGGGCAGCGCGGCGAGGGCGCTGCCGCCGCGGCGCAGGACGTCGGCCACCGTCGCGCGGTCCATGGTCGCGCCGTCGGGCAGGAGCCCCTCGACGCCGCCGAGCCTGAGTATCCCGACGAGCGCCTCCTCCTCGGTGGGCTCGGCCAGGTGCTGCCACTGGTCGGAGGGGTAGGCGTCGAGCAGCACGACCCGCCCGACCTCCTGGCCCTCCTCGCGGGCCAGCCGCGCGACGGCGTGCGCGGCCATGCCGCCCAGAGACCAGCCGGCGACGTGGAACGGCCGCCGGCCCAGCACGCCGCGGACGGCCGCCAGTTGGCGCGCGGCGAGCGCGTCGAGATCGGCGACCGGTTCGGGCGCGCCGTCGGCGATCCCGGGTGCCTGCACGGTGAGCACACCCTGGTCGGCGGGCAGCGCGCGCAGCAGGCTCGCGTAGCACCAGCCGAGCCCGCCTGCGGGAGGGAGCAGCACCAGCGGCGGCCGGTCGCCGATCGGCCGGAGGACGAGGGCCTCCGCGAGGTCGGCGCGCTCGCGGTCGGCGCCGGCCAGCGCCGCGAGGCCCGCGGGCGTCGGGTGGGCGAAGACGTCGGCGAGGGTCAGTTCCAGCCCCAGCTGTGCCTCGGCCTCGGCGATCAGCCGCAGCACGCGCAGCGAGTCGCCGCCGAGCGCGAAGAAGTCATCGTCAGCGCCGACCGCCTCCGCCCCGACGACGTCGGCCACCAGCGCGCACAGTCGTTGCTCGAGCAGATCGTGCGGCGTCCCGGCCCCGGCGGCGACAGGGCGCGGCGGCGCGATCTCGGCCAGTCGACGCCGGTCCGTCTTGCCGCTCGTCCCCAGCGGGATCTCGCTCACGGCGACCCAATGGGCAGGCACGAACGACGCGGGAAGCCGCGCGGCGGCGGCCGTTCGGAGCGCGGCGCCGACGGCGTCGGCATCGGCGTCGGCTCCCTCCGCGACGGCGTACCAGCAGACCAGAGCCTCGTCGACTACGCCGGCCGCTGCCGCGACCAGTCCGGGCACCCCGGTCAGCGCCGCCTCGACCTCACCCAGCTCGACGCGCTGGCCGCGGATCTTCACCTGATCGTCGGTGCGGCCGAGGTAGCAGAGCGCGCCGTCGGGGCGCCACGCGGCGAGGTCGCCGGTCCGGTACAGGCGGCCGAACGCGGTCTCGACGAACCGTTCCGCCGTCAGATCCGGCCGACCGACATACCCGTCGGCCAGCTGGACCCCGCCCAGCCACAGCTCGCCGGCCGCGCCGATCGGCACCGGCCGGAGGTCGCCGTCGAGGACGAAGCACGTCGTGTTCCACACCGGTCGGCCGATGGGCACGACGTCCTCGTCGGGCGCGCAGTCCCAGAACGTGACGTCGACGGCGGCCTCCGTCGGCCCATAGAGGTTGAGCGGCGACACCCCGAACCAGCGCGCGGTCCCGGCCACGAGGTCGGGTGTGAGGGCCTCACCGCTGGTGACGACGTGGCACACCTCTCCGGCCGCCACGCGCTCCCGGGCGCGCGGGTCGGCGAGCAGCGCGCGCAGCATCGAGGGCACGAAGTGGAGCACGTCGACGCCCTCGGTGACGACGAGGTCGGCGATGGCACGCGGGTCGCGGTGCGCCCCGGGTTCGGCGATGACGACGGCGGCGCCCACCTGCAGCGGCCAGAACAGCTCCCAGATGGACACGTCGAAGGAGATCGGCGTCTTGTGGAGCACCCGGTCGCCGAGGCCGATCGGGATGTGGTGCTGCATCCAGGCGAGCCTGTTGTCGATGGCGCGGTGGCCGACGAGGACGCCCTTGGGCCGCCCGGTCGAGCCGGAGGTGAAGAGCAGGTAGGCGGGCGCGTCGACGTCGCCGAAGACGGGGAGGTCGCCAGGGTCGGCGGCCAGGTCATCGCCCGGCCGGATGACCAGCACCGCCGCGGCATCGCTCAGCATGCCGTCGACGCGGGCGGCCGGCAGATCGGCATCGACGGGGAGGTAGACGGCGCCCAGCAGCGCCAGGGCGTGGACGGCCTCGTAGAGGGCGAAGCCGCGTTCGAGCGCGACCCCGACGACGTCGCCCGGGCGCACGCCGCGCGCGGCCAGCCCCGCCGCGAGTCGGCGGGAGGCGTCGAGGAGCTGCGCGTAGGTCCTCGTCTCGCCGCGGAACACGAGCGCGGTCGCGTCCGGGGTCCGGGCGGCCTGCGCCGCGAACCGCTCGCCCAGCGTCGCCGCCTCACGCTCGACCGCGGTGTCGTTGAATGCCCTGGTCACCAGGTCCAGCTCGGCGTGCGGCAGGAGCGGGAGGTCGCGCAGCGGGGTCTCCGCGGCCGCGCCCGCGTACGCGGCCAGCCAAGCGGTGAGCCGGGCGAGGTGCAGGTCCACCTCGTCGGCGGTGTACAGCTCCGGGTTGGCGTCGATCTCCAGCCGGACGACGCGTCCCCGGCCGGGCGTGCCGCGCAGGCACACGGTCATGTCCTCGACCGGCCCGGCGGTGAGGTTCCGGACGACGCCCACGGCCGCGCCCAGCCGCAGCTCCAACTCGAAGGGCACGACGTTGACCTGCGCGCCGAAGAGCTGGCCGCCGGTCAGTTGCGCGAGTCGGCGGGCGAGGGTCTCCTGACGCACGAACGGGTGGGCGCGGACCTCCGCCTGGTCGGCGGTGGTCGCCGCGAGCGCACCCGCGACCGTGTCGTCGGCGGGCACCGTCACGGGCAGGACGTTCATCGCGGTACACACGGTCCGCGCCGACGGCAGCGCGCCCACGCCGGGAACCGTGCGGTTCATCAGCGGCACGCCGATCCGCGCCGACGCCGCGCCCGCCATCCGCGCGACGTATCCGCCGACGGCCGCCGCGAACAGGTCGGGCCAGCCGGCGCGCTGCCGGCGCGCGCTCTGCACCAGCAACGTCTGGGTCGCGGGATCGAGTTCGAGGCTGCGCTTGATCGCCGACGGCGCGGGCGTCGCGACGCGCCCGGCCAGGGACGCCGCGCCGCTCATGGCGCGCAGGCGGTCGTCCCAGAACGCGGCGGCCCCGTCGTCGTCCGCGCGGACGAGGTCGTCGGCGACCAGGTCGGCGAGGGACACCCCGGGGTCGGCGGGAGGGGCGCCGTCGTATACCTCGCAGATCCGCCGCAGCAGTTGCTGCACGCCGTAGCCGTCGAGCACGACGTGGTGGGCCGCGTGGAACCACCACGTCCGGCCGTCGGGGAAGGAGAGCAGCGCCGCCCGGACCACATCGCCGTCCGACAGCCGCATCGGCCGACCGAGCTCCGCGCGCATCCACGCCTCGGCGGCTGCGTCGTCCTGCACCGCCACGCGCTGCACGGCCGGGACGGCCTCCCCCGCCCGCTGTTCGGGGCCTTCCGGCGTCGTCCGGAACTCGGCGCGGAGCTGCGGGAACTCGCGGTAGGCCTGCGCGTGCGCGGCGGCCAGCAGGTCGAGGTCGACCGCGCCGTCGATCTCGACGACCTCCGCGGTGGTATAGCACGGGTTCTCCGGCGCCAACTCGTGTGCGAAGTACAGCCCGCGCTGCGCGGACGTCAACGGAAGCCAGGTCATGACTGGGTCAGCAGGCCCTGCTCGCGGAGGTAGGACACGGTGGGACGGCGGGTGAACTCGCCGAAGTCGACGTCCACCCCGGCGTCGAGGAGACGGTCGAGCAGCTCGAAGGCTCGCATGGAGTCGAGGCCCAGCGCGAAGACATCGGAGTCGGGTGCTGCGAACGCGGCCGCCACCGCGTCGTCGGACAGCAGCCCGTCGAGCGCGGAGCGCAGTTCGGCGTCCCACGCACTTCCCTCGGCGGGTGCGCCGGCGGGAGCCAACGCATCGACGACGTCCGCCGCACGAACCACGACGCCCGAGCAGCTGGCCACCTGGGCGAGCGCCCGCTCGTGCTCTGCGGCGCCGAAGTCGGCGACGCCGTCGGCGACGACGAACGGGTAGATCTCGCGCTGGAAGGCGTCGGAGGCGGTGGCCGCCACGCCGATGTGGGCGTAGACGCCGACGATGACCAGCTGGTCGCGTCCGAGCGCGGCAAGCCGGTCGCCGAGGTCCGTCTTGGCGAAGGCGCTGTAGCGGTGCTTGGCGATCACCACCTCGTCCGGATGGGGAGCTACGGCGTCGACGATGGCGGTGTCCTCGTCCGCCGACGTCATGCCGCGCCCCCACAGCTCGCCCTGGAGGCCGCGCTCGTCGGCCGGCTGGTCGCCGGCCTGCGCGGTGTAGAAGACGGGCACACCCGCGGCGCGGGCCGCGTCGAGGATCTCGGTCGTGACGCTCAGCGCACGCTCCAGCGCCGGGCAGCCGGGCGCGAAGGCACGGACGAAGTAGCGCTGCAGGTCGTGGACCAGGACGGCCGCGCGGCCGGCGTCGAGCGTCCAGTTCGCCCGGTTGGCCGGGGTGTGCTGCGGGGTCGCGTAGTCGATCAGAGCGGGAAGGGTCACGGTCTTACCTCCGGTCGTCGGCGGGTCGGGTGGGGACGAGTTGTTCCGTGAGCAGCTGGCGCAGCTCTCGTCGGCTGTTCTTGCCGACGTGGGTCTCGGGGAAGGCGTCCAAGAACTCGACCCGGTCGGGGAGCTTGTGGGACGCGAGGCCCGCCGCCGCGAGGCGCGCGGAGAGGTCGGCGGGACGGGGACGGCCGGGCTCGATCCGCACGACGAGGCAGATGCTCTCCCCCAAGTACGGGTCGGGCAGGCCGACGGCGACGGCGTCGAGGACGTCGGGGTGAGCGAGCGCGAGCCCCTCGATCTCGTCGGTGGCGACCTTCTCGCCCGCGCGATTGATCTGATCCTTGTCGCGGCCGGTGACGATGAGGTGGCCGGTGGGCAGGCGCCGCACCCGGTCTCCGGTGCGGTAGAAGCCGTCGGCGGTGAACGAGTCGCGGTTGGGGCCGCCGCCTGGGTCGCCCGGGCGGTAGTAGCCGCGGATCGTATACGGGCCGCGGGTGAGCAGGCTGCCCTCGACGCCGTCGGGCACGGGGTTGTCGTCCTCGTCGACGACGAGGATCTCGTCGTCGGGGCTGATCGGCCGGCCTTGCGTGGTGAGCACCAGCTCGTCCGGATCGTCCAGGCGGGTGTAGTTGACGAGGCCCTCGGCCATGCCGAACACCTGCTGCAGACGCGCGCCCAGCACCGGGCCGATCTCGGCGGCGACGGAGTCGGCCAGCTTGGAGCCGCCCACCTGGATGGTGCGCAGCGTCGACAGGTTCGGGGTCCGGCGCCGCGCGGCGGAGATCCACGCCTGGGCGAGCGGAGGGACGAGCGAGGCGTCGGTCACCCCTTCGCGCTCGATCAACGCGAACGCGGTGCGCGGGCTGGGATCGGGGGCGAGCACCACCCGTCCCCCGACGTGCAGCACCCCGAGGATGCCGGGCGAACTCATCGGGAAGTTGTGCGCGGCGGGCAGCACGACGAGCAGGGCGCTGTCCTCCGTCAGGTTGCAGATGGTGGCGGACTCGCGCACGGAGTACAGATAGTCGGCGGCGGTGCGCGGGATGAGCTTCGCCACGCCGGTCGTCCCGCCCGAGAGCTGCAGGAAGGCGGCGTCCTCGGCGCCACGGTCCGGGGCGGGGACGGGCGGGAGCTGCTCATCGCCCCAGGTGCGAAGGTCGATCAGCGTGGGCGGCTCGACGCCCTGCTCGGCGACGCGGGCCGCGACGACGGCATGCAGGCCCGAGAGGTCGTCGGCGGCGACGACCATCGCGGCGGCGTCGGCCGTGACGCAGAACTGGGTCAGCTCGAGCTCGCGATGGGTGGGAAGGGCGAAGATCGGGAGCGCGCCCAGCCGGAACAGACCGAGGATCACGGCAACGAAGTCGGCCACGTTGGGCAGCGCGACCACCACGCGGTCGCCGGGCGCGACACCCGCCGCCGCGACGTGCGCCGCGGCCCGGTCCGCCGCGGCGGCCAGGTCGGCGTAGCTCCAGCACACCTCGCGGCCATGAACATCACGGCCGACGACCGCGGTGTTGCCGGCGAACCGCCGGCAGCGGTCGTCGATGAAGGCCGCGAAGGTCTCGTCCGTCCAGTAGCCGAGTTCGCGATAGCGGCGACGGGCCTTGTCGGGCCAGGTCGGGAAGGCGGCGACGGGGTTCCTCACAGTCCCACCACCCTGGCCATGGTGTCGAGCTTGGCGCTGGTCTCGCGCACCTCGGCATCGGGATCGGAGCCGGCGACGATGCCCGCCCCCGCGAACAGGCGCAGGTGATCGCCGTGCAGCACGCCCGCGCGGATGGCGACCGCGAACTCCCCGTCGCCCGCGCCGTCGACCCATCCGACCGCGCCCGCCATCGGGCCGCGCATGCCGGGCCCCTCGATCTCGTCGATCGCCGCGAGGGCTGCAGCCGTCGGCACGCCACCGACGGCGGGCGTGGGGTGCAGCAGCCGGGCGAGGTGCAGCGCGCTCGGCCCCGCGGGCTCGATCCGGGCCCGGATCGACGTGGCCAGGTGCCACAGCGTGTCGGTGGCGAGCAGCTGCGGCGTGGGGTCGGCCTCGAGTTCCAGCGCGACGGGGCTGAGCGCGGCCACGATCTGGTCGACGACGAAGGCGTGCTCGTCGAGATCCTTGGCGGAGGCAAGCAGCGCGTCGGCGCGACGCGCGTCCTCCTCCGCGTCCGGGGAGCGGGGCACCGATCCGGCGAGCGGCAGGCAGCTGACCTCCGCACCCCGGCGGCGGACGAGCAGTTCGGGGCTGGCGCCCACCAGAACCGGCCCGTCAAAGAGGTCGGCGGTGAGCGGAACGCTGAACAGGTAGCGGCCGGGGCGGGTCACCATCAGCCGGCCCAGCACCTCCTGCGGCGTGAGCGGCGGCTCGCTGATGACGTCGAGGCTGCGGCCGAGCACCACCTTCTCCAACCGGCCGGCGGCGATCCGGCTGAGCGCGTCGCGGACCCGGTCGGCGTACTCCTCGCGAGTTGGCGACGGCGTGACGACGTGCCTGCGCGCGGGGTTGGGCACGACCGGCACCGGCGGCTGGCCCGATCCGGTGACCACATGCATCACGGCGGGACCGCCCGGCGCGAAGGGAAGAGCCCCGACAGCCCACTGACCCGGCGCGAGCGACGCGACCACGCCGTCGGCCCAGGACTCGTCACCCGGCGCGGCCAAGGTGTCGAGCAGACGCTCGGCGACGATGTTCTCGTCACCGATGAAGAGGATCGGGGAGGTGTTCACGGCAATCGGGGTTACTTCCTCGAGTAGCTGGGTCACAGCGAGGCTCCTCCGTCGACATAGATCTGCTGGAGTGTGACGTGGCGGGCCTGCTCGGAGAGCAGGAAGGCGATCACCTCGGCGACATCGCCGGGTTCGGCCAGGCGGCCGAGCGGGATGCCGACGCGGTATGCGCCGGGGTTGCCGTGCAGGGTGCCCGCGAGCCCCGACTCCTCGTCGGGCCAGAGCGAGCGCAGCATCGAGGTGTCCGTGGAACCGGGCTCCACGACGTTGCAGCGGATGCCCCGTGCGGCAAGTTCAAGGCCGGCGCAGCGTGTGAGGGCCGACGTCGCCGCCTTCGACGCCGCGTAGGCCAGCATGCCGGTGCGGGGCACGCGCGCCGCGTTCGAGCTGACCACGACGATGGCTCCCCCGTCGCGGAGCCGAGTGCGTGCCGACTGGAGGCAATGCAGCACCCCCGTGGTGTTGACGTCGAAGTGCCGCTGCCAGGACGCGGCGGTGACCTCGGCGAGGCCGGCGGGCTCGAGGATTCCCGCGGTGCAGGCGAGCGCGTCCAACTCCCCCAGGCTCTCGGTCGCTTCGGCGAAGGCGCTTTCGATCTCGTCGGGGGAGGTGACGTCGGCCGTCCGGGCCAGCACCTCCGTCGCCCCGGCGTCGCGCGCCTCATCCGCCGTCGCCGCCAGGGCGTCGGCGTCGCGGTCGAGCAGAGCAAGCGCCGCCCCGGACTGGGCAAGGCGAAGCGCCGTCGCACGACCGATACCGGATGCGGCTCCGGTCACGAGAGCGACAGACGCGGGGGAACGAACAAGCATGCGATGCATATTAGGGGAGGCTTACCTAGCCTAAATAATCGAGCCACCATTCGGGCCCTTGGGACCTCCAGTCCGGAGGCATGGCCGTCAGGGAAACTCTGATCAATGGGGAAGCAGCCAGGGGTTGATCAGATCCAGCCCGAGCCCCTCGAAGTCCTTGGTGTTGCGCGTGGCCAGCGTCGAGGACGACGCCAGGCAGATCGCGGCGATAAGCCCATCGAAGCCCGAGATCGGCCTTCCCACCTCCTGCCGTCGCGCCTGTATCTCCGCGTAACAGTCGGCCGCTTCCTCGGTGAGCGGCAGGCAGGTTCCCATCCGCGCCAACTGCGCAGTGATCGTGGCGTGCAGAACCTCTTTCCGACGCCCATCGGGCAACAGCGCAACGCCGGCCAGTAACTCGGCGCGGTTCACGATGGTGGTCACCGGTGCGGCGGACAACGATGACAGCCACGCGATCACATTCGGGTCTGCCTGCGGCCCCTTCAAGGCTTCCGAGATGACGTTGGTGTCGAGAACGATCACAGCTCAACCACTCGGGCCGCCGTGCGCTCAGGCACGGGCACCTCCACGCCGCCGAGTTCGTTGCCCAGTTCCACCAGCTGCTGGATCCAGGTGAAATCCGTGCGGGCAGGCTGTTCCAGCCCGGCCACCAGGATCGCCCGCGCCTCGGCCTCCATCGAACGTTGATTGGCGGCCGCGCGCATCCGCAGCTTCTGCTTCACGTCGTCCGGGAGCTTCCGAATAGTAATAGCCGTCATGCAACAACGATATCAGTGTTGCGCAACCTGCTCGCAGCCCCTTAGCCGCTTGCTAGTCCACCGACTTCGGTGGACTAGCAAGCGGTTAAGGGATCGTCAGCGATTCTGCCAGGCGTCGGGAAGGGTCAACAGCTCGCGCACCGGCGCCGGCAGCTCGCCGGTGAGAAGGTCTTCGAGCGACGTGGCGTCGAGCACCTGACGCAGGCTGGCCCGCACGGCGACCCAGAGCTCCGGCAGGTGCCGGGCCACCCCGTCGTAGGTGGTGTCCTGGGGTCGTCGCCCCCGCACCTCGGCAAGGGGACCGTCGACCGCGCGAATCACCGCACCGACGCCGATCTCTGCGGCCGGGCGTGCCAGCTGATAGCCGCCGCGCGCGCCCTGGGTGCTGTAGACCAGGCCGGCCTTGCGGAGATCGGTGAGGATGGACTCCAGGAACTTGCGGGGCAGATCCTGCGCGCGGGCAAGGGCGTCGGTGGACACTGGCACGTCCTGGGCACGGGATGCCTCCGCCAGTTGGAGCATGGCGCGAACGGCGTACTCGGTCCTGGCGGAGATCTCCATCCCCTCATTGTGGCGGACGGTTCCCATGTTTGCCTCGTCAACCGGCCAATGGCGCTACATCGTGGGCCGCCGACAGGGTCCGCGTGGGGAGCACCCAGACGCGATCGCCGACTCGGAGGTCGAGATGCGACGCCTCGCCGCGCGTGAGCTGGGCGAAGAAGCTCTCCCCCGACGCCGGCTCCCGCAGCTCGATCCGCACCTCGAAGCCCAGCCGGACCAGTCGGTCCACCTCGGCCTCGACGACGGGCAGCCCGTGGTGTTCCGCCTCGGCCCGCGCGCGGTGCACGTCGCGCTCCAGCCGCAGATCGTGCGGCCGGGCGAGCGTGTCGCCCAGCCGTGACACCGATCCGAGGAAGGACATCACGAAGGGGTTGGCCGGGGTCTCGTACAGCTCGTCGGGGCTGCCGACCTGCTCGATCCGGCCGGCGTTCAGCACCGCGATCCGATCGGCGACGTCCAGCGCCTCCTCCTGATCATGGGTGACCAGCACCGTGGTGACGTGGACCTCGTCATGCAGCCGGCGCAGCCAGCGACGCAGGTCGTCGCGCACCTTCGCGTCGAGGGCACCGAAGGGCTCGTCGAGCAGCAGCACCTGCGGATCGACGGCCAGCGCCCGCGCCAGGGCCATCCGCTGCCGCTGGCCGCCGGAGAGCTGCGCCGGGTAGCGGTGCTGGAAGCCGGCCAGGCCCACCACCTCCAGCAGCTCGTCGACGCGGCGCCTGGTCTCGGCTTTGGGGCGCTTGCGGATGGTGAGGCCGAAGGCGACGTTGTCGCGCACCGTCATGTGCTTGAAGGCCGCGTAGTGCTGGAAGACGAAGCCGATGCCCCGCTTCTGCGGCGGCTGGCGGGTGACGTCGGTTCCGGCGATCAGCACCGAGCCGGAGTCGAGATCCTCCAGGCCCGCGATCGCGCGCAGCAGCGTCGACTTGCCGGAGCCACTGGGCCCGAGTAGTGCGGTGAGGCTGCCGGAGGGGATGTCGAGGGACACGTCGTCGAGGGCGGCGAAGCTCCCGTAGTTCTTGTGGGCGTGCGTGACGCGGATCATGAGGTGCTCCTTGCGGGTGCGGATGTCGTCGAGGACGTCGAGGAAGGGGAATGGTGGTCGGGGCGGAGGCGGTCGATCAGGGTCATCGCCAGCAGGATCACGAGCGCGATCATCATCAGCAGCGTGGCCGCCGCGTAGGCGCCGTAGGTGTTGTGGTCGTCGATGTAGCGGGAATGCACCAGCAGCGTCAGCGTCTGGGAGACCCCGGGGAAGCCGGAGCTGACCATGATCACGGCACCGAACTCCCCCAGTGCGCGGGCGGCGGTGAGCACCACTCCGTAGGTGAGGCCCCAGCGGATGGCGGGCAGCGTGATCCGCACGAAGGTCTGCCACGACGACGCTCCCAAGGTGGCCGCGGCCTGCTCCTGCTCGGTGCCGATCTCCCGCAGCACCGGCTCCACCTCGCGCACCACGAAGGGCAGCGTCACGAAGAGGGTCGCGATCACCATGCCGGGCAGGCCGAAGATCACCCGGAACCCGAGCGAGTCGAGCCCTCCGAACCACCCGTTGACGCCCCAGAGCATGATCAGGGCGACGCCGACGACGATCGGCGAGACGGCGAACGGCAGGTCGACGATGCCCGAGAGCAGGCGTCGTCCGGGGAACCGGCCGCGAACCAGCGCCAAGGCGGTGACCACGCCGAAGATCACGTTCAGCGGCACCACGATCGCGACGATCAGCAGCGAGAGGTTGAGCGCCGAGATGGCGGCGGGGGTCTGGATCGATGCCCAGAAGGCGCCGAGTCCCGGTTGGAAGGTGCGCCACAGGATGGTCACGATCGGGAAGGCCAACAACACGGCCAGATAGACCAGGGCGATCAGCCGCAGCGCGAGGCGGCTGGGCGTCGAGATTCTCATCGGGTCTCCTCCTGACGGTCATGCGCGCGCCCCGCGACGATCCTCAACACCAGCAAGGTGGCGAAGGAGACCACCAGCAACGCCACCGAGACGGCCGCCGCGCTGACGGGCCGGTCGATCTCAATCTGCTGCTGGATGTATTGCGACGCCACCTGGGTCTCGCGAGGGATGTTGCCGCCGATCAGCACCACCGAGCCGTACTCGCCGATGGCCCGGGCGAAGGCCAGGCCGCCGCCCGAGACGATGGCCGGGGTGAGCGCCGGCAGCACGACGCGACGAAACGTCGTCCAGTTCGACGCACCCAGCGACGCGGCGGCCTGCTCCACGTCGGTGTCCAGCTCGATCAGCACCGGCTGCACCGAGCGCACCACGAAGGGCAACGTGACGAAGGCCAGCGCCATCCCCACGCCCCACCGCGTCGCGTTCAACTCGATGCCGATGGGGCTCGACGGGCCGTAGAGCGACAGCAGCACGATGCTCGCCACGATGGTGGGCAATGCGAACGGCAGATCGATCAAGGCGTCGACGATGCGCTTGCCGGGGAAGTGGTCACGCACCAGCACCCAGGCGATCAGGGTGCCGGTCACCACGTTCAGTACGGCGACGGCGGCCGAGATCAGGATGGTGGTGCCGAGGGCCGCGAGCGCGGCCGGAGCCGTGATCGCCTGCCAGAAGCCGCCCCAGCCGTCTTCGAAGGAGGCGACCGTCAGCGCGGCCAGCGGCAGCAGCACGATCACGCTCAGCCAGAGGGTGACGACGCCGAGCGTCAGCCCGTTCACCCGCCCAGCCCTCGGCTTGGCCCGCCCGCCCTGCCTGGTCGGCGGAGTGGGACGCGGGGCCCTCGACTGGGCGGCCCCGCGCGGGATCGTCGGGGCGCTCACGAGGTGGCCCCGTCGTAGATCACGGCGATGGAGCCGTTCTCCTTGTCGAACAGCTCCGAGTCGACGACGCCCCAGCCGCCCAGGTCGTCGATCGTCCAGAGCTTCTCGGGGGCGGGGAACTTCTCGGTGAACTCGCCGGCAACCGTCGCATCCACAGGCCGGAAGCCGGCCTCAGCCCACAAGCGCTGCGCCTCGGGGGTAAAAAGGTAGTCGCGGAAGGCGGTGGCCACCTCCAGGTTGGGACTGTCCTTCAGCACCGCGACGGGATTGTCGATGCGGAACGTGATCGCGGGCGTCACGTGCTCCACCGCCTCGCCCTGTTCCTCGATGAAGAGCGCCTCGTTCTCGTAGCTCAGCAGCACGTCGCCGGTGCCCTGGAGGAAGGTCTCGGTCGCCTCGCGCGCCGACTTCGGCTGCACCTTGATGTGGTCGCCGACCAGCTCGGAGATATAGGCGAGGCCCGCATCCGGGTTCGCCCCGCCCTCGCTCTTGGCCGAGTACGGGGCGAGCAGGTTCCACTTCGCAGATCCCGAGGAGAACGGGTTGGGGGTGACCACCTCCACGCCAGCGGCCAGCAGGTCGTCCCAGTCCTGGATGTCCTTCGGATTGCCCTCCCGCACGATGATGGTCACGACGGACCCGAACGGCACGCCGCCGTTGGGGACCGAGGTCCAGTCGTCGGCCACGAGGCCGGCCTTCACCAACCGGGTGATGTCGGGCTCGACGGAGAAGTTGACGAAGTCGGCCTCGGCACCGGCCTCCACCTTGCGCGACTGGTCGCCCGAGGCACCGTAGGACTGCCGGAACTCGACGCCCTCCCCCGCGGCCGTGGCGGTGAAGGCGGGGATGACCTTGTCGAAGCCGACCTTGGGCACCGCATAGGCATAGAGATTGATCACCGACGATGCCTTCGCGTCGTCCGATGGACCCTCGGCCGCTGCACCCACCTCGTCGCTCGCGCCGCCACCCGAGCAGGCCATGAGACCCAGCGCGACGACGGCGGAGGTTGCGGCGAGGACAGCTCTGCGGGGGTAGCTCATGTGAGTGCTCCTTGTTCGGATGTATCGGGCCGCCGGACATCCCGGCGACCCTCGAGACAAGAAACTAGACCTATCTCCCATGGAATTAGTAGGGATTATGCTGTCGGAGGACGACATCCGCCCTCAGCGGAACCGGTTGGGCGCGACCCGTTGCCCAAGAGACCTCCCCCTTAACCGCTTGCTAATCCACCGAAGTCGGTGGACTAGCAAGCGGTTAAGGGATCCCGGAAGCAGGTGGCATGTCACCGATCGTGGACATCTCAGATATGTCGCCATACGCTGACATTCATGCCTCACGGTCACCTCTACGACGCACGGAGCCTGCTCCGGCTCGGCACAACCTTGGTCGGTCTGCGTCGCCGCCGTGGCCTCACCCAAGCTCAACTCGCAGAGAAGGCGGGAGTCTCCCGGCAGTGGCTGATCGCTGCCGAGAAGGGACAGAAGGACGGCTTGGAGATCGGGAAGCTGATGGTGGCTCTCGACGCCCTCGGCGCGAGCTTGATGATTCGAGACGATCTCGATGGCTGAGCCTGCATCCATTCGCGGCCGCACCGCAGTTGGCGGCCGTGTGAGCACCCCCTCCTGCTGTGGCCCGTCGCTGCACCGCGACGGCCCACAGCACGTGCCGGCACCGCCGTCTCTGCTGCCGATCGTGGATGCCCCGAGGCCGAGCGGGCCTCACCTGATCAGGCTTCCCGGTGGCACCTTCCTGATGGGTTCGGAGGATCCCCTCGCCTACCCGGCCGACGGGGAAGGTCCGGTACGGGCCGAAGACGTCGAGCCGTTCTCCCTCGCCGCGACCACCGTCACGGTGGCCCAGTTCGCTGCCTTCGTCGAGGCCACCGGCTACATCACGGACGCCGAGCGTTTCGGCGACTCCTTGGTGTTCGCCGGGCTGCTGCCGCCCGACGCACCGCCCACCCGGGCCGTGGCGGCGGCGCCGTGGTGGCGGCTCGTCGCGGGGGCGAGCTGGTGCGAACCGGAAGGCCCCGGGTCGGGGGTGGCGGAGCGAGCCGACCATCCCGTCACGCACGTCTCGCAGAACGACGCCCTCGCTTATGCGCACTGGGCCGGCGCCCGGCTGCCCACCGAGACCGAATGGGAATACGCGGCACGTGGTGGCCTGGAACAGCGACCCTATCCCTGGGGCGACGAGCGGCTTCCCGGAGGCGAGGCCCGGATGAAGACCTTCGAAGGCCTCTTCCCCGACCGACCGTCCGAGCCGGTGGGAACCGTTCCTGCCACGGCGTTCCCGCCCAACGGCTTCGGGCTCTACAACATGACGGGCAACGTGTGGGAGTGGACGGTCAGCACGTTCTCGGCGGCCGATCCCCGTCCCGTGCTGCGCGGCGGCTCGTTCCTGTGCCACGACTCCTACTGCCGGCGCTACCGGACATCGGCACGCACGGCCAACACCCCGGACACCTCGCTGTCCCACACCGGCTTCCGGATCGCCGCGTCGTAATCGCTACTGCCGGATTTATAGCTGGCCCTGTTGGCCGCACTGTGCAATACGTACAGTGCGACCAACAGAGCCAGCTATAAATCCCGTAGCCTCCTACGTCTCAGAGGACAGGCTGCGCAGGAAACGCTGGGCGCGTTCGGTCTGGGGGTTCTCGAAGAACTGCGCGGCCAGCGCCGTCTCGATCAGTTGGCCCTGATGCAGGAACACCACCGTGTCGGCGACCTGCCGCGCGAACTCCATCTCGTGGGTGGCCATCACGATGGTCGTCCCCATGCTTTTCAACTCCCGCACCAGGTCGAGCACCTCGCCCACCAGCTGTGGGTCGAGCGCGGAGGTGACCTCGTCGAGCAGCAGCAGTTCGGGATCCGTGGCGATCGCCCGGACGATCGCGACGCGCTGCTGCTGTCCGCCGGAGAGCCGGTCCGGGAAGGCCTTCGCCTTGTCGGCGAGGCCGATCCGTTTCAGCAGGGCGCGTCCCTTCTCGTCGGCCTCCCGCTTGGGGACGCCCTTCACCTTGCGCAGCGCGAGCGTCACGTTGTCGAGGACGGAGAGGTGGGGGAACAGGTTGTAGTGCTGGAAGACGACGCCGATCCGGCCGCGCACCGCGTCGACGTCCACGCGCGGGTCGGTGATGTCCTGGCCGGCAAGGAAGATCCGGCCGTCGTCGACCCGCTCCAGCAGATTGATGGTCTTCAACAGGGTCGACTTGCCGCTTCCCGACGATCCGATGAGCGCGACCGCCTGGTGGCGATGCACCTCGAGCGACACCCCGTCGAGCACCTGATGGTCGCCGAACCACTTGTGCACGTTGTCGATCGCAAGGACAGCGGTCATACCTCACCACCCACCTGTTCGCGTCGCTGGGCCCGCGCGGTGTACCAGTCCGTCAGGCGGATGAACGGCAGCGAGAACAGGATGAAGAGGATCCCCGCCACCACATACGGGGTCGAGTTGTAGGTGGTCGCGGTGGCGATCTGCGCGGCTCGGATGGCGTCCACCGCGCCCAGCACCGAGATGAGGCCCACGTCCTTCTGCATCGCGACGAAGTCGTTCATCAGGGCGGGCGTGACCTTGCGGACCGCCTGCGGCAGCACGACGATGCGCAGCGTCTGGTTGTAAGTGAGCCCCAGCGAGCGGCCCGCCATCCGCTGCGACGGGTGCACGGCCTCGATGCCGGCCCGCAGCACCTCGCTCACGTACGCGGAGTAGCACAGCACCAGCGCGATCGCGCCCCAGAAATGCGCGGGGAGCCGCGGGAAGATGCCGAGCCCCGGGATCCCGAATCCCACGAGATAGAGCACGAGCAGCACCGGCAGCCCGCGGAAGATGTCCGTGTATCCGGCCGAAAGGAGCCGGATCGGCGTCCACACGGCACCGCGTAGGGTTCTCGTCACCGCGAGCAGCGAACCCAGGACCGCCACGCCGATCACCGCGAAGAACAGCACCCGGACATTGAGCCAGAGACCCTGCAGGATGCGCGGGAAGAACTCGACGCCGATCTCCAGGTTGAAGAAGGACTTCTGAACCGCCGGCCATCCGGGGGAACTGACCACGGCGTAGCCGAGCAGCAAGGCGAAGAGCAGCGTCGACGCCACGGAGATCAGGACCGACCGCGTACCTTGCCGACGTCGATACGCGCGCCGCTCCAATTCCACCGGACTCGGCGTCGGGCGATCTACGGCTCTCATGTCAGCCCTGTCTTGAAGCCTCTTACTTCAGGACGGGCGCGCCCGCGCCCTCGGCGATCCAGGTCTCCGCAAGCGCATCGAGCGTCCCGGCCTCGCGCAGCGCGTCCACGGCGGCCGTGACCGGTGCGGTGAGTTCCGAGCCCTTCTCGAGCAGGAAGGCGAACTCGTCCCCGTCGCCGGCGATCGGCTCGAACTGGCCGACGACCACCCCCTTGTCCAGGACGGCGGCCTGGAGGTACAGCACGGTGGGAAGGTCGGTCACGATCGCGTCGATCTGTCCGGCTTGGAGGGCGGCGACGGCGTCATCATTGCTGTTGAAGACGGAGATCTCCTGGCTGGGTGCGACGTTCGTCTCGATCACGGTGGCGGCATTGGACCCCGAGGCCACGCCGAACTTCACGTCCTTCAGCTCGGCGAGGGTCTTGGCGTCCGCACCCGCGTTGCCCTCTTGCGAGACGATCGCCTGGGTGGTCACGTAGTAGGGAGAGGAGAAGTCGACGGCCTCCTTGCGCTCCGGCGTGACGGAGAACTGCTGGATGTTCAGGTCGAAGTCCTTCGGGCCGGGCGCGATCACCGTGTCGAACGGGGTGCGGATCCAGACGACGTCGTCGTGCGCGAAGCCCAGTTCCTCCGCGACGGCGTAGGCGACGGCGGCCTCGAGGCCCTCACCCGACTCCGGGGCGTCGTTCTCGATCCACGGGGAGAACGCCGGCTCTCCCGTCGCGATGGTGAGCTTGCCCGGGGTGACGGTGGGCAGCGCGTCGGCGCCGGCGGAGCTCGTCGACTCGGGGGCCTTCTCGCTGGGCGAGGTGCTCGGCTCCGGGGTACCACTGCACGCCGTCGCGGTCATGACCATCAACGTCGCCGTGGCGCCAAGCAGGATCCGCTTGGCCGTCGATAGCGCCGAACGTGTCGTGAATGTCATGGCGACTCCTTCAGTGGGGATTCTTCGTCGGCTTGGTCAGCACCCGCAACACGGGGGTCGCGCAGCGCGGGCGCTGTGTGCAACGCGAGCGCGAACAACGTAGCAAAAGCGCCGCGTCCCACGGTAATAGCATCCGGCAGCTGGGAAGTCACGTGTGACGAGTGCGTAAACCCGTGGATGGCCCCGGCAATTTCCCCGAAACAACCGGTCAATACACTGAGCCCACTTAGAGACCCGGACGACGAGGAGCAAGAGTATGACGGAGCAGTCGAATTCTGAGCGCGGCCTGGTCGCCGTCAAGGAACAGGCCCGAATCGAGATCGAGGGGCTCAGGGAGCAGATCCTCGAGCTGAACCACGCCATCCACGCCAACCCTGAGCTGTCGTGGGAGGAGTACGAGGCCGCCGCACTCGTCGCGAAGACGATGCGGGAGGCGGGCTTCGAGGTGACGGAGAAGGCCTACGGCCTCGAGACCGCCGTTGAGGCCGTCTACGGCGACGGCGACTTCACCGTCATCATCTGCGCCGAGTACGACGCGCTCCCCGGGGTTGGCCACGCGTGCGGCCACAACCTGATCTGCTCCGCCGGTGTCGGCGCCGCGCTGGGGCTGGCGAAGGTCGCCGAGGAGGCGGGCCTCCGGGTGGTGCTGCTCGGCACGCCCGCCGAGGAACACGGCGGCGGCAAGGTGTCGCTGCTCGAGGCCGGCGCCTTCGAGGACGCCCACATCTCTCTCATGGTGCACGGCATGACGGCGTCCCCCGACATGACGGGCGACAGCCACAGCGCAAAGGGCGCGCTCTTCACCGCCGTCGAGCGCTTCCAGGTGATCTACACCGGCCGCACGTCCCACGCCGCGGCGGCACCCGAGCTGGGCATCAACGCCTCCAACGCCGCCGTGCTCGCGCTCAACGCGTTCGCGATGCTGCGCCAGCAGATGTCGAAGGACTCGAACATGAACGCCTTCATCTCGCTGGGCGGCGAGGCCACCAACATCATCCCCCAGCGCACCGTCGTGCAGGTGGAGCTGCGCGCCTACGAACTCGACGTCTGGCGCGACATGAAGGGCAAGGTGCTGCGCTGCTTCGAGGCCGGCGCGATCGCCACCGGCTGCGACTGGACGTGGGAGCCCACCGAGCACCCGTACCTCCCCGTCAAGAGCGACCAGATCCTCGCCGACCTGTGGGACGTCAACTTCGCCGCCCGCGGCCGCACGATCGATCCCGTGGTGCGCCAAGGCGGAGGCTCGACGGACATGGGCAACGTCTCCCAGGTGGTGCCGTCGATCCATCCGATGGTCTCCATCCGGGGCCACGCGGCCCCGCCGCACAACCCGGCGTTCACCGCCGTCGCGATCACTCCTGAGGCCGACGACACCACCATCGACGGCGCGGTCAGCATGGCCGCCACCGTCATCGACGTGGCACTGACCCCTGAGATCCGTGCCGAGTTCCAGCGCCGCAAGGCCGAGCGCCCCGCCGGGGCAACCCAGGTCACATTCGAGCTCTGAGCCATCTCTACCGGCACCGACAACCACCAAGCACATCCTGAGCACCGCCTTTGGAACGTCGAAGATAACGTAGCGGTAATCTGGACACTCGAACTGTCACGTGCAAAATTCGGGTATTGTGCGGGGATGAAAGCACTCAGACCTCTTGCCACCGCCGCACTCGCCGCCACCCTCGCAGTAAGCGCACCACTTCAAGCCAATGCTGGCTGGCGCGACATCAGCATCACATACCGCAAGGTTCCGGGTGGCCCCAACTATATCACGGTGTGCGAAGATTGGGGCCGGACCAAATGCGCTGAAGACAGCGAGCAAGGCAGGCTTTACAACGGAGAGAACTCGAAGAAGAAGTTCGGATGGGTAGACACGGATGGATACGAGCACGTATCCAAGTCCTACGTCACGCAGGATCTCGCACGCAACACATGTGCCACGAAGCCTGGGTGGGTCAAGGTTCCTGGAACTTGGGGATTTGACGCCGTTGTGACAATTTACAGTCTAAAGCGCTGCGAGAATCCGTGATTTTCACGACCCTAGCGTCGAATTCTGACCAGAGGAGATCATCAGAACACCCCGGGCCTTTATTTCCAGCATTCATACACGCTCGGGATCAAATAGCCCTATCCGTTCCGCCTAGCTCTGCGGCGAGTTAGGATCGTGCCGCAGCTGGTTTTTTTGGAAGGTATTCAAGGGACACCAGCGGCACAAGCCAAAGAGGAGCAAAGTAGCTCACTTTGATAGCATCACCCCATGGGCAACGATGGACGGTCAAGGAAGAGCCTGTGGGGCAACCACACCAACCACTACGACGCCAGCGGCAACAAGTCCGGCGAGTCCCACGACAGCATCTGGGGCAACCACACCAACCACTACGACGCCAGCGGCAACAAGTCCGGCGAGTCCCACGACAGCATCTGGGGCAACCACACCAACCACTACGACGCCAGCGGCAACAAGATCGGCGAGTCCCACGACAGCATCTGGGGCAACCACACCAACCACTACGACGCCAGCGGCAACAAGATCGGCGAGTCCCACGACAGCATCTGGGGCAACCATGTCGATCATTCTGGCGGCTGGCATCCTTCACGCAGCGACCCCTTCGTCAATCCGCCCCCCTCCATCTCCGCAGGAGCCAATGGCCTAAGAGGGTACGACGGCGGCGCGTATTCCTCCTCCTCAGCCAATAGCCTAAGCGGGCACGGCGGCAGCGCGTATTCCTCAAAACCCATGAGGCCGAGGAGCAGATTCGGATTGCTCGGGTTTCACCTTGTTATAACCGTAGTCGGCACTCTGGCCCAGCTTGTGGCGATCCTGGCAATCGGGCTCCTGCTCGAACTCATAACCGGCATTCTCGGGGACACGCGCTGGGTCGACAATTTGGTCGACGCGCTTACATACGAGCGGATGTTTGGTGTCGGTTTTGTGTACGCTTGGATTGTTGCCTGCGGGGCCATCGCACTGTTCGGACAGATACGCTTCACCCGCCAGGGTGATAATTTCTACGAGTTCGCCGCTCGCGGCCTATTCATCGGGGTGGTCGCACTACTTGCGCTCGGCATGCTGGGATGGGCAGATGGTTGGGGCGCAGCACTTCCGGCTGCCGGCATGCTGATCGGCAATGTCTGCGGAACCGTCAGCGATACACGTTCCAACCACAAGGCCCCGAGTAGGTGAGTACCAACAAGAAGTTCGGGCGCGGAGTCTATGTCTCCGCGCTCGAGCTTTTTTCCATCGGTATCGGCCCCTCCAGTTCGCACACGGTGGGGCCATGCGCGCTGGGCTGGACTTCCGGCAACGGCTCCGTGCCGCAGGCCTGCTCGACGGCGTGACCCGGTTCCGCTGCCGACTGGAGGGATCGCTCGCCGCCACCGGCGTCGGTCACGGCACGCCCGACGCGGTCATCGCCGGCCTGCGCGGCCACGAGCCGGAGACCGTCGATCCTGCCCTGGTCCATGGCCAGTGGGCCGAGTTGTACCGGGGCGAGGTGCTCGATGTCGGCGGCGTCGCCCTGCACAAGGACGACATCGAGTTCGCTCCCCTGTCGCGTCACGCGGGCCACCCCAACTCGATGGTGCTGTACGCGCTGGTCGGCAGCGGCGAGATCGTCCAGGAAACCTACCTCTCCATCGGCGGCGGCTTCATCGTCCGAGTGGGCGACGACGATGCCCCGGCCACCGACAAGCGCCCCGCGCACGTCTACGGCAACATGGCGGAACTCTTGGCTTTGACGGCTGCTCCTTTCGAGGCTCGCTCCGCTCGCACCTCAAGGAGCGTCATCGGATCTCCTTCCCCACGCTCTTTGAGCAACGACGAAGGTGCCTCGACAATCACGAAGGGCGCGAAGCACCAAACCACGCTCCTTGAGGAGCGAGGAACGAGCGTCTCGAAAGGAGCCACCGCACCCGCCAGAGCCATCCGCGACATCGCCTGGGACGACGAGGTGGCCCTCCATGGCGCCGAGCGCGCGGGCGAAGGGCTGGACGCCATCTGGGAGGCGATGAAGGGCTGCGTCGAGCGTGGTCTGCATGCCGAGGGCGTGCTCCCGGGCGGACTGCACGTGCGCCGTCGAGCAGCTGCGGGCTGGGAGCGTCTCATGGAAGAAGGAGTCTCTCGCCAGTCGGGCGAGGCGCTGGCCATGTACGCGCTGGCGGTGAACGAGGAGAACGCGGGCGGTGGCCGCGTGGTGACCGCCCCCACCAACGGGGCGTCGGGCGTGCTGCCCGCCGTGCTGTACTACGCGACGGTGGAGAAGGGCTTCCCGCGCGAGGACATCCACACCTTCCTGCTCACGGCTACCGCGATCGGCTCGATCTTCAAGGCGAACGCCTCGATCTCGGGCGCCGAGGCCGGCTGCCAGGCCGAGGTGGGCAGCGCCTGCGCGATGGCTGCGGCGGGCCTGACGGCGGTGCGCGGCGGCACTCCCGCGCAGATCGAGAACGCGGCCGAGATCGCCATCGAGCACCACCTGGGCCTCACCTGCGACCCGGTCGGCGGCCTGGTCCAGATCCCCTGCATCGAGCGCAATGCGATCGCCGCGTCGACGGCGCTGATGGCCACCCGACTCGCTCTGCTCGGCGACGGAACCCACGTCGTCTCGCTGGACACCACCATCGAGACGATGCGCCAGACCGGGGCCGACATGTCGGAGCGTTACAAGGAGACCAGCCAGGCCGGCCTCGCCGTCAACGTCGTCGAGTGCTGAGCCGAGCCGCCTCACGGTGATCCCCGAGGCGGGCTCCCGCCTCGAAGGGCGCTTTGACAAGCGCAAATGCCTTCACTTACCCCGCCCGCATTTACGAAACATGCCTGGTCTAGTGTGGTGAACGGTCTTACAAAGACCCTCAGAACCTTGGACGGAGAGCGATGAGTGAAGAAGGCATGAGTGCGGCCGAGATCAGCCTGGCCGCCGACTTCGATACCCCCACCCAGGCTGATTGGGAGCGGGAGGTACTGAAGGTATTGAACCGCCGGCGACCGGAAGGCAAGGAGCTCAGCATCGAGCAGGCCTACAAGCGCCTGACGAGCACGACGGTCGACGGTTTGGTCATCAAACCGCTGTACACCCGCGAGGACGGGGCGGAGGAACTGGGCTATCCCGGCGTTCCCCCGTTCACCCGCGGCACCACCGTGCGCAACGGCGAGATGGACTCCTGGCATGTCGCGCAGCTGCACGAGAACCCGGATCCGGTGGTCACCAACAAGGCGATCCTGACTGATCTGGATCGCGGCTGCACCGCGGTGTACCTGCGCGTGGATCCCGACGCGATCGCGGTCGACGACGTGGCGTCGGTGCTCTCGGGCGTGCTGCTCGACCTGGCCCCGATCTACCTGGCCAGCCGCACCCAGCAGATCGAAGCCGCCAAGGCGCTGGTGGAGGTGTTCGCCGCGTCGGGTAAGGACGCAGCGGCCCTGTCCGGCTACCTCGGCGTCGACCCGATCGGCTCCGCCGCGCTGCGCGGCACCCAGCCCGATCTGTCGGTGCTCGCCGAGGCCGTCGAGCTGGCCAAGCCCTACGCGGGCGTTCGCCCCATCGTCGTGGATGCCACCGTGTACAACAACGCGGGCGCCGGCGACGTGCACGAGCTGGCCTACGCGCTGGCCGTGGGCGTCGAGTACGTGCGCGCGCTCACCGCCGCCGGGCTCAGCGCCGACGAGGCCTTCGACCAGATCGTGTTCCGGGTCAGCGCCGGCACCGACCAGTTCGTCACCATCTCCCGGCTGCGTGCGCTGCGCGAGTTGTGGTCGCGGGTGGGCGAGGTGCTGGAGGTCACGCCATCCCGGCGCGGCGCCATCCAGCACGCCGTCACCTCGGAGCGTCAGCTGTCGCGCGACGACACCTACGTCAACATGCTGCGCGGCACCATCTCCTGCTTCTCGGCTGCCGTCGGTGGCGCCGAGATCCAGACAGTGTTGCCCTTCGACACCGTGCTCGGTCTGCCCGACGACTTCTCCCGCCGCATCGCGCGCAACACCCAGATCGCGCTGGCCGAGGAATCCAACCTGGGCCGGGTCAACGATCCCGGCGGCGGCGCCTGGTTCATCGAGTCGATGACCCGCCAGCTCAGCGAGAAGGCCTGGGCGGTCTTCCAGGGCATCGACGCCGACGGCTTCGTCGCGAAACTGGCCGACGGCACGATCAAGGCCCAGCTCGACGAGGTCAACGAGGCGCGCGCCAAGGCCCTCGCCACCCGCAAGGTGCCGCTGACCGGCGTCTCGATGTTCCCCAACCACACCGAGGCCTTGCGCGACTGCACCCCGCGTCCGGCCGCACCGGAGTACACCGGCCTCACACTGAAGCGCGATTCCCAGGTCTTCGAAGACCTGCGCGATCGCTCGGATGCCGCCCGCGCCGCGGGCAAGGGCCCGAAGGTGCTGCTCGCCTGCCTTGGCGCTCGCCGCGACTTCGGCGGCCGCGAGGGCTTCACCTCGAACCTGTACCACGTGGGCGGGATCGAGACCGTGAACGCCGAGGGCACCACGCCCGAGGACTTCGCACGTCAGCTGACCGAGGCCGGCACGACCGTCGCGGTGCTGTGCTCCAGCGCCAAGGTCTACGTCGCTCAAGGCATCGCGGTGGCCGAGGCGCTGCGTGCCGCGGGCGCCGAGCAGGTGCTCGTCGCCGGACAGATCAGGGAGCTGGGCGAGGGCGGCGAGGCCGCCGTCGACGGCAACGTGTTCGACGGAATGAATGTGGTCGAGCTGCTTTCGACCACGCTGGACCAGTTGGGAGCCTGAATCACATGACCATTCCACGTTTTACCGACGTGCCGTTGGCCTCCAGCATTCCGGCTGATGCCGCGGCGGCCTTCGCAGAGATCAACAACTCGCTCGCGCACTCCGAGCACTGGATGACGCCGGAGCAGATCGAGGTGCCCACGCTGTTCACGGAGAAGGATCTGAACGGTCTGGACTTCCTGAGCACCCGCCCGGGCATCCCGCCGTTCCTGCGGGGCCCCTACGCGACGATGTACGTCAACCAGCCCTGGACCGTGCGCCAGTACGCGGGCTTCTCCACCGCCGAGGAGTCCAACGCCTTCTACCGCCGCAACCTCGCGGCCGGCCAGAAGGGCCTGTCGATCGCCTTCGACCTGGCGACCCATCGCGGCTACGACTCGGACCACCCCCGCGTGACCGGCGACGTCGGCATGGCCGGCGTGGCCGTGGACTCGATCCTCGACATGCGCCAGCTGTTCGACGGCATCCCGCTGGATCAGATGTCGGTGTCGATGACGATGAACGGCGCGGTGCTCCCGGTGCTGGCGCTCTACGTCGTCGCGGCCGAGGAACAGGGCGTCAAGCCGGAGCAGCTGGCCGGAACCATTCAGAATGACATTCTGAAGGAGTTCATGGTCCGCAACACCTACATCTACCCGCCGCAGCCGTCGATGAAGATCATCGCCGACATCTTCGCCTTCACCTCGGCGAACATGCCCCGGTTCAACTCGATCTCCATCTCCGGCTACCACATGCAGGAGGCCGGAGCGACGGCCGACATCGAGATGGCCTACACCCTGGCCGACGGCGTCGAGTACATCCGCGCCGGCGAGTCGGTGGGCCTGAACGTCGACGCGTTCGCTCCCCGTCTGTCCTTCTTCTGGGCGGTCGGCATGAACTTCTACATGGAGGTCGCCAAGATGCGGGCGGCGCGCCTGCTGTGGGCGCGCCTGGTGCGGGAGTTCGGACCGAAGAACCCCAAGTCGATGTCGCTGCGTACCCACTCGCAGACCTCCGGCTGGTCGCTGACCGCGCAGGACGTCTTCAACAACGTCGTGCGCACCTGCGTCGAGGCCATGGGCGCCACCCAGGGCCACACCCAGTCGCTGCACACCAACGCGCTCGATGAGGCCATCGCACTGCCGACCGACTTCTCCGCCCGCATCGCCCGCAACACCCAGCTGTTCCTGCAGCAGGAGTCGGGCACCTGCCGCACGGTGGACCCGTGGGCCGGTTCGGCATACGTCGAGTCGCTCACCCAGAAGCTGGCCTCCAAGGCGTGGAGCCTGATCCAGGAGGTCGAGCAGGCCGGCGGTATGGCGAAGGCCATCGAGGCGGGCATCCCCAAGATGCGCATCGAAGAGGCCGCGGCCCGTACCCAGGCCCGCATCGACTCCGGCCGTCAGCCGGTGCTCGGCGTCAACAAGTACCAGCTGGACAACGAGGATCCCCTCGAGGTGCTGAAGGTCGACAACAAGGCCGTGCGCGAGGCGCAGATCGCCAAGCTGCGGCAGCTGCGCGCCGAGCGCGACGAGGCCGACACCCAGGAGAAGCTGGAGCGCCTCACCTGGGCCGCCGCCAACCCGGATCCGACCGATCCCGACCGCAACCTGCTGAAGCTGGCCATCGACGCGGCCCGCGCCAAGGCGTCAGGCGGCGAGATTTCGGACGCGCTGGAGAAGGTCTACGGGCGCTACACCGCGCAGATCCGTACCATTTCCGGTGTGTACAACCAGGAGGCCGGCTCGAACGAGTCGATCAAGACCGCTCGCCATCTCGTCGAGGAGTTCGAGGAGAGGGAGGGTCGTCGTCCCCGCATCCTGATCGCCAAGATGGGCCAGGACGGCCACGACCGCGGCCAGAAGGTGATCGCCACCGCGTTCGCCGATCTGGGCATGGACGTCGACGTCGGCCCGCTGTTCCAGACCCCCGAGGAGGCCGCGCGTCAGGCCATCGAGTCCGACGTGCACATCGTGGGTGCCTCCTCGCTGGCAGCCGGTCACCTCACTCTGGTGCCCGAGCTGCGCGCCGAGCTGGACAAACTGGGCCGTCAGGACATCATGATCGTCGTGGGCGGCGTCATCCCGGCGCAGGACTTCGACGAGCTGTACGCCAACGGCGCCGACGCGATCTACCCGCCCGGCACGATCATCCCCGACTGCGCCGTCGATCTGCTGGAGAAGCTGATCGCCCAGGTCGAGAGCTGATCTCTAGATAGGTGAATCCCGGTTGTGGTTGGTCTAGCCAGCCACAACCGGGATTCGTCTTTGTCTCGCCTCAGCCTCATTCGCTCTCAGCTGGCGACAACCCTGCACACCGCTCAACCGCCCGCAGCCGAAGCTCCTCGGGGATGCCTGCAACGGATGCCGTCCTCCAGCACGTGTTGAGCCTGGACAAGAAGCCTTTATCTACTTTCACTTCCGCAGGATCAGCCGTCGGCGGGACATTGCTGACGCCGGACTTCGCCTCCTTAGCCTCAGACAGAAGCTGTCGACATACCTCTTCGCGGAACGCGGGCTGATCATCCTTCAGCTCCTGCTGGCACGCGACCCAGGACTCCGCTTTCTCTCTTTCGCCCTTCGAAAAGTCAGCGAGGACGAAGCCCCCGACGACTCCCAACGCCGTCACAACAGCAAGAACCCCGGTACCGACGCCCTTATAGACCTGAGCCGACCGGCGCTCGATCACTTTCAGTCCCGCCTCGGCGCTGGCCTGGGAGACGCCTGCCAGCAGACGTTCCCCCTCGCTCTTCGCCCACGTCGCGATCTGTTCATCTCCCCGCAGCGCCGCCGCACTGGCTATCCGGATCAGTCGCTCGCCGCGACGTTCCACCGCGACGACGTTCCTCGCGCCTTCTTCGTGAGCCAGTTCGTCGAACCGGCGTCTCACCAGTAGTCGCTCCTCGTCGGATAGCCCACCCTTCCGCTCAGACAACCCGTCTAGAGACTCCTCATCCCCGTAGTCCATGGTGTCGATCACCACACGACGACGAGCAACGAAGAACCTTCTCGTCAGAAGGACCGATCCCGCTGCGGCAGCAACAAAAATCATGACGAGAGCTACCCACCAAGGCCACCCCTGGGGCAGAGGAAAGAGAGAGTCGAAGTTCAGGACAGCGGTGCCTCCCAGAAAAATGCTGCTGCCGATACCAAGCCCGGTACCGAACTTGCCCAGGTCGTCGCGAATAGCCTGGATCGACTGCCTCGTCGCATCCAGGGGCGGCTTCCCGCCGCTCTCACCGGCGTCTGGCTCAGCCATTCCCGCCACCGGCACCTTGCGTCTTGAGATCGCTAAGTACCTTCTCCGTCTGCTTGCGAAGCTCAACTATGTGCGTCGGAACAGGCGGACTACTTGAACTCAACGCTTCGACCGCTTTGGAGAAGGCAGCTTCAGCCTTCTTGTAGTCACTATCTTTCCAGCCTGCGGCAGTCGTTTGCGCACGCAGGCGCGCGAGTACGTCCGACACCTCGTACTGGAGCACCTGAATCTCAGGAGGAACTGCGGCGGCTGTAGGCGCCAGGGAGGCTATTGCGTCATTCAGCGCTTGCACAGCTCTGTCTTGCTGTCCCTTGGTCCACTTTTCAACCGGCGGTTTCGGCTGCTTTGCCACGGTGCCTCCTGATGCTAGACCTTCGGGCCCCAAGCGATCCGAGAGGTAACCGAACGGTACGCCCCGAAACCACTCAGTAGACCTGATACCCGAGACGAAAATCCGACAGAACAGCCACCCGGAGTCTTCTCGGCTCTTTGCCTAGTCAGACCGCGAACAAGTCGACCACCGACAGCCCCGTGCTCGCGAAACCGC
The DNA here is from genome assembly GCF_029211185.1 of Tessaracoccus caeni. Classification (GTDB taxonomy): domain Bacteria; phylum Actinomycetota; class Actinomycetes; order Propionibacteriales; family Propionibacteriaceae; genus Arachnia; species Arachnia caeni. Next base: position 96,636 of record NZ_JARGDO010000002.1, read on the forward strand.
TGGTGCACGTCCGGCCTGAGATTCCGCGCGGTGATCATCGCCGTATCGACCTCCTGCAAGGACGGCCTGCAATGCTGGGGCCGCCCAGCAAGGAGAAAACCTGCCATGCCGACCGTTCCCCGTGACCGGAAATCCTCAGCAGAGCTGGGGCTGGGGTGCGGGCTTCCTGGGTATGGGGCTGCCTCTGGTGAGGATGTCTGGTTGGGGTAGGAGTGTGATCTTGGCCATTCCCGGTCTCGTCAGGACGGGCTTCTTCGTTCTCGGATCGAAGCCGATCTGCCATTTGGTGGTGGGATCGTCCCCATCCCGGGGCTCGACCAGCCCATGATGATGGCCGCACAACAACACCAGATTCCCCAGGCTGGTGGGGCCGCCATGTTTCCATGGAATCACGTGGTGCGCATCGCATTCGGCATCCGGCACCGTGCACGACGGGAACACACACTCCCCGTCACGGACGGACAGGGCCCGGCGGATGGCGGGGGTGACGAACCGGTAGGTGGTGCCGACATCCAGGATCTCCGAATCACCACCCAAAACAACGGGGATGACGTTGGCGTCGCACAGGAGTCGGCGGAGTTCACCGGCAGGGATCCTGTGTCCGGACGACAACACCCCCGCTGCATGGGCTTTCGCGTAAAGGTCTGCCTCTTTGATGGTCACGATCACCGTCGCGCGGGGACGAGCCCGCCGTCCAGTTTGTGGTTCTTCGGCGAGTTGGGTGAGGGCGTCGGCGTAGCGCTGCTCTCTCGTGATCTCACGCCCGACAGAGCTGGTGGGCTTGTCGCGTTCCGTGCGTTTCCCAGCCGCCACCAACTGATGCAGGGAGTTGAGCAAGGGCTCTGCTTCCAGGTGCGGCAACGATCCACGGAACCAGATCGAGCCCTCCTCATCATCCCCGTAGGTGAAGGAGCGCCGGCGTAGTGCGATACGACGCTGCTCCGCCAGGATCTTGTCCTCATCCGCTGGGGAGGGAACCAACTCCGGTGCCACCCGGCGTAGTGCTTCCTTGGCTTTGCCTGGTAGCTCACTCGGCACGGTGTGGGTGGCCTCGTTCACCAGCAGCCCGGTGATCTTTTCTGCCTGGGCACGGGTGAGATCCGAAGGTAACTCCTTCATCGCTTTGACCACACCCCGCGCATGCTCAGTGGAGATCACCCCTTCCAGTACTGCTGCCGCCACGGCGGGATTCCTTGTGAGGTCACGTCCTTGGAAGATCGCCCGGTTCGCGTCCTTCCCGTCACGATGCTCGGTCTGCGCGATCAACGTGTTCAACGGAGTGCTCGTCACGAGGATCGCCGCGTTCCTGCGTTCCGTCGTCGCGGTCAACATCGCCGCCAACCCCGTTACCCGGTCCGCGAGTTTCCGGGCTTGCCACAACAGCTCCAGTAGTTCGGGTTCGGGCAGCACATCCCACTCGGTGGGGTTGATGACAGCCAACCAGCCGGTGATGGCCTCAAGGGCCTCCCGGGTGCTGGTTCGTGTCGTCGTTTCCATATCCAGAACGCTACAGACAGGGTCTGACAAAACCGAACGAATGTACGATACGGGCAACACTTTCGGGCAACCGGGCAACACCTGCCGACGACCCGACCGCGAGCAACAGCCCGCAGGCCGCTCTCCCAGAGCCGCGACGTAAGGGGTGTCAGCACCGGCAGGATCGCCACCTCTCACGCGCCAGGGAGCAGGCCGCCAGACGAAAGGCGGCGCTCCGCACGCCCGGACGGATCCTCAACAAGCTCCGCGGACGGTGCGCGCCCGACCCTTGGTAGCACCAGTCACGAAGCAGAACGTCGCCACCAACACGTGAGGTCATCAGGACACCGCCCCGAGGACTCCAAAGGGAGATCTTCCACCGCAGACGGTGGAAGATCTCCCTTTCAGACGGTCAACAGCCCGTTACCCGGGCGACGCTCAGTAGGTCAGGCCGATCTGGCGGCGGATCTCGTCGCAGACGCCCATGATCTCGACGGACTCGTCGAGGCCGAGGCGGTCGCTATCCAGCTTGCCCTCGGCCAGGTAGCGCTCGAAGGCCAGCACCTGAAGCTCGCGCCCAGAACCGAACACCTCGGACTGGTAGCTCTCCAGCACCTCGCCGTCCGGACGGATCACGCGGAACGAGGTGGGCGCGTACCAGACGCCGTCGATCTCGATGCGCGCCTCCGTGCCCAGCACAACGGCACTGTTGGGCCCCGCGGCCTGCGAGGTGGCGTAGAGCGACGCGAGTGCGCCGTCCCCGTAGCCGAAGGAGATGGCATCCACCACGTCGACGCCGGTAGGCCCCATCACGGCCTGGGCCTTCACCGTCTCGGGCGTGCCGAAGAGGTCGAAGGCGAAGGAGATGGGATAGATGGTCAGGTCGAGCAGCGCACCGCCGCCCAGTTCGAGCGCGTTGATCCGGTGCGTCGGATCGGACGGCAGCTTCTGCGAGTGGTCGGCGATCAGCCCGCGCAACTCACCCAGCGTCCCGGCGGCGATGATCTCGTGGATGCGTGCCATGTGCGGCAGGTAGCGGGTCCACATGGCCTCCATCGCCAGCACACCCTTCGCCCGGGCGCGATCGCGGATCTGCTCGGCCTCGGCACGATCCACGGTGAAGGACTTCTCCACCAGGACGTGCTTGCCGGCGTCGATCATGGCCAGCGCCCACTCGGCGTGCATCGGGTGCGGCGTCGCGATATAGACGGCGTCCACATCGGGGTCGGCGGCCAGCGACGGGTAGTCGCCGTGGGCGGTCGGGATTCCGTAGCGCTCGGCGAAGGCCTGGGCGGAGTCCAAGCTGCGAGAGGCCACGGCGGAGATGGTCACCCCTGCGAGCTTCATGTCGCCGGCCAGTGTCTGCGCGATGCCTCCGGTGGCCAGGATGCCCCAGCGAATGTCGTTGTCGGTCATGCCGCGAGCGTAGACGATCACGCACTGACTTGATCACAATTCGGGCACAGCTTCCGCTCGTAGCCCCCAAACCCCACCCGGCAAGGACGAGGAGTCGGTAACATGCTCGTCATTCAGTGAACAACGAGCGTTCACCCGCTGTTTCCCAAGGAGAAACCATGACCCGATCCGCCAGAAGTCTCTGGAGAATCGCCGGCGCCGCCATGGGCGTCAGCGCCCTCCTGCTTTCCGGCTGCGCCATCGAAGACGAGACCACGCCCTCCGGCAGCGGCAGCGCCTCCCAGGCCGCCGAGGACCAGAGCCTCGTCGTCGCCTGCGGCAACCAGGAAGACGTCTGCCAGGCCTGGACCCAGGCCTTCCAGGAGAAGACCGGCATCCAGACCAGCTACGTCCGCCTCGCCTCCGGTGAGGCCGTTGCCCGTCTCGAGTCCGCGAAGAGCAACCCCGAGTTCGACGTGTGGCACGGCGGCCCCGTCGACGGCTACAACGTCGCCGCCGAGGCCGGGCTGCTCACCCAATACGAGTCGCCGGCCGCCGCCGACATCGACCCCGCGCTGATGGACCCCAACGGCTACTGGGGCGGCGTCTACGTGGGCGTGCTCGGCTTCTGCTCCAACCAGAAGGTGCTGGGCGAGCTGGGCGTCGAGGCGCCGAAGACCTGGGACGACCTGCTGGCTCCCGAGCTCAAGGGCCAGATCATGATGGCCCACCCGGCCACCTCCGGCACCGCCTTCACCGCGCTCTGGACCCAGGTCGTGCTACGCGGCGGCGAGGACCAGGCGCTCGACTGGATGAAGAAGCTGCACGGCAACATCCTGCAGTACACCACCTCGGGCTCGGCCCCGGCACAGTCCGCCGGTCGCGGCGAGGTGGGCGTGTCCATCGTGTTCAGCCACGACTGCGTGAAGTACGCGGAACAGGGCATGAGCGACCTGGTCACCACCATCCCCAGCGACGGCACCGGCTGGGAGATCGGCGGCGTCGCACTGATCGCCGGCTCCAAGAACGAGGCCGCGGCCAAGCAGTACTACGACTGGGCGCTGTCCGCCGAGGCGCAGGAGATCGGCCCGCAGCACCAGTCCTACCAGCTGCTGACCAACAAGAACGCCGCCCCGGACGACCGGATGGTCAACATCGACGAGGTCAACCGCGTCGACTACGACTTCGCCGCCGCGGCCGCAGCCAAGGAGGCTCTGACCGCTCGATTCGACGAGGAGATCGCCACCGCTCCCAAGGAGTGACGACGCCGAGAGGTTTCGCGGGTCGGCACCGCCCGCCCGCGAAACCTCTCACCTCATCCACCGCGTGGCCCGGAACGGTCCGGGCCGCGCCTCACTGATCGGACGCCCATGACCACCACCGTGGAACCTCCCGTCGCCGCACCGTCGAAGGCAAAGAAGCCCGGCCGCCGCGTACGCCAAGACCCGGTGACCATCACGTTGATCGTGATCGTCTCCATCATCTTGTTCTTCCTCGTGCTGCTTCCCATCGCGCGCACGCTGTTCATGGCCTTCTCCGTCGACGGGGTCAACACTCTGACGCGAATGATCACGTCCCCGGTCAACCGGAAGATCGTGCTCAACACCGTGGTGCTCGGCCTCCTTGTGGGCGCCATCGGAACCCTGATCGGCTTCGTGCTGGCCTTCGCCCAGGTGCGGATGAAGTGGCGCGGAAAGAAGATCGTGCACCTGCTGTCCCTGGTGCCCATCGTCTCGCCGCCTTTCGCGGTGGCCACCGCCGTGATCACCCTCTTCGGCCGCTCCGGCATCATCTCCAAGCAGCTGCTGGGACTGAACTGGGACGTCTACGGCCTGGGAGGGCTGACGGTGGTGCTGTCGCTGTCGTTCTTCCCCGTCGCCTACACCAATCTGCTCGGCATGCTGCGGTCGCTCGATCCGTCGCTCGACGAGGCGTCGCTGAGCCTGGGCGCGAACAAGTGGCAGGTCTTCGTCACCGTCACGCTGCCCATGCTGATTCCGGGCTTCGCTGCGTCCTTCCTGCTGCTGTTCGTCGAGTCCATCGCTGACCTCGCCAACCCCATCGTGCTCGGTGGCGACTACACCGTGCTCGCCTCGCGCGCCTACATCGCCATCATCGGCGAGTACAACCTTGGCGCCGGCGCCGCATACTCGCTGGTGCTGCTGGTGCCGGCACTGCTGGTGTTCATCCTGCAGCGCTACTGGGCCAACCGGCAGTCGGCGGTCAGCGTCACCGGCAAGCCGACGGGCACCGCCAAGCTGATCACCTCGAACGCCGCGCGCATCCCCGTGCTGACCGTCGTCGCGCTGCTGTCGGCGTTGATCGTCACCATCTACGGCTCCGTGATCATCGGCGGCTTCGTCCGCATCCTCGGCGTCAACAACACCTTCACGCTCGACAACTACCGCTACCTGTTCAAGGGCATCGGCTCCGACGCGATCATCACGACGACGACCCTCGCGCTGATCGCCACCCCGATCGCCGGCATCCTCGGCATGCTGATCGCCTGGCTGGTGGTGCGCAAGCTGAAGCGCGCCGCGCCCTACATGGACTTCTTCGGCATGCTCGGCCTGGCGGTGCCCGGCACCGTGCTCGGCATCGGCTACGCCATCGCCTACAACAGCCCGGTGGACGCGTTCAACCTGCGCTGGCTCCCGGCCCTCGCCGGCGGCGGCGCCATCCTCGGTGGCGCGATGGCGATCACGATGGTCTACATCGCACGCGCCACCCCGGCCGGTCAGCGCTCCGGCGTCGCGGCCCTGCAGCAGATCGATCCGGCGATCGACGAGGCGTCCACCTCGCTGGGCGCGAGCGGCGCGACCACCTTCACCCGAGTGACCCTCCCCTTGATCCGCGACGCGTTGCTGAGCGGCCTGGTCTACGCCTTCGCCCGTTCGATGACGACGATCTCGGCCATCATCTTCATCACGACGCCGAAGACCCGGATCATGACCTCGCAGATCCTCTCCGAGGTGGAGGCGGGCCGCTTCGGCAACGCCTTCGCCTACTGCACGATCCTGATCGTCATCGTGCTCACCGTCATCGGCCTGCTCAGCCTCGCCGTCCGCGGCCGTTCCTCATCCGCCCTGCCCACCGCGGGCATGTGACCGAAAGCTCACCATGAACAACCTTCACGCGAACAACCAGTCCCAGCCGGTCCAGGGCGAACTGAAGCTGATCGACCTCACCAAGCAGTTCGGCCGGGCGCAGGAGATCGTCACGGCGGTGGACGCGATCAACCTCACCATCGCACCGGGCGAGTTCGTCACGTTGCTGGGCCCCTCCGGCTGCGGCAAGACCACCACCTTGCGCATGATCGCCGGCTTCGAGGATCCGACGGGCGGCCACGTGGTGCTCGATGGCGCCGACATGATCACCACCCCGCCCAACAAGCGCCCCATGGCCATGGTTTTCCAGTCCTACGCGTTGTTCCCGCACCTGAGCGTGTGGGACAACCTTGCCTACGGCCTGAAGATCCGCCGCCTCCCCAAGGAGGAGATCACCCGCCAGGTGGACGAGGTGATGGCGTCGATGAACCTGGAGATGTTCGCCAAGCGCGCCCCCAACCAGCTCTCCGGCGGCCAGCAGCAGCGCGTCGCCCTGGCTCGCGCCATGGTGATGAAGCCCAAGGTGCTGCTGTTCGACGAGCCGCTGTCGAACCTCGACGCCAAGCTGCGCGAGCGGATGCGCCTGGAGATCCGCAAGCTGCAACGCCAGCTGGGCATCACCAGCGTCTACGTCACCCATGACCAGTCGGAGGCCATGAGCATGTCCGACCGGATCATCGTGATGAACGGCGGGCAGATCGAGCAGGCCGCCACCCCGGACGTCATCTATCGCCATCCCGCCTCGGTGTTCGTCGCGGACTTCATCGGGCGAGCCAACTTCCTGGAGGTGAGCCGACGCGGCACCGCCTCGGGCGACCGGGTGGGCGTGACGGTGCTCGGCCAGAGCGTCGAGGTTCCGGCCCACCCGGACGCTGCGGCGGCGAAGGACGTGGTGCTGCTGGTGCGGCCGGAGTCGTTCCGGCTGTTCCGTCCGGGCGATCCGCAGGTTCCGGCCGGCGCGAAGACCGGGCGGGTGACCACGTCGGTGTTCTACGGCGACCACGTCGAATACGAGGTGACCACCGACCAGGGAACCATCACGGCCGTGGCCTCCGATCCCAAGCTCGGCGAGATCCACCCCGAGGGCGCCGAGGTCGTGGTGAGCTTCGACCCCGACACCGCCTGGCTGCTGCCCCGCAACGCATAGACCTCCCACCCGTTGGCGACGCGCCACTAGGGTGTCTTCAACGGGAGCTCGGGGAGGGCCAGGACTGTGAGCGACGGAGAACAGGCGGCCGGCGCGCGGGAGCGCTTCGGCTGGATGGACATGCTGCGGGGCACCGCCGTCCTCCTCGTGGTGTTCCGGCATATCCCGACGACGGTGGCGATCTACGGCGGCAGCATGCCGCGGTGGGCCATCATGATCAGCGACGCGCTGGCTCCGTACCGCATTCCCATGCTGTTCTTCCTGTCCGGCATGCTGCTCAGCCACTCGCTGTCCAAGGGCACCTCGCGGTACTACGAGGGCAAGGTCAAGGCGCTGCTGTGGCCGTATGTGCTGTGGGTCACCATCACGGTGCTCACCCTCGGCTCACCGTCGGAGTTCGCCAATCCCATGACCTGGCTCGGCGGGCCGCACCACATGTGGTTCCTCGTGGTGCTCGCGGCGTGCTACATCGTCGGGCCGCTGACCCTCAAGATGCCGGCCTGGGTGCTGCCGATCCCGATGGTGCTGGTGGCCATGCTGCTGCCGGCGGGTGTGCCGGGCATTCTCACCGCGCGCCGCATCCTCTACTACGGAGCCTTCTTCTTCACCGGCGCCGCGGCCACCACCTTCGTGCGTCGCTGGCAGGAGACGAAACCCTATCTGCCGGTGGCCCTGCTGCTGGGCGCGACGGCGTGGGGGGCCTGGAGCGCCACTCATCCTGGCGAGCGCGAGTTCGACATCGTCTACTTCGCGATCGGGGTGCTCGGCATCGCGGGCATCGTCTGGGTGGCACCGCGGGTGCCACGGATCGAGTGGCTGGAGCGCGTGGGCCGCAACTCGATCGTGGTCTATCTGGCGCACTTCCCCCTGGTCGGCATGGCCTGGTTCGCCATCCGCCCCTTCGAGCCGTCGTGGTGGGTGATCTTCCCCGTGCTGTTCGTCGTGGGTGTCTTGGTGCCTATCGCGATGATCCCGTTGTCGAAGACGATCTTCTTCCGCTGGCCCGACCGACGCCGCCCCATCCGCGACCGTTAGGGTGGAGGCCATGCGTAGGTTGAGCGTGGAAGAGCTGGCGGACGGTATCTCGTCGGGCGTCCGTGGCCACATCGCGCGGGCGATCACCCTCGTCGAGTCGACGAAGCCGGCCCATCGCGAGCAGGCCCACGAGCTGCTGCAACGCATCGCACCGCTGACCGGCAAGGCCTTCCGAGTGGGCGTCTCCGGCGTGCCCGGCGCCGGCAAGTCCACCTTCATCAACGCGATGGGCCAGAAGCTGATCGAAGAGCGCGACCACCTCGTCGCCGTGCTCGCCGTCGACCCCAGCTCCACCAAGACCGGCGGCTCCATCCTCGGCGACCGCACCCGGATGGGCGAGCTCGCGATGAGCGAGCGGGCCTTCATCCGCCCCTCACCCACGGCCGGCCATCTGGGTGGCGTGGCGCGCGCCACACGCGAGTCGATGCTGGTGCTGGAGGCCGCCGGCTACGACGTGGTGCTGGTGGAGACGGTGGGCGTCGGCCAGTCGGAGGTGGCCGTACACGGCATGGTGGACACCTTTCTGATGCTCCAGGTGGCGCGCACCGGCGACCAGCTCCAGGGCATCAAACGCGGCATCCTCGAGCTGGCCGATGTGATCGGCATCACCAAGGCCGACGGCGACAACCTGCAGGCCGCTCGCGTGTCGGCCCGCGAGCTGTCCATCGCCATGAAGCTGATCTCCTCCGACAACGCCAAACGCCGCGCTCCCGTGCTCACCTGTTCGAGCTACACGGGCGAGGGCCTCGACGAGGTGTGGGACGCCGTCCTGAAGCACCGCGAAGAGCTGGAGGCCACCGGCGGCCTCGCCGCTCACCGGCTGGAGCAGCAGCGCGACTGGATGTGGAACATGGTGCGCGACGAGCTGATGGAGTCGCTGCGCACCGCCCCGCAGGTGCGCGACGCCGCTCGCCAGGTCGGCGAGGCGCTGGCCTCCGAGGCGCTCAGCGCGTTGGAGGGAGCCGACGTCCTCCTGAAGGCCTTCGCCGACGCCGTGCCCAGCCTGCACTGGGCGAAGCAGTAACTGGGCAAAGCGGTAGCTGTCGGAAGCACCAGGAAGCCCCCATTAGTGGTGGCCAGGTAAGGTGGCCTGTGCCGCCTAGACGCCGGGAACGAGAAGGGAGGAAGCATGGGAGTCTTCGACAAGGCCGAAAAGAAGATCGAATCGGCCGTCGGTAAGGTCTTCGCACGTGCTTTCAAGGGCGACGTGCAGCCTGTCGAGATCGCCGCCGGAATCCAGCGCGAGCTGGACGCCGAAGCGAAGCTGCTCAGCAAGGGCAAGCGCCTCGTGCCCAACCAGTTCGCCGTCGGGTTGTCGTCGCACGACTACGACCGGCTCTACCCCTACGCCAAGACCCTCACCGCGGAGATCCTCCCCGGCATCCGGGAGCACGCCGCCGAGCGGACCTACGTCTTCAACGGGCCCATCTCCATCACCTACTACTGCGATCAGACGCTGCCCACCGGGCAGTTCACCGTCGCCAGCGAGGCCACCGATCCCGACGCGCCCAGCAAGCTTCCGCGCGCGGCCACCAGGCAGCTCGTCCTCGAGGTCAACGGGGTGCGCCATCCGCTTTCCCCGCCAGGACTGATGATCGGGCGGGGCAGCGACGCGGATCTGCGTCTCAACGACCCCGGCATCTCCCGCCGCCACGCCATGATCTCCGTGAGCAGCGGCGGGCAGATCACCATCGAGGACCTCGGTTCGACCAACGGCGTGCACGTCAACGGCGTGCGCGTGTCGAAGACCACTCTGGGCGAGGGATCCCGTATCGAACTGGGCAATACACGGTTGTTGGTGCACACGCCCGCGGAGCCGTGAGCCTATGTCCGACCTCATCGTGCTGACGATCAAGATCGTCTTCCTCGCCGTCCTATGGCTGTTCATCCTCTTCGTCGCCAATGTGGTGCGCACCGATATGTTCGGCAAGCGCGTGCCCGCGTCGTCGCTCGCGGCGGTGCCGGCTGACCGCGGACGGTCGAAGAAGTCGAAGAAGGCGCAGATCCCCACTCGGTTCGCCATCACCAGCGGCGCCTTGCAGGGCATGTCGGTGCCGGTGTCGTCGACGATCAATCTGGGCCGGGCGGCCGACAGCACGCTGCTCCTCGACGACGACTACGCCTCCGCCCGCCACGCGCAGCTCGTCCAGACCGACGAGACCACCTGGCTGGTGCACGACCTCAACTCCACCAACGGCACCTACGTCAACGGCAAGCCCGTGACCGAGCCCGTCCCGATCACGGTCGGCGACGTGGTGCGCATCGGCAAGACCTTGATGCGGCTGGAGGCGTGAGCTGATGGTCGCCGCCGAACGCTCGTCCGCCCCGTATTCGATCAGGGCACTGGCGCATTCAGAGGTGGGGCGAATCCGGAAGAACAACCAGGACTCCGGATACGCCTCACCCACCATGCTGCTGGTGTGCGACGGGATGGGCGGCGCGGCCGCCGGCGATCTGGCCTCCGCGGTAGCGGCGGTCGAGGCCAGCCGCTCCGATCGGCGGATCGCCGGCGCCGAGGACATGCTGAGCGCGATGTCGGGCATCATCTCGCGCACCAACGCCCGCCTGGGCGATCTCATCGACGACGATCACGCCCTCGACGGCATGGGCACCACCTTCTGCGGCGGCATGTTCAACGGGTCGCAGCTGGCCATCGCCCACGTCGGCGACTCCCGGGGATACCTGCTGCGAGACGGCGAGCTCACCCAGATCACCCACGACCACTCGTGGGTGCAGCAGCTCATCGACGAGGGCCGGATCACCCCTGAGCAAGCCGCCACGCATCCCCATCGGTCGCTGATCCTGAAGGTGCTGAACGGCCAGATGGACGCCGATCCCGACCTGATCGTGATGGACGTGCGGCCGGGCGACCGCTTCCTGTTCTGCTCCGACGGGCTCTCCGGCCTGATCGACGACGCCAGCATCGCGACCCTGCTCGCCATCCCCGACGTCGCCGTGGCGGTAGAGTTCCTCGCCCACGCGGCCTACGAGGCGGGCGGCCACGACAACATCACCGTCGTGGTGGGCGAGGTGGTCGAGCACGACGACGACCTCGAGCGCGCCGCCCCCATCCTGGTGGGCTCGGCCACCGAGGTGACCATTCCCAGGGTCGGCATCAGCCCCGGCCCGTCGAACGCCGACGGCCACGACTCCACCTATCCGACGCCTCCGGCGCAGACCGGCGAGCTGCCCCCCGACGAGGTGGCCCGCTACGCGCCACGGGAGGCGAAGCGCCGCTGGCCGGGCACGCTGGCCGCGATCCTCGTCGTGGCCCTGGTGCTCGGCGGCTCCGCCTGGGGCGCCGTCGCGTTCACCCGCACCCGCTACTTCGTCGCGGTCCACGACGGAAACGTGGCGATCTACAACGGCCTTCCCGGCACGGTGCTGGGCTACGAGCTGAACACGCTGGTGGAGGACACCGACATCGCGGTCGCCGACCTGCCGCGCTACTACCAGCGCGACGTGAACAACACGATCGCCGTCGACGACCTGGCGGCGGCGCAGGTCACCGCCGGGGAGCTTCGGATGCGCGCGGAACAGTGCGTCGCGACGCGGCTCGCTCGCTCGAACCCGCAGCCCTCGCCATCGCCCACCGCCAGCCGCACCGTGCCGCAGCTCCCCTACGCCACGGGCGCACCCGCCCAGCCCGCCACGTCGAGCCCCGAGTCCGCCGTTCCCTACCCCACCAACCTCGCTCCGTTGACGCCCGCAGCGTCGTCCGAGGCAGATCCGGAAGCCTGTTGATGTCGGTCAGCCCGCAACCCGAGTTCTCCGGCGACGTCATCGTCTACCGCCGCCGGCGTAACGTCGAGCTCGCCCTCATCCTGCTGGCGCAGAGCCTTGGCTTCGCCGGCTGGATCATCACGCATCTGAACCTGCACGGCGAGTTCCCGGCGCAGATCCCGCTGGTGGCAGGCCTCTGGTTCGGCGCCGGGCTGGTGGTGCACCTGGTGGTGCGCTTCGTCCTGCCTTACGCCGATCCCTTGATCCTGCCGATCGTGCTGCTGCTCAACGGTTTGGGGCTGGCGATGATCGCCCGCCTCGACCAGGCGTCGGATCCCATCGGCAGATACGCCCAGACGCAGCTGATCTGGACGCTGCTGGGGGTGTCGCTGTTCGTCGGCGTGATCGTCGTGCTGCGCGACCATCGGCGGCTGCAACGCTATCCCTATCTGCTGTTCATCGGCAGCCTGTTCCTGCTGCTGCTCCCGCTGATCCCCGGTCTGGGGCATCGCACCATGGGCGCCCAGATCTGGATCCGGGTGGGCTCGTTCTCGTTCCAGCCCGCAGAGATCGCCAAGATCAGCCTGGCCATCGCGTTCGCCGCCTACTTCTACGAGAAGCGCGACGTGCTGGCCCTGGCCGGACGCAAGGTGCTGGGCCTGACGCTGCCCCGCGCCCGCGACCTCGGCCCCATCCTGATCATGTGGGGCATCGCCCTGGTGATCATGGTCTACCAGAACGATCTGGGCACCTCCTTGCTGTTCTTCGGGCTGTTCACCGTGATGATCTACATCGCCACCGAGCGCCCCGCGTGGCCCATCCTCGGCGGCCTGCTGTTCCTTGCGGCGGGGGTGATGGCCTATCTGTTCACCAGCCACGTGCCGCGCCGCGTGAGCTCCTGGCTCGATCCATTCAGCGACTACGACCGCAACTACCAGATCATCCAGGGCCAGTTCGGCTTCGCCTGGGGCGGGCTGTTCGGCCGCGGATGGGGCGAGGGTCGCCCGCAGCTCACCCCGCTGCCGCAGAGCGACTTCATCGCCGCCAGCCTCGGCGAAGAGCTGGGCATCGTCGGCTTCATGGCGATCATCCTGCTCTACACGCTGCTCGCCGCCCGGGGCCTGAAGAGCGCGCTGATCGTGCCCGACGGCTTCGGCAAGCTGCTGGCCGGCGGCCTCAGCTTCGTCTTTGCGCTCCAGGTGTTCATCATCCTGGGCGGCATCACCCGGCTGCTTCCGCTGACCGGCCTGACGACGCCGTTCATGTCCCAGGGCGGCTCGTCGATGATCTCCAACTGGATCATCGTCGCCTTGCTGCTGCTGATCTCGCATCGGGCCCGCATGCCGCAGGCCGCCACCGCCGCTCCCATCGATGCCCGCAGCATGAACGACCAGACGACGGTGATCGCGCCATGAACGGACCCCTGCGCAAGGTGAGCATCTTCGTCGCGGTGATGATGGCGGCACTGCTGATCAACACCACGTGGATCTCGGTGGGCCGCACCGAGGCCCTCAACGAGCACCCGTTGAATCGTCGCGTGCGCGACGCCGAGTTCGCCCAGTACCGCGGCGCGATCCTCGTCGGCAACGACCCCATCGCCGTCAGCACCGAGACCGAATCCAACCGTTTCCCCTGGCGACGCAGCTACCCCGACGGCCGGCTGTGGGCGCCGGTGACGGGCTGGTACGCCTACGAGTACGGTCGCTCCGGCCTGGAGGCGTACTACGCCCCCGAACTCTCGGGCACGGCCGCGTCGATGTCGGTGACGCGCACCCTCGATGTCCTCTCCGGCCGCCAGTCCCAGGGCGCGAGCATCTCGACGACGCTCAACCCCGCCGCGCAGCAGGCCGCGTTGACCGCGCTGGGTAAGAAGCGCGGCGCCGTCGTCGCCATGAACTACGAGACCGGCGAGATCCTCGCCCTGGTCTCCACCCCCACCTTCGATCCCGAGCGGTTGTCGTCGCTGGACCTCTCCGACGTGCGCGAGAGCTGGGACGAGCTGCTGAACGACCCCGACGAGCCGCTGAAGAACCGCGCCACCCGCGAGATCTATCCCCCGGGATCCACGTTCAAGCTGGTGGTGGCCGCGGCCGCCCTGAAGGACGGAAAGCTGCCCGGCACCGAGCTGGAGGCGCCCACGTCGTTCCGGCTGCCCAACTCGTCGCGCTCCATCGGCAACTCCACCGATTGCGGCGGCACCACCGTCACGCTCGAGCAGGCGCTGAAGACCTCGTGCAACACGGCCTTCGCCAGCCTCGGCCTGGAGTTGGGTCAGGACAAGATCCGCGACATGGCCGAGTCCTTCGGGTTCAACCAGGAACAGACCATCGACATCGCGGCGGCCACCAGCGGCTACCCCACCGAGATGGACGAGGCCCAGACCGCGCTCTCGGCGATCGGCCAGTTCGACGTCACCGCGTCGCCGCTGCAGATCGTGCAGGTGGCGGCCGCCATCGCCAACGACGGCGTCGCCATGAAGCCCTATCTGGTGAGCACGGTCACCAACCGCGACCTCACCGTCGTCAGCTCGCAGCAGCCCGAGCGCCTGTCGCAGCCGCTGTCGCGCACCAACGCGCAGTTGCTGCAGCAGATGATGGAGACGGTGGTCGACGACGGCACGGGCCGGCCGGCGCGCATCGACGGGCTCACCGTCGGCGGCAAGACGGGCACCGCGCAAAGCGCCCCTGACAGGCCCCCTTACGCCTGGTTCGTGGGCTACGCGAAGGAGCCGAAGGTCGCCGTGGTGGCCTTCGTCGAGAACGCCGACGTGGCCCGTGACGACATCTCGGGAGGTCGCCTGGCCGCCCCCATCTTCAAGTCCGTGGTGGAGGCTCTGCGATGATTCCCTGCTTTTCTCAACTTGATTCGGCGCCCGACCCGGCACAATATGTGGGGGCAACTGCGAAAGGAACCGTGCGATGACTGAGCCTGGAGCGCTCCTCGGCGGCCGCTATCAACTCGACCAGATCATCGGTCGTGGCGGAATGGCCGAGGTATGGCGGGCGCACGACACGCGCCTGAGTCGCGACGTCGCCGTGAAGCGGCTGCGCATCGACCTGGCCAGCGACCCCACCTTCCAAGCCCGGTTCCGCCGCGAGGCGCAGTCCGCCGCCGGCCTGAACCACCCCAACATCGTCGCCGTCTACGACACCGGCGAGGAGCGCGACGACAAGTCCGACGTCATGGTGCCCTACATCGTGATGGAGCTGGTGGAGGGCATCACGCTGCGGGAGGTGCTGCGCGATGGCCGCCGGATCCTGCCGTCGAGGGCCTTGGAGTTCACCTCGGGCGTGCTGGACGCGCTGTCCTACAGCCACCGCGCCGGCATCATCCACCGCGACATCAAACCCGCCAACGTCATGCTGACCCCGCAGGGCAGCGTCAAGGTGATGGACTTCGGCATCGCCCGCGCCGTCGCGGACACCTCCGCCACCATGACCCAGACCGCCGCCGTGATCGGCACCGCGCAGTACCTCTCTCCCGAGCAGGCGCGTGGCGAGAAGGTCGACAACCGCTCCGACATCTATTCGGTGGGCTGCCTGCTCTACGAGCTGCTCGTCGGCGAGCCGCCGTTCAAGGGCGACTCTCCCGTCTCCGTCGCCTACCAGCACGTGCGCGAGGCCCCGGTGCCGCCGTCGCAGCGCGACCCCGAGGTGACACCCGAGATGGACGCCATCACGCTGAAGGCGCTCAACAAGGATCCGCGCGACCGCTACCAGGACGCCGCCGAGTTCCGCGACGACATCGCCGCCGCCCTTGCCGGCCGCCCCGTCGCCGCCATGGCCGCGTCCTTCCCCGCCGAAGCCGCCACCCAGGTGATCGCCAGCGATCCCCTCACCACCACCGCGCGCCGGGCGGCCGTGCCCACCGCCGTGGTACCGGCTGCCGGGGACGGCGGCGACGACGAGCTCGAGGCGGAAAGACCCAAGCGCACCGGTCTGAAGGCGACGCTGATCATCCTGTCCGTGCTGCTCGTGGCGGCCCTGGCGAGCGCCGTCTACATCCTGCTCAACCCGAGCGCCCCCACCTCGGTCGCTGTGCCGAAGGTCGCCGGCTTCACCCAAGAGGCCGCGGAGAAGGCGCTCAAGGACGTCGACCTCGTGCCCGATATCGAGGAGCAGACCAACCCCGAGATCGACGAGGGTTACGCCATCGGCACCAATCCCGCTGAGGGGCAGTCCGCCGAGAAGGGCTCCACCGTGACGCTCTTCATCTCGACGGGGCCAGGTTTGGTCGCCGTACCCGACGGGTTGGAGGGTCTCACCTTCGAGCAGGCGGAAGCCAAGCTCAAGACCGTCAATCTCGAGGCGGTCAGGGCCGAAGACCCCAGCGACGACGTCGAGAAAGACCATGTGATCCGCAGCGAGCCCGACGCCGGCAAGGAGCTCAAGCCGGGGGACAAGGTGACGCTCGTCGTCTCCACCGGCCCGGCCGACGTGGAGATCCCCGAAGGCTTGGAGGGAGTCACCTACGACGAAGCAGAGAGCACGCTGCGTGAGCTCGGCTTCGTGGTGGATCGGGAGACCGAGTCGAGCGACAGCGTCGACGAGGATCGGGTGATCCGCACCAATCCGGGCTCGGGCACGCCCGCCCCTTATGGCTCGACGGTGACGGTGACCGTCTCCACCGGTGCCGAGATGGTCACGGTTCCCAACCTCATCAACTCGACCACCGAGCAAGCGGTGCAAGCACTCAAGGATGCGGGCTTCGCCAACAAGCCGGAGGTCCGCGAGGTGCTCAATGCCAACGTCACCGAGGGCCTGGTCTTCTGGCAGAACCGGAGCCAGGGCGAGTCCGTCTCGCCCGACACCGTGATCGAGATCAACGTCGCCATCGCCCCGCAGGAAGAGCCCCCGCCGGACGAGGATCCCGGAACCGACGACCCCGGAACCGACGATCCCAACCAGAACACGGGCGAGGGCGACGGTGAGTGAGCCGGCGTCGGTCTCCGTCCTGGTGATCGACAACTACGACTCCTTCGTCTACAACATCGTCCAGTACCTGGCTCAGATCGGGGCCGAGGTGACGGTGTGGAGGAACGACGATCCGCGGTTCGCCGAGCCGGGGTGGTACGAGCCCTTCGACGGCGTGCTGCTGTCCCCCGGGCCTGGCACGCCCGAGGAGGCGGGGGTCTGCGTCGAGGTAGTGCGTCAGCTGACCGGCGTGAAGCCGCTGTTCGGCGTCTGCCTCGGCCTGCAGGCGATGACGGTGGCCTACGGGGGCGTCGTCGGGCGCGCGCCGGAACTGCTGCACGGCAAGACCTCGCCGGTGCGGCACTCCGGCACCGGGGTGTTCCGTGGGCTGGAGTCTCCGGTCACCACCACCCGCTACCACTCGCTGGCCGCCGAGCCGGAGACCCTGCCGGACGTGCTGGAGGTGACCGCCCGCACCGAGGACGGCACCATCATGGCGATCCGCCATCGCGAGCAGCTGGTGGAGGCCGTGCAGTTTCACCCGGAGTCGGTGCTCACCGAGGGCGGCTACCAGATGCTGGCCAACTGGCTCTCCGACTGCGGCGACACCGACGCCCCGGCCCGAGCCGCCCACTTGGCCCCGCTGGTCGCCATCTCCGTCCGGTAGGGCCCACCACGCTCTTTGAGGCGGGGAGCCTCGACAATCAGGACCAGCGCGCAGCACCGACCACGCTCTTTGAGGTGCGAGGCCGCCCGCGGCCGAGCCTCGAAAAGAGCCAGCGCACCCTTCCGCAGGGACTGTTCCCCGGCTGCCGGCCAGCCCGTTTCGAGGCTACGGACCGAGAACCTGGGCGTGGCTCAGACCCGGCGGGCCGCTGAATCCCGGGAGGTCGACGCGGGCCAGCCGCTCCTGGCTGTAACCCAGGCCGTAGGCGGCGACGTACTGCTGGTAGATCTGCACGGCCTCGCTCTCGCCGAGCGCGTACTCCATGCCTTCCTGATCTCCGACGGCGACAATCACGTAGGGCGGTGCGTATGGGACGCCGTGGAGAACCACCGTGTTGCCCACGCACTTCACCGCCGTCGTCGAGATCACTCGCTGGTTCTGGATGGTCATGGCCTCGGCGCCACCGGCCCAGAGCGCGTTCACCACGGCCTGGATGTCCTGCTGATGCACGACCAGGTCGTCATCGTCGGCACCGGCGGGTTTCACGTCGACGGGGGCGTCGGTGAGCGTGACTCGGATCGCGGGCCCGGCGACCGGAAGGGTCAGCGCTTCTTTGGCGGCCTCGTCGACGCGGTCCTGCAGCTGGGTGTCGACCAGCTGCTGCGCTCCGAGCCTCTCGACCTCGGCCCTGAGCTGCTCGGCCTCGTCCCGCAGTTCGGCCACTCGGTGATGCTGGGTCTCGGCGAGGGCGCGAAGGTCTGAGGCGCGGTCGCCGCGCAGGTCGTACCCGCGTGCGGCGATGGCGGAGACCGTAATCATGACCCCCGCGACGACGCACACCGCCACCGTCGTGATCCGCCCGCGCACCGTCCGGCGCCGTTCTTGGACGGAGGTGGGCGCAAGCCGCTCCCGGATCCGCTCCACCATGCCAGCCATTCCCCCAGCCTAGGCGGTCCTGCGGATAGGTGGTGCCCTCCCCGCTCTCGCCAGGATCCTCGGCGAATAGCTTTCTCAGGAGGTCGGGTTATGCTTGTGCGCGACTCTAGGAGGATCAGTGCCGGAATCGAAGGCGCGGAAGACCGCGTCCGACAAGAAGAAGCAGAAGCGAATCCACGATGCTGGCGAGAAGCATCAGGAGAACAGCGTGAAGCTGGCCTCCTCGGATCGCGGCTGGGTTCCCGTCGTCGCCAGTGTGGTGGCCCTGCTCGGTGTGGTGTGGCTCGTGGTCTCGCAGTTGGCCGGCCAGGACATCGGCTTCATGCGCGCGCTCGGCAACTGGAACATCGGCATCGCCATGGGACTGGTCGTGGTGAGCATGGGCCTGTTCACCCAGTGGAAGTAACCCCACCCCCCTCCCTCCCCCACCCTCGGAACTCTCTTCCGACCCAAACCAGGAAAATCGGCCAATGGCCGATTTTGCGGTGTCTAGTGCCGAGAATCGGCCACTACCCGCCTGGCTCCCCCCCCCCCGCCCTCCCCGGCTCATTCCAGGAAAATCGGCCAATGGCCGATTTTTCGGTGTCTGATGCCGGAAATCGGCCACTGCCCCATACGACGGGCCGGCGAGCGCGGTCCTTCGGCTTTCGGACAGCCCGATGGTCGCCGGTATGATGCCGTGCGTGACTGACGACGCCCTCCTCCCCACCGACTCCGAGCAGACAGCCGTCCGCAAAGAGAAGCGCGCCCGCCTGCTGGCGAGCGGCACCGAGGCCTACCCGGCTGATCTGGTGCGCACGCACCGGCTGAGCGAGGTGCGCTCCGGGTGGGACGCCAAGCTGCCCGAGCCCGGCGACGAGAGCCAGGACGTCGTCTCCATCGGCGGCCGAGTCGTGTTCATCCGCAACACCGGAAAGCTGGCCTTCGCCACGCTGCAGGATGCCTTCACTCCGCAAGACAACGGCGAGCGCCTGCAGGTGATGCTGTCGCTGGCCGAGGTGGGCGACGAGGCGCTGGCGGCCTGGAAGTCCGACGTCGACCTGGGCGACCACGTCTGGGTCGAGGGTCGCGTGATCCGCTCCAAGCGAGGCGAGTTGTCCGTCATGGCCTCGTCGTGGCGGATGGCGTCGAAGGCGCTGCGCCCCCTGCCCGTGCTGCACAAGGACCTCTCCGAGGAGGCCCGCGTGCGTCGTCGCTACGTCGACCTCATCGTGCGCGACGAGGCCCGCCAGATGATCCGCACGCGCTCGGCGATCACGCAGTCGATCCGGCAGACGCTCTACGGCCAGGACTACCTCGAGGTGGAGACCCCCATCCTGCAGCTGGTGCACGGCGGCGCCGCGGCGCGCCCGTTCGAGACGCACCTCAACGCCTTCGACATCGACATGTCGCTGCGTATCGCGCTGGAGCTGCACCTGAAGCGCACCATGGTCGGCGGCGCCGACCGCGTCTTCGAGATGGGCCGGGTGTTCCGCAACGAGGGCATCGACTCGTCGCACTCCCCCGAGTTCACCATGCTCGAGGCCTACCAGGCGTGGGGCGATCAGAGCACCATCGCCCGCCTCACCCAGGACATCGTCGTCGCAGCGGCCGACGCGATGGGCTCCCGCCAGGTGAGCACGGCCAAGGGCGAGGTGAACCTTGACGGCGAATGGCCGTGGCTGTCCTTCTACCCCGGTCTGTCTGACGCCGTCGGCGAGGAGATCACCGTCGAAACGCCTGTCGAGCGGCTGCGCGAGCTGGCTGACGAGCGGGAGATCGAATACAACCCCCAGTGGGACGCCGGCAAGATGGCCATGGAGCTGTTCGGCGAGATCGTCGAGCCGACGCTGATCCAGCCCACCTTCGTCTGCGACTACCCGTCGCTGGCCCAGCCGCTGGCCCGGCCGCATCGCACGGAGGCCGGCAAGGTGGAGGCCTGGGATCTGATCATCGGCGGCATGGAGTGCGGCACCGGCTTCACCGAGCTGATCGACCCCGTCGTGCAGCGCGACGTGCTGGTGGCGCAGTCACTGAAGGCCGCCGCCGGCGATCCCGAGGCGATGCAGCTCGACCACGACTTCATCGAGGCCCTCGAATACGGCGTCCCCCCGATGGGCGGCATGGGCCTCGGCATCGACCGCCTGGTGATGCTGCTGACCGGAGTCGGCATCCGCGAGACGATCCTCTACCCGCTGTTGCGCCCTAGCCAAGGCTGACTCACGCCGACTGTCGGCGAAATGGTCAGACCCTCCGCGTAGCGTGATCAGCGGACGAAAGGAACCACAATGACCATCAGCTTGGACCCCTACCTGAACTTCGCCGGCAACACCCGCGAGGCGATGGAGTTCTACCAGTCGATCTTCGGCGGCGAGCTCACCATCTCCACCTTCGGCGAGTACGGAATGGGCGACGACATGCCCGCCGACGGCGTGATGCACGCGCATCTCGCCACCTCGTCGTTCTCGCTCATGGCCTCCGACGCCATGCCGGGAGCGGAGACGACGTGGGGCGGAACCCGCAACTACCTGTCGGTGACCGGCGAGGCCGAAGACCGGGAGAAGCTCACCAGCTGGTTCGAGAAGCTCTCCTCCGACGGCGGCTCCGTCGGCATGCCGCTGGCGAAGCAGGTGTGGGGCGACGAGTTCGGCATCTGCATGGACCGCTACGGCTTGGAGTGGATGATCAGCTTCCCCGCCGGCTGATCCCTCCACCGGCCTCGTGGGCAGCGGAGTTGCGCAAGACGGCTTCTCGGACGCGCATGGGTTCTAGGATGTGGCTCATGACGCCTGGAGACTCCGCATACCGCATTGCCCAACGAGCCGACCTGCTGCGCTTCGCGGCGGGCTCCCGACACGAGGCCGGGTTCGGCTATCTGGACGAGGAAGGGCGGATCACGCCTGAGCGTCCGGTGGAGCTGTGGATCAGCTGCCGGATGACGCACGTGTTCGCGATGGGCCTGCTGGCCGGGGAGGCTCCCGCCGAAAGTGGTCCCGACGCGGACGCGCTGCGGGCGCTCGCCCAGCACGGCGTCGATGCCCTGCTCGACGGGCCGCTGCGCGACACCGTCAACGGCGGCTGGTTCGCGGGAGTGAACCCCGATGGTTCGCTGCTGTCCACCAAGATGGCCTACGCGCATGCCTTCGTGATCCTGGCTGCCACCAGCGCCAAGGTCGCCGGGCTTGATCGCGCCGACGAGCTGCTGGAGCTGGCGCTGTCCACCCAGAGCGAGCGGTTCTGGGACGAGGAAGTGGGGCTGTCCGTCGAGGAATGGGATGCCACCTGGAGCGAGCTCAGCACCTACCGCGGCGTGAACTCCAACATGCACACCGTCGAGTGCTACCTGGCGGCGGGCGACGTCACGGGTGACAAGCTGTGGCACCGTCGCGCCGGCCGGATCGCTGCGACGGTGGCCGGCTGGGCGCGCGGCAACGAGTGGCGCATCCCCGAGCACTTCACGTCGAGCTGGGAGCCCATGCTCGAGTTCCACGCCGACGAGCCCGCGCACCCCTTCCAGCCGTACGGCGCCACCGTCGGCCATGGCCTGGAGTGGGCTCGTCTGCTGGTCGCGGTGCACGAGAGCCTGGGCGACGAGGCCCCCGAAGGACTGGTCGAGGCCGCCGTCGCACTGACCGAGCGGGCGGTCGCCGACGGCTGGCACGCCGACGGCGCCGACGGTTTTGTCTACACCACCGACTGGCAGGGCAAGCCCGTGGTCGGGGCGCGGATGCACTGGGTGCTGTGCGAGGCGATCAACACCTCCGAGGTGCTGCATCGCGTCACCGACGACGAGCGCCATGCGGAAGACCTGGAGCGCTGGTGGGACTACGCCGACCGCTACCTGATCGATCACGAGCGCGGCTCTTGGCACCACGAGTTGGGCGTCACGAACGAGGTCCAGTTCGACACCTGGCCCGGAAAGCCCGACGCCTACCACGCCTACCAGGCCGCCTGGATGCAGGATCTCCCGACCACCCCGTCCTACACCTCCGCGATCGCCCAGAGCTGAGGCCTGGCTCTCCTCGAGGCTCGGCCGCGAACGGCCTCGCACCTCGAAGAGCGTGATTCCCCACGCTCTTCGAGGTGCGGAGGCGCTGGGGCGTACTTCGAGACGCTCGTACCTCGCTCCTCAGCTTGCGGGCTGCTTCGCGGACGCCGTGGGGCGGGAAAGAGGAGACTTTCGTATGAGCACCCGGAACGAGCCCAGAGCCGTAGCCTCGAGGTGAGCGACCGGCGGCCGACGAGCGTGGGAGCGTGAGGGACTACATCCGCTCCGGGGCGTCGATTCCTAGCAGGTACAGGCCCTTGGACAGAACCTGCTTGGTGGCGGCGCAGAGGGCCAGGCGGGAGGAACGCACCTCGCCCTCGGACTTCAGCACCGGGCAGGCCTCGTAGAAGGCGGACAGAGCCACCGCTAGGTCGTACAGGTAGCCGCAGAGCTTGTGGGGCTGCAGAGTGTGCGCCACCTCATCGACCACCTCGCCGAAGCGGCTGAGCATCAGCGCCAGGTTCTGCTCGGCGGGCTCGGCGAGCACGACGACGGAGCCGTAGCCGATCTTCTCGGCCTCGGCCTTGCGCAGGATCTGGCTGGCGCGGGCGTGCGCGTACTGCAGATAGGGGCCGGTGTCTCCGGTGGTCTGCACCATGCGCTCGGCGTCGAAGACGTAGTCCTTCTGCAGGCCCGTCGAGAGGTCGGCGTACTTGATGGCGGCCAGCGCGATGTTGGGCGCGGCCTCCTCCTCCGCGGCGTCCAGCAGCGACTCGAGCGTCGCGGCCGAACCATCCCGGGTCTTGAAGGGCTTGCCGTCGCGGCCGAGCACCATGCCGTAGCCGACGTGCTGGGCCACCACGTCGTCGGGCAGGAAGCCGGCCTTGCGTGCGGCCGCGAAGACCTGGGCGAAGTGGCCGGCCTGGCGGGCGTCGGTCACGTAGATGATGCGGTCGGCGTGCAGCTGACCGACCCGACGGCGAATCGCGGCCAGGTCGGTGGTGGCGTAGCCGTAGCCGCCGTCGGACTTGCGCACGATCAGCGGCGCCTCGAAGCCCTCGACGAAGACGCAGAGCGCACCGTTGTCCTCGACGGCGACGCCCGAGTCCTCGAGTTCCTTGGTGAGCACCGGCAGGTCGTCGTTGTAGGTGGACTCGCCGGCGATGTCATCGTCGGTGAGCAGCACACCGAGCCGGCGGTAGGCCTCGTTGAAGGCGGGCTTGGAGATCTCGACGAGCTGGCGCCAGATGCCCAGCGACTGCTCGTCGCCGCCCTGGAACAGCGCGACGCGGGCCCGGGCGCGGGTGGCGAACTCCTCGTCCTCGCGGAACCGCGCGGCGGCGCGCTTGTACAGCGCATCCGCGTCGGCCAGCGTCAGGGCACCGGCGTCGATGCCCTCGTCGAGCACCTCCTCGATCAGCATGCCGAACTGGGTGCCCCAGTCGCCGATGTGGTTCTGCGGCACGACGGTATGACCGATCGCGGAGAGCACCCGGTTGAAGCAGTCGCCGATGATGGTGGTGCGGAGATGCCCGACGTGCATCTGCTTGGCCACGTTGGGGCACGAGTAGTCGATCACCACGCGCTGCGGATAGGCCGCCGGGTTGATGCCGCCGTGCGGATCCTCCAGCAGCGCCGTGGCGGCGCCCGCCAGCACCTCCGGCTTGAGCCGGAAGTTGATGAAGCCCGGGCCGGCGATCTCCAGCGGCTCGCACAGATCGGTGATATCGAGCTGCTCGACGATCTCCTGCGCCACCACGCGCGGCGGCTTGCCCGCGTCCTTCGCCAGGCGGAGCGCGACGTTGGACTGGAAGTGGCCGAACTGGGGCTTGGTGGCCGGACGCATCTCGGGGTCGACGCCGGTGACGGCGCGCACACGCGAGTCCAGCAGAGCGGGCAAAGACAGCATGGGCATCATTCTTTCATGTCTGACAAAGGGTGTTGAATGGGGCACACACGCGATGGAAGGTGTGAGAAGAAGATGAACGCAGTGCCCCAGATCACCCTCAACGACGGCTACGCCATCCCGCAGATCGGGCTGGGGCTGTGGCAGGTGGGCGACAACGAGGCCGAGGCCGTCACGCTCGCGGGGCTCGAGGCCGGCTACCGGCACCTCGACGACGCCTTCATCTACGGCAACGAGGCGGGAGTCGGGCGCGCGATCGCGGCGTCGGGCATCCCTCGCGAGGAGATCTTCGTGACCACCAAGCTGTGGTTCGACTCGTTGACGCGCACCGCCGCCCGCGCGGCGATCGAGGCCAGCCTCACCAAGCTGGGCCTGGACTACGTCGACCTCTACCTGATCCACTGGCCCGCGCCCGCGCGCGGCTTCGAGTACCTCGACGCGTGGGGCTCGCTGATCGACTTCCGCAGCGAGGGCCTCACCCACAGCATCGGCGTTTCCAACTTCCTGCCGGACCACCTGGACGCGATCATCGACGACACCGGCATCGTGCCCGCCGTCAATCAGATCGAGCTGCATCCCACCTTCCAGCCCCACGACCTGATCTCGCAGTGCGCCGACCATGGCATCGCCATCGAGGCCTGGAGCCCCCTGGGCCACAGCCAGGATCTCGCGCATCCCGACGTCGTCGCGATCGCCGCCGAGCACGGCGTCACTCCGGCCCAGGTGATCCTGCGCTGGCATCTCGACCGCGGGTTCATTCCCCTGCCCAAGTCGGTGAACCCGGATCGCCAGCGCCAGAACCTCGACGTGTTCGGCTTCACGCTCACGCCTGCGCAGCGGGCGGCCATCGACGCGGCCAACACCGGCGTGCGCATCGGCTCCGACCCGATGGAGGTCGGGGCGTAGCGGTTCGGCATCGCTGATCGAGACGCTCTGTGAGCAGTCCCACGACGCCGCCCGCACGGGAGGAGCACCCGCACTGGGTGGAGTATCCGCTGAGCGTTCCCGGCGAGTTGACCATCGCGCTCACCCGGACCCTGTTGCCCATGCTGGCCGGCGTCGGCATCCTGTTCGCCCTGATTCTCGCGATCGGCCTGGTCGGCGAGGAGGGGGTCATCCCGAGCCGGGAACTCACCAAGGCGCTCGACCTCTTCTTCCGCTTCGCGATGGTGCCTCTCGTCCTCGGCG
Organism: Tessaracoccus caeni; assembly: GCF_029211185.1. GTDB lineage: Bacteria > Actinomycetota > Actinomycetes > Propionibacteriales > Propionibacteriaceae > Arachnia > Arachnia caeni. Next base: position 122,096 of record NZ_JARGDO010000002.1, read on the forward strand.
GGTTGGCCGCCTGGCTGCTGGTGGCCGCGATCCAGGTGATGGCACAAGTGGCGACGGGACGCGCTCTGGTGCGCGCCGCCGACTCCGGCGCCCCCAAGGACCGGGTTCCGCATCCGGACCAGCTCGCTCAGGTGACCTCTCCTCCCGGTTCGATCTATCGGTGGCTCGCGCTGTCCCACAGCGCCGTCCTCGGGCTCTTCGTCGTGATCGGGCTGCCCGTGCTGGCGCTCAACTACTTCGAGCATGGCTGGCTCGTCATCGCGGTTCCGGCGGCCTGGATCGCCGTCCTGCTCGCGGGGTACTGGGCCCTGACGGCCTTCGTCGCGCCGCCCCAGGAGGTCCGGCGCAATCAGATTCTGACCCATTGGCCCTCGCGTCACCGCAGCCAGGCGGAGGAGATCGCGCGCACGGCCCAGAGCGCGGGCGCCAAGGCGGCCCACCGACGAGGCGAGCGGGGAAGCGGACGCAGCGTCGTGGCGAGGACGGCCGGCGCGCTGATCGGAGCGAGCGCTCCGGTGGCGGGGGTCGGCGCGCTGTTCATCTACGGCGCTCTGCTGATCAGCCACCCTCATGCCCAGACGTGGCCCGGTGGTCGTCTCGGTGACCGAGGGGATCTTTCCGCCGGGACGGAGGTCTTCGTCGATCAGCTGGTGCTCTGGGCCGCGGTGCTCGTGGTCCTCGGCGTCGCGATGGGCCTGCTCGGCACGATCCTTCGCGCGGTGGCGCACACCCGCGAGCAGCGCATGCTCTGGTCGGCCGTGAACGATCCCGCCGCCGAACGTCCGGTCGAGGCCGTCCTTCGTCGTCACTCGTCGATCGCACCGGCCCTCGCCGCCCAGGCGCTCGCGGCGCTGTCAGGGGCGGCCCTCTGCCTCGGAACGACGGGGATCGCCCTGGCCACCTGGGATGTCGCGAGCTTCGCCGGCATCTATCGCGACGCGAACGCGATCTTCGGCCCGTTGCTGGGTACTTTCCGCACGACGATCACCGCGGGTCTGCTGCTGTTCGCGGCGGCGATGGTGGTCAACTACGTCACGACGCTCAGCGGTCGCGACCTGCGCAACGCGCTCCAGGCCCGCTGGCCGTCGATGCCCCTGCCGGCTCAGACCTCCGGCAAGACGCAGGGGTCCGCTACGTCGTGAGCGCCTGATACACCGGGACGACGGCGGCGGCGGACCACCCCTGAGGACGGCACGACGCCGGGTACGCGACCGGCGACGACGCCTCGTCGGCACTCAACCCCGCGAAGAGCTCCGGCGCCCGCGAACCGAACGCGTCGGCGGCGCGCAGCAGCTGACCGGCCAGCACCTTCGCCTGATCCCGCAGGCCGGCTTTGAGCAGGCCCTCGATCGCGACGGCCGTGTCATGGGTCCAGACGCTGCCGCAGTGATAGGACAGCGGCCAGAAGCCGCCCTCATCGGAGGCCATGGTGCGCAGCCCGAAGCCGGAGGCGAAGACGGGGTCGACGAGCAGGTCGGCCAACGCGGCCTCCTCGTCGGGGCTGAGCAGGGTGGTGCCGATCAGCTGGCCGATGTTGGAGGTCTTGGAATCCACGGGGCGCCCCTGCCCGTCGAGGGCGATGGCCGGAAAGCGCACGCCGCCCTGCTCCACCCAGAACCGCTCGCGGAACCGGCTTCGCATGGCCTCCGCCCAGTCGCGCCAGGGGGCGCCGTCGCCACCGAAGGCATCGAGCAGCACCGCCCCGCATTCGGCGGCGAGGCAGGCCTGAGCCTGCACCTCGGCCAGCGCGATGGGCCCCTCGGCGATGCTGCCGTCGCGGAACCGGATGGAGTCGCCGGAGTCCTTCCAGCCCTGGTTTGCCAGCCCGTGGCCGGTGGCGTCGAGGTACTTGAGGAAACCCGACTCGTCGGGGCAGCCGTCGTCGCGCAGCCAGCCGAGCGCCGCGTGCAGGGCCGGCAGCAGCGCGCGCACCTCGTCGTCGGGCAAGCCGGCGCGCCAGGCGTCGTGGAGCAGGATCACCCAGAGCCCGGTGGCGTCGATGGTGCCGTAGTAGACGGGCGGCAGCGAGACGCCATCGCCGACCTCGAGCACGCCCGCCCGCACCTCGTGCAGGATCTTGCCCGGCTGCTCGGCGGTGTTCGAGTCGACGACGGTGCCCTGCCGGGCCGCGAGCGTGCGCAGGGTGGCGCCGGCGATCTGCGTCGAGACCGGCAGCAGGAAGCGCGCCGTGATCAGCGAGTCGCGGCCGAAGAGGGTGAGGAACCACGGCGTGCCGGCCGCGACGAAGGGGCCCTGGCCGGCGTCCAGCAGCAGCGCCCGGCAATCGGCCAGCGCCTGTGCGGCCCAGCGATCGAGGGCGGCGTCTCCGCTCGGGGGCAGATCCGCGATCGTCCCCTCCCCCGCTCCGACGACGGCATCCGCGTCGGCCACCTCGATGGCCACGGCGGTCTCGGCAGTGCCTCTGGCCGGCACCTCGAGCACCACGGACGCCGACACCCGGCGCTCCCTCAGCGACAACTGCCCGCCACGAGCCCGCAGCCGCAGCACGCGGGGGCCGTCGGTGGCGACCACCTCGTCGTCGATCATCTCCACCGCAATCGGCGCGGGCACATGCCGGCCGGCCTTGATGGTCTGCATCTCGGCGAACTCGATCTCGAAGGCCAGCTCGATCGGCACCCGCACCGCATGCGCCAGGCCGTTGACGACGCGCACCCGCTCCTCGACCGCCCCCGCGGCGACGGTGCGGTGCCATTCGATGAGGACGCGAGGGTCGGGGGTGTCGTCGTCGAGGCTGCGCGCGAGCCCGCGCACCGTGAGGCTGCCGGGCCCCGACGCCACACCGGCCAGCTCGATCGGCCGGCCGTCGACGCGCAGCTCACCGGAGCGGATCAGGCGCCAGTCGGCATGGTAGAGGCCGTGGATGGGGCTCGACCAGTAGTCGCCGCTCCGGGCCGACCACACCTGGGTGGGCGCGACGATGACGACGGTCTCCTCATTGAGGAAGGGCTGCTGGCCGGCTCCGGAAGCGCTCATGTCACTCGGTTTCTCCTGTGGGGTTCACTTTGGGTGGGCTTTACGCTACCGTGCTTCTTAGATCGATCAAAGAGGCAATCGGTCGAAAGTTTTTATCGATCCAAGGAAGAGTCGAAGGAGGTGCCATGGCAGCCACTCTCGCCCAGGTCGCCGCGCTCGCCGGCGTATCCACCCAGACGGTGAGCAACACCATCAGCAACCCCTCGGTGGTGAAGGACACCACGCTGACCCGCGTGAAGGCGGCCATCGACGAGCTGGGCTACACCCCCAACATGCGCGCCCGCATGCTGCGCCAGCAGCGCAGCGGCAACATCGGCCTGCGGATCCGCCCCACCGACGACAACGTCGCCGGTGTCCTCATCGACCGCTTGCTGCACGAACTCAGCGCCCAGGCCGCCGCCTACGACAAGCACGTGCTGCTGCTGTCGGCCGCCACCGACGAGGAGGAGGTGCAGACCATCGAGAAACTGGCGGCGCAGAGCCTCGTCGACGAATTCGTGCTCACCGACACCCACCCCGATGACCACCGGATCGAGGATCTCTCCGCCCAGAACCTGCGCTTCGTCGCGTTCGGCCGTCCCTGGGGCAGCGAGGACACCGCGCCGCACTCATGGGTGGACGTCGACGGGCGCGGCGGCACCGCAGAGGCAACCCTCGCGCTGATCGAACTCGGCTTCCGGCGGATCGGCTTCTTCGGCTGGCCCGAGGGATCGGCCACCGGCGACGACCGGCGCGGCGGCTGGGCGGGCGTGGTCACCACCGAACTCGGCTACACCGACGCCGATCTCCAGGCCCTCAACGCCGAATCGGAGGACCACATCTCCTCGGCCATCGACGCCGCCCCCGCGCTGCTCACCGCCGGCGCGGACGCCGTCGTCTGCGCATCGGACTCCCTGGCCGTCGGCATGGTCGCCGCCATCCGCACCAGCGGCGCGACGGTGCCCATCGTCGGCTTCGACAACACCCCCCTGGCCGCGAGCTTCGGCTTCAGCAGCGTCGACCAGGATCTCGCGCGCGTGGCCCAGCGCATCCTGGCCGCGCTCGCCACCCCTGACGAGACCCATCGGGGCCTCATTCCCACCCGCCTGATCATCAGGCACGACCCGCGCTGGGGCTTCCCCACCGCACCCCACAGGGCAACGGCCCGCAACCGAAAGGACGTCCCATGACCATCAAGAAGACGCTCGTCACGGCGAGCCTCGCCGGCGCCGTCGCGCTGAGCCTCGCCGCCTGTGGCGGCGGAACCGAGCCCGCGCCCAGCGGCAGCGATTCCGGAGCACCGGAGGCCTCGGGCACGGCCGAGTCGCTGACCATCCTGATCGGCTCCTCCGGCGACGCCGAGACCAACGCCGTCCAGGCGGCAGCGGACGCCTGGGGTCAGACCGAGGGCGTCGCCGTCAAGGTGGTGCCGGCCTCCGACCTCAACCAGGAGCTCGCTCAGGGCTTCGCCGGCGACTCGGCCCCCGACCTGTTCTACATGGGCTGGGACCAGTTCCAGACCTACGCGAGCGACGACTACCTGCAGAACTACGCGGGCAGCCTGACCAACGCGGGTGACTTCTACCAATCCCTGAAGGACACCTTCACCTTCGACGGCGAGTTCATCTGCGCACCGAAGGACTTCTCCACCCTCGGCCTGATCGTCAACACCGATCTCTGGGCCGCGGCAGGCCTCACCGACGCCGATCTGCCGAAGACCTGGGACGATCTGAAGGCCGTCTCCGCCAAGCTGACCTCCGGCGACACCGTCGGCCTGTCGATGGGCGCCGAGTACGCGCGCGCCGGCGTCTTCATGGCTCAGGCCGGCGGCGGCCTGATGAAGGACGGTCAGGTGACCGCCAACTCGGCCGAGAACGTCGCAGCTCTCGACTACCTCAAGGGGCTGCTGGACGAGGGCTCGCTCAAGTGGCCCGCGGATCTGGGCGCCGGCTGGGGCGGCGAGGCCTTCGGCAACGCCAAGGCGGCCATGGTGATCGAGGGCCCGTGGATCTCGGGAGCCCTGAAGAAGGACTTCCCCGACGTGAAGTACCAGGTGATCGAGCTCCCCGCGGGCCCGGTCGGCAAGGGCACCTTCACCTTCTCCAACTGCTGGGGCATCCCCGAGGGCCAGGAGACGACCGCCACCGCCCAGAAGCTGGTCGAGTTCCTGACCTCCGATGAGCAGCAGCTGGCCTTCTCCGATGCCTTCGGTGTCATCCCGTCGACGACGGGCGCCGCGGCAACCTACGCCGAGAAGTTCCCGGAGAACCAGGCCTTCGTCGCCGGCGCCGAATACGCCACTACCCCGGTGTCCTTCAAGGGCGCGTCCGACGTGGTGAGCGAGTTCAACAACGCCATCACCACGCTGGCCTCGAACGACTCGAAGACCATCCTCGACAAGGTCCAGACCCAGCTCGAGTCTGCTTACCAGGCGGCCCAGGGCTGATGTCCGCAACACCCGTGGCTCCCGCGACACACAGCCGTCGCGGGAGCCTCACCAAGAAAGAGGGCGCGGCGGGCTGGCTGTTCGTCGCACCCGCCATCGTGATCATCGGCACCTTCCTGATCGCGCCGATCCTGCTGGCGCTCTGGGTGTCCTTCACCGACTGGAACGGCCGGTTCTCGCCGATCAACAATCCGAAGGTCGACTTCATCGGCCTGGAGAACTACGCGAAGATCACCACCGAGGACGGACTACTGCGCGAGCTGTTCGGCCGCTCGATCCGCAACAACGTCTACTACGTGCTGTTCGTGGTGCCGCTGCAGACGGCGCTCGCGCTGTTCTTGGCGATCCAGGTGAACCGGCGCCTGCTGCGCGCGAAGGGATTCTTCCGCACGGCCTTCTACTTCCCGTCGGTGACCTCGTCGATCGCGATCACGGGCGTCTTCCTGTTCCTGTTCCAGGCCTCGGGTGCCGTCAACGCGGTGCTCGGCTGGTTCTCGATCAACGGCCCCAACTGGTTCGCCGACCCCAGCGGCGTGCTGCACAAGCTGTACGGCCTCTTCGGCGTGACGTCCGCCCCGGCCGGCTGGGACCAGCCCGGCTTCCTCGGCGTCACGACGTGGGACTGGCTGGGCGGACCGTCCGTGGCACAGAGCGTGCTGATCCTGATGGCCGTGTTCACCACGTCGGGTACCTTCATGCTGCTGTTCCTTGCGGGCCTGCAGAACATCGGCGCTGAGGTGGGCGAGGCGGCGGTCATGGACGGCGCCACCCCGTGGCGCACCTTCTGGCACGTCACGCTGCCCATGCTGCGCCCCACCCTGTTCACCGTGCTGACGCTGGGCCTGATCGGCACCTGGCAGGTGTTCGACCAGGTCTACCTGACCCGCGGCACCCCGGCCGCACCGACGCTGACCAGCCCGGCCTTCCTGGCCTACGACCAGGCCTTCAGCAGCAACCGGCCCGGCGTCGCCGCCGCGATCGCGTTCGTGCTGTTCCTGATCATCATCGTCATGACGCTCATCCAGCGTTTCGCGCTCGCCGAGCGCGACCCGTCGGGCTTCGGGCGTTCCAAGAAGCGGGGAGGCAAGCGATGAAGCAGCGAGTCACCGGCGGACTGATCGCCGGCTACGTGGTCCTGATCGCGCTGGCCGCGATGTACATCTACCCGTTCCTGATCGCCGTGATGGGGTCGTTCAAGACCGACGCGGAGGCCACCAACAACCCGCTCGCGCTGATCCCGTCGCCGTTCACGATGGCCGCCTACGAACGGCTGTTCTTCGGCACGGATCTGCCCCGGTGGGCGCTGAACTCGGTGTTCATCGCGATCGTCGTCACCGCGTCGCGGGTGTTCTTCAACTCCCTGGCCGGCTACGCGCTGTCGCGGCTGCCGTTCCGCGGTCGCTCGATCGTCTTCGCCGTGTTCATCGCGGTGCTGGCCGTGCCGTCGGTGGTGCTGATGGTGCCGCGCTTCCTGGTGATCAAGCAGCTCGGCATGTTCGACACCTACTTCGGCATGATCCTGCCGCTGCTGGTGGACGCCGCGGGCATCTTCATCATGAAGCAGTTCTTCGACTCCATCCCGGTCTCCATCGAGGAGGCCGCGAAGATCGACGGTGCGGGCGTGTTCCGTCGCTTCTGGTCGGTGACGCTGCCGATGGCGACGCCGGCGCTGATCACGCTGACGATCCTGTCCTTCCAGGGCTCGTGGAACGAGTTCGCGCACTTCATCATCTCCCGGCAGAGCCCGGAGCTGCACACGCTCACCACGGGCGTCGGCGCTCTGGTCTCGGGTCAGCTCGGCTCGGGCAATCAGTTCCCGCTGAAGCTCGCCGCCGCCGTGCTGATGACGATCCCCGTCGCGATCCTGTTCTTCATCTTCCAGCGCCGGATCATGTCGACGACGGAGGGCGCCGAGAAGGGGTGATCTTCCTCCCCCGCAACAAGAAGGCGCCGGTCTCCTTTAGGAGGCCGGCGTCTTTGCGTGGCTACTCGTCGAGGGCCTCGAGGAGGGAGCCGTCGAAGGGATCCTGCTGGGGTTCTCGCGCGGTGAGGGTGTCCCATTCCATCTTCAGGTTGGCGAGCCATTCCCGGCCCCGGCCCTTCGCCCAGACGGCGGGGAAGCGCTCGCGGGCCGACTCGTCCGGCACGCCGACGGCATCGACGCCCACCTGCTCGCAGATCGCGATCGCGCGGTCCAGATGGTAGTCCTGGGTGACGATCGTCAGCTCGGCGACGCCGAAGACGTCGCGGGCCCGCACGCAGGAGTCGTAGGTGTCGAAGCCGGCCTCGTCCTCGAAGATGCGCTCCGACGGCACGCCGCGCTCCTCCAGGTAGCGGCGCATCGTCGTGGTCTCGTGGTTCGAGCGCGCGAGGTTGTCGCCGCTGACCAGCAGCACACGCACCTTGCCGCTCTCGAACAGCCGGAGGGCCACGTCGAGCCGGGCGGCGAGGAAGGCCGACGGGCGGTCGGGATGGGTGCGGGCGCCCAGCACCAGGCCGACGCCCCGCTCGGGCACGTCGTCGACGGAGTACACCCGCCCCGACGACAGCGTCGCGACATGCGCCGCCGACCCGCCGACGGCCGCCACCCCGACCAACAGGGCGACGCCCGCCGCGATGAGCGCCCGCTTCCATGCGGTCCGCGGGCGCGTCGTCGTGTCGCTCACGCCGACTCCGGCGTCAGTTCCTGTTCTCCAGATACCAGCTGACCAGCGACTGGGTGGAGGCGTCCTGCTTCACCAGGGCCTCCTCGTCGCCGAAGACCGCGGGCGCGATCTCCATGGCCAGCTTCTTGCCCAGCTCGACGCCCCACTGATCGAAAGAATCGATGCCCCAGACGATGCCCTGCACGAAGGTGATGTGCTCGTACAGCGCGATCAGCTGGCCCACCACCGACGGCGTCAGCGCAGGCGCCATGATCGACGTCGTCGGGTTGTTGCCCTGGAACACGCGGGCCGGGACGATCGCCTCGGGGGTGCCCTCGGCGCGCACATCGTCGGCCGTCTTGCCGAAGGCCAGGGCGGCGGTCTGCGCGAAGAAGTTGGCGAGGAACAGGCCGTGCACGTCGGTGTCGCCGTCCTTGAGCGGGCGCGCGGGGTTGGCGACGGCGATGAAGTCGGCAGGGATGATCCGGGTGCCCTGATGGATCAGCTGGTAGAAGGCGTGCTGGCCGTTGGTGCCGGGCTCGCCCCAGAAGATCTCGCCGGTGTCAGAAGTGACGGGCGAGCCGTCCCAGCGCACCGACTTGCCGTTGGACTCCATGGTGAGCTGCTGCAGGTAGGCGGCGAAGCGGTGCAGGTACTGCGCGTACGGCAGCACCGCATGGCTCTCGGCGCCGAGGAAGTTGACGTACCAGATGTTGAGCATGCCCATCAGCAGGGGCACGTTCTCTTCGGCGGGCGCGGTACGGAAGTGCTCGTCGACGGCGCGGAAGCCGCCGAGGAACTCCTCAAAGCCCTGCTGGCCGAAGGCGATCACCAGGGGCAGGCCGACGGCGGAGTCGACGGAGTAGCGGCCGCCCACCCAGTTCCAGAAGCCGAACGCGTTGACCGGGTCGATGCCGAACTCGGCGACCCGGTCCAGCGCCGTGGAGACGGCGACGAAGTGCTTGGCGATGGCGTCGCCCTGGCTCGAGTGGGAGCCGTCGATGGCGCCCTGCGCGGCCAGCTTCTCCAGCACCCAGGCCTTGGCGAGGCGCGCGTTGGTGAGCGTCTCGAGCGTGGTGAAGGTCTTGGAGGCGACGATGAACAGCGTGGTCTCGGGATCGAGGTCGGCCGTCTTCTCGTAGATGTCGGTGGGATCGATGTTGGAGACGAAGCGGCACTCGATGGCCTCGTGCTTGTAGGGCTTCAGCGCCTCGTAGACCATCACGGGGCCGAGATCCGAACCGCCGATGCCGATGTTGATCACCGTCTCGATCCGCTTGCCGGTGACGCCCACCCATTCGCCGGAGCGCACCCGGTCGGCGAAGGCGTACATCTTGTTCAGCACCTCGTGCACGTCGGCCACGACGTTCTGATCGCCGACGACCAGCTCGGCGTCGGCCGGCAGCCGCAGCGCGGTGTGCAGGACGGACCGGTCCTCGGTGACGTTGATCCGCTCGCCGGTGAACATCGCCTCGCGACGCCCGGGCAGGTTGACCTGATCCGCCAGGCGCAGCAACGCCCTGACGACGGCGCCGTTGATCAGGTTCTTGGAGAGGTCGACGCGGAGGTCGGCGACGTCGAAGGTGAGGTTCGGGACGCGGTTCGGGTCGGAGGCGAACCAGGCCCGCAGGTCGGGCTTCAGGGACTCCTTGAGCACGGTCAGTTCGGCCCAGGCTTCGGTGGCAGTGGCATCAACCGGTGAATTCATGTCCCTAGCCTAAGCGCAAGTCAACCGTCTCTCGGAGGTGGGTTGGTTCTTGGGCATGGCATCCTCCGGTGTCACTCGGCCACGGACGGCATCGAACGCCCGGCGCGTGCCCTCATCGCTCAGACTCGGGGGTGCTCACCGATCCGGCGTCGCGCCGCATCACTCGGACTCGCAGTGCTCGCGGATCGGATCTCGCGCCATGTCACTCGGGCTCGCGTTGCTCTTTCGGCACCGCATTGCGGAAGGAGCCGCAGCGGTCGCGCAGTTTGGCGAGGTCGCCGCCCGTCGGCGAGTCCCCGAGCAGCGTGGATCCGACGGCGGCCGCCGGCGCACCGGCCTTCATCCATTCGCCTGCGGCGTAGGCGCCGATGCCGCCGATGGGCACAACCCTGTCGACGATCCCGAGATCCCTGAGGTGGGCGGCCATGGCATGGCCCACGACGTCGGCGGGGGTCAGCGCCACGCCGGTGATGGGGCGGGCCAGCACCGCGCGCACCTCCGTCGGGGTCATCGCGGGGGCGTAGTGGGCGATGGCCGCGTCGTTGGCGGTGGTGATCACGCCGTCGTCGACGAGGTCGGCCAGGATGAAGCCCGCGCCGAGCTCGATGGCGCGGCGTGCGTCGTCGGCGGACCGCACCGACGCCGCGCCGATCCGGGCGCGCGCACCGAAGATGGGAGGCAGCACTTCGAGGGCTTCCGCGTGGACCGGCACGGCGAAGGTGCCGATGCCCTCCTGCACGAGCACCTCCACCACGCCGACCAAGTGGTCGACCGAGGCATCGGGCAAAGAGACGACGAGTCCACTGAGGGGTACTGCTGACATGCCCCTATCTTGCCCGCCCCATCCCCTCTCTGCCCACTCCCCCACCCCCACCCCTCCGCCAATCAAGGAAAATCGGCCAATGGCCGATTTTGCGGTGTCTATCGCCGAAAATCGGCCATTGGCCGATTTTCCCTGATTGAGGCTTGCGTGGTTGAGGCTTGCGTGGTTGAGGCTTGCGTGGTTGAGGCTTGTGAGGTTGAGGCTTGGTTGGGGAGGGGGTGGGGGCGGTCCCGTGAGCGAGCGCCTCGCGTCAGCCTTCGAGACGCGACTTTCCGGCGAACCTGGGCGGGGCCTACTGTTCGAGGCATGTCGAAGACATTGACCCGCACCGAGCGGCTGGACCGGCTGCCGTACACGCGAGCGCACAACAAGCTGCTGTTCGGCTCCGGCATCGGCTGGGCCCTCGACGCCATGGACATCGGCCTGATCTCGTTCATCATGGCCGCGCTCGCGGCCCAGTGGCAGCTGAGTTCGGGCCAGCTCTCCCTGCTCGGATCGATCGGGTTCATCGGCATGGCCGTGGGCGCGTCGCTCGGTGGGCTGCTGGCCGACCGGATCGGCCGACGCTCCGTCTTCGCCCTGACGCTGCTGATCTACGGCATCGCCACCGGACTGTCGGCGCTCTCCACCGGACTGGTGATGCTGCTGGCGTTGCGCTTCGTCGTCGGCCTCGGGCTGGGAGCGGAACTGCCGGTGGCGTCGACGCTGGTCAGCGAGTTCTCGCCGCAGAAGATCCGCGGCCGAGTGGTGGTGGCGCTGGAGTCGTTCTGGGCGGTGGGCTGGCTCGCCGCCGCCTGCCTCGGCTACTTCCTGGTGCCGGCCTCCGACAACGGCTGGCGCTGGGCTCTCGCCCTGGGAGCCGTGCCCGCCGCCTACTCACTGATCGTGCGCTACGGGCTGCCGGAGTCGGTGCGTTTCCTGGAGAGCAAGGGCCGCCATGCCGACGCTGAGCGGGTCGTCACCGACTTCGAGGCCGGCGCGGGCATCGTCACGCCCGACGAGCAGAAGACCGACACCCCGGCGACGGCGGCCGCCGTCGATCCCAAGGCCGCCCGCCGCGAACTCTGGGGTCCGCGCTTCCGCACCCGCACCGTCTCATTGTGGCTCACCTGGTTCGGCATCAACTTCGCCTACTACGGCGCCTTCATCTGGCTGCCCACCCTGCTGTTCAACACGGGCATGACGCTGGTGAAGTCGTTCGAGTTCACGCTCTACATCACGCTGGCCCAACTGCCGGGGTATCTGGTGGCCGCGATCCTGGTCGAGACGTGGGGCCGCCGTCCCACTCTGATCACCTTCCTCGGCGGTTCCGCCGTCGGCGCGCTGCTGTTCGGTTTCGCCCCGCAGCTGTCGGCGGCGGTCGCTCCCGGCTCGGACAGCGTCGCTTACTGGCTGACGCTGGGCGCCGGCTGCACCCTGTCGTTCTTCAACCTTGGTGCCTGGGGCGCGCTGTACGCCATCACGCCCGAGGTCTACCCGACGACGATGCGCGCCGGCGGCGCCGGAGCGGCCACCGCCTTCGGCCGGATCGCCGCCATGGCTGCTCCCCTGCTGGTGCCGCTGCTCAGCTCCGCCGGCCTTGGACTGCTGTTCTCCGTCTTCGGCGCCATGTTCGCCATGGCCATGATCGCCAGTTGGTTCCTCCCGGAGTACACCTCGAAGGCCCTCGACGAATCATGACCGTCCCTTCCTCCTCCTCACCAGCATCGGCCCCTTCCTCCCCGGACCTGGGGCGTGCGGAGTGCCGAGCACGGATGAAAGCCGAAGCCGAGCACTTGCGCAACGATCCCGAGGACGTCGCTGCTTCCCGTCGACTCGCTGACGAAATGCTCGACCACTGTGCGTGGCAGTCTGCAGGGCTTGACGACTGAGGTCCGGTTGATAGAGCTGGCTATGTGGCTCGGTGTGTGAAATAGGTACAGGCCACGCCAGATAGCCAGTTTTATTTTCGCCAGTGCCTTGGTTTGGACCCCTGAGGGGTGTTCAATCTAAAGGCTGCCCGGGCAGACCCGGGCTGCGTACCTCTTGGACGGAGTCTCGACAATGCCCGACCTGCACCCCGCCGACACGCACACGATCATCAGGGTCCAAGGGGCCCGCGAGAACAACCTGCGCGACATCTCCGTCGACCTGCCCAAACGGCGGCTCACCGTCTTCACCGGGGTCTCCGGTTCCGGCAAGAGCTCCCTGGTGTTCGGCACCATCGCGGCGGAGTCGCAGCGTCTGATCAACGAGACCTACTCCACTTTCGTGCAGGGCTTCATGCCCAACCTCGGCCGGCCCGACGTGGACGTGCTGGAGGGACTGACCACGGCGATCATCGTCGACCAGGAGCCGATGGGCGCCAACCCCCGCTCGACGGTGGGCACCGCCACCGACGCCAACGCCATGCTGCGCATCCTGTTCAGCCGGCTGGGCACGCCGAGCCTCGGCTCATCGAAGGCCTACTCGTTCAACGTCGCGACGGCCAGCGGCGGGGGCGCGGTGACCACCACCAAGGGCGGCCGGCAGATCAAGGAGGTACGACGCTTCACGGTCACCGGCGGCATGTGCGAGCGCTGCGAGGGCCTGGGCAACATCTCCGACTTCGACCTCACCCAGCTCTACGACGAGAACAAATCGCTCAGCGAGGGCGCCCTGCTGGTGCCCAACTACTCGACGGACGGCTGGTACGGCCGGATCTTCCGCGACTGCGGCTACTTCGACCCCGACAAACCCATCCGCGAGTTCACCGAGAAGGAACTCGACGCCCTGCTCTACAAGGAGCCCACCCGGATCAAGGTGGAGGGCATCAACGTCACCTACGAGGGCCTGATCCCGCGCATCCGCAAGTCCTTCCTCGCCAAGGATCGCGAGGCGATGCAGCCCCACATCGGGGCCTTCGTCGACCGCGCCATCGTGTTCCGCGCCTGCCCCGACTGCGGCGGCACCCGCCTCAACGAGGGGGCGCGCTCGTCGAAGATCAAGGGCATCCACATCGGCGATGCCTGCGCCATGCAGATCAGCGACCTGGCCGAATGGGTACGCGGCATCGACGACGCCGCCGTCGCCCCGCTGAGGGCCAAGCTGCTGCACACCCTGGACTCCTTCGTCCAGATCGGGCTGGGCTACCTGTCACTGGCGCGCTCGTCGGGCACCCTGTCGGGCGGCGAGGCGCAGCGCACCAAGATGATCCGGCACCTGGGCTCATCGCTCACCGACGTCACCTACGTCTTCGACGAGCCCACCATCGGCCTGCACCCGCATGACGTGCAGCGGATGAACAACCTGCTGCTCCAGCTGCGCGACAAGGGCAACACCGTGCTGGTGGTGGAGCACAAGCCGGAGACGATCGCGATCGCCGACCACGTCGTCGACATCGGCCCCCTTGCCGGCACCGCTGGTGGCGAGATCCGCTACGAGGGCGACTACGCCGGGCTGCTGGCCAGCGACACCCTCACCGGCCGGCACCTGGAGTACAAGGCCCGCTTGAAGGACGAGGTGCGCACCCCCACCGGCGCCATCGAGATCCGTGGCGCCTCCAAGCACAACCTGAAGAATGTCGACGTGGACGTGCCGCTCGGCGTGCTGTGCGTCGTGACGGGCGTCGCCGGCTCCGGCAAGACGTCCCTGATCCACGGCTCGATGCCCACCGACGCCGGCGTGCTCACCATCGACCAGGGCATGATCAAGGGCTCGCGCCGCTCCAACCCCGCCACCTACACCGGCGTGCTGGAGCCCATCCGCAAGGCCTTCGCCAAGGCCAACGGCGTCAAGCCCGCGCTGTTCTCCGCCAACTCCGAGGGCGCCTGCCCCACGTGCAATGGCGCCGGCGTGATCTACACCGACCTGGCGATGATGACCGGCGTCACCACCCGCTGCGAGGACTGCGAGGGCAAGCGCTTCATGGCGGAGGTGCTGGAGTACACGCTGGGGGACAAGAACATCGCTGAGGTACTCGGCATGCCCGTCGAGCAGGCCGAGGCCTTCTTCGCCGACGGAGAGGCCCGAACCCCGGCCGCGCACACCATCCTGAAGCGGATGGTCGACGTGGGCCTGGGCTACCTGACGCTCGGCCAGCCGCTCACCACCTTGTCCGGCGGCGAGCGCCAGCGCCTCAAGCTGGCCACCCGGATGGGCGACAAGGGCGGCATCTACGTGCTCGACGAGCCCACCACCGGCTTGCACCTGGCCGACGTCGAGAACCTGCTGAAGCTGCTGGACCGTCTGGTCGACGCCGGCAAGTCCGTGATCGTGATCGAGCACCACCAGGCCGTGATGGCCCACGCCGACTGGCTCATCGACCTCGGCCCCGGCGCCGGTCACGCCGGCGGTCAGCTGGTGTTCGAGGGCACCCCGGCGGACCTCGTCGCGGCAAGGTCGACGCTCACCGGCCAACACCTGGCCGACTACGTCGGCTGATCACCCCAGGGCCCCGTCGCGCTCACCTCGAGGCTCGGCCGCAGAGGCTGAGTCGTGTGGAGAGACCACGCTCTTCGAGGTGCGGAGCGCAGCGGAGCCTCGAGGAGAGCGACGGACGGCCGGGCGCCCACCCCACCACTGTGATCGCGTTCCTGCGGACTCTCACGCTGGGTCTTTTCGAGGCTCGCTAGCGCTCGCACCTCAAAGACCGTGATGGCTCGCTTCGCTCGCACCTCAGCAACCGCGACCCCATCCGGAACACGACGAACCCAACCACCAGACCCCAGACACCGTCACGCTCTCCTCGAGGCTCGGCCGCGGGCGGCCTCGCACCTCGAAGAGCGTGAAGATGACACTTGAGGAGTGAGTGTTCACTCACTAGAGTGGGGCGACGTGACTCGTGCGGCTCCACTACCCAGGGAACAGCGCAGGGCGGCCATCGTCGAGGCGACGATTCCCCTCCTGCGGGAACACGGCCATAGCCTCACCTCCAGACAGATCGCCGAGGCAGCGGGCATCGCCGAGGGCACCGTCTTCCGGGCCTTCGACTCCCTCGACGACGTGCTGCAGGCCACCGTGATGGAGGTGCTCTCCCCCGATCGCCTGCGGCGCACCATGGCCGCGGCACGATTCACGGGCGAGCTCCGCGACGACTGCCTGGCCGCCGTCGAGCTGATGTCGTCCTACGTCAACACGGTCAAGACGCTGATCCACCTCGGACATTCGAGGGGCGACCACGTGATCATGCGCTGCGCCCGCGACGAGATGACGCAGCGCCAAGGCGAGCTGTTCGCCTTCCTCGAGTCGAAGTTCGCGCCGCACCAGGCCGAACTCGCCCTCGCTCCCGGCCAGTTCGCCAAGCTGCTCGAACTGCTCACCGTCGGCCTCGAGACCCAATTCACCCCGCAGATCGTGGCCATCAGCCGCGACGAGCTCATCGACTTCGCCCTCAACGGGGCGTTGCGGAAGGAAACCCTGTGATTCGCTCACTGCTGCGGTTGATCGGCCGCTACCTGCGCCCCTACTGGTGGCTGTTGGCCATCGTCGTGGTGCTGCAGGTGATCGCGACGGTCATGTCGCTCTACCTGCCCACCATGAACGCCCGCATCATCGATCAGGGCGTCGCGCTGGGCGACACCGACTACATCTGGGGCGCCGGCGGCATCATGCTGGCCCTGTCGGCCGTGCAGGCCGCCGCCCAGATCGGCACGGTCTGGGCCGCCGCCAACCTCGCGATGGTGCTCGGGCGCGACATGCGTGCCGGCATCTTCACCCGGGCGCTGTCGTTCTCGACGAAGGAGCTGAACCAGTTCGGCGCCCCGTCGCTGATCACGCGCAGCACCAACGACGTGATGCAGGTGCAGACGCTGGTGCTGATGACGTGCATCATGCTGGTCGGCGCCCCGATCACCATGGTGGGCGGCGTGTTCATGGCCCTCAAGGAGGACGCCGGCCTGTCGTGGACGATCCTCGCCGCCGTCGTCCTGCTGGGCGTGGGCATCGGCTTGCTCTTCCCCCGGATGGGCAAGCTCTACCAGCAGATGCAGAACCGCATCGACGAGCTCAACCGGGTGCTGCGCGAGCAGATCACCGGCATCCGGGTGGTGCGCGCTTTCGTGCGCGAGCCGCATGAGGCCGAGCGCTTCGAACGCACCAACTCCGATCTGGTGTGGACCAGCACCGAGGTCGGAAAGCTGATGGCCCTCCTGTTCCCGTTCGTCGGGCTGGTGATGAACCTCTCCAGCGTCGGCGTGATGTGGTTCGGGGCCCACCGGATCGAGTCGAACGACATCCAGGTGGGCCAGCTCACCGCGTTCCTCGCCTACCTGGTGCAGATCCTGATCTCGGTGATGATGACGACGTTCCTGATGATGATGGCGCCCCGCGCCGCCGTCTGCGCCGAGCGCGTGATGGAGGTGCTCGACACCGAGTCGTCGGTGGCGCCGCCCGCCACGCCGGTGCAGCCGGGCCGCACTCACGGCCACGTCGTCTTCGACAACGTCAGCTTCTCCTACCCCGGCGCCGAATACCCGGTGCTGAAGAATCTGAGCTTCGAGCTCACGCCCGGCACCACGACGGCCGTGATCGGCTCGACCGGCTCGGGCAAGTCCACCCTGGTCAACCTGATTCCCCGCCTGTTCGACGCCACCGAGGGCTCGGTGATCGTCGACGGGGTCGATGTCCGCGACCTCGAGCCCGACGAGCTCTGGGCGCGCATCGCGATCGTGCCCCAGCGGCCGTACCTGTTCACCGGCACCGTGGCGAGCAACCTTCGCTACGGCAAGCCCGACGCCGACGAGGCCGAACTCTGGGAGGCCCTGGCCATCGCCCAGGCGCGCGACTTCGTCTCCGACATGGACGACCAGCTCGACTCGCACATCGCGCAGGGCGGCACCAACGTCTCCGGTGGCCAGCGCCAGCGCCTGGCCATCGCGCGGGCGCTCGTCAAGAAGCCCGAGGTCTACGTCTTCGACGACTCCTTCTCCGCCCTCGACGTGGCCACCGACGCCCGGCTGCGCGCCGCACTGCGTCCGGAAACGGCTGACGCCGCGGTGCTCGTGGTGGCGCAGCGCGTCTCCACCATCACCGAGGCCGACCTCATCCTGGTGCTGGAGGACGGCGAGATCGTCGGCCGCGGCACCCACGAAGAACTATTGGCCAGCAACGACACCTACCGGGAGATCGTCACCTCCCAGCTGAGCATCGAGGAGGCGGCATGAGCGAGACTCCCACCACCGACGACACCACCACCGACGCGACCGTCACCAAGGCCGACGGCACCGTCCCGGTGAAGGCCAACGAGCGGCCCGAACACGCCCCCGCCCGACGGGGACACGGGCCGGGCGCGGAGCCCTCCCCCGAGAAGGCGGCCAACTTCGGCGTGTCCGTGCGTCGCCTGATCCGGACGCTGCGCCCGCAGCGCACCCGGGTGACCGTCGCCATCGTCTTCGGCATCATCTCGGTGGCGCTCGGCGTCGTCGGCCCGAAGATGCTGGGCCGCGCGACCGACCTGATGATGGCCGGCTGGTTCGGCCGCGACCTGGCGCCCGGGCTCACCAAGGATCAGGTGATCGAGGGAATGGTCGCCGCCGGCGAGACGCAGATGGCCGACATTCTGCGCCGGCTCGACTTCGTGCCAGGCCAGGGCATGGACTTCCACGCCATCGGCGTCGTACTGCTGAGCGTCCTGGCGCTGTACCTGGCGTCGTTCGCGCTCAGCTACGCCCAGGGCTGGGTGCTCAACACCGCAGTGCAGCGCACGGTGTACCAGTGGCGCCAGCAGGTCTCCGCGAAGCTCGACCGGCTCCCGCTGTCCTACTTCGACAAGCAGGCCCGCGGCGAGCTGCTGAGCCGCGTCACCAACGACATCGACAACGTGTCGCAGTCGCTGCAGCAGACGCTCTCGCAGCTGCTGAACTCGTTGCTGCTGCTGATCGGCGTGCTGATCATGATGTTCTGGATCTCGCCGCTGCTGGCTGTCGTCGCGCTGGTCAGCGTGCCGATCGCCATGATCTTCGTCTCCATGATCGGCAAGCGCTCGCAGACCCTGTTCGCGCAGAACTGGAAGTCGACGGGCGAACTGAACGCCGTGATCGAGGAGGCCTACACCGGCCATGCCCTGGTCAAGGTGTTCGGCCGCCAGCGCGAGGTGGAGGCGGCGTTCGCCGCCAAGAACGAGGATCTCTACCGGGCCGGCTTCGGCGCCCAGTTCATCTCGGGCATCATCATGCCGGTGATGTTCCTGGTGGGGAACCTGAACTACGTGGTGATCGCCGTCGTCGGCGGCCTGCGCGTGGCGTCCGGGCAGATGAACCTCGGCGACGTGCAGGCCTTCATCCAGTACTCGCGCCAGTTCACCCAGCCGCTCACCCAGGTGGCGTCGATGGCCAACCTGCTGCAGTCGGGCGTCGCCTCGGCCGAGCGGGTGTTCGAGCTGCTCGACGCTGAAGAGATGACCGACGAGCCCAAGGGCACGCTGCCCGCCGATCTGCAGGGCGAGATCGCGTTCGAGGACGTCGACTTCTCCTACTCCCCCGACCAGCCGCTGATCGAGGGCCTGAACCTCACCGCCAAGCCGGGCAGCACCGTCGCCATCGTCGGTCCCACCGGCGCGGGCAAGACGACGCTGGTCAACCTGATCATGCGCTTCTACGACCTGGGCGGCGGCCGGATCACGCTCGACGGCGTCGACATCGCGTCGGTATCGCGCGGCGAGGTGCGCGGCAACATCGGCATGGTGCTGCAGGACACGTGGCTGTTCGGCGGCACGATCCGCGACAACATCGCCTACGGCAAGCTCGGCGCCTCCGAGGAGGAGATCATGGAGGCCGCCCGCGCGACCTTCGTCGATCGTTTCGTGCACTCGCTTCCGGACGGCTACGACACCGTCATCGATGAGGAGGGCTCGAACATCTCGGCGGGCGAGAAGCAGCTGATCACGATCGCAAGGGCCTTCCTTTCCGACCCGTCGCTGCTGATCCTCGACGAGGCCACCAGCTCCGTCGATACCCGCACCGAGCTACTGCTGCAGAAGGCCATGTCGGCGCTGCGCACCGGGCGCACGTCGTTCGTGATCGCCCACCGGCTCTCCACCATCCGCGACGCCGACCTGATCCTGGTGATGAACCAGGGCAGCATCGTCGAACAGGGATCGCACCACGAGCTGCTCGAGGCCAAGGGCGCCTACTACGACCTTTACCAGTCGCAGTTCGCGGGAGCCATCGAGTAGCTCCGTTCTCTACACCCGACCGCGAGGGCTTCTACCACACAAGGTGGGAGCCCTCGCGGCGTGAACAGGTTCCGCGGCGTTCCTGGCTTCTCTCTGGCGCCCGTTCTGCGTACTCTTCTTGCAGGGGAAATCAGGGGACGGCGCCACGGCGCCGGTGTGGGTAGCCATGTGCGGCGGTCTCCGCCGCGTACCACGTCGGCCTAGAGGGACTCCTGATGCTGAAACGAACGACAATGGCGCTCGTCGCCGCCTTGGCGCTGCTGCTGAGCTTTGTCACACCCGCCCACGCCTACCAGGCGACGGTGACGGGCAGAATCACCGGCCCGGACGGCCCACTGAGCAACGCTCAGGTCGAACTGTTCCATTGGGACGACGACGCCGAGGGCTGGTTCTACACGGGCGAACACGTTCTGACCGACGCCGCCGGCAGATACAGCTTCGACCAGATCTACGACGACGCCTACACCGTCCGGGCATGGGCGGAGGACCACGCGCCGCGCTTCCTCGGCGGCACGCTTCATGCCGACGACGACAGCACGGTGGCATTCACCGCCACCAACCCGCCGTACGGACGACTCCCCGACCTGAGACTTCCCCACCCCGGCGGCATCGCCGGCACCGTGCTCGACGACGGGAACCCGGTGGTCGGCGAGTACCTGGAGTTCTTGCTCTGGAGCACGCAGAGCAACAGTTGGCTGTGGCAGGACGAGGCCTATACCGACGACGACGGCGCCTACCGTCGCCAGCTCCCCGAAGGCACGTACACGATTCGTGTCGGCGGCGCATACTTCCTCGGTGGATCCACGACGCCGCCCTCCGGTCCCACGTCGAGCAACAGCGTCGTGGTCTCTGCGGGCTCCTTCGTCCCCGCGCCCATCACCCCACCGCAGGCGAACAGCATCACCGGCACGGTCACCGGCCCGTCCGGCCCGCTGGAGGCCGCTACCGTCCAACTGTACGTCTGGGACGCCGACGAGCAGACCTGGTTCGACACCGGCCAACGCTCCACGACCGACGCAGCCGGCGCCTACCGCCTGCGCAGAGTCCCCGACGGCACCTACACCCTGCAGGCGACGGGCGCTCGGCACAACGTCGGCTTCCTCGGAAACGGCGCCGGGCTCTCCGCACGGCCGAACGCCCAGAACAGCTTCACCATCGCCCGGGGCACGAGCATCAGCGGCAAGGATCTGGCGCTGACCGCGCGCGCATCGACGCTCGGAACCCGAGCCGGCCAGAAACTCGACTTCTGCTTCGCCAACCAGCTCCTCCCCTCCGACGACGACTCCAGCGGCCCGATCGTCCTGCCCTTCCCCGTGAGCTTCTTCGGGAAGAGTCATGACCGGTTGTACGTGAACAACAACGGCAACGTCAGCTTCGACGCGCCCCTGTCCGGAGTCGCCTCGGCGCCGCTGGCACAGTCCTCTGTCCCGATCATCGCCCCGTTCCTCGCCGACGTGGACACCCGCGATGTCTTCGAGTCCGACGTGGTCACCTACGGCGTCTCCTCGGATGGCACCCGCTTCTGCGCGACCTGGGCCGACGTCGAGCCCTACAACGGCGCCCAGTCGTCGGGGAGGAACAACACCTTCCAGTTGATCCTCACGACGCGCACCGGTTCGTCCGGGCGGGCGACGGGAGATTTCGACATCACCTTCAACTACGACCAGATTCAGTGGGACTCCGGCTCATCGTCGAGTTCAGCCGCCGTGGCGGGCTTCTCCGCGGGCACCGGCGTCGCCGGCACCTTCCTCCAACTCCCCGGCTCGCAGACCAGCGGAGCTTTACTGGACGGCGGCCCCCACGCGCTGACCACCTCTCGACGCGACTCGGACCAACTCGGCCGATACGTCTTCGCGGTGAGGAACGACGAGATCGCGTCGCCCGCACCCTCGCCGACGCCCAGCCCCACTTCGTCTCCGACGCCGACCGCGTCTCCCACGCCGACCGCAGCTCCGACGGTCACCCCGACACCGACCCAGACGGTCACTCCCAGCGTGACGCCGACCCCCTCGGCCAAGCCCGCACCGAAGGTGACCACCCCGACCATCGGGAAGTCAGTGAAAGTCGGCGGCACGCTAACGGCCAAACTCGGCTCATGGAAGTCCGCCTACAAGGTGAGCTACCAGTGGCTGCGCGACGGCAAGACCATCAAGGGCGCCACCAAGTCCACCTACACCGCCACTCCGGCAGACGCGGCCAAGAAGCTCAGCATCCGGGTCACCGCCTCCAAGAGCGGCACGAAGACCCAGAAGGTGACGTCGAAGACGGTCAAGGTGGGCAAAGCCACCCCGAAGATCGCGCTCACCGCCAAGCCGGGCTCCAAGGGCAAGGCCAAGCTCACCACGACCCTCACGCTGCCCGGAACGGCAGCGAAGTCGGTGACGGCGAAAGTGAAGATCTACGACGGCACGAAGCTGATCAAGACCGTCGCACTCAAGAGCGGCAAGGCCACGGTGAGCCTGTCAAAGCTCAAGAAGGGCAATCACACATTCACGGTGCGCTATGCCGGCGACAAGGCCTACAACACGTTGTCCACAACCGCCAAGGCCAAGATCGCGTAGCGTCAGGACGCACAACGGGCCGGGACAATATCGTCCCGGCCCGTTGGTTTCTAAGACCGAACTCGGTCAACTGTGGACTCAGCCCTTGGTGAACTTGTCCTTGATGCCTTCAACGGCGTCTTCCAGTTTGTCCGATGCGGCCTCGGCGGCATCTTTGACCTTGTCAGCGGCACCTTGGAGCTTCTCCTTGATGGCGCCGGAAATCTGGTCTGCCTTGCCTTCGGCCTTCAGTTGATCGTCACCGACGGCGTCTCCGACGCCTTCCTTGACCTCACCAACCGCTTGTTCGGCCTTTGCCTTCAACTCGTCTCCTAAAGCCATGCGGTCTCCTTTCGGTCATCGGATAGGACGTTGTTCACGCTACTCCCCGACCCTCCCGAAAACCAGACCTCTCGGCGGAAAATTCTGCACGAGCGTGTCTTCTCGCCAGTCTGACCTGGTAGGAACGGGA
Organism: Tessaracoccus caeni; assembly: GCF_029211185.1. GTDB lineage: Bacteria > Actinomycetota > Actinomycetes > Propionibacteriales > Propionibacteriaceae > Arachnia > Arachnia caeni. The sequence continues at coordinate 144,833 of NZ_JARGDO010000002.1, forward strand.
GGGAGATCTCCATCACCGACCGGAAGGGCGCTGCCATGAAAGACGACTGGGCCGCCGATCCCCGCATAGCGCTGCGGGCCACCCCCGACTTCGACCTGGCCGCCATGGACCGCGGCAGCACGCCCGGCTGGGCGGGCAAGAAGAAGTCCGCGGAACGACTGATGGCCGAACGCGGAGAGCTGCTGGCCGAGCTTCAGGAACGGATGTACGCCGAGGGGCGCAGCGGTGGCCGTCGGGCGGTGCTCTGCGTCGTGCAGGGGCTGGACACCGCCGGCAAGGGAGGCGTCGCCCGACACGTCATGGGCATGGTCGATCCGCAGGGCGTGGCGCTGCGTAGCTTCGGTCCGCCGAGCGCCGAGGAGCGCTCCCACCACTTCCTGTGGCGGATCCACCAGGCGCTGCCGCCCTACGGCAAGATCGGCTTGTTCGATCGCTCGCACTACGAGGACGTGCTGGTGGCACGCGTCGACAAGTTGGTTCCCGACGAGGTGTGGCGGGCACGCTACGACGAGATCAACGCCTTCGAGAAGGGCCTGGTCGATGCGGGCATCGTGGTGCTGAAGTTCGCCATGATGGTCTCCTACGAGGAACAGGGCCGACGTCTGATGGAGCGGCTGGACCGGCCCGACAAGCGCTGGAAGTACTCGATGTCCGACCTCCCGACGCGCTCCAAGTGGGACGCCTACCAGGAGGCCTACGCCGACGTGTTCCGTCTCACCTCCACCGAGTACGCGCCGTGGCACGTGCTGCCGGCGGACAAGAAGTGGTACCCGCGGCTCGCGATCACGGAGATCCTGACCCGCGCGATGAGCGGCATGGGCCTGCGCTGGCCGGAGCCCGGCTACGACGTGGCCGAGCAGCGGGCCGGGCTCGCGGCGACGATGTCCACGGAGTCCTTGCAGGCCTCCCTCGACGACACGACGGAGCTGGTGGACAAGGCGAACACCACCAGTCTGCTGGTGCGCGAGGAGGCCGCGCGGATGAGCTACGGCGATACCTCGGAGGCGGCCCACGCGGAGGCCAAGAACGACCTGGCGGCGGCGCGACGCTGGTTCGCCGCCGATCTGGCGCTCACCGTCGACCAGAAGCGCTTCTTGCTCGACGAGCGCCAGGGGGCTGACGGTGGCTAAGCCGTCGCCGGCGCGTCGCCCAGCAGCGCGCGATCGTCGGCGGGGAGAACCACGAAGAACTGCCGCAGCGCCTCGGCACGATCTTCTGGGCTCAGCTCACTGAGGGACGCCAGCATGCGGCTGGCGACGTAGGTGGCCCGGGGAGTGCTGGGCACGTACTGCCACGCCCGGCCCGCCATGGTGCGGGTGACCCGATGCTTCTTCGCCAACCTGTCGAGCACCGTCATCACGGTGGTGTAGGCCAGCTCCCGTTCCAGGTTGAGCTCGGCGTGCACGTCGGCAACGGTTTGCGGCGCGTCGGCCTGCCACAGCACTTCCATCACGCGCTTCTCGAGCTCACCCCTGGTCGTCATGCGGACATCCTAGTGAGGTTCGCCTACTGCCTGGGTGGATTTGTCCGCCCCGACGTAGTAGAGCCTTCCGGAGGCCGCTCCGAGCGGCGCCATCACGCCCGAATCCAAGAGGCACGGCCGCATCCGTTGGAAGGGCCCGACGCGACGTAGTACTGTCGCGGCATGGACCCTGTCGCAATAGGCCGGTGGCAATTCGGGATTACCACGGTCTACCACTATTTGTTCGTACCTATCACCATCGCGATGTCGATGCTGGTGGCGATCATCCAGACCGCCTGGGTGCGCACTGGCAAGCAGCGATACCTCCAACTCACCAAGTTCTTCGGCAAGCTCTTCCTCATTAATTTCGCGCTGGGCGTGGTCACCGGAATCGTCCAGGAGTTCCAGTTCGGAATGAACTGGAGCGAATATTCACGATTCGTTGGTGATATCTTCGGCGCCCCGTTGGCGCTCGAGGCGCTGCTGGCGTTCTTCCTGGAGTCCACCTTCATCGGACTGTGGATCTTCGGATGGGACAGGCTGCCCAAGAAGGTGCATCTCGCGGCGATCTACCTCGCGGCGATCGGAACCATCCTGTCGGCGAGCTTCATCCTGGCCGCGAACTCGTGGATGCAGAACCCCGTCGGCTCGGTGCTCAGCTTCGAGAACGGCCGCGCGGAGCTCGACGGCGTGTCCGGCTTCCTCGCGCTGCTCTCCAACCCGGTGTTCATCGCCACCTTCATCCACACCATCACCGCCGCCTACATGGTGGGCGGCGGCGTCGTCGCCGGCGTCAGCACGTGGCATCTGGCCAAGACGAACAAGCGCATCGCGAGCGGCGAACTCTCGGCGGAGAAGGGCGCGGAGGAGCGCGCCACCTGGCGTTGGGCCGCGAAGCTCGGCGCCTGGGTGCTGCTGATCGCGTCGGTGGGTGTGTTCGTCTCCGGCGACATGCAGTCGAAGGTGATGACCGAGGTGCAGCCCATGAAGATGGCGGCCGCGGAGGGTCTGTTCGAGTCCACCGACAACGCCCCGTTCTCGATCCTGACCGTCGGCACCCTCGACGGCCGTAGCGAGGTGTTCGCCCTCAAGGTTCCGGGTCTGCTGAGCATGCTCTCCGGCCACGACCATGTGCACGGCTTCAACGACCTGGAGGCCGAGTACAAGGCCAACGGGTTCAGCCGCAACGACGGCACCCGCCTGCCGCTGCAGGAGCAGATCGCCCAAGCAATCAACGACGGGCAGCTCAGCCCCGACATGGCTCAGGCGTTCGCTCAGATCGACTACGTGCCGCCGGTGGTGGTCTCCTACTGGTCGTTCCGGATCATGATCGGCCTCGGCATGGCCGGCATGGCTGTGGCCGCCCTGATCCTGCTCCGCTTGCGCAACGAGAAGTCGACGGCCGCCGTCAGGCCGGCCTGGTGGTGGACCGGACTGATGTGGGTGGTGCCCCTCGGCCCGCTGTTCGCCAACTCCTTCGGCTGGATCTTCACCGAGATGGGCCGTCAGCCCTGGCTGGTGGCGGGCGTGATGCCCACCGCCGCCGGTATCTCGCCGTCGGTGACGGCCGGCGAGATGCTGACCTCGCTGATTGTCTACACCCTCCTCTACGGCGCCCTCGCCGTGCTCGAGGTGTGGCTGTTCATGAAGTACCTGAAGGCCGGCCTCCCAGAGGTCGAGGAACCCGTGGTGCTCGAAGATCCCGACGCCCCGCTGACCTTCGCGTACTGAGAGGCGACGACCAATGCATCTTCTTCTTGAAACCGTCTCCGTCCCGTTCCTGCCCACGCTGTGGTTCCTGCTGGTGGCCGTGCTCTGGATCGGCTTCTTCTTCCTCGAGGGCTTCGACTTCGGCGTCGCCATGCTGATCCCCGTGCTCGGCAAGACCGACAAGGACCGCCGGGTCGTCGTCAACACCATCGGCCCCACCTGGGACGGCAACGAGGTGTGGCTGCTGACGGCGGGCGGTGCGATGTTCGCGGCCTTCCCCGGCTGGTACGCGTCGTTGTTCTCGGCGCTCTATCTGCCGCTGCTGCTGGTGCTGGTGGGGCTGATCCTGCGCGGCGTGGCCTTCGAGTACCGCTCGAAGCACCACACGTCGCAGTACAAGCGGATGCTCGACGCGTTCGCCACCTGGGGTTCCTTCATCACCACTCTGGTGTTCGGCGTGGGCTTCGCCAACTTCGTGATCGGGCTGCCCAACGACGGCCTGCTGTTCAACGGCAGTTTCTTCGGGCTGTTCAGCCCGTTCGCGCTGCTGGGCGGCGTGCTGCTGGTGGCGATCTTCCTCACCCACGGTGCCGCGTTCATCGCGCTGAAGACCAAGGGCGAGATCCACGACCGGGCCAAGGCCTTCGGTGTGAAGTCCGGCGGGGTGAGCATCATCCTGCTGGCGATCTTCGTGGTGTCGCAGAACGTCTTCTGGCCCGCCACCTCGGAGTTCGGCGATCTCAGCCTCTTCGCGTGGATCGTGGGCATCGTGTCGGTGGTCGCGCTGCTGGCCGGAGTGCTGATGGTCGGCCGCGGCCGCGATGGCTGGGCCTTCGTCTTCACGGGCCTGTCCATCGCGACGCTGTTCATCGGCACCTTCCTGCGCATGTTCGGCAACCTGGGCTTCGCTCAGGACGAGGCCGTGGCCGTCGGCGAGCGCCTGACCGTCCTGTCGGCCGCCTCGTCGGACACCACCCTCACCATCATGTCGTGGGCCGCCCTGGTGTTCGTGCCGATCGTGCTGGGCTACCAGGCGTGGAGCTACTGGGTGTTCCGCAAGCGCCTCAGCACCAAGAACATCCCAGACGAGGCTCATGCCGTCCACTAGACGCGGATAGGCGGATAGGAAGACCTTGTCAGGTAGGAGAGACTGGAGCCGATGCCAGGCCCCGTTCATCCCCGATTGATCAGACGCGCAGGGGCGACCAGGAACTACCTGGTCGCCTCTGTGCTCGTCGGGGCGCTCACCGCCGGCCTGCTGATCGCACAGGCCAAGCTGATCGCCGACGCCATCACCACCGTCTTCGACACCGCGGCGCTGCCGCCGGGGTGGACGGTCTCACTGCTGCTTCTGCTGGGGGTCTTCGCCGCCCGCGGCGGACTGGCCTGGCTGAACGCCTGGCTGGCGCATCGCTCGGCGGCCGCCGTGAAGTCGGAGCTGCGACGCGACGTGATGGCCGCCCGGCTGGCCACTCCCATCGGTGGAGCGCCGTCGGCGACGGTGATGCGGGTCGTCACGCAGGGCTTGGACGCACTGGACGGCTATTTCTCCAAGTACCTCCCCCAGCTGGGCCTGGCGGCCACGGTGCCGTTCATCGTCGGGGCGGCCGTGCTGCTGGCCGACTGGCCGTCGGCGATCATCATCGCCTTCACACTGCCGCTGATCCCGATCTTCATGGCGTTGATCGGCTGGACCACGCAGGCGGCCACCGCGAAGAGCTTCGCCCAGGCCGAGCGACTGGCCAACCACTTCGCCGACCTGATCGCCGGCCTGCCCACGCTGCAGGCCTTCGCCCGAGCTCGGGCCCAACGACGAGGAGTGGAGCTGGGCGAGGAGGCGCATCGCTCGGCCACCATGCGCACGCTGCGGATCTCCTTCATCTCCAGCCTCGCGCTGGAGCTGCTGGCGACGTTGTCGGTGGCCGTGGTCGCGGTCACCATCGGTTTCCGCGTCGTCTACGGACACGTCGACTTCACCACCGCGCTGTTCGTGCTGATCCTCGCCCCCGAAGCCTTTCTGCCCGTACGCCAGGTGGGAGTCCACTTCCACGACTCCGCCGACGGCGTCGCCGCCGCCGACGCCGCCTTCGCCATCATCGACGCTGCCCCCACCACGCTCCTTGAGGAGCGAGGCCGCCCGCGGCCGAGCCTCGAAAGGACCCACCGTAACCGGCGGCAGGAACCCGGCACGGTCGGCGTCGCTCTGCACGACGTCGCCTACCGCTACCCCGGTTCCACGACCGACGCCGTGAGCGGGTTCTCGCTGACCCTCACCCCCGGCGAGGTGGTGGCTCTGGCCGGGCCATCGGGTGCCGGCAAATCCACGATCCTGGCGCTGCTGGCGGGCTACCTCCGACCGACGGCAGGCCGGGTCACCGTCGACGGTGTGGACCTGGCCCAGATCGACCCCGCTTCCTGGCGACAGCACCTGGCGTGGGTGGGGCAGGAGCCGGGCATGGTCAACGGCACTGTCGGCGACAACGTCGCTCTCGGCAGCCCCGGCGCCTCCGCCGAGGCCATCGCCGAGGCCCTGCGCGACACCGGCGCCGGCTTTGACGCGACCAAGCCCGTCGGCGATGAGGCGGAGGGCCTGTCGGCCGGCGAGCGTCGCCGTGTCGCCCTGGCCCGGGCGCTGCTGCGCATCCGCACCACCGACGCCACCATCCTGCTGCTCGACGAACCCACCGCCGGCCTCGACGCCGACACCGAGGCCACCGTGATCGACGCCGTGCGCTCCTCCGGCGCCGGCGCCCTGATCGTCACCCACCGTCCCGCCGTCCTCGCCGCCGCCGACCGGGTTGTGTCGCCCTTCGAGACGATGTCCGCTACTTCACCGGCAACCCCACCCCAGACAGAACGGGCGGCCATCCCTCAGGGACCGCCCTTCGAGACGATGTCCGCTACTTCACCGGCAGCCTCACCCCAGACAGAGAGGGCGGCCATCCCTCAGGGATCCGGGGAAAAGACCCACTCACACGGCACAACCCACGCCGAGCCCAGCGACGACGCCACACCCAACCACGGATCCCTGAGGGACGCCCGCCTGTCCGGGCAAGCGCAAGATAAACACACAACCAGCGGGCGTCGTCTCGAAGGGCGGTCCCTGAGGCGCACATTCTCCTTCACCCGGGCGCTGCTGGACTCCATCCCCAGAGGCCGGTGGCGTCTGCTCGGGGCGGTGCTGCTGGCCTTCGCCGCGTCGGCCGCTTCAGTCGCGCTGATGGGCGTCTCCGCCTTCCTGCTCTCCTGGGCCGCGCTCTTCCCGCCTGTCCTCTACCTCCAGGCCCCGGCTGTCGGCGTGCGGTTCTTCGGCATTTCCCGGGGCGTATTCCGCTATGTGGAGCGCCTGGTGGGCCACGACCTCGCTCTGCGCATGCAGGGCGCCCTGCGACTAAAGGTCTACGACAAGCTCGCGAGCACCACGCTGATCGGACGTCGTCGCGGCGACCTGCTCACCCGCGTCGTCGCCGACGTGGAGGCCATCCAGGATCTGGTGGTGCGAGTGATCATCCCGATCGCCTCCGCGACGCTGGTGATCGCCACCACCACCGTCCTGCTCAGCCTGATCAATCTGCCCTCCGCCCTGGTGTTGCTGGCCACCGCGATCCTCGGCGGGGTGCTGCTCCCCTGGTGGGCGCAGCGCGCGTCGCTGCGCGCCGACGAGGCCACGATCGACGCCCGCGGCCGGCTCTCCGACGAGGTGCGCGAACTCACCCGCGTGGGCGCCGACCTGGTGGCCAACGGGGCCGAGGCCGAGGCGCTGAACCGGCTCCTCACCGTCGATGATCAACTGCGCACCCACGAGGAGAAGGCCGCGTGGGTGCGGGGCATCGCCACGGCGGGCCAGATCGTCGCGGCAGGCGTGGCCGTGGTGGCCGCCCTGGCGATCGGCGGTCCGGCCCTCGCCGCGGGCGACATCGACCCACGCTTCTTCGCCGTCCTGGTGCTCACCCCGCTCGCCCTGCACGAGACCTTCGCCGCCTTCACCCAGGGCGCCCAGACCTATACCCGCTCGCGAGCCGCCCTGGGGCGCATCGCCGACGAGCTGGCCGCGCCGTCGATCGGCGAGGGCGACGCGGTGCCCGGCGACGGCGCCCCCGCTCTCGAACTCGATGACGTCACCGTCGGCTGGCCCGGCGGCGCGCCCGTGCAGCACGACGTCACACTGCGCGTGTCTCCGGGCGAGCGGGTCGCACTGGTGGGCCCCTCCGGCGTCGGCAAGACCACCATCGCGGCCACCATCATGGGCCTCATCCCGCCGCTCACCGGCCGGCTCGAGCGCGCGGGCCGCGTCGGCTACCTCGCCCAGGACGCGCACATCTTCGCCACCTCGGTCGCCGAGAACGTGCGGATCGGCAACAAGGACGCCACCGACGACGAGGTCCGCCAGGCACTGCACCGCGCCGGCCTCGACCTCCCCCTGGATCGCCTGATCGGCGAGGCCGGATCGACGCTCAGCGGCGGCGAGCGCCGCCGCTTGGCCCTGGCCAGGATCCTCTCCGGCCCGCGCGACCTGCTGATCCTCGACGAACCCACCGAGCACCTCGACCACGCCACCGCCGCCGCCCTCATCGACGACGTCTGGGCCGCCTCCGAGGGCCTCCCCGTCCTGGTGATCACCCACGACCAGGGCCTCGTCGCCCGATGCGACCGATCGGTCACGCTCTCTGACGCGCGAACCCCCCGCGCTCTTCGAGGTGCGGAGGCGCTGGGCGAGGAACGAGCCCCGAAGCCGTAGCCTCGAGGAGAGCCAGCGCGACTTTCGGCTGGGACTGATCGTCGGCTGCCGGCGGGCTCTTTTCGAGGCTCGGCCGCGAACGGCCTCGCACCTCAAAGAGCGTCAGTGGTGCTTCGCGCTCGTCCTGATTGTCGAGGCTCGGCCGCGAACGGCCTCACACCTCAAAGAGCGTCAGTGGTGCTTCGCGCTCGTCCCGATTGTCGAGGCTCGGCCGCGAACGGCCTCACACCTCAAAGAGCGTGAGGATTCTCTTCGATAGAGTGGCGACGTGATCGATCCGTCCCCAGAGATGCTGCGCGTCGCCCAGTTCACCGACAACTACGGTCCGGGCAGCAATGGGCTGACGGTGGCCGTTCAGGCGCTGGAGGGCAATCTGCTGGACGCAGGACACGAGGTGATCGTCGTCGCTCCGGCCGCCAAGGGCCCGAATCCCCACAAGGGCCGGCCCGGCCGCACCGAGTTCCGGCTCCCATCGATGTGGGTGCCCCGGCTGCCCACCCGGGTGGCCACCGGTCGTCACTTCGAGCGCACCATCGAACGTGTCGCTGCGCTCAAGCCCACCGTGATCCACGTGCACGGCTTCGGCACGGTGGGCGCGCTCGGCACGGTCGCCGCGCAGCGCCTCGGGATCCCGCTGCTGCTCACCTGGCACACCGACTTCGACGCCTACGCCGACTACTACAAGCAATGGCTCCCGCTGCTGGACCTGGTGCTCAAGGCCTTCGTGAAGCTCAGCAACGGCGCCTTCGTCGACGAGGCCGAGATGCGCGCCGCCCAGATCAAGTTCGAGGACCGTGGCTTCGGCGCCTCCATGATCGGCATGTGCGCGAAGATGCTGGAACTCTCGCAACTGGTCACCACACCGTCCCCGAAGACCGCCGCCCATTGCCGGCAGATCGCACCCGGCATCGACGTGCGCGTCGTGCCCAACGGCGTCGACGCGCTGCCTCCCGGCCCACCGCCCTTCCCGCGCCCCGACGGCCCGCTCGTGTTGTACGCGGGACGCATCGCGCCGGAGAAGGGCATCACGCTGCTGGCCGAGGCCTTCCACCTCGTCGCCAATCAGCGTCCCGACGCGCGCCTGATGGTGGTCGGCGACTGGGACAACAACCCCGGCATCCGCAAGGTGCTGCAGAACGGCCGCGACCAAGGGCTGTTCATCCTGCCCGGCGAGCAGAAGCGCGACGACCTGGGCGCGTTCTACGGCATGGCCGACATCTTCGCCTTCGCCAGCCAGACCGACACCCAGGCGCTGGTGCTGCATGAGGCCGCGCTGGCGGGCCTGCCGATCGTGAGCGTCGATCACGAGCTCACCCTGGTGATCGATCCTCCCGTCAACGGCGAGATCACCCGCCCCACCCCGGCGTCGCTGGCGGCCGGCATCCTTCGTGTCATCGACCGGATGGACGACCCCGCCTGGCGCACCGCCGCCACGCGTCGCTCCGTCGAGCTGGCCTCGCAGTGGACCATTCAGTCCCAGGCCGACGAGATGCTCGGCATCTACCGCGACCTGGCGCGCCTGCACCCCTGAATCCATCCCGGAAAAACAAACCCGGCCCGTCATCTGGGGGGAGATGACGAGCCGGGGGCTTGTGGTGGGCGTGATGCCCGAGGGTGGCTAGACCACCTCGTAGTTGACGGTGATCACGCCGGCGCTGGTGCCGCCGATCGCCTTCATCGCGGCGCGCGACAGGTCGAGGCAGCGGCCGGAGATGTACGGGCCGCGGTCATTGATGCGCACGACCACCGTCTTGTCGTTCTTGGGGTTGGTCACCTTCACCTTGGTGCCGAACTTGAAGGTCTTGTGCGCGGCGGTCAGGTCGTCGGGGTTGAACCGCTCGCCATTGGCGGTCATCTGGCCCTGCCAGTAGTAAGAGGCCTTGCAGCTGGAGCCACTGGCGGGCGTCAGGTTGCTGGACTTCTTCTCCACCTTGCGGGTGCCGACGGTGGTGACCTGGGTCTTCGGCTTCTTGGTGACCTTGGAGCTCTTCAGCTTCGAGGACTTCAGCTTGCCGTCGTGGTACACGTCGGTGTAGGTCTCGGTCTTGGAGCCCTTGACACCCTTGGTGGTGACCTTCGAAGTGCCCTTGTCCATCTTGCTGGACTTGACCGTCTTCTTCTTGAAGGGAACCGAGACCTTCTTCTTGGATTCCTTCACCGTCACGTCGACGAAGGTGACCTTCATGCCGTCCTTCAGCACGGTGTCCACGTCGGGCTTCACGATGTCGTTGCTGTCGGGATCGATCTCGGCGTAGGACAGCAGGTCGGCGACGGTGCCGGCGACGGTCACCTTCGACGACTCACCGGCGGCCTTCAGCGTCACGTCCTTGGCCGTCATGATTTCGAGGTCGAGGCCACGACGGGTGATGCCGGTGGCTCGGGTGGCGGACAGCTTGGAATCGGCCTCGTCGAGGTCGAGCTGACGCAGGGCGTCGCCGACGCTGCGGGCCGTGGTCCACACCGTGCGGCTCTCGCCGTCGACGGTGAGCTCCAGCGGGCGACCGTAGGCCACGTCCACTTCCAGGCCCTCGACGATCTTGGTGTCGACGCCGGGCAGGACGACGTCGTACTCGCCGAGTTCGATGCCCTGGTTCTCGAGGAGCGAGCCCACGGTCCGATCGCGCACCGTCAGCACCTGCGCGGCACCGTCGACGGTGAGTTCGACATCATGGGTGCGCAGCACCTGGACGATTCCGACCGTTCCGACGATTCCGAGGGCGGCGACTCCGGCGACAACCGGGATCCAGACTTTGCTCATAGGGGTGAAGCTCCAAGCGTCGAGGACGTGACGCGACTACTCTAAGCCATTCCTTAACCAATCCCAAACGATTCCTGAAGAATCTTCAGTTTGAATCGACGGCGCTCCGTCACGGGGTAAAGGGATCGGTGAAACGGCTGTAATGACCCTGGAAGAGGGCATCCACCTTGCCGGTCTCGCCGTTGCGGTGCTTCAGCACATGGAAGGCCGCCACGCCCCGCTCCTCGTCGGTGGGATTGGGATTGAAGGCCTCGGGACGGTGCAGCATGATCACGATGTCGGCGTCCTGCTCCAGCGAGCCCGACTCGCGGAGGTCGGCCAGCTGAGGCACGCCGTCCTTGCGCTGCTCGGCGTTACGGCTGAGCTGGGACAGCGCGATGACGGGGATCTCGAGTTCCTTGGCGAGCAGCTTGATCTGACGCGAGAACTCCGAGACCTCCACCTGGCGCGACTCCACCTTCTTGCCCGAGGTCATCAACTGGAGATAGTCGAGGACGAGCAGCTGCAAGTCGTGCTTCTGTCGCAGCCGGCGCGCCTTGGCCCGGATCTCCATCATGGTGAGGTTGGGCGAATCGTCGATGAAGAACGGCGCCTCGCCGATCTGGCCCGACTTGTCGGTGATGCGCTGCCAGTCGGCCTCGTCCATCTTTCCGCCGCGGATGCGTCCGAGCGACACCGACGACTCGGCGGAGAGCACCTTCATCACGATCTCCGTGCGGCTCATCTCCAAAGAGAAGAACGCCGTGGGCAGGTTGTGCTTGATGGCGGCCGCGCGGCACACGTCGAGCGCGAAGGTGGACTTGCCGATACCGGGGCGCGCCGCGACGATGATCATCTGGCCGGGATGCAGGCCGTTGGTCATCTTGTCCAGCCGCTGGAAGCCCGTGGGCACGCCAGCCAGCGCGTCGCCCGAGGCCTCGATGGCCTCGATCTCGTCGAAAGTGGGCTGCATCAGATCTGCCAGCGAGCGATAGTCCTCGGACGCGCGCTTCTCCGTCACCTCGAAGAGGGTCTGCTGGGCCTCGTCGACGATCTGCTCCACCTCACCCTGGCCCTGGTAGCCGAGCTGGGCGATGCGGATGGAGGCGTTGACCAGGCGGCGCAGGATGGCCTTCTCGCGTACCAGCTCCGCGTAATAGGAAGCATTGGCGGCGATGGAGACGCTGGCCAGCAGATCGTGCAGGTAGACGGCGCCGCCCACCTTGGCCAGCTCTCCCAGCTTGCCCAGCTCGCCGGCGACCGTGATGGGATCTGCGGGCTCGCCACGGCCGTAGAGATTGAGGATAGCGTCGAAGATGGTCTCGTGCGCGGGACGGTAGAAATCGACGCCGCGCAGGTTCTCCACCACGTCGGAGATGGCGTCCTTGCTCATCATCATGGCGCCGAGCACACTCTGCTCCGCCGCCAGATCCTGCGGCGGAGTGCGATCCAGCTCCGGCGGCGCGTCGGGGACTGCGCTCAGTGACATCTGACTCACCTCCGAATCTCGATACCGACGGGCGCTCGACCAGCCCCGCATGACTCTTCCTCAGGAGCCTAGGACACGCTACCGACAACGCCGGACGACGCTCACCTCACCCTCGGTGCACAACTCGCCCCTTGCCTGGGGACAGCGCTGTGGACGACCTGTGCATGAGTGTGCAGAAAACACGGGGTCGCCGCCGGGCCGAGCTGTGGAAGACCGTCCGGAACACAGCCCCATGCTGTGGGTCAATCGTTATCTTCGCCCTCGGCCCCTTGCGTGTCGCCACTACCCCCAGGGGGTATAGTTGACGCGGAAGCGCTGGAAAGGGGGCGACATGACAGACACCACGATCGCGGCCGCCGCGACGGACACCGACTGCCACGACACGTCCGACCACGGCTACTCGCCGAACAAGGAGGCCTATCTGCGCCGCCTGAAGCTGATCGAGGGCCAGACCCGCGGCATCGCCCGCATGGTCGACGAGGACAAGTACTGCATCGACGTGCTGACGCAGATCTCCGCGGTCACCAGCGCTTTGAAGGCCGTCTCCCTCGGGCTGCTCGAAGACCACCTCGCGCACTGCGTGGCCAACGCCGCCGCCCAGGGTGGCGCCGAGGCCGAGGAGAAGATCGACGAGGCCATCCAGGCCATCCGGCGTCTCGTCAAGTAATCACACAGAGATAAGGAAAACACTCATGCAGACCACCTACACCGTCAGCGGCATGACCTGCGGACACTGCGCCAACCACGTGACCGAAGAGGTCTCGGCCATCGACGGCGTGAAGAACGTCTCCGTCTCCGTCGAGGGCCCGATGGTCATCGAGTCGGACGAGCGCATCCCCTTCGACGCCGTGATCGCCGCCGTCTCCGAGGCCGGCAACTACACCGTCGTCGAGGCCTGAGCACCACGCTCTCTACGCTCTTCGAGGTGCGAGGCCGCCCGCGGCCGAGCCTCGAGGAGAGCGTGACCGTTTCTGGGGGCTTGTGGTCGGTTAGGTGGTTACGACCGTCGTGTTCCGGATGGGGTCCTCGAGGCTAGAGTGAACTGATCCATCGACGTCGAGGAGAGTTCATGCGCATCGGGGTGCCACGCGAGGTAAAGAACAACGAGTTCCGGGTGGGGCTGACCCCGGCTGGCGTGCTGGAGTTAGCCAAACGCGGCCACCTGGTAAGCGTCGAGACGGGAGCAGGCGTCGGCGCAGGGATCTCCGACCAGAACTACCGCGACGCCGGCGCCTCCATCATCGGCGACTCCGACCGTGTCTGGGCCGACGCCGACCTGGTGGTGAAGGTGAAGGAGCCCGTCGCCGGGGAGTACCGCCACCTGCGCCAGGATCTGGTGCTCTTCACCTACCTTCATTTGGCCGCCAACCGGCCGCTCGTCGACGCCCTGCTGGGCTCGGGCACGACGTCGATCGCCTACGAGACGGTGCAACTGGCGGACGGGTCGCTGCCGCTGCTCGCTCCGATGTCGGAGATCGCGGGGGCGCTCGCTCCCCAGGTGGGCGCCCAGTCGATGATGAAACCCGCCGGCGGCCCCGGCCTCCTATTGGGCGGTATCGCGGGCGTGCCGAACGCCAAGGTGGTGATCCTGGGCGGCGGAGTCGCTGGCCAGGACGCGGCACGCGTCGCCGCTGGGATGGGTGCCGACGTCACCCTGCTCGACACCGACATCGCCAAGTTGCGCCTGGTCGAGGCCCGCCACGGCGGCCTGGTGCGCACTCTGGCATCGTCGACCATGACGGTGCGTGAGCAGGTGCTGGGAGCCGACCTGGTGATCGGCACCGTCCTGATCCCCGGCGCGCGGGCGCCGAAGCTGGTGACCGACGAGATGGTGCAGAACATGGTGCCGGGCTCCGTGCTCGTCGACGTCTCCATCGACCAGGGAGGATGCTTCGAGAGCAGCCACCCGACGACGCACGCAGACCCCACCTTCCCGGTGCACGGCTCGACGTTCTACTGCGTCTCCAACATCCCGGGCGCGGTGCCGAAGACGTCGACGGCGGCGCTCACCAACGCCACCCTCCGCTATGTGCTCGCACTGGCGGATCACGGGTGGCGCGACGCCGCCCGCATCGATCCCGCCTTGGCGAGAGGCATCAGTACCCGCGCCGGCCAGCTGACCTCCCAGCCCGTCGCCGAAGCCTTCGGCCTGCCCTACTCGGCCATCGACTGGTCCCGTTAGTCCCGTCCACCCATCCACCAGAGTAGGTTGGGCGCGTGAATGCGGACCTGTTGAACACTCTCGTGTCCCGGATCGATGCGCAGTTGTCGGAGACGTCGTCGTTGCGGCGGATGCTCCATGCCGACCCGCACCTGAGCGGCGACGAGGGCGACACCCGCGACGCCATGATCCAGGCGGCCGACTGGCTCGATTGGATCCCGATGGTGGAGACCGGCGCCTACGCTCGCACCGGCCCCGATGGTCCCGCCGTGGGCCTGCGCGCCGAACTCGATGCACTGCCGATCCACGAGGCCACCGGCGTCGAGTGGGCGTCCCAGCGGCGCGGCATCATGCACGCCTGCGGACACGACGTGCACATGGCGGCCCTGTGGGCGGTGCTGTCGGCCGCACGTGGCCTGGACCTGCCCGTCGCGATGGTGCCAGTGCTCCAGCCGCGCGAGGAATCCAATCCCCCGGGCGCCACCGACGTCGTCGCCTCCGGTGTGCTGGACGACTTGGACGTCCGCGCCATGGTGGGCATCCACGTGCAGCCCCAGGTGAAGCGGGGCGTTGTCTCCAATGGCTCAGGGCCTGTGAACGCGGCCTTCGACTCCTTCGAGATCACCGTCACCGGACGCGGCGGGCACGGCGCCTACCCGCACGCCGCCGTCGACCCCATCCAGGTGCTGGCGGCCATCGTCTCCGGGCTCGGGGACATCTCAGCCCGCACGATCAACCCGATCCATCCGACGGTGGTGTCGGTCGGCATGTTCCGCGCCGGCACCGCCGCCAACGTGATCGCCGACAACGCCATGTGCCGCGGCTCGATCCGCACCTATCACGAGTCCGACCGCACCGCCCTGCACGACGCCATCGCCCGCTTCGCCGAGGGCACCGCGCTGGCCCGTGGGGCGGCGGCTACCACCCAGTTCGTCCGTGGCGGGCCTGCCCTGGTCAACGACGCGTCGATCTCATCGCGCTCCGACGCACTGCTCGTCGGGATGGGCGTGCCCGTCGCCACCACGCCGTTCCGCTCCTGCGGCTCCGACGACTTCTCCGAGTACAGCACCGTGATGCCGTCGCTGATGAGCTTCATCGGCACGGGAGCAGAAGGCGGAGTCGGCCTGCATCATGCCCAGTTCCTCCCCCGCCGCGACGCCCTCCGCCTTGCCGCCGTCACCTTGGCCACCAACTATGTCGCCGCCGCCGACACCATCCTCACCCATCACGCTCCCTGACGTACTGAGGCGCACGCCGAGGCGCTCGGACCTCGTTCCTCCGCACCCGGAGCGAGTCCCCAGGCAGTGAGCGCTACCGTGTCTGGGGACTGATGGCTGGGTTGCTAGGCGACGTCCCGCTCTCCTCGAGGCTCGGCCGCAGGCGGCCTCGCACCTCGAAGAGCGTCAACTACCCCTAGGATTGTTCGGGCTCGAAAAGAAGTGGAGTGGGCGGCGTGAGTGAGACCATCGGGCAAGAGCGTGCCATCAAAGCGCGCAATGGACTGTTCGCGGCGTTCGCGATCAACGGGTTCGCGTTCGCGACGTGGATGTCGCGCATCCCCGACGTGAAGGATGCGCTGAACGTCACTCCCGGACAGCTGAGCTTGCTGCTGCTGTCCATCTCCGTGGGCGCCCTCACCAGCCTTCCGCTCGCCGGGCGGATCTGCAACAAGATCGGCGCGAAGAACACTGTCCGGCTGGGCATGGCGTTCTTCGTCCCTGGCGTGCTCTGGGCTGCGGCAGCCGTGACCTTCAGCACGTCGTTGTACCTGGCCATCCCAGGGCTGTTCCTCGTCGGGCTCGGCAACGGCTCTTGGGACGTGGCGCAGAACGTCGAGGGCACCATCGTCGAGCGCGGCGTCGGGCGGGCGATCATGCCGTGGTTCCACGCGGCATTCAGCGGCGGCACCGTGCTCGGAGCGCTGATCGGCGCCGGCATCGTCGCACTGCGGGTGCCGATCATCACGCACATCGCCGTAGTGGCCGTCATCGTCGTGGCGGTGACCATCTGGGGCACCAGCACCTTCCTCTCCCAGTCGGGAGAACCCGTCGACGGAGCCCACGACGAAGGCGCGGGTTCGCGGGGCCAAGGCTCGGCGTGGTTGGAGCCCCGCACGCTCCTGATCGGTCTCATGGTGCTGGCCGCCGCCTTCGCGGAGGGCACCGCGAACGACTGGATGGCGGTCGCCTTCGTCGACGGACACGGCGTCGACAACGCCATGGGCGTCGTCGGACTGGCCGTCTTCCTCGCCTTCATGACGCTCGGTCGCATCCTCGGCACCCAGCTGCTGGACAACTACGGCCGGGTCATCGTGCTGCGCATCATGTTCGGGCTGTCCCTGATTGGCTGCCTCATGGTGGTGTACGGAAACACCTGGCTGGCCTTCATCGGCGCCGCCATCTGGGGCGTCGGAGCCAGCCTCGGCTTCCCCGTCGGCATGTCCGCCGCCGCCGACGACCCCGCCCGCGCGCCCCTGCGGATCAGCGTCGTCTCCACCATCGGCTACGGCGCCTTCCTCGGCGGCCCGCCGCTGCTCGGCTTCCTCGGCGACCACATCGGCGTGCTGAACGCCTTGCTGGCCGTAGGCGCCATCTCTGTCGTCGCCCTGTTCGTCGTCCCGGCCGCCAAGGAACCGGAACTCCCCGCTCTTTGAGGTGTGTGGCACAGCGGACCCCATCCGCACCACGACGACCGCAGCCATGGTTCCCGACCACAAGTCCCCTGGCTCCGTCACGCTCTCCTCGAGGCTCGGCCGCGAGCGGCCTCGCACCTCGACGAGCGCGAAAGAGGGAGGGCCCGGACGAGTCCGGGCCCTCCCTCTTTGTCAGGTGCTACTCAGAGCAGGTCGAGCAACAGCGGGTCGACGATCTGCAGGACCGCAGCCTTCGCGTCCGCCGCGGTGGGTGCGGCGACAGCGTAGGCGGCCATCTGCTGGCAGGTGCCGAAGTCGTGCATCCGCAGGGCGGCACGCACGGCGTTGACCTTCGTCGGGGCCATCGACAGCGACGTGACGCCGAGGCCGACGAGGACGAGAGCGAGCAGCGGATCGCCACCGGCCTCGCCACAGACACCGACCGGCTTCCCGGTCGCGACGCCGCCCTTGCAGGTCTCGCGGACCAGCTGCAGCAGCGCGGGCTGCCACGGGCTCAGCAGCGGGGCGAGCTCGCCCTGCATGCGGTCGGCCGCCATGGTGTACTGCGACAGGTCGTTGGTGCCGATCGAGGCGAAGTCGGCGACGGACAGCAGGTGCTCGGAGCGCAGCGCGGCGGCCGGCACCTCCACCATGATGCCCACCGTCGGCAGGCCGGCGGCCCGTGCCTTGTCGATGAACCAGTTGGCCTCGTCCATGGTGGCGACCATCGGAGCCATCACACGAAGATCCGAGGTGCCGCCGGTGGCCTGGTAGGCCGCGGAGAGCGCCTGGAGCTGGGTGTCGATCAGATCCTCGCGCACCATGTTGAGACGAAGACCACGGATACCGAGGGCCGGGTTCTCCTCTTCGCCGAGATCGGCGAAGGCGAGCGGCTTGTCGGCGCCGGCGTCCATGGTGCGCACCACGACGCGCCGATCGCCGAAGGCCTTCAGCACGGTGGTGTAGGTCTCGGTCTGCTCCTCGAGGCTGGGGGCGTCGTCGCGCTCCAAGAACAGGAACTCGGTGCGGAACAGGCCCGAACCCTCGAGGTCGAAGGCGGCTGCCTTGATCGCGTCATCGGGAGTGCCGATGTTGGCGAGCAGCTTGATCTTCACACCATCGCGCGTGGCGCCCTCGCCGGAAGAACCGGCCAGTGCGGCAGCGCGGCGACGCGAACGCTCCGCCAGCTGCTCCACGTCCTCGTCGGTGGGGTGGACGATGACCTCGCCGACGCCGCCGTCGAGGGCGACGACCGTGCCCTCCTCGACCGAGTCGAGGATGCCGGACACCTTGACCGCGGCCGGGATGCCGAGCTGGGCCGCGAGGATCGCGGTGTGGCTCGTCGGGCCGCCGGCCTCGGTGAGAATGCCGAGGCAGGTGTCGGGCGACAGGGTGGCGGTCTCGTCCGGTGCGAGGTCGAGAGCGATCAGCACCGTCGGGACGCTGAACTCGGGCACGCCGGGGGCCGGCACGCCGCGCAGCTCGCAGATCAGGCGATCGCGCACGTCGTACAGGTCGGTGGCACGCTCGGCCATGTAGCCGCCCAGCGACTTCATCATCTCGGCGTACTGGCCGACCGCCTCATGGACGGCCTTGGTGACACCGGTGCCCTTGGCGAGCTCCTTGTTGATCGCCTTGGCCAGGCCACGGTCGCCGGCCAGCTGGGCCGTCGCCTTGAGGATAGGCGCGGCTTTCTCCGACGCGGTGTCGGCGCGAGCGGTGAGGTTGGCGACGACGGCTTTGGTGGCCTCGGCGACACGCTCGCCGGCGGCCGCCGCGTCAGTGGTGGCGGGCTCGTCGGTGTCGACACCGGGAGCCGAGCGCACCACCGCGACGGGACCGGACGCGGTGCCGGCCGAGACGCCGATCCCGTGCAGGATCTTGCGGGTGTTGTCAGTCATGAATCGAGTACTCCGGATCGACGCGGATCAGGCGTCGAGGTCGGTCTCGAGCAGCTCGACGAGCTTCGCGAGAGCCTCGTCGGCACCCTCGCCCTCGGCGGACAGGGTGACCACGTCGCCGTTCTTGGCGCCCAGGGTCATGACCTCGAGGATGCTCGCGGCGTCCACGGCCTCGCCGTCGCCCAGTGCGATGGTGATGTCGAGGCCGGTCTCGCCGGCAGCAGCGGCGAAGATCGAAGCGGGACGGGCATGCAGGCCGACGGAGGAGCCGATGGTGGCGGTGCGAGTGGACATATGTGTTCCTTTCGGTATGTTGCCCCGGTGGGCTTTCAACGTTGAGGCCTGCTTTGGCCTCGATTGTTGTCAGGTTCTGAGGGTGAGCCTAGCGGGGGTGGCAAGCCTGTGACCGGCCACCCCCGATTTTGGATACTTGACTATTACTGGACTACTTGGTGATCCCGACGATCTCGTCGCCGATCGAGGCGCTCTGGCCCGTCTTCGGCTCCACGGCGGCGAGCTTCTTGGTGTTGGTCACCACGACGATCGTCGTGGTGGGGTAGCCGGCCTCGTTGATGATGCCGAGATCGGCGTCGACCAGCGGATCTCCGGCCGCGACGCGATCGCCCTTGGCGACGTGCACGGTGAAGCCCCTGCCGTCGAGCTTCACGGTGTCGATGCCGACGTGCACCAGCACCTCGACCCCGTCGTCGCTCTTGATACCGAAGGCGTGACCGGTACCCGCCACCATGGTGAGGGTGCCCGCCAGCGGCGAGACGACCTTTCCATCGGTCGGCTTCACCGCGACACCCTGGCCGAGGGCCCGAGACGCGAACACGGCGTCGCCGCAGTCGTCCAGGGAGATGACCTCGCCGTTCATGGGCGACACGATCGCCGTGGTGGGGTCGGCATCGAGGACGGCGACGGCGGCAGCTGCCGGAGCAGCGGCGGTCGCGGTGGCGGCTGCCACCGGAGCAGCAGCGGCAACCGGAGCGGACGGCCGACCGGAAGCGGCAGCCTCGGCGGCATCGCGCTGGGCCCGGAAGGCGGCCTTCTCATCGGCGGTGCGGTAGTCGCTGAACAGGATGACGAAGAACGCCACGAAGAACGCCCCGGCGATCGCGATGACGTACAGGAACACCGGCGTGAAGATCGGGATGGTGAGCAGCGAGGTGAAGGCGAAGGTGTTGGCCAGGACACCGTCGGTCTTCAGCAGCCAGGAGCCGACGGCGATGATCAGACCACCGGTGAAGCAGCCCACCAGCATGCGCGGGTAGATCCGCTTGAAGCGCAGGTGGATGCCGTAGAGGGATGGTTCGGAGATGCCGCCCAGCAAGCCGGCTGCCAACGCACCCGTCGCCGTTTGCCGCATTTCCTTGTCGCGCTCTCGCATCGAGATCACCAGGACGGCCGCGGTGGCGCCGAAGCAGGCGAAGTTCCATGCGCCCATGGGGCCCTGGATGAAGTCCCAGCCGACGGTGGAGATGTTGGCCAGCATGATGGCGTTGAGCGGCCAGTGCAGACCGAGCGGCACCAGGAACGGGTACAGCATGGGGATGAAGAGGGCGAAGATGAAGGGCGCGGTGGTGTTCAGCCACGACAAGCCCTGACCCAGCGTGGTGCCGATCCAGATGCCCAGCGGGCCGATCAGGAAGGCGGAGACCGGAACCATGACCACCATCGAGATGAACGGCACGAAGACCAGGTGCACGTTCTCGGGGATGATGCGCTGCGCGAGCTTGTAGACGATGGCCAGCACAGCGACCATGAGCAGCGGCACGAACACCGCGCCGGAGTAGTCGTTCAACGGCATCGGGATGCCGAAGACGGTGGCGGTACAGGCCGGCGCCGCGCCCTCGATCACGTTGGGCACACAGACGGTGCTGCTCACCGACTCGGGGTTGGACAGCCTGACGAATTCCGGCGTCATGAGCGCCGCCATGACGCTGAATCCCACCCAGGGATCGATGTTGAGGGCCTTCGAAGCGTTGTAGGCCACCGCGAGCGGCAGGAAGAAGAACACCGAACGCCAGATGGTGTTGATGAAGATCCAGCCTGCCGACAGCGGCTCGTTGATCTCGCGGAAGTCGATGTAGCCCAGGGCGTCGAGGACGGCCATGAAGGCGATCACCAGCGACGCGCCCAGCAGCACGCCAAGGAGGGGCCGGAAGCTGTTGGACAGGTACTCGAAGAAGGCGTCGAGCCAGGCGTTCTTGCCACGGGCCTTGGCGCGCGCCGCAGCCTTGACGTCGGCGTCGCTCTGGCCGCCACCGCCGCCGGCGCCGCCACCGGACATCGACGGAAGGTTCTGGATGTCGGTGAACATGCCCTGCACGGCACCGCCGATGATGATCTGGAAGCGGTCGCCGCTCTGCGGCACCGATCCCATCACGCCAGGGATCGCGTCGACCACGCTCTGGTCGACGACGGACGCGTCGTTGAGTTCGAACCTCAATCGCGTCGCGCAGTGGGTGAGACTGCTGATGTTTCCGGGGCCGCCTACGGCGTCAACGATCTGTTGCGCCGGCGACGCTCCGCTGGGGGTGGACGTCATCTTTCCTCCTACTCGCAGGATTCAGGGCACCTGGGGAAGTAGCGAGCCCTGAGTGCGCGGAGCCACGGAGAGTTGTGCCGGCAGGCGACGCTCTCCTGGCCGCGCTCGGTGTGAGAGTAACATGCAGCCCGGCTCCTGGGCAGGGGGTCGACGGGTTCCGCCCATATACCTCCCCTTGGCATCCTCCTCTTCCGCGACCGCTACCATTGGTAGTAGTCACCGGATGAGGGCTGCAATGAAAGACCAACTGGCGAAGCTGCGGGAGAAACGGCAACGCGCGCTGGAAGGAGGCGGCCCGGCGCGCATCGACGCACAGCACGCCAAGGGCAAGCTGACGGCACGGGAACGACTGGCGATCCTGCTCGACGAAGCCTCCTTCCAAGAGCTGGGCGCGCTGGCCACCCACCAGAGCACCGACTTCGGCATGGCGGAGCGACGCTATCCCGGCGACGGCGTGATCACGGGCTTCGGCAAGATCCAAGGGCGCCGGGTGGCCGTCTACGCCCAGGACTTCACCGTGCTGGGCGGCTCGTTCTCCGAGGTGCAGTCGAACAAGATCTCGCGCATCCAGGATCTGGCCATCGAGGCCGGCATCCCGCTGATCGGGCTGAACGACTCCGGCGGCGCCCGCGTCCAAGAGGGCATCCGCTCGCTGGCCGCCTACGGCGAGGTGTTCATGCGCAATGTGAAGGCCTCCGGCGTGATCCCGCAGATCTCCCTGATCATGGGTCCGTGCGCCGGCGGCGCCGTCTACTCCCCCGCCCTCACCGACATCACGATCATGGTGGACCAGACGTCCAACATGTTCCTGACAGGCCCCGAGATCATCAAGACGGTCACCGGCGAGGAGGTCTCCGCGGAGGAACTGGGCGGGGCGCAGGTACACAACGCGGCGTCCGGCGTCGCGCAGCTGATCGCCGACGATGAGCAGCACGCGCTGAGCCTCACCAAGGCACTCCTGGCATACCTGCCGCAGAACAATGCCGAGGATCCGCCGCCCCTGGAGCCCTACGATCCCGCCGACCGGATGGATGAGGCGCTCAATTCGCTGATCCCCACCGACGACCGGGCGGCCTACGATGCGCGCCAGATGCTGGAGCTGATCTTCGACCGCGGATCCCTCTTCGAGCTGCATCAGGACTGGGCGCCCAACGCACTGGTGGGCTTCGCCCGCCTCGACGGCATGAGCGTCGGCTTCGTCGCGAATCAGCCGCAGGTGCTCTCCGGCTGCCTCGACATCGACGCCTCCGACAAGATCGCCCGCCACATCACGCTGTGCGACCAGTTCAACATCCCGCTGATCACCTTCGTCGATTGCCCGGGGTACCTGCCCGGCGTCGAACAGGAGCACCGCGGGGTGATCCGGCACGGCGCCAAGATCATCTACGCCTACTGCCAGGCGACGGTGCCCAAGATCTCCATCGTGACCCGCAAGGCGATGGGCGGCTCGTACGTCGCACTCAGCTCCAAGCAGATGAACAACGACGTCGCCTACGCCTGGCCCACCGCCCAGATCGCGGTGATGGGGGCCGAAGGCGCGGCCCGCCTGCTGCATCGGCGCGCGATCGCCGCGGCCGACGATCCGGCGGAAGAGGAGGCCCGGTTCGTCGCCGACTACAAGGAGCGGTTCTTCAACCCCTACGAGGCGGCCGACGTCGGCCAGATCGACGAGGTGATCGAGCCTCGCGAGACCAGGCCCCGGCTGATCCGGGCGCTCGAGGTGCTGCGCACCAAGGTGAGCGTCGGGGTGCCAAAGAAGCACGGCCTCTTCCCGGTGTGAGCGTGACACGATGACGACGGCGGATCTCACCTGGGGGCTCACCATGATGGCGGTGGGCATGGGCGCGGTGTTCGCGCTGCTCGCCGTGCTGATGCTGCTGCTGATCGGGATCGGCCGGCTCGACCGTCCCGCCCGGGGGCACCGCAAGGCCGCACCACCCGCCGATGCCCCGCCTAGCGAGCCCGCACCGTCGGCCCCGGAGGTGCGGATCCTCGCCGACGGCCTCACCGACGACCAGGTGGCCGCGATCACCGTCGCCGTGTTCACCCACGCGGAGCAGCGACGACGCCAAGCCGCCCCCGAGACCCGCACCCACGCGCCCGGCAGCCAGCTGTTCGCCAGCCGCTGGCTCTCCGTCGGGCGCGCCCACCAGACCAACCCCTTCCGCAGGAGGTAGGGATGCGCCGCTACACCATCACCGTCAACGACCAGCCCATCGTGGTGGACGTCGAGGCCGTGGGCGCCGACCTGTTCCGGGTGCAGCTCGACGGTCGGCTGATCGACGTCACGCTGGAGGACCACGTCGACCTGGCCCACTCCCCCGTCACCCCGGCGCTCACGACGACCACCTCCTCGTCGTCCGCGCCGGCGTCTGTGCAGCGGCCATCCGCTCCGACCGCCGCGCCCCGGGCATCCTCCGCGCCCGTCGCCGGAGGGACGAGCGGCGCCACCCGGAACAAGCTCATCGCTCCGATGCCGGGCGTGGTGCTCGCCATCGAGACCGCGCCGGGCGCCGTCGTCAGCCGGGGCGACGTGCTGCTCAAACTCGAGGCGATGAAGATGGTCAACGAACTGCGCTCGCCGCGCGACGGCGTGGTGGCCGAGATCTACGTCGACACCGGGGCGTCCGTGAAGTACGGCGAGACGCTAATCCGGTTCGAGGACGCCAGATGAGTCCTGACACCCTGCGGTCCTTGATGGAGGGGCTGACCAACCTCACCTGGCAGTCGCTGGTAATGATCGCCATCGGGCTGGTGTTGATCTTCCTCGCGGTGAAGAAGGAGTACGAGCCGCTGCTCCTGCTGCCCATCGGCGCGGGCGCGATCCTGGCCAATCTGCCGCTGTCGCCGATGGTCGGCGAGCACGGGATGCTGACGATCCTCTACGAGATGGGCGTCGGAAACGAGCTGTTCCCACTGCTGATCTTCGTCGGCATCGGAGCGATGACCGACTTCGGGCCGCTACTGGAGAACCCCAAGATGGTGCTGCTCGGCGCCGCCGGCCAGTTCGGCATCTTCCTGACGCTGCTGCTGGCGCTGGTGCTCGGCTTCACCCACGAGCAGGCGGCCTCGATCGGCATCATCGGCGCCATCGACGGACCCACGTCGATCTACGTGTCGAACAAGCTGGCGCCCGAGCTGCTGGCGCCGATCACCGTCGCCGCCTACTCCTATATGAGCCTGGTGCCGATCATCATGCCGCCGATCATGCGGGCGCTGACGACGTCGAAGGAACGCGCGATCGTGATGCCCTACACCAGCAGGGAGATCTCGCAGCGCACCCGGATCCTGTTCCCGATCGTCGTCACCATCGTGGTGGGCATCCTGGTGCCCTTCGCGACGCCGCTGATCGGCATGCTGATGCTGGGCAACCTGATGCGCGAATCCAAGGTGGTGGAGCGCCTGGTCGGGGCGTCGTCGAACGAGCTGGCCAACGTGGTGACGCTGTTCCTCGGTCTGGCGATCGGCTCGACGATGGTGGGGAAGAGCTTCCTCAACCTCTCGACGCTGATGATCCTGGCGCTCGGCCTGATCGCCTTCTGCCTGGACACCGCGATGGGGGTGCTGTTCGGCAAGCTGATGAACGTGTTCTCGCGCGGCACCTTCAACCCGCTGATCGGCGCCGCCGGCATCTCGGCCTTCCCGATGGCCGCCCGCGTCGTGCAGAAGGAGGCCCAGCGCGAGAACTTCGACAACTTCCTGCTGATGCACGCCATGGGAGCCAACGCCGCCGGCCAGGTGGCCTCCGTCGTCGCCGGCGGCGTCCTGCTCGCCCTGATGGGAGCCTCTTGACGCACGCTCTTTGAGGTGCGAGGCCGCCTGCGGCCGAGCCTCGAAAAGGGCGACTCAAGATCGGGCAGGAGGCTGCGGTCAGGGTCGTGTGCAACACCACCTTGGCCCGTGAAAGGATCGATGCCATGACATCTCCCCACCACCCGAGCCCGGTGACCCGCAGCCAACTCGTTGCCGATCTGCGTTCCCTGGGCCTTCCGGCCGGCGCGACGGTGATGGTGCACACCTCGCTGCGCTCACTCGGCTGGGTGATCGGCGGCCCGCAGACCGTGCTTGAGGCGCTGCGCGACGCGGTCGGCCCCGAGGGGACACTCGTCATGCCGACCCAGTCGTGGCAGCTCTGCGACCCCGCGATGCTGGAGGAGGCGCCGTCGGAGTGGTGGCCGACGATCCGCGAGAACCTGCCCCTCTACGATCCGGCCGTCACCCCCAGCCAGACGATGGGCGCCGTCGCCGAGCTGTTCCGCACCACGCCCGGCGCGCTCCGCAGCCCTCACCCGCACCGCTCCATCACCGCCGCCGGACCGAAGGCGGCTCAGATCACCGCCAGTCACCCGCTGGACTCCCCGTCCGGGGAGACGTCGCCCCTCGGCGCGCTCGTCGAACTCGACGCCTGGATCCTCCTCCTCGGCGTGACAGCCGCCAAGGTGACGGCCCTGCACCTCGCCGAGCACCGGGCCACCTACGCCAGCAAGGAGACCAAGCCCAACGGCGTCGTGATGATCGTCGACGGGCAGCGGCAGTGGATCACCTGGGAGGATCTCGATGTGCACGACCACGACTTCGTCGACGTCGCCGAGGCCTTCGCGCACGACACAGGGCTGGTGCGCACCCACCAGGTGGGCGACGCCACCGCAACTCTGATGCCGATGCGAGCCCTCGTCGAGTACGCCTCCGACTGGTTCACCGCTCACCGACACTAACCGCCAGACACCCGAGAGCCCATGTCACACCTCACACTCGGCCCCGAGCACTACGCCGGAACCAAACGAGCGAGCTACACCGGCTACGTGGTCCAGGCCATCGTCAACAACCTGGCGCCCCTGCTCTTCGTGGTCTTCCACACGCAGTTCTCCATTCCGCTCGCACAGCTCGGTCTGATCTCGGCGCTGAACTTCGGCGTGCAACTCCTCACCGACTTCGCCGCCATGTTCTTCGTCGACAAGGTGGGCTACCGGGTGCCGATCGTGCTGGCGCACGTGTTCTCCGCCGTCGGGCTCCTGCTGATGGCCGTCCTCCCCGCGACGACGTCCAGCCCCTTCGTGGGTCTGTGCATCGCCGTGATCGTCTACGCCATCGGCGGTGGCCTGCTGGAGGTGCTGGTCAGCCCCATCGTCGAGCACCTGCCGACACCGGCCGATCAGAAGGCCTCCGGCATGGCACTGCTGCATTCGTTCTACTGCTGGGGTCAGCTGGCCGTCGTCGTGGGCACCACCGTCATCCTCAGCCTCGTCGGCACTCAGCACTGGGCTTGGCTGCCTGCGATCTGGGCCATCGTCCCCCTGATCAACACCGTCGTCTTCCTGCGGGTTCCCATGCCGGAAACCGTCGCCGAGGACGACCGCACCTCGGTGCGCGACCTCTTCGGAACCCCCATGTTCCTCGCCGCGCTGGTGCTGATGATGACGGGAGGGGCCGCCGAGCTGACCATGGTGCAGTGGTCGTCCTTCTTCGCGGAGAAGGGAATCGGCGTGGGCAAGGAGATGGGCGACCTGCTCGGCCCCGGCCTGTTCGCCGTCTTCATGGGCGTCGGTCGCTTCGGCTACGGCATGTGGGGACACGGCCTGGACCTCCGGCGCATGCTGCTGGTCTCCAGCATCGGCGCCGCCATCTGCTACGTCATCGCGGCCACCTCGCCGATCGCGATCATCAGCCTGCTCGCCTCCGCGCTGTGCGGGATCATGGTCGCCCTGCTGTGGCCCGGCACGTTCTCCCTCACCTCCGCGCGCTTTCCGATGGGCGGCGCCGCGATGTTCGCCATCCTCGCCTTGGCCGGCGACGCGGGTGGAGCTGCCGGCCCCGCTCTGGCCGGCGGTCTCGCCGAAGCCGCGCAAGGTCCGCTCCGGTCCGTCGCGGAGTTGCTGCCCGACGACGGCGGCTACGGCCTGCGCACCGCCCTGCTGCTCTGCGCCCTGATCCCGACGGCCTTCGCCATCACCGTCTGGCGCTTCGACCGTCGTCCGTAGGGGCTCCGGGGACTGGCGACACCCACTGCGAGGACTCCACGATGAAAACCGCACAGTCGACCCCCTAACTCCCTGTTCCTCGCCCCAAAACGGCTCCGAGTGTGCGTTAGTCATCAGTTCTCCCGACAAACAGCAAACGAAGAGACCTGCCAGACTTACCCCGTGCTCACAGCCCGGTACTCCGCGATCCAATCCTCATACTGGGCGGCGTTCTGCCTCGTCATTAGCTTCGCCAACGTCTTCCTGCTCGCCAGGGGGATGACGACGAGCCAGATCGGCGTGCTGATGGCCGTCGCGGGCACGATGGCGACGGTGCTGCAGCCGATCGTCGCCGGCATGGCCGACCGATCCAAGGCGCCGCTGCGGCTATGGGTGGCGCTCGGCGGAGTGGTGCTGGCCGGGCTTGCGGTCGCGGTGCTGCCGCTCGGCCGCGGCATGCTGCTCGCCATCGTCTATGGGCTGATGCTCACGTCCATCCAGATCATCCAGCCCCTCACCAACTCCTTGGGCATGGCCGCCATCGACCGAGGATTCCGCGTCAACTTCGGCTTGGCCAGGGCCTTCGGGTCGTTCGTCTTCGCCATAGTCTCGCTGGCCGCCGGCGCTATCGTCGACGCCACCAGCGTCGATGCGCTGCCGATCATGATGCTCGTCTTCCTGGCTATTTTCGTGGGCCTCTCTGCCACGTTCGTCCTGCGCACAGGCCCTGTCTCCACCAACGACGACGGCACCGCAATCACCGAGATCCCCGACAATCCCCCGCTCGACCGCCGGCGCCGACGGTTGCTTGTCCTACTGATCATCGGGCTCACCTTGGCCATGACCAGCCACGGCCTGATCAACAACTTCATGTTCCAGATCGTCGACCACCACGGCGGCACCGCGGCCTCGATGGGGATCGCGCTGACCATCGCCGCCGTCGCGGAACTGCCGGCGATGAGTCTGTGGGACAAGATCATGACGCGCTGGAGCGCCGGCACCATGCTGGTGTTCGCAGGCATCGTGTTCGCGGTGAAGAACCTGGCCATGCTGCTCGCCCCCAGCCTCACCGTCATCTATCTGACGCAGATCCTGCAGTTCGGCTGCTTCGCCATCGCCGTGCCTGGCACCGTCTACTATGTGAACCGGCTTCTCCCCCGCGCGCTCCAAGTGCGAGGCCAGTCGTACATGACGATGACCATCTCGGCCGGATCGGTGCTCGGCGCCCTCGTCGGCGGCTGGCTCATCGACTACACCGGCGTCCCCACCATGCTGCTCGCCGGCACGATCGTCGCGACCGCTGGAGCCGCCCTGATCTGGATGAGTGCCGAACGCCGCTGACCTGATGCCAGGTTGATTCCGTTCAGTTTCTCAGCGATCTGGGATTTGCAAGGCTGTGAACGTCAGCATGCTGACGGACAGAACCTGGCCAAGCCCAGACGGGGTCAAGCGGTGACGTTTTCAACCTCAGTGCTTCGTGCTCAGCCGGAACCAACGGCGTTTGCCGACCCTCACCACGTCGCCGGCGTCGATCTGCGTGGGAGCGTCGGGGTCGACGTGCTGCACGTCGCTGATTCGAACGCCACCCTCGACGATGAGACGTCGCGCGGCGGAGCGCGTCAGTTCCGGACGCGCGACGACCACCAGATCCAGCAGGCTCAGGTCAGACCCCACGAGAGGCAGCTCCGGGATCACGTCGGGGTTACGGTCTTTGAGGTGTGAGGCCGCTCGCGGCCGAGCCTCGAAAAGACCCAGCGCGAGGATTCGCAGGAGCCCGGCCGCCGGTGTCTGCGTAGGGTTGTGCTGGCCCTTTTCGAGGCTACGGCTCTGGGGCTCGTTCCTCGCCCAGTGCCTCCGCACCTCAAAGAGCGTCGGGGGTACGGTCTTTGAGGTGCGAGGCCGCTCGCGGCCGAGCCTCGAAAAGCGGGACGGGGCGAGGCTGCTCGAGCGTCAGGGAGCGTCGGGGACGGTGTCCAGATCGGCGAGCCACGCCGTAGCGGAGGCATCGGAGGGCATCCGCCAATCGCCACGTGGGGACAGTGACCCGCCGGCCAGCACCTTGGGGCCGTTCGGGATGGCCGAGCGCTTGAACTGGTTGGCGAAGAAGCGACGCAGGAACACCGCCATCCACTTCTTGATCGTCGGCAGGTCGTAGGCGGTGCGATCGGCCTCCGGGTAGCCGACGGGCCACGCCCCGGCGTCGACGTCATGCCACGCATGCCAGGCCAGGAAGGCGATCTTGCTGGGACGGAAGCCGTGCCGCAGCAGGTAATAGAGCGTGAAGTCGTGCAGCGCGTAGGGACCGATCGAGTCCTGCGTCGACTGCGGCTTGGCGCCGTCGGCAACCGGGATCAGCTCGGGCGAGATCTCGGTGTTCAGGATGGAGTCGAGGGTCTCGTTGACACCCTCCTCCGGGAACTGGCCGGACGAGATCACCCACCGGATCAGGTGCTGCATCAGCGTCTTGGGCACGCCGGCATTCACGCCATAGTGGCTCATATGGTCACCCACGCCGTAGGTGCACCAGCCGAGCGCCAGCTCCGACAGGTCGCCGGTGCCCAGCACGATGCCGCCGCGCTGGTTGGCCGCGCGGAACAGGAAGTCGGTGCGCATGCCCGCCTGGACGTTCTCGTAGGTGACGTCGTAGACGGGCTCGCCGTCGCCCGCCGGGTGCCCGAGCGCCTTGAGCAGCGACGTGGCCATCGGCTTGATGTCGATGGTCTCGAAGGTGACGCCCAGCGCCTCGGCCAGCAGCGTCGCGTTGTTCTTGGTGTGGCTCGACGTGGCGAATCCGGGAAGGGTGAAAGCCAGGATGTGGGTGCGCGGCAGGCCCAGCCGGTCGCAGGCCTTGGCCGCGACGATCAGGGCGTGCGTCGAGTCAAGACCGCCGGAGACGCCGATCACGATCTTGGGCGCGCGGGCCACGTCGCCGCCGGCGATGGCCAGCATCCGGCGCTCCAGCGCAGAGACCTGGATGTTGTAGGCCTCGTAGCAGTCCTGGTTGAGGCGCGCCTCGTCGTCGGGCACGAAAGGGAAACGGTCGAGGGGCCGGCGCAGGCCAAGATCAACCGATGGCAGGTCGAGGGTGAACGCGATGTGGTTGTAATCGGCATGCCCCACGCCCTCGTTCAGCGCGGTGTCCCGGATCGAGTTCTGACGCACCCTCTCCTGTCGCAGCCGATCAAGGTCGACGTCCACGACGAGCCGGGTCGGGCCGCTCGGGAACCGCTCCGACGCCCCCAGGCGATCCCCCATCTCGTAGGCCAGCGCCTGACCGTCCCAGGAGAGATCCGTACTCGACTCGCCAAAGCTCGCCGCCGCATAGATGTAGGCGACCGCCGCACGCGCGCTCTGCGAGCGCACCATCAGCTCACGATCGTCCGCCCGACCGACCGTGATCGGAGAGGCGCTGAGATTGAGCACCACGTTCACCCCGGCCAGCGCGGCCTTCGACGACGGCGGCACCGGCACCCACAGGTCTTCACAGATCTCGACGAAAAGGCTCAGCCCCGGCACGTCCGTCGCCGTGAAGACGAGATCGGTGCCGAAGACAATATCGCCGTCCTCGTCCGCACCCGGCCAATTCGGCCGACTCATGAACCCGTGCGCGGATGCCCCACCCACGAAGTGCCGTTTCTCGTAGAACTCCCGGTAGTTCGGCAGATACGACTTGGGCACCACCCCCCGCACCTTGCCCCGATGCAGCACCACAGCGCAGTTGTAGAGCGAGTGGTCGACGTACAACGGCGCCCCCACCACGACAACGGGCGCCAGCCCGGCCGTCGCCTCGGCCAGCTTCACCACCGCATCGTCGACGGCGTTCAGCAGCACGTCCTGCAGCAGCAGGTCGTCGAGCGAATAGCCCGACAGCGACAACTCCGGGAACACCGCCACCGCGACGCCCTCTTCATGACAGAGACGGACCTGCTCGGCGATCCGCTCGGCGTTGGTCGCCGGGTCGGCCAGCGCGACAGGCAAGGTGCAGGCCGCGATCCGAGCGAATCCGTGGTCGTACAGCGAGGCGAAGGTCATGGGGGAAGTCTCCCACGACCGTCAGGGGAACGACGCTGCGAAGCCGCGTTTCGGTTGGTCGACCAGGGTCGCGGGTATCGAAGACCGTGGAGGGCTCCCTCTAGCGAGCTTCGAGGCGAGGATGCCAATATGCGAACGTCCCCCAGAACAAAGCCGTTCCTCATGGTGCTAGCCCTCTTGGCCGGGGTGATCGTGTTCACGTGGCAGAACCCGACGCCCGCTGCGGCCTGCAGTTGCGCGGCCTCCTCCGTGAAGGAGCAAGCAGAAATGGTCGACGCCATCGTCGAAGGCACCGTGACCTCCGCCGACCGCCTCCTTGAAGGATCGAGCACCGATCCCGTGCTCTACCAATTCACTCCGACGAAGGTATGGAAGGGCGATGTCACCGGACCGCTCGAGTTCACCTCCGCCGCCGATAGCGCATCGTGCGGCATCGAGAGTGTCGAGCCCGGAACCACCATCATGCTGTTCGCACGTCGCGACGGCAGCACGTGGAGCACCAACCTGTGTGACGGCACCGGCGCCGTCGCCGAGGAACAGATCACCGACCTCACCGCCCTCTTCGGCGAACCGACGACGATCGCAGCACCGATAGACCCCGCCTCGACCCCGTCGACGACGGACCCCAAGGAACAGCGCGACCGTCACCAGGATGTGGTGAGCGGCCGGACCCAGGACACCGACGACTCCGGAAGCAACACGCTGCTCATGCTCACCATCGTGGGCGGCGTGGCGCTGCTTGGCATCGTCGCGACGCTCGTGATGAGGCGGAGCCGCCGGGCGTCCTAGCAAGTCCGCCGAATAACGCTGGCTGAGCGGGGGTGATCTGTGCAATACGTACAGATCACCCCCGCTCAGCCAGCGTTATTCCTGGCACCCCGGTTCTATCGACGACGCTCCCCGGCCGCGACGCTGCCCGTGGACTCGCGCAGCACCAGTTCAGGGGCGAACAGCAGCTCGTCGCGCAGCCGCGACTGACCGGTGATCTCGTTGATCAAGGCCTCGACGGCGGCCGCGCTCATCGCCAGCACCGGCTGGCGGATCGTGGTGAGGGCAGGGTCGGTGAAGGCCATCAGCCGAGAGTCGTCGTACCCGATGATCGAGATGTCGCCGGGCACCGACAGGTTTTCCCGGCGGGCGGCCCGGATGGCACCGAGCGCGATCAGGTCGGACCCGCAGACGATGGCCGTGCAGCCTTCAGCCAGCAGCCGTCGAGCCGAGGCCGTGCCGCCCTCCACGCTGGAGAAACCCATCGCGGTGTGCGTCTCCGGCTTCGAACCCAGATATCGCGTCAAGGCCCGAATGAACCCGCTGGCCTTGCGCTGCGACGCGACGAAACGGTCGGGTCCGACGGCCAATCCGATCTTCGTGTGGCCCAGGTCGGCCAGGTGCCGGACCGCCTGATCCATCGCCAGGCCGTCGTCGGTGGAGATGAACGCGGCATCGATCTCGGCGGTGTAGCCGTTGATCAGCACCAGCGGCAGCCCGCTCTCGGTGAGCTGGTGGTAGTGCGCCAGGTCCGCCGTCGAGTCGCCGTGCGCGCCCGCGACGCTGATGATGCCGGCCACGCCTTGGCCGCGGAGCATCTCGATGTACTCCTGCTCGGTTGCTCCGCCGGGCGTGCGCGAGCACAGGACGGGGATGAAACCCGACTGCGCCAAACACGACTCGATCATCTGCGCGAACAGCGGCACCACCGGATCGTCGAGCTCGGGCACGATCAGTCCCACCTGCCCTGCGCGGCGCGCGATCAACTGCGGCGGGCGCTGGTAGCCCAGCACGTCGATCGACGCCAGCACGGCCGCGCGCGTGGCCTCGGACACTCCGGCCCGGTTGTTCAGGACGCGCGACACCGTCGCCACGCTGACGCCAGCGTGGGTCGCAACGGTGCTCAGATTCGCGCTCACGGGAGTATCTTAAGGGCGGGTCGCCGCCGGCTAGCGCCAAGCGGCATCGCGATGGGTGCGCGGCTTCGACAGGTCGATCTCCGGCGCATCTGGCACGACGACGCCCGGCAGCTGCCACACCGAGAAACTAGGCCCCTCAGCGACGACCTGCACGGCACCCGCCTCGTCGACGACGAGTTCCGCGTCGCCGAACAGCCGTTCCACCTGAGCCACGCCCATCAGCAGGCCCGCCGGGATCTCGACGGTATCCGCAGCCCGCGAGGCCACCACCAGCACCGACTCCTCCTCCGTCTCGCGCACGAAGGCAAGGCTGTCGACGCCGGCATGCACAAAACGAAGGCCGCCCTGCTGCAGCGCGACGTGACCCCGTCGCAGCCCGATCAGGCCGCGGTAGGTGGCGAAGCGCTCGGCGATCGCCGGCTCGTCCAGACGGTTCCACGGCATGGGGGTGCGGCTGGCCTCGCCGTCGACGCCGGTCATGCCCAGCTCGTCGCCGGCGAACACCACGGGCAGCCCGGGCAGCGTCATGGACAAGCCTGCCCCCAGTGGCACCAACTCCTCCGGGGTGAAGGTGGCGAAGCGGGCGGTGTCGTGGGAGTCGAGGGCCTGCATGCACCCGACGCGCACCCGCCACGGCAGCTCGACGGTGCCGCCCTGCAACTGCTGCACGAGCTGGGCCGCGGTGTAGCCGCGCAGTCCTCCGGGCACACCGAAGAACCAGGAGTCGGCCACCAGCTTGCCCTGGGCGTTGACGTGCTCGAAGACGCGAGGCTCGGCCAGCCAGTGCCACACGGCGCGGGTGAACGTCGAGTACGACATGGCGCCATGCCACGCGTCGCCGGTGAAGTCGGCGGCATGCAGGTTGGTGTACTCGGCCACCAGCAAGGTCTCCGGGTTGATCTCCTGCATGGTGGCGCGCAGGGTGCGGCGCACGTCCTCGTTGAGGTTCTGGGCGCCCAGCCGGCCGGTCATGTTGGCGACGTCGATCCGCCACCCGTCGGTGTTGTAGGGCTCGTCCAGCCACTTCGCGACGACCGACCCACGCCCCTCGATGAACGCCGACCGCAGCGCCTTCGACGTCCAGTCGAACTTGGGCAGAGTCTTGGCGCCCAGCCACGTCTCGTACTCGGTGCGGTCGTCATTGCGGAAGAAGTAATAGTCGGCCTCGGGCGCAGCCCCATCGGCCACGGCGGCCTGGAACCACTGGTGGGTGTCGCCGGAATGGTTGGCGGTGAGGTCGCCCATGATCCGCATGCCGCGCGCGTGCACGGCCTCGATCAGGCGACGGTAGGCCGCGTCGCCGCCCAGCGAGGGATCGACGGTGTCGAAGTCGCGCGAGTCGTAGCGGTGATTGGAGCCGGCCGGGAAGATCGGGGTGTGGTAGATCAGGTTGACGCCGAGTTCCTCGAGGTAGTCGAGCTTCTCCGCCACGCCGTCGAGATCGCCGCCGTAGTACTGGCGGACGCGGGCCGGCATCACGGGATCGACG
Organism: Tessaracoccus caeni; assembly: GCF_029211185.1. GTDB lineage: Bacteria > Actinomycetota > Actinomycetes > Propionibacteriales > Propionibacteriaceae > Arachnia > Arachnia caeni. Next base: position 179,599 of record NZ_JARGDO010000002.1, read on the forward strand.
GGGTCGTCCCACTCGGCGGGGATGGCCCACCAGGGCACGGGATTCTCGTCGGCGTGCGACGAGCGCGCGAACCGGTCGGGCACGATCTGGTACATCACGGCATCCGCCATCCAGGCGGGCGGCGGGTTGCCGGAGATCAGCGAGAAGTCGAAGACATCGGGCGCCTCCACCTCGCTCAGCCCGGCCTGGGTGAGCTCCAGCACGGTGCCGTCGACGAGGATGATCAGCCAGCGGTACCGGTGACGCGGATTGGCGACGACGATCTGCGCCGACCACCACTGCCAACCATCGACGGTGCCCATGCAGACGGCCTCATCGACCCACTGCTCGGTGTCAGGCAGGGAGCGCACCGCAACGCGCTCGACCGGCCCGAAGCCCTCCGGCACCCGGATACGCACCTCGACGGCCTCGCCCAACTCTGGGTTCTGGTTCGACACATACAGCGCGGAGCCGTCGTGATGAGGCAGCAAGGTCATGGGCGTTCCAATCTGGACGGAGAGGGAGAAAGTTCAGGGGCAGCCCACCGATAGGCGCCGCGCGAGGCGGCACCTATCGGTGGATGCGATTACTTGACGGAGCCCGAGGTCAGGCCGCCGATGAGCTGCTTCTGCAGGCTCATGTAGATGATCGTCACCGGCAAGGAGGCCAGCACGGCGCCGGCCGCGAACTGGCCGAAGAACCGGTTCTTGTCGGCTGACTGCAGCGCCCAGAGGCCGACGCCGAGGGTCTGCGCATTGGCGTCTCTCAGGAAGATCGACGCCAGCATGAACTCGGAGAACAAGCCCACGAAAACGATCATGAACACGGTCACCAGGATCGGCACAACCAACGGGATGATGATGGTGAAGAAGATCCTCACGTGCGACGCACCGTCGATGGTGGCGGCCTCGTCCAAGGCCTTCGGGACGGTATCGAAGTAGCCCTTCAGCAGCCACACGTTGGCACCCATGGACCCGCCCAGGTAGGCGAGCATCAGGCCCGTGGTCGAGTTCAGGCCCAGCAGCGGAACCACCTGGCCGATCCGGTCGAAGGTGATGTAGACGGCCACGAACGCCAGCAGCGCCGGGAACATCTGGATCAGCAGCAACGCCATCAGGCCGACGCGGCGACCCTTGAACCGCATCCGGGAGAACACGTAGGCCGACATGGCGCCGATCAGCAGGGTGAGCACCGCGCCGACGCCCGCCACGTACAGCGAGTTGCCGTACCAGCGCAGGAAGGGCCACTCGGGCGAGTTGAACAGCGTCTCGAAGTTCTGCAACGAGAAGCTGCGCGGGATAAGCCGCGACGTGGACAGCGTGCCCGCGGGGTTGAAGGCCGCGGAGACGACGAACACGATCGGGAACAGCGCCCAGAACACGGCTACCAGGGCCAGCAGGTGTCGCCACCACTGGCCGCCGGAACGCCGGCTGTCGTTGCGCTTCTTGCCAGGGGTAATGGTTGACGCAGACATCAGTTCACATCCTCCAGGCTCGCGGTCTTCCTGAAGCCGATGAGGCTGATCGACGCCACCAGCAGGAAGATCAGGATCGACACGGCCGCCGCCATGCCGTAGTTGGGATTGGCCCCGGCGAACGCCAGACGATAGGCGTAGGTGATCAGCAGGTCGGTGGAACCGATCTGGGTACTGCCTGCAGAGAACGGACCGCCCTCGGTGAGCAGGAAGATCAGGCCGAAGTTGTTGAAGTTGAACGAGAACGACGAGATCAGCAGCGGGCCGACGGAGACCAGCAGCAGCGGCATGGTGATCCGCGTGAGCTGGCCGAACGGACCCACCCGGTCGATCTTGGCGGCCTCGTAGACCTCGCTCGGAATGGACTGCAAGGCGCCCGTGCACACGATGAACATGTACGGGAAGCCCAACCACAGGTTGGTGAGCAGCACCGCGACCTTCGCCATCACAGGATCGCCCAGCCAGTTCACGGACAGTCCCAACGTGTTGTTGATCAGGCCGTATTCCTCGTTGAGCATCGACTTCCAGACCAGCGCCGTCACGAAGCCCGGAATCGCGTAAGGCAGCACCAGGAGCGAGCGATAGAGCCGCTTGAACTTCATATCGGGGTTGTTGAACAGGATGGCCAACAGCATGCCCAGGATGAAGGTGGTACCCACGGCGAGCACCGAGAAGGCGATGTTCCAGAGGAAGATGCCGAAGAAGCCGGCCCGGATGACGGGATCGGTCAGCACCTTGGCGAAGTTGGCGAAGCCGACGTTGATCTTCCAGCCCTGCGCGAGCCGGGGACCGTTACCGTCCTCGGGGACGAAGGTGCCGTCCTTCTCGATGTAGCGAACACCGGTGGTGGTGTCGGTCATCGTGTCGGTGGCATCGTCGTAGACCATGGTGGCCACGCCTTCGAAGGCCTGGCTCAGGCCCTGTGGGCGGATGGCGCCGCGCTCGGTGGGCACGACGAGATCCTTGAAGTCCTCGCGGGAGTTGACCTGCTTGGCATTCAGCATGGTGTATCCGGGTGCGGACTTGACGGCGCCGTTGTTCTTGAACTCCATGCCGGCGGAGTCGATCGGCGCCATGCCTTCCGCGGTGCCGGCGTACACCTGCTGGGTGGTGGGGTCGGTGAGCAGCAGCACCAGGTCGCCGGTCTCGACCGCGGCGCCCTCCTCCACAGCGACGGCCATTCCGTAGCGCGGCGTGTCCGGCACCTCGCGCACCGAGGTGAGCACGATCGTCTCGATCGCCTCCTCCTTGGTGAGCATGTTGCCGTAGCCCTGGTTGGTGAAGGCGGTGGCCGCCGTGTAGACGACGGGCCACACCTGAAGCGCCAGCAGCAGGATGAGTCCGGGAAGGACGAACTTCATGGCGACGCCCTTGCGTCGGCCGTAGACCACCAGGATGGCCGAGGCGATGGCGCCCACGATCACGACACCAAGCCACCAGCCGATCTCGATGAGACGCTGGACGGCGAGGGCTGAGAGGCCCAGGGCAATGGCGATGCCGATCCATTTGACGACGATCACCCAGAGGGGCGCCTTGGGAACAGCGTCGCCTTTGGCCTTCGAGCCGGACGACGCGCCAGTGTGAGTGGTTTGACTCATAGCGTTTCTCTATCTCTGCAGGTTCGAGTGAGGGCGTGGCCCGAAGCGACGGGACGTTTCATCCCGCGCTCCGGGCCACGCACCCGTCTCAGCCCTAGCTCAGGCCGAGCGCCTGCTCGATGTTCTTCTGAGCGGCGTCCATTGCTTCCTGAGCGCTCAGCGAGCCCTTGACGATGTCCGCGGTGGCCTGACCGACCGGGCCCCACACGGCGTTCATCTCGGGGATGTTCGGCATCATGTCGGCGGCCGCGGCGGCCTCGGACCAGATGGTCAGCTCGGGGTTGTCGCCGGCCAGCGCGTCAGCGGCCTCGGTCAGCGCGGGCACCCGCTGGCCCACCTCGAAGAGGGCCTTCTGCAGCTCGGGATCGCCAACCACGTTGAGCACGAACTCTTCCGCGATGGCGGGGTTCTTCGCGTTGGCGGAGACGTAGAACTGGTTGATCGTCGCGAAGGAGCGCATCTGGCCGCCGTCCGCGGTGGCGGGCAGCGGGGTGATCTCGTAGTTGATGCCGGCCTCGCGGATCTGGGAGATCGCCCACGGTCCGGTGACGAAGAACGGCACGTCACCCTCGGTGAACAGCGGGATGGCGTTGTCGCCGTCGATGTTCACGGAGAGCACGCCCTCCTTGCCCAGCTTCTCGATGATCTCGGCGCCCTTGACCGTCTCGGCGCTGTTCACGATGGGCTTGGTGGGATCGAGATCCCCGGTCTCGGTCTTCGCGAACATGCCGCCACCGAAAGCGGAGAGGAAGGGGTAAGCCATGTAGGCATCGCCGCCCTGGCCCACCTGGACGAGCAGGGCGTTGGACGCCTTGCCATCCTCCTTCAGCTTCTGGCCCACCTCCACGGCCTCTTCGATGGTGGCCGGAGCGTCGGGCACCAGATCGGTGTTGCGCACCAGCGCCAGCGACTCGATGGCGTAAGGAACGGCGAAGGTCTGGCCGGCGAACTTGGATGCAGCCTGCGCGACGGGGTTGAACTTGGCCTCCATCTCGGCACCCATGTTGATCGGGGCGACGGAGCCGTTCTGGTAGAACTCGCCCAGCCAGTCGTGCGCGCCGACGATGACGTCGGGGCCGGTGCCCGACTGCGAGGCGGCACTGAAGTCGCCTCGCACGTTGTTGACGAACTGCACCTGGACCTCGATGCCGTTGTCCTCACCGAACTGCTCGACGAACGGACGCAGCGCGTCGGCACGGAGCTGATCGGCCCAGATCACCAGATCCTTGCTCTCATCACGAGTAGCGGGGGCCGGCGACTCGGTGCCTTCACCCTCGGGCGCGGCCTGGCTCTCCGTAGGGGTGGACTCCCCCGACGGCGTCTCGGTGGGGGTGGTCTCGCCACCACACGCGCTCAGCGCGAGTCCCATGGCGGCAAGCCCGGCGATGACCGCCGTCTTCTTCGTGTGTGACGCTCGGCTGATGCGCATCGGCGTCGCTCCCTTCTTCGTTGAATTCAACCCGCATCGTTGGGGTTGCTGCTGCCCTGTCGGCAGATGGCGTTTAGGGATACCGGACGACGATCGCCCCGGTATCGACTCACTCCAGGCAGGAGTCTGGCATCCTTCTCGACGAGAAGCAACAGGTTTCATCGGTTTCGCAACGGCTTGCAGGAAAAGTTGTAAAACCGTTACAAACGCGCCGACCAGCTTCCTGGATCCAGGCTCAGGACGCTACTCCCGGGTACCGGTCAATCTCGCGCCACACGCGCAGCAGTTCGGACACGCCCCAGGCCTGGGCCGACGCGGCGCGCGGATGATGCGGGGCATCGCCGTCGAAGAGCTCGCTGACGCTGCCGACGCAGCCCTCCGAAAGGCCGGCCAGGGCAGCATCGAGCAGCTCGCGTGCGGCAACCGGGTCGCCGTAGGCGCGCAGGTGGGCGCTGACGAAGGGGCCCAGCAGCCAGCTCCAGGCCGGGCCCTGGTGGTACATCGCGTCGCGGGTGCGCCAGTCGCCGGCAAAGACACCGCGATAGTTGGGGTCGCTCGCCCGCAAGGTGCGCATGCCGACGGGCGTGTACAGCGCCTCCCGGCACGCCTCGACGATGCCCCTCCGCTGCGCGGTGGTGAGCGGCACGGCGTCGAGCATGGCCGCGATCAGCTGATTCGGACGCAGAGTGGCGTCGTCGGGGTCGAGCACGTCGCGCAGATAGCCGCGCTCGTCGTCCCAGAAGCGGGCGAAGCTCGCCGACGCCCGAGCGAGGTGCTCCGAGTAGGAGTCGGGTTCGCCGAGCAGGGCGGCGAAGTCCCGCATCGCGGCCAGCGCGTTGATCCACAGCGCAGACAGCTCGACGGCCTTGCCGTGGCGGGGCGTCATCACCACGCCGTCCACCTTGGCGTCCATCCAGGTGAGGTTCTCGCCGGGCACGCCCGCCCGCAGCAGGCCGTCGGCGGGATCGACCCCGATGCCGTAACGGGTGCCGGCCAGGTGATGCACGACGATGTCGGCCAGCACCGGGAAGAGCGCGCGGATCGTCTCGAGGTCGCCGGTGGCCCGGTGGTAGGCGCAGACCGCCTCGAAGTACCAGAGGGTGGCGTCGGCGGTGTTGTATTCGGGCGCGTCTCCGCTGTCGGGGAAGCGGTTGGGCAGCATGCCCTGGTCGACGTAGCGGGCGAAGGTGGTGAGGATTCCGCGCGCGATCTCTGCGCGGCCGGTGGCCAGGGTCAGGCCGGGCAGGGCGATCATGGTGTCGCGTCCCCAGTCGCCGAACCACGGGTAGCCGGCGATCACGCTGTGCCCCTGGGTGCCGTCCTCAAGGGCGCGGGCCACGACGAACTGGTCGGCGGCGAAGACGAGTTGGCGGATGCCGTCGGGCGCGCTCTCCAGCTCTGCTTGCTCAAGCAACCCTGCCTCGCGCTCGCGGTGGGCGGCGTAGGCGGCCTCGCCGTCGAACTCAGGCGCGTCCTCAGCGCTGAACACGACGGTGACGCTCCGGCCGGGCGCGAGCTGGCACTCGTATTCGGCGACGACCAGCTCGTCCTCCACGCAGTCGAAGCCACGCTCGTCCTCGATGGCCAGATACTCGCCGCGGCGCCAGTGGTGGGTGGGTCGCACCGAGACGCCGTCGCCAAGAATCTGCAACGCCGCCTCCGGGTTCAGCCGCACGCGGACCCCGTGCGGCACGCGCCCCATCTCCGCGTGACCGGCCTCCTCCGCCGGACGGCTGGTCTGGTGGTGGTCGCGGAAGGCCGCGGTGGCCGCGCCGCGCAGCCGCACCGGCTGATCGGCTCGGGCCACGGTGTAGCGCGCGTAGCTGGTGTTGCGGCCGTGGGCCATGAACACCCGTTTCTCCACCCGGGCGTGCGGGGTCTCGAGCACCCAGACGGGCGTGCCGCCGTCGACGTGGAAGCTCAGCTCCGCGGCGGGCGACGTACGCTCGATCGATCCCTCCTCACCGACGGCGGCCGAGCCGGCGAACCGGAACTCGTCGTCGCCGACGAAAACACTGTCGTCGAGGCCGCCGGCCATCAGCCATCGACCCACCGGAGGCTGCAGCGCGGCCACCAGCATCCCGTGATAGCTGCGCGCACGAGCGCCGTTCACGGTGCCCATCGCGTAGCCGCCGATACCGTTGGTGACCAGCCACTCGCGCTGCACCACGGCATCGCCGTCAGAGACCTCGGCCGGCGAGAGCGCGATCACCGACGGGCCCTCCGAGGAGCCGCCCCCGCATCCTTCAGCCGGTGCCACTGCACATGCGCCCTGGTGGCCGTCGCATCTCCCGAACGAGTTCCGGCCGGCGGCTTCGGAGCCGCCGCCTCATGCCACACAGCCACCGACCAGGGGGCCACCGTCGCGTAGTTGCCGGTCAGGTCGCCGTCGCCCTCGTGCCAGTAGTTGAAGTGCGACTCGTGCGCGACGGAGGTGTCGATCAGCCAGCGCCAGGTGCGGTCGGGCGCCAAGGTGGGTGCGGTGAAGTCGATCGGCACGTCGGCCATGTTGATCATCACCCAGAAGTCGTCGTCGGGAGAGTTGATCAACGCCCCGACGGCGCGGTCGCCCTCGCGCGGGCTGCCGAAGCCCGACGGCGTGCGGAACAGGTAGGAGACGTCCTCGTTGTCGGCCACCAGGTCGCCCCACTGCATCTGCCGCAGCGCCTCGTGGCGCCGTCGCAGCCCCAGCATGAACCGGGCGAAGCGGAAGAGGCCGTTGACGTTCGACGGCGTCTCGAACTCGCCGAGGTTGTCGTGGTAGGCCGCGGTGAAGTCGCCGCCGACGGCAACCCGGTTGGGCGCGTTGGTGGGGATCATCTCGTAGTTGTTGCGCATGGCGATGGAGTCCAGCGCCCACGGGTTGTTGTTGCCGTTCTGGGTGCGACCGAACTCGTCGCCGGCCACCACCATCGGCACGCCCCGGGACAGGAACAGCAGCGCCCAGAAGTTGCGCACCCGCTGACGTCGAAGCTCGGCGGAGCCGCCCGAGTCCCAGCTGAGGTTGTCATCCGAGCCGCCGTCGGACGGCCCGAAGGGGTAGGCCTGGCCGTTCTGCTTGGTCTGATAGCTCACCAGATCCACCAGGTTGAAGCCGTCGTGAGCGTCGATGAAGTTGATCGTCTTCTGCACGCCGCCGTTGTCGTTGAAGTGGTGGTAGTCGCCGTTGAACTGCTCGAGGAAGGAACCGGCGTTGCCGTCGCCCTTGGTGAACCGGCGCACCGCGTCGCGGTACCGGCCGTTCCACTCGCCCCACCCGCGGGGGAAGTTGCCCACCTCGTAGCCCCACAGATCCCAGGCCTCGGCGATCACCTCGACGCCCCGCTCCTCCGCGAAGGCGGCGATCTCCACCAGCAGCGGATGGTCCTGGAAGAAGCGCTTCTGCCCGTCCCAATCGTCGGGGGCCGCGTCGCCGGGCAGCCGGCCGAGCACCGTGGCCAGGTCGAAGCGGAAGCCGTCGACGTGCATGTCGGTGGTCCAGTACTCGAGCGAGTCCATCACCAGTCGCCGGGCGGCCTCGGAGGAGTAGTTAAGCTGGTTGGAGGTGCCGGTGGCGCCGTCGACGAGCAGATGGCCGGAGGTCATCGAGTAGTAGGTGGCCGTCGCAAAGCCGCCGAGGCTGGTGAACCCGGTGGTGTTCACGTCGCCGTTCCAGTTGCCGCCCTCGGCCGTGTGGTTGTAGACCACGTCGAGGTACACCTCGATGCCGTGCTCGTGGAACGCGTCCACCATCTCGCGGAACTCGCGGGTGGGTCCGCCGGGCGAGGTGTCCGACGAGTACGAGCGATTGGGCGCGAAGAAGCCCAGCGTCATGTACCCCCAGGAGTTGGTCTTGCCCGCGCGCGCCGACTCCGACGTGTTGGTCTCGTGCACCGGCAGCAACTCGACCGTGTTGAAGCCCAGGCCCTTGAGGTACGGAGCCATCATGCCGGCGCCGCGGTAGGTGCCCCGGTACTCCTCGGGAATGTCCACCACACCCTCGAAGCCAGGCTCGTCGGCCAGCAGCTCCGAGAGCCGCGCCGTCGACGGGTGGCCGGAGAGCTGCTGGGTCTGCACCTCGTAGATGGTGGCGTCCTGCGGCGGCAGGGCCAGCCGGGGCTTCCGCGGCAGCGGTTCGGCGACGATGATGCCCTTCGGCACATAGGGGCCGGTGTCGGTGAGACGGCGCGGACGACCGTGGTAGTCGTCGCCGCCGGTGCCGAACACGCCGTCGTCGACGTCGAAGTCGAACAGCTCGTCGGAGTAGACGTTGTGGCTGATCTCGCGCGCGTACGGGTCGAAGAGCGACTTGTTGGGATTGAAGCGGTTGCCGTCCTCATCGAGGTCGGCGACGAAGCCCAGCTCGGAGCCCGGCTCCCAGTCCTCGTCGTAGGTCCAGTTCGTGCCCCACGCCCGGTAGGTGTACATGGTGCCCAGCTGGAGGCCCTGGAGCCGGGCACGCCAGATGCCGTCGTCGCCCTTCGCCGGCAGGTAGCTGGCGACGGGATCGGTGCCGAGGGCCTGCTCGTAGATGTCGAGCTGGATCCGGGTGGCGTCGGGTGCGTATACGGCGAAAGTCACCCCGTCGTGGTGCGGATGAGCCCCGAGCGGCCATTCGGCCGTGCCCCAGGAGCTCTCCTCGAGAGCGCGGATTTCCATGGGCTCAATAGTGGCATGGCTTTCGGCTGCCCGGTGCCGTGCGCCGACACACCCTTTGCCTTCCGTGCATAGATCTGCGTATGCGTCGAGACCTTCTCTATAGCGAGGCCTTCGCAGATACGCAGATCTGTGCACGGAACCCGCCGACCCAGAGAGACGAAGCGCCTTGACAGCGCACCTAATGTTGTCGGCGTGAATGATCGTCGCCTGTTACTCGTGCATGCCCATCCCGACGACGAGTCGAGCCAGTCGAGCGTGACCATGGCCCGCTACCTCGATGAGGGCGCCCAGGTGACGCTGGTCACCTGCACGCTGGGTGAGATGGGCGAGATCCTGGTGCCCGAGTGGCAGCACTACTCCCCCTACGAGCTGGGGCAGCACCGCAGCCGGGAGATCGTCGACGCGATGGCCTACATCGGCCTCACCGACCACGTCTACCTCGGCGGCATCGGCCACTACCACGACACCGGCATGGGCCGCGACGAGTTCGGCAACGCGATCGCCCCGTCGGAGATCCCGGAGGGTGCCTTCTGGCACGCGGATCTGCTGGAGGCCGCCAACCACCTGGTGGAGGTCATCCGCGACCGCCGCCCCCAGGTGATCGTCACCTACGACGAGCGCGGTAACTACGGGCATCCCGATCACATCCAGGCGCATCGGGTGACCGTCTACGCCATGATGCTGGCCGCCTCTCCCGTGCACCGTCCCGAGTTGGGGGAACCGTGGCAGGCCAGTCGGCTGCTCTACATCTCGCACAACACCCCGCTGTGGGCGAAGGCTTTCGCGATCGCCAAGGAGCGCGGGCTCACGCTCTGGGCGGACGAGGAGCGCGACGAGGACTCCTTCGGCCCGAAGGCGGATGAGATCGTGGCGGTAGTGCCCATCGACGGCTACCTCGACCGGGCCCGGAACGCCCTGTTCAGCTACCGCAGCCAGGTGTCCACCGAGGGCGAGTTCTGGCAGTTCTACCAGATCGTCCAGGAGCTCGACGGAGCCGGCGACGCCTACCAGCTCGGCTGGGGCACCCCGTTCCCACCCTCCGACGGCCCCGCCACCGACATCTTCGCCGGCCTGACCCTCTGACCACGCTCCTCGAGGTACGAGGCCACCCGCGGCCGAGCCCCTCGAAGAGCGTCATGTGTTCCTCGCCCAGCGCCTCCGCACCTCAGAGGGCGTCACCATCACGGTCTTTGAGGTGCGAGGCCGTCCGCGGCCGAGCCTCGAAAAGACCCAACGCGAGAATCCGCAGGAACCATTGGTGGTCGGGAGCCGTGATCCAGATCGTCGTGTTCCGGAGGGCTTGAACGAGGTTTCTAGGCTGGCGGCATGGCTTGGAAACCTCTCGCTGGCGCCGCGGCCGTCGTGTGCGCTGCGGCGGGCGTCGTCGGGTGCGCACCCCGGGGCGACAACGTTCCTCCGGCCAGTCCGGGCGGCGCCTATCTCGCCTCCCCGTCGCCCACGCCCGACTTCGTGCGCGAAGGGGTCAGCGTCGAATGGACGACAGTGGGCGCGCAGAAGGTTCTCGTTCCCACCGGCATCCGGCTACCGGACGACCTCGACATCACCGGTGCCACCGAAGCCGCCGTGATGTTCGCCGAGGATGACCCTCATGTCGTCCTCGACGCGATCACCGACAGCGCCGAAGAGGCGGGCTACACCGTCGCCGCGGACCCGCGGAAGGGCTGCCGGCTCTGGATAGGGCACGGCAACGCCGTCCTGCTCGACGCAGCCGACGGCGCCCAGATCCTGTCCTGGGGACCGGAATCCATGAAGGATGCCCTCGCCAAGGGCTAATCCTCAGGCGACCTTCACCGTCCAGCCGTGCTTGTCCTCCGCGCGGCCGAACTGGATGTCGACCAGGTGCGCGCGGATCTCCTGGGTCATCGGGCCCACCGCGCCGTTGCCGACGACGTACTCGCCGCGATCCGGGGTGTTGAAGCCGACGATGGGGGTGACCACCGCGGCGGTGCCGCAGGCGAACACCTCCTTGATATAGCCACTGGCCAGACCGGCCAGCAGTTCGTCGACGGAGATCGCTCGCTCGACGGCGGTGAGGCCGTGGTCGGGGGCCAGCTTCAGGATCGAGTCGCGGGTGACGCCGTCGAGAATGGTGCCCAGCGCGGGGGTGAGCAGTTCGTCGTCGGAGGTGACCATGGCGACGTTCATGGTGCCGCACTCCTCCAGCCACTTGTGCTCCGCACCGTCGGTCCAGAGCACCTGGCCGCAGCCGTGCTCGTAGGCCTCCTGGGCGGCGATCAGGCTGGCGGCGTAGTTGCCGCCGCACTTGGCGGTGCCGGTTCCGCCGGGGGCGGAACGGGTGAAGTTGGGGGTGACCCACAGCTTCATGGCATCGGAGTAGTACGGGCCGGCGGGCGAGGCGATGACGGCGAAGCGGTAGTTGTTGGCCTCGCGCACGCCGAGGTACGGCTCGGAGGCGATCTGGAACGGGCGGATGTAGAGGCTCTGCTCCTGCTCCCCCGACGGCACCCAGGCGGCCTCCAGCTCCACCAGCTGAGTGACGGCGGCGAGGAAGGTCTCCTCCGGCAGCGGTGCCATCCCCAGTCGCTGGGCCGAGCGGACGAAGCGCGCCGCGTTCTTCTCGGGACGGAACAGCCAGACGCTGTCGTCGTCGCGACGATAGGCCTTAAGCCCCTCGAAGATCTCCTGCCCGTAGTGCAGCACGGCCGCGGCGGGATGCATCGCGAAGTCGGCCATGGGCTCGATCCGGGGGTTCTGCCACCCGAGGCCCTCCGTGTAGTCGACGATCGCCATGTGGTCTACGTAGTACCTCCCGAAGGCCGGATCAGCCAGAGCCTTGCGACGGTCTTCGTCGGAGGTGGGCGTAGCGGTGCGTCGGACGTCAAAGAGGGTCATGAGGGCAACTGTAATCCTCCGCGTACGCTTCCGTTTTCCACCATCCGAGCCGTGAACCACGCCCCCGTTCACCGCTCTTCCGGACCTTGTCGAGCTCGGTCGCGTTCCTGTGGATAACCGATTTGCATTTCTGAGATTCCTAAGAGATTCTTATCTGCGGCACTCCCCCCTCGACAGTGCCACCCCGATTGGAGTCCCCCCTGTGCGCAAGCTCTTGTCGGCCGTTCTGGCCGGTCTTGCCATCGCCGGGTTCGCTAGCAGCGCCCACGCCCTTCCCACGGCGCCCGAACCTGTTGCCCCGCTTGAAGGCATTCCCGCACCCTGCGCTTCGACGCATGAGTGGCCCGAGGACGCCTCGATCGCGAAGATCAAGAAGGCGTTCACCAAGAACTTCGGCTTCGAACTGACCGGCGATCAGTGGACAAAGAAGAACCTCCACTCGATCAAGATCCTGTGGGAGACCTTCGACGCCGTCGAGTGCACGGACTACCGCAAGACGCTGCAGAAGAAGGTCGACGGCAACGTCGGCGTCAACGCCGCCGCCATCTCGGGCTACGCCTGGGGTGACTGGAGCCTCTCCAAGGGCAACCACGTCTCCCTCGACTTCAGCAAGTTCCAGCGCGCGCTGGACGCCGGCGACGAGGGTCGCCTGGTGCGTCTGGTTGCCCATGAGTTCGCCCACGTGTGGAACTCCGATCGGCACTCCAACCCGGCCTACTGGCAAGACTTCAAGAAGCTCTACCGAGCTGAGGGCAAGTTCAGCAGCTACGCGGACAACGACTCCGAGACCTTCGCCGACGCCGTCGGCTACTACGTCGGCCGCTGCGCCCTCGACAACCCCTACGACACCGGCGAGCACGACGCCTACTACGACTTCGTCAAGGATGTCGTCTTCGACGGTCGCGAGTTCGGCCCGGAGCCCGGCGTGAAGCCGGACTGCACCATCCCCGACGCCGACGCCGAAGTACCCGCCACCGGCCTCGCCGAAACCCCCGATTGGGTCTCCGCCCTCGCCGGCGAGTAACCACGAAAAAGCCCGCACCTCCCCCACGCTCTTTGAGGTGCGGAGGCGTTGGGCGCACTTCGAGACGCTCGTACCTCGCTCCTCAGCACCCGGACGAGCCCCGAAGCCGTAGCCTCGAAAAGAGCGACCGGCAGCCGAAGAACACTTCCAGCCAAAAGTCGCGCTCGCTCTCCTCGAGGCTCCTTCGTCGCACCTCGAAGAGCCTGGAGGGGACATGAAAGAGCCCGCACCTTCGCGCCGTTGCGTGGTGCGGGTTCTCTTCCCATCGGGCTGATCGGCGAAGAAACCGGGATACCGCCGATCTTCCCTTGTCGAGCCGGTAGTGGACGCTACCTGCCCGCTTGAACACATCATCTCAGACGCGTTGTCTCACCATGCGAGCGGGGTCGAATAAGGACGACCTTACGCACCTGACTACGACTTTCCTAAGACGCGAGCGGCCAACTCCTCCAACACGTGGGTGTAGACCTTTCCCGTGGCTCGGGTCATGCCCAACTCGCAGGTCCGGTTGCAGCTGAGGTACAGCTCGGCGTCCTCACGACGGGCAGAGGCGGCCTCGTCGCGCGTCGACGTGGCGGTGAGCTCCTCGTGCAGCAGACCCCGATCTCCGGCGAAGGCGCAGCAGCGCCATCCGTCGGGCACGACCGCCTCATCGGCCACCAAACCGGCAAGGAACAACAGCGCGTCGTTGACCCCGAGCTGCGTCGACGAACAGGTGGGATGCACCACGGCCTTGTGCGCCTTGGATACCCGAGGCAGCCGCGGTGCGACGTGCTCGGCCACCCATTCGGTGGCATCCAGCACCCGGATTCCCGTCACGCCGGCGTTCTTCAGCGCGACGATGATGCCCTCGGTGCAGGAGACGTTGTCGCAGACCAGCGGCAGCGCGCCGTCCCGGGTGTGCTCCCGCACCCAGGCGACCAGCTTCGTCTTCATGGTGTCGTAGCCCTTGGCCAGGCCCTTCGACTTCCACGGGGTGCCGCAGCACAGTTCGGACACGCCCGCGGGAGTGCTGAGCACCAGTCCCGCGCGCTCGGCCAGTTGGCGCACCGCGCCGGCCACGCCGGTGCCGCAGGCGTGCTGCGAGCCGAACATGGTGCCGACGCACGCCGGCAGGAAGATCGCATCCGCCGCGCCCGCGGGCGCCGGCCGGCGCACGGGCCCGCCGCCGGGCAATTCCTTGGACAGCGTCGGCACCACATCGGTGCCCACTACCGCCCGGGCGACGCCCAGCGCACCGCGCACCAGCGGCGTCGGCACCTTCTCGGTGACGCTCATCCCCACCGACGCCACCGTCAGCACGGTGTCCCAGTGCTTCGCGGCGACGTTCCAGCCCGCATCCAGGACCGCGTTCTGGTTCTCGCGACGGAGATCGCGCACCAGGTCTCCGGTGTTGATCTGCACCGGGCACGCCGTCGAGCACATGCCGTCGACCGCGCAGGTCTGGATCACGTCGTAGACCTCCTGCCTCTTCAGCGACGCCGCCAGTTCCTTCTCCCCCGCCGCCTCGGCCGCGGCGATGGCGCGCTGCACAACGATGCGCTGACGCGGCGTGGTGGTGAGGTGCTGGCTGGGGCAGACGGGCTCGCAGTAGCCGCACTCGACGCAGTCGTCGAGCACCGCGCGCACGGGCGCCGTGGGTTTGATGTGCCTGAGGTGCTGCTGCGGATCCTCGGTGAGCACCGCCCCGGGATTGAGGATGCGCTGGGGATCGCAGGCGTTCTTCACGTCCCACATCGCCTGGTACAGCTCGTCGCCGTACTGGCGCTGCACGAACGGCGCCATGATCCGGCCGGTGCCGTGCTCGGCCTTCAGCGTGCCCTCGTTGTTCAGCACCAGCTCCACCATGTCCTCGGTGAAGTCGTCGTAGCGCTTCAGCGACTCGGGCCCGGCGAAGTCCTCGGTCACCAGGAAGTGGATGTTGCCGTCCTTGGCGTGACCGAAGATGACGGCGTCCTCGTAGCCGTGCGCATCGAACAAGGTGTGCAGCTCGGAGCACACGCCGCCCAGCTGCTCCATCGGCACCGCGACGTCCTCGAGCAGCGCGGCCGTGCCCTTCGGACGGTTGCGCGCCACCTTGGTGTAAAGGCCCTTGCGCATCACCCACATCTGGGCGCGGCGCGCCGCTTCCTCGGTGAGTTCCGGCGACGACGCCAGGCCACCCAGGCCAGCGAAGACGTCGTTTCCGGTCTGGATCCGCTCGGCGATGCCGTCGGCGTCGTCGGCCTGGTACTCGACGAGCAGCGAGGCCTCGTTGGCGGGCTGAAAGCCCTCGGGCAGCACGCCTCTGGCATCCTCGCCCATGGCACGGATGGAGGCGGCGTCGATCAGCTCGACGACGTCCGCGCCCGAGTAGACCAACGCGGGCAGCGCCGTCGTGGCCGCAGCGAGGCTCTCGAACAGCAGCAGGCCAGTCGCGGTGCGGGCCGGCACCTTCACCGTCCGGAAGGTGGCCTCCGCGACAAAGCCCAGCGTGCCCTCGGAGCCGATCATCAGGTGCTCGAGGATCTTGACCGGGGTGTCGAAGTCGAGGAACGAGTTGAGGCCGTAGCCCATGGTGTTCTTGATGGCGTAGCGGCGCCGGATGTCGGCCTCGTGGTGTTCGCGACGCAGTTCCTCGCGCAGCCGCTCCAGCACCTCCACCAGGTGCGGCTCGTTGGCGCGCAGGTCGACGTCGGCGGTGGGCGAGGCGGTGTCCACGACGGTGCCGCTGGGCAGCACGATCACCATCGACTCGATGGTGCGATAGGCGTTGGCCACCGTGCCGCAGGTCATGCCCGAGGAGTTGTTGGCGATCATGCCGCCGACGGTGCATGCGATCTCGGAGGCCGGGTCTGGGCCCAGCTTGGTGCGATGCCTGGCCAACGCGACGTTCACCTGCCGGATGGTCATGCCGGGCTGCACCCGCACGCGGGCGCCGTCGTCGAGCACCTCGAGGCTGCGGAAGTGGCGCCGCACGTCGACGGTGAGCCCTTCCGAGAGCACCTGGCCCGACAGGCTGGTACCTCCGGAGCGCAGCGTGAGCGGCCAGCCGAGCTGGGAGGAGATCAGCATGGCGGTGGCCACATCGTTCACCGACGTCGCCCGCATCACCGCATCGGGAGCGCGCAGGTAGTGCGACGCGTCCACCGCCAGGGCGATCCTGTCGAGTTCGCGCGTGCTCACCGCCTCGGTGCCGAGAACGGCGCGCAGGGCCTCGACGCCCGCTAGGTTGCCGGTTTCGAGAAGGGCACGAGAAGTGGTGACGGTCACGGAAAGCACCTCATCCATTTCGGAAGCAGAATCTTGTTTAAAAAGGCTTGTCAGCTGCAGTTCGGTCGACGATCGTCGTCGACCTCTCCCGACACTGGGAAGTCACTCCAGAGCCTATCTACCGCCCTCGCCGCGGCGACACCGGGGTGGGGCAATGATATCATGGTGTCGATCTTTACTCTCCGATCCCGAGGACCGCGATGAACCCACCAGCGCTACCGGACGCCCCTCTCCAAACCGTCGCGGTCTTCCTGCTGATCTCACTGCTCGTCGCCTGGGGCCTCAGCCTGGTCGCCCACCGGATCCTGCGCGGTCGGGCACGACTGCGCGGCTCCACGTCGATCGTCATCAGTCTGATGGGGATGGCGGTGGGCCTGTTGCTGCTGAGCTGGACCGGCACGACGTCACCCTTGTGGAGCGCGCTGACACTGCTGACCTCGCTGGGCATGTCGCTGCTGGGCATCGCGCTCTACGGCGCGCTCGTGACGCACTTCCAACGCCCGCAGCGCGGCTCCGTCCCGGAACTGCTGAAGGCCGGAGAGTCCGACCGCGTCGAGTTCAAGTCCACCGCACGCGTCAACCTGCACACCGGTAAGAAGGACGACCGGATGGAGCAGGTCATCGCCAAGACCGTGTGCGCCTTCCTCAACACCGACGGCGGCACCCTGCTGATCGGCGTCGACGACGACGGCACACCCCTGGGCCTCGAGCCGGACTTCGCCACGATGAAGGCCCCCGACGCCGATCGCTACGAGCTCTGGTTGCGCGACCTGCTCTCCAACACCCTCGGCCAGCACGTCGCGGCTCTGGTGCAGGTCGAGTTCACGACGCTGCCCTCGTCCGACGGCACCCCGGCCGATGTCTGCCGCGTCACCGCTCCACCGGGCCCGACGCCTACCTATTTCCGTCCCAACAAGTCCGCGACGCCCGAACTCTGGGCACGGCTCGGCAACAGCAGCCGCCAGCTCACCGTCGACGCGGCCACGGAGTACGTGATGCACCGCTGGCCGCTCAGCCCGGCGGCCAACTTCCGAGCCCAGTTCCGGGCCGTCTTCCGCAACTCGGTGCCGGAGTAGCTCTCGAATCGGACGGGGGCTGGGGACTAGAAAAGCCCCTCCGGCACCGGGGGCTCGGAATAGGCGGGATCGACGCCTTTGAACAGCTTGGCGACGGACTTGCCACGGTGGATGCGATCGATGGCACCCGCGAAAAGCCCGGCCACGGACAGCACCGTCAGGCCAGGGAACTTCTCGGGGGCGGGAACCGTGTTGGTGGCCACCACTTCGGAGATCGCGTCGCTGCCGGTGAGCCGCTCCACCGCGTTGCCGGTGAACAGCCCGTGGGTGCAGGCGACGGAGGTGCCGACGCAGCCGAAGTCCTGCAGCCGGTTGACGATCTCCAGGATCGAGCCACCGGTGGCGATCTCGTCGTCGAGCACGATGGCCTTCTTGCCCTGAACGTCGCCGACGATGTTGTCGATCACCACTTTGTCGTCGCCTAGGCGCTGCTTGGAACCCGCCGCGACGGGCAGGTTCAGCAGGCGCGCCAGCAGCGTCGCCTGCTTCGCGTTGCCAAGATCGGGCGAGACGACAACGTGGTTGGTGAGGTCGCGCTTGCGATAGTGGTCGGCGATCACGCCCAGCGCCGTCAGGTGATCCACCGGCACCGAGAAGAAGCCGTGCACCTGCGGCGCATGCAGGTTCATGGTGAGCACCCGGTGTACGCCGGCGGTCGACAGGAGGTCCGCCACCAGACGCCCGCCCAGGGAGATCCGCGAGGCGTCCTTCTTGTCCGAGCGCGCATACGCGTAGTGCGGGATCACCGCCGTGATCTGGCCGGCCGACGCCCCGCGAGCCGCGTCGACCATCAGCAACAGCTCCATCAGGTGCTCCTGCGTGGGCGGCATCAGCGGTTGCACGATGTAAACATCCGATTGGCGGCAGTTGGCCAGCAGTTGCGCCTGCAGACAGTCGTTGCTGAACCGCGAGATGGCCACCGGACTACGGGGCACCCCCAGCTTCGCGCAGATCTCGTCCGCGAACCCCGGATGCGCCGAGCCCGAAAAAACAGTGATGCCCTTCACCAAGTACCCCTTCATCCTGTTAGAGCTCCCGCCAGTGGGTGGGGCCGTAGCGAGGACGTACTGGATGGATGACATGGCAAGGCAGAGAACGAAACTGCCATTGGACATGCCAGTGAGTTCGATAACGAAGCCAGGTCGCCATCCAGTGCGCCGCAGTAGGTGTCACCCACTGGCGGGAGCTCTCACTCAGACCCTAGTGCCCTCCGTGCCCACCCGCCCATTCGCTGGGCATACGTGCACACATCTGCACCTGCGTTGAGGCCTCCCGTATATCGCGAGGCCTTCGCGTATACGCAGATTTGTGCACGGATAAGAAGGGAAAGGACTAGGCAGGGGGTGCCGTCGGTGGAATTACGACAAGTCGTAGGATCAATGGCATGACAGCACAGCCGACCACGCATCCCGGAGCCGCCGACCCCACGACGGGGCACCCTGGCGGGCATCCGGGGGGACATCCCGGTGGTCATCCTGGCGGGCACCCCGGAGGACATCCGGGCGGTCACCCGCACACCGCGCGCAAGGGCGTCGTGCGCACTCTGCATCACGATCCGGGCGAGCGACCCCACGTCATCGTCTGGGAGGTCACCCGTGCGTGCCAGTTGGCCTGCAAGCACTGCCGCGCCGACGCGTTCACCAAGGCCGATCCGCGCCAGCTCACCACCGAGCAGGGCAAGGCGCTGCTCGACGACTTCGCCGCCTACGGCACCCCACGTCCCATCGTGATCCTCTCCGGCGGCGACGCCTTCGAGCGCCCCGACCTGGAGGAATTGATCGCCTACGGCAAGTCGGTCGGACTGCCTATCGCGCTGTCCCCGTCGGTGACACCACTGCTCACCGACGAGCGCCTCGCCTCGGTGCGCGAGGCCGGCGTCAACGCCTTCTCGATCTCCCTCGACGGCGCCACCCCCGAGACCCACGACTCCTTCCGCGGCATCGACGGCACCTTCGCCGATTCGATGGAGGCCGCGAAGCTCGTGGTCAAGCACGGCTTCCGCTTTCAGGTGAACACCACCATCTGCAAGAACAACCTGCACGAGCTGCCCTACATCCTGAAGACGGTCAAGGAGATGGGCGCGTGGATGTGGTACCTGCTGTTCCTGGTGCCGATGGGGCGCGGCTCCAACCTCGAGCCCCTCAACCCCGAGGAGATGGAGGACGTGCTGCACTGGCTGCACGACGTCTCTGACCGGATCGCCGTCAAGGTCACCGAGGCCCCCAACTACCGCCGCGTGGCCATCCAGCGCGACGACGCCCGCGCCGCTGGGAAGCCCATGCCGAAGACGGGCGAACTGCACGACTGGCTGATGCGCACCACCGACGAGTTGCTGGGAGAGGTCACCGAGCGCCGCCCACCGCGTCCGCCGATCGGAGTGAACTCCGGGCGCGGCTTCGCCTTCGTCGACCACATCGGCGACGTCTACCCGTCGGGCTTCCTTCCGGTGCGCTGCGGCTCGGTGAAGGAGCAGCCCTTCCACGAGATCTACGCGGAGGCGCCGATGATGAAGTCGCTGCGCGACCCCGCCGGCTACTCCGGCAAATGCGGAAAATGCGAGTTCAACTGGATCTGCGGCGGCTCTCGTGCCCGCGCCTACGCCATGGCAGGAGACCCCCTTGCCTCCGACCCGACGTGCATCTGGCAGCCGGAAGCCCTCCGCAAATCCGCCACCTGACCGCGACCACATGACGCTCTTCGAGGTGCGGAGCGCAGCGGAGCCTCGAGGAGAGCGACCGGCAGCCGAAGAGCCAAGTTGTGTGGAGGATGGGGTCCGCCTTCACGCTCTTCGAGGTGCGGAGGCGCTGGGGCGTACTTCGAGACGCTCGTACCTCGCTCCTCAGCACCCGGACGAGCCCCGAAGCCGCAGCCTCGAGGAGAGCGACCGGCAGCCGAACGCGTAGTCGTGTGGAGGATGGGGTCTGCGAGTGGGTGTGGTGGGCGTAAAAGCCGTCCAGCACGCGCGAAGCGCCGTGAGGCGGCCGGGCGGGAGCAGACCCCATCCGGAACACGACGGACGTGACCAGAGTCCCCGACCACAAGCCCTCAAGCGCCGTCACGCTCTCCTCGAGGCTCGGCCGCGAACGGCCTCGCACCTCGAAGAGCGTGGGTGGGTGCACCTCGAAGAGCACGATGGCGGTGGTCGAACCCCATCCGTAACACGACGGTCGTGCCCACCCGCTAAACTAGGGCGCGCCACCAGACCCGCCTACAGGAAGGGCCTTTGCGCGTGCTTTTCGCCCTGATCTCGTTCCATGCGATCTTGGGCGTCTTGACGCCCCTTCTTGTTCGCTGGCTGGGAGCGCGCGCCTACTTCGTTCTGTCGCTGGCCCCTCTGGCCACCGGGATCTGGCTCCTCACTCTCACCTCGACGATCACGTCGGGGCAGGCTTACGTCGACAGAGTCGAGTGGATTCCAGCGCTGGGCGTCTCGCTGGACGTGCGCATCGGGCTGGTGCAATGGGTGTTGGGGTTGATCGTCACCTGGATCGGCGTCGCGGTGCTGTTGTACTGCCGCTGGTATTTCTCCGACGAGATGCACACCCGCAGCGCGTCCATCCTGACCCTCTTCGCGGGCACCATGGTGGGCCTGGTGACCGCCGACAACTTGGTGGCCTTGTTCGTCTTCTGGGAGTTGACGACAGTCTTCTCCTACATCTTGATCGGCCACGACCCCACCCGTCGCGCCAACCGCGGTGCGGCCCAGACGGCGTTGATCGTCACCACCACCGGCGGCCTGGCGATGCTGCTGGGCATCGTCGCACTGGGTGAGACGTCCGGCACCTACTCGCTGTCCGAGCTGCTGCTCGACCCACCCTCCGGAGCGCTCGCCACCGCTGGCGCGCTGCTGATGCTGGTGGGCGCGCTCAGCAAGTCGGCTCTCGTCCCGTTCCACTTCTGGCTGCCGGGCGCGATGGCCGCACCGACGCCCATCTCCGCCTACCTGCACGCCGCCGCCATGGTGAAGGCTGGCGTCTACCTCGTCGCGGTGCTGGCACCCGCGTTCGCGACGGTGCCCTACTTCCGCCCGACGGTGCTGCTGCTGGGCACCGCCACCATGCTGGTCGGCGGCTGGCGCGCGCTGCGTCAGGTGGATCTGAAACTGCTGCTCGCCTACGGCACCGTCTCCCAATTGGGCTTCATGGTGCTGCTGCTCGGCATGGGCACCAAGGCCGGCGCACTCGCGGGCCTGGCCACGGTCGTGGCGCACGCGCTGTTCAAGTCGACGCTGTTCATGTGCGTCGGCATCATCGACCATTCGGCCGGCACCAGGAACCTCAAGGAGCTGAACGGGGTGGGCTACCGCGCCCCGTGGCTGGCCATCGTCGGCGGCCTCGCCGCGCTCTCGATGGCGGGCGTGCCGCCGCTGATCGGCTTCGTGACCAAGGAGTCGGCCTTCGAGGCGATCGTGCTGCTCGTGGAGGGCGACGTCGGCACGATCACCCCTCTGGGGGCGACGGCCTTGGCCTTCGCTCTGGTGTTCGGCGCGATGCTCACGGTCGCCTACAGCCTGCGCTGGTGGTGGGGGGGCGTTCGCCCCCAAGGACGGCGGTCCGGTGCTGAGCTGGCACCGGCCGGCGCGCGGCATGGTGGCCATCCCATCGGTGATCACGCTGGCCAGCCTGGGCGGCGGCTTCCTCGGCCATCAGCTCACCGATCTGCTGTTGCCCTATGCCGCCACCATTCCCACGGGCTACAAGCCCCACGGCCTGGCCCTCTGGCACGGCGTGACCTGGCCCCTGGTGATGTCGCTCACCGCGCTGGGCCTCGGCATCGGGCTGTTCCTCGCCCGCGACATCATCGCCCGCACCCAGGCCTCCTTCCCCGACGTGATGGCGGCCGAGGAGATGTACCACCGCTCCATGCGCGGGCTCGACCGGCTCGCCGTCGAGACCACCGCGCGCACCCAGCGGGGCTCGCTGCCGATCTACCTCGGCACCATCCTGGTGACGCTGATCACGCTGGCCACCTACGCGATGCTCCGCATCCGGGTGTGGCCGCAGTACCGGCCCGCCGACTCCCCCGCCCAGGTGCTGGTGGCGATCGTGATCATGGCGGCCGCCTTCACCGCGGCCAAGTCGCGCGGCCGGATCCGCGCGGTGCTGCTCACCGGCGTCACGGGATACGGGTTGGCGATGCTCTTCGTGATCGCCGGCGCGCCCGACCTGGCGCTCACCCAGGTGCTCGTCGAGACGGTCTCACTCATCATCTTCGTGCTGGTGATCCGCAGGCTGCCGCGCTACTTCACCAACCGTCCGCTCACCTCGACGCGCTGGTGGCGGGTGCTGGTGGCGGCCGCCGCCGGCCTCACCGTCACGCTCGTCGCGCTGGTGGCTTCCGGGGCCCGGATCGCCGAGCCCATCTCCGAGGGCTGGAAGACGGCCGCCTACGAGTTCGGCTATGGCAAGAACATCGTCAACGTGGCCTTGGTCGACATCCGCGCCTGGGACACCTTCGGCGAGATCAGTGTGCTGGTGATCGCGGCGACGGGCGTCGCGTCGCTGATCTTCATCCAGACTCGCTCCGGGAAGGTGACTCGCACCCGCGAAGCCCTACGCGCCAGGGATCAGGAGCAGCAGGCCGATAGTTCCCCGGGGGTGTGGCTGCGCGGCGGGCAAACCCTGTCGCCGATCGTGCGTTCCCTGGTGTTCGAGGTGGCCACCCGCATCCTGTTCCCGATCCTGGTGCTGGTGTCGTTCTACCTGCTCCTGGCCGGGCACAACGCGCCGGGCGGCGGGTTCGCAGGTGGCCTGGTGGCGGGCATGGCGCTGATGATCCGCTATCTCGCCGCCGGCCGGCACGAGCTCGACGAGGCCGCTCCCTTCGACGCCGGTCGCCTGCTGGGCTCCGGCCTCCTGCTGACGATCGGCACGGCCGTGGTGCCGGTGTTCTTCGGAGGGGTGATCCTGCAAACCTACGAGTGGCACCTGGACATCCCCGGCCCGGACACCTGGACGACGCCGTGGGGCAGCACCTGGCCGCTGTTCGGGGAACTGCACCTGGTGAGCTCCACCGTCTTCGATGTCGGCGTCTATCTCGTGGTGGTCGGCATGCTGCTGGACGTGGCGCGCAGCCTCGGCTCCGGCATCGACGTGCAGGCCAGCGAGCAGCGCGCCCCGCTGCCCCTGATCAACTCGGCCAAGGCCCTTCCGGGAGGCCGCCGATGAGCGCCAACCTGACCCTCGCCATCGCGGCCGGCGTCCTGGTCGCGTGCGGCATCTACCTGCTCCTCGAGCGGTCGCTGACCCGCATCCTGATCGGCGTGATCCTCACCAGCAACGGCGTCAACGTGCTGTTCCTGATCGCCAGCGGCGCCCGTGGCGGCTCCCCGATCCTCGGCAAGACCGATCCCGGGGACATGTCCGATCCCTTGCCCCAGGCGATGGTGCTGACGGCGATCGTGATCACGTTGGCTGTCACGGCCTTCGTGCTGACGCTGGCCTATCGCAGCTTCCAGCTGCATGGGCACGACGAGGTGGCCGACGACGTGGAGGACGCGCGCATCCGCCACCTGGCCGAGGCCGACGAGGCCTCCGAATCCTATGAAGAAACGAAGTTCTCCGACGAGGGCGAGGATGTGGTGAGCGAATGACGAACCTGCTCCCCCTCCCCATGCTGCTGTCGATCTTCGGTGCGGCGGTGGCGCTCGCCCTGCCCCGCCGTCCTCGGTTGCAGCGCGCGATCTCGGTGCTCTCCCTCACCGCGGTGGTGGCGATCGCGGCGGTCTTCGTCTGGTACACCGACCACCACGACGTGATGACGCTATGGGTGGCCGGCTGGGACGCCCCGTTGGGCATCGCCCTGGTGGTCGATCGGCTGAGCGCCCTGATGCTGCTGGTGGCCTCCGTCGTAGCGCTGGCGGTTCTGGTGTTCTCCACCGGCCAGGACGACGACGAGCTGAAGCGCGAGACCCCCGTCTCGATCTTCCACCCCACCTTCCTGCTGCTGATCGCCGGCGTCTCCAATGCCTTCCTCGCCGGCGACCTGTTCAACCTGTTCGTGGGCTTCGAGATCCTCCTGTTCGCCTCCTACGTGCTGCTGACCCTGGGCGGCACCGCCGACCGGGTCCGCGCCGGCACCACCTACATGGTGGTGAACCTGCTGAGCTCGTCGCTGTTCCTGCTGGCGCTGGCGTCGATCTACTCGGCGACGGGCACGATCAACCTGGCGCAGCTGTCGTTGCGGCTCGGCGATCTCACCGAGCCCGTGCAGCTGCTGCTCCAGGTGCTGCTGCTGATGGTGTTCTCCATCAAGGCGGCGATCTTCCCGCTGTCGAGCTGGCTGCCCGACTCCTATCCGACGGCACCCGCCCCCGTGACGGCCGTGTTCGCGGGCCTGCTCACCAAGGTGGGCATCTACGCGATCATCCGCACGCAGACGCTCCTCTTCCCCGAGTCCCCGCTGACGGGGCTGCTGATGGTGGCCTCGCTGCTCACCATGGTGATCGGCATCCTCGGCGCGGTGGCGCAGGTGGAGATCAAACGAATGCTGTCCTTCACCCTGGTGTCCCACCTGGGCTACATGGTCTTCGGCATCTCCATCGGCAGCCAGATGGGCCTGGCCGCCACGATCTTCTACACGGCTCACCACATCACCATCCAGGCGACGCTGTTCCTTGTCACCGGCCTCATCGAGCGACGCGGCGGCACCTCGTCGCTGGAGGGGCTGGGCGGCCTGCTGAAGACCGCACCGGTGCTGGCGCTGCTGTTCTTCGTGCCGGCCATGAATCTGGCCGGCATCCCGCCGCTGTCCGGCTTCATCGGCAAGCTGGGCCTGCTCCAGGCGGGCGCCGACTTCGGCGGCCCTCTGGTGTGGGTGACCATGGTGGGTGGCATCATCACCAGCCTGCTCACCCTGATCGCCATGGCCAAGGTGTGGAACCGCGCGTTCTGGGGCGTTCCCCCGTCGGAGCTGAAAGACCTCGACACCGCGGTCAACGAGGTGGACTACGAGTTCGCCGAGAAGGACGCCGACGACGAGGACGACGCCGACACCCGGCCGATGCCGCCGCTCATGGTGGGCGCGACCACCGCGCTGGTCGTCTTCGGCCTCGCCCTGACGGTGTTCGCCGGCCCGCTGTACGCCTACGCCGAGCGCGCCGCCGAGTATCTGCACGGCGATGCCTACGTGTCGGCGGTCCTTCCGGAGGAGCTGCGATGAGCGAGATCCCCACCACCGACAGCCCCGTGCTGGGGGCCGAGCCGTCTCGTCGGATCAAGGTCCGCCGGCGCCTCCGAGCGCGCCCCATGAGCATGATCGTCTCGGGCATCATCTGGTGTTGCCTGTGGGCGAGCCTCAGTCCCGCGGTCTTCCTCGGCGGGGCGGCGCTCGGCTGGCTGGTCACCGTGATCTTCCCGCTGCCGCCCATCTTCTGGACTGGGCGCTTCAGCCCCCTGAACTTCCTGGTGCTGCTCGGACACCTGCTCGCCGACCTGGCGGTCTCGTCGTTCCGGGTGCTGCTGATGGTGCTGCCGAAGAAGATCGATCTGCGCGCCGGCATCGTGCGCGTCGATCTCCACTCCGACAACGACCTCTACCAAGTGCAGGTGGCAACGTTGATCTCGCTGGTGCCCGGCACCGTCGTGGTCGAGGTGGTGCGCAAGAAGCGCAGACTGTACCTGCACGTGATCGGCATGGATCCGCACGACCCGACCGGCGTCGTGCAGGCCATGACCACCGGCGTCGAGCGACGGGTGATGCGCACCTTCGCCTCCAAGACGGAGCTGGCCGAGTTCGAGGCGAAGTGCCTCGCGGCCTCTCGCGCCGACGAGACCGCCGACGACTGGGAGGTGGAGCAGTGAGCCTCGCCGTGATGATCATCCTCGGCATCGCCGGTGCCGCCTTGTTCGCCACCGCCCTGATCGCCATCTGGCGCATCGTCGCCGGCCCCAGCCAGCTCGATCGCAGCATCGCCGCCGACCTGATGGTGGCGGTGGTCATCGCCTCCGTCGGCATCTGGATCATCGGCACCCGCTCCGACACCGAGCTCGGCATCCTGCTGCTGCTCAGCATGTTCGGCTTCACGGGGGCCGTGGGCATCTCCCGGATGGTCTCCGACCGCCTTGTGCAGCGACGCCAATACGACCGCCTGCAGAACGACCGCAAGAGGGGGCAGTGATGAACGAGATCTTCGACCTCATCGGGGCGATCCTGGTGCTGGTGGGCGCCCTGCTGTGTCTCGGTGCGGGGGTCGCGCTGGTCCGGTTCCCCGACACCCTGAGCAAGATGCACGCGATCACCAAGCCCCAGGTGCTGGGCTTGATCTGCATCGTGCTCGGCATCGAGTTCGCGCTGCGCACCTGGTGGACGCTCGGCATCATGGTGCTGATCGTGTTCTTCCAGCTCACCACCTCGCCGGTCTCGGCCAATCTGATCTCCCGGGCGTCGTACCGCTCCGGCCTGATCGCCGACGAGAATCTGCTGATCGATCAGCTGGCCGAGGATCTGAACGAGGCCGGCTACGAGCAACGCGGCGGCTGGCAGCGCGCCGAGGTGCTCCAGGCCCCGGCCGACGCCGAAGACTCCACTCGGTAATCGATCCCGAGGACGGCCACAGCAAGTCGTTGGACTGCCGTCCACAAGGAGGTCCGGCATTGTAGGCTGCCCCTGTGACCAAGAGCGTTTATATTGCCTCATCGGAGCGGCGGGTCTCCAAGTCGTCGATCGCGTTGGGCGTCGTTGATCTGTTTTCTCGCCAAGTCAGGTCGGTCGGTGTGTTCCGCCCGCTGGTCGAGTCCCTCGACCAAGACCAGGTGACCTCCGCCCTGCTCAGCTTGAAGGGTGTGCGCCAAGACCTGTCCAGTGCGCTGGGCGTCACCTACCACGACTTCTTGGCCGATGCCGGGGCCGCGATCGACACCATCGTCGCGAAGTACTCGGAACTGAAGCAGAAGTACGACGCCATCGTGGTGGTGGGGTCCGACTTCGAGGACATCGCCTCGGCTTCCGAGCTCGATCGCAACGCGCTGATCGCCGCCAACCTGAACAGCCCGGTGCTCTACGTCTGCAACGCTGACGGACGCTCCCCCGCGGAGGTCGGCCGCCTCGTCGACGCCGCCGCGAAGACGTTCGAGGCCCGCAGCAACCGCGTGATCTCGCTCATCGCGACGCATGCCGACCCCGGCGGCCGCGAGGAGATCGCCGAGGTGCTGCGCGCGCTGCGCGACGTACCGATCTCCGTGATCCCCGAGGACAAGGTGCTGAGCGCGCCGTCCATCGAGCAGCAGTTCCAGGCCGTCGGTGCGCGCCATTGGCTGGGCAACGAGGACTTCGGCAAGAACGAGTCGCTGCACACCATCGTTGGCGCCATGACGCTGCCCAACCTGCTGCCCTACCTGAAGCGCGAGTCCACCGTGATCATGCCGGCCGACCGGCTGGATCTGCTGCCGGGCCTCGTGATGGCGCACCGCTCGCCCGAATACGGACCGCTCGCCAGCATCGTGCTCACCGGGGGCTTCGACATCCCCAACTCGATGGACGTGCTGTTCCGCGACGCCGAGGTCGACCTGCCGGTGGCCCGCACCGCGCTCGACACGTTCACCACCGCCGTCACCCTGCAGACGCTCTTCGGCACCTCGACGGGCTCCGCGCGCAAGATCGAGGTCTCCCGGGCGCTGTTCTCCAGCTACGTCGATCAGGACGCGCTGCTGTCCGCCATCGATCTTGGCGGCACCGAGATCCGCACGCCCACCATGTTCGAGCATCAGATCATGCAGCAGGCGCGCGGCGACCGTCGTCGCATCGTGTTGCCCGAGGCCACCGACGACCGGGTGCTGGAGGCCGCGGCCGTGGTGCTCAACCGCGGCGTCGCCGACATCACGCTGCTGGGCGACGCCCCGCACATCGCTCGTCGCGCGGCAGAGCTGGGCCTCAACCTGTCGACGGCCGAGGTGGTCAACCCCAAGGATCCCGAGTTGCTCGCCCGCTTCGCCGACGAGTACGCGCGTCTGCGCTCGCACAAGGGGGTCACCGTCGAGCAGGCCACCGAGCGGATGGCCGATCTGTCCTACTTCGGCACCATGATGGTGCACCTGGGCATGGCCGACGGCATGGTCTCCGGCGCGATCAACACCACCGCCAACACGATCCGGCCGTCGCTGGAGTTCATCAAGACCCAGCCCGGCGTCTCCGTCGTGTCGGGCTCGTTCCTGATGTGCATGAGCGATCGCGTGCTGGTCTACGCCGACTGCGCCGTCAATCCCGATCCCAACCCGGCCCAGCTGGCCGACATCGCGATCGCCTCCGCCCAGACGGCGGAGACCTTCGGCATCGAGCCACGGGTCGCCATGCTGAGCTACTCGACGGGTAACTCGGGCTTCGGCGCCGATGTCGACAAGGTCCGCGAGGCCACCGCCATCGTTCGTGAGAAGGCTCCGCACCTGAAGGTGGAGGGCCCCATCCAGTTCGACGCCGCAGTGGACGTGGATGTCGCGAGGCAGAAGATGCCCAACTCCGAGGTGGCCGGCAAGGCGACGGTGTTCATCTTCCCCGACCTCAACACGGGCAACAACACCTACAAGGCCGTCCAGCGCCACTCCGGCGCCGTGGCCGTCGGCCCGATGCTGCAGGGCCTCAACAAGGC
Organism: Tessaracoccus caeni; assembly: GCF_029211185.1. GTDB lineage: Bacteria > Actinomycetota > Actinomycetes > Propionibacteriales > Propionibacteriaceae > Arachnia > Arachnia caeni. The sequence goes on from NZ_JARGDO010000002.1 coordinate 208,524, forward strand.
CGTCAACGACCTGTCGCGCGGCGCGCTGGTCGACGACATCGTCTCCACCATCACCATCACCGCGATCCAGGCCCAGACCCTCTGAGCCTTTCGCATCCCACCGAACAAGGAGAGCGATTCCTCGTGTCCCAGCCCATCCTGCTGCTCAACTGCGGCTCCTCGTCGATCAAGTACCAGCTCCTCGACCCGGAGCACGTCAGCCCACTGGCCGTCGGCATCGTGCAGCGCATCGGGCTGGGCGAGTCGACGATCACCCATGAGGTGGGCGGCGAAGAGTTCCAGGTCGAGCAGCCGTTCGCCAATCACACCGAGGCCGTGGCCAAGGTGGTCGAGATGTTCCGGACCCATGGCCCCAGCCTCGACGATGTGCGGGCGGTCGGTCACCGCACCGTGCACGGCGGCTCCTCCTTCGTGGAGTCGGTGCTGATCGACGAGGCCGTCATCGAGGAACTGCGCAAGCTGTCCACCTTGGCGCCCCTGCACAACCCGCCGGCCATCGCCGGCATCAACGCCGCGCAGGAGGTGCTGCCGCACGTGCCGCACGTCGGCATCTTCGACACCGCCTTCTTCGCCCAGCTTCCGGCCGAGGCCTACACCTACGCGATCGACCGCGAGATCGCCGAGAAGTACTCCATCCGCAAGTACGGCTTCCACGGTACCTCGCACCAGTACGTGTCCGCCGAGGCCGCGAAGTTCCTTGGCCGCGACATCGCCGACCTCAAGCTGATCGTCTGCCATCTCGGCAACGGCGCATCGATCTCCGCGATCGACGGCGGCGTGGCGGTGGAGACCTCCATGGGCCTCACCCCGCTGCAGGGTCTGGTGATGGGCACGCGCTCCGGCGACGTCGACCCCGGTCTGCATCGCTACCTGAGCACCTACGGCTACTCCGCCGGTGAGATCGACACGATCCTGAACAAGAAGTCGGGCATGCTCGGCCTCTGCGATTACACCGACATGCGCGACGTGGAGGCCCAGATCGCCGAGGGCAACGAGGTGGCCGCCGCCGCGCGCGACGTCTACGTGCACCGCCTGCTCACCTACATCGGTTCCTACATCGCGGTGCTCGGCGGCTGCGACGCGGTGATCTTCACCGCCGGCGTCGGCGAGAACGCGGGCTTCATCCGCGAGGCCGTGGTCAACCGGCTGGCGTTCTTCGGCGTGAAGATCGACACCGAGGCCAACAAGGTCCGTTCCAAGCAGCCCCGCCGCATCTCCACCGAGGACTCGACGATGGCCGCCCTGGTGGTGCCCACCAACGAGGAGCTCGCCATGGCACGGGAGACCCTCCGCGTCATCGGCGCCTGATACAACAAGCACTCGGCCCCTGACACCTGGTGTCAGGGGCCGAGTTGTGCGCGGAATCGGGCAGGAATCCCACCCCGGTCCCTGAGGGCGCCGGGAGCCCTATCAGGCGGGAACCGCGGTCGGTTCCTCGTCCGACTTCAAGGCGAGCTTGCCCTTGGTGAGCTTGTTCATGATGATCGCGATGGCGCCGTCGCCGGTGACGTTGGTGGCGGTGCCGAAGCTGTCCAGCGCGATGTAGGTGGCGAACATCAGACCGATCTCCAGCTCACCGAAGCCGAGCATCTGCACCAGCAGGCCGGCGGCCGCGGCGATCGCTCCACCGGGCACGCCCGGGGCAGCGATCATCATCACGCCGAGCATCAGGATGAAGGGGAAATAGGCTCCGAACGACACGTTCCCGCCGCCCAGCAGCAGGATCGCCACCGAGAAGCAGGTGATCTTCACCATCGACCCCGACAGGTGGATGGTGGCGCACAGCGGAACCACGAAGCCCGCCACCGACTCGCTGACGCCGTTCTTCTTGGCCGACGCAAGGGTCACCGGGATGGTGGCCGCCGAGGAGGAGGTGCCGAGCGCCGTCGCATACGCGTCCTTCATCCGCCACAGCGCCTTGAGCGGGTTCACTCCGCCGATGGCTCCAGCCACCACGTACTGCACGATCAGCACGACGAGGGTGAGCGCGAAGGAGGTGATCACCACGACGAGGAAGGTGCTGAGCACGGTCACCGCCTCGCCGCTGCGGGAAAGGTCGAGGAAGATACCGAAGATGAAGATCGGCAGCGCGGGCACGATGATGGCGCGGATCACGCCTTCGATGATGGTGCGGAACTCCTGTGCCGCCTTCAGCATCACCGAGTTGGGGATGGCGGTCAGCCCGATGCCGAGGATGATGGCCAGGATCAGCGCCGACATCACGTCGATCGCAGGAGCGAGAACGATCTCGGTCGCCGAACCGGTGGGCGACGATGCCACCGAAAAGTAGGGCGTCAAACCGGATCCATCGCCCTCACCGAGGGCCGCGAGCTGGGTGCCCCGCAAGGCAGGGGTGAAGATCCAGGTGCTCACGAAGAAGGCGAGCAGGCCGGCGAGGATCGTCGATCCATAGGCGAGCGCGCCGGTGATGCCCAGCCATTTGCCGGCGCCACGGCCGAGCTCCGCGATGGCCGGCATCACGAGGCCCAGGATGATCAGCGGCACCACGAAGCTGAGGAGGCCGGAGAAGATCGAGTTGTAGGTCATCGATACGTTGCCGAGCCATTCCGGCACGATCGGGCCGACCAGGATGCCCAGCACGATGGCCATGCCGATCCAAGCCAACAGGGGGATGGTGCGTAAGTTCATGTCATGCCTTTCCGGGCACGACACTAAGGCATACACCGGGGCACCGTCTCGCCCGGTACGCTGCCTTGTGTCCGACTCACAACGGGGATCGCGTCGGGCTGTCCAGTTCTGCCAACCGGTCGTCGGCGATCGGTGGACAGGTTTATAGGAGCACGACGAAGGGATACGGTAGTCCCCATGGCAACCGCGTTGATCACTGGTGGCACTTCAGGCATCGGGCATGCTTTCGCCCGCGAGCTCGCCTCCAGAGGTACCGATTTGGTGCTGGTGGCCCGCGACGAGCAGCGCCTGCAGGGCGTCGCCGATGAGCTGCGGGCCGAGTACGGGATCGACGTCGAGGTGCTCCCCGCCGACCTGGCCGACCGAACGCAGGTGCTGGAGGTGGCCCAGCGCGTCGAGGATCCCGACCGCCCCGTCGACCTCCTGGTGAACAACGCCGGCTTCGGTCTGCACAGCACCTTGCTGGACCCCCACGACATCGATCTGCACGCCAAGGCCCTCGACGTGATGTGCCTGGCGGTGCTGATCCTCGGCGGCGCCGCCGGGCGCGCGATGTCGAAGCGCGGCGAAGGCCGGATCATCAACGTCTCGTCCACCGCCGGCACCATCTACACCGGCAACTACTCGGCCGTGAAGGCCTGGTGCACCACCTATTCCAACGGGCTCGGGCTGGAACTGCGCGACAAGGGGGTCACCGTCACCGCGCTCTGCCCCGGCTGGGTGCGCACGGAGTTCCACCAGCGCGCGGGCATCAAGGCCAGCTCGCTGCCGGGCATCGTCTGGATCTCCCCGGAGACCCTGGTCAAGGGCGCGCTGGCCGATGCCGAGAAGGGACGATACGTCTCCGTGCCGACGGTGAGGTGGAAGATCGCCTACTTCCTGTCCGTCCATGCCCCACGCGGCCTCATCCGCGCCTTCTCGCGGGCGCTCAGCGCCTCCCGGAAGAAGAAGTAGCGGGGATGGCCAAAGACGTCGAGAAGCGGTGGGCCGACAAGCCCAGCACGGAGAGGCCGCGGCGGGAACCCAAGCCCCGCGACGATCAGAAGCTGCGCAAGCACTACACGTCGCAGGCCAGCGCCGCTACGCGCCAGACCGCCCAGATCCTGCTGCTCAAGCCCACCCTGCAGCGGCTGTTGCGGGTGCACGTGCACGGGCTGGGCAATCTCGACACCGTCGAGGCGCCGTTCATCGTCTTCAGCAACCATTCGTCGCACCTCGATACGCCGCTGATCCTCTGCTCGCTGCCCAACCGGCTGTCCAAGTTCGTGGCCACCGGGGCCGCCGCCGATTTCTTCTTCGACAAGTGGTGGAAGTCGGGCGCGATGTCGCTGTTCATCAACGGCTTCCCGGTCGACCGCGGCAAGGGCGGCAAGGGGCAGCGCGGCCTGTCCGCCACCCTCCTCGAGGACGGCGTGCCGCTGCTGATCTTCCCCGAGGGCACGCGCTCCCGCAATGGCGCCATGGGCCCCTTCGTGCCGGGCGTCGCGTCGCTGTGCATCTCGCGCGGGGTGCCGGCGCTGCCGGTGGCGCTGGTCGGCGCCTACGAGGCGTGGCCGTCGAAGCAGAAGCACCTGCCGAGGGGCCGACCGGAGGTGCACGTCGTGTTCGGCCGGCCGCTCACCCCGTTCCCCGGCGAGATCGCCCACGAGTTCAACGAGCGGATGCGCCGCCAGGTGCTCGAGCTGCACGACACGACAGCCCGCGCCTACGGCAAGAAGACCTTGGCGGAGTACGCGCGCACCAGCGCGATCGAGCGCACGGCGCGCTCCCAGAAGACCCGCACCGACGCAGAAGAAGAGGAAACCCGATGATCGACGGCGTGAAGCAGCAGAAATGGTGGGGCTGGGGCGAGGAAGGCAAGGCCTACCACTACGAGGACAAGCCCAAGTTCCCCAAGTTCGTGCTGGAGAAGGTCGGCGTCGACATCACCAAGCCCACCGTCACGGTGCCGCCGTTCAGCTCCCTCGAGGTTCCTGCCTCCCAGCTGAGTGATGGCCTGCGCGCGGAACTGAACGCCATCCTCGGTGAACGCTTCGTCCAGACCGACGACGAGACCCGCGTGGTGCACGCCTTCGGCAAGGGCGTGCGCGACCTGGTGCGCGTGCGTCGCGGCGAGCTGGGACGCGTGCCCGATGTCGTGGTCTACCCCGGCACCGAGGACGAGGTGATCAAGCTGGTCGACGCGGTCGTCGCGGCCGACGGCGTACTGATCCCGTTCGGCGGCGGTTCGAACATCGTCGCCGCGCTGGAGGCTGAGCCTGGCGAGACCCGTCAGGTGGTCTCGGTGAACCTCGGCCGGATGCGCAACCTGCTGGAGATCGACGAGACCTCCGGCCTGGCTCTGATCGAGGCCGGCGTCTTCGGCCCCGACATGGAGACTCAGCTCAACGCCCGCGGCTGGACCATGGGCCATCACCCCGACTCCTTCGTCTGGTCGACGCTGGGCGGCTGGATCGCCACCCGCAGCTCCGGCATGCAGTCGGATAAGTACGGCGACATCGCCGACATCACCCGCGGCCTCACCATGGTGATGCCCGGCCAGGTGCTGGAACTGCGCCCGCTGCCGTCGTACTCGTCGGGCCCGAGCGTGCGCGAGATGGTGCTGGGCTCCGAGGGGCGCCTCGGCATCATCACCAAGGCGTGGGTCAACGTGCACCGCATTCCCGAGGTGCGCGAGCTCCAGGCCTACTTCTTCGCCACCTACGAGGACGGCCTGAAGGCCTGCCAGCAGATCGTCGAGTCCGACGCCAGCGTCATGATGGCGCGCGTCTCGGACGCGCTGGAGACGCAGTACATCATGGCCAACGGCAAGCAGTCGTCGAAGATCAGCTCGATGGCCTCCAAGGCGATCCAGAAGCTGATGGAGTCGAAGGGCTGGGATCTGGAGAACATCTGCCTGTCGTTCGTCGGCTACGAGGGCTCCACCAACCACGTGCGCTACGAGAAGGGCCTGGTGGCCAAGATCGTCAAGGCCAACAACGGCATCGGCGTCGGCAAGGGCCCGGGCACGCTGTACGACCAGAAGAAGTACGACACCCCCTACATCCGCGACTTCATGCTCGACCGGGGCATCGTCGCCGACGTGTCGGAGACCACCACGCCCTGGGCCTATGCGGCCGAGCTGCACACCAACGTCGTGGCCGCCGCGCACAAGGCGATGCAGGAGCGCGGCGTCAATGGTGTGGTGTTCTGTCACCTCAGCCACAGCTACCACTCGGGCGCCTGCCAGTACTTCACGTTCGCCATCAAGGACGACTCCGAGGAGAACCTGATCACCTACGACGCGGTGAAACGAGCCATCCAGCAGGCGTTCATGGACAACCATGCGACGGTGTCGCACCACCACGGCGTCGGCGAGGAGCACAGCCCCTGGCTCGACCAGGACATCTCCCCCGCGGGCGTGTTCATCCAGCGCAAGCTGTTCGAGGGCGTCGACCCGGGCAACAACCTGAACCCCGGCAAGATCATCCACGACGGCGCCCCCGGCATCTCCTCCAACTCGGCTGATCACGTCGACGCTCTTTGACCCTCGACAATCAAGGCGAGCGCGAAGCACCGATGACGCTCTTTGAGGTGCGAGGCCGCCCGCGGCCGAGCCTCGAAAAGAGCCAGCCGACGGCCGAAGAACAGTCCCAGCCACAAGTCGCGCCCTTTTCGAGGCTACGGCTTTGGGGCTCGTTCCTCGCCCTGAGCCTTCGCACCTCAAAGAGCGTGAGCCCACTACGATGGCAGGCATGCTTGTCGTCTTGTCTCCCGCGAAATCACTGGACTTCGAGACCCGGGTTCCCACTCCCAAGCACAGCCAGCCACGGCTGCTGGACGGGTCTCAGCAGCTGATCGAGGTCATGGCGGAGAAGTCCCCGGAGGAGATCAAAGCTCTGATGGGGATCTCCGACGACCTGGCCCACCTCAACGCGACGCGCTATCGCAGCTTCAACCCCGAGCACACGCGGCGTAACTCGCGCCAGGCCGTGTTCGCCTTCAACGGTGACGTCTACCAGGGCCTCGACGCCCGCAGCCTGGACGCCCGCGACCTCACCGAAGCCGGCAAGACCGTGCGCATCCTCTCGGGCCTCTACGGCCTGCTGCGCCCGCTGGACCTGATCCAGCCGCACCGCCTGGAGATGGGCACGCGTCTTGTCACCCCCCGCGGCAAGAATCTGTACGAGTGGTGGGGCGAGACCATCACCGATCTCCTCAAGGAAGACCTCACCGTCTCCCCCGGCCCCGAAGTGCTGGTCAACCTGGCCTCCACCGAATACTTCACCGCCGTGCGCACCGAGCGCCTCGGCGTGCCCGTCGTCACGCCACGGTTCGAGGATCGCGGCCCCGACGGCGTGCCGCGGGTGGTCTCCTTCCACGCCAAACGCGCTCGCGGGACGATGGCGGCCTGGCTGGTGCGCAATCGAGTGCGCTCCGTCTCGAAGATCCGCGCCTTCGACGGCGGCGGCTACACCCTCGACGAGGCCCGCTCCACCCGCTGGAACCCCGTCTTCGTCCGCTAGGGCCTGGGCATCACGTTCCAGCGACGGTCACTACACTGTTCTGCGATGCTTCACGAACCCAGATTCTCGCTGCCCTCGGATCCCCGCCTCATCGTCTGCGACATGGACGGCACCCTCCTCGACGACGACAGCGTGATTCCCGACGAGCTGTGGGGAATGCTGGACCAGTGCCGCGAGCGAGGCATCTTGTTCGCCGTGGCGAGCGGCCGTCAGCAGGCTGCGTTGGCCCGGATGTTCGAGGAGCGCGCGCCCGGAACGGTCTACATCGCGGAGAACGGGGCGATCGTCGTCGAGAACGGCGAGGTTGTGAGCACCACTCCGCTCGATCGCGACACCTCGGTGCGACTGATCCACACCGCCCACGCGCTCGATGAGCACTACGACATCGGCCTGGTCTGGTGCGGCGAGGACAGCGCCTACGTCGAGCGGGGCAACACCTGCTTCCGGTACGGAGCGGAGCCCTACTACGCCAAGCTGGAAAGCGTCGAGAGCCTGCTCGAGCTGGACGGCCAGCCGCTGAAGGTCGCCTTCCTCGCGCTCGACGGGGTGGTGGACGAGATCGCGGAGACGATCATCCGCGACGCGATGCCCAACCGGACGCTGGTCTCGAGCTGGCAGTGGGTGGACGTGATGAATCCGGACGCCGACAAGGCGGTCGGAGTGAGCGAGCTCCAGAAGCGCCACGGCATCCGCCCCGACCAGACCATCGTCTTCGGCGACTTCCTGAACGACCTGCGCATGATGAGCACCACTCCGTACTCCTACGCCATGGCCAACGCCCATCCGGACGTTCTCGAGGCGGCTGGGCACACCGCGCCGTCGAACACCGAAGGTGGCGTCATCCAGGTGCTGCGTCAGCTCTTCTCCTGAGCGTCACACGGACACGCAAAAGGGAGCGCCCGATTCGGGCGCTCCCTTTTTACTCGTCCAGAGTGTCGGGGTTAGGGGCCGACCATGAGCGCGAGGACCACCAGCAGAACCATCAGCACGATGCTCACGAGCGTGATGATGCTGACGATCAAGCCGATCAGGTAGCCGATCTTCAATCCGCCCGACCAGGAGTAAGGCGTACCAGCCTCGATCTCCTTCTTGGCCTTGCCTCCCATGTACCACGCGATGAACGACAGGACAGGGACGAAGATGCCCACGATACCGAGGATCAGCACGGTCTGAGCCTGCGGATGTTCGGCCAGCGCGCCACCGTAGTAGCCCTGGGGGCCGTAGTTGGGAGCCATGCCGTACCCCGGCTGGCCATAGCCGGGCTGGCCGTAGCCGGACTGCCCCGACGCAGCGTACGGATCCTGACCATAGCCGGGCTGCCCCGACGCGGCATAGGAATCCTGGCCGTAGCCGGGCTGACCGTAGGCGGACGGGTCGGGCGTCGCGTAGGGATCCTGACCATACGCAGGCTGACCGTAGGCAGGCTGACCGTAAGGCTGCTGCTGAGGCGAGCCGAGAGGAGTCTGGCCGTAGGGATCACCGGTGGGCTGGTAGTCGGACGGCACGCCGTACCCGCCCTGTGCCCCGTACGACGGCTCGCTGGGGCTGGCTGCGGGCGCCTCGAAGGACGGGCTGGCCGACCCTTCGAACTCCTCGTTCGACTGCCCCTGCGGATCCTGGGGTTGGCTCATGGGTGAGTCTCCTCTCGCGTGTCCTCCGTTCAGGATACCGCGTGGACCTCTTGAAGCCCGCCGCTTGCACACATATACCCCCTGGGGTATGCTCAACAGCATCGCCCTACCCACCCGTACCCACGAGGAGTCACCCCATGTGCCGAGCCGTCAACTGCCGTATCTGTGGCAAGACCACTTGGGCCGGTTGCGGCCAGCACGTCGCCATGGTCAAGGCGGGCGTGCCTGCCGCAAACTGGTGCGGAGGAAAGCACACCCAGGCCCAGATCGACGCGGCCAAGCCCAGCGGCGGCATCTTCGCGCGCCTGTTCGGCCGCTAGCACCTGATCCCTACAACTACGCTTTACTCATCGGAACACCGCACGCAGAAGGAGATCACATGTGCAGCCGAGTTACCTGTAACACCTGCGGCAAGCCCACCTGGCAAGGCTGTGGAGAGCACATCGAGGACGCGCTCGCCGGCGTCCCCGAGGCAGAACGCTGCCACTGCCGCTAACGCAGCACCTCCCCCACGCTCTTCGAGGTGCGAAGGCTCAGGGCGAGGGACGAGCCCCAAGCCTGAGCCTCGAGGAGAGCGGACGCGAGATGCGGCTGGGTCTGTCACTCGGCCGCCGGCTGGGTCTTTTCGAGGCTCGCTGGCGCTCGCACCTCAAAGACCGTGAGGTGGCACCGCACCTCAAAGACCGTGAGGTGACACCGCACCTCGAAGACCCCTGAGGTGACACCGCACCTCGAAGACCCGTGAGGTGACACCGCACCTCAAAGACCGTGAGGTGACACCGCACCTCGAAGACCGTGAGGTGACACCGCACCTCGAAGACCCGTGAGGTGGCACCGCACCTCAACGAGCGTGGATGGAGAGGACTTCCGCCAAGTCGTAGCTCAGCGGTTCCTCCAGCTGGGCGTAGGTGCAACTCGCCGGTTCCCGGTCGGGGCGCCAGCGCACGAACTGCGCGGTGTGGCGGAAGCGGATGCCCTCCATGTGGTCGTAGCGCACCTCGACGACGCGTTCCGGGCGCAGCGGCACGAAGGAGAGATCCTTCTTGGCGTTCCAGCGGGAATGGGCCGACGACGTGGGCGTGCGCTGCTCCGCCTGCCCAGCCCAGGGGTGCTCGTCGAGTTCCATGACCAAGGGCTGCAATTCCTCGAACAACTCGCGCCGCCGCGCCATCGGGAAGGCTCCGATCACGCCGACGGAGTTGAGCTGCCCGTCCTCGTCGTAGAGGCCCAGCAGCAGCGAGCCGATGGCGTCCGTCTCGTCCTTGTACAGCCGGTAGCCGGCGACGACGCAATCCGCTGTGCGTTCGTGCTTGAGCTTGTACATCACGCGCTTGTCCTCGGCGTACGGCTCATCGAGGGGTTTGGCGATCACCCCGTCGAGCCCGGCACCCTCGAAGCTGTCGAACCACCGCATGGCCTCGTCCTCGTCGGAGGTGGCCTGGGTGAGGAAGACCGGCGGCTTGGCGTCGCGGAGCGCCTCCTCCAGCGCGGCCCGGCGCTCACGGAACGGTTTCTCCGCGTAGTTTGTCTGACCCAGGGCGAGCAGGTCGAAGGCGACGAAGCTCGCCGGCATCTCGGTGGAGAGCTTCTTGATCCGGGAGGCCGCCGGATGGATGCGCTGCTGCAGCGCGTCGAAGTTCAGCCGGTCTCCGGTCTCGGGGTCGATCATCACGATCTCGCCGTCGATGGCGGAGTGGTCGGGGAAGTTGGCGACGATGGCCTCCACCAGTTCCGGGAAGTAACGGGTCATGGGGCGGGTGTTGCGCGAGCCGATCTCCACCTGGTCGCCGGAGCGCCAGACGATGGCGCGGAAGCCGTCCCACTTGGGCTCGAACAAGTAGTCGCCGGCAGGCAGCTTCTTCACGGCCTTGGCCAGCATCGGGCCGAAGGGCGGGGCGATCGCGGTGCCCCATTCGGCGTCGCGCTCGGCCTTGGGTGCCATGTAGTCGTCTTCGGCGCGGTCGGCCTTTCGTTTGCTGGGCGGCACCCGTGGCGGCTCGTTGGGCATCTTGGGATAGTCGGGCGGGAAGTTCAGCTCTCCCAGGCCGCGCTCCAGATCGGCCTCCCACAGGGCGAGGGCGGCCCCGATCTCGCCGGGCTCGGCGTCCATCTCCGCCCACGGGCAGGGCCTCTCAGCCAGCAGCGTCGGCACCGTGCGGATGGTGAAGCGGCGGGGGTCGGCGTCGGCCAGCTCTTCCCACGTGAGCGGTGTGGAGACGGGCGCCCCCGGCAGCGGACGGGGCGAGTAGGCGGCGGCGATGGTGCGGTCGCGGTTGGCCTGGTTGAAGTCGACGAACACCCGCTCGCCGCGCTCCTCCTTCCACCACGAGGTGGTGACCAGTTCCGGCAGCCGGCGCTCCAGCTCGCGCGCGATGCCGATCACCGCGTGCCGCACGTCCTGGAACTCGTGCGTGGGCCGGATCCGGGCGTAGACGTGCACCCCGCGGTTGCCGGAGGTCTTCGCGAAGGCCGTCAGCCCCAGCTCGGCCATGAGCGTGCGCAGCGCCACGGCGGCGGTGACGGCGTCGCTGAAGTCGCGGCCGGGCTGCGGGTCGAGGTCGATGCGCAGCTCGTCGGGATTGTTCACATCGGCGGTGCGCACGGGCCACGGGTGGAAGGTGATGGTACCCATCTGGGCGGCCCAGGCGAGCGCGGCGGGCTCGTCGAAGACCAGCTGGTCGTGACGTCGTCGCGACGGATAGGTGCACATCACCGTGCGCAGGAACGACGGCGCCCCTCGCGGCGGGCGCTTGGAGAAGAACTCCTCACCCTCGATCCCGTCGGGGAAGCGCTGCAGCGTCATCGGCCTGTCCCCCGACAACCGCAGGAAGGGCTCCGCGACGCTCAGGAGGTAGTCCGCCAGCTCGCGCTTGGTGAGGGGATCCTCGTCGCCGTGCGCGGGCCACAGCACCTTGTCCGGACTGCTGAGCTTGACCTCGCGGGGCTCCTGCCCAGGTACCTGCAACATGATGTCGGCCATACCGCACCGTACCGCGAAGACGGGTCCGTGCTCAGAGCGCAGCTCTCGAGCCTCCCGGAACCGGGTATGCGATCGGCGGGGCGACGCCGAGACCGGTCCAGTAGTAGAGCGTCAGCAGGGCTGATCCGAGACCCGCGTACAGGACGATCAGAGCCGGGGCTCCCACCAGGGCGAGGAGCGCGACGGCGAGACCGGTCACGAGCGCCCCACTGAAGAGCACCGCGAGCGTCTTGGCCTGCTTGGCTCCCCCTCGCTGCGTCCCCGACAGCGCGTCGACGGCGGCGTCGACCTGAGTGGCAAGGAACGCGACGGTGGCCAGCAGCCCGGCCACCCAGGGACCGGCGTCCCCGAGCGTGCTGAGGTCGGGCCGAGCCGCCCGGATGAGCAGCCACAGCCCGACGAAACCGACGGCCGAGATCCAAGCGGCGCGCTGCACCCCCTTTGCCAAGGCCGTGAGTCGGCTCCGATAGCCGCGCAACACGATCCCGACCACCGCCAGCACCAGCGCAGGGATGAACAACAGATGGACGGGCGTCGCCCAGTTTCCCACCGCGAAGCTCAGACTGACGTAGCTCAACACCGTCGCCACCAGCGCCAGGACCGGCGAGGTCAGGCTGAACAACAGCGGCGGCACGACGAACGGGCCCACCAGCGCGCGCAGCACGAACGCCCACACCCCTGTCGTCTTCACCGACGGCGGCGCCGGGTTGCTCGGCGGCCCCTGATCGACGGGCTTGAGCCCGGTCAGGCCGCGGAACGCGCCGAGCCCCAAGCGCAACAGCGTGCGGCGCAAGGACGGGCGGCTCAGAAGATGAATCGGGTTCTCGGCTCCCAGCTCCGCCATCCGCCGGGTCTGGTCCAGCCACGCGTCCGCGGTGTCGCCGCCCACCGCCGGAGGTGCATCGACCGGCCCGAAGTCCAGGTCGGCCGGAGGCTCGTCGGTATCGACGCGAAACGCCCGCTCCTCGCGCAGGATCTCCAGCTGACGCCGAGCCGCCCAGACGGCGATGCGACACCTGCGCGGGCTCGCACCCTCTGCCCAGAGCGCCTCCAGACCGGTCGCGACCCAGAGCTCGTCGCCGAGGGAGACGCCGAACCCGTCACGGAACACCCGTCGGCCGTCCTCGACGGCGAACGGGTCGTCGGCATCGGGGCGCTTGTGATGCAGAGCCGCCATGATTGTGGGGATCGCGTCGAGCCGTCCCCAGATCCAGTCGTGGTGCCGCCACCGCGCGGACAGGAATCCGCCGAAGTTGAACAGTTCGTTGCCGCAGAGCTTCCGACCCGGCAGGTCATCGGGCTCGAGCGTCGCAGCATCGTCCCAGAACATGCCCGCCAACGGCGACGGCGCGGCGGCAGAGATCACCGCAAAGGCCGGGTCGCTGGGGCTGGACAACGGATCGGGACGCGACGCCCCGGTCAGCACCTCGCTGGCCCCCAGCACGTCGGCGTTCCAGTGAGCGGTCGCGGCCACCAGGTCGCGCATCACCGCCACCGCGATCACGCTCTCCTGGCAGGCGAGCACGCCGTCCCAGAGGATTCCATAGGGGGCCTCCGATGTGGGGGCGTCAAGGCTGCCGGCCACGGCCCTGCTGGGCAGCCGGGCCAGCAGGCCGCGCCACCATTGCGTATCGAGAAGATCCCGCGGCGGACAGCCGTCCACCGCGTGGCAGAGATCGCGCGCCACCCGCTGTGTGGCGAGGGCATGGGCTTGGGTCAAGGACGTGGTCTCCTCCGCGGCGAGGAGCAGATGACGATCCCGAAGCGCCACCACATGCTCCACCACGTCGCGCACCGCGTAGAGCCGAAGCCTGGCGGCCCGGAAACCGGGGCCATCGTCGTCGGCGGCGGCCTCGACATCCTGGATGCTGCGCAACAACACCGTCAGAGCCCGCGCGGCGACGAGCGGCGTGGTCGCCAGCGCACCCACGTCCGCCAACGAGGCCCAGCCACCCGTCGGCCTGCCGAGCACCAGGTGCTGATCGTCGGTCGCCGCCCGCAGGAAAGCCGGGATCCTCTCCCGTCCGTTCCCCGCGAGTGGGGGCGGGACCGGCAGTGGGTCTCCGGACGCGACGCCCTCGGGGTTCAGGAGAAGCCTCCGCACGTGGGCGGCCTCCGCTCGGCCGTTCTCCAGCGCGTACTCGTCGATGCGTTGCCACGCCGCATCGAGATCGGCCGGCCCGACGCTGGTCGCCACGCGAAGAGCGGCCTCCGCCGCACGTGTGGCGCGACCAGCCGCGGCGAGCTCCGCGCCGTCGTCGAGAAGCGACTCGACGCTTCCCATCACCTTCTTCGCCCTCGAGATCAGCTGCATGAAACCCACAGGCGAGGCGCTCGCCAGCATCTCCGCAGGGGTGCGCTCGCGACGGATCGGGTCGCTGCTGGGACTGGGGTCGAGATAGAGCAGCCATCGGTCGACGGGGCCGGATGCCGGCTGGGCGGCGATGCCGCGCAGCGCCCAGGCGATCGGGATGTTGTCGAGCACCCCGCCATCCATCACCTCGACGGTGCCCCGGCCGTCGTCGTCGGCCCCCGTCTCGGAACAGCAGCCCGCCATGCTCGGGTAGGGCGTCGCCCCGGCACCGACATCGATCCTCCCCGGCTCGAAAGCACCAGGGAAGGACGACGTGCACCGCGCGGCGTAGGCGAGGCGCCGCATCGAATCCGGCTCGGCCGTGATGTGATGGCTCTGGGCGGCCGGGCCGCCCATCGGCGACGTGAAGGAGAACCACGCGACGGAGGACGCCGCGTGCACCGGCGGCCCTACCGTCGGATACAGCTCCCGCGGTCGTTCGTGCACGCGCGTGGTGGTGACGAGCAAGCGCACCCTGCCGTGCCCACCCCCATCTCCATCCGGCGCCAGAACGCGCATCTGTTCGGCGAGAAGCGGATAGAAGGCGTGATCCCCGCGCAGCAGGGACAACGGCACCTCGTCAGAGGTCTTCCGCGCCAGCGCGCCGAGATCGGCCAGTTTGAGCCAGGTGTTGCGGGTGCGGTGATCGAACGCGGCGCCATAGGCCTCGGTCTGAGCGAGCAGCACCCCGTTCAGTCCGCCCGCGCTGCTGCCGGAGATCACGTCGACCTTCACTCCTGCGAGGTGCGAGGTGAGCTCCCGATAGGCGGGATCGGCCGCGGTGAGGAGCGTCAGCTCCCGGCAGGCGCCGCCGATCCAGACCGCCAGACTGACTCCGCCCTTCATCGCGACGGCGAACCTCAACTCCGGCTTATCCATACTCCACGCTATCCCCAAAGGGAGGCCGTGGGCGACAAACCGCGGCATGGCGAAGGGGCGGACGTTCGAACGTCCGCCCCTTATCCGCTGGGTCGCAGAGGATTGCCTACTTGATGACGGTGGTCGCCCTCAGCATGTTGTGATCCGACGGGATCGTGCCGACGAACCGGCCGTTCTTGTCGACGTTCACGACGGTCTCCCACTCGGGAACCTCGATGCCCTTGCTGGTGAAGATGTAGTCGAGGTAGATGCCGTTGACGAACGCCTTCTGCGGAGCGATACGGTCCCAACCGTTGAAGCTGGAGAACTGGGTGTTGATGCGGTTCTTGACCGTGGCGCCCTCGGTGGTCTTGGTGGACATGTAGGAGTTGCCCAGCGGGTCCACGTAGCCCGAGGAGAGCATCCGGTCGTAAGGCAGGTTGCCTCCCTCGGTCCACTTGTGGGAGTTGAAGTCACCGACGATGTAGGTCGGCAGCTTGCCGGGGTTCTTCTCCGCGATCATGGCGAGGATCTGATCCATCTGCTTCTTGCGGATGTCGATGGTGTTCTTATCCTTGTCGGGATCCAGGTGAACGTTGACGAAGAAGAACTGCTTGCCCGAATCGAGGTGACGGAACAGGGCCCACTCAACGTAGCGCTCCTCCTCGAAGCGGGTCTTCAGGCTGACGGTCTTCACGGAGCCCTTGCCCAGCACCTCGACGGTGTCGCTGTTGTAGGCGATCTTCTGGCTGTTGGAGGCGCCGCGGTACATCGGCACGCACATGTACGGGGACTTGGCGTTCTCGCAGTTGTACCGAGCCGTGTTGGCCAGCTTGTACGGCGAGCCCATCCGGTTCACCAGATCCTCGGCCTGGCTGAGGTCCACGCCCTCGAACTTGCCCTGAGAGGCCTCCTGCAGGCCGATCACGTCGGGGGCCTGGCTCTTGATGGTGCTGGCGACGGCGTCGCGACGCTGCTCCCACGGATGGGTGTCGGCGTCACGGGTCTTCGATCCGACGTTGTAGGAGGCGACGGTGATCTCAGCGGGGCCACCGTTGCCCACGGAGTCGGGGGTGGAGGGCTTCACCTCGGAGTCCACCGGCGGGCTCATCACCTCGGGGCCCTGAACCACGGGAGCCTGCACCACCGGCGCCTTCACCTCGGGGGCGGGCTTCGGCTTGGCCGCAGCCTTGACCTTCACCTTGACCGACGACGAGTACCCGCTGAGCGCCGCCTTCTTGGCGGAGACGACCCGAACCCGCACGTAGTGGGTGGCATCGCCCTTGAGCTTCTTGACCGTGGTGCTGGTGCCCTTCACGTAGTAGCTCTTCGCGCCCGAGAAGGAGCTCTTCGTGGCGACCGACACGTGGTAGGTCAGGCCGGAGCCCCGCGACGTCCAGCTGATCTTCGCTTCCTCAGCCTTGGTGCTCGTGACCTTGAGCCCAGCAGGGGAAAGGTGGGTGTTCGCGGCGCTGGTGGACGCCGTCTTCAGCTTGAGCTTCTTCGACGTGGCGCTCTTGCCCTTCTTCGTGTTCGCCACCACGGTCACGTAGTAGGTGGTCTTCGACTTCAGCTTCTTCAGCTCAGCCGAGGCCGACTTCGACGTGACGGACTTTGCGCTCTTCATCGACGAGGAGGTGGAGTAGGAGACCTTGTAGCTGGTCGCCCCCGCGACCGCGCTCCAGGTGAGTGCGAGGGCATCCTTGCTCACCGAGACGGCCGCGACCTTCTGCGGCGCCTTGGGCGCCGCAGCGGCCTGCTGCGCCGGCAGCAGCGAAAAGGCTAGAAGAACGACCGCCAGGACCCGAAGGATCCGGCTACCCCATGAAAACTCCCCAAAAGACTTCATGACGCTCAGCATATTGAGATAAATGAATTGTGCAACGTCCGGTTTTTATTAACCACGGCTCGGAATAAATCGTGCTTGCGAACACTGCGGACTACTACAAAGCGACGTGGGGGCCAGCGACCCAAGGTCATCCGAATACCCACGAGGCGGCGTTTCGACGGGCGGTCGGGCGCTGCTTCACCAGCTCAGAAGCGCTCACCACACAGGGCAAGACGCCTACCTCAGCTCGGCCATACACACTAAAACACCTTGTCAACGGCACTATCTGGGACCTGGTAGCGATACGTGCCGACCAGGCCGACGGCGACCAGCGCCCACCACAACCCTTTTTTTCCATATTCAGGATAAATAGTCGACGAACAGAACAGCCACCGGAAGAAAGAATGCCGACTGTGAATTCATTCACCCAAAGAAAAGCCAATACTCGCCTTATGGGATAACCACCGGTTATGCCGATCGGCTATCCCCACCTAGACCTTCGTCTAGGTGGGGATAGCCGATTATCCATATATTGTGGCGGAAAGTTGGGCCGATCGGCAATACGCCGAAAGCCCTATCAGAGGGATAACCGCCTCACCGCGCGTTCTATGCGGTGGGCGTCCGGGGGGCTCGAGTGACCAGCGGAAGGACGACGCCGGCCACGGCGAGGGCCCCGATCACGCTGAAGGCCAGGGTGTAGTTGCCCACCTCCCCGACCAACGACGACGCCAGCAGCGGGCCGACGACGCCGCCGAGGCTCCAGCCCACCAGCATCAGGCCATAGATCGCGCCCGCATGGGTGAGTCCGAAGAAGCGGCCGGCCGTCGACGGCATGGTCCCGAACGCACCGCCGTAGCAGAGGTAGACCAGGGCCGAGAGAACCAGGAACCACACGCCCGTGGTGTGGGGCAGCACCAGCAGCGCGACGCCTTCGATGGCGAGGATCGCCGTCAGCACGGGCAGCTGACCGACCCGCTGCGCCACGGCGGCCCAGATGATTCGACCTCCGCCATTGAACAGGGCCAGGATTCCGACGGCACCGGCGGCCGCCCCCGCACTCAGACCCGCCACGTCCACCGCGGCACCGGCCATCATCGAGATCAGGGCGATGCCGGCGATCACGGCGACGGTCAGGATGCCGGTGAGGAGATACCACTGCGGTGTGCGCAGCGCTTGCGGTGCGGTGAAGTCGCCCTCGCGCGCCTGCCTTGCGGCTGAGGCCGGCGGGCTGATCAGCATTGCGGACCCAAGCAGCCCGGCGACCAGATAGCCGACTCCGAGAACGGCGAACGCGCCGGCCGGAGTCTCCGGTGCGCGGTCGATGAGGTGCTGGGCAACGGGCGAGGTGATCGTCGCGCCGAAACCGAAACCGCCGACGGCCAGGCCGGTGACCACAGCAGCACGCTGCGGAAACCACTTCTGCAGCAGCGCGACCGGAACGATGTAGGCCATGCCAAGGCCGAAGCCTCCGACAAGGCCGTATCCGACGACGAGCAGCCAATAGTCGCCGGCATCGCGGGCCAGCGAGGCGAGCAGGATGCCCGCCCCGTAGATCGCTGTGCCGCACAAGGCGACCACCCGCGGACTGCTGCGATCCTGCAGCCGGCCGCCGATGGATGCCCCGACGAAGATCATCCCGATGGCCGTCTCGAACGGCACGGCGGCCAGCACGTGGCTGAGTCCCATCGCCTCCGGCGCCTGCAGCGCGCGCCCGAAAAGACTCCAGGCGTACACGCCACCGAGCACGATCTGAACCAGGACTCCACCCACCAATGCCAACCAACGCATGGGCGAAGTCTGCCGTACCCCGTCGTCGGCGAAACGGTCGGGGTGGTCCCAGCGGCCCCGCCGCTCTCGAACGGCTACGACGGCGCCTTTCGTCCGAGGCGCTGGTTGGGTCGGCTGATAGGCTGTCGGTGATTTCCAGACCCCAGGGAAAGACGATATGGCGGGGCCTCCTTCGATGAGACCACGAGGATCGACCCGTCGCTTGTTCCACACACGAGGAATCGCCTCTGATGACCTGGCTTCGCCGACGCCACCTTGTCTATGCCCTCCTTGCCATCTCGGTCGTTGGGCTCTTCGGCCTTGTCCTGCTGCCTGTCGGCAACCTGCTGTGGCGAGTGGTGACCTGGTTCCATTGGGCAGGCCAACGGCTCGGGATTCCGAAGAGCGTCACGCCCACGTGGTACGAGGCGGGCCTCAACATCGTTCTCTTCGCCGTGCCGACGATCCTGGCGCTCTTGCTATGGCCTTGGGTCCGCCGATGGGTCTGGGTGGTGCTGGCGTTCTTCGTCTCGCTCACCATCGAGCAGATTCAAGGCCTCTTCCTTCCGCGTTCGAAGGAAGTGATAGATGTGCTCGCCAACACTTCCGGAGCGCTGCTCGGCATCGCCATCGTGAGCATCATCACCCAACCCCGCACGAACTACCTTTTCCCCGCGACCGGGCACCCCGAGTCGGCAGATGACCGGCGACACCCACGGGGGTACCGCTAGACTGCCCCCGTGACCGATGCTCCTCTCTTCAACGCGCTGGGGTGCGCTGTGCGGATCGACACGTCGGGCCTCTCCGCGAAGAGCGCGGCAGAGGTGGAGCGTGTGTGGTCGGGAGCCAGGTCCGAGGCAGGAGATCCGCTGCCGGTCGCACACCTGACGGTGCCGGTGCTCTCGAATATCCCGCTCGAGGACGCGCTGTCGGTGCTATCGCAGCACGTCACCTTTGCGGCGCTGGAGGCCCGTCGAGGACCGCTCTGGATGCTGCACGCCGCCGGCGTCGCCGACTCGAACGGAAACGTCGTGGCGCTCATCGGCCCGTCGGGCCAGGGAAAGACGACGGCCGCGCGCACGTTGGCTCGTGAGTACGGATACGTCTCCGATGAAACGGTCGGGATCGAACTCGACGGCACGGTCGTCGCCTACCGCAAGCCGTTGTCGGTGATCGAGGACGCGGGCTGCGTCAAGGCCCAGCGCTCGCCCGCCGAACTATCACTGAATCCCCTCCCCCAGGCACCACTCAGGCTGGCAGCGCTGGTTCTTCTTGACCGCCGGACCGACGGGCCCGCCGAGCCGATTGTCGAGCAGTGCGACCTCGGAGACGTGCTGGAGGAGCTCGTCGCACAGACCAGCTACATCGCCGACCTGCCCGACCCCCTACGGCGGATTCAGGCTCACGCCGACGCCACGGGCGGCATCCGGCGAATCACCTACCGCGAGGCCGGATCCTTGGCCGCCGCGCTCGCGCCACTGTTCCAGGCCGCCAAACCGGTCGCGCTGCCGGCGGCCGGCTTCCACGCCACGCCGGTTTCATCGGTCTCAGGACACTACCGGGGCGCGTACCTCGACGCGCTGACCTTCGACGACCCCCACCGCGTCGCTCTCCTTCAACCCGACCTCCCTGCCGGTGCCACCTTCAGGGTGATCGCCGGCATCGGACCGGCGCTCTGGCTGGCGGCCAACGGGTCGGATCTCGACCAGCTCACGGCGGCCGCCGAGTCGGCCTACGGGACGCCCGACGGAGTGGACGCGACAGCCGCGGTCTCCGATGCCGTCCGAGGGCTTCTCGACGAGGGCGTGCTCGAGACGGAGCCGGCCTGGCGCGTTCGTGACGACGTGGCGGTCACGAACTCAGGCGAACGGTTCGTCGCCTTGTCCCTTTCCGACCTGTTCCATCCGGCACCCGTAGCCCTCGAAGACTCCGCGGCGGTCATCTGGGAGATCCTCGCCGCTGCACGGGGAATAACGGCGTCCAAGCTCGTCGACGCCGTGGCGGCTCACGTCGGGCTCGAGCCCCATCAGGTCGACGGCGATGTCCGTCAGTTCCTGACGGCGCTGCAAGACGACGCGCTCGCCGAGGTGATCGCGCCCTGATCGCAGTCGGCTATTGCGGAGCGCCCCACCGGCTCAGCGGCAGCACCACGAAGAACACTTCGCCGACGATGTCCTCGCGCGACACCAAGCGCGCGCAGCCCGACGAGTCATCGGCCTCGCCGCCTCGGCACAGGCTGATCCCGTCGCTGGAGTTGGCGCGATTGTCGCCCAGCATCAGATAGTTGTCGTCCGGGATCGTGAGCGGCGCAAAGCAGCGCTGCGATCGTTCCCCGTCTTCGCAGTCGAGGATCCCCGGCTCGAAGGGAAGATCGCTTCCGAGATAGTCCTCTTCGATCGGCTGACCGTTGCGCTCGAGACTTCCCTCCGTGCTGCAACACGAGACGGTGTCCCCCGGCCCCGCTATGACGCGCTTGACCAGGGCATCGCTATTGGACGGGCCGAATCCGAAGATGTCGCCGAACCAGCCGACGACGGTGCGCAGCGTCCCCCGTTGCGGAGCGTCGCCCCGCCACTCATCCGGCCGCTCGAATACCACGATGTCACCGACCTGCGGATCCTCGCTCGTGTACGCAAGGCGATTGACGAGCAGCCGATCACCGGGGAGGAGCGTGTTCTCCATGGAGACGCTCGGAACCTGGTAGATCTTGACGAAGAAGGCCTGCACCAGGGCGACGACCAACAACGCGGCGAGCAGGTGCACCAGGGGATGCCCTAGTGCCCTGCTCAGCCCTCGCCGGCCCGCGGGAGCGGACCGTGCTCGATCATTCTCCTGACGCACGCCGTGCGGGATCGGGATGCAGTGCCGTCTCGTCCGCGCCAGGAGACAGCGGCTCCGGCAGAACCTCCGGCAGCTCAGACTCTTCGCTCGCTGAGCCGTAGTAGTCCCCGGAGTACTGGTAGCCGTAGTACGCGGCGCCCGGTCCCTTGGTCGGCACACGGTTCAGCACCACGCCCAGGGCCCGACCGCCGGCGCGGTCGAGGTTGTTCTGCGCCTTCTGGAGGGCATCGATGGTGGTCGATCCCACCCGGGCGACGACGATCGCGCCGTCGGTGTTGTGAGCCAGCACGGAGGGATCCGTGACGGGGATCAGCGGCGGGGCATCGACGATGACGAAAGCCTCGTTCTTGAGTTCGGCCACCAGGTCATGCATGCGCCTGGAGCCCAGCAGTTCGCTCGGGTTCGGCGGGATCTTTCCTGCGGCCACCACCAGGAGGTTGCCGTGGGGGCCGACGGACTGGGCGACATCCTCGATGGATGCGCGGCCAGCCAGAACATCGGTGAGACCGACGTCTCCGGGCAAGCCGAAGATGGTCGCCAGCATCGGGCGACGAAGGTCGCCGTCGATCAGCACCACGCGTTGCCCGTTGGCAGCCATGGTGATCGCAAGGTTCGCGGCCGTCGTGGATTTTCCTTCGCCGGGCAACGAGCTGGTGACGACGACTGCCTTCGGGGGGTTGTCCACGTCCATGAACTGAATGTTGGTGCGCAACTCGCGGAGCGCCTCGGAGATGGAATGGAGGCGGTAGCCATCCTTGCCGCCCGTGCGGGCCATGCCGCCGTAGGGGATGAGCCTGCTCTCGTCGGTGAAGGCCTTCTCCTCGGGGATCGTGCCGACCACCGTGAGTCCGGTCTCCTTCTCCACGGCCTCGGGCGAACGAACCCGCCGATCGAGGGTGTAACGCAGGAAGGCGTAGCCCACGCCGACGCCCAGTCCGATCAGTGCGCCGATGAGGAGCGCGAACTTCACGTTGGGGGACGAGGGAGAGGTGGGCAGGCGCGCCGAGTCGGCGGCGTCGAGACGCACCGCGGCAACACCGTTCTCCCCTTCGCCACTCTCGAGTCGTTCGATCTCGGCCTGCATGCCGCGAACCCACGCGCCGGCCAGGTCACGGGCGGCCTCCGGGGTCGGCCCCGTGGCCTCCACCTGAATGATCGCGGTGTCGGCGGGATTCGACACGGACACGCGCCCAACCAGCGACTCCGGCGACACGTCGAGGCCGAGCTCCTTGATCGCGTGTTCTGCGACGGAGCGCCACGATCCCAACTCGACGTACGACTTCACCTTGGACTTCGCCAGGGTGTCGGCGAGATAGGTGCTGCTGCTGTCCGTCTTCCCGGTTTCCGCGGAGGCCACGTAGCCATTGGCGTCCGCCGAATAGACCTTCGGCTGGAGCAGGGTCCACCCGAAGGCGAGCACGAGGCCTGCCACTACACACAGCAACGCGCCTAGCCAGTGGGCACGCGCGATACGAAGATAATCTCGGAGTTCCATTTTCCCTTACCGCTTTAGAGCTCTACGCACGGGAGCTGAGTCCCATGGTCAAGGGCGTAGCCCAACGTTCGGCCACCACCCCGCCTTATGTTAGCAGGAAGCCAACACCACAAGAACTCGGCAAGAAGGCCGGCGAGCGGGCGTTCCGGCGGCGGCCGGGAGAGGCCCGTTTCATATATTCCTCAACCACTACGACTTAAGTCGAGGTTTTATCTAGACAAAAGTCTAGGTATTTCGATTTCGATACCGAAACACGAAATTGGGGCGGCTCCCTCGAGAGGAGCCGCCCCAATTCAGGCCTTGTGGCTGAGCATCGCTCAGTCGCCGCTGGGCCATTCCTGGATCGTACGGGTCGACCAGTTGCCACCGTTGACGTTGGCAACCCGGATGCGCTGACGCGCCTGCACCGTGTCGAAGTTCGGAGCCGTGCCCAGAGCCGTGCCCGAGAAGCTGACCGCAGGAACCGGGAAGGTGGCCTGAGCGGTCTGCGACGGCGCGGTGGAGAGGATGAAGAAGCGGGTGGCGGAGGTGGTCACCGAGACCGCCCACGCGATGCCGCCGATGGTGTTGACGAAGCTGCCCGCGGCGACGGGCTGGCCGGCGAGGGAGCCATTGCTCCACGTAGCGGTCAGGCCGTTGGCGTCACGCACGTCGGACTCGGACGACAGCACACCGGTCTCCCAGGCAGAGCCGACGATGTTGTTGATCTGGATGTGGCCACCGAGCGTGCCGGAAACCGCGCCGGTGCCGAAGTTGCCATCGATCGAAGTGCCAGTGCCCACCGAAATGGTGGCCTGCTCGGCGCTCGCGGCAGCCATCGGAGCCGCGGCAGCGACAGCGACGACGGGCGCAGCCCATGCAGCGGCCTTGACGACAGAGCGACGCTTGACGCCCTGGCCCTCGATATTGTTTTCGGTCATAACTCGTGACCGTCCTTTCTTGTCTTGTGCCCCAAGCCACCTGAGTGTGACCCAGATGGGATTGCGTTTCTTATACCAGCACCAGTCCCACGGAATTGAGAAACCCATCTCGACACGCTGGCGCATTTTGCATAAGACACGTCGCAATGCGTCTAGGGTCTCATCGATGACGGTCGACCGTACCCAGCTTGGGCCATGGCCCGCCCCAAGCTGGAGGCCCCACTGAACCCGACGTGATGGGCGATCTGGTCGACTCCGAGCATCGCATAGCCGGGGTCGGTGAGCATCTCCCTCGCCCGATCCAGGCGGATCCTTCGGAGCTCGTTGCGGATCGTCGTACCGCGCCTGGCGAACTCCCGTTCGAGTTGACGTCGCGACAGGTTCACCGACTCCGCCACCGCATCCGAGGTGAGGCCCAGGTCGGCATGCTGCGCAGCCAGCGTGGCCAATGCACGCTGGTAGGGATCGTGGACCTGAGGAAGGACACTCTCGCCGGTGCTCAACTCGGCGAGGACGCCTTGCAGCATCTCCTGGAGCAGACGTTCTATGTAATAGCCGCCGAGCCGGGTGGGCGACACGGCATCCTTCGCCACCAGCTGCAGAGCGAACGCCACGATCGGGCGCACGAGCGCCACGTCCGAGAGCAGGATCGGCGACGCGCCCCAAAAGCTCGCGGGCGTGTCTTGCGCCAACTCGCCCGGCCCCTTGATCACCGTCACGCTCCCCCCGGACGGCGTCGCCAGATCGCAGGTCACCCCCACGCCGAGAAGGGCCGCCTCCCCCCGCGAGAGCGGAATCTCGTAGCTTCCGCCGCGAAGCAGAACGTCGCCGTTCATGACCACGACGAGACGCAACTCAGTGTCTCTAGCAAGCGGGGCGACGACGCCGGACGGGGATCTGTGCACGTCGATGGTGACGGTGCCGAACGACGTGCCCGTGTTCACTCGCTTCACGTGATCACCCTCGACTCGCTAGATCCGATGGTCCCGGCCGGCTCCGCACGCCGCGTCCCTCCATGGCAGCGACGACCGTTGGCGCTGTACTCTACTCCTAGGACGGTCAGCGCCGAGCGGAAACGCTTCCACTCAGGCCATCCCACAACAGGAGACCGAGATCCCCCAGCATCAGGCGCAGGACGCCCAGGAGTGCATATGTTCGAGATCCTCACTGTCTGCACCGGCAACATCTGCCGGTCACCCCTAGCCGAGTTGATGCTCCGCAATCAGCTCGAGGACCTACCCGCAAAGATCCACAGCGCGGGTACCTACGATCTGGGAGCGTCCCGGATGACCTCCGACGCGCAACGACTGGCGGTTCTAGGCGGCGTCTCGCCGGAAGAAGCCAAGGAGCACCGGTCCACCCTTCTTCTCGAGCCGATGGCGAAGACCCCCGACCTGATCCTCACCATGACCCGAGACCACCGGCGCCTCGTCCTTCAGCTGGCTCCTGCGCGGATGCGTTTCGCGTTCACGATCCGCGAGTTCGCCCGAATCGCGGCGTCGGTCCCGGACTCGGAGATACAGCGCCGCGCCGCGGAAGCCGGCGACGACCCGTCGGCGAGGCTCCGTGCCGCGGTGGCCGTCGTCTCCTCGCACCGCGGAGCGGCCCCCGCCCCGAGGGCTCCCGAGGACGACGACGTGATCGACCCCTATCGTCACCCCTGGGAGACTTATCAACTCATGGCCTCGCAGCTCACCCCGGCTGTCGAACACGTCGTCCGCACGGTGCGCCTCGCCATGGATCAACCAGGGGAGCGTTAGCGTCCATCCGCCGAAATCACGTGTATCATTCCCGGACCGGGGGACGAACTCAGGCGCGATGGGGCCGACGACAGGGAGACCATACATGGAGCATCGGGCTCCGACTCTAGGCATCGACGAGTCGATAGAACTCGCTCACGCCTGGATCCAGAGACTCGCGGATTCACAGGGCATACGCGTCTTGTTCATCAAGGGCCCGTCCTTGCACCTCCTCGACCTGCGCCCGTTCCATATCTCGTCGGACGTCGACATCATGGTTCACCCCGACGACTTTCCTCGCATGTGCGCCACCTTGGAGAAGGCAGGCTGGCGCCCTCGTGAGGCCGGCTTCCTGCTGGACCACATCGCCCACCACTCGCGCACCTACCTTTCGGATCGCTGGCCGTGCGACATCGACATCCACCGGCGCTTTCCCGGATTCCTCACCGCCCAGGAGGAGGTGTTCGAGATCCTGTGGGAAGACCGAACCGTGCTGAGGTACGCCGATCACGACTGCACGACCACCGGGCGAAACGGCAGCGCCCTGGTGCTCGCACTGCATGCCTTGCGCAGCCTCGCGCAGAGCACTCGCCACAATCAGGAGCTCGAGTATCTGCTCTCTGCCCCGTTCACCATCAGCGAACTGCAAGAGCTGGGGCGGCTCGCCAGCCGGACCGGCTGCACCGAGCCACTGGAAGCGATACTGGCTCAGCTCAATGCCCCCAGCCATCGCGACAAAGCGCCGCTGGACATCGGCGCGCTGCGCGACTGGAAGGTCCGCACGGATGTGAGGGAGAACGGCATCGGCGCGTACGCGTGGCTGAAGCTGGTCCTCGACGCTCCGCTCAGCAACAAGCCGACCGTGCTGTGGCGAGCCATCTGGCCCACCGACAGCGACCTCACTCTGCACCATCCCGATCTGCCCAGCGACCCCGCAGCAAGGAACCGGATCCGGCGCAAGCGCCTGATCAGTGGAATCCGCGCGCTCCCCCACGTCGTCCGCTCGATCGTGCGCAACCGCCGGGCCGGCGGCGACACGCCCCAGCACCTGTGACAGGGCATGGATCGTGCTCGATTCCGCCTCATCCATCGCGGCAGAATGGCATGCACGGCAGGTGTCGCGGAGCCCGCGCACCGAGATCGATTGCGGTGAACGACCCGTATCGGGCTAGGCTATGACGGGAACGGCGTCCTGCCCTTAATACACCTCCTACGTTTCTGGGGTTTCCGCGCCGCCCACCATTCACGCTGAGAGCGCCGCGCGGTTCCACCCCGGCGATCCTCTCCAGACACAGTGCCTTGACCATGGGGAATGAGGAGACATGCACCAGACTTCTGACGCGCGCGTCGCGGTAATCGGGCTTGGATACGTCGGCCTGCCGCTGGCCGTGGCCTTCGGGACAAAGATTCCCGTGATCGGCTACGACATCAACGGCTCCCGGATCGACGAGCTCAAGCGCGGCTTCGACCGCACGCTCGAGGTATCCGAGGAGGAGCTGGCGCAGTCCGAGAAGCTCGTCTTCAGCGCCGATCCCGACGACCTGCGCGCGGCGAACGTCTACATCGTGACCACGCCCACGCCGATCGACGAATACAAGAAGCCCGACCTCGCCGCGATTCTCGGCGCCAGCCGAACCGTTGCGGCCACCCTTACGCCCGGCGACGTCGTGATCTACGAGTCCACCGTGTACCCCGGGGTCACCGAGGACGAGTGCGTTCCCGTGCTCGAAGAGGTGAGCGGGCTCACCTTCAACGAGGACTTCTTCGTCGGCTACAGCCCCGAGCGCATCAACCCGGGCGACAAGATCCACCGGGTGGCCAACATCACCAAGATCACCTCCGGCTCCACGCCGGACATCGCCCGGTTCGTCAACGAGCTCTACCAGCTCGTCGTCGTGGCGGGAACCCACCTGGCTCCCAGCATCAAGGTGGCCGAGGCCGCCAAGGTCATCGAGAACACCCAGCGCGACGTCAACATCGCGCTCATGAACGAGCTGGCGATCCTGTTCAACAAGCTCGGCATCGACACCAACGAGGTGCTCGAAGCAGCCGGCACGAAGTGGAACTTCCTTCCCTTCAAGCCGGGCCTGGTCGGCGGCCACTGCATCGGCGTCGATCCCTACTACCTCACCCACAAGGCGCAGTCGGTCGGCCACAACCCCGAGATCATCCTCGCCGGACGCCGACTCAACGACTCGATGGGCTCCTACGTGGCCGCCCAGCTGGTCAAGGAGATGCTGCGCAAGAAGGTTCTCCTCAGCGACGCGCGCGTTCTCGTGCTCGGCCTGACCTTCAAGGAGAACACGCCCGACCTGCGCAACACCCGCGTGATCGACGTCGTCAACGAACTTCAGGACTACGGCCTGACCGTCGACGTCAGCGACCCCTGGGCCGACCCGAAGGAAGCCCGCGCCGAGTACGGCATCGAGCTCGTCGAGACCCCCGAGGCCGGCGCCTACGACGCCATCGTGCTCGCGGTGATGCACGAGCAGTACGCGGAGTTCTCCGCCTCCGATCTGCGGGCCTTCGGCAAGCCGGGAGCCGTCCTGTACGACCTCAAGTCCGTCCTGCCCAAGTCCGACAGCGACCTGCGTCTCTGACGCCGGCAAGGAGACAGACATGAAGATTCTCATCACCGGCGGCGCCGGATTCATCGGTTCGAACCTCGCTCGGCATGCCACCGCCGTCGGGCACGAGGTGACCGTGCTGGACGACCTGTCCACCGGCTACGAAGACAACCTCGACGGCTTGCCCGTCCGGTTCATCCGCGGCAGCCTCACCGAGCGCGACGTCGTCGTGGAAGCCTGTGGCGACCAGGACTCCATCGTGCATCTCGGTGCTCTCGGCAGCGTGCCCCGCAGCATCGCGAACCCGCAGCGCACCCACGAGGTCAACATCAACGGCACGCTGAACGTGCTGGAAGCGGCGCGGGAGGTCGGCGTCGGCCACCTGCTGTTCGCGTCGTCGAGCTCGGTCTACGGCAAGAACCCGGCGCTACCCAAGCACGAGCGCGAGTGGGTTCGCCCCATGAGCCCGTACGCCGTCACCAAGCTGGCCGGTGAGCAGTACATGCTCGCCTACCAGCAGGCCTTCGGTCTGGAGACGCTGGCATTCCGCTTCTTCAACGTCTACGGGCCAGGCCAGCGTCCCGGACACGCGTATGCCGCAGTGATCCCCGTCTTCCTGGATTGCCTCCTGCGCGACCAGCCGCTGCCGGTGAACGGCGACGGAACCCAGTCGCGTGACTTCACCTACGTCGACACGGTCTGCAGCGTGCTGCTGGACGCCGTTGAGCGCCGGGTGAGCCACGACGAGCCGGTGAACCTTGCCTTCGGCACCAACACCAACCTGCTCGAGCTGATCGACAAGATCGCCCAGATCACGGGCCTCTCGCCGAGCGTCCTGCATCGCGACCCCCGGGCGGGCGACGTGCCGCATTCCCAGGCCGCGAACGCGGTGCTGCAGGGCTTGTTCCCGCAGGTCCAGCCCGTCGGCCTCGAACAGGGCATCGAGCGCACCTGGGAGTGGCTGAAGCAGGTCACCGTCTGATCGAGTGCCACGAGGTTCCACGGAGCCGCTGACATAGAACGAGCCCCTCCCCGCCGGCCGGCGGGGAGGGGCTCGTTCTATAGCCTGGTCGGCTCAGGAACGCGTGTCGATCCCCTTGAAGGCCACGTACCACTTGGCGAACTCGCGAAGTCCCACCTCGAGCGGAACCACCGGAGTGAACCCGGTGGCGCCGTGCAGCTTGGTCGCGTCGGCGTAGGTCGCGGGGACGTCACCGGGCGGCAAGGCCTCGACGACCTTGTCGAAGACCACCTCGGAGCCCACGGCCTCCGTCAAGGACTCCTCCAGCGTTGCGATGAAGTGCGAGAGGGGCTCCGGCCGGCTGCCGCCGATGTTGTAGACCGTGTGGGGACGGGCACCCTCCGGCGCCTGGTCAATGAGGCGCGTGACGCTCTCGACCACGTCGTCGACGTAGGTGAAGTCGCGCGACGGCTCGGTACCCTCCTCGAGATCTCGGAAGACACGGATCGAGCGCCCGGCGAAGTAGCCCTCGGTGAAGCTGTAGTACGCCATGTCCGGCCGGCCGTAGGGGCCGTACACGGTGAAGAAGCGCAGCCCGGTGCTCGGTATTCCGTAGAGGTAGGCGTAGGTGTCGGCCATCAGCTCGTTGGAGCGCTTGGTCGCCGCGTAGAAGGACACGGGATGCTCGACCGGGTCGTCCTCGGCGAACGGAACCTTCGTGTTTCCGCCGTAGACGGAGCTCGACGACGCGTACAGGAGATGCCGAACCTGTCCGTAGCGGCAGGCCTCCAGCACGTTGGCGAAGCCGACGAGGTTGCTGTGCACGTAGGCGCCGGGATTCTCCAGGGAGTAGCGGACCCCGGCCTGTGCGGCCAGATGGACCACGACGGCGGGGTTCACCTCGTCGAATACGCGCGTGAGCGCGGCGTGGTCGGCGAGGTCGACCCGGTGAAACACGAACCGCTCATCGGTCTCGAGCAGGGCAAGACGCGCCTGCTTCAAGCTCGGGTCGTAATAGTCGTTCAGATTGTCGATCCCGATCACGCGGTGCCCCGTGTCGAGAAGCCGCCTGGTGAGGTGGAAACCCACAAAGCCCGCCGCGCCGGTGACGAGAATGCTTGGCTTCTCGGTCTCGTTGGCACTGTTCATATCTGCCTCCAGGTTGGTTGGGCGTGGCCATCTGTGTGCGCGACAGCGCATGGGCACGCGGCGAAAAGATCGCATCCGGTAGTCGGTGTCAGGTGCCGGCAACGGGTGCTGCCGGCCGGGTTCGGAGTCTTTGGTCGATGCATCGCTGGCCGGCTATTCCTGCGAGGAGCCGGACGACGCAGCCCGCTGGCCCAAGAGATGGTCGGCCAGCAGGAACTGGAGCGCATAGCCCACCATCATGGCTCCACCCAGGGCCCAGATAGCGGCCTCAGGCCCCCACTGGAACAGGCTGACCCCGAGGATCGTCACGCAGATCAGGCCGATCCTGAGCACCGCGAGGACGAGGGCCGCGGCTTGCGCCTCCAGGAGGTCCAGGATGTTCGAGACGGGCTTGAACACGAACCGGGAACATACGCCGAGCGCCACCGCAGCGGAGATGCTTCCGGCGTAGCTCCAGCGCTCCCCGAAGATCAGGCTGAAGACGGGCTCACCCAGCAGCAGGAGTGCCAGGCAGACGACGACGGCGCCGGCTCCCAGAACAAGCAGCAGGTGGCGCGCACGTCGCCTGAGGTACGCCGGATCCTTGTCCTTCAAGCGAGCGGCGTCGGAGAAGTAGACGCCGGCGATGGCGTCGCTCACCACATTGAGTGGCGCCTGGATGACGCCGATCGTGAAGCCGTAGGCGCCGACCAGGCCCGGGGCATACAGGGCGGTCAGGAGCAGGACGGGCAGAGCCGACGTCAGGTCGCCAAGGTAGCGGCGGACGGTGGTGAAGGTCATGAACCGACGATGGGCCCACAGCGTGGCCTTCAGCTGATCCCACGGCAGCAGGATGCTGGAGGTCGCCCCGTCGCCCTCTGCCTTCGGACGCATGCGCGCGAGCGAGAGCAGGCCGCCGCCCTGGCCGATCATGCGCGCGAGGATCAGGCCAAGAGGACGGATCGAGGCCAGCCCGAGCGCAAGGCTGAGCGCCACCTGGGTCAGCGGACGGGTGACCTTCAGCCGCGCGATGGAACCGAAGTCCCTGCGCCGGTAGGCCCAGTGCGTCCAGATGGAAAGAACGCCGACGAGGAAGAATCCCACCGGAACCAGCCATTGGTACGGCAGCATCGCCTCCATATCCAGCCACCGAAGGATGGGGCTTCCCCCCACGAGGGTGACGCCGAGCAGGACGACCGTGCTCACCCCCAGCAGCACCCACGACGCGCTGTAGGCGCGCCATGCGTCCTCTTCGGTCTTCGCCGCGGGGATGCCCATCTCGACGTTGAAGGTGCCGAGCAGGCTGACCATGAGCAGCAGTGACGTGTACATCGCCAGGGTCGCGTAGTCATCTGGACTGTAGATCCTGCTCAGCAGGGGCGTCGTGAGAAGCACGACCAGCTGACCCAAGGCCGATCCCCGGAAGAGGACGAGAACCCCTCTCCAGAACGAGGACTTCTTTACACGTGCGATGGCGCCACTGAGATTTTGCCGCAATCCCATTACGAGGTCTTGCCTCGCGTCCCCGCGCGCTCGAAGAAGTAGCGCACATGCGGATCGGCGGAGAAGTCCTGGCCGACTCGCTCAGCGGCCACCCGTCCCATCTTCTCGACCTGCGCTGGATCCTTGAGAATGCGGGCAAGCACATCGCGAAGATTCGCGTCGAAGTCGCCGGCATCGAACACGTAGCCGGTGACACCGACGCGGATGTAGCTCGCCGTGCCGTTGTCGGAGGAACACACAGGCATCACGCCTTGGGCCATCGCCTCGAGCTGCGAGCACGACGCCGGCTCCCCGACCGACGTCATGAGCAGCACGTCGTGGTCGAGGTAGAGCTGCGTCATCTCGTGGTGCGGAACGGGACCCGACACGCGGATCTCCATCGCATCGGACTCGGCAGCCAGGGCCTGAACCTCCTGGTAGACGGAATCGTCGAGGAAGCTCCCCACGACGGTCACCGAGACAGGATGCCCGTCGGCCACGCTCTTCAGAGCCCGGATCGTCTCCGGGATCATCTTGCGCGACACGTACTTGCCCACGATCAGGAAGTTGGTTCGGCCACCTCGGCGGTACTCGCGCGCCACTGCCTCAGGATTCGACTCGACGACGAAGGGCAGATAGCGCCACCGCTGCCCCAGCATGAAGGTGTTCCGGTCGCGCACCTGCGGCCCGGCCACCTCGCCCGGCCTCGTGACCCGCTCGATGGGAGTGATGACATCGCGCCCGAAGCAGCGGTACCAGAGCCTCTTGAGAAGACGTTCGGGCTTGGCGTACAGCGGCCGCTGCACATGAGCGACCAGCGGCACCCGGATCAGCCTGGCGAAAAGCGAGAGGAGGAGCGCGGCGAACCGGAACCCCTTGATGACGACGACGTCCGGCCGAGAGACGAGGAGCGTCCGGTAGGCGGAGAGCGGAAACAGCCCCCACTTCAGCTCGGCGGAGTCCGTGTCGAGCGGTATCAGGCTGCGCGCGAAGCCCAGCACCTCCGGCACGACCACATCGTGATCCTCCGAGTACTTGGAGGTGTTCACCAAGTAGCGAACCTCAGCCCCAGCCTCGACCAATGCCTGAACCAGGCCCTTCTCGTTCGTGTGGAAGCGGTACGAGAAGAACATGACGCGAGGACGACGGCTAGCGTTTTTGTCCACGATTGATAAAACCTCTCAAAATAAAGTACATCGGCAAGATGATGTAGCCGATGTCTCGAATCGATCCGAGGATCTCGCGACGGGGCAACGTCAGGTTGAGCACCAGGAAGACCACCGGAACGGCGACCACCCAGGAGAAGCCCTCTCCTCGAACCCTGGGGCACATGAATCGACCCACGATGTATCCCAGGATCGGCATCGCGATCAGCGGGCCCATCATGCCGAAGTTGATGTAGGCCTCGGCCGGGATCGAATAGCCGGGTCCGTAGGACAGGCTGAGCGAGTCTTGCAGCCAGACGCCGAGCCGAGCATGCTGATTGGGGATCTGCTGGTAGGGAATGACGGCGGTGACGGCGGCCAGATACGTCATGCCCGAACGGAAGGGGTAGTCGTCGGGAACGAGCCGCATCGTCTCGATCAGCGGATACATGCTGTACCCCAGGATGCTGACCGAGTCGGTGATGCTCTGCACGATGCCTTCGGACACGACCGAGGTCCACAGATCGTTCACCGAGAGGAAGCCTTCGTTGCGTCCGGCCATGATCGCGGGGTAGATGGCCAGGAGCGCCAGGACGAGGACGACCAGCAGCATTCGCGGCGGCTTCACCTTACCCACGCCGTAGCGGCGAGCGAGCCACAGGAGGATGATGAGCATCGCCGTCGACTCGGTGCGTTCGCCGGCGAGCAGCAGCAGGCTCGAGTAGCCGATGACGATGAGGGCGATGAACCAGAAAGGCCCTCGCCGGCGCCGAAGACCGAGCAGCGCGCAGAAGATGCCGGCCTTGAAGACCGACTCGCCCAACAGCGAGACCTTGAGCTGTGTGGTGGAGGAATAGAGGCTGACGTCGTTGATGCCGGCATATCCGTGAGCCAGCGCCAACGGCACCATCTCCGCAAGATAGTTAAGGAAGAACGGGGCACCGATGATCATCGCGGCGAAGCCGAATCGCCGAAGAGCAGCCTCGCTTGCGAGCGAGATGTCCTCGTCCTCGCCCTCGGCCGGCAGGGGCTTGCGGGCCCGCCGCATGGCGATCAGCACACCGGCCACGAGGTACGAGAAGCAGCTCACCGTGTAGACGGAGGCCCGCAGGATGACCTCGTGGGTGAATTTGTCCTCGATGACGAATCCCGTCGCCTTCACCCCGAAGAGCGAAAGCATGGTCTGGCCCATCGTGAACAGGAGGAACGAGCACAGGAACAGCGACGGCGGGTTGACCCACGATTGGCCGGGCTCACGGAAGGCACGCGCGGCGAAAACAAGCAGCACGAGGGCGAACAGTGCGACCATCTTGATCTGCCACTCGAGATCTCCCACGCCGCTGTTGATCCCAGTTGCGACGACCTGGAGCACCACGCCGACCGTGAAGAACCCCACGACCGCGAGCGGCGACGGCGAGCTCTTGTACGCGGGCATCTCCATCGCGGCGGAGCCGGACGGACCTCTCCTCGACGCGTACGAGAGACTCTGACGGTCATTCCCCTTCACCGGCCAGACCTCCTCCCAAGTCATGGATGGTCAACAAAAGGTTCGCGGCGGTGGAGACGTCGTACCCGGCACCCGCGAGCACCTCGCGAGCTCGAACACTTTTCTCCGCGCGCACCCCTGCATCTTGAGGGGCATCCTTCACGGCGCGGGTGATCGCTGCGGTCCAGGGTTCGACGCCCTGCTCGATCGACAGGAACTGAAGCCGCCCCGTGCCGACATCCACGTCGCGCGCGACCCTGTCGGAGACCAGGCAGTCCAAGCCGTTGGCTTGCGCCTCGACGACGACGCCGGGAACGCCCTCGTACAACGACGGCACCAGGAACAGGTCCAAGGCCGAGAGCACGTCGCGCACGTCGGAGCGCTGCCCGGCCAGCGTGACGCGATCCTCAAGGCCGGCCGCCGCGATCTTCGCTTCCAGGATCTCGCGTTGGTCGCCCTGTCCCACGATCACGAGGGAAAGATGAGTCGGAAGCTCACCGGAAGCCATCAAATCGATGAGGAAGGTCTGGTTCTTCACAGGCCGCAGGTTGCCGATGGTTCCCAGGAGCACTTGTTCCCCGGAGACCCCGAACTCGCTGCGCACGCTCTGCCTTGCAGCCTCGTCGAAAGCGAACGCGTCGAGTTCGATGGCGTTTGGCAGAATATCGACGGCGCCCTTCTCGACGGCACGCTTGCCGTAGAGATACTCGGCCGCCGCGATACCGCACGCCACTCGCCGAGTGGTCATGGTGTCGAGAAGACCACGCGAGGCCATCTGGTAGCCCTTCCGCACCACCGACAGATGATCCACGCGGGGTGCGGACCTCGAGTGCGATATCCGCCGGCCCACCCCTGCGAGGCGTGCGGCGGCCAGCACGAGGCCCGAGTTGAACGCGGTATGCGAGTGCACCGAATGGAACGGCCCATTGTCGCGGAACACCGCCGCCATTCGGCGGACGAATCGGACGGGGCTCGATGCCATCGGCGGGGGAACGTAGAAGACTCGACCGCCCAGTTCCTTGATCTCGGGGAAATAGTCGTGCTCACCGGGCTTCATCACCACGAAGTCGAACTGGACGCGGGTCCGGTCGATCTTGCGGTACAGATCCATCGTGCGGGACTCCGCACCCCCGCGCGCCATCTGCCCGAACACGTGAACGATGCGGCACGGCTCTCCCTCAAGGCACGGCGCGCTGCTCGTGGAGGTGCCCTTCGTCGCAGCGCGGGGGCCCTGCGCCTGCTCGCCGAACTCGCGCAAGAAATCGGCACGCCGCTGGTCGAGGAGCTCGCGCGAGAAATCCTCGCTGACCTGCAGGCAACGAGCGGAAGCCTCCGGGATGGTGTTCGCATCGAGGTCGGACAGGATCCGGAAGAGAGCCGCGTCATCACTCGGATCGAAGAGGAACTCCGGCTGGGTGATCTCCGGAATGCCGCCGACCCGCGAGCCCACCACCACGCACCCACGGGACATGGCCTCGATGGCTGCGCGCGGGAGACCCTCGGTGAGGCTCGGCTGCACGTAGACGTCGACGTCGTCCAGCGTTCGCAGGACATCGTCGCGCGACAGGCGTCCGTGGAACCGAACGCTGTCTGCGATGCCCAGTTCCTCAGCAAGCGCCTTCAGCGTTCCGCTGTCGCCCTGCCCGATCAAGTGATAGAGGTAGCGGTCTCCCCGCAACTCGATGAGGCGAGCGAGCGCCTTGAGCACGACCGCCTGGTTCTTGTACGCAACGTCGAGCGGGCCGATCGTACCCAGCTGGATACGGCCCCCCTCTGCCAGTTCCTGCGCACGTCGCGCCCGGTTCCCCGCGATCTCCTCCGTGTCGATGTCGACCTCGACGTTGGAACACGCAATGGCGCGGCCGTCAGTCGGGTACCGCTCTTGCAGGTACTGCGTCGTGACGTAGATGACCTGCGACGCGGAGCGCACCACTCGCTTCATGAGCGCGTCCATCACCGGCGCAACCCCTGTCCCGACGCGGCTGTGGAGCCGGAAGGCCTCGCGGGCGTCGCCGACGACCTCAGCCAGCACGGGAATACCCGCGCGAAGAGCCTGCTGGGCGGCGAGGATCCCCGTCACGCTTGGCAGCCGAACCACGACTCCCCTTGCTCCGCGAACCGCCTCGGCGATCCTCCGCGGGCTGACTCGCGCGGATGCCGAGATGCTCACCTCGGCCGGCACTTCGCTATACCCGGCGTCGGTCTCCCGCATGGGCCGGCATCTGGCGACGACCGACACCGGACCCAAGGTCGAGGTGTAGCGGTCGAGGACGAATGATCCACCCGCCGTGTACCACCGTTGCCCATCGGTCAGGAAACGGTGATCGTGGAACAACGCTATGTTGCCTGGCGCAGGACTATTCACGGCTGTTCCTTTTCGCTTTCGGTGGACGGACGAGATCCGACCGGGTGCAACCCCGCCTTATCGTAACTGTTCGTCATCACAGCGAGGATGCCGCTCCAGATCGCCTCGGGGCGGAAGTCTGCCAGCACTCGCTGATGCCCGCGCTCCCCCATCGTCCGGGCTTCCTCCGGAGCGGCGTGGAGATCGCGGATCGCATCCGCCAGTCCGCGGTGGTCGTCGATGTCGACGAGCCGTCCTGTCTCGCCATCCAGTACGGCGTCGCCGCATCCCGTCGCCCTCGTCGCTACGACGGGCAAGCGCATGGCAGCCGCCTCCAGTGCCACGGTCGGGAAACCCTCGCGCCTGCTCGGCAGGCACAGCACGTCCATGGCCAGCATCGCCCTCGACACGTCCGCGACGTCGCCGGTCATCGTCACGCGGCGCCCCAGCGCACGCAGCCGGTCTGCCAGTTCCTCGTCCTCGGTTCCCCCGACGATGAGCAGCTTCGCCTCTTGCGGAAACTCCTCCTCCGAGAGGGCGGCGATGAGTGTGTCCAGGCCCTTGTCGATCGCGATCCGCCCGACGAAGCCCACCACGAAATCGGTGGGCTCAAAGCCGAATTCGGTTCGCATCTCTTCACGCGTGGCACCACCCGCGCGCTTGACCAGACCCTCGACGTCGATGCCGTTACTGCTGCCTTCGCCGATCACCCAGCCCTTGCCTGCCGCACCGAGTCCTCGTTTCGCGGCCTCGCGCGCCAGCCCGTGCCCGACGAAGATCACGTCGGTCGCGAACGCGATGCTGGCCCTCTCCATGGCCCACAGCAGCTTGTAGAGGGCACCGCTCGTGCTCTCCAGCCTCAGCCCGCGCACCACATAGATCCGCTTAGGAACCCGAAGGATGGCCGCGGCCATGCCCCCGAGCAGGCCCGCCTTCGGGGTGCTGACGTTGGTCACGTCGGGCTTCACCCGTCGGATCAAGGCGATCCACCGGAAAAGCGAGCGGAGATCAGCCAACGGAGTCAGGGATCTCGTCATGGGCAGCGCGTGCAGCGTCACCTGCTCGCGTTCCGCCGCCGCCTCTGCCTTGGCATCAGGGGTGGCGGCCAGCGAAACGTCCCATCCTTGTTCGCGGAACCACCCCAGCTGTCCCCTCAAGAGGGTGAAGGCGCTCTTGCCCACCGTGACTCCGTAGAGCACGCTGCGGGCGCGTTCCTCGCCACGACGTGAATCTCGGGTCACTTGACGGCCCCTTTCCGGGCGTTCCGTAGGTGGATCGACGGCTTGTTGGTCTGGAAAAACACTGCTGACTCCCGGCTATCCGGCGAGGTTCGCGCTCACCGCCGCGGATCGGCCGGCCAGAGCCTCTCGCACGTGTTCGGATCCGATATCGGCCCCCGCCAACTCGGCCTGCTCCTGCCGCTGGCCGAACCACATGAGTTCCACCCGGCGCACCACCCCGGCGATTCGGGGCGAGACTCTGCCGACCGCCTTGCCGCAGATGACAGCGGTTCGGCACAGCCAACGCGGGAGCACCAGCGGACGCCGGCCCCCCGCGTACTCGAGGACTTCGCGAACGGTGAGTCCCTCCCAGGGCTGAAGCAGGATCGACGGCATGGGTGCAGGACTTTCGCCGACTCGTCGCACGAAGGTGACGAGCCCCGAGACGCTGCTGACCACGGTGGGATAGGTGCCCGGCGCGGCGACGCTCGCCAGCGGGGACTTGGCCACCGCACGCAGCGACACGGTCGTCGGGCGGTCCGGGCCCTGCACCGAGGTGGCCCGCACGATCACGCAGTCGAGATCCTCCTGGCTGCGCCCTGCAGCCACGAGGAAGCCGCGCTCGCCAAGAGCCTTGGAGCGGGAGTAGGGCGAGAACGGGCTCACATCCGGGGACGCGTCCAGGACGGGACGATCGCCTTGAACCGCGGCGGAACTCAGGTGCACGACCCGGCCACAGCCCGCCTGCGCGGCGGCAGCGATCACGACGGCAGGAAGCAGTGCGTTCGCTCCGTACAGTTCCTTCGAGGCCTGTCCGTCAGGGGTCGCCAATCCCGCGGCATTGATGACAACGTCCACTCCCGCGAGTGCCGCGGCCAGCTGAGCGACCTCCGGGAGTTCGCCCGCCATGCGGGCTACGTCAGCGCCGTCGAAGGCGTCGGGGTCGAGCTCAAGACGCGGTGCCTTCAAAGCACGCACCTCATAGCCTTGCTCACGAAGATGCTGAGCCATCGCGGAGCCGATGAAACCGCTCCCGCCCAGCACCGCCCAGCGCCGGGGCTCCCAGCCTGTGCGGTGAGCGGTCCGTCGCGGCAACGGCACCGACGTCAGATCGGCGTGCGAGAGGGGCGCCGGCGGCACATCGCCGCGCATGCGGGCCAACCCGAGGTAGCAGCCGCAGATGGCGAGGATCACCAACGCGCCGAGCAGGAAGTACTGGGGATAGCGCGCCACGAAGATCCCCACGCCGCTGACGGCCGCTGTGAAGAGGGCCACCAGCACGGCGACCGCCACATGCGACAGCCCGGTGTTGGTCAGCCTCTGATAGACGTGAGAACGGTGCGGCTCGAAGACGGCCTCGCCCCGCAGAACCCTCCTGAAGAGGGTGAAGACGGTGTCGGCCCAGTAGATCGCAACCGGTGCCAGGGCGGCGACGGGGTGAACACCGGCCGTGAGCGCGCCGATGGCGGTGACGGCGACGGCGCTCCCCAACAGATAGCTGCCGACATCGCCGAGGAACATACCCGGCGGAATCAGATTCCATGGCACGAACGCACTGAAAGCGACGGCGATCAGCAGGCCGGCGACCACCAGCCAAGTCAGTCCCTGAACCACGCCGAGGGCGGCGAAGGACAGGCCGACGACAAGCCCGTGGAGCCCCGAGATCGCGTTCACACCGTCCATGAAGTTGGTGAAGTTCACATGCGCCGCGAAGAACAACGCGGCGAGGGGAAGCCACAACCAGCCGGCGCCGTCGACGAAGAAGAACACGCCGGCCGCCACGCCACCCACCAGGAACTGCAAGCCTGCGCGCACCACGACGCGCAGTCCTCCGAGATCCTCAGTCAGCCCGACGAGACCCATCACCAAAGCCGCGGCAACGACCACGGCCAAGCTCACCGCGTTCGATCCCGACAGAGCGAAGATCGCCCATCCGCCACCTATGACGAAACCAAGGAGCGGCGCGATGCCTCCGCCACGCAGCGTCGGGCGAGAATGCGACGACCGATGGTTGGGAACGTCGAAGGCCCCCACCTTGCCAAGCACTGGTCGCAGCAGGAACGGCGCGACCAAAGCCACCGCCGCCGCGATACCGATCGCAGACCATAGCGATGCGTTCATGCGACCCCGCGCACCTCACTGATAGCGGCCACGCAACCGACAGCCGCGCTCCGCTGGCGGAGCGCGGCTTTCAGGGGACCGGAGTCCGCAGCTATTGCCGAGCCACTCATGCGACCTCGTGAGCCGCCCGCACCTCGCGCACAGGGGAAACGCTGGCCAGAGCGCGCTCGCGCATCGCGCGTCCTTCGGGGAACTCGGGGAGGAACTTCACGTCGTCGGCGATCACGGGCAGATCGAGCGGCGCATACCGGGGGACGTCGACGTGGCTGATCAGACGGTGCTCCGTCGGCTGTGCGTTCTCCGCACCACTGAACAGCACCTCGTGCAGCTTCTCGCCATGACGCAGTCCGGTGAAGCGCACCTCGACCTGCTTGCCCGCCTCGGCCATCAACCGCCGAGCCACGTCGACGATCTTCACCGGCTCGCCCATATCGAGCACCAGGACGTCTCCGGGGCACCCGATGACGCTGGCCTGAAGCACCAGCTGGCAGGCCTCGGGAATCGTCATGAAGTAACGCGTCACCTCTGGGTGGGTGACCGTGATGGGGCCGCCGCGCTGGATCTGCTCGCGGAACGCGAACAGCACCGAACCACGCGAGCCCAGCACGTTGCCGAACCTCACAGAGAGGTAGGGCAGGCGGTAGGTCTCCGCGTACCAGGCGGTGAGCCGCTCGGCCAGGCGCTTGGTGCGGCCCAGCACGCTGGAGGCGTCCGCAGCCTTGTCCGTGGAGATGTTCACGAAGTGGCTGACGCCGGCCTCATGGGCGCACTTCAGCACGTTGGCCGTGCCGAGCACGTTGGTCTTCCAGCCTTCGGCCGGGAACCGCTCCAGCATCGGGAGGTGCTTGAGCGCGGCGGCGTGGAACACCACGTGCGGCTTGTGCTCCTGGAACACCTCGCGCAGCGCGCTCTCGTCGCGGATGTCGCACAGCACCATGTCGTCGGAGGTGAGCATGCCGGTGCCGTAGATCGAAAGCTCCGCGCTGTGCAGGCCCGTCTCGTCGCGGTCGACGAGCACCAGACGGTCGGGACCGAGGCTGAACACCTGTCGGGCGAGCTCGGAGCCGATGGATCCACCGGCACCCGTGACCAGCACGACCTTGCCCTGCACGAAATCGGCGATCGCCGAAAGATCGGTCTCGATCGGGCGCCGTCCGAGGAGGTCGGCGACGTTGAACTCGCGCAGCGAGCCCAGGGTGACCCGGCCGCCGATACGCTCCCTCACCGACGGCACGACGATGAGACGAAGCCCCGCCTTCTCGCACTCGTCGGCGACCTTCTGCATCATCCTGGGCGTGGCGGCGGTGATCGCGAAGATCACGGCCTGGGCCCCGGTCTGCTCGGCGGCCTTCTTCAGGTCTTCGCCGGTGCCCAGCACCTTGTACTTGCCGATGCGCAGGAAGCGCTTCTCAGGCGAGTCGTCGAGGAAGCCCACGATCGAGTAGAGCGCCTCGGGGGAGGTATCGACCAGCTTGGCGACATCGTGGCCCGAGTAGCCCGCGCCGTAGACCAGAACCGGCATGCCGTCCTCGGACTCGGAACGGGTCACCACCCGATCGATGATGGCGCGCAGCAGCCAACGGCCCATCGCGATGAAGACCAACGCCACGAGCGGGGCGACGAAGCCGATTCCCCGCGGGAAATGGACCGAGAGCAGGGGGAAGATCACACCGAGCGGGAGACCGACGATCGCGACCACACGGCCCAACCAGGTGGCCTCTTCGAAGCTGCCGACCCGGCTGCGTCCCAGATACACCTGGAGACCGATGCCGACAAAAAGCTGCAGAACCATCGCGGCGACGAGGTACACGCCCAACCACGACCACTGGGTCGTGCTCAAAGTGAAGTCGTAGCGAACCAGAAGGAGGAGGACCACGGCCAGCACCCATGCCAGCCAGTCCCAGAGCACCAGCAAGCCGCGCCGTAGCGCCACTGGCCACTGCGCGACCGTCATAACCAGTCCGCCCGTCTGAGCAGTCAGCTGTCGGTCATCGTCAGGTATTTGAATCATTCGTTTCTCCCACGTCTGGGCTACAAGATCAGGCGCGGCAGACGAGAAGACACGTCGCAGCCGCGTGCGATGGCAATCACCCCCCGGGATCACAACGCCATCGATTCTAGAACTTCTTCAGGACAGTTACCAATCAGAGACAATCCGCTGGATCCTGCCCCCGGGGGAAGCAGTGTTCAGCGACTAGAAGGCGAACCCCATCCGGCACTCCACGCATCGCACCTGCTCAGGCCCGATAACGAGGAAGAGGTCGCACCCGCAGAGGCAGGACTGGGAACGTCCGCGCCCGAAGAGGACCACTTCGCGCCCCACGGTGAACGCCTGCCGGTCGAGACGGTCCATGTCGACCGCAACGGGCCCGGCGATGCGGGTGAAGCCCTGCCAGCCTATCGTCGTGTCGTGACTCATGAGGTTCTCATATCTCCCGGAGGGGCGTTCACCACCTTGCGCCTCATGCTGACCCCAAAGCAGCGGGTCA
This sequence comes from Tessaracoccus caeni, assembly GCF_029211185.1. GTDB lineage: Bacteria > Actinomycetota > Actinomycetes > Propionibacteriales > Propionibacteriaceae > Arachnia > Arachnia caeni. The sequence goes on from NZ_JARGDO010000002.1 coordinate 251,033, forward strand.
ACCCGAAAGACTCAAACTGGCGAACAACCGGATTGTCCTTTGGTCACGCACCCTTCCCATATCCGTGATCGGGGCACGTCTTCCGAATTCAGTCTTACATGCGCCAATCCTGCGGGCCATAGTGCTCCCGATTATTTAACCGATAGTTCACCCGACCCCTTACTTTTGGCCAATACGTATTGGATCTTTGGCTAGTCTGCGATCTGCGGTCCCGAGCCGGCCGCGGGGTGCGTGACAGCGACGACAGGCTCCGCTCCCATCGGACGCTGCCCCACCGCTCAGGCTACGTCGCCTCGAAAAGGACAGGACCGGGACGGATCCCTTCCAACCACGTCCGGGTGACGCGCACATGGCTCATGGAGAGGAACCGGGCCGACTCCGGGTCGCGACGCTGAATCGCGCGCGCGATCTCCAAGTGGGCCTGGTCGCTGACCTCCTTGAGCGCGCGGTGCGCCTCCTCCTCGAAGATCCGATAGTCCCGGCCACGGCGTCGGATCGTCTCCAGCAGGGCATCGATCACCTCATCGCCGCCGGCCTGGACGATGGACGAATGGAACTGAGCGTCGAGAAGCTGGGCTCGATCTGAAGGCTCCGAGTCCGCCAGCTCCTGCGCCACCGCCACGAGCGCGGCGCATTCATCGTCGGACATCCGAGCCGCAGCCTGAGACGCGACGTGTCCCTCGAGCACCTCCCGCAGGGTGTAGAGCTCGAGAAATCTCTCCAGGGGAAGCAAGGGAATCACCATCTCCAGCCCAGACAGCATCTGCCGGGGGGAGAAATCGGACACCGCCGCACTGCTGCCCGGCCTCGAGACCAACGCTCCAGCCACTCCGAGCATGCGCTGCGCCTCCCGGAGGGAACTGCGAGACACCCCGAAGCGCTCACAGAGCTCCGCTTCGCTCGGCAACAGCGCCCCGGGAGCCAACTCGCCCGTGGCGATCATCCGGCACAGCCCCTGGCGCGCCGTCTCTACCGCCGTCACGGAGGCCTTCCCAGTCATGCGCCCATGATGCCCTACCAACCAGGTCTGGCTCGGATTGTAACGATTGTCAGACATTTATGGTCTTTGCGCGGCCATATGTGGTGAAATGACGGCGAGAGGTGCCTAATTGTCAGACAAGGAGGTTGGCATCGATGACGTCTGACGCTGCCGGTTCGCGTCTTGCAGCCGATCCCCAGCCTCGCTGGTCGCTGGATCCGCAGGTGCGCCACCTCAATCACGGCTCCTTCGGCGCGGTGCCCGTCGCCGTGCAGGAGGAGCAGGCACGACTGCGCCGCCTCATGGAGTGGAACCCGGTGCGGTGGTTCTCCACCCTCCCAGAGCGGATCGCCGCAGCGCGGGAAGAGTTGTCAGGGCTGCTGCACGTCGACGCCGCCATCCTCGCCTTCGTCTACAACGTCTCGGCGGGCGCATCCGTGGTCTACCAGTCGTTGATGGATCGCGGCCCGATCGACGTGCTGCTCACCGATCACGGCTACGGCGCAGTATCGATGGGAGCCGCGCGCGTGGCGCACCGCACCGGCGGACGCGCGGCCACCGTCGTCATTCCACTGGCGGCCTCCGACGCCGAGGCGCTCGACCTCACCGTCACCGCGATGGACGAACACCGTCCGACGTTGCTCGTGATCGACCAGGTCACCTCGGCCACCGCCCGCGCCTTCCCCGTCGACGAGATCTGCCGGGAAGCCCGCGCCCGCGGCATCCTCACCCTGGTCGACGGCGCCCACGCCCCGGGCGTCCTTGCCGACCCGGTCTGCCGCGAGGCCGACTACTGGGTGGCCAACCTGCACAAGTTCGCGTGCGCGCCCCGCGGGGCAGCTGTGCTCGTCGCTCGCGGCGGAGGCCGGGAGCTCTATCCGCTGATCGACTCGTGGGGGGCCACCGAAGAGTTCCCCCGACGCTTCGACCACAACGGCACCATGGACGTCACCGCCTGGCTCACCGCCCCCTTCGCATGGCGGCACCTCGACGAGGCCGTCGGCTGGGCGGCAGTGCGCGAGCACTCACGGCGCGTGCTCGACGAGGGCAGCGTCGTCGTCGCGGAGGCCCTGCGCGGCATCGTCGAGGATCCGGTGCCGGTCGTGGGACAGAGCGTCGGACCCATGCGGCTGTTCCGGCTCCCCGAAGGACTCGGCCGGACGCGGGAGGACGCCGACGCCATGCGGGTGCCTTTCAGCGATCAAACCGGTGCGGCCGTCTCTTTCACCAGCTTCCACGGCACCGGCTATCTCAGGCTTTCATCTCACGTGTACAACTCCGTGCACGATTTCACCCATTTGGCCACGGTGGGAATTCCCCTGCTTCACCAATGGTCAGCCATCCAGGGCAGGGGAATCCGAGCATCATGACCATCACATTTGAAGGAGGAACGATGCGCAAGAAGTTCATCACCGCAGCAGCAGCGGTCTCGGCGCTCGCCCTGGCGCTGACCGCCTGCGGCGGCGACAAGGGCTCCACGGGCGGAGAGACCGGAGGAGGCGGCGAGGTCACACTCCAGATGGTGGAGAGCCTCACCAACCCAGCCCGAACAGAGCTGATCAGGGGCCTCCTCGACGAGTTCCAGACGGCCAACCCCGGGATCAAGGTGGATCTGGTGTCGCCACCCAGCGAGCAGGCCGACCAGAAGCTGCAGCAGATGCTGCAGTCGGGTTCGGGCGTCGACGTCCTCGAGGTGCGCGACCTCACGGTCGGCCCGTTCAGCAACAACAAGTGGCTTTACGACATGTCCGCGGAGACCAAGGCGTGGGAGGGCTTCGAAGCCCTCACCGACCAGGCCAAGAAGGTCGCGGTCAACGCCGACGGCAAGTCGTGGTTCATCCCCTACGGCTTCTACGGGCTCAGCCTCTTCTACCGCACCGACATGGTGAAGGACGCCGGTTTCGACGGCCCGCCGACGACCTGGGACGACCTGATCACCCAGGCCGCCAAGATCCAGGATCCGACGCAGAACCGCTACGGCTACGCCTTCCGCGGTGGTAAGAACTCCGCGGGTCAGCTGATGAGCATCCTGGAGGCCTGGAACGCCGACAACCTCGACGTGACCAACGCCTACAAGGTCACGAGCGGCGCCACGATCTTCTCCACGCCCGAGTCGCAGGCGGCCCTCGATCGTTACATCGAGCTGTTCAAGACCGGTTCACCCGAGTCCTCCGTCGCCTGGGGCTTCACCGAGATGGTGGAAGGGTTCACCAACGGCTCCACCGCCTTCCTGCTGCAGGATCCCGAAGTGATCGCCGTGGTCCGCGGCTCGTCGCTGACCGAGGACCAGTGGAGCGTCGCGCCGAACCCCGTCGGCCCGACCGGCAAGGCCGCCTGGCCGATGGCCACCGCAGGCTGGGGCGTCACGGAGGCGTCGGAGCACAAGGAGGAGGCCGTCAAGCTGGTGCAGTTCCTCTCCGGCGACGCGTCGACCACCTTCGCCAAGGAGAACTCGCTGGTGCCGATCCAGAGCGCTGCCGGCGAGGATCCCTTCTTCAGCGAGGGCCCCTGGGCTGCCTACGTCGAGATGACCGCCAACCCGGAGGTCTTCATCGGCGTCGAGGAACCACGAGGCGTCTCCTGGTGGACCGAGTGGATGCAGCGGTCCGAGACCGACCTCCAGCAGGTGCTGATCGGCCAGATGTCGACCACCGACCTGCTGAAGGGCTGGGACCAGTTCTGGACCGAAAAGTGGGCGGGATAACCCATGGCCACGGCCGATAAGGCCGCCAAGGGGACGGGCGGACGCACCGCCCGTCCCCCCAAGGGGCGGCAGTTCAGCGGACGCACGGCGCTGACCATCCTTGCCTACCTGTCGCCGGCGTTCCTCTTCGTCATCGTCTTCACCTACTATCCGTTGATTCTGGGTGGGCAGATGGCGTTCCATCAGTGGACGCTGTGGGATCTGACCAGTACCCCGTTCGTCGGGCTAGGCAACTTCCGCGCACTCATCTCGAATCCGCTGTTCGGCAAAGTGATGCTGAACTCGGTGATCTGGGTGCTCGGCTCCCTGATTCCCCAGTTCCTGCTCGGCTTCCTGATCGCGCTGGCGCTCAAGAAGCGGTTCCGCTTCCGCGGCCTGTATCAGGCACTGGTGTTCTACCCGTGGGCGGTGTCCGGCTTCCTGATCGGCATCCTGTTCCGCTGGATGTTCAACTCGGAGTTCGGCGTGTTCAACGACATGCTGATGCGTTCGGGGCTCACCGAGACGCCCGTGCCCTGGCTGGCCAACCCCAACCTGGCGCTGGTCTCCGTGATCCTCGCCAACATCTGGTACGGCGTCGCCTTCTTCGCGATGATGATCCTCGCGGCGCTGCAATCGGTTCCCGACGAGCTCTACGAGGCCGCGGCGCTCGACGGGGCAGGGCGCATGCGCACCCTGTTCCAGGTGACCATCCCGACGATCCGCACCACCCTGGTGCTCACCGTCCTGCTGCGCGTGATCTGGATCTTCAACTTCCCGGACATCATCTACGCGATGACCGGCGGCGGCCCCGCCAACCAGACCCAGATCGCCACCACCTGGATGATCCAGTACACCCAGCAGGGTGAGTACGGCATGGCGTCGGCGCTCGGGTTCATCGTGATGGGCGTCCTGGTGGCCTTCACGGCGGTGTACCTGATGCTGCTGTCGAGGGAGAACAACTCATGATCAACAAGCTCCCCGCATGGTTGAAAGTGACGAAGGTGGTCGGCCTGGCCATCTGGCTGATCATCACGTTGTTCCCGCTCTACTGGATCCTGATGACGTCGTTCAAGCCGGCGAACCAGATCGCCGAGTACCCGGTGCGGTACTGGCCCCGGGAGTTCTCCCTGGAGAACTACACGAAACTGTTCGGCAAGACCGTCTTCGGCCACGCCATCCTCAACAGCGTCATCGTCGCGATGGCGGCGGCCGGCGTCGCGACGCTGATCGCCTTGCTGAGCGCCTATGTGCTGTCGAGGTTCCACTTCCGTGGAAAGGGCGCGGTCATGCTGGCGTTCTTGGTAACCCAGATGATCCCTGCGTTCATCGCGCTCGGTCCGCTGTATCAGATGTTCACCAACATGGGCCTGGTCGACAGCCGCTTCGGCCTGGTGCTGATCTACATCGCGATGACCATCCCGTTCTCCGCGATCATGCTGCGCGGCTTCTTCGACAACGTGCCCGACTCCCTGGAGGAGGCCGCGATGGTCGACGGCTGCACGCGCTTCACCGCGCTGTGGCGGGTCATCGTCCCCGTCATGGGGCCTGGCATCATCGCGACGTTCATCTTCAACTTCGTCAACGTCTGGAACGAGCTCTTCCTCGCGGTGACGTTGATCAACACCAATGAACGCAAGACCATCCCCACCGCCCTCAACGGCTTCATCTCCAGCTTCAACATCGAATGGGGCCCGATGGCCGCAGCCGCCGTGCTGACCATCCTGCCCACGATGCTGCTGTTCGCCTTCGCGAGCCGCTGGATCGTCGAGGGCCTGACCGCGGGAGCAACAAAGGGCTGATCGCGGCCTGTCTCTCGCATAACGCTGGCTGAGCGGGGGTGACCTGTACGTATTGCACAGGTCGCCCCCGCTCAGCCATCGTTATGCGCGCCACCCACGTCGGAACTCGGCGATCAGCCGGGTTCTGACCCCGTGATGTCCTTATGTCTCAATCATTAGGACATCCGGCGGCCTCACGAACTACGAAAGACCAATGCGCCGATGGCGAGGTCCGCCATAGAGTGCTAGCGCTTGCGGAACCATCCCAGCATCACCCAGGTTCCGGTGAGAAGCGAGGATGAGATGACTTCGGCCCGAACACGCAAGGCCAACAAGAAGCCCCTATGGAGGCGCGCCTGGGTCGCCCCGGTCGCCGCAGGACTCGTCGGTCTCGGCATTGGAGCCAGCACCACCGAGTCCGACGCCGTGCCTGGCCCAGCGCCGACTGTCACCATGACAGTCACTGCTGCTCCCGAGCCGGCCCCAACCGTGACGCTGACGATGGATCCGGAGCCAGCGCCGACCATGACGGTGACGATGACCCCGGAACCTGCGCCGACCGTGACCGTGACCGCCACCCCCACAGCAGCTGAGTCTGCTACCAAGAAGCCGAAGAAAAAGAAGAAGGCCAAGGCAAGCACCCGCAAACTGGCCGACACTTCGGAATCCACGTCGTCGGCCTACTACGCCAACTGCTCGGAAGCCCGCTCGGCTGGCGCCGCCCCTCTGCACACCGGAGATCCGGGATACAGCAGGAAGCTCGATCGAGACGGAGATGGGGTGGCCTGCGAGTAAGAGATTCCGCCAGTAGGTGGCGGAGTCTCTACGCAGAAGTTCGTCAGGCTCGTGGGTGGACGTCGAAGCGGCGCAGCTCCAGTGACGGGTTGGTCTTGCGGACCGTGCGGATGCGTTCGGCGGAGAAGCGAGCCACGGCGACGTCGGGCTCCTCCGCGAGGCCGGCCAAGCAGATGCCGGTGGGGTCGACGAGCATGGAGTTGCCCACGCCGATCGACGGGGTGTGACCGGCAGCCGCGACGTAGACCGTGTTCTCGATGGCCCGCGCCGTAACCAAGGTGCGCCAGTGGAACTCCTTGAGCGGCCCGCGCACCCATTCGGCGGGCAAACACACCACGTCGACACCCGCGACGGCCAGGCGGCGGGTGGTCTCGGGGAAGCGGAGGTCGTAGCAAGCCTGGATACCGAACCTCAGGCCAGCCACCTCGAACAACTCCGGCTCCTCGATCGCCCCCGGATGCACCCAGCGCGACTCGGTGGAGCCGAAGGCGTCGTAGAGGTGCAGTTTGCGGTACCGCGCGACGATCCCTCGCCCGGGCGCGATGGCCACAGTGGTGTTCCGCACCCGCTCGTCGTCTCCGGTTTCGACGACCCCCGCGACGAGGTAGATGCCCAACTCGTCAGCCAGCCCGCGTAGTCCCGTCACGAACGGCCCGTCGAGCGGCTGCGCGTTCTCGAGCCAGTCCGGGCCGAGATCGCGGGTGAAGTAGGACGCGTACTCGGGCACGACCACCACGTCGGCACCCAGCTCGCGAGCCCATCGTGCATGGGCCTCGACGAGGCCGAGGTTCGCTGTCGAGTCCGGTCCCGGCGCGAACTGCGCAACGGCCACGCTTACGTCTTCACTGCGCACCATGATCGCCTCCTGCCTGTTCAGGCCCAGTCTGCCCGACGCGTCGCCACCACACGCTCTTCGAGGTACGGCGCCTCGACACTCAGGACGAGCGCAGAGCACCCACCACACGCTCTTCGAGGTGCGAGGCCGCCCGCGGCCGAGCCTCGAGGAGAGCGACGACCTAGTGCGCCGGTCCTCCCCCGGGCGGCCCGGACGACTCGGGTTTGCGCAGGAACAGGCTGCAGATCAAGGCGGCGGTCCAGATGGCGCCCGCCCCGAGGAACGACCAGTGCGAGCCGGCCAGCATGGCTTCGGCCTCGGAGGATGCCGTGGGCTGGGCGGCAGCGGTCTGCATGGCGAACACCGTCACGAACAGTGCCGTGCCGGCCGCGCCCGCGACCTGCTGAATGGCGCCGATCACCGCGGAGCCGTGCGAGTACAACGGCTTCGGCAGCGAGCCGAGCGCGACGGTGAACAGCGGAGTGAAGATGAACGCGAAACTCGCACTCATGAGAACGTGGCCCACCATGACCGCCCACCACGGCGTCACGAGGGACAGCGTCGAGAAGAACAGAAAAACGGCGAGCACCACCGCCGCAGCCGGCACCACGAGCACCCGCGGGCCGTACCGGTCGAACAGGCGACCCACCAGCGGCGACAGCAGGCCCATCGCGATACCGCCCGGCAGCATCATCAGCCCCACTTGGACCGGCTCCAGATCGTAGGCGCGCTGCAGCAGCAGGGGCAGCATGATCACCGTGCCGAACATCGCCATCATGCCGATGGCGAGCATGGTCAGGGACACGGTGAAGGGTCCGTAGGTGAACGTCCGCAGGTCGAGGAAAGCCGCCCCTCGGCCCTGCAGCACGAGCTGACGAGCGATGAAGGCCACCAGTCCGCCGACACCGATACCGATGGCCAGCATCGGCACCCAGAACTCGACGTCGTCCGATCCGATCAGGCTGAAGCCGTAGATCAGCGGGCCGAACGCGAGCATGGTCAGCGGCACCGACAGGATGTCGAGCGGCGTGTCCTTGCGCTCCCCGACGTCGGCAAGTCGCCTGCTGCCCAGCACCAGCATGAGCACTGCGATCGGCAGCACCATCGCGAAGATGAACCGCCACGATCCCAGCTGCAGCAGCAACCCGGACAGCGTCGGCCCCACCGCCGGCGCCACCGAGATCACCATCGAGACGTTGCCCATCACCTTGCCGCGCTGGTTGGGCGAGACCATGCCCATGATGGTGGTCATCAGCAGGGGCATCATGATCGCGGTACCGGAGGCCTGCACGACACGACCGACCAGCAGCAGCTCGAACGTCGGCGCGACCGCGCCCACCAGGGTGCCGGCGCTGAACAGCATCATGGCCAGCTGGTAGACCTTGCGGGTGGGCAACCGGTCGAGCAGCCAGCCGGTCACAGGGATCACGACGGCCATGGTCAGCATGAACGCCGTGGTGAGCCACTGCGCGCTGCGCTCAGTGATGCCGAAGTCGGCCATGATGCTGCTCAGCGCGACGTTCATCGTCGTCTCGTTGAGGATGACGACGAAGGCCGCGATGAGCAGGATCGGGATGACGCCGCGCGTCGATCGCTCGGCAGGAGGCATGGGTTTCCTCTCGAAACAAACAGATCCCCGGAGTACGGGGCAAGGGGAGCCACCTTCGTGGCCTTAGAGATCCCGCCAGTAGATGGCACTTACTGGCGGGACCTCTTAGACGGCTATGCGCCGCAACGCTGGCTCGCCCGACGGAGAGAGAGTCCCGGCTCAGACCGTTCAGGCAGCAAGGAATAACGTAGCAAACAACTCTGACAATGGGGTTTCGCCCGTCGTCAGAGTCCTCTCACGGCCCTCAGAGGCGGGCGGCGACCCTTGATCGAGGCGACCATGTCGAGGGTGCGGCGGGTGGCCAGCACATCGTGGGCGCGGAACAGGACCGCCCCCTGCCACGCGGCGACGGCCGTGGCGGCCAGCGTGCCCTCCAGCCGATCGTCGATCTCGACGCCCAGGGTCTCCCCGACGAAGTCCTTGCGCGAGATGGCCTGCATGACGGGGTAGCCGAGCGCCACCACATCGGCCGTTGCGCGAACCAGGCGCAGCGAATGAGCGGTGGTCTTGCCGAAGTCGAGGGTGGGGTCGAGCAGCACCGACGTCGGCGCCACCCCGGCGGCGACGGCCCGTTCGGCACCCGCACGCAGCACTCGCAGCACGTCGACGACCACGCCGTCGGGCTCGGGCGGGTAACTCACCTTCTGCGGATCCGTGCGCGGTGGCAATCCGCCTGTGTGCGAGACCACATAGCCGGCACCCAGTTCAGCGGCAGCCTCGACGAGTGCGGGATCGGCACCTTGCCAGGTGTCGTTGACCAGGTCGACGGCACCGTCGCAGGCTCGAGCCACCTCGGCACGCCAGGTGTCGACGGAGATCAGCAACTCCGGGAAGCGTTCGCGCACCGCCGCGACGAAGGGAGCCACGCGTCGGATCTCCTCGTCGGCCTCAACCCACTCCCCCTCCTGGCCTGCCCGGACACCCCCGACGTCGAGCACATCCACCCCCTCGGCGATCATCTGCTCCACCCGAGCGAAGGCGGGTTCGTCGTCGAGCAGGCGTGCCGGAGAATAGAAAGAGTCGCGATTGCGGTTGAGGATGCCCATCACCGCCGGGCTCGCGTCGTCGAACCGTCGGCCACCCAGCAACAAAGCACTCACCGCTCCAGTCTTACACCGGGAGCGAAAGGCCTGGGTGCTGTTGGGAGGTGCCACTAATGTTGGCGCGTACTTCAGGGAAAGGGACAGCCATGGCCGGAGGACTCGCGGCACTGCTCGACGACATCGCCACGCTCGCGAAGCTGGCTGCCGCGTCGATCGACGATGTGGGTGCGGCCGCCGGAAGGGCGAGCGCCAAGGCCGTGGGCGTGGTGGTCGACGACGCCGCCGTGACTCCCCGCTACGTGCAGGGCATCCAGCCGGCGCGCGAGCTGCCGATCATCTGGAAGATCACCAAGGGATCGCTGCGCAACAAGCTGATCTTCATCCTTCCCGCCGCCATGCTGCTCAGCCAGTTCGCGCCCTGGGCGCTGACCCCGCTGCTGATGCTGGGCGGCACCTATCTCTGCTTCGAGGGCGCCGAGAAGATCTGGGAGAAGATCACCGGCCACGAGCCCGAAGCCAAAGCCCCCGCGTCGGAGGTGGGAGGCGACCAGGAGAAGAAGCTCGTCAGCGGAGCCGTGCGCACCGACTTCATCCTCTCGGCCGAGATCATGGTGATCTCCCTGAACGAAGTGGCCGCGGAGGGCTTCTGGCTGCGGCTCGGCGCGCTGATCGTCGTCGCGATCATGATCACCGCGCTCGTCTACGGCGTGGTGGCGCTGATCGTGAAGATGGACGACATCGGCCTGGCCATGACGCGACGCGACGATAAGGGCTCGCAGCGCCTGGGGGCAGGCCTCGTCACCGCGATGCCCAAGATCATGACCGCCCTGTCCTACATCGGTACCATCGCGATGCTCTGGGTGGGTGGCCACATCCTGCTGGTCGGCACCGATGATCTGGGCTTCCACCCCATCTACAGCTTCGTGCATCACGCCGAGGAGGCGGTCGCCCACGCCATGCCCTTCGCCAGCGGCTTCTTCGGCTGGCTGACCAACACCTTCTTCTCCGCGATCATCGGCTTCGTCGTCGGCTCCGCCGTCGCCGGCGTCATCCACTTGATCACACACCGGAAGGGCGCCAAGTCCGGCCACTGACGAGTCATCACGGTCGCACCACGTCGTGTGGAGGATGGGGTTCGCGAGTGGGTTTGGTGGGCGTAAAAGCCGTCCTGCACGCGCGAAGCGCCGTGAGGCGGCCGGGCAGGAGCGGACCCCATCCGTAACACGACGAACGAGACCACAGTTCCCGACCACCAGCCCTCGGCCACCTTTCGAGGCTCGGCCGCGGGCGGTTTCGCACCTCGAAGAGCGCACTGAGCCCCGGTCCAGCTGGACCGGGGCTCAGTGTTGTCTAGCGGCGAGCGTCAGCTCACTTGCCGACGACCTCGAAGGACACCCGCGCGGTGACGGCGGGGTGCAGCTTCACGGACGCGGTGTGCGCGCCGGCGGTCTTGATGGGCTTGGCGAACGACACGGAACGCTTGTCGATGGCGGGGCCACCGGCCTTCTTGACGGCAACAGCCAGCTCGGCGGCGGTGACCGCGCCGAACAGGTGACCCGAGTCAGCCACGCGGGCAGCGACGGAAACCGTCAGGCCCTCGATCTGCTGGCGGATCTCCTGCGCGTGCTCGACGCCACGGATCTCGCGGGCGTCGCGGGCGCGCTTGATGCCCTCGATCTGCTTCTCCGCGCCACGGGTCCAGGCGATGGCCTTGCCCTGGGGCAGGAGGTAGTTACGGGCGTAGCCGTCCTTGACCTCAACGATTTCGCCGGCGATGCCGAGCTTCTCGATGGTGCTGGTGAGGATGATCTTCATCTGTATTTCCCCTTATCAGCGAGCGGTCGAGGCGTAGGGCAGCAGAGCCACCTCACGCGCGTTCTTGACGGCGAGTGCCACCTTGCGCTGGTCCTGGACCGAAAGGCCAGTGACGCGGCGGGCGCGAATCTTGCCGCGCTCAGAGATGAACCTCTTGAGCGTGTTGATGTCCTTGTAGTCGATGTTGGCGACGCGAGTCGTCTTCACCGGCATGATCTTCTTCTTGTTCACAGACTTGCGCTGTGGACCGGCCATTATGGTGCTCTCCTTCGTGGAAGCCCGTCCCTGTCACCAGGAACGGAATGTGCCAGCTCGTCCGATTGGACGAAGCGTGGATCAGAACGGGGGTTCTTCAGACTGCTGCTGGGCCCACGGATCGTTTCCGCCGCGGTTGCCTCCGGTGTTGCCGGAGCTCGCCCAGGGATCGCCTGCAGGAGCGTTCTGCTGATAGTTGGGGTTGCCCCCCTGCGGCGCCTGCTGCCAGGAACCACCGCCACCGCCGCCGCCACCCTGAGTGCGGGTGACCTTGGCCGTCGCGTAGCGGAGGGCGGGACCCACCTCGTTGACATCGACCTCGAAGACCGTACGACGCTCGCCCTGCTGGGTCTCGTACTGACGAGACTTCAGGTTGCCGGTAACGATCACCCGCATACCCTTGGTGAGGGACTCGGCGACGTTCTCGGCGTACTGGCGCCACACGGCACAGTTGAGGAACATGGCATCGCCGTCACGCCATTCGTTGGTCTGGCGATCGAACGTGCGGGGCGTCGACGCGACGGTGAAGTTCGCGACGGCCGCGCCGCTGGGGGTGAACCGCAGCTCGGGATCGGACGTGAGATTGCCGATGATCGTGATCGGGGTTTCGCCTGCCATGGATGCCTCCGTGTGAGTACTTAAGTGGATCAAGTGTTGCGCTGTTGCCTACCGTTATTGCGGAAAAGGCCTCAAATTTCCCACCGGATCCTGTGGTTGTGTATAACTCAGGCGTCGCGACGCAGAACCTTGGTCCGCACGATGGACTCGTCGATGGACATCAGACGGTCCAGCTCGGAGACCAGCGCCGGCTCAGCGGTCAGCTGCACGACGGCGTAGTTGGCTTCAGACTTCTTGTTGATGTCGTAAGCCAGGCGACGACGGCCCCAGAAATCGGTGCTGTCGACGGTGCCACCACCCTTGGTGATGGTCTCGAGATGCTTCTCGACGAGACCCTGGACCTTACGATCGTCGACATCTGCATCGACGAGAACCATGACTTCATACTTGCGCATGGAGTAGCCCCACCTCCTTCGGACTAACGGCCGCGGGTCGATCCCGTGGCAGGAGGGCACGGCCGACCCTGTGGCCAGCCGCTCGCCCAACCTTACCCGGGCTCGCGCGGGCGACGAAATCTAGTCCGCCTGATTAGGGTGGCAAGAGAAAAGTCCAGGAGGAACCATGGCAGAAGAGACCCGCCGCCCGACCGCCGTCAGCCTGACCCGCGTCGGCACCACCCGATTCGAGGCCACCAACGAACGCGGCGGCACCCTGCCGATCGGCCCCGGCGACTCGCCGGAATTCACCCCCGTCGAGCTCCTGATGGCCGCCATCGCCGGCTGCGGCGCCATCGACGTAGACCTGCTGACCACCCGCTACGCCGAGCCGGAGTCGTCCGAGGCCTCGGTCACCGCCGACCGCGTCAAGAACGCCGACGGCAACATCGTCGAGAACATCGACGTGACCTTCCGGCTCCGTTTCCCCGAAGGTGAGGGCGGCGACCGCGCCCGCAGCATGCTGGATCGCGCCATCACGCGCGCCCACGACCGGATGTGCACGGTCTCCCGCACCGTCGAAGCCGGCACCCCCGTCTCCATGCACAGCGACTGACTCAGGGTTCCGAACATAAATCTGCGTATACGCGAAGGCCTCGCCTATAGCGAGGCCGGCGCGCATACGCAGATCTATGCACGCGGGGCGCGCGAGTTTGCCACGAACTCCGCGTCGTGACGCGGTTTTCGGGAATAAACCGTCGCGATTCGAGGTTTGACCGCTCGACATCGTCAGTAAAGGAATCACCCATGCGTTCCCGCAGACTCGCGAGCACCATCGCCGCCCTCCTCGCCTCCGGGCTGGTTCTGGCCGGCTGCTCCTCCCCCTCGAGCCCGTCCACCGATCCCGGCACCACCGGCCAGTCCTCCGTCGCCGCCGATCCGGCTGCCGCGATCGAAATCGGCTCGCTGTACGAGCCCGGCAACCTCAGCAACGTGGACGCCGGCGGCCAGGGCGTCGTCGAGGCTTTCAACGGCAACGTCTACGAGTCGCTGATCAAGCTGAACGACGACGGATCCCTCAGCAATCTGCTGGCCGAGGACTACCAGGTGAGCGACGACGGCCTCACCTACACCTTCACCTTGCGCGACGGCGTCACCTTCCACTCCGGCAAGGCCCTTACCTCCGCCGACGTGAAGGCGAGCTTCGAGCGCGTCACCGCCGAGAGCTCGCAGGCGGCCCGCAAGGCGAGCTACGCCGTGGTGGACTCGGTGGAGACGCCCGACGAGAAGACGGTGGTGTTCACCCTGTCGTCGCGCTCCATCTCGTTCCCCTACCTGATCTCGTACGTCTGGATCGTCAACCCCGACCTGGCCGACGCCAAGACCGAGGCCGACGGCACCGGCCCGTACGCCTTCGAGGAGTGGCGTCGCGGCAGCACGCTGACCATCGCCCGCAACGACGCCTACTGGGGCGAGGCGCCGAAGAACGCCGAGGTGACGTTCCACTACTTCACCGACGCCAGCGCCCTGGGCAATGCCTTGCTGACCGACGAGATCGACCTGATCACCAGCCTCCAGAGCCCCGATTCGCTCACCCCGTTCGAGAACAACCCCGACTTCCAGATCAGCGAGGGCACCTCGACGGTCAAGGAGCTGCTGGCCTTCAACGACCGCGTCGAGCCCTTCAACGACGCCAAGGTGCGTCGCGCCATCTACTCCGCCGTCGACCGCGAGAAGCTGCTCGACGCCATCTGGGCCGGCCGCGGCACGCTGATCGGGTCGATGGTTCCGCCCACCGACCCGTGGTACGAGGATCTGACCAGCCTCAACCCCTACGACCCCGAGCTCTCCAAGACGCTGCTGGCCGAGGCGGGCAAGGCCGATGGCTTCACCTTCACCCTGCAGACGCCCAACTACGACCCGCACCCCCAGGTGGCGGAGTTCCTGAAGAGCGAGCTGGCGAAGGTCGGCATCACCGTCGAGATCAAGATCATCACGGCCGACGAGTGGTACTCGACCGTGTTCAAGGAGCGCGATTTCGAGGCGACGCTGCAGGAGCACGTCAACGACCGCGACGTCGTCTGGTACGCCAACCCCGACTTCTACTGGGGCTACGACAACGCCGAGGTGCAGAAGCTGGTGGGCGAGGCCGAGCAGGCCGAGACGCCAGAGCAGCAGACCGAGCTGCTCACGCAGGCCAACACCATCATCGCCACTGAAGCCGCCAGCAACTGGCTGTTCCTCTTCCCGCAGATCGTGGTGGCCCGCAGCGACGTCTCCGGCTTCCCCGTCAACGGCCTGAACTCGCAGTTCTACGTCTCGGGAATCTCCAAGGCGTGATCGGCTACCTGGCCCGCAGGTTCGGGTTCCTCCTGCTCAGCTTCGCACTCGCGATGCTGCTGATCTTCCTGCTGTTGCGTCTGCTCCCCGGCGATCCGGCCAACGCCCTGCTGGGCGCGGACGCGACGCCGGAGCAGATCGCGGCAGCGCAGGAACAGGTGGGCTCGAACCTGCCGGTCGGGCAACAGCTGCTCACCTGGGTCGGCGGCGTGCTGCGCCTCGATCTGGGCACCTCTTTCACCTCCGGCGCCCCGGTGCTGCCGGAGATCGCGCAGCGGCTCACCATCACGCTGCCCCTCACCCTCATTGCGTTCGTGATAGCCGTGGTGATCGCAGCCTTCGTCGGCTACGTCGCGGCGGTGCGGTCCCACACCCGGTTGGGCACGGTGCTCTCCGGGATCGCGCAGTTCGGCATCGCGGTGCCGGTGTTCTGGATCGGCATCCTGCTGGTGTGGATCTTGGCGCTCCAGCTGCGTTGGTTCCCGTCCAGCGGCTTCCCGCGCACCGACTGGGAAGACCCGGCTGCGGCGCTGAGGTCGCTGACGCTGCCCATCATCACCATCGTCATCGTGATGTCGGCGTCGCTGATCCGCTACGTGCGCTCTGCGACGCTCGACGTGCTCGACTCCGACTACCTGCGCAATGCCCGGGCCCTCGGCGCCTCCCAAGGCGAGGCCTTCCTGAGGCACGGCCTGCGCAACGCGTCGGTGCCGGTGATCTCCGTGCTCGGCATCGAGCTGGCGTCGACGCTGCTGGGTGCGGTCGTCGTCGAGAGCGTGTTCAGCCTGCCGGGGCTGGGCTCGATGCTCACCAAGGCCATCGCCGAGCACGACTATCCCAACATCCAGGGCGTGCTGCTGGTCAGCACCCTGTTCGTGCTGGTGATCGGTTTCGCCGCCGATGTCGTTCAGCGCATCGTCGATCCTCGGCTGCGCACGCATCTCTCGGGGGCCGACGCATGAGCGCCCGGATCGACGCGACGACGCCCGGCGCGACGGCTGCCCGCACCGGCGCCCGCCGCTGGCCACGGAGCCTGGTGGCCGGCGTGATCCTGCTGGGCCTGGTGGCCGTGCTCGGCGTGGCGTCGGTGTTCTGGCTGCCCTTCGACTTGGCCGACACCTCCGGCGGACGTTTGGAAGCCCCCAACGGCACGCACTGGCTGGGCACCGACACCCTCGGCCGCGATACCGCCAGCTTCGTGCTGGTCGGCCTGCGCATCGCGCTGACCGTCGGGCTGGGCAGCACGGCCATCGCGCTGGCCATCGGGCTGGTGGTGGGGTTGGTCGCGGCGCACTCCAGCGGATGGCTCGACGACGTGCAGTCGTCGCTGCTGGACGTGCTGATCGCCTTCCCCACCCTGCTGCTGGCCATGCTGATCGGCGCCACCCAGGGCGCCAGCCTGACCACCGCCGTCGTCTCCATCGGCGTCGCGGCCTCGGCCGTCGTCGCCCGCCTCACCCGCATCCTGGCCAAGCGACTGCTGCGCCAGCAGTTCGTGGTGGCGGCCCGTACCTCCGGCACCGGGTGGTTCTCGATCATTGTGCGCCACCTGCTGCCCAACATGTGGCCCACCTTGGTGGTGACCGCCGCCCTGGTGTTCGGCACTGCCGTGCTCGCCGAGGCCAGTCTCTCGTACCTCGGCCTGGGCGTTCCCCCGCCGAACGCCTCGCTGGGCCGGCTGCTGCGCGACTCCCAGTCGACGGTGCTGGGCGCGCCCTGGTCGGCGATCGCGCCGGGCGTCGCCGTCGTCATCATCGTGCTGGGCGCCAACTTCCTGGCCGACGGCCTGCGCGAGCACCTCGATCCCACCCGAAGGGGACGCTCATGACCGCCACCCGACACGACGCGCCCTGGCTGGAGGTCGACGACCTCACCATCGAGGTGCGAGGAACCGGCAAGCGGCTGGTCGACGGCATCTCCTTCCAGCTCGCGCGCGGCGAGCGGCTGGGCATCATCGGCGAGTCGGGATCCGGCAAGTCGGTGACCAGCCTGGCACTGCTCGGGCTGCTGCCGCCGACGCTGCGCGCGTCGGGGTCGGCCCGGGTGTCCGGCCATCAGGTGATCGGAGTGCGCGAGAGTGAGCTGCGAGCCGTCCGCGGCGGCAAGGTGGCGCTGGTCTTCCAGGATCCGTCCACGGCCCTCGACCCCCTCACCCGGATCGGCGCCCTGATCGCGGAGCCGCTGCGTCGGCATCGCGCGCTGACGGGCGCGGCTGCACAGGACGCCATCCGCCAACTGCTGCAGGAGGTGTCGCTGCCGGAGCGCGTGCTGCGCGCCTTCCCCCACGAGCTCTCCGGCGGTCAGCGGCAGCGCGTCGCCATCGCCATGGCGCTCGCCTGCGGCGCCGAGACCCTCATCGCCGACGAACCCACCACCGCTCTCGACGTCACCGTGCAGGCCGAGATCCTTGGCCTGCTGCGGAAGCTCTCCGACGAGCGCGGCATGGCGTTGGTGCTTGTCAGCCACGACATCGCGGTGGTCTCGGCCACCGTCGACCGCGCCCTGGTGATGCGCTACGGCAGCATCGTCGAGGAGGGGCCCATCGACACCATCGTCCGCTCGCCGCAACACGAGTACACGCAGCGCCTGGTAGCCGGCGCCCGCGCGCTCGACCGCGCCCTCACCACCGGAACCATCGACACCGGGAGGACCGCATGACCAGCCTCGCCCGACGCATCCACCCCTGGTCCGCCCGCGGGACCACCCTCCCGACCGTTGCCCGGAAGACCGAAGCCGGGAGGTCCGCATGACCAGCGTCACCCGACGCATCCATCCCCGGTCCAGCCGCGGGACCGCCCTTACGACCGTTGCCCGGAAGACCGAAGCCGGGAGGTCCGCATGACCGCCCTCCTCGCCCTCGACCACGTCGGATTCCGGTATCGCGGCGCCGACCAGCTGGCCCTCGACGACGTCAGCCTCGCCGTCGAACCCGGACGCAGTCTGGGCATCGTCGGGGAGTCGGGATCGGGCAAGTCCACGGCGCTGTCCATGCTGCTGGCCCTGCGCCAGCCGGGCACCGGTCAGGTGCTGTTCGACGGTTCCCCCTTGGTGGGCCGGGCCCGCATTCGTGAGCTGCGACGCGCCGTTCAGCCGGTCTTCCAGGATCCGTACACCTCGCTCGACCCGCGCATGCGCGTCGACCGGATCGTCTCCGAGCCGCTGCAGTCGCTGGGTGTGGAGAAGGATCCGCGCGGCCGTCGGGATCGCGCCGCTGCGGTGTTGTCGGAGGTCGGGCTCGGCGCCGACGCCCTCACCCGCTACCCCCACGAGTTCAGCGGCGGACAGCGTCAGCGCATCGCCATCGCCCGGGCCCTGGTGACAAACCCGAGGGTCTTGATCGCCGACGAGCCCGTCAGCGCACTCGACGTGTCCACCCGGATCGACGTGATCGCGCTGCTCGCCCGGCTGCGGGAGAGTCACGGTTTGAGCCTGATCATGGTGTCCCACGACATCAGTGTCGTCGCCGCCCTGTGCGACGAGATGACCGTGCTGAAGGACGGCCGCGTCGTCGAGACCGGCCCCACCCTCGACGTCCTGGCCAACCCCTCGGAGTCCTACACCGCCGCCCTGATCGCCGCCATCCCCCGCCTGACCCCACGCTCTTTGAGTTCACGCTCTTTGAGGTGCGAAGGCTGAGGGCGAGGAACGAGCCCCAGGGCCGAAGCCTCGAAAAGAGCCCGACCTTGGGCAGAGGCTGTTGTTCGACTGCCAGCTGGGTCGCTTCGAGGCGACTTCGTCGCACCTCAACGACCGGGTACGGACAGCCACTGATTCAACGTGCCGGTCTCGACGATCTGCTCCCAGAACTTCTGCGCCCAGGCGGCGTGGCCTCGGTCGTTGGGGTGGAACAGGTCTCCGGCGGTGTGGCGGTGGTATCCGAACAGCCCCGTCTCGCGGCTGGACTGGTGGATCGGCACCAGATGATGACCACGGCTCTCGATCAGTTCGCGTGATGCGACGGCCATCCCGGACGAGCGCTGCGCGAGCCCCGGCCACATCAGCCAAGGGACATCGGCGACGAAGCTACCCTCGGGCAACGCCGCAAGGATCGCGTCGAAGCTGGCCTTGAACGACTCCGTGGTGTTGCCCATGAAGAACACCGCGTCGTTGCCGCCGATGTCCAACGTCACGAGGTCGGGCTCGAACTCGAGAGCGGCCAACTTGGGCAGCTGGTCCTTCACCACGTCGCCGCTCACCGCTCCGGACACGGACAGGTTGGTGACGATCACCTCGCGTCCGGTGGCCTCCGACATCAGGTGCCCGATCAGCGCCACATAGCCGCGCCACGCGGACGAGGCGCCCACGCCCTGCGCGGCGGAATCGCCCAGCGCGACGTAGTTCAGCGGCGGGAGGTCGCGCCGGATGTGACGCTTGGCCTGCACCGACCAATGCCGGTAGTAGTCGGGCACGTCGCGATTCACCTTGCGATGCCCACCGACGTAATAGCCGATCGCACCCCCGAGTCCCGCGAGCCCGGCGCCCAGCAACATGTTGCGCAGGGACAACCGCATGGGTGTCATCTCCGTCAGCGCGGGCGATAGGGCCCGGGAAGGATGGGGTTGCCGTCCCTGCCCCAGGCCAGCAGGCCTCCGGCGACGGACTCGGCCAGCAGCGCCTTCTCGCGCAGCTCGGCGGCGGCGATGGACGAACGCAGGCCGTTGTCGCAGATCACGACGATGGCGGCGTCGCGGTCGGCCAGGATGTTGTCGCCGTGGATCGCGTCGAGGGGGTTCTCGTGCAGCTGCTTGGGGTCGACGGGGATCGCGCCGGGCGCGTGGCCGGCCTCGTACTCCGCCTTGGTGCGCACGTCGATCAGCACCGCACCCTTGCTCAGCGCCATCAACGTCTCGTCGATGCTGAGCCCCGTCGTGGAGCGCTTGTTCAAGAAGTCGAACAGTCCCATCTCGTCCCTACTCGTTTCCCTCGTCGCTGATCCTCACAGGATGCCCATCCAGACTAGCCCGGCGATGCCGCCGACGGCGCTCAGCGTCAAGCCCAGTAGCATGTATCCCAGCCAGATGCGTCGCGCCCACACCGTCGTCAGCACCGGCAGCGCCAGCAGCACGACCGCCCCGATCAACGCCACGACCATCGACACCGTCGACGGGGCCGTGTCGGTCACGATGTCGGTACCGGCGATGTTGTCGACAGGCAGCGCCACATAGACCAGCAGGCTGATCGTGCCCGCCCCGCCGAGCACCAGCGACGCCACCCCGCAGCCGAGCGCGCCGGGCCACGTCGCCCACCAAGGTCTCCTGACCGCAGCCATCACCGCTCGTGGCGCAGCTTCTCGAGACGTGCATACATCTCGTCGACGATCTCCTTGAAGCGCTTCTCCACCTCGCGACGGCGCACCTTGAGCGTCGGCGTGAGCAGGCCGTTCTCCATGGTGAACTCCTCGTGCAGGACGTGGGTGTCCTTGGGGCGTTCCTGGCTGGGCAGCTTCTCCGTGATCGCCGCGACGCGCTTCTTCAGCTCCGCGGACAGCTCATGGCTGTGCAGCCAGTCCTGCAGCGACCCCGGCCACTTCAAGCTGGCGGCCAGCTCCTCGACGGCGGGCAGCGAGGGCTTCACCAGCAGCGTCAGGAACGGTCGGTTGTCGCCCAGCAGGACGGCGTGCTCGATGAGCGGGTCGGCCAGCAGCAGGCCCTCGATGGGCTGCGGGGCGACGTTCTTACCGCCGAGGGTGACGATGAGATCCTTCAGCCGGTCGGTGATGGTGAGGAAGCCGTCGGTGTCGATGTAGCCGACGTCGCCGGTGCGCAGCCAGCCGTCCTCGATCACTTCGTCGGTGGCCTCCTGGTCGTTCCAGTAGCCGGCCATCACGTTGGGCCCGCGGAAACAGATCTCGCCCAGGTCGCCCAGCAGGATCTCGCCGCCGGGCAGCACCTTGCCGACGGTGCCGATCTTGAACTCGCTGCGCGAGTTGAACGTGACCAGCGGCGACGCCTCGGTCAGGCCGTAGCCGCATTGGATCGGGAGGCCGACCGAGGAGAAGAACTCCTCGATCTCCGGCCGGATCGGCGCGCCGCCGCACGCCAGCACCGACTTCGCCCCGCCCATCGCGTCGCGGATGCTGCTGTAGACCAGCTTGTCGGCGATCTTCAGCTGCGCCCTCACCCCGGCCGACGGCTGGCGTCCCGAACGGTAGGCGTACTGCGCGTGGCGGCCCACCTTGAGCGCCCAGGTAAAGATCTTCTTCTTGGCCGCCGACGAGGACACCTTGGCGTGCGCGGTGGTGAACACCGTCTCGTAGAGCTTGGGAACCGAGACCATCATCGTCGCCTGGGCCAGCGGCATCTGCTCGGCGACGGTGCGGGCGTTGGCGACATAGGTGTTGAGGCAGCCGTGCATCAGCACCACGGCCGTCCAGGCGCGCTCCAACGCGTGCGAGAGCGGCAGGAAGCAGAGCGACGAGTCGTCGGGGGTGATCTCGAAGAACTGGTCGAGGGCGTCGCTCTGGTAGGTGAGCGCGCCGTGGGTGATCATCACACCCTTGGGGTTGCCGGTGGTGCCGGAGGTGTAGATGATCGACGCCAGGTCGTCGCCACGCACCTCGGACAGCCGCTTGGCCACGTCGGGGCCGGGGATCTTCTGCAGATCCTTGAGGCTGAGCGCGTCGGAGGGCTGCCCGTCGTAGGGGCTCATGATGACGACGACCTCGAGGCCGGGCATGTTCGGGCGCGCCTCGTAGACGCGCTCGGCCTCGGACCTGCTGCCGACGAACATCACTCGCAGGCCGGAATCGTTGACGATGTGCTCGATCTGCTCGGGCGTCGAGGTGGCGTAGAGCGGGACGGGCACCACGCGCACGGTGGCGGCGGCGAGGTCGATCTCCGACCATTCCGGGCAGTTGTTGGCGAACAGGCCGATCCGGTCGCCGGGCTCGAGGCCAAGGTCGATCAAGCCTTGCGCGAAGCCGTCGATCCGCGTGCCGAACTGGGCGTAGGTCTGGGTGCGCCAGCCTTCGCCCTCCCGGATGCGAGTGGCCGGGCGATGGCCGTGCTGGGCGATGGTCTCGCGGATGCGCTGCGCGATGTGGTCCGACATTGGGCCCCCCTTAGGTCGTGAGCGAGGCCAAGTGTATTCGGTTCTCCTGGCCGCTCCCCCGGCAGGCCGCCGCTCGCGTGCATAAATCTGCGTATGCGTCGAGACCTCGCCTATAGGGAAGGTCGTGGCGTATACGCAGATCTATGCACGCGTCGACGTGGTGACGGGGTGGGCCAGCCAGGTCTAGCCTGAGGCCATGCGCACAACGCGAGCCAAGCATCGCAGCGCCAGGCTGCTGATCAGCCTGATGCTGGCCGTCATCGTCGGCGCCGGGGCTGCCATGCTCACGCGCATCGACGTGGCCATCGCCCTGGCCTGGACCGTCGGCGTGTTCGTCTACTGCCTCTGGACGTGGGCCCTGCTCTGGCGGCTCGACGCGGATGAGACCGCCTCCCATGCCTTGGCCGAGGATCCCGGCCGGGCGACGAGCGACGCGGTCCTGCTCCTCGCCGCCGTCGGCAGCGTGGTGGGAGTGGGGTTCGTGCTGGCCGCGAGCCAACGCTCGGACATCGTCGCAGCGGGCCTGGGCGCCACCAGCGTGCTGGCCTCCTGGCTGCTGGTGCACACCATCTACGGCATCCGCTACGCCGACCTGTACTTCTCCGCGCCGAAGCCGCCCATCAAGTTCGGCGACGACCGGCCGGTCTACTCCGACTTCGCCTACATGGCGTTCTGCGTCGGCATCTCATACGCAATCTCCGATACCGACCTGCACACCAGCCTGCTGCGCAAGACCCAACTCGGGCACGCCCTGCTGTCCTACTTCCTCGGCACCGTCGCGCTCGCCTGCACGGTCAACGTCGTCTTCGGCCTGGCTGCCTGAGCCCTCTCCGATCGACCTCATACTTCGATCGCCTATCCATAGCTCCGCCTCGCTGTCGGGCCGGACGGATAGGCTGGCCGCATGGCATATGAACTGGGCGCACACGTCGATTCCGTCGATCCGCTGGGAGAAGCTGCGGCCATCGGGGCCGACATCGTCCAGTTCTTCCTGGGAGACCCGCAGAGTTGGAAGAAGCCCGGCACGCTCTACCCGGGGGGCGCGGCGGCTCTGAAGACCGCAGCCGAGGAGGCCGGCGTCGGCATCTTCATCCACTCGCCGTACATCATCAACGTGGCGTCGACGAACAACCGCATCCGGATTCCGTCGCGCAAGATCCTGCAGCAGACCCTCGACGAGGCCGCCGCGGTGGGCGCTCGGGGCGTCGTCGTGCACGGCGGGCACGTCACCGCCAACGACGACCCGGAAAAGGGCGTCGAGAACTGGCGCAAGTGCATCGACGGTCTGAAGATCGAGGTGCCGCTGCTGATCGAGAACACGGCGGGTGGCAATAAGGCGATGGCTCGCTACGAGGAGTCGATCGCTCGGCTTTGGGACGCGCTGTCAGGTTCGCCCAACATCGACCAGGTGGGTTTCTGCCTGGACACCTGCCACGCCCATGCCGCGGGCCTGGAGCTGGCCGGAATCGCCGACCGGATCAAGGCCATCACCGGCCGTATCGACCTGATCCACTGCAACGATTCGCGCGACGCCGCTGACAGCGGTCGCGACCGTCACGCCAACCTGGGCCAGGGCTTCGCCGACGGCGAGGCCATCGTCGAGTTGGTGAAGACCGCCGGCGCCCCGGTGATGCTGGAAACCCCCGGCGGCGTCGACGAACGCCTGGCCGACCTGGCCTGGCTCCGCGACCGCCTGTAGCCCCCGCTCACCTTCCCTGCCACTTCCCCGTCCCGGCCAATCCAGGAAAATCGGCCAATGGCCGATTTTCGGAACCAGAGGGGACGCAGAAGCATGTGATCAGCCGGGCTAGAATGCCCGGGTGCTGACCATGCAAGACGCTCTGCGACGACTCTCCGACTACTGGACCTCCAAGGGCTGCCTCACCTGGCAACCGTTCAACACGGAGGTGGGCGCGGGAACGATGAACCCCGCCACGGTGCTGCGGGTGCTCGGTCCGGAGCCGTGGGACGTGGCCTACGTCGAGCCGTCGGTGCGCCCCGACGACTCCCGCTACGGCGAGAACCCCAACCGTCTGCAGACGCACACCCAGTTCCAGGTGATCCTGAAGCCCGAGCCCGGCGACCCGCAGGAGCTGTATCTCGGCTCGCTCGAGGCGCTCGGTATCGACCTGTCCAAGCACGACGTGCGCTTCGTCGAGGACAACTGGCAGCAGCCGGCCATCGGCGCCTGGGGCCTCGGCTGGGAGGTGTGGCTGGACGGCATGGAGATCACCCAGTTCACCTACTTCCAGCAGGTGGGCGGGCAGAACCTCGACCCGATCCCCGTCGAGCTCACCTACGGCGTCGAGCGCATCCTGATGGCACAGCAGGGCGTGACGCACTTCAAGGACATCGTCTACTCCATCGCCTCCGACGGTCGCCCCGTCACCTATGGCGAGGCCTTCGGCCAGCAGGAGTACGAGATGAGCCGCTATTACCTGGACGACGCCGACGTCGACGCCAACCGTCGGCTCTACGAGACCTACGTCGGCGAGGCGACGCGGATGGTGGAGCAGCGCCTGCCCGTGCCGGCTCACCAGTACATCCTGAAGTCGAGCCATGCGTTCAACGTGATGGACGCGCGCGGCGCCATCTCCACCACCGAGCGCGCCAAGGCCTTCGCGACGATGCGCCGTCTGATGCGCGACACCGCCGCCCTCTGGATCGAGCGACGCGAGGAGCTGGGCTTCCCGCTGAACCGGGAGCCCGTCGTCTCCCAGGCTGACGTCGAGGTGTCGGATCGTTCCGCGCTGCCCGCCGACCCCCAGACCCTCGCCCTGGAGATCGGCGTCGAGGAACTGCCCCCTCACGTCGTGCCGCAGACCGTCGAGGCCGTGCGCGCCGCCCTCACCGAGAAGCTGGGCGCCACCCGCCTGGCCCACGGCGCGATCACCGTCGACGGCACCCCACGACGCATCGTCGCGGTGATCGAGGACGTGGCGGTCGGCGAGCCCGACGCCACCCAGCTGCGCAAGGGCCCCAAGTGGGCTGCGGCCTTCGACGCCGACGGCAACCCCACCAAACCGCTGCAGGGCTTCATGCGCGGCCAGGGCGCGACCGTCGAGCAGGTGGTCAAGGCCACCATCGGCGGCAACGAGCACGCGGCCGTCGAAGTGAAGGTCGAGGGCAGGCACGTGCTGGACGTGGCGGGCGAGATCTTCGCCTCCGTCGTGGCCGGGCTGCGCGCCGAGAAGAACATGCGCTGGAACGACGCCAACCTGTCGTTCTCGCGGGCCATCCGCTGGCTGCTGGCGCTGTGGGGCGAGGCCGTGGTGCCCGTGACCGTATCCGGCCTGAACGCCGGCCGCACCACCTACCTGCAGCGTCCGGTTGCGGGTGAGGAGTCGGGTCGTCGCTCCGACGGGGCCCTCGTCGGCCATGTCGAGGTGCCGTCCGCCGCCGAGCTGCTGCCGACCATCGCCGCCGGCTCGATCGAGCTGTTCACCGAGCAGCGCCGGGCGAGCGTCGTCGAGCAGGCCACCGCTCTGGCCGCCGGCGTGGGCGGCACGATCGCGTTCGAGGCCGAGGCGGCCGTCGTCGACGAGATCACCAACCTGGTCGAGGATCCGCACGGCGTGCTGGGCAACTTCGACGAGCGCTACCTCGACCTGCCCGAGCGCATCCTGACCACCGTGATGCGCAAGCACCAGCGCTACCTGCCGGTGTACCGCGACGGGAAGCTGGCGCCGCACTTCGTCACCATGGCCAACGGCCTCTGCGATGACGACACGGTGCGCGCCGGCAACGAGTCGGTGATCCGCGCCCGCTACGAGGACGCGCTGTTCTTCTGGAACGCCGACCTGCAGACCCCGAAGGCCGACGAATTCGTGCCCGGGCTCGACCAGCTGACCTTTGAGGACCGCCTCGGTTCCGTCGGGATGCGTGCCCGTCGCATCGCCGACGTGGCGCTGCGGCTGGGCGAGCGCGTCGGGGTCTCCGGTGAGGAGCTGGTCACCTTGACGAGGGCCGGCGAGCTGGCCAAGTTCGACCTGGCCACCCAGATGGTCGTGGAGATGAGCTCGCTGGCCGGCTTCATCGCCCGCGAGTACGCCGTCCGCATGGGCGAGACCCAGGCTGTGGCCGACGCGCTGTTCGAGATGGAGCAGCCGCACACCTCCGCCGATCCCGTGCCCGCCTCCGTGCCGGGCGCCCTGTTGGCCCTCGGCGACCGCTTCGACCTGCTGGCCGCGATGTTCGCGCTGGGCGCCAAGCCCACCGGCTCGTCCGACCCGTTCGGCCTGCGCCGCGCGGCCCTCGGCGTGGTGCGGATCCTGCGCGAGTCGGCGGGCACCCCGCTGGAGTCGCTGACCATCCGCGCCGGCCTCGAGGACGCCGTCGCGCGCCTCGCCGAGCAGGGAGTGGACGTGGCCGCCGACGCGGTGGACGCCGCTCTGGAGTTCACCATCGGCCGCTTCGCCCAGCTGCTCCGCGACGAGGGCACCTCGGCCGATCTGGTGAACGCCATCCTGCCGGCCGCCAACGCCCCGGGCCGCGCCTCACGCCTGCTGTCGGAACTGTCGGCGTCGTCCGACGACCAGCGTCT
Source organism: Tessaracoccus caeni (assembly GCF_029211185.1). Lineage (GTDB taxonomy): Bacteria > Actinomycetota > Actinomycetes > Propionibacteriales > Propionibacteriaceae > Arachnia > Arachnia caeni. The sequence goes on from NZ_JARGDO010000002.1 coordinate 277,753, forward strand.
CCGCGACCTCGTCGCCACCCTGGTTCGCATCACCCGCATCCTGCCGGCCTCCGCGCTCCTTGAGGTGCGGAGCGAAGCGGAGCCTCGAAAGGAGAAGCCGGAGCCTCGAAAGGGACTGGCCGAGCCCGCCGAACTCGCTCTGGCCGCGGCCGTGGACGCGCTCCCCGCCGGCACTGCCGACGAGCCCATCGCCACGATCCTCGATCGCACCGCCGACGTCGTCGCCAAGGCCTCGACCTTCTTCGACGAGATCCTGGTCAACGCTGAGGACGCCGACGTGCGCGCCGCCCGCCACGGCCTGCTCGCCGCGGTGCTGTCCCTGGCGCCGTCGGGTGTGGACTGGAAGGCCCTGGACATCGCCCTTGGCTGATCCCGCTGCCGGAAAAGTGCGGCCAGAACGAGAGTCCGCGATTTAGGGCACCAAGAAGTCGTTCTGGCCGCACTTGTCCGTCAGCTCACTGACACGGCACGTTCGGCTTACGACGCGTGCCGGTCCAGATACTCCCGCAGGGCGTCACGCACCAGATCGGATGTCCGCCTGCCCTGCTGACGCGCCAACACCTCCAGCTGATCCTTGTCAGCCCGCGCAATCCGCAGGCTCAACGCCGGCGACCGCTTACCCGGCTCCCCCAGCGCCGGACGCCCGACCCTGCGTTCCAGCCGCTCAGCAATCTCCGCAGCATGCGACTCGGTGAGCGGTTTACCTCCGATGACGAACTCCTCGGCATCCAGATCAATGTCACGCAGCGACACGTCAGGAGCGAAAGCGCCCGGGAACCCGTCAGGACACTGCTTCCCACTCATCGTCTCCACCCTCTCGGTATCGCGTGTATCACTGCAAACCAACCCCACGGTCATCGCGGACGATCCCCGACTCGATCTCCAGACCACGGAGATCCGTCCCGACGTAGATCGCGACATCTCCATCCATCTCGACGAAAACCGCCGACACCAACGCCTCCCGGATCCGGCCGCTCGACAACTGATGTTTCCTCGCGGTACTCGTAACCCGCACTTCTCCAGACCATGCTACACCAGTTGTGTCATACACAACTGGTTCCTCATGTTCTTCCGCCTGCCAACCCATGCCACGTGATAGAAGCCAGGGGCCTCGTTTTCCCGGCGACAGCCGCTTCTGTGGAAAAGTGGCGCATCTCGAAAGCAACCACTCCCCCTAATGACCGCAGCACGGCCGCCTGTGGATCGGTATTGGCGAGGGAGTGCTCACGCTAGGGGCGGTCGTCAACATAGACCGGTGGTTGGTGATAGCCCACAGGCATCAGCCCGCGCGCTCCAACTGCTGCACGCGCTGGCGGGAAACGCCGAGGACTGCGGCCGAATCGGCCTGGCTCAGCCCACCGGCGGTGCGCAGTTGGTGGACCGCACGGCGCCGCAGAGCAGCTGCTTCCTCAAGGGCTGCCCGGCCGGCAGCGTCTAGCTCCCGAGCCCGAGCGAGATCTGCGTTCACATCATCAGGAAGACGGAAAGCCACCTCGACGTCAACGTCGGCCTCGTCGACATCCAGCCACAAGGCCACGAGACGTCGCGCCTCGTCCGGTATCTCAGCGACCGCCCGAGCCTGCCCCATCGCGACGATCCGATGGTCACCACCGCGTGGCGAGGGAGACGTGAGAGCTGGTATCTCAAACCCCCACCACTTCCCATCGCGATAGGCGACGACGTCATAGCTGGTGCTCATCGTCACTACCTCCATCCCTTCGGAGCATCGGGAAACTCCCTCACGATCTGCCGGATGACGCCCGCACTGACCTCGCCGTGAGCAGGAACGCTGATGCATGCCCCACTCTCGGTGTCGCCCCAGATCTCGTGCGACCCCTTGCCAGAGCGAAGGAGCCTCCACCCTTGAGAACTCAAAAACCTGGTTACATCTCGGTACTTCTGCGGCTTGACCATCATCGTACGACACCCCCTCTTGCCCTACAAAGGCAAGTAGCAATAGCTTTCCCAAGCCCGAAGCCGTGAGCCGGACTCCACGCAACCCCCAGCATGCTTACTCGAAGACCAGACTGCGCAGAGCTTCTCGGGAAAGCTGCGCTGCCTCCGCTTCGCGATCCCCCCGGTTGCGCTTCCTGCCACCCAATCAAACACCGCCAGGTTTTTTCATAACCTCTATAGTGTAATGCGGGTCGTACGAATATGTGCATACCTCAATGATAAGCTCTCGACCGCAAGCCACCGTCGGGCCACGCCGGGATGAACCGCACTACAGTGTGATGCGTCTCGTTACCCGAGACCTTCTTCCCTGCCGGCGCGGGGATGCGGCTCCGTTTGCTCCCGCCCCACACCGACGGTGGCATGCACAATCCACGAACGGGGGCCCTAAGCCGTATAGCTGTTGGGCAAAGTACCGAACGCCCTTGAGGCGGCTTTTATCCTGCTCCTATCAGTCAATGCAACCGCGTAGCACTGACAGAACCGCGAGGGGCGCCGAAGATGTGGTCAGAAGCAGCACGATCTATATGGGGGAAGCTCGACCGCGAGAGCAGTTCGTGGCTACCTCTGACCACCCACCTCACGGACGCACACGCCGTCGCCGGGCTGTTGTGGGACAACTTCCTTGCTGACTCCATCAAGTCAGCTATCTGCACCTCGATGGGGCTCTCGCACGACGAGGGCCGAGCACTTGTGTCCTGGCTCACAGGAGTCCATGACATCGGGAAAGCGTCACCGGCGTTCGCCTTCAAGGCCGAAGCCGCTGGCTCACCCGCCGTACTCGATCGGATGCGGGACGCCGGGCTATTCATACACCACGCGGACACGAAGATCGGGCATGCCACCGTCGGGCAGGCCGTGCTGCGCACCTGGCTCAAGGACAAGTACGGGACACCGATCAGGGTAGGGACAACCTGGGCCAGTGTGGTCGGCGGTCATCACGGCCGAAACCCCTCCGACCTCGATGTTCGTGCAGCAGCGAATACTCCAAACTCCATCGGAACGGGCCGCTGGAGCGACGTTCGTGACGAGATTCTGGATGCGATGGCGTCGCTGTCAGGACCGCATCTCAACCTCGCCGTCTGGACACAGAACTACCTCCCTGTCCCTGCACAGACGTTACTCACCTCAATCGTCATCGTGGCCGACTGGATCGCTTCGAATCAGGACTATTTCCCCTACCAAGACGAGTTCGACACGCGAGAGCGGGCAGAGGATGCCTACGAGCGACTCGCGCTCCCTGGACCCTGGCGACCCAAGCAGTCCACAGATGTGACCGCCCTGTTTGACCAGCGTTTCCCGACACTTCGTGGTTCGGCACCTCGAGCCATTCAAGTCGGGCTCGTCGAGGCGGCGCTCTCCTGCAAAGCCCCTCCGCTCCTGATCGTCGAGGAGGCCATGGGGCAAGGCAAGACAGAAGCCGCCTACCTCGCCGCCGAAGTGCTCGCCGCTCGATTCGGTCTGGGTGGGGTTTTCTTCGGTTTGCCGACGATGGCGACGGCCAACCCCATGTTCACCCGCACCCTTGAGTGGCTCAGCACCGCGGTAGGGACAGAGGACGCTAGCGTCGCACTCGCACACGGTAAGGCTGCCTTGAACGAGCAGTACACCGGAATGCTGCGCTCAAGTAGATTTGGTGAAGTCTACGACGACGACACGGATGGCAGCAGGGGTCAAGCCGTCGTCAACGCCTGGTTACGAGGCCGCCGCAAAGCAGGCCTCTCGAGCTTCGTCGTTGGCACGATCGACCAAGCCCTGTTCCTTGGCCTCAAGGCGAAGCACGTCGTCCTGCGTCATCTCGGCCTGGCCGCGAAGGTGGTGGTCATCGACGAGGTTCACGCGGCCGACACCTACATGCGCCAGTATCTGAAGCGGGTACTGACCTGGCTGAGCGCGCACCACACCCCCGTGATCCTGATGTCGGCCACTCTGCCGCCTGATCAGCGCGACGAGTACGTCGCAGCCTACGCGACAGGTCGAGGGGATCAGAACGTACCGCCTACGGATCGCACTGATGCCTACCCGCGGATCACCCGCTACGACGGCAGCAGGTCAAACGTTCCCGTTGTGACTACTACGAGCCACACACCGGTGCAGCTCGAGCGGATCGCGGACGACCCGATCACCACCATCGCGCTACTGGACGACCTTCTCGCCGACGGCGGATGCGCCGGCATCATCTGCAACACCGTACGGCGGGCCCAGGACATCTATCACACGCTCCAGGAGCACTTCGGCAAGGATGTCGTTCTTCTGCACAGCCGCTTCCTAGCACCGCATCGTGCGGCGAAGGAGGCTACCCTGGTCAACCAACTCGGCCGAGACAGCCAGCGCCCACAGCGACTGATCGTCGTCGGAACTCAGGTTCTGGAGCAATCACTGGACATCGACTTCGATGTCATGATCAGCGACCTTGCACCGATCGACCTTCTCCTACAACGAGTGGGGCGGCTCCATCGGCATACGACTCGCCGCCGACCTCCCCTGCTGACAAGTCCCGCACTGTACATCCGGGGAGTCATCGACTGGGCTGAGCAGCCCCCCGTATCTGTCCGCAGTTCACGGTCTGTCTATGGAGAGGCTCCTCTGCTTCGCTCTGCTGCGGTCCTCGATTCGCGCACGAGCATCCATCTGCCGAAGGACATCCCCACCCTCGTGAGGACTGCCTACGACCCCACGCTCGTTGCACCCGCCGGATGGGAGGAGCGCTGGAACGAAGCCGAGGCAGCAGCAGCTAGCAAGAGCGCGCAAGCCCGTAGCCGTGCTCAGACCTACATGCTCGCCTCACCGGAGTCCCTCAGCAGCCTGACAGGCTGGCTCGATGTCGCAGAGTCAGATCCGGAGCGGGCAGAAGAGAAGGGCCGCTCGCAGGTGCGAGACTCCGAGGACTCGCTTGAGGTGCTTGTTCTCTGGCGAGACTCAAGCGGCCAGCTGCGTGTCCCCTCCTACGCAAGATCCCACGCCGGGGCACTTGTTCCGGAGGGCTTGCCTTGGGGTACCACCGGTACAGAGCTATCCATAGCGAAAGCAATGGCGAGTTGCACCCTTTCCCTGCCGATACAGCTGACCAACGATAAGCTCATTGACCAAGTGATCGACGAGTTGGAACGACAAGTCGATGCTTCGGGTTGGCAAAGGTCACCATGGGTGGCGGGCCAGCTCATCCTCGTCTTCGACGACGTGGACAAGGTAACTCTTGGGGGGTTTGATTTGCAGTACGACGCCGCCGAAGGCCTCCTCATCACGCGTTCGGAGAGTGCGGAATGAGTTCGCCTGATTCGTTCAATCTGATCGACGAGCCTTGGATCCGAGCATTGATGCAGGGCGGGGAGGTAAGGGAATTCTCGCTGCGCGAAGTCCTGTCAAGAGCGCCCGAGATCCGCAGGCTAGCGGGAGAACTGCCCACTCAAGATCTCTCGATCCTTCGTGTCCTCGAAGCATCGATCCTGGGAGCCAGCCGACCCAACGTACCCAGAAACCCGAACGAGACGCTAGACCTCTGGGAGGCCTGGTGGAGGCATGGAGCTTTCCCCATGGATCTCCTGAACCACTACCTCGACCTCATGCACTCCCGTTTCGACCTACTTCACGAAACGGCCCCCTTCTATCAGGTTGCCAAGCTCACCACGTCGAGTGGCAAGCACTCAGGGCTAACAAAACTGATCGCCGATTTTCCGGACGGACACCCGTTCTTCACGACGCGCGGGGGCTTCGAAACTTCCTCACTGTCCCTGCCGGAGGCCGCTCGTTGGCTGATCCACTGCCAGGCATTCGACCCTTCCGGGATCAAGTCGGGAGCGCTGGGAGATCCGCGGGTGAAGGGCGGGAAGGGCTATCCGTTCGGTTACCCAGCCTGGGCAGGCAACCTAGGGCTGGTGATCGCGGAGGGGGCCAATCTCTTCGAGACTCTCATGCTCAATCTTCCCTGGCTGCTGTCCGGCCCTGATGATCTTCCAGCGTGGGAACGTCCAGCACTGGGGCCCGGCGTCGAGGATCCAGAACATCACCCGCAGGGCCCCGCTGACCTGTTCACCTGGCCGTCACGACGACTGCGCCTGTTCCTCGACGGCGATCGCGTGGTGGACGTCCAGATCTCCAACGGCGACAAACTCACGCCACAAGATCGCTTCCTTCACGAGCCGATGAGCGCATGGCGCCACAGCAAGAACCAGTCAAAGGGCTCACAAAAGGTCTACATGCCGGTCACACATCAGCCATCTAGACGGGTATGGCAAGGCCTTGACCCTCTCCTCAGCCAAGCGACGCCGGAAGGAGCAACCAAACCGGCGTTCGTCGTCGAGTGGCTCGCCAGCCTCCGCGACAACGAGATCCTGGATGACGCGTTCCTCGTTGACCTTCGCATCGTCGGCTTCGAGTACGGCACCCAGAACTCGGTCATCGACGGAGCGGTAGATGACCGCTTGACCGCCCCAGTCGCGGCGCTTACCAGCCCGATCTTGGTGCAGACAGCAATCGACTCCGCTCGACGCGCGGCCCAAGGTGTGATTGCCCTGGCGAATCTCGCCGGCAACCTCGATCGTGCGGCGGGCGGGGATGGCAATGCCCGTGAGGCCGCCTTCGAGCGTGGCTACTCGCTCCTGGATGCCCCATTCAGGAGCTGGGTTCGTTCGCTCCTCGATGAGGATCAGACAGCAAACTACGAGACCCTGTGGGATAAGGCTGCCTTCCATACCCTCCTGAGGGCTGGCAACAACCTCCTAACGGACGCGAGCAGAGCGGCGATCATCGGGCGCGACGTCACCCAGCAGAATGGCGAGACGATCTGGCTCGACGCTAGCCGTGCACAGATCTGGTTCCGAAACGGATTGAACAAAGCTCTCCCATACAAAGACGACGAGGTACAACCATGAGTGACTCATCTGTTAAGAGCACCAGGCAGGCGCTCTTTCAAACCGCGAACGCTCGAGTACTGGGTTTGCAGGAGCGGGTCCTCAAAGATGAGTCGACTGCTGTTGCAACGCTGGCCCGCCTCCGTCGTTGCGATCCGGCGGACGTCGGTGCCGAGCCGCTCGTGTGGGAGGTAACCCTTGGCGATCTGCCCGATTCCCTTACACATATTGGGAACAAGAAGTCCGACAAACCGACGCCAGCCGAGCAGGCCCTCCATGCGACTCTCGTCCTCTACGCCCTGCACCAGCAAAGCAAAGATGAAGGAGTCCATCGTCCCGGTGTCCGGTTCGGCCAAGCAGTAGGTACCCTCGCCCGAGCAAGAGCCGAACAGGATGAGGAGTTCGACAAGGCAACCGTTTCTCGGTTGCATCAAGCAGCGCTAGCAGAAACGTTCGACGGACACGTGCACTATCTGCGCGGGTTGGTCCAGATGATGAGGTCGGAGAAGCCCACGATCGGTTTCGACTACGCACGCTTGGCCACTGACCTTTGGCAGTTGGCCAGCCCCCGGTTGGAGTCCCGTTGGGTACTAGCAGCTTGGGGACGCGATCTCCACGAGCGCCGCAGAAGCGCCGCCCCCACGACAACCACCACCGAGGAGACGAAATGACCCTTTACATCGACATCCACGTCCTGCAGACGGTACCGCCGAGCAACATCAACCGCGACGACACGGGAAGTCCGAAGACTGCCGTCTACGGCGGCGTACGCCGGGCACGGGTGAGTTCGCAGGCCTGGAAGCGCGCGACACGACGCGACTTCAACAGCCATCTCGACGCCAATGAGCTTGGCGTGCGCACAAAACACGCAGTCAAGTTGCTGACGGAGCGCATCATGGCTCTCGCACCGGATCTCGAAACCGAGGTCGCTACCACGCGCGCCATCGCCGCTTTGGAGGCCGCGAAGCTGAAGGTGAAGGCCGGGCGCAAGCCGAAGGAGGGGGACCAACCACTCACGGAGTACCTCATGTTCTTCAGCAACATCCAGCTCGACCGTCTTGCGGCACTGGCCGCGACCTCCGAAGACGGCAAGGTCGGCGCAAAGGAAGCCAAGGAGGCCCTCGACCAGGCGCACAGCGTTGACGTCTCGCTCTTCGGACGGATGGTTGCCAACGATGCCGAGCTGAACGTGGATGCCGCATGTCAGGTGGCACACGCGCTCAGCACCCATGCCGTCGCGACCGAGTTCGACTACTACACGGCCGTGGACGACGAGAACGCAGATGAGGACACCGGAGCTGGCATGATCGGCACGATTGAGTTCGACTCAGCCACGCTGTACCGATACGCGACGATCAACGTCCAGACGCTCCGCGAGAACCTCGGGGACGACGCGGCCACCGCGCGGGCAGCTGAGGCCTTTGTTCGGTCATTCGCAACGAGCATGCCGACCGGCAAGCAGAACACTTTCGCCAACAGAACTGCACCCGATGCCGTCGTAGTTCTCGCCCGGCCTGATCGACCGGTGAACCTTGTGGGGGCCTTTGAGGAAGCGGTACGGCCTGAGGACGGGTACGTGACATCGTCCTGTGAGGCACTCGCGTCCTATGCTTTCGCCGTCGACTCTGCATTTGGCGACCTGCCGAGCCACAGCTGGGTCACGCGGGTCGGTGCCCGCACCGAGGCGCTCGACCGCTTCGGGGAGAGCATCCGGTTCGACGACTTGGTCGCTGAGGTAGGCAAACGTGTTCTAGCCGAGGTGTCGGAGGAATCGTGACCACACTCTTGCTGCGGCTCGCCGGGCCGATGCAGGCGTGGGGCGACTCCAGTCGATTTGCTAGAAGAGACACTCGGATGGTCCCCACAAAGAGCGGGGTACTCGGTCTTCTCGCGGCAGCCGACGGTCGGCGCCGCACCGACCCGATTGAGGATCTTGCACGATTGAGATTCGGTGTCCGGGAGGATCAACCCGGAACTCTTCTACGCGACTTTCAGACGGCGATCAACTGGGATACCGGCAAGTCGATGCCGCTCTCCTACCGCTACTACGTGGCCGATGCCGCGTTCGTAGCCGGAGTCGAAGGAGATCCATCCTTGCTTGAAGCGCTCGCCAAGAAGGTCAAGAACCCTCAATTCCCGCTGTATTTGGGGCGCCGTTCCTGCCCGGTGTCTGGACGCGTGTTCCTGGAGCATTGTGATATGCCTCTCGAAGAGGCGCTTCGTACCTACCCTTGGCAAGCCGCGGAATGGTATCGCCGCAAGCAACCGCAAACCGTCGAACTCGAGCTTTACGTCGATGCCTCCGCGGCCGAGGAAGGACCAACGGAAACACGACGCGACGTCCCCTTGAGCTACGCGCCTACCCGTCGTGAGTATGGCTGGCGTGAGGTTATGCACTTGTCCCCGGTGCCTATCACCAACCCAGACGGCCGTCCACCAGCGCCCCCGACCGGGTATGACTGGTTCGCAGCGGTGGAGGAAGCCTGATGTACCTCACACATATGCCTCTCAACCCTCAGCGACGGTCGACTCGCGATCTCGTGGCTTCGGCTCAGCGATTGCACGCGGCCGTCCTGTCCTGTTTTGTTCCGGGAACGGACAGTGTTGGGAGAGTCCTTTGGCGCCTCGACCGTCCCGAGCCCCACCGTCTGGATCTCTATGTGGTGAGCCCGTCCCCTCCGTCCATGGAGGCTCTTGTTGACCAAGCTGGGTGGCCTGCCCAACCGGTCTGGCGAACAGCCGACTACGCGAGTTTTCTCGCGAAACTTGAAGACGGCCAGAAATGGGTATTTCGTCTACGGGCCAACCCGATCAAGAGCTTACGTTCTGTCCCTGGCAAGCGCGGAAACCGTGTTCCTCTGGTCAGGACCGCCGACCAGTTGGAGTGGCTAGCCGCTCGAGGTGATCGATCAGGTTTCCGCATCAGCGCCGGTGAGCACGGACCGAACGTACGAGTGACGGAGCAGGTAACCAACCGCTTCGCCCGGCACTCGGACGGCCAACAGCGGACGGTGACGCTGGCCACGGCGGCCTTCGAAGGGGTTCTTGAGGTGACTGACACGCAAGCGCTTCGGTCGGTTCTGACTACCGGAATCGGAGCAGGCAAAGGCTACGGTTGCGGGTTGATGACACTCGCCCCAGTCCGATGAAACCAATCCCAGGAACACCACCGTCGGAGGTTGGCCAGCTATCGCGCGTCGTCGATCGCATCACCTTCCTGTATCTGGAACATGCCATCGTTCATCGCGACAGCAACGCCATTACTGTTCGTGACGAACGAGGCGTCCTTCACATACCTGCGGCAACAGTCGCGTCGGTGATGCTGGGTCCAGGAACCACAATCAGCCATCAGGCGATGATGCTCCTTGCGGACAGCGGCGCGTGCACCGTTTGGATAGGTGAGCAGGGGGTCCGTTACTACGCTCATGGGCGGCCACTGGCACGAACGAGCCGACTGCTGGAAGCACAGGCCCAGCTCGTCACCAACCAGTCGAGCAGACTCAAGGTCGCACGGGAGATGTATGCGATGCGGTTCCCAGGAGAGGACTGTGGCGGCCTGACCATGCAGCAGCTCCGGGGACGCGAAGGGGCACGCGTTCGCCGGCTGTACCGCGAACACGCTGAGGAACATGGCGTGGAATGGAAGTCGCGCAAGTACAAACCCGATGACTTTGAGGGCAGCGACGACCTGAACATGGCGCTCAGTGCTGCAACTGCATGTCTCTACGGAGTGGTTCACGCGGTCGTCGTCGCGCTCGGTTGCTCACCTGCTCTTGGGTTTGTTCACACTGGGCATGATCGTTCCTTCATCTTCGACGTTGCCGACCTGTACAAAATGGAGCTCGCCGTACCGGTCGCGTTTCGGGTCGTCGCGGAGGGGAGCGAAGACATTGGGGCTGACGTTCGCCGCGCCATGCGCGACGCGATGTATGAAGTTGGTCTGATGGCACGATGCGCCCGGGATCTGCACCGGCTCCTAGGATCCTCTGGCGAGACCGATAGCGACTTTCTGGCGGACGTGGTGGAGATTTGGGACACCCGTGGGCGCGTGGCAGCTGGGCAGAACTTCAGCGGAGATGATTTGCCGTGGTAGTCCTCGTCTTGACGGCATGCCCGGCGGGCCTTCGCGGCCACATCACGCGATGGCTTCTGGAGATCAGCCCTGGTGTCTACTGCGGGCGCGTCAGCGCGCGTGTGAGGGACAGGCTGTGGGCCCAGGTCGTCGAGATGTGCAAAGACGGCCGAGCCCTTCTGGTGTTCACTTCCAGAGGCGACCAAGGCTTGAGCTTCAAGGTGCACAATCACTCTTGGGAGCCAGTGGATGTCGACGGGGTGACCCTTATCCGCAGGCCGGATGAGTCTCGCACCCAGCCGCCTATGCGCAAGGGGTGGAGCAACGCTAGCCGTCGGCGGCGCGCTCGAAAGTGAACTAAGATCAACCAACGGCTCGACATCATGCCTAGTCGGCAAGTGTCCGCCCCGCGCCAGCGGGGATGAGCCCTTGCTTCGTGCCGGACCCGTCGCCGAGACCAATGTCCGCCCCGCGCCAGCGGGGATGAGCCCCGACTGGGCCACCGACATCATTGGTCTCGGCGGTCCGCCCCGCGCCAGCGGGGATGAGCCCGCGGCCTACGAGCTACGGGCCTGGTACAGGTGGTCCGCCCCGCGCCAGCGGGGATGAGCCCCTGGTCGGGATCATGCCGACGGAACACACGATGTCCGCCCCGCGCCAGCGGGGATGAGCCCTTCGTCGCGTCGTCGAGGTCCAGGGGCTTGTTGTCCGCCCCGCGCCAGCGGGGATGAGCCCTGGCACGGATAAATGCTTTGCGTGTCACCATTGTCCGCCCCGCGCCAGCGGGGATGAGCCCGTGCAGCTCCCCATCGAGACCGGCACGGACGGGTCCGCCCCGCGCCAGCGGGGATGAGCCCTGAACCGTTGCCGTGTTCATGCCACCGATCGCGTCCGCCCCGCGCCAGCGGGGATGAGCCCCACGCGCTGGTCATCCCGTACCGGAAAGGCATGTCCGCCCCGCGCCAGCGGGGATGAGCCCAGCGCGACGACCGGCTACTCCGCCAACACCCGCTCCGCCCCGCGCCAGCGGGGATGAGCCCGTAGGCATCCCAGTCGACGCTCTCGGCATCTAGTCCGCCCCGCGCCAGCGGGGATGAGCCCCCCGAAGGGAGCCGACGATGATCGTCAACCTCGTCCGCCCCGCGCCAGCGGGGATGAGCCCCGCGATCGCGATCCTGCGGCGCGCCGCCTCGGGTCCGCCCCGCGCCAGCGGGGATGAGCCCCCCGAAGGGAGCCGACGATGATCGTCAACCTCGTCCGCCCCGCGCCAGCGGGGATGAGCCCCGCGATCGCGATCCTGCGGCGCGCCGCCTCGGGTCCGC
>NZ_JARGDO010000002.1:290047-309600 GCF_029211185.1 Tessaracoccus caeni
GCCCCGCGCCAGCGGGGATGAGCCCTGACGCTGAAGGTGCAGGACGCGACGGATGAGGTCCGCCCCGCGCCAGCGGGGATGAGCCCACCACGCAGGCCTGGGCCCTACCAAAGCCCGCGTCCGCCCCGCGCCAGCGGGGATGAGCCCGCGAGTTCGCCCGCAACATCACCGAAAGGGAGGTCCGCCCCGCGCCAGCGGGGATGAGCCCGGGCGAGTGCTCATCCGGGGTGGCGCTCCCTCGTCCGCCCCGCGCCAGCGGGGATGAGCCCGATCCGCACCACATGCTGGGACTGGTGGACCGGTCCGCCCCGCGCCAGCGGGGATGAGCCCATCCCGACCCGCGTGGGTGGCCGCTATCTGTGGTCCGCCCCGCGCCAGCGGGGATGAGCCCGCCAAGACGGCACCGGCCGATGCTGCTGGCAGGTCCGCCCCGCGCCAGCGGGGATGAGCCCGTTTGTCGGATGTGCTGGCCGGGATTGATGCGGTCCGCCCCGCGCCAGCGGGGATGAGCCCCGGATGGGTGGATGCTGCGGGCAACTCCTATGGTCCGCCCCGCGCCAGCGGGGATGAGCCCGCACCCGAGTTTGCTCATCCATGGACGGGATGGTCCGCCCCGCGCCAGCGGGGATGAGCCCTGCTGGCACAGCCACGTGAGCAGGTACAGCACGTCCGCCCCGCGCCAGCGGGGATGAGCCCGCTGGAGCAGCTCCAGCGCCTGCTCGAGTGTGGTCCGCCCCGCGCCAGCGGGGATGAGCCCGTGCCCTCACCCGCTCCATGGACCGGCATGTGGTCCGCCCCGCGCCAGCGGGGATGAGCCCCGGGAGCACGCCCGGCGAACTGGCGTGGACGAGTCCGCCCCGCGCCAGCGGGGATGAGCCCCGGCCTAACAGCGAACCGGCCCACAGATCGTAGTCCGCCCCGCGCCAGCGGGGATGAGCCCGCATGATTTCGCCCGGGGTGACGGAGACGCCGGTCCGCCCCGCGCCAGCGGGGATGAGCCCGGACTGCGGATCACCGAGACCCTGGGCGCGCGGTCCGCCCCGCGCCAGCGGGGATGAGCCCTTCTTCGTAGACAATCCAGTCCCGGAGCCTCGGTCCGCCCCGCGCCAGCGGGGATGAGCCCGGACGGGCCGGCCCCGGCGCCAAGTACCGGATGTCCGCCCCGCGCCAGCGGGGATGAGCCCCGCCGCCGCATCAGCCTGGAAGGAGATCCAGAGTCCGCCCCGCGCCAGCGGGGATGAGCCCGTGTGCGATGCGACCCATGCTTGGGTAATGGAGTCCGCCCCGCGCCAGCGGGGATGAGCCCTACCGCCGAAATCGACGCCTTCTTGTGCTCGAGTCCGCCCCGCGCCAGCGGGGATGAGCCCTTCGGGAGGTAGTCGGGCATCTCAGGCCTCCTTGTCCGCCCCGCGCCAGCGGGGATGAGCCCCCATGACTCCCAACTCAGTGCCATCGGGAACCGTCCGCCCCGCGCCAGCGGGGATGAGCCCCTCGTCGACTTCCATCTCCTGGGTCGAGAGAGGTCCGCCCCGCGCCAGCGGGGATGAGCCCCGGCCACGCCGTCTTCACCTCACCAGCGGTCTGTCCGCCCCGCGCCAGCGGGGATGAGCCCCTTCCAACACTGGAAGCGGCCGGAACTGCGCGGTCCGCCCCGCGCCAGCGGGGATGAGCCCTGTTCCGGTGGGTGGGTGGATGCTGGGGTTCCGTCCGCCCCGCGCCAGCGGGGATGAGCCCCGACCTGGATGTGCGACCTCTGCGGACATGTGGTCCGCCCCGCGCCAGCGGGGATGAGCCCGGGTTCTCGATCGGCGTGAAGCGTCCCTGTCCGTCCGCCCCGCGCCAGCGGGGATGAGCCCCCCCGCATGCGCGGGGAGAGGGTGACAGGTGAGTCCGCCCCGCGCCAGCGGGGATGAGCCCCACACCGCACCAGCCGGGCGCTCCTCCCGATCGTCCGCCCCGCGCCAGCGGGGATGAGCCCCTGTTCCCGTAACTGCTGAATCGATCGTGCCTGTCCGCCCCGCGCCAGCGGGGATGAGCCCGTCGTCTCCCCACCATCACGCGGCGCCGAGTGGTCCGCCCCGCGCCAGCGGGGATGAGCCCCGCACCAGGGTGGTATCCGTGGGTCTTGAGGCGTCCGCCCCGCGCCAGCGGGGATGAGCCCCGGTGCCTTGTTGAGCGTGGCACGTTCGGTCGGTCCGCCCCGCGCCAGCGGGGATGAGCCCCGGTGTCGGCCGCGTACTGCTCCAAACAGGACGTCCGCCCCGCGCCAGCGGGGATGAGCCCCCCGAACCGCCCGTCGGGTGGCAGCATGTTGCGGTCCGCCCCGCGCCAGCGGGGATGAGCCCGGGTCACCGTCGGTGACCGTCATCCGCACCAGGTCCGCCCCGCGCCAGCGGGGATGAGCCCCTGATCGTGGTCGTGTGGCAGGAGATCCTTGGGTCCGCCCCGCGCCAGCGGGGATGAGCCCTCCTCCGACCGGTAGGCGGCAGCCCGGGGCAGGTCCGCCCCGCGCCAGCGGGGATGAGCCCCCTCGCTCACTTCGCCCACGCTTACATGACCAGTCCGCCCCGCGCCAGCGGGGATGAGCCCACGGCCTCGAAATTCACGATAACCCAAGGGGTCCGCCCCGCGCCAGCGGGGATGAGCCCACCGTCAGGTTCGAGGTGCCCTCCACCATGTTGTCCGCCCCGCGCCAGCGGGGATGAGCCCAATGTCCGCGGTGCCGATGCCCACCAGCTTGTGTCCGCCCCGCGCCAGCGGGGATGAGCCCTCCTCGCCGCCCAACTCGACGTCCAGCGGTGGGTCCGCCCCGCGCCAGCGGGGATGAGCCCGCCACGGACACGATCGCCGCGGCCCCGTCGGAGTCCGCCCCGCGCCAGCGGGGATGAGCCCCCGACGGTGGTCCTCCGATGAGGCCCCTGTCCGTCCGCCCCGCGCCAGCGGGGATGAGCCCGTGTGCGATGCGACCCATGCTTGGGTAATGGAGTCCGCCCCGCGCCAGCGGGGATGAGCCCCGGCGCCGGTCAGCCCCGCGAGGAGGCGTGGAGTCCGCCCCGCGCCAGCGGGGATGAGCCCCCCTGCCCGTCGTCGCGCACAAGGGCCCCAACGTCCGCCCCGCGCCAGCGGGGATGAGCCCTCCCGGCAGCAAACCCGCATGCCCCACCTGCCGTCCGCCCCGCGCCAGCGGGGATGAGCCCCGCGCGTGCGATCTGCTCGTCGTGGTAGCGGAGTCCGCCCCGCGCCAGCGGGGATGAGCCCTCCGAGCCCGTGGTTGAGTGACTCGGCCAGGGGTCCGCCCCGCGCCAGCGGGGATGAGCCCTCGCGGGCATCGGTGGACTCAGCGATCGTTCGGTCCGCCCCGCGCCAGCGGGGATGAGCCCTCCGAGCCCGTGGTTGAGTGACTCGGCCAGGGGTCCGCCCCGCGCCAGCGGGGATGAGCCCTGTGGTGGGTGGCGAAATCGATGCAGGCTTGGGTCCGCCCCGCGCCAGCGGGGATGAGCCCGAGGGTGGGGGCAACGGCACCAACGTCGACGGTCCGCCCCGCGCCAGCGGGGATGAGCCCTGGGCCGAGGTCTGCGGGGTCAGATACCCGACGTCCGCCCCGCGCCAGCGGGGATGAGCCCCGGCGACGGCGTCCGGTTCCCTTCCCCGATCGGTCCGCCCCGCGCCAGCGGGGATGAGCCCACCATGGGTAAAAGACGGCGCCCCGGGGAGATGTCCGCCCCGCGCCAGCGGGGATGAGCCCAGCCCGGATTTCGTAGTGGGTGCGGGTGCGGGGTCCGCCCCGCGCCAGCGGGGATGAGCCCGGTTCGCGGTCGTCTCTTGCTCGTGACATGTGGGTCCGCCCCGCGCCAGCGGGGATGAGCCACGACCGGCAACATCATGGGCCACGGGCTCATGGTCCGCCCCGCGCCAGCGGGGATGAGCCCCTCGACCCCACCGCCCTCATCGCCTCCGGAGCGTCCGCCCCGCGCCAGCGGGGATGAGCCCTGTCGGCACGGCTGTCGGCGGGCTCAGAGCTGGTCCGCCCCGCGCCAGCGGGGATGAGCCCTCCTATGCCGACTGGTCCTATCGGGCCGAGATGGTCCGCCCCGCGCCAGCGGGGATGAGCCCTGCGCACCCAAGGAGATCTCATGACCCAACTGGTCCGCCCCGCGCCAGCGGGGATGAGCCCGATGTGAGGTCACCCATGGGGCCACCTATGGGGTCCGCCCCGCGCCAGCGGGGATGAGCCCGATCCGCGGTGCGGGCTCGGTGGGGCCCCAGTGTCCGCCCCGCGCCAGCGGGGATGAGCCCCCCTAGTCACAGTGCGTTTCGCCGCTTTCGGTGGTCCGCCCCGCGCCAGCGGGGATGAGCCCCTTTACCGTGCGCACCTTGAGGGACTCGCGGTGTCCGCCCCGCGCCAGCGGGGATGAGCCCCCGGTCATCACGACCAAGCGGGTCACTCGCCCGTCCGCCCCGCGCCAGCGGGGATGAGCCCGCAGCACATCGGAGGCGTCGATGCTGATCTCGGTCCGCCCCGCGCCAGCGGGGATGAGCCCGTCCCTGGCCTACTGTCCGTCAATCAAGGACGGTCCGCCCCGCGCCAGCGGGGATGAGCCCCGACCCCCTTGATCGGCAGCCTGGCGAGTTCAGTCCGCCCCGCGCCAGCGGGGATGAGCCCTGCGCACCCAAGGAGATCTCATGACCCAACTGGTCCGCCCCGCGCCAGCGGGGATGAGCCCGCCACCAACTGGCCACCCGCTGCGGATTCAGCGTCCGCCCCGCGCCAGCGGGGATGAGCCCCGCTGCCGACCTCAAAACCTGGCGCATCCACGGTCCGCCCCGCGCCAGCGGGGATGAGCCCGAGTTGCTTGAAGCTGGACATGCCGGCGACAAGTCCGCCCCGCGCCAGCGGGGATGAGCCCCGTCCCTTCGGGGACATGGAGCGGTTCGGGTGGTCCGCCCCGCGCCAGCGGGGATGAGCCCGAGCCCCTGGCCCGCGACCTCTACAGCGCAACGTCCGCCCCGCGCCAGCGGGGATGAGCCCACCAACGGCGATACGCAGTCCATCTACCCGTGGTCCGCCCCGCGCCAGCGGGGATGAGCCCACGAACTCGAGCACGCCCACCGCGGCCCCGTGGTCCGCCCCGCGCCAGCGGGGATGAGCCCTCGACGCGGGCGCTGGACGGCCAGCAGACAGAGTCCGCCCCGCGCCAGCGGGGATGAGCCCGCCGCCACCGCTGCCCTGGTGACCGGCCCCCAGTCCGCCCCGCGCCAGCGGGGATGAGCCCGGTCGCGCCGCTGCCGGTCGTGACGTCGATCGGTCCGCCCCGCGCCAGCGGGGATGAGCCCCGCCCTCAAACCGGGGTTCGAGCCGATCGTGGGTCCGCCCCGCGCCAGCGGGGATGAGCCCTTTCTCGGGGTCGAGATGCACGGTGGTCTGCGGTCCGCCCCGCGCCAGCGGGGATGAGCCCTGGCCGGCAGAGGCCTGGATGATGCTGGACGGGTCCGCCCCGCGCCAGCGGGGATGAGCCCCGGGTGACCCGTGGTCCGCCCACTGCGCGGAAGTCCGCCCCGCGCCAGCGGGGATGAGCCCCAATCGGCCAACTCGACCACGATCGGCTTCACGTCCGCCCCGCGCCAGCGGGGATGAGCCCTGATCGACCTCAAGGGCGGTGAGCGGATCCACGTCCGCCCCGCGCCAGCGGGGATGAGCCCGTGGTCTTCGCGCTCATTGGTCGCCCCGAACAGTCCGCCCCGCGCCAGCGGGGATGAGCCCTGGGCGCCTCACGTGCACGGTGTCCCCCTGCCGTCCGCCCCGCGCCAGCGGGGATGAGCCCGCTCAGATCAAGCCGCTGGAAGAGTTCGAGGAGTCCGCCCCGCGCCAGCGGGGATGAGCCCGCACACCGAGGCGCGGGCTGGATCCCGGACGGGTCCGCCCCGCGCCAGCGGGGATGAGCCCATCTTCTTCACGCCGTCGGTGATCTTCGTCAAGTCCGCCCCGCGCCAGCGGGGATGAGCCCACCCACCAAACGAACCTGCGCGACGACATGGAGTCCGCCCCGCGCCAGCGGGGATGAGCCCTGGCCGGCAGAGGCCTGGATGATGCTGGACGGGTCCGCCCCGCGCCAGCGGGGATGAGCCCCCGGCGCGAGGGATCAAGGTAGCGCGCGACGAGTCCGCCCCGCGCCAGCGGGGATGAGCCCCTCGCCGTCGGACTCAGCTTACTGGGCGTCGGGTCCGCCCCGCGCCAGCGGGGATGAGCCCTGGAGCAGACGGTGGACGGCCACCAAGGCAGCGTCCGCCCCGCGCCAGCGGGGATGAGCCCCGCGAGGTTCCTCTTCGCTTGCTTCGTGGCCTGTCCGCCCCGCGCCAGCGGGGATGAGCCCGAGTTGCTTGAAGCTGGACATGCCGGCGACAAGTCCGCCCCGCGCCAGCGGGGATGAGCCCTTGTACAAGTCAAGATGCGCGGCTTTCCCCGTGTCCGCCCCGCGCCAGCGGGGATGAGCCCTCGAGATGAGCCTTAACGAGACCGACGACGGAGTCCGCCCCGCGCCAGCGGGGATGAGCCCCTCCAAGCAGATAGAGCATGAGGGGCCCCGAGGTCCGCCCCGCGCCAGCGGGGATGAGCCCTCTCCCGGGCTGGCACCATCGGGCGATCGATGGTCCGCCCCGCGCCAGCGGGGATGAGCCCATCGAGCAGGAGCCCGCCGACTGGATGGACGAGTCCGCCCCGCGCCAGCGGGGATGAGCCCGCGGCCGCCGGGCCACGGTTCGCCAACGCGTTGGTCCGCCCCGCGCCAGCGGGGATGAGCCCCTGTCCAATGGGTTGCGCATGGTTATTGGTTCGTCCGCCCCGCGCCAGCGGGGATGAGCCCGCCGACTCCTCCCGCCTCGCGATTAGCTTCCTGTCCGCCCCGCGCCAGCGGGGATGAGCCCCGGGCCCACTCCGCTGCAGACACGAACCGGCACGTCCGCCCCGCGCCAGCGGGGATGAGCCCTCCTCGAGCTGCATGATCGGGAACACCCCGACGTCCGCCCCGCGCCAGCGGGGATGAGCCCGCCACGGACACGATCGCCGCGGCCCCAGCAGAGTCCGCCCCGCGCCAGCGGGGATGAGCCCGATAGCCACCCTACATCACCCCTACCCCGAAGGTCCGCCCCGCGCCAGCGGGGATGAGCCCGGCCTCACACAGCCCGAGTACGGGCAGACGGTGTCCGCCCCGCGCCAGCGGGGATGAGCCCTGGGTCATCGCGATGGACGCGATTTCGGCGGAGTCCGCCCCGCGCCAGCGGGGATGAGCCCAGCACCATCGGACCCGCAGGCATCGAACTCGTAGTCCGCCCCGCGCCAGCGGGGATGAGCCCCGGCAGCGGTCCTCCTGCCGTGCCGGCGGTGCGTCCGCCCCGCGCCAGCGGGGATGAGCCCCTCGACGAATTTGAAGGCGCGAACGACGACGCGTCCGCCCCGCGCCAGCGGGGATGAGCCCTCAGGGCGCTGTCGCCATCGCCAGCACCACAGGTCCGCCCCGCGCCAGCGGGGATGAGCCCCCGATTACCACTACCACGGAGAAAGCACCGGAGTCCGCCCCGCGCCAGCGGGGATGAGCCCTACGTCGTTCCCGGCACCGCAAACGGTGCGGTGGTCCGCCCCGCGCCAGCGGGGATGAGCCCCGCACCGTGTCGCTGGTGCCGGTCTCGGGTGCGTCCGCCCCGCGCCAGCGGGGATGAGCCCAGAATCGCCGGCCGCACGGCACACATCACTACGTCCGCCCCGCGCCAGCGGGGATGAGCCCCCGGATACGACACATGTTCGTGTGTGGGTGACGTCCGCCCCGCGGCAGCGTCGGGCGGGTCGACAACGGCGGGTCCGGCTCGCGCCAGCGGGGATGAGCCCACGATCGGATTCGTGCGATCGTTCCGGAAGGCGTCCGCCCCGCAACCTGCGGGGACTATCCACCAGACAACGAGACACCATGATTGCGCGGCGCAGGCCACCCGAACGATGGGGTTAACCATTCAGTCCACTGGTCGTCTGCTCTGCTCCATCAGGAGTGCGGGTTACAGTGGAGACCAGATGAAGTTGCGCTTCTGCCTCGCGGGAGTCGGCAGCCTCATTCTCGGCGCGCGGGAGTCCATGTCCGCCTGCGACTGACCATCAACTCTGTTCTAAACCGCGAGATCTCTACCGGTACCGTCGGAACATGAGCGCCGCATACCTTGCCTCCCTCGGAACCAGAGGGCGTCTCGTCGTTCCTGCCGAGCTGCGAGCGCGTCAAGGGTGGGAACACGGTACACCGCTTCTGTTCATCGAGACACGCAATGGTGTCGTGCTCAGGACACGAGAGCAGGCGAAACGCTCTCTCCGCGAGCAGCTTGCAGGCAAGAGCCTGGCCGACGAACTGATCGTGGAGCGCAGGGCTGTAGCCCTGCAGGATGACACTGGCGATCGCCCTTGACACCTCGGGCCTGCTGGCGATTCCGCAGGGCGAGCCCGAGGCAGACCTGACCGAGGACGCCGTCATCGACGTGGCGGACTGGGCCTAGCAGCACAGAAGGTCACGCCAGGCGTGCTGACCGGGGCCACCGAAGCACTCCTCATGAGCTACAGAGTGGCCAACAGACACTGTGCTGCGCGATCGTTGGCCTGCCTATCGCCACGCGCCGATCAAATCTGCGGCCGACAAGGCGAGATCAGCTTCTCGCGGGGCCCGCCCCGTCGGGCAGATCGCGATCAGCTTCGCGTCGGCCGCACGCGGCACGCGCTCACGCGTGGCAGCCAGCTGCTCAAGCTCTCGCGACGTGACGCCTCCACGGGAGCGCCACTTGATCGTCCCGATCGCGGCCGTCGTCGTTCGCGTCGCAGCCACCACGTCTACCTCGACGCTGTTGTCCCGCACCCACCACGGGAGCACCGACTCGACGTCCGCAAGGGCCGGCTCGACAAGGGCCAAGCGCTCAACGCTCTGGCGCACGATCGGCTCGACGCTCTGCCCTCGCCAGGTGCTCCAGTCCCGCTCGAAGGCGGCGACAACCAGGTCGGATCGTCCGCGGGCGATCCGTTCGACATTTCGCTCGACATAGCGGAACCAGAACCGCAGATAGGGGTCGGTGACGCGGTAACGGCGCAGCCGCGACGAGGGCTTGGCCCATGCCGGTTGCTCGCGCTCGACCAGCCCCTTGACCTCGGCAAGAGTCTTGAGCGACCTCGTCAACGCCGTCTCCGCCGTCTTCCTGGAAGCCCCCTCCCCCAACTCGCCCAGGATGTCGCTGTAACCAGGATCAACGGTGTCGTTGGCGCCAATCGCCGAGAGCACCTGATAGGCCGCCTGCGGGTCGGGGAACTCCGCGTCGAGACTCAGTCGCGCAGTGGTCACGAGCGGGCTGTACTGATCCTGGAGTGCCAATCTGACGTAGTCACCGACCGATTCGTGCCGCGCCAGATCCGTCACCAGCCGCGGATACCCTCCGGTGACCAAGAGGGCGTCGAAGACCTCCTCCGCCGGACTACCGGGCAACGCCTCGACGATATCCGCCGGACTCAGCGCAGAAACCACCAGCGGCGTCAGCCTGCCGAACAGGGGCCGGCCATGATGCGACAAAGCGTCCATCATCGCCACGTCCGAGCCGATCAGGATCAGCAGCACAGGCAGCCCTTCCAGTACGCGGTCCCATTGCGCCTGGAGCTCCCCTTCCAACGAGACATCGCCTTGAGTGAGCCACGGAAACTCGTCTAGGACAACAATGATCGGTCCGCCACGAGCTGCCAGAGCAATCCTGCCCAGCCACTCTCGCCATGACGAAGCCGTCGTCGCAGACAGGAGCGCGTCGTCGGGCAGCGGATGTCGGGCCTCCTGGATCGCGGCCGTCGCTGCAGCCAGTTGCTGCGACAACGGTGCGCGATAGACCCCGGACACAAAGACATAGGGCGTCTCCGCGTCCTGCACGAACCTTTCCACCAAGGTCGACTTGCCCACTTGGCGCCGCCCACGGATGGCCAGCATGCGACCGCGCCCCGAATCGCTCACCACCGAGAGGTGCTCGCCAAGCCGGCGTAGCACCTCGCGGCGCCCGAAGAACCCCGAGGCCTTCTTAACATACATGGGACGTATCATACATCCGATGTATGTTATAGATTACGGTTTGCGGGCGACCACTGTGAACGTCACGGGCACGCGCTGGCGCTCCGGTCCAGGCCAGGCGTACCCGCCGTCGATCTCCTCCATACGCGGGCTGAACTGCCACGGCAGAACCGTCCCCTCGTCGAGACGTTCGATGCGCAAACCCGCTCCGATCAGCGCGTTGACCACCTCCGACAACGGATGCGGCCACTCGTAGGTGCGCGTGTGAGCGACGGTGCCCTCACCGAGATAGGTGCCTTCGTCGTCCCACACCTGGGCGGAACCGTCGCCGAAGTACCGGTAGACGGTGCGCAGATCCGGCGCGTTCTCGTCGAGAGCGAACATCGCCTGGTGCCCATCCCGGATGTAGAACAGGCCACCGGGTCGGAGAACGGCGGCGATCTGGGCAGCCCACCGGTCGAGGTCATTCAGCCAGCAGATCGCTCCGATCGAGGTGTATACGACGTCGAAGTCGGCCGTCGGCGCGGCGCCGCGGGCGACGGCGTCGCGAACCGCAGCGGCGGCGTCGAGGACATCGGTCTCGACCCAGGCCGCCTCGACGCCGTATCGCGCGGCGAGGCGCGAGGCCGAAGCCAGGGCTGATGGGGAGAAGTCGACGCCGGTGACCCGGGCCCCAGCCCTGGCGAACGAGACGGTGTCAGTGCCGATGTGGCATTGGAAATGGCAGAGGTCCAAGCCATCGACGGTGCCACCAGGCAGGAACGGAGCCATCGCCGCAAGGTCGTAGGTGACCACGTCGCTCAGCTCTTCTTCGATGGTCCCGGACGCTACGCCGTACCCCACCTCGTGGATCGGAACGCGGTCTTCCCAGTTCGCGAGGTTCGCAGCACGACCCTCCTCCCAGGAGACGTGGGCTATCCGGTCCTGTGGGTCACTCATGGCGCCCATGCTAGCCAGAGTCGTCGCCGAGGTTTCCGAGCGAGGGTGCGGACGACGGTCTATGGCGGGTCAGTGCCTCAGGTCACGCCTGCTCTTTTCGAGGCTTCGGCTCTGGGGCTCGTTCCTCGCCCCGCTGCCTCCGCACCTCAAAGAGCGTGCGCTGGCTAGAGCCCTCGCTCTGTACGTCCTGCACAGTGCGACCAACCAAGCCAGCTATAAATTCAGGACACACGACCTGGCGAGAAGTTTGCGCCCAGCTTTGCGCCTGCTCTTTTCGAGGCTCGGCCGCGAGCGGCCTCGCACCTCAAAGAGCGTGGGTGTGGGGGCGGGGTTCGCGGGCAGCGGCGGTGCCGACCCGGGCAACGAAGCGCTCGAGCGGCCCCTTGCCCCACAGGTTTGACCACACCAATGTCGCGACGCCGATCACCACGCAGGACCACAGCCACACCGACCCGCTCGGCATCATCATCCCACCGGGCCCGCCACCCATGACCGACACCGAGACGACGTGCACCGCGTAGGCCGTCAACGGCATCGACCCAAACGCCGCAAGCGGCAACAGCACCCATCGCAGCCGGCGCGCCGCCAGCAGGCACAGCCCCAGCACCGCGAGCGCGAAGCCCGACGACCCCACGATGTCCAGCACCCCACCCGAATGCGGAGACGAGTTCGTCACCGCCGCGAACATGCTCTCGCCGATCGACGCCCAGTCGAGCTGTTCGAAGTAGTCGTACTCGTCACCGCTCCACTCCCCCGACCCCGATCCCGACGACGCGAAACCGTCCCCGTCCTGCATCGACGACGCCGCGTCGTCCCACGGCATCGACGACACACTCGGCGCCCCTGTCCCGAAGTCGCCGTACATCGCGTCTGGATAGCAGGAGACCGACGGCCCGTCGTCATAGACCTCGCACGTGTAGCCCGTGAGATCCACTTCGGAGCCGGGCTTGACCTCGTAGCCCCATTCGGAACCGCCGGGATCCCACGAGATCTCCTCCCCACGGGGCGCCGCGAACGAACCGAGTCCGTACCCCACGAATGCGAGGACCACGCCGACGCCGAGCAGGATCGCCGCCGTCTTCTCCCTGTCGATGCGGAGGCGCCCCACGCCCATGCCGATCAGCAGATATGCCACCCACACCGTCCCCGGGTAGAGGCCGAACACGAGGAAGGAGAGCCCCGCACCCCAAGCGCCCATGGAGAGAGCCTGCAGGAGCGCCAGCACAGGCGGCCCGACCAGCGCCAGCACTCCGCCCACGACGAGCAGCTTCTTCGCGTTCCAGTGCAGGAACGCCGTCGCGATCACGAAGAGCGCGCCATAGATCGGAAGAATCACACCGATGGGCGTGCCGAACAGCTCGAGGACGACGCCGATGAGGAACACCGCCGCGCCGCGTCCGACCAACCGCAGGCGCGCCGGAGGGATCTGTTCGGGCGCGAGCAGAGTGGATCTGCCGGTCACGAGACTCACGGAGACGCCCGCGAGAATCGCGAAGAGCACCGACGACCGGCCGTGCACCACGCCAAGCCAGGTGGAGGGGTCGGTCCAGACGAGGTCCGGCGCGTTGCCGACGTGGGCGCCGATCATGCCGATGATCGCGAGCGCCCGGGCCACGTCGACGCCCATCACGCGAGGGGGTCGGCCGAAGCCCTTCCACCACGCGACCACGCGGCGGGAGCGCGGGGGACGAACCACCCACACCTCTGGTTTGAGCACCACATCCTGCATCACGGACCCGCCTCTCTGGATTCGGTGAGAGAAGCATGGACGCCCACGGCAGGACGTGACCAGAGACCGCAGACTCGCCCCGTCGCAGTCACATCAGACGCTCGTCTTGACGAGCCCGCCGCACGGTGACGCCGTGGCGCGGTGGACTAAGGGATGCCCGGAACAACGGTCGTCAGTCCGGTCATGCACCGGCGACGAGGTGCGGCCGTCAGGGGGTGACGAAGCGGGACTCGTAGGCGAAGATCACCAACTGCACGCGGTTGCTCAGGTTGAGCTTGGACAGCATCGAGCGGACGTGGCTCTTCACCGTCGCCTCGGAACAGAACAGACGCTGGCCGATCTCCAGGTTGGACAGCCCCTCGGTGACCCCCTCCAGCACCTCCAGCTCACGCGCGGAAAGCAGGCCGATCCGGTTGTCCTTGGTGCCGCGCTGCGAGACGTAACCGGAGACGACGCGAGCCGTGACGGCGGGATCCAGCACGGAGTCGCCGTTGGCCACTCGACGGATGGCCGTCAGCAGCAGCTCCGGCTCGACGTCCTTGAGCAGGAATCCCCCCGCACCGGCGGCGAGCGCGCCGGCAAGGTAGTCCTCGTCGTCGAAGGTGGTCAGCACCAGGCAGACGGTGTCCTCAAGCGACGGGTCGGCCTCAATGGCGGCGATCGCCCCGATGCCGTCCAGATGCGGCATCCGCACGTCCATCAGCACCACGTCGGGCTTGGTGCGCCGCACCACGTGCACGGCCGCCCGGCCGTCCTCGGCGTCGCCCACCACCGTCATGTCCTCCGCGTCGTCGACGATCATCCGCAGGCTGTAGCGGATCATGGCCTGATCGTCGGCGATCACCACCCGCAGCGGGCGCTCCATCGTCATGCCCCTATCCTCCTCTGCGCGATCGGCAACTGCGCGACGACCCGCCACCCGTCGTCCAGCGGTCCCGTCATCAGCCGCCCGCCGACGCCCTGCGCGCGCTCCCGCATGTGACGAAGCCCATTGCCCTCGCGCTCGGGATCGTCGCCGTCGTCGGCCACGACGGGACCAGGGTCGGTCACGGTGATCGTCAGCAATCCGGGCGCGACCAGCACATCCAGATCGGCCGACGTGGCCCCGGAGTGCAAAGCGACGTTGGTGAGCGCCTCCTGGGCGATGCGCAGCGCCGCCTCGTGCACGGTGCCCGGAACCCGCGGCATCGAACCATGAATGACGAGCCGCACATCCAGCCCGCCGCCGCGTAGACGCTCGGCCACCTTGTGCAGCGACTCCCCCAGGTCGGCGCTCTCCGCGTCGGTCCGCAGGACGGCCACCATCTCGCGCATCGCCGACAGCGACTGCTTCCCCTCGTCGACGATCCACCCCAGCGCTTCACGTGAAACCTCCGGCTTGGCGCGTCCGATGTGCAGGGCTGCCTGCGCCCGCACCACGATCGCGGTGACGTGATGGGCGACGATGTCGTGCAGGTCGCGCGAGATGCGGTTGCGTTCGGCCGTGACCGCCCGCTCGGCCTCGATGCCCTGGAGCGCCAGCAGCTCGGCGTTGCGCTGTTCGAGCTCGGCGCGGGTCTGATCCAGATGCCTCATCGTCTGGCCGAGCACGACGGCGAACACCGTCACCGCGAGCAGCTGCGTGAGCTCCGACAGGTCGATTGTCCACAGGTCTGGTCCATAGAAGGCCGGGAACAGTCCACCGCCGATGGGCATCGCGTCCACCAGGATCCGAAGGACAAGAGGAAGGCCGCTGTAGAAGAGGAACACCGTCGCCACCACCGACCAGATCAAGGTGGCCAGCCACCCCATCAAACCGGTCTTGATGAGGATGAACGCCGCGACGGCGATCGGCAGCAGATGGATCAGCGCCGGCGTCGCCGAGGATCCATGCGGCACCGGTGCCTGCAACAGCGGATAGACGATGAGCGCCAGCACCATCGCCACCTTCGGGTTGAGACGTCGAAGCGCGAGAAGCGCTCCCGTCGTCGCCACCGCCCACTGATAGCCGCGCAGCACCTGCAGATACGGATACCACCACGTCGTCTCCGACAAGAGATGGAGCGCGAGGCATCCGCCCGCACCGACGATCGCGCCGAGCACGACATCCAGCACCACGCCCGAGCGGGGCGTGCGGGGCGCGGCGGCGATGGTCACCGTCTCACACTAATGCGACCCTCCTCCGGCCTGCGTCAGCCCTAGGGCGGGAAAGCCCTGACCGCGGGGACGATGCGTCCTCCGTCGGAACCCCGAGAGGCCATGAGAATTCTGTGGAGACGACGCCCTAGTCGACGCGGATTCCGAGGATGGCCGCCAGGTCGGGAGCCAGGTGGATCACCTGCTCACCGCTGAGCGCCAGGCCGCGCAGGCCATCGGGGTTGGATTCCAGCGCGGCGACCTGGGCCCGACGCAGGTCGACGCCCTGGCAGCGGGCGTTCGACAACGCGATCTTGCCGATCGTGGAGCCTGGAAACCGCACCTGCTTCAGCTGAGCGTCGGCCAGGTCGATCTCTTCGATGGAGCAGTTCTCGAACCGCACGTCGTTCAGTCGCGACGCACGCAGGTTGAGATAGCTGATCTTGCAGCCGACCAGCCGCACGCGGGTCCAGAGCCCGCCTGGCGCCGAGACCCCGCCCAGGCGGGAGTCGGAGAAGAGCACGTCTTGAAGGACGGAATCGGACAGGCCGAGGTCGGGCGCGTTCGCCGACGAGAACTGCACGTCGATGAAGCGGCAGCCGGTGAACCGCGAATCGGAGAACGTTGCTCCAGAGAACCGCGAGTCCAGAATCCGCAGGCCGTGCTCGTCGGCCTCCGAGAAATCCACCCCGTCGGCGTCGACGCCGTCGATCTCGTCGCCGTCCAGCAGGTCCGTCCAGGTCGTCATGGGGTGAATCTACCGACTCGCTCCCCCACTCCCGTCGAGGTGGCGGATACCGTGGGGGCATGTCACATGCTGAACCTTGGCGACGGGCCGCGGCGGGAGCCGGACTGCTCGGCGCCGACGGCTCCCTCGCCACGACGATCTTCGCCGAGATCACCGCTCTGGCTGTCTCCACCGGCGCGCTGAATCTGGGTCAGGGTTTCCCCGACGACGACGGGCCGGCACAGGTGCTCGACGCCGCCCGCGAGGCCATCGCGACGGGCGCCAACCAGTATCCGCCGGCGCGCGGAGTCTCGGCTCTGCGAGAGGCCATCGCGGCCCACCAGCACCGGTTCTACGGCCTCGACGTCGACCCCGACACCGAGGTGCTCGTCACCATGGGCGCCACCGAGGCTCTGACGGCGACGCTGCTGGCCTTCGTCGAACCCGGCGACGAGGTGGTGGTGTTGGAGCCTTACTACGACTCCTACGCCGCCATCATCGCGCTCGCCAGCGGCGTCTTGCGCCCGGTCCCGCTGCGGTTCCCCGACTTCCGCCCCGACCCCGACGAGCTCCGCACCGCCGTCACCGACCGCACTCGCATCATCCTGATCAACACGCCCCACAACCCCACCGGCATGGTGCTCAACAGGGACGAGCTGGAACTGATCGTCGACCTCGCGCACCAGCACGACGCGCTCATCGTCGCCGACGAGGTCTACGAGCACCTCACTTTCGACGCGTCCCACCTCTCACCCACGCACTTGCCGGGCGGCAAGGAGCGCACGGTGTCGATCTCCTCGGCCGGCAAGACTTTCTCGGTGACCGGCTGGAAGATCGGCTGGCTCACCGCTCCCGCCAGCCTGGTCTCGGCCATCCTTGCCGTCAAGCAGTACCTCACCTTCGCCGGCGGATCCCCCTTCCAACCGGCGATCGCCGCAGGACTCGCTCTGCCCGACGAGTGGTTCGCCCGCACCCGAGCCAATCTCCAGGCCCGCCGCAATCTGCTGGCGCACGGCCTGAGGAGCGCAGGCTTCGACGTGGCCCTCCCCCAGGCCGGCTACTTCATCGTCGCCGACGCCTCGACGCTCGGCGTCACCGACGGCGCCGCCCTCTGCCGCTCGCTCCCCTCCGACGCGGGCGTGGCAGCGATCCCGCTCACGGCCTTCGCACGTCCCGAGCGCACCGACCTCGCCCCGCTCATCCGTTTCGCCCACTGCAAGCGCGTCGACGTGCTCCGCGAAGCGTGCACCAAGCTCGCCGAGTGGGCGCACCGGGTGACCGCGTGAAGATCGACATCGGTAGCTATGAGAAACTCGCGCCGTCGGCCGAGGCGCTCGCGCTTCAGACTGACAGCGCGCAAGAAAGGCCACCAGGTAGCAGGGATCTCAACCGCTCTGAAAAGACGATTGCGCGGATGAGCATGATGCTCATCCGCGCATTCTGACCGGCCTTGGGAACCTCCCCCGAGGCCCCTGACCGATCTGCGTCCAGCCTCCCCCGCTGTGACGCACGCCCCCGGCGATAAGCCCATCCTTCCGCGATGACAACCGCGCCGCGTCAGCCAACAGCGGTCATCCGCATACCCCATTGGGATGACCTCCGCCCCGTCATCAGGGCAGCGCGTCCTGCGGGTGGACGAAGCCGCTGCGGTAGGCGAGAGCGACGGCCGCCGCACGATCGCGCGAACCCGTTTTCAGCAGGATCCGCGCGACGTGCGTCTTGACCGTCGCCTCGCTCAACACCAGCTGGTCGCGGATCTCGGCGTTGGACATGCCCATCGCCACCATCCGCAACACTTCCTGCTCTCGGGGTGTGAGCAACGCCGCCACGTCGGTGCTGATGGCACCGCGTGGACGCACCCGCTCCACCAGACGAGTCACGGCAGCGGCGTCGAGCCAGGTATCCCCCAAGGACACCCGGCGGACCGCATCCGCGATCTCAGTGGGCGACGCGTGCTTGAGCAGGTAGCCGCTCGCCCCAGCTTGTAGCGCTTCGACGACGATGTCCTCGTCGTCGAAGGTCGTCATGATCAGCACCCGGACCAACTGGTCGGAGTGGCCCTCGGCAACCAGCTCGCGGGTGGCCGTCACCCCGTCCATGCCGGGCATGCGCACGTCCATCAGCACGACATCGGGCTTGAGGTCGCGCACTCGGGGCAGCGCCTCGACGGCCGAATCGGCGTCGCCCACCACCTTCATGTCGGTCTCGCCGGAGAGCAGCATCTTGATGCCGGCGCGAACCAGCGGCTGATCGTCGACGATGAAGACGGAGATCATCAGCTCACCCTTGGGACCAGCGCGCGCGGCCGCTGGGCCGGCAGATGGGCGTGTAGCAGATATCCGTCGGCGGTGGGTCCAGCCTCCAGGCTGCCGCCGCTGACGCTCACCCGTTCGCGCAAGCCGACCAGCCCGAAGCCGCCGCTGGGAGCCTTCGACGAGCCGAGCCCGCTGGTGTTGCGCACCGTGATCGCCAGGTTCTGCGGCATCCAGTCGAGGACAACCGTCACCCGGGCTCCGCTACCGGCATGTTTCATCACGTTCGACAGACCCTCCTGCACCACACGATAGACCGTGTGACTGATGCTGGGGTCGAGTTCGACAGGCTCCCCGGAGATCTCGAAAATGACGTCCAGCCCTGCGGTCCTGGCGGAGTCGACGAGCTCCCCGAGCTGCCCGACGCCGACGGCTTTCAGTTCCGCGTCTTCGGACTCGCGCAGCATCCCCAGCAGGCGGTGCAGCTCACGCATGCTTTGCTCAGCCGCGCTCTGGATGCTGCCGAGCGCCTCTTCGAGTTCTTCCTTCGACGCTCCCCCGCGCGACAGCCCCGCTCGGGCGCCGGCTGCTTGCAGCACGATGCCGGTGAGGCTGTGTGCGACGGTGTCGTGGATCTCCCTGCTGATCCTCAGACGCTCGGCCACCAGGGCCTCCGCCTGGGCATCCTTCGCCCAGTCTCGCTGGGTAACGAGTCGACGTTCACCGCGAGCAAGTGCTCTGCCGGCGAACCACGAGGCCAGCATCGGGAGCACCCAGAGAATCGTATTCAGCACCAACAGCGTCGGCTGATTCCAGTTCGGGAGAGACGAAACCAGGTAGAAGTTGACGCCTACCGGCACGACAGACCCCGCGAGCGCGACCATGGCGACCCTTCGGGGCGTCAGCCAGGCCATCAAGAAGAGAGCCACGAGGTGCCCTCCGAAGCACATGACTCCGGGGACCAGCAGGCCACCGAACGAAAGGACGACGAGAGCGATATAGCCCGGTAGTGGCGAGCGCCATATCGCCAAGAAGGAATATCCAACCACTGCAACAATGACGATCACCCAGGCGTTGACGTGGTCACCGCTCCAAGCTTCGGTGTCCCCCCGCCACATCCATAGGTCGAATACCAGCGCGGCGAGTGCGAGCACGACTCGCACCACGCGCTGGTTACTCGAGATACGTATTACTACAATTATCGGCAGCCTTTCATCCTCGGGAAGAGCGCGCACCACCAAGGAAGGGAGTCGCTCTCATCAGCCGTGGTTCCACCCTCCGCCGACGCCCCCATCTGGAGAACGTGAGGGACGACGGGCGGCAGCGGGTTGCCGGTGACCGCCACCGAACCCGCCGGCAGCTCCAGCAAGGTCCACTGATCGGCTCCGTCCATCGCCTCATGCACGGCCTCGGCCTCCACCCACGCCTCTCCGACCTGGGCACTGAGCGGTGTCGTCAACCCGCCTGTCTGAACGACGACGGCGTCGGGGCGAACAGCCCATCCGACGACGCTCGTTCCGGCCGAGTCGCGGACGGCGACCTGCTGGGCGGCGCTGGAGTTAGAGATTCCGCAGGTAGGTGCGTGTCGGTGACGTAGGACAGGCACGAGTCTCGGTAGGAGAGGTGGTATCTGACGCCGCTTCTTCCCCGAGGTACTCGTGCCTGCACTGCCATCTTTCATCATGAACCCGCTATGGGACCAGTTCGCCGCGCTGATCCCCGAACAC
>NZ_JARGDO010000030.1 GCF_029211185.1 Tessaracoccus caeni
CATGATGAAAGATGGCAGTGCAGGCACGAGTACCTCGGGGAAGAAGCGGCGTCAGATACCACCTCTCCTACCGAGACTCGTGCCTGTCCTACGTCACCGACACGCACCTACCTGCGGAATCTCTTACAGCAGGCCCCCTTCGGCGACGTATATGGCGTGATAGGTACACGCCGTGCCAGATAGCCAGTTTTACGCGGGATCTTTCGACGGGTGCTGGGTCGCTGCGCTCCTTCGGCGCGACGCTCAGCGTGTGGCGGCGACGGCCTGGCGCAGGAGCGCGGGCACGTCGGCGAGGTGGTAGACGTGCTCGTCGGGCTCGATGGCATCCACGAAATCCGCGTACTGCACGGCGCCGATCAGGGCAGAGACGGGCTGCAGGAGTTCCGCCGCTCGCGACGGATCGCAACCGGGCAACAGCGCCTGCCACGCTCGGGCGAAATGCGCCGCCGCAACCGCGCGGTCGGCCGCGCCGAGTGCCCTGGTGAATGCGAGTTCGTCTGTCAACGGATGACCTACCGCGCTGTCGCCCCAGTCCAGGATCACGAGGGAGCCGGGGCGGCCGCGCACGTTGCCCGAGTGGAAGTCGCCGTGCACCAAGGTGTTCGGGATCCCGCACGCCTCAAGCTCCGTGATGCGTTCGGGCACTTGGTCTACGAGTCGGCGCAGGTCGTGACGTTCGGAGTGTGTGAGCTTATCGGCGTAGGACTCCGCGACCTCCGCGATGCGCGGGGCGACCGCCGGTAGTCGGCGATCCGGCAGACCGAGCGCGAACAACTCGTCGTCGCGCCCGATCCAGTGCGCCTGCTCGGCGACGAGCAGGTCGATCATCGGAGGCAGGATGCTGCCCGTGGCGTCGTGATGGTCTTCACCCGCGATGTCCGCCAGCAGGATGCGTCCAGGCTCGGCGGCCAGCAGAACCGGGGCGAGCGATGCGCCGACGGCGCGGATGACCGCGCCCTCGTGAGCGAAGAACTCCGGCACGCACTTCAGCCACACCGCGCCAGCGCTCGTCGGTATGCGCCAGATTGCAGAGAGATTCCACGACTTCCGCTGCTCCGCAGAGCCGATGACCTCTACTCCTTGCTCGGTGAGCCGCTCCCTCGCCCACGCGAGCGCCGCAGCGGGTCCGCCCGGCCGAGCCCACGGCTGCCGCAACGGATGCTCCGCCAGCGGGTCACCCGGATGTCCGGTCCAGGGCAACAGGCCGCGCAGCACCGACGCCGGGACGTCGCCTGGCGCCATCACCTCGGCGAGGTAGGTGACCTCGCCTCCCGAGCGTCGGTCCGTCGGACAACCGATCAGGCGCAGCACCGCGATCTCGAGCCCGAAGCGGTCGCGCGCGCCGTCGACGATGTCGCCCACCTCGGGCCACCACGGCACCTCGACCGGAAACGGCGGGAGCGCCCCCAGCATCTGTCCCTCCGTGCACAGGACGAGCTGCACCACGCGCCCGCTACTGTCCATGCGCTCACTCTGGCACATCCTCCTTCTCGCCGCGGGTCCGTGGCCGTTGGCGATGGGCCGAGGTGCGACGAGAGAATAGAGCTACCGCGACCTCCGGTAGCGACCGCTGTTCGGCTGCCGGCTGGGTCTTTTCGAGGCTCAGGCTCCGGGCTCGTTCCTCGCCGGGAGCCTTCGCACCTCAAAGAGCGTGGGGGCAGGTCAGCTGGCGAGCTCCACGTCGACGGACAACGGGTGGTCGGCGTCGGCCCAAGTGATGTCGCCGACGAGGCGGCCCACCGCGCGGAGGTCAGCCTCGACGGCCTGCAGGCGACCGATCGAGGCCGCCGGGCCGGCGAAGGCGGCCTTGACCACCTCGGTCTTCATCGAGACCTTCGCGTTCGACTTGGCGCCGCGCACGGCGATCAGGGCGGCGGCCAGGTCGGCCAGCAGCTCCGGGTTGCCGTCGGCGGGCAGCTCGTCGACGCTCGGCCACGCGGCGCGGTGGATGGAGCCCTCGTGGGTCCAGCTCCACACCTCTTCCGTGGAGTAGGGCATGAACGGCGCCAGCAGGCGCAGCTGCACGTCGAGGGCCAGGGCCAGCGCCGCGCGGGCCGAGGCGTGCTCGGCCTCGGACGAGTGGGTGCCGTAGGCGCGCTCCTTGACGGCCTCCAGGTAGTCGTCGCAGAACGACCAGAAGAAGCTCTCGGCCGCCTCCAGCGCACGCGTGTAGTCGAACTCGTCGAAGGCTGCGGTGGCGGTCTCCACCACGGAGCGCAGGCCGGCGAGCATCGCCAGATCCAGCGGGTTGGTCACCAGCCTGGCGTCGCCCGGCTCTGGGGCGAGGGTCAGCACGAACTTGCCCGCGTTGAGCACCTTCATGGCGAGGCGTCGACCCACCTTCATCTGGGTCTCGTCGAACGGCGAGTCGGTGCCCGGGCGGGCCATGGCGGCGCGCCAGCGCACGGCGTCGGAGCCGAAGCGGTCCAGGATGTCGGTGGGCACCACCACGTTGCCCTTCGACTTGCTCATCTTCTTGCGATCCGGATCGGTCACGAAGCCGGAGATCGTCGCGCGCTTCCACGGCAGCGAGCCGTGCTCGAAGTGCGAGCGCACCACGCGGCTGAACAGCCAGGTGCGGATGATGTCGTGGGCCTGGGGCGCCATGTCCATCGGGAAGGTGAGGTCGAACAGCTCGGGGTCGCGCTCCCAGCCACAGGCCAGCTGCGGCGTGAGCGAGGACGTGGCCCAGGTGTCCATCACGTCCGGATCGGCCATGAAGCCGCCCGGCTGGTTGCGCTGTTCCTCGGAGTAGCCGGCCGGCGCCTCGCTGACCGGATCGACGGGCAGCGACGCCTCGTCGGCCACCAGCGGATGCTCGTAGTCGGGCTCGCCGTCGGCGTCCAACGCGTACCAGACGGGGAAGGGCACGCCGAAGAAGCGCTGGCGCGAGATCAGCCAGTCGCCGTTCAGGCCGCCCACCCAGTTCTCGTAGCGGTGCTTCATGTGCTCCGGCGTCCAGGCGAGTTCCTCGCCGCGCGCCAGCAACGTGGCCTTCAGCTCCTCGTCGCGGCCGCCGTTGGTGATGTACCACTGACGCGTGGCGACGATCTCCAGCGGCTTGTCGCCCTTCTCGAAGAAGTTCGCCTTGCGCATGGTCGCCTTGGGCTCACCGTCCAGGTCGCCGGCGTCGCGCAGGGCGGCGACGGTGGCCTCGCGGGCGGAGAAGGTGGTCTTGCCGGCCAGCGCCTCGTAGGCCTCCGGGTTGGCGATCCACTCGGGGGTCTCGCGCTGCAGGCGGCCATCGCGGCCGATCACCGTGCGGGTGGGCAGGTTGAGCTCGCGCCACCACTGCACGTCGGTGAGGTCGCCGAAGGTACAGCACATCGCGATGCCGGCGCCCTTGTCGGGCTCGGCGGCGTGGTGCGCCAGCACCGGGATCTCCACCCCGAACAGGGGAGAGGTGACGGTGCTGCCGAAGAGATCCTGGTAGCGCTCGTCGTCGGGATGGGCGATCAGGGCACACACGGAGACCAGCAGTTCGGGACGGGTGGTCTCGATGTAGACCGGCTCGCCGTCGGCCTTGTGGAAGGCGACGCGGTAGTAGTGGCCGGGGTAGTCGCGGGCCTCCAGTTCGGCCTGAGCCACGGCGGTCTGGAAGGTCACGTCCCAGAGCGTCGGCGCGTAGCTGAGGTAGGCCTCGCTGCGAGCGTGGTTGCGCAGGAAGGCGCGCTGCGCCACAGCCTGAGCGTCGCTGGAGATAGTGGCGTACAGCGTGTTCCAGTCCACCGACAGACCCAGCTGCTTCCACAGCGCCTCGAAGGCCTGCTCGTCGATGGCGGTCAGCTCGTGGCACAGCTCGACGAAGTTGCGCCGGCTGATCGGCACCTGGCGCTTCGGGTCGGGCTTGGCCGGCGGCTGGAAGTCGGGGTCGTAGGGGATCGACGGGTCGCAACGCACGCCGTAGTAGTTCTGCACGCGGCGCTCGGTGGGCAGCCCGTTATCGTCCCAGCCCATCGGGTAGAACACGCATCTGCCGCGCATCCGCTGGTAGCGCGCGATCGTGTCGGTGTGGGTGTAGCTGAACACGTGCCCGACGTGCAGCGAGCCGGACACCGTGGGCGGCGGCGTGTCGATGCTGAACACCTGCTCGCGCGAGGCCGGCCGGGTGAAGGCGTAGGTGCCCTCGTCCTGCCATACCTGGCCCCACTTGGCCTCCAAACCTTCGAGGGCGGGCTTGGCGGGCAGGGCGGAGCTGTGTTCAGCGGTAGTCATGGAAGGGGATTTTAGCCGCTTCCCGGGTGCTGCCAGAATCGCGAAGAGGAGCGCGACTTCAGCCCTGGTAGGCCTCCGTGATCACCGTCAACACAGACTCCTCTGTGGTGTCGGTGAACTCCACCTTCGTCCCGTCCACGAGATAGGTGGGCGTGCCGGTGACGCCGTCGGCCTGCATGGAGTTCGCCACGCCGTCGACGAAGTCCTGGAAGGCCTTGCCGTCGTAGAGCAGCTGGAACCGCGTCAGGTCTTCTCCGGTGATGCCGGCGGTCTCGGGGAACTCGACGCGCAGTTGCTGCTCGGTGTAGCCGTTGCCGGCGAAGGCGTCGAAGATGGCCTTGTGGTAGGCGTCGTAGTGGCCCACCTCGTCGGCGGCTGCGGCGGCGAGGGCGGCTCGCACGGAGGAATCGTTGCCGATGTTGTTGTCCATGAAGTGCGCCGTGCGGAACTCCGCGGTGATGTCGCCCTTATCGACGAGGCTGGAGATGATGGGGCCGAAAGACTGCTCGTAGCTCGCGCACGCGGGGCACTGGAAGTCCTGGTAGATCACCACGTGCGGGGTGCCGTCGACGGGCTTCTTCGCGTCGGCGAGGATGCCGTAATCCGAGGTGGCATTGGGGGGAGTGAGCTGTTCGGACGCGGCCTGCTGACGCTTGCCGATGGTCTGCGCCACGACGACCACGAGGATCACCACCACCGCCAGGGCGACGGCGCCGAGACCGAAGCCCAGAATGCGACGGTTCTTGGCCGCACGTTCTTCCTGTTCCTGTTGCTGGCGCAGCGCGGCTCGGCGGCTCAAGGATGAGTTGTTGGCCATGTCGACGGGGCTCCTCGGTAGATAGGACGGCGTTAGTTGCTCAACGAACCGCGCGTCGAAATGATTCCGAACTGCCTGAATCTTCAAGAATCCGGGCAGCCGTGCGCAGGGGGTCGCAGGTGAACTTCCGCCGCACACTCTAGTCGGAGCATGGGTTTGCAGATCCCGCGGATAGTCTTAGGCCCATCATGACGAACGACGCCTACGCGCAGCTCACCCAGTCCCTCACCAGCCGTTGGCCGGAGCACAGGGTCGCCCCCAGTCTCAACCGGATCGCCGCTCTGATGGAGCTTCTCGGCGACCCGCAGAACGCGGTGCCGGTGATCCAGGTGGCCGGCACCAACGGCAAGGGCAGCACCGCGATCATGATCGACGCCGTGCTGCGTGCGGCCGGCCTGCGGGTGGGGCGGTTCGCCAGTCCCCACCTCAGCGACGTGCGCGAGCGCATCCACATCGACGGCGAGCCGATCTCCCGCGAGCGCTTCCTTGAGATGTGGCAGGACATCCAGCCCTATGTTGAGATGGTCGACGAGCAGCGCCACGACGGCGTCGCGATGACGTTCTTCGAGGTGATCACCGGCATGGCCTATGCGGCCTTCGCCGACGCGCCCGTCGATGTGGCCGTGATGGAGGTGGGCCTCGGCGGACGCTGGGACGCCACCAGCGTCGCCACCGCGAGTGTCGCCGCCATCGCTCCCATCGGCCTCGACCACACCCACATTCTGGGCAACACCATCCAGGAGATCGCGGGTGAGAAGTCCGGCGTCATCAAGGAGGGCTCGACGGCGGTGCTGGCCGGGCAGGATCCCG
Organism: Tessaracoccus caeni; assembly: GCF_029211185.1. Classification (GTDB taxonomy): domain Bacteria; phylum Actinomycetota; class Actinomycetes; order Propionibacteriales; family Propionibacteriaceae; genus Arachnia; species Arachnia caeni. The sequence goes on from NZ_JARGDO010000030.1 coordinate 5,843, forward strand.
CGGCCGCGGCGGTGCTGTTGCAGCGCGCGGTCGAGGTGGGGGCCAAGGTCAAGGCCGAGGGGCCCGACTTCGGGGTGCTGGCGCGCCAGTCGGCAGTCGGGGGGCAGCTGCTGCGCCTGGAGACGGAGGGCGGCCCGGTCGGCGACGTGTTCCTTCCTGTCTACGGCGAGCACATGGCGCGCAACGCCGCCCTGGCGGTGGCCGCCGCCGAGGCCTTCCTCGGTGGGAAGCCGCTCAATCCCGAGATCATCGTCGAGGGCATCGGATCGGTCGAGGCTCCGGCTCGGCTGGAGCGCGTGCGGACCTCCCCGCCGGTGGTGCTGGACACCGCCCACAACCCGCAGGCGGCGCGAGCGACGATCGACGCGCTCAAGGAGTCCTTCGACTTCCGCCCCTTGATCGGCGTCGTGGCGATGATGCAGGACAAGGACGCCCAGCAGGTGCTGGAGATCTTCGCCGAAGAGATGAACCAGGTGGTGATCACGAAGGTCTCGTCCAGCCCGCGCGCCCGCGAGGTGGACGATCTGGCGACGCTCGCCGAGCAGATCTGGCCGGCCGGCCAGGTGCGGCGGGCGCAGAACATGGCCGACGCCCTGGATCTGGCCGTGATGCTCGCGGACACCGCCTCCGAGCAAGCCGGGGTGCTCGTCGCGGGATCGGTGATCGCCGCCGGCGAGGCTCGCGACCTGCTCGTCGCACGCGGAGAGGACGACCGGTGAGGCTGCAACCCCGAAACCCGATGATGAGCGCTCTGATGTCGGTGCTGATCTTCGAGGTGGTCGTGTTCTGGCTGGCCTTCGCCGGCATGGTCCAGATCTCCGGGGTTGCGGTCGGCACCGCGGTGCTGTGGACCTCCGTCGCCTCCCTGCTCGCCATCGTCGCCGTCGGCGGCCTGCGCAAGGGCTGGGGCTTCTACGCCGGCTGGCTGGCCCAAGCGCTGGCCGTCGCCTTGGGTGTGTTGACCCCATGGATGTACGCGATGGGTATTGTGTTCGCATTGATTTGGACGACATCGTTCGTGCTCGGCAAGAGGCTCGAACACCGAAACGAGAAAGCGGAGCAGTGACGCAACACACTTTCGTCATCATCAAGCCCGACGCCGTGGCCGACCACCTTGTGGGCACCATCCTCGCCCGTTACGAGGCCGCCGGGTTGAGCATCGAGGCGATGGACATGCGCACCATCGACGGCGACTTCGCCGACCGCCACTACGCCGCACACCTGGAACGTGACTTCTACCCGCCGCTGCGCGAGTTCATGGTCAGCGGGCCGCTCGTCGCCGTGCGGCTCTCGGGCGACGACGCGATCGCCAAGGTGCGCGAGATCAACGGCGCCACCGACCCCGCGAAGGCCGACGCCGGCACCATCAGGGCCGACTTCGCCACCTCGGTGTGCAACAACTGCGTGCACGCGTCCGACTCCGAGGAATCCGCGGCGGCCGAACTGGCGCTCTGGTTCGGGTAGTCGCCCTGTCCATGGGGACTGTCTGAGGCACCTCGTAGGCTTGTGGTGTGACCGATCGACAGCCCGCCGTCTTTTCCGCGCACCAGCCGCCGCCGGGATACGTGTATCAGCCGGTGCCCAAGAAGGGACCGGCGTTGCCGGTCGAACCCACGCCCTATCACGCCTTCTGGCACACCTCCGGCATCGCCTGGTGGAAGCCGCTGGTGGGGCTGTTGGTGGCGGTGGGCATCCTGGTCGCGGGCATGATCGCGTCGGTCGCGGTGTGGTTCGTGATCGACCTGGGGCTCGGCGTCGATCCGCTTCCTGCGAGTCTTCTCGAGGGCCGGCTCGACGACATCACGCCGGGCCTGTTCCTCAGCAACAACGTGATCCTCGCCACGCTGATCCCGGCCGTCGTGGTGGCGGGGCTGATCGTCGGCCAGAAGGTGGGGTACCTGAACTCCGTCCAGGGCCGGATGCGGTGGGGGTGGCTGGCCACTTGCCTGCTGGTGGCCGCGGTGCCGCTGGCGATCGTGGTGGGTGGGGAGTACGCGCTCGCCTGGTCCGAGCTGGACCTCCAGCAGCGGCCGGAGACGTGGCTCCTCCTGGTGGGAATCCTGCTCACCACACCGCTCCAGGCCGCGGGCGAGGAGTACGCGATGCGCGGCCTGCTTCCTCGGCTGTTCGGTGCGTGGATCGCGGACAGGAGGGCGTCTTTCATCGTCGGCACCGTGGTGTCGTCGTCGATCTTCATGGTCGTGCACGGAGCCACCGATCCCTGGCTGAACGTGCTCTACTTCGCGATCGCCTTGGTCTTCAGCGTGATCACCTGGCGCACCGGCGGTTTGGAGGCCGCCATCGCGCTGCACGTCGCCAACAACCTGCTCGGCATGCTGCTGGTGCCGTGGATCGGAGTGCAGGGTCTTTTCGATCGCTCCGCTGGCGTGGCCGGTCCCGAGGTGTTGATTCAGTTGGCGGCGCTGCTCGTCTCCGCCGCGGTGATCGACGTCCTGGCACGCCGGCGTGGATTGCCCCGCGAGACTGCTCCCGGTGCTCAGGTCGCTGCGCGGCCCTAGAACTGCATCGGGGCACTGGTTATTCTGACGGGGCCATGACTATGACCAATCCCATCGCCGTGCCGGAGCTGTCGATCTACCCGCGTCTGGAGCCGCTGCTCTCGAAGGTCTCCAAGCCCATCCAGTACGTCGGCGGCGAGCCCAACAGCGTCGTCAAGGAGTGGGAGTCCACCGAGGTGCGCTGGTGCTTGTCCTACCCGGATGCCTACGAGGTGGGGCAGCCCAACCAGGGGGTCGCGATCCTCTACGAGATCCTCAACGAGCGCGACTGGATCCTGGCCGAGCGCACTTACACCGTCTGGCCCGACATGGACGCGGCGATGCGGGAGGCGGGGCTGACGCAGTTCACTCTCGACGCGCACCGCCCCGTCAAGGCGTTCGACCTGTTCGGCATCTCGTTCTCCACCGAGCTCGGCTACACCAATCTGCTCTCGATGATCGACCTGGCCGGCATGACGCTGCACGCCGTCGACCGGGGCGACGACGAGCCCCTCGTCATCGCCGGCGGGCATGCCGCCTTCAACCCCGAGCCCATCGCCGACTTCATCGATCTCGCCGTGCTGGGGGACGGAGAAGAGGCCTCGCTGCTGATCTCCGACATCGTGCGCGAATGGAAGCAGGAGGGCCGCCCCGGAGGACGCGAGGGCGTGCTGCTCCGGCTGGCCGAGACCGGTGCGTTCTACGTCCCCCGCTTCTACGATGTCGACTACCTCGACGACGGGCGCATCCAGCGCGTCGCGCCCAATCGGCCCGAGGCGCCCTTCCAGGTACGCAAGCACACCCTGCTCGACCTCGACGAGTGGCCCTATCCCAAGAAGCCCGTCGTTCCGCTGGCTGAGACGGTGCACGAGCGCTACTCTGTCGAGATCTTCCGCGGCTGCACCCGCGGCTGCCGGTTCTGCCAGGCGGGCATGATCACCCGCCCGGTTCGCGAGCGCAGCATCGACACCATCGGCGCCATGGTCGAGGGCGGACTTCGCTCGACCGGCTTGGAGGAGATCGGCCTGCTGTCGCTCTCCAGCGCCGATCATTCGGAGATCGCCGAGGTGACCCGGCAGCTGGCCGACCGCTACGAGGGCTCCAACGTGTCGCTGTCGCTGCCGTCGACGCGGGTGGACGCGTTCAACATCGACCTGGCCAATGAGCTGTCGCGCAACGGCCGCCGCTCCGGCCTCACCTTCGCTCCCGAAGGCGGGTCCGATCGGATGCGCAAGGTGATCAACAAGATGGTCTCCGAGGACGACCTGATCAACACCGTCGCCGCGGCCTTCAGCTCCGGCTGGCGCCAGGTCAAGCTCTATTTCATGTGCGGGCTGCCCACCGAGACCGATGAGGACGTGCTGGCCATCGCGGCTCTGGCCACCCGCGTGATCGAGACTGGCCGCAAGGCCTCAGGCACGCGCGACATCCGCTGCACCGTCTCTATCGGCGGCTTCGTGCCGAAACCTCACACGCCGTTCCAGTGGGCCGCGCAGTGCGACGCCGAGACCATCGATCATCGGCTGATGCTGCTTAAAGACACCATCCGCCAGGATCGCAACTACGGCAAGGCCATCGGGCTGCGCTATCACGACGGCAAGCCCGGCATCATCGAGGGCCTGCTCTCGCGCGGCGACCGTCGCGTCGGCCGGGTCATCGAGCGGGTCTGGCGCGAGGGCGGCAAGTTCGACGGCTGGAGCGAGTACTTCGACTACGAGCGCTGGACCACCGCGGCGAACGAGGAGCTCGCGGCCTTCGGCATCGACCTCGCGTGGTTCACCACCCGTGAGCGCGAGTACGAGGAGGTGCTGCCGTGGGACCACCTGGATGCCGGCCTCGACCGCGATTGGCTATGGGAGGACTGGCAGGACGCGCTGGACGAGGTGGAGGTCGAGGACTGCCGCTGGACGCCGTGCTTCGACTGCGGCGTGTGCCCTCAGATGGGCACCGACATCCAGATCGGTCCGACGGGGCGTACCTTGTTGCCGCTGAGCGTCGTCACAAACGACCTCAGCTGACCCTCTTTCTTCGACTCACCCACGCCGCGGCTGCGACGCCAAGAGCGAGGCCGACGACATCGGCCAGGAGATCCAGCGGGTCGCCGCTGCGGTAAGGCACGAAGCGCCACTGGATCAGTTCGCTGATCGGTGCGTGCAGTGCGAGCAGCAGGATCGGCCACCAGCGTGCCGTGATCCGGCGCAGCAGGAAGGCCGGAACCGCGAAGAGCCCGACGTGCACCAACTTGTCCGACCCATCGGGAAGCAAGAGGTCGAAGAAGCCCGGTTCCGGGCCACCCGGGGTGTAGAGCGCGCAGAGGTGCCCCACTAGCACGAGGGCCAGCACCCAGCCCCTCAGTCGCCAAGGTGCAGCATTCGCCGGTTGCACGGTCTCACTCGTCTGGTTGCTCATCGCCTCCACTCTATGATGGGGCGTCGTGGGAAAGCGTCAACCGGTCCAGCAGCCGCCGCCCGTGCAGAAGGTGCGCTTGCGATACGCCAAGCGAGGGCCCGCGCGGTTCACGTCTCATCGCGACTTCAGCCGGGCCTTGGAACGCGCGCTGCGACGCGCCGACGTGCCGATGGCCTACTCGTCCGGCTTCTCGCCCCATCCCCGGATCTCCTACGCCAATGCGTCGCCCACCGGTGCCGCGTCCGAAGCCGAGTACGTTGAGCTTGGCCTCAGCGCGGCCTGCTCGGCCGAGAAGCTGAGGCTCGCGCTGAACGAGGTGCTGCCGTCGGGCTTCGAGATCGTGGACGCGGCCGACGCGCGCAAGGAGTCGCTGGGGGAACTGCTCCAGGCGTCCGACTGGACGATGGAGATCGAGGCCGGCGACGGCGTGCTGGAGCGCGCGGCGGCAGCCCTGTTGGGCGCCGAGCGGTGCGAGGTCGAGCGGATGACCAAGAACGGTCTGCGCACCTTCGATGTGCGCGCCCAGCTGGTCGCGCTGACGGTTCGCGACCAGCGAACCCTGGAGGTTCGCCTGCAGCATGGGGTGCCCTTGGTTCGCCCCGACGACGTGCTCACCGCGCTGCGGCGATTGGAGCCTGACGTGCCGGAATCCGCGCTGCTGACCCGCATTGCACAGGGCCCGTTGGCCGGCGATCAGATCGGCGATCCGCTGCGGTGAGGCCGTGGCGTCGAGCGCCGAGGATGGGAAGAGACCCCCGGAATTTGCCGGGATGTGCGAGAATAACGATTAGGTCACGGCGCCGCCGGTGCCACGCGACCTGAGAGCTGCACCGCGACGACACACCGACCGCGACTGCTCCGGGACGCCTGATCGTCAGTCTTGAGCACGGCTCGCGCTGTGCCAATCCGCGCGATGAACGCGCAGGTGAGGAGTCGCATGTCCGACATCGAGAACACCCCTGTGGAACCCGAAACCGCCCCGGCCCCGCGTCGTCGTCGGGCCGCCGGGCGCAAGGCCGGTCCGCCTGTCCAGGGCGTCGAGCAGCCTGCGGCCGAGGCCCCCCGCACCCCTGTCACGCAGCTCGCCGCCGAGAGCCCCGCTGTGGTGACCGCCTCCGACACGCCGGTCGACGAGCCCGAGGTCAAGGCGCCGACGCGCCGCCGGGCCACCCGCAAAGCCGCCGCGCCCCAGGTGACCTTCCAGGCTCCCGCCATTGAAGCTGCACCGAAGTCCAAGGCCAAGGAACTGGCCTCCCCGAAGGTGTCTCCCGAACTGGCGGCACCGGCGCCCGCCAAGGAGATCGCATCCGTCGAGCCCGTCACTGAAGTCGCCCAGCCGGCGGCCGCGGAAGCGCCGGAGACCCCTCGTCCCGCACGCCGTCGTTCCTCCACCCGGAAGGCCGCGCCCGCCAAGGCGAGCGGGCCGAAGGGCAGGGGCAGGAAGGAAGACCGTTCCGGCGCAGCCTCCGCGGTGGACGACGAGCTCGAGGCCGCGCTGCGCGCCGCCGAGGAGGCCGCCGCTGCACGTCGCAAGGCAACCACCGATAGCACCCCGGATGCGGCCGATCGCGCCGCTCAGCTCGCCGCGCTTGCCGGCGCCATCGCTGCCGGCGACGATGAGTCCCGCGAGGAAGAATCCAGCGAGGACGTCGACGACGAGACCGCCGAGGACGTCGCCGAGGATCTGGCCGACGAGCCCGACGACGAAGATTCCGATGACGCCGAGGATGCCCAGGGCGACGACGAGAACTCTGACGACGCAGACGACGAGGAGTCGTCCGACGACGATTCGGATGAGGACTCCCAGCCGCGCCGTCGTCGCCGTCGGGGTGGTCGTCGCCGTCGTCGTCCGTCCAAGGAGGGCGACGATCAGGACGCCGACGCTGCCGAGGACACCGCTGAAGAGTCGGAGTCTTCGACGGAGGAGCCTGCTGCCGAGTCCGATTCGGACGCTGAGGAAGGCGATTCGGACGGCGACTCCGGAACCGTGACGCGCCGTCGTCGCCGCCGTCGCCGCCGTGGCGAGGCCGAATCGGGCGAGGGCACGAGCAGCGACGAGATCACCGGCATCGAAGGCTCCACCCGCATGGAGGCCAAGCGCCAGCGCCGCAAGGAGTCCCGCGCGGCCGGGCGCCGTCGTGCCCCCATCCTGAGCGAGGCCGAGTTCCTGGCCCGCCGCGAGTCGGTGGACCGCGCCATGGTGATCCGCCAGGCCGATGAGTACACCCAGCTGGCGGTGGTGGAGGACGGCATCCTCGTCGAGCATTACGTCGACCGCGACTCCGCCACGTCGCTGATCGGCAACATCTACCTGGGTCGCGTGCAGAACGTGCTGCCCAGCATGGAAGCCGCGTTCATCGACATCGGCCGCGGCCGCAACGCCGTGCTCTACGCCGGCGAGGTCGACTGGGATCACTTCGGCGTCACGGGTGAGGGCCGCAAGGTCGAGAACGTGCTCAAGTCGGGCCAGATGGTCCTGGTGCAGGTCACCAAGGATCCGGTCGGCCAGAAGGGCGCCCGGCTCACCAGCCACATCTCGCTGCCCGGCCGCTACGTCGTCTACTCGCCTGGCGGCCACCTGTCCGGCATCTCCCGCAAGCTGCCCGACAACGAGCGCCACCGCCTCCGCGACATCCTCGCCAACGTGATCACCGAGCAGGAGTCCGTCATCGTGCGCACTGCTGCCGAGGGAGCCAGCGAGGAAGAGCTGGTCCGCGACGTGAACCGTCTGAAGGCCCAGTGGGAGGTCATCGAGAAGCGCGTGGCGAAGGGCGGCGGCCCCGCCTCGCTCTACACCGAGCCCGACCTGACGCTGCGCATCGTGCGCGACCTCTTCACCGAAGACTTCGCCACGCTGGTGGTGCAGGGCAACGGCGGACCGGACGACTCGTTCGACGCGATCTCCGCCTACGTGCAGCACGTCGCCCCGCACCTGGCCGAGCGCCTCCAGCGCTTCGAGCCTGCCGAGGACGGCAAGGACGTCTTCGCCAAGTACCGGATCGACGAGCAGATCGCCAAGGCGCTCGACCGCAAGGTCTTCCTGCCCTCCGGTGGTTCGCTGGTTATCGACCGCACCGAGGCCATGACCGTCATCGACGTCAACACCGGCCGGTTCACCGGCTCGGCGGGCAACCTCGAGGCCACTGTCACCAGCAACAACCTGGAGGCGGCCGAGGAGATCGTGCGTCAGCTGCGGTTGCGCGACATCGGCGGCATCATCGTGATCGACTTCATCGACATGGTGCTGCCCAGCAACCGCGAGCTGCTGCTGCGACGCCTCGTCGAGTGCCTCGGTCGCGACCGCACTCGTCACCAGGTGGCCGAGGTCACCAGCCTGGGTCTGGTCCAGCTCACCCGCAAGAAGATCGGCACCGGTCTGGCGGAGGCGTTCACCGAGGAGTGCTCGCATTGCGCGGGCGCCGGCTACCTGAAGTTCGACGAGCCGGTCGACTCCCAGGTGCAGGCCGACGGTGGCGAGCGCCGGGGCGGCCGTCGCGGCGGCAAGAAACGTTCGTAACCTACGCTCTTCGAGGTGCGAGGCCGTCCGCGGCCGAGCCTCGAGGAGAGCGCGGTGACGGCTTTGGTGATTCCGGGCCCGGCACGTTATGATTCTTCGGTTGTCTGCGGCCGGTTCGGTCGGGACAGCCCCTCAAACCGACCAGGCGCGAGATTCGTGTCTGGCATCTGCAACAAGGAGATTCCGATGGCTGCCGTGTGTGACATCTGCGCCAAGGGTCCCAGCTTCGGGCACAACGTGCCTTGGTCGAAGAAGAAGACCAACCGCCGCTGGAACCCCAACATCCAGCGTGTGCGTGCGACCGTGGAGGGTGCTCCCAAGCGCCTCAACGTGTGCACCTCTTGCATCAAGGCCGGCAAGGTCTCTCGCTGACCTCACCTGCCCGATAGGCATTCAACCGGCGGCTCGCTCAGGCGAGCCGCCGGTTGCTGTCTGTGGGGGTCGATAAGGTGAGAAGCATGTGGCGCACCCCCATCTATCGCGAGCTGAATCGTCGCTTGCCCGACGTGGTGGGCGCCAAGACCGCGACGGAACTGCGCAAGCTGGGGTTGGAAACCGTCGACGATCTGGTGCGCCATGTTCCGCGGCGCTACATCGCCGGCACTGAGATGAGTTCCTTCGCCGACCTTGAGGTGGGGGAGGACGTGGCGGTGGTCGCCAAGGTGCGCGGCGTGACAGTGAGACATGGCCGGGCCACCCGGGTCGAGGCCGTCATCACCGACGGCGACCGCAACCTTGGCGTCACCTTCTTCGCTCCCAAGAAGTACCTGGTCGAGGCCTTCGTGAAGGCCCTCAAGCCGGGCGAGCGGGGCATCTTCATCGGTCGGGTGGGAACCTTCCAGCAGGATCTCCAGCTCACGCATCCCAAGTTCGTGATGCTCGACGGGCCGCACGTCCGCGGCAAGAAGGCGGCCGACCGCCAGGTGATGGGCCGTCAGGTGCAGCGCGCCGGGCTGGTGGGCATCTACCCCGCCACCTCCACGCTGCCCACCTGGAACGTCGCCGAAGCGATCGAGCTGGTGCTGCCGGGCCTTCGCCACCTGGGCGACACGCTGCCCACCTGGGTCGTCCAGGCCGCCGGGGTGCCCAGCCTGCAGACAGCGCTGACCGCCGTGCACGAGCCCACCGACGCGCGTGAGGCGGAGGAGGGCATCGAGCGGCTCCGATTCGACGAGGCCTTTGGCATCCAGCTCGCCATGGCGCGGCGTCGGGCCGAGCAGGCCAAGGAACCGGCCACCCCACGTCGCCGCACGGTGGGCGGCATCCTCGACGCCTTCGACGAGCGGCTGCCGTTCCCGCTCACCCGGGGCCAGGTGGCGGTGGGGGAGGAGATCTTCCAGGAGCTCGCCGGTTCGTCTCCCATGCATCGGCTGCTCCAGGGCGACGTGGGCTCCGGTAAAACTATCGTCGCGCTGCGGGCCATGCTCGCGGTGGTCGACAGCGGGGGCCAGGCCGTGCTGCTCGCGCCCACCGAGGTGCTCGCCAAGCAGCACCATGCGACGATCACCGCGCTGCTGGGCGATCTGGCCGACGGCGGCACGCTGGGCGCGCACCCGTCCGCCACCTCCGTCGCGCTGCTCACCGGGAGCGGGTCGGCTGCGGCCAAGCGCGATGCGATGAACCGGATCGTCACCGGCGAGGCGGGCATCGTCGTCGGCACGCACGCCCTGCTCAGCGACCCCGTCGAGTTCTTCGACCTCGGCCTGGTGGTGATCGACGAGCAGCACCGCTTCGGCGTCGAGCAGCGGGCGGCGCTCTCCGCCAAGGCCAGGCAACGGCCCCACACCCTGATCATGACGGCCACTCCCATCCCGCGCTCCATCGCGATGACCGTCTTCGGTGATCTCGATGTCAGCGAGCTGCGCGAGCGCCCCGGCGGCAGGGCCGAGGTGCAGACGGTGCCCGTCAACACCGTCACCCATCCCGCCTGGGTGGAACGCGCCTGGAGCCGGATCCGCGAGGAGGTGGCCCAGGGGAGGCAGGCCTTCGTGGTGTGCCCTGCGATCTCCGGAAAGCAGCTCGAGGTGGGCATGGAGCCCGGGGCCGATCGCACTCCCACCGCGGTGACCGAGCTGTATGAGCAGCTCTCGGGCGGGGCGCTGGCGGGTCTCCGCGTCGGCATGGCGCACGGCAAGCTGCCGACGGCCGAACGCGACGAGACCATGGCGCGCTTCGCCGCCGGCGAGTTGGACGTGCTGGTGGCCACCACGGTGATCGAGGTGGGCGTCGACGTGCCCAACGCGTCGGTGATGGTGGTGGTCGACGCCGATCGCTTCGGCATCTCGCAGCTGCATCAGCTGCGCGGCCGGATCGGGCGCGGGCAATGGCCAGGGCTGTGCCTGCTGCTGGCTCCCATGAAAGAAGAAGAGGACAGCGTCGCCGCACAGCGACTGCGGGCCCTGGCGGCGTCCACTGACGGCTTCGAGCTGGCCGAGCAAGATCTGGTGCTGCGCCGCGAGGGCGACGTGCTGGGCGCCGCGCAGTCGGGCGGATCGTCGCTCAAGCTGCTGCGCGTGCTGGACGACGAGGCCATGATCGGCGCCGCCAAGCAGCTGGCGGAGCGCGTGCTGGCCGATTCGCGGGCCACCGAAGACCCCCTGTTGGCCGATCTCGTGACCCAAGCCGAGCTGTGGGGCAGCGAGTGGGCGGAGAAGAACTGATGGCAAGAATCATCGCGGGCTCGGCCAAGGGCCGCCGGATCGCCGCTCCCAAGGGCGACCGCACCCGTCCCACCACCGATCGGGTGCGTGAGGCGCTGTTCTCCGCGCTCGCGTCGTGGTTCGATACCACCGACGGCGATCCCGCCGAACAGTTGGCCGGGCTATCCGTGCTCGATCTGTGCGCCGGCTCTGGTGCGATCGCGCTGGAGGCCGCCAGTCGCGGTGCGGCGCGGGTGGTCGCCGTCGAGCACGACCGGCAGACAGCGGCTCTGATCGAGGCCAATGCCAAGGACGCCCGGCTGCGCGTCGAGGTGAGGGCGGCGCGGGCCGAGCAGTTCGCCGGCGCGGCGGGGGAGGCCTTCGACCTGGTCTTCCTCGATCCGCCTTACGAGGCCGAGATCGTCGACGATGTGCTGACCGCCCTGGTGACGCATGGCAGGCTGGCGCCCCGGGCGCTGGTGGTGGTGGAGCGCTCGGCGCGGGGTGCGGCGCCGGTATGGCCGGCGGTCTTCACCGACGTGTGGGAACGCGGCTACGGTGAGACGGTGCTGTACTTCGGCGCCACCGACTAGAGCAGGGGAAGAACATGCCAAAGGTGCTGTGTCCGGGATCCTTCGATCCGATCACCGTGGGTCACGTCGACATCATCCGTCGTGCGCATCAGCTGTTCGGCGACGTGGTGGTGGCCGTCGGACGCAACTCCCAGAAGAAGTACCTCTTCGACTTCGACGAGCGCACCGCGCTGGTGCAGGGTGCGCTCTCCGACCTCGAGGGCGTCACCGTCGAGCCCATGTCGGGGCTGCTGGTCGACTTCTGCCGCGAGCGCGGCATCACCGCCGTGGTCAAAGGGCTGCGCTTCGGCGCCGACTTCGACTTCGAGGTGCAGATGGCCCACATGAACCGCGGCCTCACCGGCCTCGAGACCATCCTTCTGCCCGCCGCGCGCGAACACCTCACGCTGAGTTCCACCATCCTGCGCGAGGTGATCAAGCTCGGCGGCGACGTCACCCCCTACGTGCCCGCCAACGTCGCAGAGGCGATCGCCGCCCGCCTCGACGGTGGAAGACCAGCGTGTCAGGACGTCGTGTGAATGTGCTATTGTCAGCGAAGAGGCACCTCGCTGATGAGGGGCCTATCGATATGGAGGGTTTTATGAGAACCTTGTTTCGCGGAGTTGGATCTACCATCGCGGCAATTGTCTTGCTTCTTGGTCCTAGTGTGGTACCGGCTTCTGCTGTCGCTGATCCATGCAATGGGCCATTGTGTGGTTCTGGGACTGTCAATTCTAAAAGCAAGGTTAGTATCACGTTCGGGACCGACTTCAAGAATGTGCCTGATGGAAAACCTGGTGTGCTGGGTGGGATCAAGCTTGCGAAAGGCGCGAAGACTACGACTGTCCAGCCGGGAAAGAAGACTCCCTCGGGTTTTGACTGGGACGCGTTTGAGTTGAAGCCCGGGTACTGCGGATACGCGATCACTCGTAACGGATCACTGTTGGTCGCGTACAATGACACCGGCACGACCAAATGGCGTAAATTCGACGACTTAGGTGTTACCAAGGTTCTGGTTGAAAAGGCTCGTTGCTTGACTAGCATTAGTGATATCAATAAGAAATTGGGTACTAACCTAAAGGGGTAGTGACGCTGAGTCATTAAGGGCGAGGAGCGGTTTACGCCTTTTGTTTGATGTTGTGTCCATGACAATCTCTTCCGACTCGATATGGGCCATAGGCTGGGTCTCCATTAGCTGAAACAGGTCTTAGGGCGTTATTCATGGGTGGTTTACCAGTCGGTTCGGAGTAGTTCTAGTTTAGTCACGATCCGGATGATTCCGGGGAGTTCCGCGATCCGGCCTCGGTAGCCCTTGGAGAGAATTTTCCAGTTCTTCAAGTGAGCGATGCAATGCTCGACGGGTGCCCGTAGCCCGGCGATCGTTCGGTTGAACTCCTTTTCCCAGTCCAAACGCTCCCTGCCAGGAGTCTTCTTGATCGGTGTGATCGCGGTGGTGCCGATATAGGCGGTATCGGCGACCCAGTTCACTGTGTCTTGGTTGAGGATGGTGGCCCAGCCGCACAGCTCGAGTGCTTTCGCGTCGTGGCGGGCGCCGGGGACCGGGTCGGAGACAGCGATCAGTTCCCCGGTAGCGGTGCAGGCGATCTGGATCGATAGGCACTGGACCTTGCGTTTCCCGGAGTAGTTCGCGCTGCCGTGGCCGCTGGCTGGCCGGTTCCCGGTGGGGACGAAGGTACCGTCGACCAGGATCAGGTGGTCTTGATCGATGGCCTCGGTCAGGCTGATGCCGGTGAACACCAGCACGCTCTCCAGCAGGGCGCAGGTTCTGCGGTAGACACGAGAGATCGTGGGCTGCGAGATGCCGTGCATGTCTGCGCCACCATCTGTGACATGTTCTGGCGCAGCAGTAGCAACGTGATCTCGACTTGTTTGTAGAGCCCGAACCGATACCCGCGATACGACATTCCCCGAGCTGTCATGACCTGGTGGATCCTGGTAACGATTTCCAGGATGGTGGTCTTGGGAAGTCCTGTAGTAGACTGGTATCGCATCGGCCGCTTCTTCCAAGAGAACTTTTGTGTGGTAACTTAATTCTCCCGTGAAGTGGTCGATGTTTATTTATGTGACACGCGGTTGGGTGTGATTAATCACCCCGTGATTAACGCCCTTAGTTTGGGCGGGGATCTCTCTGGTGTTGTGTCGATGAAGTAGGGTTACGTTTGGGCGGGAGGATGGGTTCCATGGTGAATAGAACCTCTCCCGCCCTTGTGTTGACGCCGGGTGATTGTGACGAGTTGGAACGCACGTTGCGTTCGGCGAGGTGCCGGCCAGTGCTGCGGTGCGGGCAAGGACCGTGTTGCTGGCCTCTGAAGGGGTAGCGAACCAGATGAACGTGGAACTGGGTGGGGTGTCTCGCCCGACTGTGAGCCTGTGGCCGGGGCTATCAGGAGCGTGGACTCGAACCTGAGTTGCGCGTGTCTAGGCGGTATGAGTGGTCCCTCCGTTGGAGGGTTCCGGGCCCGGGCATGGTCGCAAACACTTGTGGGTTGTCGAGCAGGAGGCGCCTGCGCGGTCAAACTGAGCAGTTGTGGGAGATCCCGATGTTTACAGAGGGGTGTGAGTGCTGGGCTTGGAAGTGCACGCTCGGTCGGTGGCAGCGACAGCGATCGATGGTGTCACGGGTAAGGTGTTCGAGCAGAGGCTGACCCTTGCGTTCGGCGGCGTCCGATCGTGGATCCAGCGGTTGCCTGGGCCGGTGGCGGGGGCCCACGAGGCTGGGCCGACCGGGATTTGGTCTGTGTCGTGAACTGACCGCGGTGGGGGTCAGGTGTGTGGTTGCGGCCCCGTCGAAGCTATAGTGGTGCCGACCGGCTCTGGTGCTCGAGCGGTGCAGGTGATCCGGCGCTACCGGGACAGCAAACCGGTCCTGGATCATATCGGCTCAGCTCACACCGACGAGGAGTTGGCTTTGGTGAGCGCTCGTGCGCAGCGTCTGATCGATGACCGCCAACCGAGGCTGGCCATCGGCGCCGAGGTTGCGATGACGGGTTCGGCAGAGGCGCCGTTAGCGATCTCGTGGGGGAGCGTGCCGGGTATCTGATCGACGCGATCCGGGCCGTTTACCGGGGGTTGGGCTTCGATACCGCCACCGATGGTGATCAGATGTTCGAGCACTTGGTGATGGCCAGGATCGTGCATCCTGGCTCGAAGCTCGACTTGATCGAGACCCTCGCCGAGATCGGTATCCGATCGGCGTCCTATCCAACGATCAAGCGCCGGCTCCCGCTCTACGCGAAGCCAGGTTCCAAGATTGGTTGACAAGGGCCTGCGCGGCGAAAGCGGGCATCGGGCCAGGCATGTTGGTCTTGTATGACGTCACTGTGCGCCATGAGGCGCTTGTTGTTCGGGTGGGGGGTGAGAGATCTGCATCGTGGGCGCCTGTCGTAGCGGGGGCTTGGGAAGCTGGGGCAGTCCAGCTCGGGGAGACGACCGGGTTGGGTGGGAGCAGCCCTGACAAAGCCGTGACGGGCCAGCACTGTCGGATGGTGTGGGCGCGGCGAGCGTTGTTGAAGAGGTATACGCGAGGAACCGGTGTGAGTACCTGTCTTGACGTATTACCGTCCTGAAACCCGACGGATATGGGACGGGCGCGGTGAGTCATCCGCGAGCCAGTGGTTTGGCGGGTGGGCTGCTGCGGGGTGGAGTAATGATCCCGTGGTGGGTCTGGCAGCGAAATGACTACGGCAGTAGCTGCTGGTGGGGCCGCAGGCAGATAGCCGGGTGCCTACTTCGATGAGCGAACAGCAAGGGAACTGTCAACGACGGCTGAAAATTGCCCCCTTTTCGTCGGCGAATACTGACCCCCTGGGGTTGTGTTTCTAGTGGTCGGTTGCCGTGATGGCGGGCGGGGTTGTGAGCAGTTCGCGGTGGGCGCGGGTGCGGTAGGAGTCACCGGTGAGGGTGAGGACTTCGGCGTGGTGGACGAGGCGGTCGATTATTGCCGCTGCGACGATGTCGTCGCTGACGATCTCGCCCCATCGGCCGAATGGCATGTTCGATGTGACGAGGATCGAGCCCTGTTCGTAGCGGGACGCGACGAGTTGGAAGAACAGGTTCGCGGCGTCGGCGTCGAAGGGTAGGTAGCCGACTTCGTCGATGATCAGCAGTCGGTAGCGGCGCGGCCGTTTCAACTCGGTCTCGAGCCGTCCGGCCTGGTGCGCGGTCTGCAGACGGGCGACCCAGCCTGTTGCGGTGTCGAACAGCACTGGGTAGCCGGCGTGGGCGGCTTTGATGCCGAGCCCGATCTCCAGGTGGGTCTTGCTGACCCCGGGAGGGCCGAGCAGGATCACGTTGTCTGCTTTCGTGATCCAGGTCGTCGTCGCCAGGTGCACAAGGATGTCTCGGCGTAGTGAGGGTTGGTGATCGACGTTGAAGTCCTCGAGGGTTTTCACCTGGGGGAAGTGGGCTCCGGCGATGCGTAGGCTCGTGCAGTTGGTTTCCCGGTGGATCTCCAAAGCAGAGGTCGCCGAGACGCCGTTCACCGCGTTCCGTTCACGGAAGAAGACCGAACGAGCCTGTCATTTTTTGTGTAAGTAGGTTCTGGATTTCTAGGTGGTGGGGAAGCGTTCGGGGTAGCGCAGCGCGAGTTCGTTGAGGGCTTTGGTCCAGCCCTGAACAGTGGAGCCCTCGACGAGTCTGGGTGGGGCTTTGCGGGGTTGTCCCTTCGGAGTGCCGGCCTCTTTCGCGCGTTGGCGGGCTCGTTTGTCCTCGATGTTGCGGATCGCGAGCCAGAGCAGCTTCACGACTGCGGCATCGTTGGGGAACTGGCCGTGGTTCTTGATGATCTTGCGGAGCTGATAGTTCAAGGACTCGATGCTGTTGGTGGTGTAGATCACCTTCCTCGTGGCGGGCCCGAAATCGAGGAACGGGATGAACCGGTCCCAGGCATGCTCCCAGGTCGCGACCGCTGCCGGATACTGGCGGCCAAGAGGGCTGGCAGCGAACGCCGCGAGCGCGGTCAGGGCCTGTTCCTCGTCGATCACGGTGTAGATCGGCTTCAACGCCGCAGCCACCGGTTTACGATCGGCGTAGGCGACGAACCGCATCGAGGCCCGGATCAGGTGGACGACGCAGGTTTGCACCATCGCCGCAGGCCAGGTCGCTTCGATCGCTTCGGGGAACCCGGTCAGCCCGTCGCAGCAGACGATCAGCACGTCGCTCAGGCCACGGTTAGCGAGCTGGGCGCATACGCTCGCCCAGAACTTCGCTCCTTCGGTGGCTTGGACCCAGATACCCAGGACGTGCTTGATGCCCTCGGTGTCGACACCCACAGCGATATGGGCGTGACGGTTCACGACCCGGTTCTGGTCACGGACCTTGACTACCAGGGCGTCGAGGTAGATCACCGGGTAGAACGCCCCAGGGGGCGTGTCTGCCATGCGGCGACTTCGTCGGCGACGGCCCCGGTAACGTTGCTGATGGTCTCGTGAGACAGCTCGGTGCCCAGCGTCGCAGCCAAGTGGTGCTGGATGTCGCGGATCATCCATTCCGCCGGCATACAGGCTGATGATCTGGTCTTCGAGTCCGCCAAGCCGACGTTGCCCGGTGGGTACCAGCCTGGACACGAACGACCCGTTCCGGTCCCGGGGGCGCTCCAGCTCGATCGGTCCGACCTCGGTATCGAGGGTCTTCGACGTGGTGCCGTTACGAGAGTTCCCTGAACCTCGGCCAGCAGGGTCGTGTCTGGCGTATCCCAGATGATCGGTCAGCTCGGCTTGCATGCCGCGCTCGAGCACTGCTTTCAGTAGCTCGGGGAGCAGACCGCCTTCGCCCGTGAGCGTGATCCCTCGCTCGCTCGTCGAGGCCAGCAACTGGTCAAGGACCTCGTCACTGATCACCTCACGCCGCAGCTGGCCGGCCTCGCTCACCGGTTTCTCGTTCTTGGTCATGGTCATAGTCAATCTCCTTCAGATCGGCTCGACCTCTTACACAGACCATTTGACACCCCCGACCGAACGGGCCGAAGGCCGTTTGGCGGTGCGGCGGATCCCTGACCTGAACCCGAAGAACCTCGACGCGCCGACGTTGTTCGACATCTATCGGTATCACGGGTTCTTCACCACCACCGACAACACGACGATGGGAACCGTCGCGGCGGACAAGACTCACCGGGCGCACGCGATCATCGAACAGGTCCACGCCGACCTGAAGGGCGGACCCCTGGCTCACCTGCCATCGGGGGTGTTCACCGCGAACAGCGCCTGGCTCGTCCTCGCTGTGATCGCGTTCAACCTCACCCGCGCCGCCGGACTCATCGCCGACCACGCCGGCCGGCTCGCCAAAGCAACAACCTCGACGATCCGCCGCACCCTCATCACCATCCCGGCACGCCTGGCCCGGTCAGCGCGCCGCATCACCCTGCACCTGCCCCAGGCCTGGCCCTGGCAAACCGCGTTCGACCGGCTGTTCACCACCACGCACGCACCACCACAAGCAACAGCCAACTGACAACCGCCGCAACCGCGGTACGACCGAGAACCCAGTGGAACACCCCGGACAGCGAGGCCCGGAACACGCCCCTGCCCACAGCCACTCACCCTGCACCGATCACACCAGACCGCCCCGCCGAAAGCTCATCGGTGAATCGAGGCTTAGGCTACCGCGCTAGTCGGGCCTTCGCGACCCCTTTACGTGCCGCCAAGGTGAGCTCCATCGGCACCGATCGGGCGCGTGCAACCTGGGATAGGTCAACGACTCGCGGCACGTGGGCATCTTGAATGAGTCTGCGACCGCCGAGGTTCCCGGATCCTTGCTTCGACGCTTTCCGATACGCAGTGCGCGGCTTGTCCTCGACATGACGCCTTGCTGCCATCGGGATCTTGCCTTCCACACGGGCAAGCTTCGCGCCTAAAGTATGTGAGGCACCGCCATCACCCTCGCGCTCAAAGAACATGAGGCACGTCGAACGCTTGCCAAAGCCGCACCGCTGGATCTATATTTCGGTCAAGCTTTGGGCCTGTTACTCAATCGTGAGGCAAGAACCCGAGCCGGCATCCCGTGAGGCGCTACGTCGCGTCCTCTGAAAGGTGATGGTGCGCTCGTCAGGTTCGATGGTCGCCCTCTCCGGATGCCGCATCCAGTCACTATCTTTCCGGAGGAAGCAATGGCCGAACCCGTACGTAACTATCCGAAACTAGCGCTCCAGATTCTGGAGAAGGTGGGCGGCGAGAAGAACATCGTCAGCGCCACCCGCTGCGCCACCCGGCTTCGCCTGGTGCTGCGTGAGACCCCAGCCGGCGCCAAGGAGACGGTGGGCGAACTGCCTGGCGTCATCACCGTCGTCGAGAGCGGCGGCCAATTCCAGGTCGTCATCGGTGCCCACGTGGGCGAGGTGCACGAGGCCCTCATGGCCAACACCAACCTCTCCGCTGATGTGGACAACCTCGAGGCGCCGAAGCAGTCGGTGGTCAACCGGCTGATCGCGACGATGTCGGCGGTGTTCGCGCCCTTCGTTTACATCCTGGCCGGTGCAGGCCTCCTGCAGGGCCTCTTGATCTTGATCAAGATGATCCATGAACCCTTCGAGAAGACCGACACTCATGCGATCTTCTCGATGATCTCTTGGTCCCCGTTTGCCTTCTTGCCGATCTTCATCGCTATCACGGCCTCGAAGCACTTCAAGTCCAACACTTTCATCGCGGTGTTCGCGGCTGCAGCCCTCGTAAACCCGGATTGGGCTGCCATGGCCGCCCGGATCGTAAACGGAGAGACCGTTGACCTCTTCGGTATCGCGTTGTCGCCCACCACCTACACCTCGACCGTGATCCCTCCGCTGCTGATGGTGTGGGCGCTGTCGTACATGGAGCGCTTCCTGAACCGTTATTTGAAGGGTGCTTTCCAGGCCCTGCTCGTGCCTTTCATCAGCGTCGTGGTCATTGTGCCACTGACTTTGCTCGTGATCGGCCCGTTGTCGGCTGCCGGAGCGAACGGCATTGCCGCCGGCTACAACTGGCTGGTCGACGTGGCTCCGGTGGTCGCCGCCGCGATCATCGGCGGCATCTGGCAGGTGGCCGTCATCTTCGGCATCCACTGGGGTATTACCCCGGTCGTGCTGGCCAACTTCGAGCTCTACCGCTACGACTCCTTCCAAGCCTTCCAGACCGCGGCCGTGGTCGCCCAGGTGGGAGCAGCCCTCGGTGTGTTCTTCAAGACCCGTAACAAGGAGTTGAAGGGCGTCGCGGGATCGGCTGCCGCAACCGGCGTCTTCGGCATCACCGAGCCCACCATCTACGGTGTGACGCTACGCCTGAAGCGCCCGTTCCTGCTCGCCTGCATCGCGGGCGCTGCGGGTGGCATCGTGATCGCCTTGTTCGGCGCTCGTCAGTATGCTTACGCTGGATTGCCGGGCATGCTGACTATCGTCAATGCCTACAGTCCCGATAACCCAATGTCGCTGCCAGGTGAAATCATCGGCTGCGCCGTGGCCTTCGTTCTCGCGGCGGTCCTGGTCTACGTCGTCGGCTTCGACGATCCGGTCGAGAAGCCGGCCGCCGAGGAGGTCGTCGCCGAGGCCGAGGAGCAGCTGGAGGAGTCGGCTCGCGAGTCCTACACCGCCGCTCTGGCCGCTGCGTCGACCACCGCGATCGTCTCCAGCCCCATGGCCGGACGTGTGCTGTCGATGGCCTCCGTGCCGGATCCCGTCTTCGCCTCTGGCGCGATGGGCAATGGTGTGGCGATCGATCCCACTGAGGGCAAGGTGTACGCGCCGTTCAACGGCAAGGTGTCGATGGTCGCCAAGACCAAGCACGCGCTCGGTCTGATCTCCGAGGACGGCGTCGAACTGCTGATCCACATCGGCATCGACACCGTGAAGCTCGACGGGGCACCCTTCACCGTGCACACGGCGGCCAAGACCGAGATGAAGAAGGGCGACCTGCTGGTCGAGTTCGACATCGCGGCGATCAAGGCGGCGGGCTACTCCACGGTGACCCCGATCATCGTGACGAACTCGAAGAAGTTCGGGCAGGTGCTGCCGACGCCGATCACTGTGGCGCAGCCGGGTGAAGACCTGGTGGCCGCGGTGAAGCTCCCGGTCGCCGCGGGATAGCGGCAGCTTCGTCAGTAGTGTTGGGGGGGGGGGGGGGGGCCCCCCCCCCCCCCACACCAGGCACAAACGGAAGGAACAACCGAACCGGGTGACAAAACCCGGGAGAAGGGCCCGGGGGGGGGGCGGGCCCCCCCCCCCCCCCGG
>NZ_JARGDO010000031.1 GCF_029211185.1 Tessaracoccus caeni
ATCACAAGCGGCTCAGACCTCCCACGCGCCCGCCGCTGTCTCAAACGCTACATCGCACGAGAACTCTTCAAACACCTCGAAAACCACCATTGACAAACATAGAAGCGTCTCCTTCGTCGCACCTCAGAGAGCAGCGTGAGGGGTCAGAGTTCGGCGTAGGCGCGCTCTAGCGTGGTCTCGTCGGGGGCGTTGAGGATGCGCGGGGTGCCGACCTTTTCCAAGCCCACCAAGCGCAGGGTGTTGCCGCGGGCCTTTTTGTCGAGGCTCATGATCGGGCGCAGGTCGGCGAACGGGGCATCGTAGCGGAGCGGGAGACCCAGGCCGCCGAGGAGGTCGTCGTGGAGAGCAACGATCTCCGGGCTGAGACCCAGCAGGTCGCGGGAGACCCGGGCGATCCAGGCCATGCCGACGGTGATCGCCTGGCCGTGGCGCCAGGTGTAGCCGGCGTGCTTCTCGATCGCGTGGCCCAGGGTGTGGCCGTAGTTGAGGGCCTCGCGGCCGATCTTGTCGGCGGTGGAGGTGGCCTCTCGGAAATCCTTGGCCACCACGTCGGCCTTCACCTGGACGGCACGGGTGACAAGCTCCGCGAAACGCGGGCTGGTCACGTCGGTGCATTCGGCCAGGTTCTCCTGGGCCAGCTCCAGGATCCGGGCGTCGGAGATGAACCCGCACTTGATCACTTCGGCCAGACCCGAGGCAATATCGACGGCGGGCAGCGAGGCCAGTTCGTCGAGATCGCAGAGCACACCGAGCGGCTCGTAGAAGGCGCCCACCAGATTCTTGCCGGCGGGCAGGTTGATGCCGGTCTTGCCGCCCACGGCCGCGTCCACCATGGCCAGCACGGAGGTCGGCACCGAGATGTAGCCGATACCGCGCAGCCACGAGGCCGCGACGAAGCCCGCCAGGTCGGTGGTGGTGCCGCCGCCGAAGCCGACGATCACGTCGTTACGCGTGAAGCCCGCCTCGGCCAACCGGTTCCAGCACTCGGTCAGCACCTCGGGCGTCTTGGCCGCCTCGGCGTCGGGCACCGGGATGAGCAGGCATTCGCGGTCGGTAAGTTCGGCCAGCAGCGCGGCGCGAGCGCTCAACGGCACGGGATGGATGATCGCCACCCGAGTGGCGTCGCCGAGCAGCGCGGGCAGGCGATCGACGGCGCTGCGCTCGATCACCACGTCGTAGGGCCCGGCGGCCGAGTTCACCCGCACGCTCATTCTGCTCCCCGTTCCGCCGCCAGCTCGTCGGCGACCACGACGGCACTGCGTGCGATCACCACGTCGTAGGGCCCGGCGGCCGAGTTCACCCGCACGCTCATTCCGCTCCCCGCTCCTTCGCCAGCTCGTCGGCGACAACCGAGGATCCGCGGCCGTCGGTGTCGATGATGGTGGTGGCCACCGACTCGTAGTACGGCGTGCGCTCGCGCAGCAGCTCGATCAGCCGGCCGCGCACGTTGCCCAGCAGCAGCGGTCGCACGGTGTTCATGCCGACCCGTCGGGTGGCCTGGCCGATCGAGACCTTCAGCCAGATCACGTCATGACCCTTCAGCGCCTCGCGGATGCGGGGGTTCATCACCGCTCCCCCGCCGAGCGCCACCACGTCCTCGGCTTCGATCAGCTCCAGGGTGGCGTCCTCCTCCAGCGCGCGGAAGTGGGCCTCTCCCTCGTCGGCGAAGATCTCGGCGATCGGCTTGCCGACCACCTCCTCGATCCGCTGGTCCACGTCGACGAAGCCAAGCCCCAGCTTGCGGGCCAGGCGCTTGCCGACGCTCGACTTCCCGGCGCCCGGGGCGCCGATCAGAATGATGCTCATCGGGCGAGCCCCAGCCCACGTTCCTCGATACGAGCCAGGTAGGCCTGAGCATTGCGCTTGACCTCGGCCACGGAGTCGCCGCCGAACTTCTCCAGCACCGCCTCGGCCAGCACCAAAGCCACCATGGCCTCGGCGACGACGCCGGCAGCCGGAACCGCGCACACGTCGCTGCGCTGGTGGTTGGCTGCGGCGGGCTCGCCGGTGGTGACGTCGATGGTGCGCAGCGCCCTGGGCACCGTGGCGATGGGCTTCATCGCAGCGCGCACCCGCAGCACCTCGCCCGTGGACATGCCGCCCTCGGTGCCGCCCGCATTGTGCGTGGCGCGGGCGATGCCGCCCTCACCGGGCACGATCTCGTCGTGCACCTTGGAACCCCAGCGACGAGCGGCCTCGAAGCCGTCGCCCAGCTCCACGCCCTTGATCGCCTGGATGCCCATCAGCGCGCCGGCGAGGCGGGCATCGAGCCGCCGGTCGCCCTGGATGTGCGAGCCAAGGCCCGGGGGCAGCCCCCACGCGAGCACCTCGACGACGCCGCCCAGGGTGTCGCCGGCCTTCTTGCAGGCCTCCACCTCGGCCAGCATCTGGGCCTCGATGTCCTTGTCGAAGCAGCGCACAGGGCTGGCGTCGATCTGATCGAGATCGTCGAAGCGCGGCAGCACGCGCGAGGTGGACCGCACCGGACCCAGCTCGACGACGTGGCTGAGCACCGTGACGCCCAGCGCCTGGTTCAGGAACGCGTGCGCGACCGTGCCCAGCGCGACGCGTGCGGCCGTCTCGCGGGCGGAGGCCCGCTCGAGGATGGGACGGGCCTCGTCCCACTCGTACTTCTGCATGCCCACCAGATCGGCGTGCCCGGGACGGGGCCGGGTGAGCGGAGCATTGCGGGCCAGCGAGGCCAGGATCTCGTCGTCCACCTCGCCCGGAGCCATCACCTGCTCCCACTTCGGCCACTCGGTGTTGCCCACCTGGATCGCGACGGGCGAGCCGAGGGTCTCGCCGTGCCGGAACCCGCCCAGCAGCGTGACCTCGTCGGCCTCGAACTTCATCCGCGCGCCGCGCCCCACGCCCAGCCGTCGCCGCGCCAAGGCGGCCGAGATCTCGGGCACACCGACGCGCACGTGCGCGGGAATGCCATCCATCGTCGCAATAAGGGCTTGACCGTGCGATTCGCCGGCCGTCATGTAACGCAGCATGGCGTCCATTCTGTCAGAGCTTCGCTCGCCTCTTCAGTTCGCGACCGGCTGCCGAGCGGGCCAGCTCGAAGGTGATCGGCTTGCCGGTGAGCAGGAAGAACTGGTCGACGGCCTGCCCGGCCAGCAGATCCAGACCGTTGAGGCTCATGCGTCCCGCCACGGCGGCGGCCTCCCCCAGCGGGGTGGGCCAGGGGTCGTAGACGGCGTCGAAGATCACGGCGGAATGCTTGGCCCAGCGCTCGGCGTGGGGCGCCGTCGCGGCGGTGGGCACGGTGCTGGCGAGCAGGTCGATCCCGGCGACCTCCTGGTCGATCAGCTCAGGCGTGACGGTGATGCCGAGCGCGTTGCCCAGCTCCACCAATGACGCCGCTCGCTCGGGCACGCGCGCCAGCACGAGGACCTCGCGCGTGTCCAGGCCGGCGAGCGCCACCAGCAGCGAACGCGCGGTCGCGCCGTTGCCGACGATGGCCGCCACCTTCGGTGCCTCCAGCCCGTGGGCGCGCCACGCACGGACGAAGCCCGGCACGTCGGTGTTGTGCACCGTCGCGCCGCTCTCGGCCAGCACCAGGGTGTTGCCGCCGCCCACCAAGCGGGCAAGCTGGTCGGGCTCGCCGTGCTCCAGCAGCGCCGCCTTGTGGGGTGCTGTGACGCTGAGCCCTGCCCACGCCGGATCGGCCTTCACCGACGCGATGAAGCCGTCCAGCTCCTCCGACGAGACCGTGATGGCGTCGTAGCGCCACTTCAGGCCCACGGCCTCATAGCCCGCGCGATGGATCGACGGCGACAGCGAGTGTTCCGCGGGATCGCCGATCACGGCTACCCGTCGCGACGGCGTGCTCAGCAGAGTCCCCGATCCTTGTTC
This sequence comes from Tessaracoccus caeni, assembly GCF_029211185.1. Taxonomy (GTDB): domain Bacteria; phylum Actinomycetota; class Actinomycetes; order Propionibacteriales; family Propionibacteriaceae; genus Arachnia; species Arachnia caeni. Next base: position 3,862 of record NZ_JARGDO010000031.1, read on the forward strand.
GCGGAGCACCAGGCCTGGAACTTTGCCCTGTTCGCCTCATGTTCGGCGTTGGTCTTCGCGAAGAGCGTCTCGCCAGTGTCGAGATCGACGGTCACGAAGAACAGCGCATCGGTATCGGCGGGGCTGAGCGCCGCCTCGATGGCCGTCTTGCCGGGGTTGTTGATCGGGCCCGGCGGGAGCCCCTTGTGCTTGTAGGTGTTATACGGCGAGTCGCTCTTGCGATCCTCGGCCGTGGTGGTCACCTTGCCGCTCTTGCCGACCGCGTAGTGCACCGTGGAGTCCATCTCCAGCTTGATGCCCTGCTCCAGGCGGTTGTAGATCACGGCTGCCACCATAGGCTGGTACTCGGCCTGGTGCACCTCGCCCTCGATGATCGATGCGACCGTCAGCACCTCCAGGGGCTTCATCCCCATCTCCTTGGCGCGCCTGTCCAGGTCGGTCTCCTTGACGACCTTCTTGAACTGAGCGATCTGCGTACGAATGATCGACGACGCGCTGACCGGCTCGGCCACCTGATACCGAGCGGGGAAGAGGAATCCCTCGAGGCCCTTCGCCCACTTCGGCAGCTTGTACTTGTCCGGATCCGCGTATGCGTCCGCCACGTCGTTCGGATCGAGCTCGATCGTGCGGATCGTCTCATTCTTCGTGCCACCGTTGCCATCGTCGACCTTCTTGGTGACATCGATGCGGGCGGCGATGTAGTCGGCCTGCTCCTTGGCGGTGGTGCCCTCGGGGAAGGTCACCCACAGGTTCACCTGGTTGTCGGCGTCGAGAAGCATCGCGAACGCCTTTTCCGCCGGAAGCTCCTTCTTCAGGAGGTACCGGCCCGCCCTCAGCTCCGACCATCGCCCGGACTCGTTGACGGCGCTGCGGAAGGCCTTGGTCGACTTGACGACGCCCAGTTCGGTGAGCTGATCGCCCAGCTGCGTCGCGGACGGATCCTTCCCAACCAGCACCTCGACCTCGCCGACGCCGTCACCGAGGTAGTCCTCTTCGGTGCGCCACTCGACGTAGGCCGCATTCACTTTGTCGTAGACGAACCAGCCGCCACCGATCAGCACGGTGAGGCTGAGTATGACGGCGAAGGCGCTGCGCGCGTGATACCCGATGGTGCGCCAGATCGGCTCATTCCCTTGCATGGGGCTCATGACTCCTCTGTCTCGATCGGTTGTCCCGCGGGCGAACCGGTGCGTTCCTCGATGTCCAGGGCACGCTGCAGGATCTCCACCGCAGCAGCCTGATCGATCACGGAGCGCTGGCTACGAGAGCCACGCCCCGCGGCACCCAGACTACGCGACGCCGACGCGGTGCTCAGCCGCTCGTCGACCAGGTACACCGGAACCGGCACGATCCGACTGGCCAGCCTGCGGGCCTTGCCGGCCACGAATCCGGCGGCGATCGCCTTCTCGCCGCTCAGCGTCAACGGGTAGCCGACGTAGACGACGCGCGGGCCGATCTGCGAGATCAGCTCGGTGAGCCGCCGCATCTCGTCGGATCCGGCGGCCACCGTCTCGACCGGGTAGGCGAACGACGTGCCGGAGTGGCTCGCGGCCACCCCGATCCGGGCCTTGCCCCAGTCGATCGCCAGCCTGCTGCCGTCAGCCACGGATCTCCACGGCCGTGCGCACCGCGGCCAGCGCCTTGTCGGAACCGGACGCGTCGGTGCCGCCGCCTTGAGCCAGGTCGTCCTTGCCGCCGCCCTTGCCCCCCAGCTCCGCACACGCGACGGAGATCAGACGGCCCGCGCGCAGCCCCAGCTCGCGCGCCGCGGCATTGGTCGCCACCACGGCCGCCGGCTTGGCGTCGCCGCCCACCAGCGCCACCACCGCAGGGCCGGAACCGAGCCGCTCGCGCAGGTCGAGCACCAGCGAGCGCAACTGGCCCCCGCCGACGCCGGGCAGCGTCGCACCGAGGTAACGAACGCCGTTCACGTCGACGGCGCCCTCCACCAGCTGCGCGGCACCCGCCAGCAGCTTCTCGGCGTTCAGCGCGGCGATCTGCTTCTCGGCGTCCTTCAACTGCGCGATCAGCTTCTCGACGCGGCCCGCCACCTGATCCTGCGGCACGCGCAGCGAATCGGTGAGCTGGTTGACCAGCGCGCGCTCGGCGGCGAACTTCTTGAAGGCATCGGCCGAGACCAGCGCCTCGACGCGGCGCACGCCCGCGCCGATGGACTGCTCGGAGAGCAGGTTGAGCAACCCGATCTGCGACGTGGTGGCAACGTGGGTGCCGCCGCACAGCTCGCGCGACCACGGCCCCGCCAGCTCCACCATGCGCACGATCGGCGGGTACTTCTCGCCGAACATCGCCATAGCGCCCAGCGCCTTAGCCTGCTCCAGCGGCATCTCCTGCGCGGTCACCGCGAAGTTGTCAAGGATCGCCTGGTTGGAGCGCGCCTCGATCTCGGCCTTCAGCTGCTCGGACATGCCCGTCGTCGACGAGTAGTCGAAGCGCAGGTAGCCGGGCTTGTTGTATGAACCGGCCTGGGTGGCCGTCGAGCCCACCAGCTCGCGCAGCGCCGCGTGCACGATGTGCGTCGCCGTGTGCGCCTGGCTGGACTCGTGCCGCGCCAGCGGATCGACGCTCGCCTCGGCCTGGGCGCCCGCCCCCAGCTCGCCCAGCACCTGCACCCGGTGCACCACCAGGCCGGGAACGGGGCGCTGCACGTCGAGCACCTCGAGAGTGAAGCCGTCGCCGGTGATCACGCCGTGGTCGGCGTCCTGGCCGCCCGACTCCGCGTAGAACGGCGTCTCCGCCAGCACGATCTCGACGGTGCTGCCGTCGGTGGCGCGGCTGACCAGCTGCCCGTCGGAGACGATGCCCCGCACGGACGTGGCGATGGTGAGGTCGCGGTAGCCGAGGAACGGCACCTCGCCCTGCTCGCGCAGCTGGCGGTAGACCTCGGTGCTGGCCGCGCCGCCCTTCTTCGCCTTCGCGTCGGCGCGGGCGCGCTCCTTCTGCTCCTTCATCAGGGCATCGAAAGCGGCGCGGTCGACGCTCAGGCCCTGCTCGGCCGCCATCTCCATGGTCAGGTCGATCGGGAAGCCGTAGGTGTCGTGCAGCTGGAAGGCCTTGTCGCCGTCGAGGGTGACCTGCTTGTCCTGCTTGGCCTGGGAGACGGCCATGTCGAACAGCACGGTGCCCGACTGGAGGGTGCGGCGGAACGTCGCCTCCTCGGCCTCGGCCGACTGGCGCACGCGCTCCCAGTTCTCCGGGATCTCCGGGTAGGACGCGCTCATCACGTCGCGCGAGACGGGCAGCAGCTCGCCCAGTACTGGCTCCTGCACGCCCAGCAGACGCATTGCGCGGATGGAGCGACGCAGCAGGCGACGCAGCACGTAGCCGCGCGCCTCGTTGCCGGGGGTGACGCCGTCGGTCATCAGCATCAGCGACGAGCGCACGTGATCGGCGACGACGCGGAACCGAATGTCGTCCTGAGGGTCGGCGCCGTAGCGCTTGCCGGAGAGCTCCGCGGCCTTCGCGATCACCGCGTAGACCTCGTCGATCTCATACATGTTGGCGACGCCCTGCTTGAGCAGCGCGACGCGCTCCAGACCGGCGCCGGTGTCGATGTTGCGGCTGGGCAGTTGGCGGAGCACGTCGAAGTCGTCCTTGGCGCGCACCGCGGACAGCTCCTCCTGCTGGAACACCAGATTCCAGATCTCCAGGAAGCGGTCCTCGTCGGCCTCGGGGCCGCCGTCACGGCCGTAAGACGGCCCGCGATCGATGTAGATTTCGGAGCACGGACCGCCCGGGCCGGGGACGCCCATGTGCCAGTAGTTGTCCTTGAGGCCGCGTTCCTGGATGCGGTCGCGCGGGATGCCCACCTTCTGCCACAGGTCGATGGTCTCCTCGTCGCCGTAGAGCGCCGTGACCCACACCTTGTCGCCGTCGAAGCCCCAGCCGCCGTCGGCCTCGGATCCGGTCACCAGATCCCACGCGTAGCGGATGGCGCCTTCCTTGAAGTAGTCGCCGAAGGAGAAGTTGCCCAGCATCTGGAAGAAGGTGCCGTGGCGAGTGGTCTTGCCCACCTCGTCGATGTCGAGGGTGCGCACGCACTTCTGCACCGACACCGCGCGGTCGAACGGGGCCGGCTCGTCGCCGAGGAAGTACGGCTTGAACGGCACCATGCCGGCGTTGACGAACAGCAGCGTCGGATCGTTGTAGAGCAGCGACGCGCTGGGCACGACGGTGTGGTCGTTGCGCGCGAAGAAGTCGATGTAGCGGCTCCGGATCTCGGAGGTCTTCATTCGTGTGTGTCCTCGATGTTGTTTCAGTTGGTCTCGTTGGCGGGGATGTTCAGCTCGGTGCGCAGCTCGTCCTCACGCTCGGCCATCGCCTCGCGGAAGGTGGCCAGGAAGTCCTTCCACCCCGCGGCGGCCTCCTGGCCCTTCTGCGTCACCTGCTCCTGGATCCCCTTGGGCGTGTAGCGCTGCATGAGCTGCTTGCCCCGCAGCACGAGGAAGACGGCGATCCCGGCGCCCACCAGGATCCAGAACAGACGCCCCATCACTTGGCCCGCTTCAGGGCCTTGCGCACGCCATAGGTGAAGGCGGCGGTCTTCACCAGCGGCCCACCCAGGGTTGCGGCGAACAGCGAGCTCATCTGCGCGGCGTTCTCCGTCACGACGGTGGCATGGCCGGACGCGCGCGCCAGGTCTTCGGTCACCACGGCCAGCTTCGCCAGCTCGGTGTTGGCGGAGGTCACGGTGCCATGGAGTTCGTTGATCACCGGCACGGCGTTGGAACCCAGATCGCGCACGGCGAGACGCACCTCGTCGAGCGTGCGACCGAGCTTGATCAGCGGCACAGCGGCGAGAGCGACCAGCACGACGAATGCGATGGCTGCGATGAGCCCTGCTATCTCACCAACGGACATATGGGTACCTCCATGTTCGACCGCGGACAACTCTATCCGAGAGTTGTCTTGCCGGTCGTCAGGAACGCAGGGTGCGGCGGATGGCCGCCATCCGCTCCGCGATCTGGGCCTCCGCGCCGTGATCGGTGGGCTGGTAATACTCGGCGCCCCGCAGATCCTCCGGCAGGTACTCCTGCGCGACGATGCCGTGCGGATAGTCGTGGGGGTACTTGTAGCCATCGCCGTGGCCGAGCTTCTTGGCACCGGCGTAGTGCGCGTCGCGCAGGTGCGCGGGAACCGCCCCGCCTTTGCCGGCCCGGATGTCTTGGCTGGCCGCGGCCAGTCCCATGTAGGCGGCATTCGACTTGGGCGCACTGGCCGCCGCGACGGTGGCGTGCGCCAGTGTGATCTGGGCCTCAGGCATGCCCAGCAGCTGCACCGCCTGGGCCGCGGCGACGCAGGTCTGCAGCACCCCGCTGGCCGCCATGCCGATGTCCTCGGACGCGGAGATCATCAGGCGCCGGGCGATGAAGCGAGGATCCTCCCCCGCCTCCAGCATCCGGGCCAGGTAGTGCAGGGCCGCGTCGACGTCGGAGCCCCGGATCGACTTGATGAAGGCCGAGATGACGTCGTAGTGCTGGTCGCCGGCTCGGTCGTAGCGCACCGCGGCGCGGTCGGCCGAGGACTCGACGGCGGCCAGGTCGATGGTCTCCTGGCCCTTGGCGGTGGCGGCCGCGGCGGACTCCTCCAGATAGGTCAGCGCGCGTCGCGCGTCGCCGCCGCTCAGCCGGATGATCGACTCGCGGGCGTCGTCGGCCAAGGTGTAGAGCCCCTGCTCCGTCGTGCGGAGTCCCCGCTCGTCGGTGAGCGCCCGGTGCAGCAGGCCGACGAGGTCGTCCTCGGTGAGGGGCTGCAGGCGCAGCAGCAGCGAGCGCGACAGCAGCGGCGAGATGACGGAGAACGACGGGTTCTCGGTGGTCGCGGCGATCAGGGTGACCAGCCGATTCTCGACGGCTGGCAGCAGCACGTCCTGCTGGGCCTTGGAGAAGCGGTGCACCTCGTCCACGAACAGCACTGTCGCGTTGCCGCGAGCCAATTCGCGGCGGGCCATGTCGATCTCGGCGCGCACCTCCTTCACGCCGGCCGTCACCGCGGACAACTCGACGAAACGCCGCTTGGTGGCGCGCGAGACCACCGAGGCGATCGTCGTCTTGCCCACCCCCGGAGGCCCCCACAGGAACACCGACATGGGCTGGCCCTCCGCGAGTCGCCGCAGCGGCGACCCCGGCTTGAGCAGCTGCTGCTGCCCGACGATCTCCTCGATCGTGCGCGGGCGCATCCGCACGGCCAGCGGAGCCTGCGGGTTCACAGCGTCGGCCAAGGATCCACCCTGCGTGGGCGTGGGATCGGGGTTGCCGAACAGATCGAAACTCATGGTCTGGCAACTCTACCGCTGCCCCGCCGCCCGGTCCGTGCAGAAGAGATTCCGCAGGTAGGTGGTGCCGTAGCGAGGACGTGCTGGATGGATGATCTGGCAAGGCGGAGAACGAAACTGCCATTGGGTATGCCAGTGAGTTGGACAACGTAGCCAGGTCGCCATCCAGTGCGCCGCAGTAGGTGCCATCTACTTGCGGGATCTCTATATCTGCGTATCCGCGAAGGCCTCCCTTATATAGCGAGGCCGCGACGTGGGCGCAGATTTATGCACGGGGTCCGGCCGATTTATGCACGGGGTCCGGCCGAATTTGCACCACGGGAACAGAGGACTAGGCTCGACCGGCTATGCAAAAAGACCTCGGCAGCACTTTCTCGCGGCGTCGTCGAATCGCCATCATCGTCACCCTCGGCCTCCTCACCGGACTCGGCCCTTTCACTATCGATCTCTATCTCCCGGCCTTCCCTGCGCTCAAGGCCGATCTGAACATCACCGACGCTCAGGTGCAGGTCACCCTGTCGGCCACCACCCTGGGCTTCGCGCTGGGCCAGCTGGTGATCGGGCCGTGGAGCGACCGCATCGGACGGCGCGCACCACTGATCGTGGCCAACACCCTGCACGTGACGGCGTCGGTGCTGGTCGCACTGGCGCCGAACGTCGAGTTCCTCACCGCCATGCGCGCCCTTCAGGGCATCGGAGCGGCAGGTGGTGCCGTGGTCGCGATGGCGATGGCGCGTGACCTCTTCAGCGGCGCCCCCTTGGTGCGGATGCTGGCCCGGCTCTCCCTGATCTCCGGCCTCGCACCGATCATCGCCCCGATCGTCGGATCGTGGATGGTCAGCGCAATGGCCTGGCAGGGCATCTTCTGGGCGCTCGCCGGCTACGGCGCGACCATCCTCGTGCTGCTGTTCCTGTTCACCGTCGAGACCCGACCGGTGGAAGAGCGCACCACCGGCGGCCTCGGCGCCCTGCTTGCGTCCTACCGCGGCGTCTTCTCCGACCGAATCTTCGTCGGAGCTTTGCTGATCGCATCCTTCGCCTTCGGCGGCCTGTTCAGCTACGTGTCGACATCGTCGGTGCTGCTGCAGGAGGTGTACGGCCTGTCGGCCCGGTCTTTCGGTGCGGTGTTCGCGGTGTGCTCGGTCGGCGTCTTCGCCGGCGTCCAGCTCGGCTCCCGGTTGGCGACGAGGTACGGCCCGCAGTGGATCATCGCCACCGGCACCACCCTGATGATCACCGCGGCGACGGCCATCCTGATCGTGAACGCCGCCGGTGGAGCGCTGGTCGCGCTGGTGCCCTGCATGTTCGCCTACACGCTGGGCTTCGGCTCCTGCGCCCCCAACAGCAACGTGCTGGCCTTGCAGAATCACCGCAAGTCGTCGGGTGTCGCGTCGTCGCTGATGGGCTCCAGCAGCATGATCGCCGGCAGCATCGTCGGCCCGATCATCGGCTCCTTCGAACTGACGGATGCCGTCCCGATGGCCCTTTCGATGCTGATCTGCGCACTGCTGTCCTCGGCATCCCTCTGGCTGGTGCTACGCCCGAAGAGCCTGCCCAAGCAGTTCCTCTGATAGACAGACAAACGCCGGCGTCTCCCAACAAGGAAACGCCGGCGTTCGCCGTGGATAAGGTTCAGGCCTTCTTCTCGCCATCCGGCTTGGCGTCGACTCCGGTCTCCTTGCGCTGCTCCGGGGTGATCGGGGCGGGCGCCTGGGTGAGGGGGTCGTAGCCGCCGCCAGACTTCGGGAAGGCGATCACCTCGCGGATCGAGTCGTAGCCGCCGAGCAGCGTCACGATGCGGTCCCAGCCGAAGGCGATGCCGCCGTGCGGCGGGGCGCCGAAGGCGAAGGCGTCGAGCAGGAAGCCGAACTTCTCCTGGGCCTCCTCGGGCTCGATCCCCATCACGGAGAACACCCGCTCCTGGATGTCCCGGCGGTGGATACGGATGGAGCCGCCGCCGATCTCGTTGCCGTTGCACACCATGTCGTAGGCGTAGGCCAGAGCACTGCCGGGATCGGTGTCGAAGGCGTCGAGGCACTCGGGCTTGGGCGAGGTGAAGGCGTGGTGCACGGCGGTCCATGCGCCGCCACCCACCGCGACGTCGCCCTCAGCCTTGGCGTCGGCCGTCGGCTTGAACAGCGGGGCGTCGACCACCCAGAGGAAGCTCCAGGAGTTCTCGTCGATCAGGCCGCAGCGCTGGGCGATCTCGTTGCGAGCGGCACCCAGCAGCGCCTGCGAGGTCGACTTGGCACCGGCGGCGAAGAAGATGCAGTCGCCGGGCTTGGCGCCGGTGGCCTCGGCCAGGCCGTCGCGCTCGGCGTCGGTGAGGTTCTTGGCGACGGGGCCGCCGAGCACGCCGTTCTCGTCGAGTGTGACATAGGCCAGGCCCCGCGCACCGCGCTGCTTGGCCCATTCCTGCCACGCGTCGAAGGTGCGACGAGGCTGCGAGCCGCCGCCGGGCATCACGATGGCGCCGACGTAGGCCGCCTGGAAGACGCGGAAGCTGGTGTCCTTGAAGTACTCGGTGAGTTCGGTCAGCTCCAGGTCGAAGCGCAGATCCGGCTTGTCGGAGCCGTAGCGGTCCATCGCGTCGAGGTAGGTGATGCGCGGGAACGGGGTGGAGAGCTCGATGCCCTTGATCGCCCAGATCTCTTTCACCAAGGCCTCGCCCAGCGCGATCACGTCGTCCTGGTCGACGAAGCTCATCTCGATGTCGAGCTGGGTGAACTCGGGTTGACGGTCGGCGCGGAAGTCCTCGTCGCGGTAGCAGCGTGCAATCTGGTAGTAGCGCTCCATGCCGGCCACCATGAGCAGTTGCTTGAACAGCTGGGGCGACTGCGGCAGCGCGTACCAGGAGCCCGGTGCCAGACGAGCCGGCACCAGGAAGTCGCGGGCGCCCTCCGGGGTGGAGCGGGTGAGCGTCGGGGTCTCGATCTCGACGAAGTCGCGCGCGTCCAGCACGCGACGGGCGGCTCGGTTAACCTCGGAACGCAGGCGGATCGCCGCGCCCGGGGCGGGCCGGCGCAGGTCCAGGTAGCGATAGCGCAGGCGTGCCTCCTCGCCGACGCTGACCCGCTCGTCGATCTGGAACGGCAGCGGAGCCGACGGGTTGAGCACCTCGAGCTCGGAGATGGCCACCTCGATCTGGCCGGTCGGCAGATCAGGATTCTCGTTGCCCTCCGGCCGTACCTCGACCACACCGGTCACCTTGATGCAGTACTCGTTGCGCAGGTCGTGCGCGCCGGTGGCGTCCAGCAGTTCGTCGCGGATGACGACCTGGACGCGGCCCGAGGCGTCGCGCAGATCGATGAAGGCCAGCCCGCCGTGGTCGCGGCGCTTGGCCACCCATCCGGCGAGCACCACTTCCTGGCCGGCGTCGTCCTTGCGCAGGGCGCCGGCGTCATGGGTGCGGATCACGAGAATTCCTTTCTTTCGAGCTGCATAGACAGTGCAGCTCGCGGCCACCCATGTTAGGGCAGCACCGGCACCCAGTCACTCTCAGCCGTGGCGAAGGAACAGCAAGAACGCCACTGCGGCGACGCTGATAAGGACGGCCGCGAAGATCAGAAGCCCTGCGCCGGGCTCGATCACCGTATCGCTGAGCGGGTCAAGAGCAGTTTCCAGGATGAGCATGATCATCACCCCCTCTCCCCCAAGTTTACCGAGCTGACGCCGGAGAACCCCAGGATCGGACGAAGAATCACAGGCTCTGCACAGGTGTTCTTCGTACACTCCCGCCATGTTCGATCAGTTCCTGGGTCTCCCATTGCATCCGCTCATCGTGCACGCCGTCGTGGTGTTGCTGCCGTTGGGAGCACTCGGTCTCCTCGTCCTGACGGTCTGGAAGAAAGGTCGTCGAGTCGGGCTGCCGCTCAGCGTCGCGGTGCTCGCCGCGGGGACGGCGTCAGCCTGGGCTGCGCGGTTCTCCGGCCAGGCCCTTCGCCAGCGCGTGGGCGTGGCCGACCTCCACGCCAACCTCGGCGGAGTGCTGCCTCTCGTCGCGACGCTGTTGCTGGTCGTCGCCGTGGTCTGGTGGCGACTCGCCCGCACAGACAAGGATCCGCTGGGCGTGCGCATCGTCGTCGCGCTGACAGCTTTGGTCGCCGTCGTGATGACGGCCGTGGTGGGTCATAGCGGCGCGCAATCCGTTTGGGGCGCCGTCGGGGAGTCCTCGCCCCCGGCCCAGTCCGTCGCTCCCACGACGTCTGCGAGCCAACCCGAGCAGACGACCTCCAGCCCTGACGAGCCGTCGGCATCGGCCTCGGTGTCGATGGATCGGGCCCCGGAGACCCCGGGCTACACGGCCACCGAGGTGGCCGAGCACGCGACCGCCGAAGACTGCTGGGTGATCATCGACGAGACGGTCTACGACCTCACCGCCTGGGTCAACCAGCACCCCGGCGGCGCAGACCGCATCACCGCCCTGTGCGGCACCGACGGCACCGCCGCCTTCACGGGGCAGCACTCCGGCGACTCAGCCCCGCAACAGCGTCTGACCGAGTTCGAGCTGGGCCCGCTCTCTACCGAGTAGTCCCGGCGAGATTCAAGTTTTCTTGCAGCTTCACAGAATACTTGCGCCACGGCGAGCAGGCGTCACCGTGCACCCCAGCCCTGGGGGCACACCGGAGCCACGTCCCAGCGTGGATAGGGTGGGCGCATGGCACAGAGTTCCTCGTCGTTCGCGGCCACCCGTGCGCCTCGTCCACGGGCCGTGCGGTTGCGCGACGCGCTCGATGAAAGGCCGTTGAGGGGCACTTTCCAAGAGTTCGACACGCCGGCCGTCACCGAGTTGCTGGGGCTTGCCGGGGCGGACTTCGTCGTGGTCGACGGCGAGCATGGCACGTTCCCCATTGATCGTCTCGAGGACTATGTGCGCGCCGGGGCCGCCGCGGAAGCCGCCGTGCTCTATCGGGCGGCCTCGTCCAACGATCAGCTCGCCCGCATCCTCGACGCCGGTTTCGCGGGCATCGTCGTGCCGCGCGTGGAGTCGGCGGAACAGGCACGCGCCATCGTGGATGCCACCCGCTTTCCGCCTGTCGGTTCTCGCGGACTCGGCCCCGGCAGGGCCGGCGGCTACGGCCTGGCCCTCGACGACCTGCGCACACGAGGCAACGATGAAGCCCTCGTCGTGGCGATGGTCGAGACCAAGGCCGGCCTCGCGGCCGTCGAACAGATCGCTGCTGTGCCGGGCATCGACGCCATCATGATCGGCCCCGCAGACCTGGCATCCAGCCTCGACGTGGAGCCCAGCTCGGCGGAACTCGCCGCCGCCATCGACCACATCAGAGACGCCACGTTGGCCGCCGGCACGCACGCCAGCGTGCACTGCGCCGACGCGGCTGACATCGAACGACGCGAGGCCGAGGGCTACCGCCTCCTGCCCGCCAGCATCGATGCAGCTCTCCTCTTCGCCGCCGCGGCACCACTGTTCACCGGGAGGTAAAGGCCGGGCACGACACAGGCCCGGCTTTTCGCACGGCGTCGCGGTCTTCGGCTAGCGCACGACGAGATCAGCGGTCTCCCGGCTAGCGCACGACGAGATCAGCGGTTTCCCGGCGTGCGACCACGATGGCGATGTTGGGCTCATCGACCTGAGTGACCCAGGCCAGAGCGTCAGACTCCTGCTCCCCATGGCCCATGCGACGGGCGATCAGCCGACGTCGCAGTTCGTCACCCGGTACGTCGAGGAACCACACTTCATCCAGCAACGGTCGCACCGCATCCCAGCCATGGTCGCCGTGCAGCAGGTAGTTGCCCTCCGTGATCACCAGCGGGATCTCACGCGGCACGGGCACCGCGCTACCGATGCTCAGCTCCAGCGACCGGTCGAAGCGCGGCGCATAGACCACGTCCTCCTCTTGAGCCCGCAGCCGTCGGAGCAGAGAGACGTAGCCGCCCACATCGAAGGTATCCGGCGCACCCTTGCGGTCTCGTCGTCCCAGAGCGACGAGCACCTCGTTGTCCAGGTGGAAGCCGTCCATTCCCACCAAGGCGGCCCGATCTCCCAGGCCAGTCAGGAGCGCCGCGCTGAGCGTCGACTTCCCGGCGCCCGGAGGCCCGACGATGCCGAGCAGCCTCCGCGCGGGCCCGGCAGCAAGCGCAGCAGCCCGCGCGACCAGATCCTCCACGATGATCAGATGTGGGAGATGACCTGGACGGTGACGTCTTCGGCCGGAGGCGCCCACACGGCGGGATCGGCCGGGGTCTGGGAACCGGTGCGGATGTCCTTGACGGAGTCGTCGTAACCGGCGCCGAACCAGACGAACGGGATGCCCCGACGCTCGGCGTAGCGGATCTGCTTGCCGAACTTGTCGGCCTTCGCCGCCACCTCGACGGGGATGCCGCGCGAACGCAGCTGGGCCGCGACGGCGATCGCCTGCTCGCGGGAGTCCTCGTTGTCGACGGCCACAAGCACCGCGCTGGGCACGCTACGAGACGCGGTCAGCTTGCCCTGGTTGATCAGCGGGGCGAGGATCCGGGTGATGCCGAAGGAGTACCCGACTCCGGGGAAGGTCTGCTTGCCGTCGCTGGCCAGCGAGTCGTAGCGACCGCCGGAGGCCACCGACCCCAGCTTCTCCGATCCGACGAGGAAGGTCTCGTAGACCGTGCCGGTGTAGTAGTCGAGTCCGCGGGCGATCTTGAGGTCGGCGACCACACGATCGGGCACGCTCTTGCTCGCCACCCGCACCACGGCGGCCAGCTCGTCGAGCCCCTGGTCGAGCAGCTCATGGGTCACGCCCAGCGCACGGACGCGCTCGACGAAGGACTCGTCCGTCGACGAGATGCCGGCCAGGTCGACGCAGGCCTGCGCCTGGGCGTCGCTCAGCCCGGCCTCCTTCGTGAGCAGCTCGATCACCGCGGCCGCACCGATCTTGTCCAGCTTGTCGACGCGCTGCAGCACGGCGGCGGGATCCTCGATGCCGAGGCCGCGATAGAAGCCCTCCGCGAGCTTGCGGTTGTTCACGTGCAGTCGCACGGGCGGCAGGCCCAGGTCGATGTGCAACTGCTCGAACACGTCCAACGCGACCAGCGGGATCTCCACGTCGTGGTGCGCCGCCAGCGCCCCCTGCCCGACGATGTCGATATCGGCCTGCAGGAACTCGCGGTAGCGGCCCTCCTGTGGACGCTCACCGCGCCACACCTTCTGGATCTGGAAGCGCCGGAACGGGAACACGAGGTGCCCCGAGTTCTCGAGCACGTACCGGGCGAAGGGCACAGTGAGATCGAAGTGCAGCCCCAGCTCGTCGGCATCGCCCTCCTGCGCGTGCAGGCGCCGCACGACGTAGATCTCCTTGTCGATCTCGCCCTTGCGCGCCAGCTGGCTCAGCGGCTCGACGGCGCGGGTCTCAATGGGCGCGAAGCCGTGCAGCTCGAAGGTGCGACGCACGATGTCGAGGACGCGGTTCTCAACGAGGCGACCGGCGGGCAGGAACTCGGGGAAGCCGGACAGGGGCTTGGGTCGCACGAGCGGGGCCTTTCTAACGAACGGGGTTCAAGCGGGTTCAGAGGTACGGGTTGGTGGCGATCTCCGCCGCCATCGTGGTGGCCTGGCCGTGCCCTGGCAGCACGCTGAGACCGGGATCGAATCGCTTCACCATGGCCGCGAGGGAGGCCTGCATCTCGGCCATGCTACCGCCGGGCAGGTCGGTGCGACCGATCGAGCCCTTGAACAGCACGTCGCCGGAGAACAGCAGTTCCTCCGCACCGTCGCTGATGTGCAGCAGCGTCGAGCCCCTCGAATGCCCGGGCGCCGCGATCGGCGTGATGCGCAGGCCGGCCAGCTCGAACACGCCCTCGTAGTCGCGCACGTCGGCGATCGCGGGCAGGGCATCGCGGCCGAGGAACTGGTGGATGAGCGGAACCATGGCCAACCCCAGCCCCTCCGAGGGCTTGGTCAGCATGGGCTGATCCGCCGCCGCGCAGTACAACGGGATGTCGTATTCGGAGGCCAGCAGGTGGGCGTCTCCGATGTGGTCGAGGTGACCGTGCGTCGCCAACAGCGCCACGGGCGTCAGGTTCAGGCGATCTATCTCGGCCACGATCGAGCCGGCGCCGAGAATGCCCGGATCGACGACAACGCACTCGCCCGCCTCCCCTGATCCCGATACCAGGTAGGAGTTGGCCTCCCAAGGAGAGACGATGATACGCGAGACAAGCACGCCCACATTGTAGAACCCCACGCGGGTGCGAGGTTTGGCGCGCCTATCCGCAGAACCGCGTCTCCGGCTAATGTTGGCCCATGAGCGAACAGCAAGCGCCCGCAGACTTCGGCCGGGTCGATCCCGACGGCACGGTCTACGTCATCACGGGTGACACCGAACGAAGCGTCGGGCAGATCCCCGACTCCACCCCCGAAGAAGCACTGGCGTTCTACGTGCGTCGTTATGAGAACCTGGCAGCGGAGGTAGGCCTCCTCGAGTCCCGGTTCGCGGCCAAGGCGATGTCGCCTGAGGAAGCGAAGAACGCCATCACGTCGGCGAAGAACAACGTGGCCACCGCCAACGCGGTCGGCGACCTTGCCGCCCTGACCACGCGCCTCAGCGCGCTGGAGGAGCAGCTGCCGGCCCAGATCGAAGCACGCAAGGCCGCGCGCGCGGAGCAGAACGCCGCGACGATCGCCGCCAAGCAGGCGATGGTCGAAGAGGCCGAGACGCTGGCTCAGGGCGAGGACTGGCGCGGTGGCGTCGATCGCTTCCGCACCCTGCTCGACGAGTGGAAGGCGCTCCCCCGCGTCGACCGCGCCACCGACAACGATCTGTGGCACCGCTTCAGCTCAGCGCGCACCACCTACACCCGCCGCCGCAAGGCACACTTCGCCGAGCTGAACTCGCGCCGCGACGCGTCGAAGTCGCTCAAGGAAGCCATCATCGCCGAGGCCGAGCCGCTGGCCGCCTCCACCGATTGGGCCGCCACCTCCGCCGCCTTCCGCGATCTGATGCGACGCTGGAAGGCCGCCGGCAGCGCCCGTCGCGCCGAGGACGACCAGCTCTGGGCACGCTTCCGGGCCATCCAGGACTCCTTCTTCGACGCCCGCACCACGGCACAGAGCGCGGTCGACGGCGAGCAGGCCGAGAACCTGGCCGCGAAGACCGCCCTGGTGGAGCAGGTGGAGAAGGATCTGCAGGGCGTCACCGAAGCCGACAAGGCCAAGGCGATCTACCGCGAGTTCCTGTCCCAGTTCAACGACCTGGGTCACGTGCCGCGAGGCGCGATGCGAGACCTCGACGTACGCGTGCGTCGCGTCTCCGACAAGGTCTCCCAGGTGGAGAACGACGAGTGGAAGCGCACCGACCCCGAAGCCCGTCGCCGGGCCGAGGAGACGGTGGCCATGTTCGAGGCCCAGATCGCCAAGCTGAACAAGGATCTGGAGGCGCACGAGGCCAAGGGCGACGCCCGCAAGGCCAAGGACGCCAAGCAGTCGATCGCCACCTACCAGAGCTGGCTCGACCAGGCCCGCACCACCCTGGAGGAATTCACCTCGTAGCAGCGACGAACGGGGCTCGACAGTCTGGGTAGGCGCGAAGCACCGATGACGCTCTTTGAGGTGCGAGTTCGCGAGCCTCGAAGAGAGCCAGCCGACGGCCGAGAGACCATCTCGACCAAAGGGCTGTTTACTTGAGGTCGTCATAAGCCTTGGGAGGCCGTGACATGTACGAGCCATACGGACC
The DNA here is from genome assembly GCF_029211185.1 of Tessaracoccus caeni. Lineage (GTDB taxonomy): Bacteria > Actinomycetota > Actinomycetes > Propionibacteriales > Propionibacteriaceae > Arachnia > Arachnia caeni. The sequence goes on from NZ_JARGDO010000031.1 coordinate 19,822, forward strand.
ATCGCCCCGCGTGCCCCAGTACGACGTTGTCCTCACTGGAGCGGGGATCTCGTTGGCTGCTCCGGCTGGCATTCCTTCAGGTGACGAGCTGATGCGAAAGACATGGGGCCGTCTCATCCGAGACGGGCTCACGCCCACTCAACTGGATGTTCTTCAGCCCCTGACGACTCGCATTGACCCACCAGATGACCCAGCTGCGGAACACAAACCAGCCGCCATCTGGCTAGAGCCGTTGGTCGAGATCCTCGACGGTCAGGTTCAGGATCGGGACATCGTGTTCAGCACCTACGTGGACGTCAGCACTCAGACCCCGAACGACAACCATCTGCTACTCGCCAAGCTCGACGCCGAGCAAATCACCTTGAACATGGACACGCTCATCGAGGCCGCCGGTGGCTCCGCGTGGCATCTGCACGGCCGATGGGACGAACCCGACACCATCATCACCACCGTCAGGCAATACGCCGATGGTCTTCCTCCCGAAGCTCAAGCGAGGCTGCGAGCTGAGCTGCTGGACAAGCGCGTTCTCGTGCTGGGCTACTCCGGGCGGGATACAGACGTCATGCCGGTGCTTGCCCGGTGCTCACCGACTCTCCTCCATTGGGTGCACTACGACAAGGAACCTGTCCATGCGACCGTCGAGAGGCTGAACACCACACTGGGTGATCGCATGATCATCTTCAATGGCGGTGCTCAGGATGTACTCCCGCTCCTGCCTCATCCTCGGAATCCAACACCGCACTCCCCTCCCTCTACATCCCCTCCTGAGGACCGTTACCAACAGATCCCGTTGCCACGACGGCTCCTCGCTGCGGCTGCGGTCGCCTATGACCTTGGACACCATGAGATTGTCACAGCGCTGCTCTCACCTGTTCTGTTCAGTGGTGTTGATGAGATCACCCGTCTGTTCCGTGGCGTTGATGAGATCACCCGACGAAAACTGGTTTCCAGGGCTCACGTTCGCATGGGTGAAGCCCGGACCGCTCTCCGCATCTTGCTTGCCCGTCCCCAAGACCGCTTCACATTGCGGGCCTGGCCCCGCACGGCAAACGAAATCGCTGCCACGCTCCACCGCGCCAAATATTCAAGACTCGGCAAGCTCGCCGACACGGTCGTCCAGCTCCACCCGCGTGCTCGGGATGCTGCTGTCGTGAGGCGCTCGTTGACCCTGCAGGAGAAGGGCGACCTCGCGACGTCGGCCAAACTGCTGCGAGGCTTGTGCGATGATCCGCACATCCACCAACGAATCGGCGTCACGGGAGTGGTTGATGCACTGACCGCATACGCCGACACGTTGAAGCTCTTGGGAAGCTACGAAGAGGCACATGCCGCCGCATTCCGTGCCACCACTCAGGGCGAGTACGCGAATGTCTCCCAGCGAGGCTTCGCCATTCGACGGCTCGCCGAGATCGCTCACCTAGCCGGGCTCCCCTCGACACGCATCTCAGAATCCGCTGATGCCGAAACGCCCGAGCGTCTCTTGGAACAAGTCCGCACTGAAGCGGAGGCATTCAAAGAACGCGACCTCGCGTTTTGGTCCGCCGCCAGCCTTGCAGCCGTCACGTTCGATCACTCACTAGATCAGTGCCGCGACTGGCTCTCCAAAGCTCGCGCCGACGTTCCTGACCGAGGCTGGGTCGCCGAAACCTACCTGCTCCTGGTCGATGCGAGCGTCGAACTTGCTTGGGGTTCTCCGACAAAGGCGCTCGAACTCGCCAGTCAAGCCCAGCGGGTCTCCCTGCGCGGTTCGGTTGCCTATCTCATCGCCGATTTGACGCGCGCACAATGCCTCGCCAAGGCAGGAGACGCTCGTCGTGCGTCTGCGATGCTAGCTCCGCTCATTCGCCGCTTCGACAAGATCTCGGCCACGTCACTCGCCGCGCGCGCCCACCTTCTGAAGGCTGCGGTCGCAGGCGATCCTACAGCCAGCCATGCCGACTCATACCGTGCGGCTGGCTGGAACCATGAAGCAACGGCCGCCACGCGACCACCCGAAGAGCTCCTCAACTATCCGTGGCCGATCCTGCTGTAGCTTAAACGTGGACTCCAGCACCGCCACCGAGAGGCTACCGATACACTCCCGGACAACAAGTAGTTAGGAAACAAATGGCTGACTGGGTAGCAGTTCTCATCGCCGTTCTCGCAGTTATTGCAGCAATCTGGTCCGCTCGACAGAGCGATAAGGTGGCGCGAGAAGTCAGCAACGACGCTAGGGATGCCGGCATAGAGAGCGCAAAGGCAGCAGCTTACCAACGCCTTCATGAGCTATTGGTCGACCCCAAGGCAGCACGCGGACGTCGACTGCTGTTCATTGCAGCGCGACACGACGCTTTTCCCAATCTGGGCGATCCAGATTGGGACGAGATCAACTACTCCCTCGCGCTCTATGATTCATTGGGCGGCTACATCGTGCAGGGTTTCATCGATGAGAAGATCGCACTTCGCGCCTGGCATCACCCACTTAAGAAGATTCACGGCCCGGTGAATCTCTTTATGAAGCATCGAGCAGAGAACGAAGTCTCACAACCTTGGAGCTACCTAATCAACCTCCTCAGTCGCGCCCAACGCTACGAGTGCGACTGTCCGCAACAACTCGGACACGTTGGACTGAGCGCCGTCACGCAAATCCAGTCCAGCAGTAATGCCTCTCCTCAAACCTGAACGCCTGCCAAAACCGCCAAGTAAACCACGAAACTGAATCGTCTCGGGTTTTTAGGCTCCAGTTGCGGATCGGTGGAAAACTTGAACGTTTCCGTTTTCCAAGGCTTGATCCCGTAGCGTTTCCACACACCAGCCGCCGTCGAGTGATCCACCCTCAGCCACGCCGCCAACCGCCGAGAGGACCAGTGCGTGATCCCCAGACTCTTCGCCGGCGGCATCAAGGTCGCACTCACGATCGCCGACTCGTCGATCTGCTTCGGACGACCAGAGCGCGGTACAACCAACAGGCCTTTGAGTCCACTTTCCTGATAGCGGCCCCGCCACAGGTTCACCGTCGTGCGAGACACCCCCGCCATCTCCGCGACCACCTGTTTCGCTACCCCGCCAGAGGCCAGCAACACGATCCTTGCCAGCACCGCGGCACTGGCCGGCACTGTCGGTGAACGTAGCATGCGTTCCGACTCGTCGCGATTACCCGGTGTCAACACGAGAGCGGGAGCAACCCTATTCACCGTGAACCCCATTCTCCCACCCAAACGAAACCTACTTCATCGACACCCCACTGGCTTGGAGCGCACCTTTCGAGCCATCTGCAACGATCCTCCCGTGATCAAGGACGAACGACAAACTTAACTGCCTCACCACGGTGCGCTACCCAATTCACCGGACCACGCTCCGCTACCAGCAAGACTACCGAAACAGCTCGCTTCCACGGCATCGACCCCGATACAACCTTCAGTCGGCGAGTCCTTGTTGCGGGTTCGCCATGGAGGTAATATCATGGCGAGTCGGGTCTCGGGAAGGAAGCGGCGAGTGAAAGTATTTATTAGCTGGAGCGGCACGAGAAGTAAAGCGTTAGCCACGGCACTGAAAAATTGGCTTCCGCTTCCCCTGAACTACGTAGAGCCATTTCTCTCCGACAAAGACATCGGCGCCGGGGAGCGCTGGGCGCAGACAATATCCGGCGAGCTAGAATCATCAAATTTCGGGATTATCTGCATTACACCTGAAAATGTCCGCTCCGAATGGATTTTGTTTGAGGCGGGCGCGCTTTCAAAATCGATGCTCGACGCCAAGGTCGTACCTTTGCTCTTTGGGCTAGAACTGCGGGATCTCAGTGGCCCACTCTCGCAATTCCAGGCCCAGAAAGTCGAGAAGGACGGAATCATAGAGATCGTCCGAGCGATTAACAACGCTGCCGAGCATCCGGTAAAGGACACCATCGTCTCACGTAGCTTGCCAGCGTTGTGGCCCACCCTGGAGAACGACCTCGCCTCAATCCCCTCCTCGCCGCCAGAAGAACAGCAGATGCGGCCTCAGCACGAAATACTTGAGGATCTCGTTACCAGCGTTCGCTCACTAAGTTCCCGGATGCGCGACTTCGATGTCGACGCGGTCCGAGAAGACCTCTATCGCGGAAAGCGCCCTCGCCTACATCCCTTTATATTGCGTGAAATCTCCATGGAAATCGCTCATAGCGGTGATAGCGCGACAGCACTCCTCGTACTCGCCGGACTGTTCCGCGAGGACTATCCCTGGCTCAGCGAGGTTTTTACTGATGCATCGCGCGAGATTCGTTCGGGTGGGAACAAAGTAGCGCCAACCATACTACGCAGACTGGGAAAGTTCGTAAAGCAACTCCATCACTCACCGCTGGCCCGAGAATTCAGCGGGGGTTCACGAGACGAAATGCTGATGATTTCCGAGATTCCGATGATTTTAGACTTACTGAGCGACTTGAGTGACTCGACGCGGGCATCGAACACATCGGAGCTTCTATAGGGCTAATGCTTCAGCCAGTCCTCCGATGCAAAGCTCGGGCGTCTAGGTTCTGTTACGTGAGTCGTTTGCGGGCTCTTCATACCTGCGGTGGGTCGAGGGTGAGTCCTCCGCCGATGAGGAGCATGCGTAGTCGGTAGTTCTCGCGGTTGCGGAAGCCGCGGGCGATGCGGCGGTGGAGCTCGATCAAGCCGTTGA
>NZ_JARGDO010000032.1 GCF_029211185.1 Tessaracoccus caeni
TTTCGGCGAGTTGACGTCTGATGGTGACAGCTTCGTCGATGGCTTTCAGAGCACCAGCACGGTCCCCGACCTCGGAACGCACAACCGCTTGGGTGTTCAACGTCACGGCGAGGTCGGGGAGGAAGGCTGCGGGGTTGGTTTCGGTGAGTTGGCGGTAGTGGGTGACGGCTTCGTCGATGGCTTTCAGAGCACCAGCACGGTCCCCAGCCTCGGAACGCACAACCGCTTGGGTGTTCAACGACATGGCGAGGTCGGGGAGGAAGGCGGCGGGGTTGGTTTCGGTGAGTTGACGTCTGATGGTGACGGCTTCGTCGATGGTCTGGAGTGCAGCGGTAAGGTCCCCGCCCGCGGAACGAATGGTGGCTTGGTTGTTCAACGAGCCGGCGAGGTTGGGTAGGAAGGCGGCGGGGTTGGTTTCGGCGAGTTGGCGGTAGTGGGTGACGGCTTCGTCGCTGGCCTGCAGGGCACCAGCGCGCTCCCCAACCGCAGAGATCATGGTGGCTTGGTTGTTCAACGACATGGCGAGGTCGGGGAGGAAGGCTGCGGGGTTAGTTTCGGCGAGTTGACGTCTGATGGTGACAGCTTCGTCGATGGCTTTCAGAGCACCAGCACGGTCCCCGACCTCGGAACGCACAACCGCTTGGGTGTTCAACGTCACGGCGAGGTCGGGGAGGAAGGCGGCGGGGTTGGTTTCGGTGAGTTGGCGGTAGTGGGTGACGGCTTCGTCGATGGCTTTCAGAGCACCAGCGCGGTCCCCAGCCTCGGAACGCTGCTTAGCTTGGTTGTTCAACGACATGGCGAGGTTGGGTAGGAAGGCTGCGGGGTTGGTTTCGGCGAGTTGACGACTGATGGTAACGGCTACATCGATGGCTTCCAGAGCACCAGCACGGTCCCCGACTTCGGCGCGTTGATTGGCTTGGTTGTTCAATGAACCGGCGAGGTCGGGGAGGAAGGCGGCGGGGTTGGTTTCGGCGAGTTGACGTCTGATGGTGACGGCTTCGTCGATGGCTTTCAGGGCTCCGGCACGGTCCCCTGTCTCTGCGAGGCGCACCGAGTAGTCGTTCAGCCAGCCCGCGAGACGCTCCCGGTCGTCGGGGAGTGGCGCCTCTGGCAGAGTGGGCCTGAGGGCGCGGGCCGCAGCCAGCGCAAACCCGCGGAGCGCGCCATGGCCAGTGGGTAGCTGGGCAAGCAGTTCGAGCGGCAATGGATTCGTCGAGAGCGTGGTCAGTGTTCCCAGCATCTTCTCCAGTGCGCCGGCGAACACCCCGCCCTGACGCAGTGTGTGGCTGAGCGCCTGTGGCCACATGTGCGGGTTGACGGCTAGGCATTCCTCGGCCAGCGCACTGCCCCAGAAGCGATCAAGCTGCGCCGCGCGGGAGACGACCAGGGTGGCTCGGGTGAACTCCTCGTGGACGCGTTCCGTGTGTTCGGCGAACGCCTCCCGCCGAAGGGTGGTCGTTGGTTCCGCCAAGGGGAGGGGCTCCTTCGGGAGGAGAGCCTCCAGGAGCTCCGGGTTGAACTGCTTCGGGGAACCTGGGGTGGAGTGCGCTCGGGGTTTCGGAGTGAACTGGCGCAGCACCAGGTATTCGCCCACGGGATCCGGGCGCAGCGCTACGCCCTCCCCGGACTCGTGGAGCAGTCGTGTGAGCACGTGGCCGATTTGTCCCCAGGATGGTTCACCAGAAGGGCGCTGCCCGAGGCGATCGAGGACTTCCATGACGTGGTCGGGAGTTGGTGCGACCAGCGTTAGCGCAGCCCCCGCCGTGGCGAGCGTCTCCGGCGGCACCAATGTGAAGGAAGTTGCGTCATTTGTTCCGCTATCGGCGAGCTCGCCTGGCACTGCGGTCCTCTCGGTGCTCCACGATGGCGGGCGCAACTCGTTGTCGATCGTGTGCTGCCAGTAGGGGACCTCGTGGTCGAAAAGCACCTCCTCGTACAGCTCCTCTTTTGTCTTGGGGGCCTCGGTGTGGTCGCTCTGGTTTGCCGCGAGCCAGGCCTGCATCACCACGTCCAGCGTCGTCCAGTTCGTCTGCTCGGGCAGCCGGATGCTCGGATCGGCGTTCCTGTCATCGTCGACGAATCGGCTGAAGGTGAGTGAGAACAGCCTGTTGACGTTGGGGTGGCGCCGGGTCAGGGGGGTAGGCAGTTCGAGCCGCACGTGGACAGCACGCTCCTGCAACGAGCGCGTCACGTCAGACAGCCAAGTCCCATCAGCACGTGCCGTGAGGAGAACCCGCGTACGCTGTTCCCTGGCGGCCAGTGTCTCAAGCAACTCGGTCAGGTAGTTCTTGTCGAACTCGTCGGCATAGTCCACGACGGCGAGTACGGGAGAGACCACCTCGCACAGCCAGCGCAACGAGGTTGACGGGGGCGTCGACGACCGGAGCGGTCTGGGGATGAAGCCCGTGTACCAGCCTTGGTCAGCGAGCCGGCGACATAGTTCCGCAGCCAGATGGGTCTTGCCGCTGCCTCCGACGCCGGTGACGACGCGTACAGAGGCTTTGGAGTGATCGCCCGTGGCCGCCTGTTCGGTGCCATCGCCGCTGGGGTCCACCCAGTCGAGAAGGAGGTCGAGTTCGTCACGGGGCAGGAACGGGATCTTGCCGGAGCGGGCCTTGAGCTGGGTCAGTGGACTTAACTCCTCAACTGGATCGGCGTAAGGCTGAGCGAGGCCTTGCCTTTCATCGTGACTCCAAGCGTGGGGAGTGCATGGAGGTCGGAGACGGCGCGACTGCCCGACATCGATGCCGAAGCCCCAAGACCATTCGCCGCCTGCGATAGCGGTCGTGGCGAGCACTCGGTGCCCTTGTCGCAGCGCGTAGTTCCAGGATCCCGGGGAGGCGTGTGCTGAGCGCGCCATCGCCTGAACGTCCACGGCGACGAAGGCCCCGGTGCTCGCATCAGACTCGCGCAGCGCGTCGATCAACGACAGCCCTGAATCAAGGCGCGGTGGGGTGACGAAGAACTCGCCGTCGAAGGGGCATTCGTCGTCACCGTTCAACGTCCACTGGCCGTCGAGCCACACCACCACCAGAGCGTGGGAGGAGAGGCCGGCGGTCGAGTCGACCACAACCACCATGGGACGAAGGCCGGCATCCAAGCATGTGCCCGCGTAGACCAGTGCCAGGTCGATGCAGGTGCCGTGTTTCGGTCGGGACAGCACCTGGTCGGGCGGCCGGATCGCCTGTCCGCCCTTGGGGCTGGTGGCTGGTTCGTGCACGTATTGAGTGCCGGCCTCGGACAGCACCTCGTAGATCACCCGTGCCTTGGCCTGAGCGGAGCGACCGTCCCCCGGAGCGGGCAGGCGCTGAGCTAGCGGCGCAGGCAGCAGCAGCCGTGTCGTATCGGTTTGCACATAGTCGGCCAGTTGCTCGGGGGCTTCGGCCCGGTTCCATGGCTGCCAGGTCGTCATGGCTCGATCACCCCGAGAACGCTCGTTGTTGTCACCCGATCGACTTTGTCTACATGGTTCAGGTTGATCGTGAAGTCGTAACTACCGGGCCCAAGAGGGGGCACGGCGGCCAGCCAGCCGTCGTCGGCGCGTTCGACCTCAAGGCGGACTGCTCGCCCTGCCTGGTTAATTGTTGCCTGGGGCGTCACGCCGTCGATGGGGGAGCCGTTCAGACGGAAGCCGATTTTGTTGGGGACGCCTGCGGCCACCACCTCGTCGTAGTCCAGCCCGATCCAGGGGTCGGTGGGAATGGTGTTCCCGCGGACCGCACCCAGCGACGCCTGCTCGAACTGCGCCACCTGCGCCGCGACTTCCTTCGCTGCGGCCAGCTTCAGATGGTGCTGCGGCAGCCACCGCCGCTCGTTGACCTGGTCGGCGCGGTCAACTGGGGTGGCGGACATCGCCGGCACCGTGCCGTCGCCGCCTTCCCAACCCTGCGTGTCGAACCACGGCGGATCCTCTTTGCTCATCGTGATCCGCCCTCCGGTGGAGGTGGCGTAGGAAGGCGTCGCGTGTCCGCTGCCGTAGAAGGCCAGGAACGATGATTCGGGGCTTTCGTCGGCAGCCTCCTGACATGCACCTTCCAACTGAAGGTGTGCGTTGTAGGCTTCTCGAGCCAGATCGCGGAAACTCTCGGATGGGTACGTTATCTCGTGCGGGTAAACCTGGCGCTCAGCGATCTGCACGGCACGGTAGCGGGGGAGAAGCTCGTACATCGACGGCCACGTGTGCAGGGTGTCGGTGGCATCCGAGAAAGCGCTGCGCGTGATCGACTCCAGCGGTCCTGAACCAAGCCGAACGCCGTTGAGCAGCCAGTCGAGTGCCTTCGGGGCACCCCGGTGTGGGGTTCCGACTGTGATCAGGCCATCGCAGACGCGATGACCGCCAAGGACGCCCCACCACCATCGGGCCACCAATCCGCCCATGGAGTGCGCCACGATGACCACCCGGCGGTCCCCCCGAACGCTATCGATGACACGCTGCAGGCGCTCCGCAGAGTCCGCCATTGGTTGACGGAAGTCGTAGGGAAACTCGATCACGCTCGCCCCCGGGTTGGGTACTCCATCCGCGCGCGCGACAGTGACGGCGCCATCGCTCAGCCTCAGTCGTCCCTTGAAATTGCGGATCAAAGCGTCGTAGCTCGCGAACGCCGACCAGGGGGCGACTCCGGGGACGCGGAGCAGTCCCGTGGGCACAACGGTCTCATCCATCGCGAGCGGCTCCGGCCGGAACGCGGTGATGGCTGTGTTTCCGAGACTGTGTCCCCAGAGCAACCGGCCATCCGTGCTCGTCAGATTGCTTCCTCCGATGCCGGGGACAACCACGATGAGGTGTTTCAGTGCCACGCGAGACCTCCTGAGTTCACGAAGAACAGGTGCGGAGGGCATCAAACGGCGAGCCAGTCGCCTCGGGCACTGCCTGCGTACCCGCTGTCTTCACAGTGGCCGATCAGTCACCGATCAGCCTGGAAGGAGCCTACTGCCATTCGTAGGGGGCACGCTGCTGGGGTCCGCAAACGCCATGTTGGTCGTGCAGGGCGGGTCAGCTTTCGGTGCCGTAGGTGGGTTCGTGGCGCTTGACGATGCCGATCACCTTCGCGGTGATCGGCAGGAGCAGGGTCTCCATGGCCAGCTTGTAGACGTAGCCCACGACGATGTAGTTGACCATGGTGCCCGCGCCCACCACGCCACCGAAGGCGACCAGGCAGAAGATCGTGGTGTCTGCCGCATTGCCGACGACGCTGGAGCCCAGTAGGCGCGTCCACAGACCGCCGTTACCGGCCTTCATCCGCACCAGAACCCACGCGTTCAGCAGTTGCCCGGCCAGGTAGCCCAGCAAGGAGGCGACGACGATGCGGGGCACGAAGCCGAGGATCGCGTCGAAGGCCTCCTGGTTGGTCCAGTCGCTGGCCGCGGGGGCCAGGCCGACGAGCAGGAAGGTCACCGAGGCGACCACCGACACCAGGAAGCCGATCAGGATCGCGCGTCGAGAGCCCTTGAAGCCGTAGACCTCGGCCAGCACATCGCCGAGCACATAGGTCAGGGGAAACAGCAGCGCGCCGCCGTCGGTGATGAGCGGCAGCACCGGCAGCCCGAAGGGCTCCCACACGGGACCGATCTGGATCAGCTTCACGGCGGCGATGTTGGAGATCAGCAACAGCGAGCAGAACAGCGCCACGATCAGGTCGTAGGGCCCGCGCTGACGTTCGGCGAAGGCGGGCTCGGCGCGGCGGGAGGTCTCTGCTGTCACCCGGCAGAGTGTACTCACGTCGATCGGCTAGGCCACAGGCGGAAATCGAGACATACCCCTAATCAATCCCCACTGCATGGCGGTGGTGGCAGGATGGGGGCATGGAAGGCAACGACGTTTTCACCGATGTGATGGTCCCTGACGAGTCCGAGCAGTTGGACCAGCTGCAGCAGTCCGACTCCCTGGTCGATCGGGGCGTGGACGACGTGCTCGACGAGGGGTACACCAGCCCCGAGCGCTGGTCGCCGGCCCAAGGATTCGGCAACACCCCGGCTGAGATGCGCCAAGGCGAGACCCTCGAGATGCGCATCAAGCAAGAGGTTCCCGAGCCCGAGCCGTCGGCCGACGAGCCCTGGAACCCCAACAACGAGCCGCGCCAGGTGGGCAAGGAACGCGCAGGCCGGCTGATGGCCGTGCAGGCGGCGGGCGGCGACGAGAAGACCCTCGGTGTCGACGTCGGCTACAGCGGGGGAGCGGCGAGTGCCGAGGAGGCGGCGATGCACGTCATCTCCGAGGAGGACGACGCCATCATCGATTGACCGCCTTGTCGGACCAGTGGCATAGACTATGGCAGTTATCTGACGCGCTTCGCGCACGAGAACTAGCTAAGGATTCCCCTGACTCGACACCAGCTTGACGACCGGCCGGGCACGCGCGTGGTCAACGTGCCGCCTTCCATCGACATGGTCAACCTGCTCGGCCCCAGCGACGACTACCTGCGCATCCTCGAAAACCAGCTGTCCGCGGACCTGCATGTCCGCGGCGGGCAGATCACGCTCAGCGGTTCCACCGCGGCGATCGCCCAGGCCACCGAGGTGCTGCAGGAACTGATCGCCATCATCCGCACCGGCCAGGGCCTCACCGGAGAGACGGTGGAGCGCGTGATCACCATGTCGGGCGACGACGACGTCTCGCCCGCGCAGATCCTGACCCAGGACATCATCTCTTCTCGTGGCAAGACGGTCCGACCCAAGACGCTCAACCAGAAGCGCTACGTGGACGCCATCGACCGCCATACCGTCGTCTTCGGCATCGGCCCCGCCGGCACCGGCAAGACCTACCTGGCCATGGTCAAGGCCGTCCAGGCGCTGCAGGCCAAGCAGGTCAGCCGGATCATCCTCACCCGCCCGGCCATCGAGGCGGGGGAGCGGCTCGGCTTCCTGCCCGGCACGCTCAACGACAAGATCGACCCGTACCTGCGCCCGCTCTACGACGCGCTGCACGACATGATCGACCCCGAATCGGTGCCCAAGCTGCTGACGGCCGGCGTGATCGAGGTGGCGCCGCTGGCCTACATGCGCGGTCGCACGCTCAACGACGCGTTCATCATCCTCGACGAGGCGCAGAACACCTCCGCCGAGCAGATGAAGATGTTCCTCACCCGCCTGGGCTTCGGGTCGAAGATCGTGGTCACCGGCGACGTCACCCAGATCGACCTGCCGACGGGCACCCGCTCGGGCCTGCGCATGGTGCAGCAGATCCTGGACGGCGTCGAGGACATCGAGTTCTGCCAGCTCACCGCCCGCGACGTGGTGCGCCACCGCCTGGTGGGCAAGATCGTCGCCGCCTACGACCAGTACGACACCACCGAGACCGAGCCGCAGCACCGGCGCGGCGACAGGAGACGGCGATGATCGACATCAACAACGAGTCGGGCCTGCCGGCCGACGAGCTGGGCCTGGTGGCGCTCGCGCGCTTCGCCATGGACCACCTGCGCATTCACCCGCAGGCCGAGCTGTCCATCCTGCTGGTCGACGAGGCCACCATGGAGGACTACCACGTGCGGTTCATGGACCTGCCCGGTCCCACCGACGTGATGAGCTTCCCGATGGACGAGCTGCGTGCGCCCGAGCCGGGCGAAGAGCCGCCGATGGGCCTGCTCGGCGACATCGTGCTGTGCCCGGCCGTCACCGCGCGCCAGGCGTCGGAGAACGGTCGCAGCGCCGACGCCGAGGCCGAGTATCTGCTGATCCACGGCCTGCTGCATCTGCTCGGCCACGATCACGCCGAGCCTGAGGAGAAGGCGATCATGTTCGGCCTCAACGACGCCATCATCGCGGCCTGGGACAAGCGGGCCCGCCAGTAGCTGGCGCCGGACCCTCCACGCCCCCTGGGTAGACTTGCCCGCAACCTTCACACCAACCTGAGCGAGTGATCGACTTCCGTGACGCAGTCCGAATGGATTGAACTGGCCATCGCCCTAGCCCTCGCGCTGGGGGCGTCGCTCTTGGCGGCGCTGGAGACCGCCTGCACGGTCACCACGAAGGGACGCGCCGCGCGGATGACGCAGGGCGGCGACCGAAACCTCACCCTGCTGAAGCGGATCGCGAGTGACCCCGCACCGTCGATCAACGCCCTGATGTTCGCCCGGATGACGCTGGAGATCGGCGCCATCGCGCTGGTGGGCATCGTCGTCTTCACCAGCATCGAGCCCGACTGGCAGCGCATCCTCCTGACGGTCCTGGTGATGCTGGCCGTGTCCTTCATCCTGTGGGGCGTCGCGCCGCGCACCGTCGGCCGCCAGCGCCCCGAGGTGCTCCTTCGGATCTTCAGCCCGCTGATCGTGGTGCTCACCACCGTGCTGGGGCCGGTGGCGCAGCTGATGATCCTGATCGGCAATGCCCTCACCCCGGGGCGGGGCTTCTCCGAAGGACCGTTCGCCACCGAGGCGGAGCTGCGTGAACTCGTCGACATGGCGGAGGCCCAAGACCTGATCGAGGCCGGGGAGTCGAAGATGATCCACTCGGTGTTCGAGCTGGGCGACACCCTGGTCAAGGAGGTCATGGTGCCCCGCACCGACGTGATCTTCGTGACGCGCGATCGCACGCTGCGCCAGCTCATGTCGCTGGCGCTGCGCTCCGGTTTCTCGCGGATCCCGGTGGTCGGCGATGGGCTGGACGACATCCTCGGCGTGATCTACATGAAGGACGTCTCCAGGCGGATCTACGACTATCCCGACTCGGAGCGCCGCGAGACGGTGTGGGATCTGATGCGTCCCGCCACCTTCTGCCCCGACTCCAAGCCGGTCAGCGAACTGCTGCGCCAGATGCAGCTCAGCCACTCGCACCTGGTGATCGTGGTGGACGAGTTCGGCGGCACCGCGGGGCTGGCCACCATCGAGGACATCCTCGAGGAGATCGTCGGCGAGATCGTCGATGAGTACGACGCCGAGACGCCGCCCATCGAGAAGGTGGAGCCGGGGCGCTACCGTGTATCGTCGCGGCTCGCGTTGGACGAGCTGGGCGAGTTGTTCGGCGTCGATCTCGATGACGACGACGTGGAGACGGTCGGCGGCCTGATGGCCAAGCACCTCAACCTGGTGCCGATCCCCGGTTCCGCGGTGGTCGTCGACGGCATAGAGATGATCGCCGACCGCTCGGTCGGCCGGCGGCACCAGATTGGCACCGTTCTGGTGCGACAGTTGAGCCCTGAAGAAGACGCGGCCATGAGACGGCACGCAGAAGAGGACGACGATGAGTAACACCCCCGCAGGCACCTACCGCTCGGGCTTCGCCTGCTTCGTCGGTCGGCCCAACGCCGGCAAGTCGACGCTGACCAACGCCCTGGTGGGCGCGAAGATCGCGATCGCGTCGAGCAAGCCGCAGACCACCCGGCACGCGGTGCGCGGCATCCTGACCCGCCCCGACGGCCAGCTGGTGCTGATCGACACCCCTGGGCTGCACCGTCCTCGCACGCTGCTGGGGCAGCGCCTCAACGCGTTGGTCTATGACACCTGGTCTGAGGTCGACGTGGTGGGCGTCTGCCTGCCGTGCGACCAGCGCATCGGCCCGGGCGACAAGTACATCATCGGCGAGCTGGCCAAGCTGGAGCGTCGGCCGATCTTCGTGGCGGTGGCCACCAAGACCGATCTCGTCTCGAAGCAGCGTCAGCTCTCGCACCTGGCCGACATCAGCAAGGTGGCCGACGAGGTCGGCATCGAGTGGTCCGAGGTGATCCCGTGTTCTGCTTTGGAGGGCGAGCAGGTCGACCTGGTGGCCGACGCGCTCGTCTCCCTGCTGCCCGAAGGGCCTATGTACTACCCGGATGGCGAACTCACCGACGAGCCCGAGGAGACGCTGATCGCCGAGTTGATCCGCGAGGCGGCGCTCGAGGGCGTGCGCGACGAGCTGCCGCACTCGATCGCCGTGATGATCGACGAGATCCTGCCCCGCGAGGACCGGCCCGAGGACAAGCCGCTGCTGGATGTCTTCGCCACCATCGTCGTCGAGCGCGCCTCCCAGAAGGGCATCGTGATCGGTCACAAGGGCGAGCGGCTGCGCGACATCGGCACCACGGCCCGGCTCCAGATCAATGCCTTGCTCGGCACGCCGGTGCACCTGAAGCTGCACGTCAAGGTGATGAAGGAGTGGCAGCGCGACGCCAAGTACCTCAACCGCCTGGGTTTCTAGATCAGCCCACAGCCGCGCACTCTCGTCGTTCGTTTCGGTTCGTTTTGTAACTATTTGATCACGGGTTCCGCGGTCCGTTGCGGGGTTGCTCCTACGCTTCTAGTGTCAACGCTAACGCTGTCGCGCGACGCGCTCTTGGGGGTGTTCCTTCCGAGCGCGTGCTCGCGGTGCGTCGCACCGAAGAAAGGACTTCCCTGTGAAGCAGTTGCTCAAGTTCAGCGCCCTCGCTGTAGCGGGCGCCCTCGCCCTCACCGCATGTGGTGGCAATACCCCGGCTCCCACTGATCCCGGCGATTCCAGCAAGCCGGCGGACACCGGCGCCGCAGCCGATCCCGCGTCGCTCAAGACCACCATCTCCGTTCTCGCGCCGTCGTACGCCGAGTCGTCGAAGGCCGACTGGGACGCGGTGATCGCGAAGTTCAGGGAGACCTACACCAACGTCGAGGTGAACCTGCAGATCGAGGGCTGGGACGACTTCTCGTCGAAGGTGCAGGCCCGCATCCAGGCCGGCGACCTGCCCGACATCCTGAACGACAACAACTTCGCCTCCGCCGCGGAAGGCAAGCTGCTGTACCCGATCAACGAGGTGCTGAGCGCCGAGACGCTGGCCTCCATCGAGCCGGCGCTGCTGAAGAACGGCCTCGGCGTCGACGGCGTGCAGTGGGCCGCGCCCGACATCGCCACCTCGCGCCTGATGGCCTACAACACCGACCTGTTCGAGGCCGCCGGCATCGCCGACCCCCCGAAGACCTGGGCCGAACTCGAGGACGCCGCTGCCAAGATCTCGGCGCTCGGGTCGGACACCTACGGCTACGGCCTCCCGCTCGGCCGTGAGGAGGCCCAGGTGGAGTCCTCGCTGTGGCTGTGGGGCGCCGGTGGCGACTGGGCCGTCGACGGCACGCTGACCGCCAACCAGCCCAACGCCGTCAAGGCCTTCGCCGAGATGAAGAAGCTGATCGACGCCGGCTCGACGCAGCCCGACGTCGGCTCTACCAACCGTCAGCAGGCCGCCGATCTGTTCAACAATGGCAAGCTTGGCATGATGATGTCCCACTCCGGTCTGCTGTCGGTGACCCGCAAGGACTTCCCCGACACCAAGTTCGCCCTGGCGCCGGTGCCGTCCGAGAGCGGCGATCCCGTGGCCCTCGGCGTGACCGACTTCATCATCGCGTTCAACAACCAGGATGCCGACCGCAAGGCCGCCACCGCCGCTCTGCTCGACGTGCTGTACTCGGATGAGATGTACGAGGGCTGGTACAAGGGCACCGGGCTGCTTCCGGTGACCTCGTCGATGATCGAGAAGGGCGCCGCCGAAGCCGGCGACGATGCTCCGTTCTACGACGCGCTCGGCTTCGTGAGCTTCCTGCCCGTCGGCAACCCGGCGTGGGATTCGCTGCAGGCCGCCCTGCAGGGCACCGCGGGCACGCTCCAGAGCGATACCCCGGAGAACGTGCTCGCCGCCATTCAGGCCCAGGTCGACGCGACCAGCTAGCCCGAGCTGCTCACCTGAATCGGTGAAGTAACACCGTTGGAAGGTGGTGCCACTACGGTATGTGGCACCACCTTCCTTAGCTTTCATGATCTTTAAGGACGCGCGATGACGAGTAGTACCGCGACGACGCCGCTGGACGCCAGCACCAGGGCGAGTGTGAAGAAGAAACAACGCAAGGAGACATTGGCGGCGTTGCCCTGGCTGACGCCGACGCTGCTGCTGATCGTCGGCGTCGTGCTGATGCCGGCGGTGCTGCTGATCTACTACTCGTTCATCAAGTTCAACCGCTACGGCCTCGCGCAGGGTTTCACCGGCCTGGACAACTACATCGGCAAGGCCGGCGCGCTCACCTTCCCGACGGTGCCCATCGAGCGCATCCTGCTCAACACCGTGGTGTGGGTGGTCGTGGTCGTGGTGGCCACCGTGCTGCTGTCGCTGGCGCTGGCCCAGTTCCTCAACAAGAACTTCCGCTTCCGCAAGGTGATCCGGCTGTTCGTGATCCTGCCCTGGGCGAGCTCCGTGGTGATGACCGCCACCGTCTTCAACTACGGCCTGCAGAGCGATGTCGGCCTGTTCAACCGCCTGCTGGTGGACACGGGAATCCTCGAGGCCGCCCGCGGCTTCACGAAAGACCCCACCAGCGCGTTCTGGGTGGCGGTGTTCGTCGCGGTCTATGTGTCGTTGCCCTTCACCACCTACACCATCCTGGCCGGCCTCCAGTCGGTGCCGGGCGAGGTGATCGAGGCGGCCCACGTCGACGGCGCCAACGCGGTTCAGCGCTACCTCTTCGTCGTGCTGCCGATGTTGCGACCGGCCGTCGCGGTGGCCGCGTTGATCAACATCATCAACGTCTTCAACTCGCTGCCGATCCTGAAGATCCTCAACGAGACGCCCGGCTACAACGTCGGGCACATCACCACGACGTTGGTCTTCGAGTACAAGCTTCAACTCGGACCGGGCGTCGCCAGCGCCCTCTCGGTGGTCAATTTCCTGTTCTGCCTGGTGATCATCGCGGTCTATCTGGGCGCCGCGCGTCCCACGAAAGAGGTGGACTGACTGATGGCCAAGGTTCAGCACCAGAAGGGCCGCGGGGGAATCAACCCCAACCCCAATCCCATCCTGATCGCGATCGGCGCGCTCGCCGTCGTCGTCTTCTTCTCGTTCCCGTACATGCTGATGCTGATCAGCTCGCTCAAGTCGCAGGCCGACGTGCGGCGGATCCCGCCGGACTACTGGCCCACCGAGCCCCTGTGGAGCAACTACCTGACGGTGTGGTCGTCCAACGTGCAGCCGGGCGGCTCGCTGTTGGCCACGACCGTGATCGCCTTCGGTGCGACGGCGGTCGTGCTGCTCGTCGCCACGCCGGCCGCCTACTACGTCGCGCGCTTCCGCTTCCGCGGCCGGATGATCTTCCTGCTGCTGGTGCTCACCACCCAGATGCTGCAGCCCACCGTGCTCGCCGTCGGCCTCTACCAGCAGTTCTCCAGCTGGAGCGGCTACTGGGTATGGGCCGCTCTGATCCTGATCAACGGCGCGTTCAACCTCTCGTTCGCGATCTGGATGATGCAGGCCTTCTTCTCGGCCGTTCCCAAAGAGATCGACGAGGCGGCCCTGATCGACGGCCTGGGTCGCGTGCAGACCATGTTCCGGATCTCGCTGCCGCTCACCTGGCCGGGCATCGTCACCGCCGTGGTGTTCGTCTTCGTCAACACATGGAACGAATACGCGGCGGCGTTCATCCTGGTGCAGGATCCCGATCTGCAGCCGCTGACGGTCTCGATGCCACGCTTCCTCGGCCTCTACATCAAGGACTGGCAGTACCTGTTCACCACCGCGATGGTGGCCATCGTGCCGGTGATCATCCTGTTCTCCCTGATCGAAAAGCGGCTCATCGGCGGCCTCACGTCGGGCGCCGTCAAGTAGGGAAGCCTGCGAGAACGCGCGACACGCGTGGCAGATTTTCCGTTGCAGCCGGGAAAACGCGTGCTATCGTGTGCGACGTGGCACCCGCAGTTCTGCTCCTTGGTCGCCGCAGCGAGGCCTCGTTCTCTTAAGGTCAGGTCCTCCTCGCTGCGGTGGTTCGCCTTGCGTCTGACCGAACAGACCCCCAGCTAGGAGCAACCCAGATGACCCGCATTCAGCCCCGCCCCGTACAGCAGCCCACGCCCATGCCGGTGGGACGCTACGTACCCTTCATCCCCGTCGACGTGCCGGATCGCACGTGGCCCACCAAGCGCATCGAGAAGGCGCCCCGCTGGCTGTCCACCGACCTGCGCGACGGCAACCAGGCCCTGATCGATCCCATGACGCCCTCGCGCAAGATGCGCATGTTCGAGCTGCTGATCCAGCTGGGCTTCAAGGAGATCGAGGTGGGCTTCCCCTCGGCCTCCCAGACCGACTTCGACTTCGTGCGTCAGCTGATCGAGGGCGACAAGATCCCCGACGACGTGACCATCTCCGTGCTGACCCAGGCTCGCGAGGATCTGATCTCGCGCACCGCCGAGTCGCTGGTGGGGGCCAACCGCGCCACCATCCACATGTACAACGCGACGGCCAAGCTGTTCCGCGATGTGGTGTTCCGGATCACCGAGCAGCAGTGCATCGACATGGCCACCCGCGGCACCGAGATGGTGATGAAGTACGCCGACAAGCACCTGGGCGATGTCGCGTTCGGCTACGAGTACTCCCCGGAGATCTTCACCCAGACGCCCACCGAGTTCGCCATCGAGGTGTGCAACGCAGTCTCCGACGTGTGGCAGCCGAACGCCGAGCGCGAGATCATCTTCAACCTGCCCGCCACCGTGGAGCGCTCGACGCCCAACACCTACGGCGATCAGATCGAGTACTTCATCCGCAACATCAAGAACCGCGAGTTCGTCGCCGTCTCGCTGCACCCGCACAACGACCGCGGCACCGCGGTGGCAGCGGCCGAGTTCGGTCAGATGGCCGGCGCGGATCGCGTCGAGGGCTGTCTGTTCGGTCACGGCGAGCGCACGGGCAACGTCGACCTGGTGACGCTGGCGCTGAACCTGTACACCCAGGGCGTCGATCCCGAGCTGGACTTCTCCGACATCGACCACGTGCGCCGCACCGTCGAGTACTGCACCGGGCTGCCGGTGCCGGCCCGCCAGCCGTACTCCGGCGACCTGGTCTACACCGCCTTCTCCGGCTCCCACCAGGACGCCATCAAGAAGGGCCTGGAGTACCTGGAGGCCGAGGCCGCCAAGGAGGGCAAGGGCATCCACGAGATCGCGTGGGAGGCCCCGTACCTGCCCATCGATCCGCACGACGTCGGGCGTACCTACGAGGCCGTCATCCGCGTGAACTCGCAGTCGGGCAAGGGTGGCATGGCCTACCTGATGAAGAACGAGTTCAAGATGGACTTGCCGCGCCGGCTGCAGATCGAGTTCAGCCGCGTCGTGCAGCAGCACACCGACGCTGAGGGCGGCGAGATCACCGCGCAGGAGATCTTCGGCGTCTTCAACGGCGAGTACATGAAGGAAGGCCCCTGGCAGCTGACCTCGGCCGGATCGATGTCGAGCAACGGCCAGTTCCACGTGCACGCGACGGTGAACGGACCCACCCGCACCGGCGTCGAGATCGAGGGTGAGGGCAACGGCCCCGTTTCGGCCTTCGTCGACGCGCTGGCCTCCGAGGGCGTGCACATCCGCGTCCTGGACTACGCCGAGCACGCGCTGGACGCCGGCGGCGACGCTCGCGCCGTGGCCTACGTCGAGTGCGAGATCGGCGAGGGAGACGACGCGCAGGTGCTGTGGGGCGTCGGGGTCGACCCGAGCATCACCAGCGCCTCGATGAAGGCCATCCTGAGCGCCGCCAACCGCTACAACGCCCGCTGAGGAGACACCACACACGCTCTTTGAGGTGCGAAGGCGCTGGGCGAGGAACGAGCCCCAGAGCCGAAGCCTCGAAAAGAGCCGGCGCGAGATGGGGCAGGGACTGTTTCCCGGCCGCCGGCTGGGTCTTTTCGAGGCTCGTTCCTCGCACCTCAAAGACCGTGACAGGACGCGCTTTTCGCACAGCAGGCCGGTGAGACAATCTCTTCGCGATCCGCTATCTGACCCCTATAGTTTGTCGGCTCTTCGTACTTGCGGTGGGTGGGCGACACGCTGGGTGAGGGTGGTGTGCTGAGGTAGGGGTCGAGGCCCTCAGGATCAGGAGTTACCACACTCCCTGTTCCGAGGACCTCGACGATGAACCAGC
>NZ_JARGDO010000033.1 GCF_029211185.1 Tessaracoccus caeni
GCGCATGCTCTCCACCACCAAGCTCGAAAACGGGCTCCCAGGCAGGGGCCCCAAGGCTGACTACCGGGGTTCGACCGTGACCAAGCACTACCACCATGAACCCGACCCCCTACCTGACGCAACCCCTTCCCGCTACATCTTCTGCTCCCAGGCAGGGGCCCCTCCAGGGCCCCTGGGAAGCTCGAAAAGACCCCGCGCAAGAATCCGCAGGAACCCAGCAAAGCTCCTCGGCCTGCCTACAAGTTCTCGATCTCCAACCTCGGCACGTCGGGGCTGAGCGGCAGGCCGAAGATCTGCTCCAGGAAGCTCAGCTCCGCCTCCAACGCGATCCGCCTCGACTCCAACCGACGGAAACCGTGACCCTCGCCCTCGAAGGTGATCAGCGCCAACGGCTTGCCGGCCGCGCGCACTGCATCCGCCATGGCGAAGGCCTGGTTGGGCGGCACCACCTTGTCGTCCATCCCCTGCAGGATCAGCATGGGCGTCGACAGCCGGTCGAGGTGGAACAGGGGAGAGCGCTCGCGGTAGATCTCCTCGGCCTCCGGCCAGGGGCCGACCAGCCCGAACGTGTAGCGCGACTCGGCCTTGTGCGTATCCGTCGCCAGCGCGCCCAGATCGCCGATGCCGTAGCGGCTCATTCCGGCGGCGAAGACGTCGGTGCTCACCAGCGACTGCAGCGTGGTGTAACCGCCGGCGCTGCCTCCCTTGATGGCCACGCGCGCCCGGTCCACCAGTCCGGCACTCGCCAGCTCCTCGACGCAGGCCACCACGTCGGCGACGTCGAGGACGCCCCACTGGCCCCTCAAGCGCTCGCGGTACTCCCTGCCGAAGCCCGTCGAGCCGCCGTAGTTGATGTCGGCGAAGGCGAAGCCGCGGGAGATCCAGAACTGGATCTCCTCGGAGAACGACGCCGTCGCCATCGACGTCGGCCCGCCATGGGTCTTCACCAGCAGCGGAGGCTGCTCGACGCCCTCGGGCAGATAGGCCCAGAACTGGACCGGCCCCGCCGGCCCCTCCGCCCAGCGCGACTGAGGCGCGACGGCCTCCTCCAACCCCGGGGAGCCCACCACCTCGTCGACATCCCCGGTCGACGTCAGCCGCACCAGCGACCCCGGCCGATCAGGCCACGACACGACGGCGTGCAGCTCTCCGTCGTACCAACAGATCGACTCGACATCCGCCGTCCCGGACAGCGGCCGCTCGATGGAGCCCGGCGCCGGATCCCACAGCGTGAGCGTGCCCCAGCCGTCGAGGTACTCGATGAAGGCCAGCCGCCCACCGTCCGACGCCAGGGCGGGCGCGTCGCACACCCAGAGCGGGCCGCAGCAGTCGGTCTCCGAGCGGTAGGTATGGGCGCCATCCGGCCCGGCGATCGTCCAGTTCCAGTAGCCGGACTCGTCGCTGGCGTAAGCGAGACGTTCATCGTCCAACCACAAGGGATACAGCGCGGAGACGCCCTCCTTTGCGCACACAGCCAGCGCGTTCGACAGGTCATCGAGCGGGGCGGCCCACACCGACGCTTCTTCCCAGGACATGTTCGGATGCATCCACTGACACCACGCCACACGATCGCCGCGCACGGCGATGCCCGCGTAGAAATCGGCCCCGGTCACCAGCACCTGCCCGCCGTCTGGGTTCTCATCGTCCAGATCGAGAGCCACGATCTCGGTGCGCGGCTCGGGCTGGACGTCGTGGTCCTCGCGCACGGCCAGCACGCGGCGAGACGCAAGGTGCAAGGCCAAGCCGCCGTAGCGGAATCGTGTCTGCTCGGCGGTCAGCGCACGCGCGCCCTGGTCGTCGCGCAGCCAGACCCGACGGCTGACATCGTCGACGTAGACCAGTACGTCGCCCTGCACGTCAAAGGCGCCGCCCCCGTACTCCATGACTCGCGATCGCACCGACGCCTCCGGGGTGAGATCCTCCACCGCGCCGTCCGGGCGCCGACGACGCACGGTGACCCGCCCGTCCTCCGCCGCGATGCCGGCCAGCCAGTACAGGCCGGAGGAGGCAGCCTTCACCTGCGAGAGGGAATCGCAGCTGGACAGGACGAAGTCGAGAGGCAGCGGTGCAGTCATGAGGCCCATATCTACCACGTCGCCGCTTGTCACATCGGCGAACGTGTAACAGAATGGCTCATCGAGACCTCACTGGTTGGCGCGCGATCGCAGGGGAAGGCAATCGGGCCTGATCAGGGAGGAAACTCATGAATCAACGACTCACCACGGTGAGGCAGCCGGCGGCGCGTGGCATGATCTTCATCCACACGACGTCGGCAGCGCTGTGCCCTCATATCGAGTGGGCTCTGGGGTCGGTGCTGAATGCGAAGACCTCCCTCGAATGGACGGAACAGCCGGCTGAGAAGGGCAAGAAGCGGGCGGAGCTCTCCTGGGTAGGGGCTCAGGGAACCGGAACCGCCCTCGCCTCAGCGCTCGCCGAGTTCGGCCAGCTGCGCTTCGAGGTGGTGGAGGAACCCAGCCCGGGTTCCGACGGCCAGCGCTTCTGCTTCACGCCCACGCTCGGCCCCTACACCGCCACGATCGGCGTGCACGGCGACGTGCTGTTGCGTGAAGACGCGGTCAAGCGCGCCATCGCCGACGAGGCGCTGGGCGGCGACACCATTTACAAGGCCATGGAGCGGATGCTCGGGGTGCCGTGGGACGAGGAGCTCGAAGTGTTCCGCTACGCCGGCGAGGAGGCCCCGGTGCGCTGGCTGCACCAGGTCATCTGACGCGCACACGCACCTTCCTCCCGCGCCCGAGCACAAATCTGCGTATACGCGGAGGCCTCCCCTATAGACAAGGCCTTCACGTATACGCAGATTTGTGTCCGGTCAGGCAAAAGAAAGGGGCGGATCCGGCCAACCGGATCCGCCCCCTCTTTTATCGGGTCTATCAGGCGGTGACGTTCTCGTTGGACACCGCGACGGCGACGTTGGAGCCGCCGAAGCCGAACGAATTGTTGACGGCGGCCAGCTCACCCTCGGGCAGCTCCCGCACCTCGTTCACGGCGACGTCGATCGGGAGCCCGGGCTCCAGGTTCTCGATGTTGATCGTCGGCGGCACCTGGCGGGTCTTCAGTGCCATCACCGTGGCGAAGGTCTCCAGCGCGCCGGCACCACCGAGAAGGTGACCCGTCATCGACTTGGTGGAGGTCACGATGCAGTTATCAACGGCCGACCCGAGCGCAGCGGCAATGGAGCCGGCTTCGGTCAGGTCGCCCTGCGGAGTCGACGTGCCGTGGGCATTCACGTGCTTGATGTCGGAGGCGCTGAGATCCGCGGAGCGGAGCGCCTTCAGCATGGCGGCGGACTGGCCTCGGCCGGTGGGCTCGGGCTGGACGATGTCGTGGTTGTCGTTGCTGATGCCGGCGCCACGCAGCGTGCCGTAGATCTTCGCGCCACGAGCCAGCGCGTTCTCCAGGGTCTCGAGCACCATGATCGCCGCGCCCTCGCCCAGCACGAAGCCGTCGCGGCCGGTATCCCACGGACGCGAGGCGTGCTCGGGATCGTCGTTGCGGCGGCTCAGCGCCTGCATCTGCGAGAAGGCGTTGAGGGGGAGGGGATGGATGGTGCCCTCGGTGCCACCGACGACGGCGATGTCGCAGCGGCCAAGGAGGAGCTGGTCGAGACCCAGTGAGATCGCCTCATTGGACGACGCGCAGGCGCTCACCGGGGCATGAACGGCCGCCGCCGCACCGAGCTTCAGGCCGAGGTTCGCGGCAGGCGCGTTCGACATCAGCATCGGGATCGTGAAGGGAGAGACGCGGCGCAGGCCCTTCTCCTTCTGCACGTCCCACTGGCCCAGCAGCGTGGTCAGGCCACCGATGCCGGTACCGACGCTCACCAGCAGGCGCTCCGGATCGATGGGGTTGTCCTCGCCCAGGCCGAATCCGGCGTCGGCCCACGCTTCGAGGCCCGCGGCGAGCGCGAGCTGTGCCGAGCGGTCGAGACGACGTGCGGCCACCCGGTCGATCTTCTCGACGGGGTCACCGGCGGCCTCGGCGGCGAACCGAACCGGCAGATCGGCCGCCCAGTCCTGGGACAACGTGTGCACGCCGGAGCGTCCGGCCAGCATGGCCTCCCACGTGGAGGGGGCGTCGGTGCCGAGCGGGGTGAAGGCTCCGAAACCAGTGATGACGACGGTGCGGGACATAGAGGCTCCTCGGTCGCGGGGGAAAGACGGGCGGTAAAAGTTATGGGGTGGGGTGGCCCGCCAACTGCTGGCGGGCCACCCGCCGCGCTCAGTTGGAGGCGCGCTCGATGTAGGCGACGGCGTCGCCGACGGTCTTCAGGTTCTTGGCATCCTCGTCGGGGATGGAGACGCCGAACTTGTCCTCGCAGGCGTAGATGATCTCGACCATCGACAGGGAGTCGACGCCCAGGTCGTCGACGAAGGACTTGTCCAGCTGGACGTCCTCGACGGCGACGCCGGCGATGTCGTTGACGATCTCGGCGAGGTCGGAACGGATCTCTTCGGTGCTAGCCATGATGGCTCCTTTTCTGTGGGGGTTCTGGAAAAACAGGGATGATCAGGGCAGGACGACGGTCTGCCCGGCGAAAGCCAGGCCGGCGCCGAAGCCGATGATCAGGGCGGTCTGCCCGCTGGTGGCCTGCCCGGATTCGAGCAGAGCCTCCATCGCCAGCGGCACGGAGGCCGCGGACGAGTTGCCCATCCGGATGATGTCGCGGGCGACCACGACGTCCTCGGGCAGCTTGAGGTGACGCAACATCGAATCGGTGATCCGGTTGTTGGCCTGGTGGGGGATGAAGCAGTCCAGCTCGTCGGGCGTGAGGCCGGAGAGTTCCAAGGTCTCGACGACCTTCTTCGCGATGGCAGTGGTGGCCCACTTGAACACCTCGCGGCCCTCCATATGGATGAAGGGGCCCTCGGAGCCGGGCTCCACCTCGCGCCAGTCGTCGATCTCGATCACCGCGTGGCCGTCGGGCTTGGAGCCCCAGACGGTCGGTCCGATGCCGGGCACGTCGGACGGGCCGATCACCACGGCGCCGGCGCCGTCGGAGAACAGGAAGGCGGTGGAGCGGTCGGTGATGTCGGTGTACTGCGAGAGCACCTCGACGCCCAGCACCAGCACGTGCGTCGACGAGCCCGAGCGAACGAGCGACTCCGCCATGGTGACGCCGTAGCAGAAGCCGGCGCAGGCGGCGGAGATGTCGAAGGCCGCTGGCGAGTCGAGGCCGAGCTTTGCCGCCATGATGCAGGCCAGCGACGGGGTCTGCATGTAGTGCGACACGGTCGAGACGATGATCGTGTCGATATCCGACAGCTGCAGGCCGGCGCGCTCGATGGCCTTCGTCGCGGCCTCGACGCCGAGGCTCTCGGCATCCTCACCCTCGGCCACCCAACGGCGCTCGGTGATCCCGGTGCGCTGCTCGATCCACTCCGGCGTGGAGTCGATCATGGTGCACATCTCCTCGTTGGTGACGACGCGGCTTCCGCGTGCACCACCGACGGACATCAAACGGGCGTATTGGGCCCCGGTCGAAGACTGCAATGGCACGTCTGCCTCACTCCTGTTCGGGCCGCGTTGCTGCGGCGGCATGGGAGGCGACGAATGCGCGCGCCTCGTCCAACTGGTCGGGGGTGTTCAGGTTGAACAACTCCACGCCCTTGAGATTTCGCTGGGCGATCTTGGTGAGCGTACCGGCAGGGGCCAGCTCCAGCATGCCGGTGATGCCCATGTCGCCGAGTGTCTTCATGCAGAGATCCCAGCGCACGGGGTTGGCCACCTGGTTGATCATGCGGGCCAGCGCGTCCTCGCCGCCGGAGACCACCGCGCCGTCGGCGTTGGAAAGCAGCGCCACGACCGGGTCGTGGGTGACCACGCCGGTCGCCACCTGGTTCAGGTGCGCCACGGCGGGCTCCATGTGCACGGTGTGGAAGGCGCCGGCGACGCTGAGCGACACCAGACGGGCGCGGCGCGGCGGGTTCTCGGCGAAGGCCGCGAGTTGTTCGACGGTGCCGGCGGCGACGATCTGGCCGGTGCCGTTGTTGTTGGCGGGGGTGAGCCCGGCTGCGTCGATGGCGGCGAGCACCTCGTCGGGGTTTCCGGCGAGCACCGCGGTCATCGAGGTGGGCCGGATGGCGGAGGCCTCGGCCATGGCGCGTCCGCGCTCGCGCACCAGGATCAGGGCGTCGTCGTCGGAGATCGCGCCGGACAGCGCCATGGCCGCGAGCTCTCCGACGGAGTGCCCGGCGAAGGCGCCCACGGGGCTCACGTCGTCGCCGAGGAGGGCGCGCGCGGTGAGTAGGGAGGCGGCCACGAGGAGCGGCTGGGCGATCGCGGTGTCGCGGATGGTCTCGGCGTCGGCCTCGGTGCCGTAGTGGGCGAGGTCGATCTCGGAGACCTCGGACAGCGCAGCGAGCTGTTGGGCGAGTGCGGGATCCTCCAACCAGGGGGCGAGGAATCCGGGAGTCTGAGCGCCCTGCCCGGGCGCGACGATAGCTAGCACGGGACTAACTCTGCCTCATGGATCCGACGATCGGCGGCACGATTGGCACGAAAATCCACCGAGGTCATTTGTCGGGTTCTCACAAAGCGGGTCTCCGCGACCTCCCGGCCGCACGCCGGGACGTCCAAGAGAGCGCGACAAAACTTGTCGAGATCCGTGAATGACAGCCCTGTGATTTCAGAGGACCGTCACCCGTGCAGGCGCCCCAGCGTAATCGCCATTCGCAGCACATAGCCTTCGCGCGCGTCGGACGGGTTGTAACCGGTGATCTCCTGGATGCGCTTGAGCCGGTAGCGAACCGTGTTGGGATGGACGTAGAGGGCGCGCGCGGTGGCCTCCATCGAGCAGCCGGCATCGAGGTAGCCCACGCAGGTCTCGAGGAGTTCCTTGTTGGCCGCCAACCGGGGGTAGAGCTCGGTGGCGAGGGTGCGGCGTGCGTGCCCGTCTCCGGAGAGCGCGCGTTCCGGGAGGAGATCCGCGGACATCAGGGTCTCGGGGCCCTCCGGCCAGGCCCGCGCGGCCCGGTATCCGGAGGCGGCTGCGCGAGCCGACTCGTGCGCGCCCGCGAGGCTGTCCGCGATGGGGCCCACCACGACGGGCCCGTCGGCGAAGTGATCGTGCAACTGGCAGATCAGTTCGTAGGTGTGGAGTTCCGTGGCCACCACGGAGCCGCCGAAGATGCACACCAGTCGATCTCCCTGCGGGGCGACGAGGATGTCGAGACCGAGCTTGGTTGCGGCCTTTCGCAGGGCGTGCACACCGGAGGTCTCGGGCGCGCCGCCGATGGCCACGACGACCTTCGAGTCGGCCCGCCAGCCGAGCGTCGAGGCGCGCGACAGCACCGCCTCGTCGGTCTCGGCTCTGACCACGGCGTCGACGACGGTGGCCTCGATGCGGGAGTCCCACGCCCCGCGCGCCTCGGCGGCCCTGGCGTAGACGCCGGCCGCGGCGAAGGCGATCTCGCGCGAATAATGCATGATGCCCATCTGGAGGGCCTGCCGATCGCCGCGGGGGAGCTGGGTCTGGATCTGCTGCTCGACCACCTCCGTGGTGGTGCGCACCAGATCGACGGTCTGCTGCAGCGAGATGCGCTGCGTCATGGCGCGCGGGGCGGCGTCGAAGACCGACTCGGGCTCGAACTCCTCGCCCGAAAACCACTTCACGAAACCGTCGATGCCCGAACGGGCCAGCACCGAGATCCACGATCTCGATTCGGCATCCAACGATTCGAACCAGCTGTGGTTGGCCTCCAGTGCCGTCAGCGTGGCCGTGTTCATGGCCGCGCTGGCCGATTGCAGGCGCTTGACGACACCGCTGCGGGCCCGTGCCGAGGAGAACTGGGCAGGGGCCGTGCCGGGGCGTGGTACCCGGGGCGCTTTCGCTTCCATCCCCACAGATTAGGAGATCAATCGAAGCCGTTGTGAGAAGCGCTCATGAAAGCCCCTGATCAGCGAGCGCAGGAGGCGGTATGGTGACCGTTAATGACCCCGCCGTCGGGGTTAGCCGCTCACCAACGAGAGGACACACGTGACTCAGAACGAGGCTGGACCGATCCTCAACGGACTGCCCACTAACCTGCCCGATACCGACCCGAGCGAGACCGCCGAATGGATCGAGTCGCTCGACGCGGCGATCGAGGCCGGGGGCCGCAACCGCGCGAGATACCTGATGCTGAAGATGCTCGAGCGTGCGCGCGAGCGGCAGATCGGCGTGCCGTCGCTCACCGGCACCGACTACGTCAACACCATTCCCGTCGGCTCGGAGCCTCAGTTCCCGGGCGATGAGGCGCTGGAGCGCGGCATCCGCCGCCTGCTGCGCTGGAATGCCGCAGTAATGGTGCACCGCGCCCAGCGGCCGGGCATCGGCGTCGGCGGCCACATCTCGTCGTACGCCTCCTCGGCGACGCTGTACGAGGTGGGCTTCAACCACTTCTTCCGCGGCAAGGATCATCCCGGTGGTGGCGATCAGATCTTCTTCCAGGGCCACGCGTCGCCCGGCATGTATGCCCGCGCGTTCCTCGAGGGTCGCCTGGACGAGACCGATCTCGACGGCTTCCGTCAGGAGCGTTCGCACTGGGTGGACGGCACGCTGCGCGCGCTGCCCAGCTACCCGCACCCGCGTCAGATGCCCAACTTCTGGGAGTTCCCGACCGTCTCCATGGGGCTCGGCCCGATCAACGCGATCTACCAGGCGCAGTTCAACCGCTACCTGCACAACCGCGGCATCAAGGACACCTCGCAGCAGCAGGTGTGGGCCTTCCTCGGCGACGGCGAGATGGACGAGGTCGAATCGCGTGGCGCGCTGCAGCTTGCCGCTAACGACGAACTCGACAACCTGAACTTCGTGATCAACTGCAACCTGCAGCGCCTGGATGGCCCGGTGCGCGGCAACGGCAAGATCATGCAGGAGCTGGAGGCCTTCTTCCGCGGCGCCGGCTGGAACGTGATCAAGGTCGTGTGGGGCCGTGGTTGGGATCCGCTGCTCGCCAACGACAGCGAAGGCGCCCTGCTCAACCTGATGAACTCCGTCACCGACGGCGACTACCAGTCGTTCCGTGCGAACGACGGCACGTTCGTGCGCGACAAGTTCTTCGGACGCGATCCCCGCACGGCGGCGATGGTCAAGGACTGGAGCGACGAGGACATCTGGCGCCTCACCCGCGGTGGACACGACTACCAGAAGGTCTACTCCGCCTACAAGGCCGCGACCGAGTTCACGGGTGCCCCGACGGTGATCCTGGCTCACACCATCAAGGGCTACTTCCTCGGCAAGCACTTCGCCGGCCGCAACGCCACGCACCAGATGAAGAAGCTCGCCCTCGACGACCTCAAGGAGTTCCGCGACCGCGTCAAGGTACCGGTATCCGACGAGCAGCTCGAGGCCGATCCGTACCATCCGCCGTACATCCGCCCCGACGCGTCCGATCCTCGGATGCAGTACCTCGCGGAGCGCCGCCGTCAGCTCGGCGGCGGGGTGCCGGAGCGTCGCGGCGATCGCAAGTTCCTCTCGCTTCCCGGCGACAAGGCCTACGCCGTCGCCAAGAAGGGTTCCGGCAACCAGCAGATCGCCACCACCATGGCGTTCGTCCGGTTGCTGAAGGATCTCATGCGGGACAAGGAGTTCGCGCCGCGCGTCGTGCCGATCATCCCCGACGAGGCCCGCACCTTCGGTATGGACGCCTTCTTCCCGACCATCAAGATCTACAACCCGCACGGGCAGAACTACACCCCGGTGGACGCCGATCTGTTCCTCAGCTACCGCGAGGCCAAGAACGGTCAGATCCTGCACACGGGCATCAACGAGGCGGGCTCGGTCGCCGCGTTCGCCGCTGCCGGCTCCTCCTACGCCACGCACGGCGAGCCGATGGTGCCGATCTACGTGTTCTACTCGATGTTCGGCTTCCAGCGCACCGCGGATAGCTTCTGGGCCGCCGCCGACCAGCTGTCCCGCGGCTTCCTGATCGGGGCCACGGCCGGCAAGACGACGCTGACCGGCGAAGGCCTGCAGCACATGGATGGCCAGTCGCCCATCCTCGCGTCGACCAACACGGCGATCGTCAGCTACGACCCGGCCTACGGCTATGAGATCGGCCACATCGTGCGCGACGGTCTGCGTCGGATGTACGGCGAGCAGCCTGAGGATCTGATCTACTACCTCACCGTCTACAACGAGCCCATCGTGCAGCCGGCCGAGCCGGCAGACCTGGATGTCGACGGCCTGCTCAAGGGCATGTACCTGCTGAGCAAGGGATCGTCCGAGGGTGTGGCTCCCGGTGCCAAGCGCGCCCAGATCCTGGCCTCCGGCGTCGCCGTGCCGTGGGCGTACGAGGCGCAGGAGCTGCTGAAGCGCGACTTCGGGGTGGTGGCCGACATCTGGAGCGTCACCTCGTGGGGCGAGCTGCGCAGGGATGGTCTGGCGCATGATCAGGCTGTCTTCGACGATCCGGCCGGGCAGCACCCACCCACCTGGGTCGAGTCGGCGCTGAAGGACACCGAGGGCCCGATCGTCGCGGTCTCCGATTACATGAAGGCCGTGCCCGATCAGATCCGTCCTTGGGTTCCGCGCGACTACGCGGTGCTCGGCGCCGACGGCTTCGGATTCTCCGACACCCGCGCGGCATCGCGGCGCTACTACAAGATCGACGGTCCGTCGGTCGTCGTGGCAGTGCTGCAGCGCCTTGCCGCCCAGGGTGAGGTTCCGCTCCAGCTGGCGCTGGACGCGGCGGAGAAGTACCAGCTGTGGAATGTCAACGCCGGCACCTCCGGCAGCGTGGGTGGCGACGCCTGACAACCGCCTGAACAACGCGATGACATGGGCCGCCCGGTAATTACCGGGCGGCCCATATTCGTGCCAGGGGTGCATACGCGCGGGGGAATCTGGCAATCTTGGGTTCGTGGCACACACAAACGAAACGGGCTCGGGACACCACGGACAGCAAGGAGTGGAACTCCTGGGTCTCGAAGAAGGACTTCTGGTCCAGGAACTCGGCTGGGACGACGACGTGGACGAGGGACTCCGCGAGGAGATCATGGACATCCTCGACGCGGAGATGGTCGAGGAGGCCGTCGAAGCCGTCGATGTGGTCGTCCTCTGGTGGCGCGACGATGACGGCGACGTCGTCGACGGCCTGGTAGACGCTCTGCCTGATCTTTCCGATCACGGCTACATCTGGCTGTTGACGCCCAAGGTCGGGCGTCCTGGTTATATCAGCGCGGCAACCATTGCCGAGGGGGTCACGATCGCCGGCCTGGCGCTTACCTCTACGCTGTCAGTGGCTGCCGATTGGCAAGCCTCCAAAGTGGTGCGATCAAGGGGAAACAGGCGATGACCAACGGGGCGAAACCGCGAATCGGCATTATGACGTCGGGCGGCGACGCCCAAGGAATGAATGCAGCCGTGCGTGCCATCGTGCGCGCGGGCATTCACGCGGAGGCCGAGGTCTTCGCCATCGGAGAAGGCTGGCAGGGCGCCTACGAAGGCGGGGCGCACATCCGCCGGATGACCTGGAGCACCGTCTCCGGCATCCTCAACAAGGGCGGCACGGTGATCGGTACAGCGCGGTCACAGGCCATGCGCGCCGAGGACGGTCAGCGTCAGGTGGTGCGCAACCTCGTCGAGCACGGCATCGACCGGCTCATCGTCATCGGCGGCGACGGCTCCCTCACCGGGGCCCGGGTGCTGAGCCTGGAATGGCAGCGCTACCTCGGCGAACTGGTGGAACGCGGCGAACTCAGCGCCGAGCAGGCGGCGGCTCATCCGTCGCTGCGGATGGCCGGTCTGGTCGGTTCCATCGACAACGACATGGTCGGCACCGACATGACGATCGGCACCGACTCCGCGCTCCATCGCATCACCGAGGCCATCGACGCGATCTCGTCGACGGCGGAGTCGCACCGACGCACCTTCATCGTCGAGGTGATGGGGCGCAACTGCGGCTACCTGGCTTTGATGAGCGCCATCGCGGGTGGCGCCGACTACGTCTTCCTGCCGGAGTCGCCGCCGCGCGACGGGTGGGAGGACCGGATGGTCGAGGTGCTGGGTCGCGCTCGGGACGCCGGTCGCCGCGACTCGATCCTGATCGTCGCCGAGGGAGCCAAGGACAGGCAGGGCGAGTCGATCACCGCCGAGCGAATTCACCAGGCCTTGGAGGAGCGCACGGGCGACAACGCCCGCATCACCATCCTCGGACACGTGCAGCGAGGCGGAAAGCCGTCGGCTTACGACCGCTGGATGGCCACCGCCTGTGGGGTGGAGGCGGTGCGGCAGGTGCTGGACGCCGATCACGACGCCGAGCCGGTTCTGGTGGGCGTGCATCGCAACAAGGTGCACATGGAGCCCCTGTTGCCCGCGGTCGAACGCACGCGCGCGATCGCCCAGCTCATCGCCGACGGCCGGTACGAAGACGCCATCGCGTCGCGGGGCCACGGCTTCGAGTCGATGATCAAGATCTATCGAACGCTCAACGAGGCTCGCCCGAGTGCGTCCGAGCCGCGGGGCAAGCGGATCGCGATCATGAACGTTGGGGCGCTGGCTCCGGGCATGAATCAGTTGGCCCGGGTTGCCGTTCGCACCGGCATCGACCGCGGCTTCGACATGCTGGCAGTCATCGGGGGCGTGCCTGGCTTGATGGAGGGCAACGTCCGTGAGCTCGATTGGAGTTCGGTGGAGGGCATGGCCAGCACCGGAGGCGCCGATTTCGGCACCCGGCGCTACATCGCCAACGAGACCGATCTCTACTCGATGGCGCGCCAGCTCGAAGATCACAAGATCGACGCGCTGCTCGTCTCGGGCGGCTACCACGCCTATGCCACGGTGGCACTGATGGAGAGCGAACGACGGCGATACCCCGCGTTCAACATTCCGATCGCCCTGTTGCCGGCGTCGATCGACAACAATCTGCCGTGCTGGGAGATGGCCGTCGGCTCCGATACCGCTCTGAACACGGTCGTCGATGACATCGACATGGTGCGCATGTCGGCGTCCGCGAGCAAGCGGGCCTTCGTGGTGGAGACCATGGGGCGCACCTGCGGCTTCCTGCCTTTGGTGGGCGGTGTCGCCGGCGGCGCGGAGAAGGCATACCTGCCAGAGACCGGGATCACGCTCGAGCAGCTGAATCGCGACATTCCCGCTCTGGTCGACGCGTTCGACTCTGGACGCAGCTTCTACCTCACGGTGATGGGCGAGGGCGCCAGCGAGCACTACACGTGCGAGATGATCCGGCGCATGTTCGAGGCCGAAGGCAAGGGACGCTACACCGTGCGCCAGATGGTGATCGGACACGCCCAGCAGGGCGGCATCCCCACTCCGTTCGACAGGATCAACGCGACGCGCCTTGCCTCGCAGGCCGTCGCGTATCTCGACGCGCAGGTGACCGACGGCAAGGCCGAATACGGTGCCGCGTCGTCCAGCGACCCGTCGCTCATCGCGCCGTTGCGTCACGTGCTGGAGGAGATGGACTGGGACAACCAGCGTCCGAGTACCCAGTGGTGGACCGACCTCCGGCCGGTGTTCGATCAGCTCAGCCGACGCCCGGGCCAGGAGTAATCGCAGGGAGACCGGCGTCAGCAGAGCGGGAGCGGCAGACCGAAGGTCGAGCTCGCCTCGCAGTTCAGCGCCACCAAGGCGACCCGGCCCGGATCGTCGGCGACTACCGTCGCAGGGATCGTCGAACGGAGCACCAGGCTGTGGTCGTCCTCACCACGCTGCACGATCGTGAAGGTCACACTATTCGACTGCCCGTCGCTGGCGCGTGTGCCGGTGAACCCGCAGGTGACGCCGCTTCCGGCATCGCTGTTGAGCCCGATGGGCGACGTGAGAGCCGGGGTGACGTCCTCGTAGGCCCTGCTCTGGTCGTCGACCAGAGCCTGGCATGCGGCATTCAGATTCTCGTCGATCGACGTGAGGGTGACGAGCTGCGCCCTGATGTCGGTGTGGGGATCGCGAAGGCGGAGCAGACGACGCGAGTCGTCGACCGCCTCGTCCGCATACAGCTCCCACCCCGACGGGATGGTCACTCGCGCGTCGTTGAGGTCGAGTGCCATGTTGCCCACCGGAGACGGGGGCTTGCTGTTTGTCGCAAGCGCGCTGCCGCTGGGCGACGAAAGGTCCGTCGACTGTGCGGGGGAGTTGGAGGGCTCTGATGACGGCGACGCGACACTGAGGCTGGGGCTGGGCGACGGGCTCGCCGGCCCGGCACTGGTGCTTGGTCCCTTAGAGAGATAGATCACCGCGATGAGCACGGCCACGGCGAGACCTGCGGCGACCACCACCAGCCCGGGACGACGACGCGGCGCGACCTTCGTACCGGCGTCCTCCTCGGCGGATACGGGGCCCGGGGGAGGTGTACCTTGCTCCTCGGCCGGATCGGGACGCGCATCAGCACCCGCGTCCTCATACGCGCGTCGTGCGCGGGGAACGAACGGGGACGCCTCGTCCTTCTCCTGCGACGCGAGCGCCGGGCGCCCATCGATGTCGTCTGCCGGCAAGGCACGCCGGGGGCGCGCGCCTTCGGTTGCGTTCTCCACCATCACCTGCTTCTTGTCGTCGGCTATGCCCAGAGCCTACTTGCCAGACGCCAAGGAGTCGTGGCGAGCCCGCCGAGGCTCCGAAGAACCCCGTCTGAGGGCGGAGTTGACAGCCCCCATGGGCAGGGGTAATGTTCTCCGAGCTGCCTGACGAAGGCAGCGGCACAACTCAACAGCGCACGAGCAGGTCAGTCGGCCGGATCACAGATCAGTCGATTTGACACGACCGAATGTAGTATGTAGAGTTGATCAACGTTCGCCTAGCGCGACGGTCCTCCTGATTAGCCCCCTCAGACGGGGAAGCGATCGAGAGAAAAACGCATCTTCCACTTCATATTCGGTTCGAACCGCTGAAATCCTCGGATTTGACGGGTTCGATCGTGTGCAGTAAAGTTATGCGAGTTGCTTCGGCAGCGAACAAATAAAGATTGCCGCTTGGTTCGGATTTCTCTCCTTGGTTTTTTGGGGGGTTTGAGGTTCTTGTGTGGTTGATTTTTGAGAACTCAACAGCGTGTTTTTGATGGTCAATGATTTTTTCATGCATTCATCATTACTTTTTGTAGTGTTGTTTGTGTGGGTTTTGTGCCATGGCGTGCAACTGTTTTTGTGGTTGCAGGTTGTGGTTTTTCTTTGAGTGTTCATTGATTCGGATTCGAGCTAGATGTTTGGATTTGGGTTTTTGGTTCGCTCTTCATGTTTGATTATGGCCAATGTCTTCTCTGGTTCTTT
>NZ_JARGDO010000034.1 GCF_029211185.1 Tessaracoccus caeni
TTCATCGTCGAGGTCCTCGGAACAGGGAGTGTGGTAACTCCTGATCCTGAGGGCCTCGACCCCTACCTCAGCACACCACCCTCACCCAGCGTGTCGCCCACCCACCGCAAGTACGAAGAGCCAGTTTAAGCAGCTCCGGCAAACTGACCGGCACTCCGACTGCCGTGGGCGACTTCACGCTTACTTTCGCCGTGACTGACAACGCACGTAGGACGGTGAATAGCGCGCTCAGCCTCGTGGTCCGCAGAGCAACACCAAGTGAGAAGGCCACCCAGATCGATGCCGGAGATCTCCATTCGTGCGCGTCGTTGTCGAGCGGGACGGTGAAGTGTTGGGGTGCCTCAATTCCCGCGCAGGTAGGTGACGCGACGTTCAATGATCCGAACATGCCGGTTTCGGTTGTCGGGTTGTCGGAGGTGACCGCGGTCGCTACGGCGTGGGTTCATTCGTGTGCCTTGTTGTCGGGAGGGACTGTGAAGTGCTGGGGCTTCAATGGCCTCGGACAGTTGGGACATGGGTTCGGTGGCGGTTCGAGGACGCCGGTTTCGGTTGTCGGATTGTCTGGGGTTACGGCCATCGCCGTCGGTAGTTACCAACCTCATTCGTGTGCGTTGTTGTCTAGTGGCATGGTGAAGTGCTGGGGGGCTAACTACAACGGGTCGCTAGGTGATGGGACGGTCGAAGTTCGGCGGACGCCGGTGTCGGTTATCGGATTGTCTGGGGTGACCGCGATTACTGCCGGTGACGATCATTCGTGTGCGTTGTTGTCTAGTGGGACGGTGAAGTGCTGGGGGGATAATAGCGACGGGCAGCTAGGCGATGGGACGGTCGAAGTTCGGACGAGTCCGGTTTCGGTTCCCGGGCTGGTCGGTGTCATCGCACTTGATACAGGGCGGAGTCACTCGTGTGCAGTGCTGTCAGGCGGGACGGTGAAGTGCTGGGGGCGGAACTATGGGCAGCTGGGCGATGGGACTACCTGGCAATGGGAACCGGTGCCGACTACGCCGGTTTCTGTTGTGGATTTATCTGGGGCTGTTGGGGTTGCCGTGGGAAGCGGTCATTCGTGTGCGTTGTTGTCTGGTGGAACAGTGAAGTGCTGGGGAGTGAACCTTGGAGGACAATTGGGCGACGGCACAACCATCAATAGGCTGACGCCGGTTTCTGTAGTAGGGCTATCTGGGGTGACCGCGATTACTGCCGGTCCCGGCCATACGTGTGCGTTGTTGTCTAGTGGGGCGGTGAAGTGCTGGGGGGAGAATAGCTACGGGCAGCTAGGTGATGGGACTACCGAGAGCTGGCTCGTTCCTATTTCGGTTGTTGGAATCGGATAAAGGATGCCGCGTCACTCGGGTTCGCTGGATACGCCGACTCTGGGGGTATCGAGGCTAAATCTGTTCGGCAATTGGGCGGTCTCGCGTTGATGCGGCTGCGTGCGGCGCTATGCCGACGGACGCAGCCGCACTGTTGCGGGATGGGCAAAAAACCCGACGGAATCAGCCGCGTTGAGGTTCGCGACGGGGCCGCGTCGTTGGGCGAGACTGCGGATGGCGCGTTAGACTGGCACTCGCATGGGTCGAGTGCCAACATGCGTAGGAGGAGGTGACATGCTCGACGACCGCAAGCTTCAGGTGCTGAAGGCCATCATCACCGACTACGTCGCCAGCCGGGAGCCCGTCGGCTCCAAGGCGCTGGTGGAGAGGCACAACCTCGACGTGTCCGCCGCCACCGTGCGAAACGACATGGCCGCGCTGGAAGAGGAGGGCTACATCACCCAGCCCCACACCAGCGCCGGTCGCATCCCCACGGACAAGGGCTATCGCCTGTTCGTCGACAAGCTGGCCCGGATCAAGCCGCTGTCGGCGGCCGAGCGTCGAGCGATCGACGCGTTCATGATCGGCGCCGTCGACATCGACGATCTGGTCAGCCGCACCGTGCGCCTGCTGGCGCAGCTCACCCGCCAGGTGGCGATCGTGCAGTATCCGGTGGCCCAAGGGGCGCAGATCAAGCACGTCGAGCTAGTGCAGCTCTCGCCCGATCGGGTGCTGATCATCCTGGTGAAGTCCACCGGGCGCGTAGACCAGCACATGTTCGAGGTGTCGCCCACCGACGTCGAGCAGCTCGTGGAGATGCGCAACCGGATGGCCGAGGCCATGCTGGGTCGCACGATCAGCGACGCGGCCGTGCGCCTGGGCAGCATCGTCGACGCGCTCCCGCCCGAACAGCGCGGGCTGGGGGTCACCGTCGTCACCGCGATGCTGGAGTTGCTCGCGCGCGAGCGTCCGTCCCAGGTTCTCGTGGCCGGCGTGCCCAACCTGGCAAGCTTCGGTGGCACCAACGTCACCCTGCTGCGGCCGCTGCTGGAGGCGATCGAGGAGCAGGTGGTGTTGCTGCAGCTGCTCAGCGAGGCCGCGGGCGACTCCGATCTCACCATCCGGATCGGCCAGGAGAACACCGCCGAGGGCTTCCAGCAGACCAGCCTGATCGCGTCGGGCTACGGCTCCGCGGGAACGCTGGGCGCGGGTCTGGGCGTCGTCGGCCCCACCCTCATGGACTATCCCACTACCATCGCAACCGTGCGGGCCGTCGCCCGTTACGTGAGCCGCTACCTCACTGAAGGCTGAGTCAAGAAAGCACCGATGACTAAGGATTACTACGCCGTTCTGGGCGTCGATCGCGACGCCACCCCGGAGGCGATCAAGAAGGCTTACCGTCGTCGCGCCATGAAGGTGCACCCCGACGTCGCGCAGGACGACGACGCGGCCGAGCGCTTCAAGGAGCTCAACGAGGCCTACGAGGTGCTCAGCGACCCCAACAAGCGGGCGGTCTTCGATCGTGGCGGCGACCCGATGGGCGGCCCCGGCGGGGGAGCGGGCTTCAGCGGCTTCGGCGGTGGGTTCGCCGGCGGTTTCGACTTCACCAACCTCGTCGACGCCATGTTCGGCGCCCAAGGCAGCCGCGGCCCGCGCTCGCGGGTGCGCCAGGGCCAGGACGCGCTGGTGCGCGTGAGCCTGAAGCTGCACGAGGCCGTCTTCGGCGTCACCAAGCCCATCAAGGTGGATACCGCCGTCGTGTGCCCCAAGTGCCACGGCAAGGGCGGCGAGCCGGGTTCCGAGCCGGTGACCTGCGTCACCTGTCACGGGCAGGGCGAGGTCACCCAGATCCAGCGCAGCTTCCTCGGCGACATCCGCACGTCCCAGGCGTGCCCCACCTGCCGTGGTTACGGCACCACGATCCCCAGCCCCTGCGGCGAGTGCTCCGGCGAGGGCCGGGTGCGCTCCACCCGCACCATCTCGGTGCGCATCCCGGCTGGCGTGTCCACGGGCATCCGCATTCACCTGGAGTCCCAGGGCGAGGTGGGGCCCGGCGGCGGCCCCGCCGGCGATCTGTACGTCGAGATCTCCGTCGAGGCGCACGAGACCTTCCGCCGCGACGGCGACAACTTGGAGATGGTGGTAAAGCTCCCGATGACGGCCGCCGCGCTCGGCACCTCCGTCGACCTGGCGACGCTCGAAGCCGAATGGGAGGGTTCCGACCTTGACGAGCGCTCGGTCACCCTCGACGTGCCGGCCGGCACGCAGTCGGGCACCCGGATCTCGATCAAGGGCAAGGGCGTGCCGCGGCTCCGCGGTGGCGGCCGGGGCGACTTGGGCGTCACCCTGCTGGTGCAGACGCCCACCAAGCTCGACGAGCGGCAGCGCGACCTGCTGCGTCAGCTGGCCGAGACGCGTGGCGAGTCCAACCCGTCGGCCGTCGCCCACAAGGGCAAGGGCGGCGTGCTGGGCTGGCTGCAGGACATCTTCTCGTGACGGCTGCCCTCTTCCTCGCCGACTTCGACGACGCCCGCCCCGGCGACGTGCTGGCCGTGACCGGCGACGAGGCCCGGCACGCGGGTGCGGTTAAGCGGATCGAGGTGGGGGAAGAGGTGCTGCTCTCCAACGGCCGCGGACTCGGCGTGCGCGGCACCGTCGACTCCGTGAGCAAGACGGAACTGCGGGTGCGCGTCGACGAGGTGCTGCCGGCGCCTGACGGTCGGCTGGCCGTCACCGCCGTGCAGGCACTGGCGAAGGGCGAGCGCAGCGAGCTGGCGGTGCAGATGCTCACCGAGCTGGGCGCGGCCCGCATCGTCGCCTGGCAGGCGGATCGCTCCATCGTGCGCTGGCAGGGCGACCGCGGCGCCAAGGCCCTGGCCAAGTGGCAGGCCACGGCGCGCGAGTCGGCCAAGCAGTCCCGGCGCTTCGTCGTGCCGGAGGTCTCGGCGGTGACGTCGAAGCAGCTTCCCGCAGCGCTCGCGGATCACGATCTGGTGCTGGTGCTGCACGAGGACGCCGAGACCCATATCGCCGACGTCGCGCTGCCTGGGCGTGGCACCGTCGCCGTGGTGATCGGCCCCGAGGGTGGCATCGCCGACGCCGAACTGACTGCGCTGGTTGATGCCGGTGCCACTGCCGTGCGGATCAGCGATGGCGTGCTGCGCACCTCCACCGCCGGCGCCGTCGCGCTGGCCCAACTGGAGGTGCTGGCCCGATGACCGGCTTCTCCTTCGACGTCACTCAGCGCCTCGACGACCGGCACGGTCGGGCGGGCGTCATCCACACCCCGCACGGCGACATCCAGACTCCGGCGTTCATCGTGGTGGGCACCAAGGCCACGGTGAAGTCGGTGCTGCCGGAAGCGATCAGCGCGCTGGGCGCCCAGGCCGTGCTGGCCAACGCCTACCACCTCTACCTCCAGCCAGGCTCCGATCTGATCGACGAGGCCGGCGGTCTCAGCCGGTTCATGAACTGGCCCGGCCCCACCTTCACCGACTCCGGCGGCTTCCAGGTGATGAGCCTCGGCGCCGGCTTCAAGAAGGTGCTGGCCATGGACACCAAGGGCCTGCAGAACGACGACGTGATCGCCGAGGGCAAGACCCGGCGCGCGCACGTCGACGACGACGGCGTCACCTTCATCTCGCACCTCAACGGCGACAAGCACCGCTTCACGCCGGAGGTCTCGATGGGCATCCAGCACCAGCTGGGCGCCGACATCATGTTCGCCTTCGACGAGCTCACCACGCTGATGAACACCCGCGAGTACCAGGAGCGCTCCGTGCAGCGCACCCACGACTGGGCCATCCGCTGCCTGGCGGAGCATCGTCGTCTCACCGAAGCGCGCGTGGACAAGCCCTATCAGGCGCTGTTCGGCGTGATCCAGGGTGCCCAGTACGAGGATCTGCGACGGCAGGCGGCCCGCGGGCTCGCGGAGCTGGACGTCG
This sequence comes from Tessaracoccus caeni, assembly GCF_029211185.1. Taxonomy (GTDB): domain Bacteria; phylum Actinomycetota; class Actinomycetes; order Propionibacteriales; family Propionibacteriaceae; genus Arachnia; species Arachnia caeni. Next base: position 5,255 of record NZ_JARGDO010000034.1, read on the forward strand.
ATGGCCAGAGCTTCGACGGCTTCGGCCTGGGCGGCGCGCTGGAGAAGCAGCGCCTGGGGGAGATCGTCGGCTGGATGGTCGATGAGCTGCCCCAGAACAAGCCCCGGCACCTGTTGGGCATCTCGGAGCCCGACGACTTCTTCGCGGCCATCGAGCAGGGCGCCGACACCTTCGACTGCGTGAACCCGTCCCGGGTGGCGCGCAATGCCGCCATCTACACCGCCGACGGTCGCTACAACGTGAACACGGCGAAGAATCGGCGCAGCTTCGCGCCGCTCGAGGACGGCTGCGACTGCTACACCTGCACGCACTACACGCGCGCCTACCTGCATCACCTGTTCAAGGCCAAGGAGATGCTGGCCAACACGCTGGCCACTATCCACAACGAGCGCTTCACGGTCCGTCTGGTCGACGACATCCGCGCCTCGCTGATCGCCGGTGATTTCGACGCCCACAAGGAAGAGTTCCTCGGCCGCTTCTATGCCGCGCGTCGCTGATCGTCGTCGCCAAGATCTCGCTCAGAGTTTTGGTTTTTCGTCAGGAAATACTATCTAGTCGAACGGTCTTTTCTTTTGAACTTTGTACAGACAGATGACAAATAAATAGCTGATAATCCCATCATGGTGGCATCGGAGTAGACTTTGGTCGCCCTCTGTGACGTTCTCAATTGGACCTATTGGCAAGAATGAGGGGCGACTTTTGGTCAGGGTCGGCCCTTGTGCTCGACCCCGTTTCATGTCCCAGATCGGGCTGCGGTAGCGTGCTGATCGGCCGACTAAGCCCCCGCGTTGTCGGCTGAAATCATGTTCCCAACTTCTCATGGAGCGATGTCGTATGCCCCCCACTACGCGTCCCCAGTCTCATTCCGGCAGCGGTGTTGGAATGAGGCGAGTGACCAGCCTTTTGCTGACCATTCTCCTGGCGATCGGAATCGCCGGAGTGCCACGCGCCGCCGAAGCGTTGACGTGGTATCGCCCCTTATGCGTCGATTTTGCCGCCTGCAACAGGCTGGGATACGGCAACGACGGCTACGAGTACGTGTACAGGACCACCGGGTACTGGAACATGTACTCCGGGCACAACTGCACCAACTACGTGGCCTACCGCCTTCAGAAGCGCGGCATCAAGCAGTTCACCATCCCCGGTCAGGGCAATGCCCATCACTGGGGCAGGCATGCGCGCAACGCCGGCTACGCCGTCGACATGAATCCGCGTGTGGGCGATGTGGCATGGTGGAACAACACCAAGATGGGCTCCGCCGGGCACGTCGCGATCGTCGAGTCCATCGATCGGGCGGCCGGCACGATGGTGGTGTCCGAGGATCATTGGAGCCTGAAGGAGTTCAACTGGCGCACCTACAGGATCTCGGAGGTGTCCGGCTTCATTCACGTCGGCGGAGACAAGACCGCCCCGGAAGGCCCGACGGCTCCCCTCGTCGAGGCGCCGGCCCCAGTGCTGGATCCCGTGATCGGTTCGGTGCCGGCAATCGCCGGAACGGCGTTCTTCGGTGAGCAGCTCACCGTCGATCCTGGCGCGTGGGACCCTGCAGACGCGACGTTGGCCTACCAATGGCTTCGTGACGGCATGAAGATCTCGGGCGCAACCGGCACCTCCTACATGCTCGCGGCCGAGGATGTCGGAGCACAGCTCACCGTGCGGGTGACGGGCTCCCGAAGCGGCCTGGCCGAGACGGCCATCGACTCGGAGCCCACGGAGACCGTCAAGGGTTTCGCGCAGACCCTCACCGGTGCTCCGACGATTTCAGGCACCGCCCAGGCCGGGGAGGTGCTGACCGCTGATCCTGGCGCATGGGATGCCGACGCGACGTTGGCCTACCAGTGGCTGCGCGACGGAAGCGACATCGAGGGCGCCGAGGAGCCGACCTATGCGATTGCCGGTGCGGACGTCGGAGCCAAGGTGAGCGTCCGGGTCACCGCGTCCAAGCCCGGCTACGACCAGGTCTCCGGCACCTCCACGGCGACGGCGACGGTGAAGGCCGGCACGCTGACGGCGACGCCCACCCCCGCGGTGTCGGGAACGGCCGCCGTCGGCAAGACGCTCACCGCCAAGGGCGGCTCCTGGGAGCCGGCGACGGTATCCCTGTCGTACCAGTGGCTGCGCGACGGAAAGAACATCCAGGGCGCCACGAGTTCGAGCTACACCCTGACCTCCTCTGACAAGGGAACCAAGGTGTCGGTTCGGGTCACGGGCTCGAAGAGCGGCTACACGTCGGTGAGCAAGACCTCGAAGGCCACCGCCAAGGTCAAGACCGGAAAACTCACGGCGACGCCGACGCCCACCATCTCCGGAACGGTCCGGGTGGGCTACACCCTCACGGCGAAGACCGGAACCTGGGCTCCCTCAAAGGTCACCCTGAGCTACCAGTGGCTGCGCGACGGGAAGCCGATACAGGGTGCGACGAAGTCCACCTACATCCTTACCGCCAAGGATCATGGCGCCAAGATGTCGCTGCAGGTGAAGGGTGCCAAGAAGGGCTTCTCCTCCGTCTGGAAGACGTCCAAGAAGACGGACGCGGTGAAGCCAGGGTGGCTGTGGAACACCCCGGTGCCGACCATCTCGGGCTCGGCGACCGTCGGCTCCAAGCTGACGGCCAAAGCGGGCACCTGGACCCCTGGAAAGGTGACGCTGACCTATTCCTGGCTGCGCGACGGGAAGGTCATCGACGGAGCGACGAAGTCGACCTACACGCTCACCCCGTCCGATAAGGGGACGAAGATCTCGGTGCAGGTGAAGGGCTCGAAGACCGCCTACACGACCGCTTGGAAGACCTCCAAGCAGACCGCGAAGGTGAAGGGCATGGCGCTGGAGAAGACACCCACGCCCACCGTCTCGGGGAGTGCGATCGTCGGTGAGACTCTGACAGCGAAGGCCGGCACGTGGGCCCCGTCGCCGGTGAAGCTGACCTATCAGTGGCTGCGGGGCGGTGAGCCGATCGACGGCGCGAACACTGCCACCTACGTGGTGACCGGCGCAGATCAGGGCTCCACCCTCGCCGTGCAGGTGACGGGCTCGAAGAGCGGCTACTCGTCGGTGACGACGGTGTCGGCGGTCTTGGCGGTCATTCCCAGCCTGGGACTGCCTGCAGCGCCGGCGTGAGTCGAGGGTGGTGCGGGCTGACACGATGGTGTCGGCCCGCACCGCCTTTTCTGTCGGTGGGTTCTGCAACGATGTCTCACGTGGCAACGATGAAGCTGACCCAAGATGCGGCGCGACGGATGGCCCTGGCGGCCCAAGGACTGCACAGGCCCAGGATCGAGCGGCCGTCGTCGTCGCGCGCGGTGGCGACGGGGCTCCGTCGGCTGCAACTGCTGCAGATCGACTCGGTGAACGTGCTGTCGCGCGCGCATTACATGCCGCTGTTCTCGCGTCTCGGCGCCTACGATCGCGCCCAGCTGGATCGACTGACGTGGAAGGCCCCGCGCAAGGCCGTCGAGTTCTGGGCTCACGAGGCCTCCTACATCGCGCCCGAGCACTTCACCCACCTGCTGGCGTTGCCCCGTCGTTGGTTCTTCACCCCGGAGAACGACGAGCGCCTCACGGCCGGCGGGCTCGGCCAGCGGGTGATCGGGCTGCTGCACGATGATGGTCCGCTCACCGCCCGCCAAGTGGCCGACCGGCTGGGCCACGTACCCAAATCCGGAGCCGGCACCTGGTGGAGCTGGTCCCAGACCAAGACGGTGCTGGAGGTGCTGTTCGGGCGTGGCCTCATCGGTGTGGCGGGGCGAAACGCCCAGTTCGAGCGCTGCTACGCGCCCATCGAGAAGGTGCTGCCGGCTGACGTTTCGACGGTCGCCAATCCCGATCTCGACGACGCCGTCGACACCCTGATGATGGCCGGTGCAGATGCCCACGGTGTCGGTACCGTCCGCTGCCTGGCCGACTACTTCCGGCTCCCGATCAAGACGGCCACCCAGTCGGCGGCGCGGCTGGTCGCGCAGGGACGGTTGATCGAGGCGGAGGTGTCAGGATGGGGCACTCACCTCGTGCATCCCGACGCGGCCCGCCCGCGCAAAGCTGAGGGACGGGCGCTGCTCAGTCCGTTCGACTCGATGGTCTTCGAGCGCGCCCGGCTGGAGCGCATGTTCGGCTTCTACTACCGGATCGGCATCTACACGCCCAAGGAGCAGCGTACCCACGGCTACTACGTGCTGCCCTTCCTGCTGCGCGACCGCTTCGTCGCCCGGGTCGACCTCAAGCTCGACCGCGCCGCAGGCAAGCTCCTAGTCAAGGAAGCCCATGCCGAGCCCGGTGCTCCCGACGACACCGCCCACGAGTTGGCTGCTGAGCTCCACCTGATGGCCACCTGGATGGGAGCCGACGACGTCCTCATCGACCACGTCGGCGACCTCGCACCGGCGTTGTCCCGAGCGCTGTAGGCCCGATATAGGCAGACTTGCTGACCCAAGAGTCTGACTCTTTTATCAGACTCAGGTGCGACGTATGATGTGCGCATGAGCCGTACGACCATAGCCATTCACATGGAGACACGTGCCCGCCTCAAGGCAGGCGCGGCCCAGCAGGCGGAGAGCATCGATGGTTTCCTTCGTCTGCTGCTGGATGAGCATGAGCGAAACCAGTTCTGGGGATCCTTCGCCGACGTGACGCCCGACGAGTACGCCTCAGCGGTAGCCCGCGATGGCGACGATCTGAATGAAGACTTTGAGATGGAGGATCGGCTGCAGGAAGCCGAACGGCAGTGAGTGTTCCGGTCCCACGTCGCGGCGACGTGGTGTGGGTCTCGATGGAGCCCACCCAGGGCCGCGAACAGCGTGGCCATCGTCCGCATCTCGTTCTCTCGGACGAGCGGATGGCCACCAATCTTGGTCTAGTGATAGCGGTGCCGATGACCAGTTCCCGACGCCCGTGGGCCACTCGTGTCGAGCTGGCAGAGGGCTCCTATGCCATCGGTGAGCAGCCGCGCACCCTTTCGGTCGCGCGGATCACCAAGGTCGACCGCACCGGTTACGACGTCGCTCCAGTGGTCCGGGTGATCAGGATGCTGCTGGGCGACTGACGCCGTCGGCGCACGGGTTCCCGAATTCGTCAAAATGTTAGAGGCCTAGAGCCCGAACAAGGCCGAGGATAGTATCGATATTGGTGCTGCGAGGATGTCGGAGGAGGGACACAGTGAAGAATCCCGATCACTACACATACCGGGTGCGCTGGTCCGCCGAGGACGGCGCATTCGTGGGAACGGTCGCGGAGCTCGTCTCCCTCTCGTGGTGCGCCGAGAGCGCTCCGGGTGCGTTGGAAGGCATCAGGCGCATGGTCGATGATGTGCTTCAAGACATCACGTCGTCTGGAGAGGAACCTCCCATCGCGCCCTTCGGCTCCTCAATAGGCCCGCGGCCGGCCGACTCGGCAGGGAGCGAAGATTGACGGCACCCGTTCTCACCTGAGACGGGCCCGTGGCACAAGGATGAGATCTGGGTTGCCCAGGATCTGTGGGGCCTGGCCGAGCAGCTGGGGAGTGTCTGCGGAGGCCGATGTCGCCGCCGCGCGCACTGACGCGCCATCCAAGAGTTCGCGGTAAAACGCCCCGCTGAACGATCTGGCCGCGTCATCGTCGATGGCCTCTGCCCAGTAGAGGATCGTCGTCGCCCATGTGCCGAGCAGCGTTGCCAAGACTACGCAATTGCACATATTCAAGACCAGAAGTCGGGGCCCCTTCGTCACCGTGAGCAGCGCTTCCGAGAACAGTTCGAAAGGCACCCAATTGATTTCGCCATCGGTGTGTAGCGCCACCTGTTCTTCGTCGGTGTGGGCGCAGATGTGCAGCACTGTGGGGAGATCCTGACGCAGATGCGCCGTCAGGGTACCGACGCTCACGGACGAGCGCTCGGTCATAGGGGTGCCGCCGAGTACCTCTCGAACGAAGGCGACCTCCCTATCAAACCGGTTTCCGTTGGCGCTGGGGTCTCCGGTGGCAATCAGAATGCTCCAGATTGGCTGTGGAGCGGGGCGTGACCTATCCGGTTCAAGCGGGAGCCACAGGCCAAGCGGTGCTACGTTTTCGCTGTAGTGCCAGCGGTCCAGGGAGAGGGACTCGGCGCGCGGAGCCGGAGCCACCTCTGTGCGGCGTGGGTTGTCCCTATTTGACGACGGGCGGATGAGCCTCGGTTTCAGAGGGTCTGCCCATCCCTCATTCGGCTGTGACATCGGCGTCCGGCCCGGCGGGTGGCGTCAGTGCGTCGGCGAGGGCTACCAGCGAGAGGGGGAGATCGGGGTGATCGCGGAGCAAGATCCGGAGCCGCCTCACTGCCGCTTTGGCCTGTAGGGGTGTCGCGTGTCTGCGCGCCTGTTCGAGCAGAGCGGCGTCGGGTGCCCAGTCCTCAGCCTGGTTGCTGGCGATGGCGTCGAAGACCAGCAGCAGATAGGCCGCGTTGAAGGGCCGCTCCCTCAGCACCGGGGCGGCGAGGAGCAGGGAGTGCAGCGCTTCCCAGTCGCGTTTCTCGACGAGTTCGTTTCCGAGGTCTGCCGCGGTGTCGGCGTCTTCCCGCGCTACGTAGGCTCTTTCGATCCCGATGGCTGCCGACAATGACAGCAAGCCATAGTGCTGCCGGAAAAGTGGATCATCTCCATACTGGGCAAACCATTCCCGCGCGTCCCGATCTTCAAGGAGGTGGCGATGCTGGGCGAGGAATCGTTCTGATTCCCGCCAGGTGCCGGTGCTGAGCCACGCGGTGAGTTCTTCTTCGCGGGTGAAGTGTCCACGCGCTTGCGGCAACACATTGTCTGCACCGTGTTTCTCGATCTCGTCGAGAAGGGTCTCAAGCAGGCCGAGTCCCTCCACCTCCGGGTGCTGGATGCGTAGCGTGCCGAGGAGCGTTCGTTCCTCCGGGCCGCTCAGACGATCGAGGTGCTGCTCAAGGAAGAGTTCCCGTTCTGCCCACGACGCGCAGTGCAGCCAGCGATTGCAGACGTCGACAAAGGCATCGGGCACCGGCGTCAGTATCCACGGTGGCAGCGCGGTGGTGAGCCTCTCCGCGAGATCGGGGCGTTGCTCAAGGACGGTGGCAACGACGCCTATGAGTTCCCTCCTGGCCTCGCCTATGGGCCTGGGATCCTCAGATTCCTCAGCGACAAGCGTGGCTGCTGAGGCACAGTCCTCCACGATGAGAGAGGACGTCTCATTCGCGTCCTCACGCGCGAGAGACCACCGGACCCTCGCCATGAGAAGGCGGGCACGCGATGCGGGGGACAGTCCATCCCAGCCTTCCGCGAAGACCCGAGACGCTGTCGGTATGCCCTCGGCATCGGCGCGTTGGTTGGCTTGGTTGTTCAACGAAGCGGCGAGGTAGGGGAGGAAGGCGGCGGGGTTGGTTTCGGCGAGTTGGCGGTAGTGGGTGATGGCTTCGTCGATGGTCTGGAGTGCAGCGGTACGGTCCCCGACCTCGGAACGAATGGTGGCTTGGTTGTTCAACGACATGGCGAGGTCGGGGAGGAAGGCTGCGGGGTTGGTTTCAACGAGTTGACGTCTGATGGTGACGGCTTCGTCGATGGCTTCCAGAGCACCAGCACGGTCCCCGACTTCGGCGCGTTGGTTGGCTTGGTTGTTCAATGAGCCGGCGAGGTTGGGTAGGAAGGCTGCGGGGTTGGTTTCGGCGAGTTGGCGGTAGTGGGTGATGGCTTCGTCGATGGTCTGGAGTGCAGCGGTACGGTCCCCGACCTCGGAACGAATGGCGGCCTGGTTGATCAATGAGCCGGCGAGGTTGGGTAGGAAGGCTGCGGGGTTGGTTTCGGCGAGTTGGCGGTAGTTGGTGACGGTTTCGTCGATGGTCTGGAGTGCAGCGGTAAGATCACCCACCTCCGAGCGCATGGTGGCTTGGTTGTTCAACGACATGGCGAGGTTGGGTAGGAAGGCGGCGGGGTTAGTTTCGGCGAGTTGACGTCTGATGGTGACGGCTTCGTCGATGGCTTCCAGAGCACCAGCGCGGTCCCCAGCCTCGGAACGCTGCTTAGCTTGGTTGTTCAACGACATGGCGAGGTTGGGTAGGAAGGCTGCGGGGTTGGTTTCGGCGAGTTGACGACTGATGGTAACGGCTACA
>NZ_JARGDO010000035.1 GCF_029211185.1 Tessaracoccus caeni
TGCATGAAAAAATCATTGACCATCAAAAACACGCTGTTGAGTTCTCAAAAATCAACCACACAAGAACCTCAAACCCCCCAAAAAACCAAGGAGAGAAATCCGAACCAAGCGGCAATCTTTATTTGTTTCAGTCGCCGTGGCGACCTGCACTACTTTACTGCGCACCCTGCATTCCGTCAAATCAAGAATTCGAGCGGAAGGTCGAGGTGAATGAGTAATGCAAAACCCTTTAAAGAATTGCTTTCACAATGCCTTTAAAAAGGAGCGTCGCGTTGAAGCGACGGGTGATTACACTACCAAACCCCATCGAACACTGTCAAGTCGGCGTCAGCCTCGTCGACAGGTAGGTGCACTGTGAAGTTGTGTTGTTGCCCTTTCGGACAACTTGCCCAACGTTACCGGGGTTCCTGTGTCGAGTCAAACTCGGCGGTTCCGGTCCACAGCTGTGAGGCAGAACCTTGAGCGGGATCTTTGCGATCACACACTCGTCCTGCTCGATCAGTAGCGGGTTGGAGTGGCGACCTCTGGGGCTTGGCTTGGAGCCTTACCGCCGTGAGGCGCGAGATGAAACTTTAGTGGGCCCTTGGCGAGGATGCAAATCGCGAAGCGCCGGTCGTTTGTAGCGGCTGCTCAGCCGGCCAGGTAGGCGCCGCCGACGGTCTTCCGTCCACGCCGCAGGACGGCAAACCGACCGTGCAGGAGCTCGTCAGCGGTGAGCACCGCGTCCGGGTCGGCGACCTTCTGGTTGTTCAGGTAGGCCCCGCCCTCAGAGATCGCACGGCGAGCCGCGGACTTGGAGTCGACGATCCCGGAGGCCAACAGGGCGTCCACGACAGTGGTCTCGGGACCGATCTCCACCCCCCCGACCTCAGCCATGATCCCGCGCAGGGTGTCCTCGGACAGTTCGCCCAGTTCTCCCCGCCCAAAGAGTGCCGCAGCAGCAGCAACAGCTGCTTGCCGCTGCTCGACGCCGTGCACCAGGTCGGTGACATCGTCGGCGAGCGCACGCTGAGCAGCCCGCTTGAAGGGCGCCTCCGCAGTCTGGCGCTCCAGATCCTCGATCTCCTCGCGGGAGCGGAAGCTGAACACCTTGAGGTAGTCGATCACCTTGGCGTCCTCCGAGTTCAGGAAGAACTGGTGGAAGGCGTACGGAGAGGTGAGGGCCGGATCGAGCCAGACGGTGCCCGACTCGGTCTTGCCGAACTTGGTGCCGTCGGCCTTCGTCAGCAGGGGTGTGGCCATCGCATGCACGCGACGCTGGTCGCTGCGTCGGATCAACTCGACGCCGGCCGTCAGGTTGCCCCATTGGTCGGAGCCGCCCGTCTGCAGTGTCACGCCGTGCCGACGGTTGAGCTCGCGGTAGTCCATCGACTGCAACAACACGTAGGAGAACTCGGTGTAGGAGATGCCCGACTCAAGCCGACGGGCGACGACGTCGCGCGCCAGCATCCGGTTGACCGGGAAGTGCTTGCCCACGTCGCGCAGGAAGTCGAGCACCGACATCTGCGAGGTCCAGTCGTAGTTGTTGACCATCGTCGCGGCATTGTCACCGTCGAAGGAGACGAAGCGCCCCACCTGGGCGCGGATCTTCTCGACCCACTCGGCAACGACGTCGGTGGAATTCATGACCCGCTCGCCGGTTTCCTTCGGATCGCCGATCAGGCCGGTCGCACCGCCCACCAGCATGAACGGCTGATGGCCGGTTTGCTGGAGGCGTCGCGCGAGCAGAAGCTGAACGAGGTTTCCGGTGTGCACGCTCTGGGCGGTGGGGTCGAAGCCCACATAGAACTTGACGCCGCCCTCGTCGAAGTGCGCGGCCAGCGCCTCCGGATCGGTGGAATGGGCGATGAGCCCCCGCCAGGCGAGATCGTCAAGTAGTGCGTTCACGGGACGACAGTCTAGTCATGGCGGGCAGTGGGTGCGGGTCCGGAACGCAGGGCGACGCAGGGGTCTGGGTGACAGGGCGGTGCTGGGCGGGGCCGGTCGGACCATCCACCAGACGGAGGTCGGGGTGCGGGGATATAGCCGGCGGCGTGTAAAAAGAAAGCCCGACCGGCGACTGACCGCATCGCAGGCAGGGAGTCTCCCCGCGCAACGCCGCCGGCTATATCCCCGCACCCCGACCGGACCTCAGGAGCGACCAGCCCAATCAAGGAGGGCAGCCTGGGCGGAACGGAGCTCGTCGAGCTGTTCCTGGACGCGCACGGGCGCGGTGCCGCCACGACCGTTGCGGGCGGCGACGGAGCCCTGGACGGTGAGCACGCCGAGCACGCCCTCGTCGAGATCCGGCGAAATCTGCGGCAGGTCGTCGGCCGTCAGGTCGGACAGCGTGATGCCCTTGTTCTCGCAGTAGCGCACCGTTTCGCCGGCGATCTCGTGGGCCGAGGAGAAGGGCACCTTCTGGCGGACCAGGTGGTCGGCGACGTCGGTGGCGAGCGAGAAGCCGTGCGGCGCCACCTCGGCCATCCGCTCCTCGTGGAAGGTGAGCGTGCCGACCATGCCGGCCACGGCGGGCAGCAGCACGTGCAGCTGGTCGATGCCGTCGAAGATGGGCTCCTTATCCTCCTGGAGGTCGCGGTTGTAGGCGAGCGGCAGGCCCTTGAGGGTGGCGAGCAGGCCGGAGAGGTGGCCGATGAGGCGGCCGGCCTTGCCGCGGGCGAGCTCGGCCACGTCGGGGTTCTTCTTCTGCGGCATGATCGACGAGCCCGTCGACCACGCGTCGTCCAGGGTGGCGAAGCCGAACTCGGCGGTGCACCACAGGATGACGTCCTCGGAGAGGCGGGACAGGTCGACGCCGATCTGGGCCAGGATGAAGGCGGCCTCGGCGATCAGGTCGCGGGCGGCGGTACCGTCGATGGAGTTGGGCACGGACGAGGCGAAGCCCAGTTCGGTGGCCACCAGCTCGGGATCGAGGCCGAGCGAGGTGCCGGCCAGCGCAGCCGAGCCATAGGGGCTGACGGCGAGGCGTCGATCGAGATCCTGGAAGCGCTGCAGGTCGCGCACCAGCGGCCAGGCGTGCGCGAGCAGATGGTGGCTGAGCAGGATCGGCTGGGCCGACTGGAGGTGGGTGCGGCCGGGCATCACGGCGCCGAGATGCTTCTCGGCCTGGGACGCGAGGGCGGAGATCACCTCGCCGACGTCGGCAGCCAGCAGCCGGATCTCGGCGCGCAGGTAGGAGCGGATAAGCGTCGCGATCTGATCGTTGCGGGAGCGGCCGGCACGGATGCGACCACCGAGGTCGTCACCGACGATGAGCTTCAGCCCGCGCTCGAGCGCCCCATGCACGTCTTCGTCGGACTCGGCGGCGACGAACTCGCCCGCCTCCACCTGGCGCGCCAGCTCACCCAAGCCACCGTCCATCTTCGCGGCTTGCTCGTCGCTCAGGTAGCCGGCGGCATTCAGCGCCTTGGCGTGCGCGCGGGAGCCCGCGATGTCGTGCAGCGCGAGCCGCCAGTCGAACTGCGTCGACTTCGACAAGGCGAACATCGCCTCGCTCGGTCCACCGGCGAACCTGCCGCCCCACAACCTGCCCTGGTCAGTTCCGCTCATGTCTCTCTCTCGGTTGGTCGGTGTCGTTGGTCAGGCCTTGCCGGACCTGGTCATCTCGGTGAGGCGATCGACGACGGCCTCGGCGGCCTCCTCGTCGGTCGCGATCACCAGGATGGTGTCGTCGCCAGCGATCGTACCCATCACGCCAGTGAGCTCGGCGCGGTCCAGGTACGACGCGAAGTACTGCGCCGCGCCCGGCGGGACGCGCACCACGATCTGGTTGCCCGCGTGCCGCACCGACTGGAGCACCTCGGAGCAGAGCTGCGCGAGGCGCTGCACGACGGCGTCCTCATGCTCCTCAGGGCTGAGTGCATAGACCAGCGACCCGTCGGCGGTGCGCTGGCGAACAGCCGCGAGCGTCACCAGATCCTTGGACAGCGTCGACTGGCTGACCGAGATGCCGTGCTCGGCGAGCGCCTCGCTCAACTCGCCCTGCGACGCGTAGCGTGCCTCCGACAGGAGCTGGCGCAAAGTGGCCAGCCTGCCGGAACGCGGCACCTCAGCCATGGCGTTCCAGCAGCTCCGGCAATAGAGCGACGAAGCCCTCCAGGTCTGCGGGAGTGGAGATCAGCGGCGGGGCGATGCGCAGCACGTTCGGCCGGGGCGCGTTGATGATCCAGCCGGCCTCGAGGGCGGCGTCGGCCACCTGCGGCGCGATGTCGGAGGACAGCACGACGCCGAGCAGCAGGCCGGCTCCCCTGACCTCCACGATGGCCGCGTGGTTCAGACCCTCGATCTGAGCGCGCAGCCATGCGCCGGTCTGCCGCGCGTTGTCGAGAACGCCGCCTTCCAGCGCGTCCAGCACCGCGTTGCCGGCGGCCGCCGCGACGGGGTTGCCGCCGAAGGTGGTGCCGTGCTGGCCGGGCTGGATGAGGTCGGCGGCCGGACCGACGGCCAGGCAGGCGCCGATCGGGAAGCCGTTGCCCAGGCCCTTGGCCACCGTGATCAGGTCGGCGGTGATGCCTTGGGCGGTGTGCAGGAACAGCTCGCCGCAGCGGCCCATGCCCGTCTGGACCTCGTCGATCCACAGCAGCGCGCCGGCCGCCGTGGTGATCTCGCGGGCCGCCGTGAGGAAGCCGTCGGGTGCAGGCACCACGCCGTTCTCCCCCTGAATGGGCTCGAGGACGACGGCGGCGGTGGTCTCGTCGACCGCCGCACGCAGGGCGTCGACGTCGCCGTAGGGAGCGAAGGTGACATCGCCCGGCAGCGGCTCGAAGGGCTCGCGGTACTTGGGCGTGTAGGTGATGGCCAGCGAGCCCATGGTGCGGCCGTGGAAGGCGCCCTCCATGGCGACGATCTTCGTGCGCCCGGTGAGCCGGGTCAGCTTGAAGGCCGCCTCGTTGGCCTCGGCGCCGGAGTTGGTGAAGAAGACGCGAACGGGAGCGTCGACGGCGGCGGAGAGCCGTTCGGCCAGGCGCACCTGCGGCTCGGAGGCGAAGAAGTTCGAGACGTGGCCGAGCCGGCCGAGCTGCGCGGTGATGGCTGCCGTGACGCCGGGGTGGTTGTGCCCCAGCGAGTTCACGGCAAGGCCCGAGAGCAGGTCGGTGTAGCGGTTGCCGTCGGCGTCGAACAGGTGCACCCCGTCGCCGTGGTCGAAGATCCGCTTCGGCGGTCCGAAGGCATTGACCATGACGGCCGAGTAGCGAGTAGTCAGTTCTTCCTGGGTGCTCACTTCTTGTCTCCCACAACCATTGTTCCGATGCCGTCGTTGGTGAACACCTCGAGCAGCAGGCAGTGCGGCACCCGCCCGTCGATGATCGTCGCCGATCCCACGCCGCCCTCGACCGCCCGCAGGCAGGCCTCCATCTTGGGGATCATGCCGGAGTCAAGGCTGGGCAGCAGCTCGCGCACCTCTTGCGTGCCGATCTGAGTGATGATCGAGCTTTCGTCGGGGTAGTTGGCGTAGACGCCGGCCACGTTGGTCAGCATCACCAGCCGGCGGGCGCCGAGGGCCACGGCCAGGGCGGAGGCGGCGGTGTCGCCGTTCACGTTGTGCACCTGCCCCTTGGAATCGGGCGCGACGGTGGCCACCACGGGGATGCGGCCGGCGTCGATGAGGTCGAGCAGCGACGACGGATCGACCGACTTCACGTCGCCCACCAGGCCCAGATCGACCTCTTGGTCGTCGACGACGAGGCCCTTCCGCTTGGCGGTGAGCAGGCCGCCGTCCTCGCCGGACATGCCGACGGCGAAGGGGCCGTGTTCGTTGATCAGGTTCACCAGTTCGCGGCCCACCTGGCCGACGAGCACCATCCGCACCACGTCCATGGCCTCCGGCGTGGTGACGCGCAGGCCACCTCGGAACTCCGAGGCGATGTCGAGCCGCTTCAGCATGTCGCTGATCTGCGGGCCGCCCCCGTGCACGACGACGGGCTTCAGGCCGACGCGGCGAAGGAAGACGATGTCCTCGGCGAAGGCGCGTTTGAGCTTCTCGTCGGTCATGGCATTGCCGCCGTACTTGATCACGACGGTCTCGCCCGCGAACTCAGCCAGCCACGGCAGCGCCTCGATCAGGGTGTTGGCCTTGACCAGCAGCTGCTCCTGCTGCGGGACGGTGACGATCGGGCTCATGTGGAGTACTCCGCGTTCTCTTTGACGTAGTCGTAGGTGAGGTCGTTGGTGAGGATGGTGGCCTCGTCGGCGCCGGCGTGCAGGTCGACGAGCACTTCGACGTCGCGGGGGGTGAGGTCGACCAGCGAACGGTCGTCGCCGATCTGGCCGCCACGGCAGACCATCACGCCATTGAAGGAGACGTCGATCTGGTCGGGATCGAAGGCCGCGTCGGTGACGCCGATGGCGGAGAGCACCCGGCCCCAGTTGGGGTCGTTGCCGAAGATGGCGCACTTGAAGAGGTTGCTGCGCGCGATCTCGCGGCCGACCGTCTCGGCGTCGGACTCGGAGGCGGCGCCGGTGACGCGGATGGCGATGTCGTGGGACGCGCCCTCAGCGTCGGTGATCAGCTGCTTGGCCAGGTCTTTGCAGACCTCGGTGAGGCAGGCGGTGAACTCGGCCGCGTCGGGGGTGACGCCGGAGGCGCCGGAGGCGAGCAGCAGCACGGTGTCGTTGGTGGACATGCAGCCGTCGGAGTCGGCGCGGTCGAAGCTCTGCCGGGTGGCCTCGCGCAGTGCCGCGTCGAGGGCGTCGGCGGGCAGATCGGCGTCGGTGGTGATCACCACGAGCATCGTCGCCAGGCCGGGTGCGAGCATGCCCGCACCCTTGGCCATGCCGCCGATGGCGTAGTCGGCGCCGATGAAGGCCGCCTCTTTGGAGACGGTGTCGGTGGTCATGATCGCCTCGGCAGCGTCCGCTCCCCCGTCCTCGGAGAGGGCCGCGCTGGCCGCGTCGACGCCGGAAAGCAGCAGGTCCATCGGCAGCCGCATCCCGATCAGTCCGGTGGAGCAGACCGCGACGTCGGAGGCCTCCGCGCCAAGGTTGGCCGCGACGCGCTGCGCGGTGGCGGCGGAGTCCTGATAGCCGGGCTCCCCAGTGCAGGCGTTGGCGCCGCCCGAGTTGAGGACCACCGCCTTGAGCTGCCCGTCGGCGACCACCTCGCGCGACCACTTCACAGGCGCGGCGAACACGCGGTTGCTAGTGAAGACGCCGGCGGCCGCGAAACGCGGGCCGAGGTTCTGGACCAGGGCGACGTCGGGCTTGCCGCTCGCCTTCAGGCCGGCGGTGACGCCGGCGGCGGCGAAGCCCTGAGGCTGGGTGACGCTCACGGTGCGACTCCTACAGTGCTGAGCCCAGTGGTCTCGGGGAGACCCAGGGCGATGTTCATGGACTGGATGGCACCACCGGCGGTGCCCTTGGTGAGATTGTCGATGGCCGAGATGGCGATCAGGCGGCCGGCCGTCTCGTCGACGGCTACCTGGAGCGCCACCCGGTTGCTGCCCACCACCGACGCGGTGGTCGGCCAGATGCCCTCGGGCAGCAGGTCGACGAAGGGCTCGTCGGCGTAGAACGCCTCGTAGTCGGCGCGCAGCAGTTCCGTCGTCAGGCCAAGGAGGGCCGGCCCGGAGCAGGTGGCCAGGATGCCGCGCGGCATCGGGGCCAGCAGCGGGGTGAAGCTGACGAAGACCTCCGAGTCAGTGACCGACGAGAGATTCTGCACGATCTCCGGCGTGTGCCGGTGCACTCCCCCGACGCCGTAGGGCGACATGGAGCCCATCACCTCTGAGCCCAGCAGGTGCGGCTTGGCGGCCTTGCCCGCGCCCGAGGTGCCGGAGGCGGCCACGATGGAGATCTGCGCGGCGTCGATGAGTCCTGCGGCGACGGCCGGCAGCAGGGCCAGCGTGGTGGCCGTCGGGTAGCAGCCGGGCACCGCGATCCGCTTGGTGCCCTTGAGTGCCGCGCGTGCTCTGGGGAGTTCCGGCAGGCCGTAGGGCCAGGTGCCGGCGTGCGGACTGCCGTAGAACTTCTCCCAGGCGGCGGGGTCGGTGAGCCGGAAGTCGGCGCCGGCGTCGACGACGAGCACCTCGTCGCCTAGCTGCTCCGCGATCGCGGCGGACGTGCCGTGCGGGAGAGCGAGGAAGACGACGTCGTGGCCGCTCAGGTTCTCAGCGGTGGTGGCGAGGATGCGTCGGTCGGCCAGCGGGGCCAGGTGCGGCTGATGCTGCCCCAGCAGATCGCCCACGCTCGAGTTGCCCGTCAGGGCACCGATCTCCACCTCTGGGTGCTGCAGCAGCAGCCGCAACACCTCTCCTCCCGCGTAACCGGTGCACCCGGCCAGCGCCACTGTAAAAGCCATGCGGGAAACTATTCCATGAAGGTGATAGATATTCAACTCGGGCAGGGCCGTCTGCCTCGCCACCTCGGACGCACCCGTAAGGACGCGAGACAGAGGAGGCCGTCTTCACGAAACGGGAGCGTTTCTTTTCACGAAATGGGAGCGTTTTTCTTCGCGAAACGGTAGCGTTTGCCTCGTGGACTATGTAAAACGCCTTGTCGATCAGGAGTTGGACGAGCTCCTGACCGGTCTCCCTGCCATCGCTCTGGACGGGCCGAAGGGCGTGGGGAAGACCGAGACGCTCAAGAGGCGCGCGCTCACGACCATTGCCCTTGACTCCGCCGCACAGCGAGAGACCTACCTTGCGAATCCCGATCGCCTGAGGGGCGTCCCTCGCCCTGTACTCATCGATGAGTGGCAACTCGTTCCACATTCTTGGGACGTGGTGCGCCGAGCCGTCGATGATGGAGCCGAGCCTGGCGCGTTCCTCCTCGCAGGCAGCGCCACGCCGTTGGCTTCGAGTCCGTTTCATTCTGGCGCGGGCCGGATCGCGTCGATACGGATGCGCCCGCTCGCTCTCCCGGAGCGAGAGATCTGCATGCCGAGCGTGTCCACGCGGGCCCTCCTCACTGGTGGTGCCACGATCGACGGCGACTGCCCCGTCACGCTTACTGAATACGCAGAAGAGATCGTCCGTTCTGGCTTCCCCGGCCTGAGAGGGCTGGCCGGTCGAGCACGCCGCGCCCAGCTGGATGGCTATCTTCGCCGCGCACTGGGCCGGAACTTTGTCGACGATGTCGGCGAACTGATGCCCCGCACAGAGTCTCTCTTCGACTGGCTCAAGGCGTACGCTGCGGCCACGTCTTCGACTGCCTCCTACGAGGCGATCCGCGATGCGGCGAGCCCTGGCCAGGCCGATCCTCCTGCCAAGACCACGACTGCCCGCTACCGGGACTGGTTGTCTGCTCTCTGGCTCCTCGATCCCCTGCCAGCCTGGAGGGCACCGGGTTCTCCGCTCCGTCGTCTTACCGCCGGCCCCAAGCACCACCTTGCCGATCCAGCCCTCGCCGCTCGTGCGCTCGATGTGGAGGCCGAGGATCTGCTCGACGGTGAGGGCCGAGTCATCCGGGGGCACGGAACGCTCCTCGGCGCGCTCTTCGAATCGCTGGCGACGCTCACCGTCCGGGTCATCGCCCAGACTCTGGAGTGCCGCCTCAGCCATCTGCGCACCCAGCGCGGCGAGCACGAAGTCGATCTCATCCTCGAGGGACGCGGCGGACGAATCGTCGCCTTCGAGGTGAAGCTCGCTGCGACGGTCAGCGACAACGACGTCAAACATCTCCATTGGCTCAAGGAACAGCTCGGCAATCAGGTCAAGGATCTGGTGGTGCTCACCACCGGTCCCGCTGCGTACCGGCGCTCGGATGGCGTCGCGGTGGTTCCGCTCGCTTTGCTGGGCCTGTAGTGGTCGAGCTCTGGTGAGGTGCACATCGAGAACTGTCAGTGGCTCGCGAGACGATGAAGCATGGCTACCACACCGACGATCAACGACATTCTCACGAGGCACCTCGACGCCGCCGTCGCGGGCAGGGCGGGCCTGCGGAAGCGGCGCATCGAGGCGGCCGACGAGCGGCTGCGCGCCTTCCTCGAGGAGGAAGGACACCGTGTCCTCACCAGCGGCGATGTTGCCCTGCTCGAACTGGAGCGACAGCTGAACCCGGACGGCGCGTTCGTGCGCATCATGCACGCGGACGACTTGGTGTTCGCGCTGCCGGGCTTCGTCCACCTCGCGTTCGGCTGGATGCCGGAAGACCGCGTCGACCGAGGCGTTCAGGTGCGCTTCACCGACAGCCTTCTCACCTTCGTCCTCACAGCCGGGTTGGTGAACACCTCTCAGTGCTCCTGCCCCATCATCCAGGCGCAGCGCGCGATCAGTCACGCGCGAACAGCGCTCAAAAGGGAGATGGCCTCTTAGAGATCCCGCAAGTAGGTGGCACCTACTGCGGCACACTGGATGGCGACCTGGCTACGTTGTCGAACTCACCGGCATACCCAATGGCAGTTTCGTTCTTCGCCTTGCCATGTCATCCATCCAGCACGTCCTTAGCTCACGGCACCACCTACCTGCGGAACCTCTTAGCCGACTGTTCCCACACCTCGGATGAGCAGGGCGACGGCGAAGCGGAACTGGGCGTCGTAGTCGTCGAGGATGTCCGGGCCAGCAAGGCCGAGGTCGACCATCTGGCGGCGCGTCTGTTCCTCCATCACCTGGCCGAGCACCAGGTGGAGCAGGGCGCGCATGACGGCGAAGGCGGTGTCGTCGTCCAGGCCCGATGCTGCGAGGTGCCGACATCCTGAGGTGCGCGGGTCAACGTGGCCGAGGCCGAGGGCCATGCTGGACGCGATCAGTTCGGCGGCGTCGCGATGGCGGAGCAGGGTCTGGCGGAGGTTGATGGCCCAGGCGGTGAGCCAGGCATCGGGGGTGAGCTCGTAGTCGGGGGTCTCCTGCTCGGCCAGGATCGCGTCGGACACCGCCGCCAGCAGAGACTGCTTGTTGGGCACGTGGTAGTAGAGCGCACCGGCCTTGACGCCCAACGCATCGCCGACGCGGCGCATGGTGAGGTCGGCCAGACCGTAGTCGTCCAGGAGTCGCAGCCCCGCCTCGACAATCGCCGCCCTAGAGAGCGCCATCGCCCCGGCGGTTCCGTCGTGTCTGCATGAGAGAACCCTACTGGGCGCTTCACCTCTCCACCCCACGCCCCCGCCCGCCACGTGCCGAGCACAAATCTGCGTATACGTTCCGGTCTCCCGTATATGGCGAGGCCTCAGCGTAGGGGCAGATTTGTGCACACGACGGGCTGCGCTGGGTGCGTAGGATCGGAGGGTGAGTAGCTTTCATAAGCCCGTCCACCGGCCCGGCGACGTCCTGGAGATGCTCAGAGGGGACGGCGACCCCGCCCAACTGAGCAACCTGGCTCAGGACACCGCCACCGCGCTTCTGCATCACGTGCGCACGGCGGAGGATCCGGCGATGGTGGATCGCGTGATCAGCTTCGCGGATGCCACAGGAATCGACGACCTGGCTGAGCTGTGGGCGACGGCCGACGCGTTGTCACTGCCTGGTGCGCTCTGGCGGCTTTACCTGCTGCGCCACACCGTGCGGGAAGAACCGTCGGCGGCGGCCTATCGTTTCCGGCGCGGCATCAAGGCCGACGCCGTGGGCCAGGCCATCGCCGGTGCGGGAGACGCACCGACGCCGGATGAGGTGGTTGCGCTGGCCACGCAGATCCTTCGCGGGGCGTTCAGTGGTGACTTCGCCGTCGCCCTCGAACGCGCGGCGGCTTTCTCCCGGGTGATGGCAGTCGGCTGCCGCGATCTGGCGGCCGACGATGCCGAACCAAACCGCGCAGCGGACGAGGAGAAGCGGGCAGCGAGCTACGAGGCCGTGGCTTCGGAGTTGGCCGCCGCTGCTCCCGCCTGGCGACAGGGAATCCTCCATTGAGTTCTCGACGCTGGTCGCTAAACTGGGCCGCGGTCAGGTCGCGGTAACCCCGGGCTCCACCTTTAGCCGCTTCGAGCGGCCACGCGCCGAGAGGCGTTCTGCGGTCTGGCCCTAGACCCTGGAGAGGCCCCGAGTCGTATGGCTCGGGGCCTCTTCACATAGGTCTGCGGTGATGCTTGCGTTGGCCCCCTTCGAGGCTCGTACCTCGCACCTCAGGGAGCGTGAAGACAAGGACCACACGCCGAGAGGCGTTCTGCGGTCTGGCCCTAGACATAGAAGAGGCCCCGAGTCGTATGGCTCGGGGCCTCTCCGCATAGGTCCGCTGTGATGCTTGCGAATGCCCCCTTCGAGGCTCGTACCTCGCACCTCAGGGAGCGTGACCACGAGGACCACACGCCGAGAGGTGTTCTGACCCATCAGGGGCCCTCACGCTGGACCACGCACCGAGAGGCGCTCCGCATCCCACGCTCTTTGAGGTGCGACGAAGTCGCCTCGAAAAGACCTACCTGGCAGCCGAGCAGCAGTCCCTAACAAGGGTTGCGTTGGCTCTTTTCGAGGCTCAGGCTTGGGGCTCGTACTTCGAGGCTGTGAGTATTGGTGGTGGCTGGCCTGGGGCTCAGCTGGCAGGGTTAGCCGTGCCGGTTCCCCCCCCATGGATGTGGTCGTGACTCTTTCGAGGCCCGACCGGCACCCCGCGTGACAGC
>NZ_JARGDO010000036.1 GCF_029211185.1 Tessaracoccus caeni
GCGCCCGGATCGCCGCCAAGATCCTTGCACTGACCACCGCGATTTGGCACAACGACCACATCGGCGCCGCCATCCGTCGTTCACTCATCGCCTACGACCACTGAACCCCTTGGACTCACTCGTCTAGGGGTCGGACTCGATGAACTCCTCGCCCCGGTGTGGCAGGATCCTGAGTCGCGCTAGCGCCGATCAACTCTAGGGTTCGGCAGCCGGACTCCGGTGCGGCTCCACGTCTGAGACGTTGTGCGTCACCACGGTGAGATCGGGCCCCACACTCCATTTCGCCCCAGCGCTCGGCGGAGGCGCTTCGTCGGCCTATGCGGGCGGAATCCGTCAGTCGTCGACGGTCAGCGGGGTTCTAGATGTCACTGTTCACCCGATGTGGGGTTAGCCGGGTTCTATACGTCAGCATGCTGATATTCAGAACCCCGTTAACGCGAGGACGGGTCCAGGCGTGACATCCAGAACCCCGATAGCTACCCAAGTCAGACGGAATCAGCCCCGGTAACCGCGCGGCAACGCCGAGCGCCGCGTGTTGACTCGTTCTTCAGCGGCCGAGAGATCCCGTCAATAGGTGGCACCTCTGGGCGGAATCGCGTCCTCAGAACAGCAGGGTCGCCAGACGACGGCGGGCGCTCAGGACCACCTTCTCGGTGCGGCCGACCACCTCGAAGAGTTCGAGCAGACGCACCCGAACGACCTCCTTGGTCTCTGCCTCGGCCGAGGCGCCCAGGGCAAGCAGGCGGTCGAAGGCGGCGCCGGCCTCGCCCTGGATGATCTCCAGGTCAGCGGCGTCGAGCTGCGCGTCGAGATCGTCGGGGGCGGCCGACGCCTTGGCGACGATCTCGGCGGGGACGAAGGGGAGGCTGCGCGCCAGCAGCGACGCCTGGGCCCGCCCGGCGAGCACCTCGACGTCGTTGGGGGTCTCCTTGAGCAGCTCGTCGAACTCCTGGACCGCGCGCTCGTAGTCGCCGGCCTCCAGCGCGTCGTCGGCCTTGGCGAAGCGCGGGTTGGAAGGCGCCTCGGGCTCTTCGGTGCTCGCACCGGCGACCGGCTCGGCCCGTCCGGTGATGCCGTTGGCCACCGCCAGCTGCGCCACCTGGTCGAGCACGGCGGCGATCTCCTCCGCCGGCCGGGTGCCCTGGAACAGCGGAGCCATCTGGCCGCCGATCAGCGCGACGACGGTGGGCACGGCCTGGACGCCCAGGGCCTGCGCCAGCCGGGGCTGATCGTCGACGTCGACGCGCGCCAGCAGGAAACGCCCGCCGGCGCTGTTGACGAAGTCGGCCAAGGCCTGCGACACGGAGGCACCCGAGGGATCCCTCGGAGAATGGAACTCGACGATCACCGGGAACTGCGCCGACCTGGAGGCGATGGCCTGGAAGTCGGCCTCGGTCATCGCGGTCACATAGCTCGCTCCGCCCACGGGAGCGGCGGGGGCTGCGGTGGTCAACGAGGTGAGGTCGATCGCGCCGGGGCGAGAGAAGTTCTCTTGGGTCATGGCCCCCATCTTGCCGCATTCTTCAATGGCTAAGAGGCTCGACGGGAGGGTGACACCTCTCCGCAGAACCCACCGGAGGGTGGCAGACTATGGCCATGACACATGAGCGAGCAGGGCTGCTGGCCCAAGAATCCGACCTGATCGACGTCGATGCGGTGCTGGCTGCGTATTACGATCTGACCCCGGACCCCTCAAACCCGGATCAGATGGTGGTCTTCGGCACCTCCGGGCACCGTGGATCCAGCCTGGACACCGCCTTCAACGAACTGCACATCGCCGCGACGACGCAGGCCATCGTGGAGTACCGCGCCTCCCAGGGCACCACCGGTCCGCTGTTCATCGGCAAGGACACCCACGCGCTGTCGCTGCCGGCGTGGAAGACCGCCATCGAGGTGCTACGCGCCAACGACGTCGAGGTCTGCGCCGAGCGCGAGGACGAGTACACCCCCACCCCCGCCGTCTCCCGGGCGATCATCCGGCACAACCTGAACCCCGGCCCGCGCGCCGACGGCATCGTCGTGACCCCGTCGCACAACCCGCCGCGCGACGGCGGCTTCAAGTACAACCCGCCGCACGGCGGCCCGGCCGACTCGGATGCCACCTCGGTGATCGCGGCCCGCGCCAATGAGCTGATGGCCAGCCCGTCGGGCATCAAGCGCAAGTCGTTCGCGCAGGCTGACGCCGAGGTCAACCGCTACGACTACCGCACGCCCTACTGTGCGGAGCTGGAGCTGGTGCTCAACCTCGACGTGATCCGCTCCAGCGGCCTCGTGCACGGCGCCGATCCCATGGGCGGCGCGGCCGTGCAGTACTGGGAGTACCTGGCCGAGAACTCGGGGCTGCCGATCACCGTCGTCAACCCCAAGGTCGACCCCACCTGGCGCTTCATGACGCTGGACACCGACGGCAAGATCCGGATGGACTGCTCCTCCCCCAACGCCATGGCCTCGCTGGTCAACCAGCGCGACAAGTACTCGGTGGCCACTGGCAACGACGCCGACTCCGACCGGCACGGCATCGTCACTCCCGACTTCGGGCTGATGAACCCCAACTCCTACCTCGCGGTGGCGATCAACTACCTCTACGCGAACCGCCCCGGCTGGTCCCCCGACGCGGGCATCGGCAAGACGCTGGTGTCGTCGTCGATCATCGACAAGGTGGCAGCCAAGCTCGGCCGTCGCCTGGTCGAGGTGCCGGTGGGCTTCAAGTGGTTCGTGCCCGGCCTCACCGACGGCTCCATCGGCTTCGGCGGCGAGGAGTCGGCGGGCGCGTCCTTCCTCACCCTCGATGGCAAGACGTGGACCACGGACAAGGACGGCATCATCATGTGCCTGCTGGCCTCCGAGATCATCGCCACCACCGGCAAGACGCCCAGCCAGCACTACGCGGAGCTGGAGGCCGAGTTCGGCGCCTCGTCGTACGCCCGGGTGGACGCCGACGCCAACCGTGAGCAGAAGGCCCGGCTGTCGAAGCTCAGCTCGGAGGACGTCACCGTCACCGAACTGGCCGGAGAGCCGATCACCGCCGTCCTGTCGCACGCCCCCGGCAACAACGCGGCCATCGGCGGCATCAAGGTGACCACGGAGAGCGCCTGGTTCGCCGCCCGTCCGTCCGGCACCGAGGACAAGTACAAGATCTACGCCGAGTCGCTGAAGGGCGCCGATCACCTCGCCGAGGTGCAGGCCGCCGCCAAGCAGCTGGTGGATGCAGCCCTCGCCTGATCCCCTGCAAAGCCAGTGGCCCGGTCGTCTGCGGACGACCGGGCCACTGGTTTGTCTAGCGACTTGTCTATAGCGACGCGGTCAGGAGCGCCCCAGCGCGCCTGCCGTCGGACAGCGGAACTCTCGC
The DNA here is from genome assembly GCF_029211185.1 of Tessaracoccus caeni. GTDB lineage: Bacteria > Actinomycetota > Actinomycetes > Propionibacteriales > Propionibacteriaceae > Arachnia > Arachnia caeni. The sequence goes on from NZ_JARGDO010000036.1 coordinate 3,350, forward strand.
GACGCGCCGATGCCCACCTCGTTCATGTAGCGGATCACGATCACCCACGCCTCGCGCAGGGTGGTCTCGGTGTAGGCCACGCCGTGCTTGCGGCAGTGTTCCCGCACCAGCTGGCGCGCGCGGAACAGGTGCGGGCGCGGCATGTTCGGGAACAGGTGATGCTCGATCTGGTAGTTGAGGCCGCCCATCAGCGCCGTCATCCACCAGCCGCCGGAGACATTGCGCGACGTCAGCACCTGCTTGTCGAGGAAGTCCAGCTTGGCGCCGTGCTCGACGATCGGCATGCCGATGTGGTTGGGGGCGAAGCTGCTGGCCATGTAGACGCCGAACACGGCGAGCTGGACGCCGAGGAAGGCGAAGGCCATGCCCACCGGCAGCACCCAGAAGAGGAAGCCCAAGTAGAGGACGAAGCGCAGGCCGATCAGGGTCAGCTCCAGCGCGCGCCCCTTGACCGGTCCCCGGGAGAACAGGCTGCCGATGGAGTCGCGGTGCATGTCGACGCCCGCGAGCAGCAGCAGCGGCAGGAAGAACCACCCCTGGCGCTGCACCACCCAGGCATGGAGGCCCTTGGTCTTGGCCGCGTCGTCGCGGGTGAAGGCCAATGCGCCGAGCGCGATGTCAGGATCCTTGCCCACCTTGTTGGGATTGCCGTGGTGACGCGAGTGCTTGTTCATCCACCACGAGTAGCTCATTCCGACGCCCACCGTCGCGACGATCCGGCCGAGCCGGTCGTTGGCCGGCCCGGTGGTCAGCACCTGGCGATGCGCCGCCTCGTGGCCGACGAAGGCGAGCTGGGTGAAGATCACCCCCAGCGCTGCGGCGATCAGCAACTGGAACCACGACTCCCCCAGCAACACCACGCCCGCGATCGCGCCCGCCAAGGCGACCACGAGCCCGCCGAGCAGCGCGAAGTAGAACCCTCGCGTGCGCCCGCTCAGCCCTTCGCTGCGAACCGCTTTCGCGAGTTCGGTGAAGCTGTTGGTGCGTTCCGCGAGCTCCGCGCGGATGCGCGCGCGTCGCTCGGAGAACGAGGGAGCGTTGGTACTGGTCACACGAGCCGCCTTTCGCTGATTCGCGGAACTGTCCCCGGTGGCAGCTCCCGAACTCTAGTTTCGCCAAGAGTAGGGGAACGCGCTGAGCAAGGTAGCGACGTTTCAGATCCCGGCGACCGGTGGTTGCCCGCAGATCGAGATGCTCTTGCCTCAACTTATCGATAGTCGTTAATATAACGTTTATCGATAAGTACCATCGACGTTCAAGGAGGAGCCATGGCCGCAACCGGCATCATCCCGGTCGTGCTCGTTGCAGCACTCGGTGTAGGAATCATGCTGAGCATCGTGTTGCGAGCCGGACGCAGTCTCCTCACGCTCGCCCGGGCGACCGCCTTCTTCGCGATCCTCACCCTCATCGGCACCGGGATCGGCCTCGTCGCGGGCGGAGCGCAGACCCTCTCCAACAAGCAGCTGGAGGTGACCGTTCCCGTCGTCGGGCCGGGACCGCGCCTGCCAGATGGCGTCGTGGATGCTACGACCGCAGCACACATCGTCGGAGGCAGCATCAGTCAGGCGACGTTGTCCGTGGAAGGGCTGTCACTGGCGACACGCCTGCTTCTCTTCGGGAACCAACTGATCTGGGCGATCACCATCGGGGCGATTGCGATCATCGCGCTGCGTGCTGCCCACGCGCTGCGCGACGGCGACATCTTCAGCTTCGGTCCGCGCGCCATCATGATCACCGCCGTGATCGTCGCGGTGGGCGGCGTCATCGGCTCGGTTCTCGGAGACATCGGCGACTGGCGCGCCGGCGTCGAGGCCCTCGACGTCAGCGGGTTCGGCGTGACGGGCCCACTGGTCGACGCCTTTGACCTCGAGATCTACGACACCGGACAGCAGTTCCTGGCCAACCACGGCTGGCTCGCCCCACAGACGCTGGAGATCACCATCCCGTTCTGGCCGATCAGCGTCGGACTCGCCTTGGCCATCATCGGAGCAGCCTTCCGCGCCGGGCAGCGGCTTCGCGGCGATGTCGAGGAGCTTCAGGACGACGTGCGGGGCCTCGTCTGATGCCTCCGGAGGACGACGGGCGGATTCACTGCCGCTTGACGGAACTGCTCGACGAACGGGGCATGACACTGACCGATCTCTCGCAGCAAGTGGGTGTCAGCATGGTGAACCTCTCGGTGCTCAAGAACGACCGAGCAAGGGCGATCCGTTTCTCGACGCTGACGGCCATCTGCGACGCCCTGGACTGTGACGTGGGCGACCTGCTGGTCGTCGTTCCGGAGTAGGCGCTAGGCGCCGTCGTCTTCGTCCTCGCTCGGAGACACCTCGACGCGCTGGCGCAGGCCCGCGCGCTGGATGATGCGCTGGATGACCTTGTCTCGGGCGTCGGGGCGTCCGACGAAGCGGATCTCACGCAAGCCCTGATCTTGGGCTGCGGTCTCGAAGATGAAGTGCCCGTAGCCCAGGATCATGCCGAGCAGGGTGCGCTGCATGGAGATGTCCAGGATGCGGCTCATCGGCATGGTGGCCATGTGCTGATCGAAGATGCCGTGCACGCGGAAGACCCTCATGTTGGTGACGACGAAACGGTCCATGTAGTTGCGGTGAAATCCCGCCAGGCCCCAGGTCAGCGAGACCAGGCCTGCGAGCAGGGGCAACCAGAACACCTGCGGCACGAAGATCATCAGCAGGAACAGCGGAATGGACAGCCCCATCAGACAGAAGTAAGGGAAGGAGGCCACCCAGTGCTTCTGCACCTCGTCGATGACCACCTCGTCCCAGAGGAGGCGACCGCGGACCTGGGGCTCCAGGAGGCGACCCAGAAGAGACACGAGCTATGCCGGGCTAGGCGGCCAGCGTCGAGAAGAACCGGATGATCGACTCGAATGCGCCGAAGAAGGTGCGCACCGCCTCGGCGGCCTCCTCGGGCCGTGTGAACAGGTAGTACAGGATGAAGGCAACAACAAGCACAATCAGGATCCTCTTGATCCACCCGACCATTGCGCCTCCTACGACTGGACACAGGCATACATGCCGTCCCAGTCTGCACGACAAGGGCCCTCACGTTCTAATGCGCGCCCGGCGTGTCTGCGCACAACCTCCCCTTCCGCCTTAACGAGCCCTGCCCGCGACCCACGGAAAGCGGTGTGCCAAGCTAAGCGACATGAACAACGAGGATCTTTTCATCTGCATCGATCACGTCGGCCTGGCCGTCCCCGACCTCGACGAGGCCATCAAGTTCCATAGCGAGGTTTTCGGCTGGCGCGAGCTGCACCGCGAGGTCAACGAGGAGCAGGGCGTGGCCGAGGCCATGATCGGCACCGGCGAGCAGGGTGAGGAGAATGCCAAGATCCAGCTTCTCGCACCGCTGAATGAGAACTCCACCATCGCGAAGTTCCTGGACCGCAACGGCCCCGGCATGCAGCAGCTGGCCTACCGCGTCGCCGACCTCGATCACGTCTCCGCGGTACTCAAGGAGCGCGGCATGCGCCTGCTGTTCCCCGAGGCCAAGCGCGGCACAGGTGGCTCGCGCATCAACTTCGTGCATCCCAAGGATGCCCGCGGGGTGCTGCTCGAACTCGTCGAGCTCCCGAAGGACTGACCCCTACGCCCCCCATCGACGGGGCGGGTACCGCGACATGGTGGTGCCTGCCCCGTCGGCGTTGTACAGGACTAGGATCGTGCTGAACGGTGCGGCTTGACCAAGCTTGACCAAGAAGGGATCCGTTGTGGCGGAAGATTTCGAGTCTGAGGAAACCGGACTCAACCTTTTCGACGAGCAGGCCTCCGCGGCCGGGAGCTTCCCGACGTCGGTGCTGGGGTACGACCGCCCTGCCGTCGACGGCTACGTGCGCGAGGTCGAAGGCAAAGTCAGCCAGCTACAGTTCCGCGTGCGGGAGTTGCGTCGCGAGATCGACTTCGTCAAGGCCGAGGTGGGCAGCAGCGAGTTCACCCGCCTCGGGGCCTTCGCCACGGGCCTGCTTCGCTCGGCCGAAGCCCAGGCCAAGGACATCGTGGACACGTCCGAGCACGAGGCGGAGCGGATCAAGACCGAAGCACGTCGCAGCGCCGCCGAGATCCGTCGCGTGGCCCAAGAGGAGGCCGACGACGTTCGCATCACCGGCCTTGCGGCGTTGCGGCAGCTGCGCCAGCAGCAGGCCGAGGCCGGGCAGGCGGCGCTCGACGAGGCCCGGGCGAGCGCCGAGCGCACTCTGGACGACGCCAAGGCCAGCGCCCGCACCCAGCTGGAGACCGCAGGCGCCCAGGCGATGAGCATCCTCGAGGCCGCCCGTATCGAGGCGGCCCGAATGCTCCAGGAGGCGCAACGCAAGGCCGAGGAGGTGCGTCTGGAGGCCAGCGCCGAGGCCGAACGCAGGCTTGCGAAGGTCGCGGAGGCGGCCCAGGCCAGCAAGCAGGCCGTGGCCGAGCAGGCGGCCCAGGCTGCGGAGGCCGCAGCAAAGGCGAGCGACGAGACCAATGCTGTGCACGAGCGCAATGCCGAGCTGGAACGCGAGGCCGTGGAGCATGCCGAGCAGACCAGAGTCGCCGCGACGCGCGAGGCCGAGGAGATCCTGACCGCGGCGCGGAACAAGGCCCGTGAGCTGCACGAGTCCGCCGAGCAGGAGGTGGCGTGGCGCAAGGAGCAGCTGGCACGGGAGATCGGCTCACTGGAGGCCCGGAAGGCAGCGGCTCTTGCCCAGCTCAGTAACCTCCGGGCCCTGGCCGAGCAGTCCAAGAGCGACTTCGGCTCGGAAGACACCCTGGTGATCTCTGAGTGATCTCAGGCGTGGCAGAGCGTGATGATCGGGCTGCCCCATCGTCGGTGCGACGCGGCGTCGGCCGGGCTTTGCTAGATTTGCCCGGTGAGATTGGTCATCGCGCAGTGCCAGGTCGACTACGCCGGAAGGCTTTCCGCCCATCTTCCGATGGCCAAGCGGTTGATTCTGGTCAAGGCGGACGGGTCCGTTTCGATCCACGCCGATGACCGCGCGTACAAGCCCCTCAACTGGATGTCGCCGCCCTGCGCGCTGAGCACGATCGATCCCGACGAGACGGAGACCGAGCTCGGCATCACGCAGGTCTGGCAGGTCAAGGCCACCAGCGGCGACACGCTGCGGATCAGCATCGCCGAGGTCATCCACGACACCGACCACGAGCTCGGCATCGACCCCGGCCTGCAGAAGGACGGCGTGGAGGCCCATCTCCAGGAGTTGCTCGCCGCGAATCCCACCACTTTCGGCGCCGGCTATCAGCTGGTGCGCCGCGAGTACCCCACCGCGATCGGCCCCGTTGATCTGCTGCTGCGTGACGAGACCGGAGCCCACGTCGCCGTCGAGGTTAAGCGACGCGGCGAGATCGACGGCGTCGAGCAGCTCACCCGTTATCTCGACCTGCTCAACCGCAATCATCATCTCGCTCCGGTGCGTGGCGTCTTCGCGGCCCAGCAGATCAAACCTCAGGCCAAGACACTGGCGCACGATCGCGGCATCGCCACCCTGCTGGTCGACTACGACGCGCTGCGAGGCCTCGACAACGACGAAGACCGACTCTTCTGATGGTGGCGCCCTGATGGCGAAGCGGCGTCCGAGCAAACACACCCGCCCGCACCGGCCGCTCAGCGCCGGCATGGCGGCCAGCAAGCGAACCGTGGGTGGGCGGGCCTACGTCGTCAAGCAGGTTTCGGGCGAGCGCGCCACCAAGAGCTACGTCTGCCCGGGCTGCCAGCACGAGGTGCGTCCCGGCATGGCGCACATCGTCGCCTGGCCCGATTCACCGCCGCTCGGCTACGAGGCCGGCGTCGAGGTCCGCCGGCATTGGCACACCGCATGTTGGGAGCGCACGAGATGACCCTGAACCACACGAGCGTCGGGCATGGCCCTCAGCCGCTGATCTTCCTGCACGGGCTGTTCGGGCAGGGACGCAACTTCTCGAGCATCGCGAAGGCCGTCGGCGAGCGGGCCAACAGCCTGCTGCCCGACCTGCCCAACCACGGCGCATCCCCCTGGACGATGGACTTCGACTACGACGAGCAGGCCGACCTGGTGGCCGCGTGGCTGCGGGAGCAGATCGACGGTCCGGTCGCTCTCGTGGGGCATTCGATGGGCGGCAAGATGGCAATGCGCCTGGCGCTGCGTCACCCTGAGCTGGTCTCCAAGCTAATGGTGGTGGACATCTCCCCTGCCGCGAACGAGGCCGTCGACCAGTTCCGTCACCTGGTCGGCGCCATGACGCGCTTTCCCCTGGAGCGGGTCTCCAGCCGCACCGAGGCCGAGCAGCTGCTCGCCGACGATGTGCCCGACGTCGGCGTCCGGCGCTTCCTGCTGCAGAACCTGCGCATGAAGGACGGAGCCTGGTGCTGGGCCGCCAATCTGGACCTGCTGGGCGACTCGCTGACCCTGGTCATGGGCTGGCCACCCACCGACGCCACCTACGACGGCCCCGTCGCCTGGGTAAACGGCGCGAACTCCGACTATGTGCGCCCCGAGCACGCCGCCCCCATGCGAGCCCTCTTCCCGCGCACCATCCAGGTGGCGATCAAGGGCGCCGGCCACTGGGTCCACGCCGACCAGCCGGAACGCTTCGTCGCCGTCCTTAACCACTTCCTGGACACCCCCACCGCCCCCTGACGAGCGAGCGCACCACCCACCTCTCCCGAGGGAGCGAGCCCCGGCCACCGACGCTCTTTGAGGTGCGAAGGCGCGGGGGCGTACTTCGAGACGCTCGTACCTCGCTCCTCAGCGTGCGGGCTGCTTCGCGGCCGCCTTGGGGCGGGAAAGTGTTGCTGCTGGGCGCCGGTGGGGTGCATGGTGGAGATAGGTGGCGCTGGGTTTGTCTT
>NZ_JARGDO010000037.1 GCF_029211185.1 Tessaracoccus caeni
TACAACCACCACCGCCGGCACTCCTCGCTCGGCTACCTACCCCCAGCCGAGTACGCTCGAAAGTGCACCCATCAAATGGAAACCGACGACTCACAGAGCGTCCGGACCGAATGAAGGGGGCGGCTCACTCGCTCACGGTCACGTGGAAAGTGTGTGACTCAGCATCCCTGTCACATCCCCCCATGTCGTATGTTGCTTCGATCGTTCACATGCTTGCCACGCACGGGAGCATCGGCCTTGGAGGCCTCCGGAATGCGAGGAGTGAATGGCGGCCCGTCGGCCTCAAGATCAATGCTCGGTTGTGCGCGGGATCTTCTGTATGAAGCTGATCAGGTTTCCTTCACCGTCCCGAATCGCCGTACCGACGCCGATCGCCGGGCCAAGATCCACGCTCTTCCACACGAAAGTCACGTCTCGGACCTCGAGCTCAGCGGTGAGTTTCGTGATGTCTCCCGTCTCGAACACAAGTGCTTTATTCCCGACTGGGAGGAGGTGATTCGGCGGGTCCGCGAAGAGCGCGTCGATGCGGTACCGACCAGGGGCCTCGAGCAACTCGATATATATGCCGGCGCCTCGAACGATCGCTGCGTCTGCACCGACGGCCTCGACGCGGGATCGGCTGACAAGCTCGAATTCCAGCACTTCTTCCCACCAGGCGATTGACTTCTCGAGATCTTCGACAGCCAGAGCAATACCCGCGAGCCGCACGTCGAGCAGACCTCGGATCCTGGAGATCATGACGGCAAGCCTGTCTCGGGTTTGAGCACTTCGCCACCCCGTGGGGTTGTTGAGTCGACGGGGACGGCTCCCTGCGCGAGCTTCAGGCGGGTCCACAAGTTCATGTTGATGATCACCGCGGCCATTTCTGCGACGTCTCGCTCCGTGAAGTGGGTGCGCAACTCGTCGTGCGCTGCGGCAAACTTCCCTTGGTCAAAGATGGTGAGAGCTTCGCAGTACGACATGGCCGCGCGTTCTCGTGGCGAGAACATCGTGCTCTCACGCCAGGACGGGAGGTGAGCGATGACGATCGAAGGTATACCGATCTTGGTCGCGACCTCGGTGTGCAGTATGAGGCAGTACGAGCAGGGATTGAGCTGCGCAACCCGCAGCCGAAGAAGTTGCAGTAACCGTGGATCACCGGGCAGCTCGGCGGAGTATCCGAAAGCCGCAGCCATCGCACTCGCCAGACGTCCGAAACTGGTCCGATTGGGGTCGAATCGCGTGTTCCGGAAGCTCACGTTCTCGAGCACTGGACCGAACCTGTTCATTCCGCGCCTAGGCACCAGCCCCACCGCCCCCTTCAGGACCGAGTCCCTGCGGTGAAGCTTGCACCGTGCGGTGCGCGAAGACCGGGGTGGTGACCAAGTGCCGGGCTTTCTCGTGCTTGGTGGTCTCAGTGCGCGCGCTGTCGTCGGTCGAGCAGCTCGACCATCCTTCGTATGCTGCACCGTCAGCCCACCGCGATGGAGGCCGAGAGCTCGCACGAGTGTCGCTCATCGAAGGACTCCCTACTCCTGGTGTGTCGAGTCACCAGGCGACCCGAGTCATGACCACTATGGACTCTAAGGTCCATACTGGCCTACTGTAGGCATCGACCGCCACAACGAGGAGGAACAGTGAGCGCCAAGGGTTATACCAAGACCGATGAGGCGCTGAACCGCCTCACGGAACATCAGCGGCAGATCACGCAGGAGGACGGCACCGAGCCTGCCTACGACAACGAATACTGGGCGAACGACGAGCCCGGGATTTACGTCGACATCGTCTCCGGGCAGCCGCTCTTTTCCTCGAACGATAAGTACGACAGCGGCACAGGCTGGCCCAGCTTCACCAAGCCGATCGACGACGAAGCTCTGGAAACCAGAACTGATCACCAGCTGACCACGCCCCGAATCGAGGTGCGCTCGACCGGTGCGGACAGCCACCTCGGCCACGTCTTCCCCGACGGTCCGCACGATGCCGGCGGGCTTCGGTACTGCATGAATTCCGCAGCCCTGCGTTTCGTCCCGGCCTCATCCCTCGAGGAAGAGGGATACGGGCAGTACCGATCCCTGTTCGATGGGGATGCCGAATCGACAGGAGTTGTGGCATGAGCGACGGCGTTGACGACACCGGCAGGATCACCCGCAATCCCGACACCGAGACCGCCATCCTCGCCGGTGGCTGCTTCTGGGGCATGGAGGACCTGTTCCGCCACCAGCCGGGCGTAGTTGACACGCGGGTCGGCTACACGGGAGGCGAGAATGACCACGCCACGTACCGCAACCACCCCGGTCACGCCGAGGCGATTGAGATCGTCTTCGACCCGACCCAGACGACCTACCGCGACATCCTCGCCTACTTCTTCCAGGTCCACGACCCCACGACCCTCAACAGCCAGGGCAACGACTACGGCACCAGCTACCGCTCCGCGATCTTCCCCACCTCCATGCAACAGGAGCAGATCGCCCGCGAGACGATCGCCGACGTCGACGCATCCGGTCTGTGGCCGGGGAGGGCCGTCACCACCATCGAGCCCGCCGGCTCGTTCTGGGAAGCCGAGCCCGAACACCAGGATTACCTGATCACGTATCCCAACGGCTACACGTGCCACTTCGAACGCCCCGACTGGGTGCTGCCGAGCCGAACCGAGACGGACACACGAGCATAGCGACGTCGGACCTCAGGCAACCTCAGACGAACGCGCCGGAAACAGGACACACATGGACAGCAGTCAGGAGGGCATGGTCACGCTGCGAGGCACCGATCAGGTGCTCGGAGAACTGGACATGTCCGGGACCGCCGACTCGCTCGCCAAAGTCACGAACATCGCCAACAATGAGAGCGCATCGGTCTACGAACTCCGCATCGAGGACCGCACCGTCGCGGGACTTCTGTACGCCGAGACCGGCAATCGGGTGACTCTGCTCGCGACATCCGTGTTTCCTGAGTTCCGCGGAAAAGGGCTTGCCGGCAAGCTCCTCGGCGGCGTCCTCGACAAGCTTCGCGCCGAAGGCCGAACCGTGACCCTGACGTGTCCATTCGCCACCGCATTCGTCCACTCCCATCCCGAGTACGCAGATGTCGTCGATCCCACCTTCCCCGGCAACGCCCACTCACGCAGGCACGGGCGACGGCACTGAGCCGCACGAGAGGCAGCCATGACTCATCTCGAAGAACACTCGCTCCCGTACATGGACAAAGCCCTTCCCGATGCGTGGAAGGCAGCGACGACCTTCGCTAGCGCCATTTCCAAGGAGACCACTCAGCACGGGGCTGTCATCCGCGGAAGGCGAGATCATCAAGATCCGCGTCTCGCAGCTCAACGGATGCGTCTTCTGCCTAGACCTCCACTCCCGGCAAGCCCGGAAGCTGGGCGTGCCGCAGCAGAAGCTCGACCTGCTCCCGGCATGGCGGGAATCCACGCTCTTCAGCGACCGGGAAGCAGCGCTGCTCGCAGTCGCCGAGACAGCGACCACGCTCCCGCTGAGCGAAGACAGCAAAGCCGACCTCCTCGCCGCCCGAAACACCCTCGGCCAGGAAACTTTCATCAGCGCCGAATGGGTGGCCACCACCATCAACATCTTCAACAGGATCTCCATCCTCAGCGAGCACCCCGTGCGAGCGCGAGATGCTGAAGGGAAGCTCTCCTAGAGTCGAGAAGGACGCCCCGCAACGTCACGAAAGTCACAGCAGGCTTCCAGGATATCGGGACCAAAAGGTCCACTTCCGACGTTATCTCCAGTGACGCCGCAAGCCAGCGGCGGCAGAATCGGAGGAATCGTGCCCAGCAGTAACTACCCCAAGACGTCCGAGGCGCTCAGCCGTCTCACCCCGATGCAGTACCGCGTGACCCAGGAGGACGGCACCGAGCCGTCGTTCCGCAACGAGTACTGGAGCAACCACGAGCCAGGCATCTACGTCGACGTCGTCTCGGGCCAGCCCCTGTTCTCATCCACCGACAAGTACGAGAGCGGCACCGGATGGCCGAGCTTCACCCGACCGATCCAGTCGGACGCCGTCCACACCAAGACCGACCGGAAGCTCTGGATGGAGCGCACTGAGGTCCGATCCACAGGAGCCGACAGTCATCTCGGGCACGTCTTCGACGACGGCCCCGCCGACGCCGGGGGATTGCGCTACTGCATGAACTCGGCCGCACTCCGTTTCATCCCCGCAGCGGAGCTCGAGGCACAGGGATACGGCGAGTACCACTCCCTGTTCGACACCACCGACACCACCGAGGAGAACGCATCATGACCAGTGGCATCCACGACACCGGCCAGATCACCCGCACACCCGGCACAGAGACGGCGGTTCTCGCCGGCGGCTGCTTCTGGGGCATGGAGGACCTGGTCCGCCGCCAGCCAGGCGTGCTGCAGACACGAGTCGGCTACACCGGCGGTCGCAACAGCCACGCCACCTACCATCGTCATCCCGGTCACGCAGAGGCGCTGGAGGTGGTCTTCGACCCCGCCAGGACCACCTACCGTGATCTCCTGGCATTCTTCTTCCAGATCCACGATCCGACCACCGTCAACCGCCAGGGCAACGACATCGGCTCCAGCTACCGCTCAGCGATCTTCCCCGTCACCTTGGAGCAGGAGAAGACCGCCCGCGACACCATCGCAGACGTGGACGCCTCCGGCCTGTGGCCGGGCAGCGTCGCGACCACAATCGAGCCGGCAGGCCCGTTCTGGGAGGCAGAGCCTGAGCACCAGGACTACCTGGAGCGGTATCCGAACGGCTACACCTGTCACTTCCCCCGTGCAGGTTGGGTGCTTCCGCCTCGCGCGGCGCATGCGGCGATCTGATCAAAGGCGGAGGGTGTGCTCACCACGGTGAACACACCCTCCCGGTCGATAGGGAAGCGGCTAGTGAGCTCCGCCGTCGTCGGCCCAGACCTGCAGCTCGTTCATCACAAGCTCGTCGAGCATGGGCGTCTCGTACCGCCCTTCCGCGGCGTACGACCCATTCCGGAAGCTGAGCCCAGCAACAAGATGGTCTTCAACGATCCATCGAACTTCATAGCAGGCCCGGTAGCTCGGAGGCCAGAAAGAGCAGAAACGCCCCGTCGCGTCGAGGTACCATTCGCCGCGAGTGGACCGCCCATACTCGACATACACAGTGCCGCCGGCGGGGTCGAACGTCTGTGTCGCCCCGTCTGCGTATCGGAGAGGTCCTCTTGTCACCGCGTAGGCAATGTCTTCGGCGAGGACGACGTCACCATGCTTCATGATCGGCTTCCCCCAGCGTACGGAGCGTCGGCCCTCGCCTTCGTGCTAAACGCGGTCTCCATCAAACAACGGCCTCCTCGATGAGCTCGTAGATGTTCGCGCGCCGGAGGTCGGCGGCGTGAAAGACGAGACCGTCGCCGCGCTCGGGCGGTTCCACGGCGACATGCCGCACGCAAGTCGCGGCGAGATCTCGCTCTTGTCCCGTCATGACAACGAGCCCGATCACCGTGGTGTCGGACCCGACCGCGTTGGTCGCTGCCACGCTAATGTCGCGGGTGACATGCCGTGCGATGCGGTCCACACGTCGCCGTGAGGCGCCGTCAGCACCCTCGAACACCATCACCACCGTCCGCGGCTGCACAGAGTGCACCGCGCCAGTGACCTCCCGGCGTATGCGTGCCACTTCTGCTCTGCGTGAGCGGAAACCGAGCATTCCTCTGATCCGGTATGCGGCCAACACCATCCGCAGGTCCTCGACCGTGGGCATATCGGAGGCCAGCGGGACGAGGTCCAGAACGGCCGCGTCATCGCCAATACGGACTGGCAAACTCATGTCAGACATCGCGCCAACTGATCGGGGCTTTCGAGCGCTCTGTCCAGCCGAGGCGTGAAGCGTCAGCTGCAGCGAGAAGCACGCCGCCCACGCTTGCGTGCCCATCTACGTCCATCGTTGAGGCTCCCGTCGAGATATTCGGGCCTTCGTGTGCACTGCCGCTCGGCGACGCGCGACGAGGACCGCCCGTCACCAATTCGCTTCGCACCGCGGCGGCTACGCGTGAACGTGACCCGGCTCGTGCTGGTGGTTGTCGAGTTCGGCACGGACCTGCTCCATGTCCAGCCCTCGCACCTGAGCGATGAGGTCCGCCAACGCCGGCTTCGGCAGTGCGCCAGCCTGGAAGAACACCCTGATCGAGTCGCGGTAGACCGCCACGGTAGGCAATGCACGGATGCCGATCTCCGACGACAGCTGAGCCGCAGCCTCTGTATCGACCTTGCCGAACACAATGTCTGGGTGCTCTTCGGAGGCGGCCTCATACACCGGGGCAAACGCTCGGCACGCACCACACCAGGTCGCCCAGAAGTCGAGGATCACGATCCCATCGCGGCCCGTGACCTCCTGAAAGTTCTCGTCTGTTACGTCTATCGTTGCCATCTCTGGTCCTCTCTTAAGCAACTGTATTGGACTCCATGGTCCCGTTACATAGTCCTCGATCGCGCGGGACTGCGCAAGGTCGCGGCGACCTGTGAGCGGCGTAGTGAGGCCGTCAGCAGCGGGGCGGAGATGCGAATCGACACGTTGGTAAACGCGTTCGCCGGATTCTCCGTCCGAGACCAGGCGTGACGGACTCGCGAGGCGGGCCTCGGTAGCGTTCGGCTTTGAGGCCCGCGAAGGTTCCCGGCGTCGTCAACGTCGCCACCCGCGGGCGGCTGATTACGTGCTGCGGTCGGACCCGATCGTTGTGACGGTCATTCACCACCGGGGGGTATCACCGGATGAGTGTGCTCTTGCTCCAGAGGATCGAGTTCCATGTCGGCGGCGTTCGAGACGGCCTCGACGCCGGCACCCGAGCGACGACTCTCGTTGAGTGCCTGGATGATGCGAGCAAGCGCTGGTTCAGAAAGCGTGCCGGTATGGCTGAAGACTCGTGCGCCGTCTCGGTACCCCAGCAGGCCGGGACGGCGGCCACGCGTGCGACATGCGCAGCCTGGAGCTCGGTAGTGATGTCGACTCGTGCGTGTAGAACGTGTGACTGTTCGACGGATGACCTCTCGTAGATCGCACCGAAGGCGCGGCAGGGAGAGCACCAGCTCGCCCAGAAGTCGACGACGACGAGTTCGGTCGTCGCGACCACGCTTCCGAAACTCTGATCAGTCAAAGCAACCACGGTCATGGGTTGGTGCTCCTGTCAATTTCGACGCGACGGTCTTGGAGGGGCAAGGGCGTGGCGGCGACCCCTAGCCTCGAGATTTCACGGGGGTGTGGTCTCGACCGGCGGAATGAATGGCGAAAGGTGCTCCTGGCCTGGGATGATACGAGGTGTTGAGACCCGTAGCCATCCGCTGGAAGGAGCACCTTTCAGGTGTC
>NZ_JARGDO010000038.1 GCF_029211185.1 Tessaracoccus caeni
ATCAACGGCTTGATCGAGCTCCACCGCCGCATCGCCCGCGGCTTCCGCAACCGCGAGAACTACCGACTACGCATGCTCCTCATCGGCGGAGGACTCACCCTCGACCCACCGCAGGTATGAAGAGCCCTTAAACTCAACCCAGCTGGCAGGCCCGTTGCTTTCCAGGTGTACGGCGCGGAGCCTCCCGTCGCGGTCAACGTCCTGCTGTAGGCCACCCCAACAGTTGCAGCGGGAAGAGACTTGGTTTCGATCTCCAGCGGGATGCCTGGGGCCGAACCGGAACACAAATGGACCTCAGTCTTGACCTGCCTCGCACTGCTGAGCGACATCTTCTCGGACTTGCCTGCGAGCTTCTCAAGAAGCTCCGTGGTCTCGATCCCTACCTCTGCGATCGAGCCCCCGGTGATGGTGCACTTCAGCCCGTCTTTCTGGCTCTTTTCAGCCTTTGCCTCCCACAGGCCTCCCAGTCTGAAGTACGGACCCTTGGCGCTATACAGGTACATACCGCCCTTGAGTCCGTTGAAATTCTCCACGGTGACCGAGGACTTGAGGTCAGTTCCCTTGGACAGAGTGTTGCCGTGCGTGGCGTAGACCTTCGGGCTTAGCGAACTCGCGCTCTTGTTCATGACACCGGCCGCGTAGTCTCCAGACAGGGAAACCTCGGACACGACCTCAAGTGCTCCGGTCGCCTTCACCTCCGCCACGATCTCAGACTCGACTTCAAGCCAGACCGGAACGGGCCCGATCATGCCGCCATAAATCCTCCTGAAGACCCCCAAGGAGAGGCTCACCGGCTTCGCGGATTGGGATGCCCCGATACTCGCGGTGAGCTTGCTATCAGCCTTGACCCCGGCCCCCAGCTTGTAGTTCTTGAGCTTTCCCCAATCCATGTCGAAGACCATCTCTCCGAACGGCGCGATGGAGGCTTCGCCCTCTACACCAAGCTTGATGGGGCCCTGGGTAACGGACTTCTCGACCTTGAGCTTTAGTTCATTCTCTGCCGTCGTTGTGAGACCAGACGATCGTAGCCGTGCGGGCTGCGGGAGGCTCTCGGCGATAACACCGTCTGTTGGCTCAAAGCTTGCTGATACCAGGCTCAACCCGATCTCAGAAGCCTCGTCTGGAACGTTCTGGACTATGTCTGGCAGGTTCGCGTTCTTCGTCTTCAGGGTTGTGGTCGCGCCCTTGGTCGTTACGGATTCGACCACCATCAGCGCTCCCGAGGAAGCGCCGTCGGTCGGCGGCACCGCGATTACATCGCCCTTGGCAATGCTCTTCGCGGTAGCTGGCGGTGAGTTCAGCGTGACCGTGCCGGACTCAACATTTACTTTGTCGATGCTGGACGCTTCTTCATCGGTCAGCGGTCGGGCATCCTTAGCGACCTTCACCACATCCGGCTTGATCGCTGCCTCCGCGGCTTCCGAGGTGATCGCTGGCGCACCGCGCCACGCGGGGACATGGGCCCGATACGAATACTTGCCGGCTTTCGCGGCAACCAGCGGTATGGCGGCTGTCCCCTTCGCATCCTGCGCGTCCTGCGCGAGGACCACCCACTTCCCCGACTCCAGCACCTGGATCTGGACGGGACGCCCAGACCGCGCAGGAGCGACCGCGATCTTCGCGTTGACCGACTGATTCACATATGCCGACGATGCGATCGACAGTGTCACCGATTGCGCGACCGTCTTCACGGTCACAGACTTGCCCGTGAGCTTCGAGTAGGCGACCTTGCCAACCTTCTTCTTCGGCGCCACCACACGAAGCGTCAGAGACGACTTCTTCGTCGACGTCGTGAGAGAGAACCTTCCCTTCTTGTCCGTCTTTCCGCTCGCGAGCTTCGTCCACTTCCCGTCAACCTTCACCTGTAGCTCCACCGGACGAGCAACCTTCAGGTTCACTGACCCGGTCACCTCGAATGACTCACCTTTGATCGGCTTGGCTGGCTTGGCTTTGACTGCCGAGATCGACTGCTTGACCGTGCTGATCTTCTTGCTCTTGGTAGTGACCTTCGCGTAGGTCTTCTTACCGACCTTGGTCTTAACAGCAACAACCCGAAGGCTCAGCGACGACTTGGACGTCGTCGCTTTGAGCGAGAACTTGCCCTTCGCATCAGTCTTTCCTGTGACGAGCTTCTTCCACTTCCCGCCAACCTTCGCCTGTAGCTCCACTGGCCGCTTCACCTTCGACGAGAGCGTCCCCGATACCGTGAACGACCCGCCCCGAACCGGCTTCGACGGTGACACAGACAGCGTGACAGCATCGTCAGCACGAGCCTCCACCGCGTTTGGCGGGAGTCCGAGCACTCCTGAGACAGCGAGCAGAATCGACAACAGACCCAGAACACATTTGCGCATAGTTCCCACCCAAGACATCGGTTTCCGCGCAGACTATCGGTGTTGAGCCTCCCGCGAGCCAGCGAGACAGATTTGTCATCCGCCAGAGCCCACACGCAGGGAACAAGAAACGGGGCCGCGTGGCTTGTGCCGCGCGACCCCGTCTCCTGGAGCAGTTCAGATCACTCCGCGTCGGACTCCTCGACCACGGGGCTCAGCGAGAGCTTGCCGCGATCGTCGATGTCGGTGATCTCCACCTGGAGCTTCTGCCCCACGGAGACGACGTCCTCGACGTTCTCGACGCGCTTGCCGCCGGCCAGCGACCGCAGCTTCGAGATGTGCAGCAGGCCGTCCTTGCCCGGGAGCAGGGAGACGAACGCACCGAAGCTGGTGAGCTTCACGACGGTGCCGAGGAAGCGCTCGCCAATCTCCGGCATGTGCGGGTTGGCGATCGAGTTGATCGCCGCCACGGCCGCTTCAGCCGCCGGTCCGTCGACCGCGCCGACGTAGACGGTGCCGTCGTCCTCGATGGAGATGTTGGCGCCCGTGTCGTCCTGGATCTGGTTGATCATCTTGCCCTTGGGGCCGATGACCTCGCCGATCTTGTCAACCGGGATGCGCACCGCGATGATCCGAGGAGCGAACGGGCTCATCTCGTCGGGGGTGTCGATGGCCTCGCCCATCACCTCGAGGATGGTGTGGCGGGCGTCGCGGGCCTGCAGCAGGGCCTTCTGCAGCTCGACGGCGGGGATGCCGTTGAGCTTGGTGTCCAGCTGGAGGGCGGTCACGAAGTCCTTGGTGCCGGCGACCTTGAAGTCCATGTCGCCCAGGGCGTCTTCCGCACCGAGGATGTCGGTCAGCGCGATGTACTTGGTCTCGCCGTCGACGTCCTCGCTCATCAGGCCCATGGCGATGCCGGCCACGGCGGCGCGCAGCGGCACACCGGCGTTGAGCAGCGACAGGGTGGACGCGCAGACGGAGCCCATCGAGGTGGAGCCGTTGGAGCCCAGCGCCTCGGAGACCTGACGGATCGCGTAGGGGAACTCCTCGCGGCTCGGCAGCACGGGGATCAGGGCGCGCTCGGCGAGGGCGCCGTGGCCGATCTCGCGACGCTTCGGCGAACCGACGCGGCCCGTCTCACCGGTGGAGAACGGCGGGAAGTTGTAGTTGTGCATGTAGCGCTTGGTGTTCTCCGGCGCCAGCGTGTCGATCTTCTGCTCCATGTCGAGCATGTTCAGGGTGGAGACGCCCAGGATCTGGGTCTCGCCACGCTGGAACAGGGCCGAGCCGTGCACGCGCGGGATCACGGCCACCTCGGCCGAGAGCTCGCGGATGTCGCTGGGGCCGCGGCCGTCGATGCGCACGCCCTCGGTGAGGGTGCGATGGCGCACGATCTTCTTGGTCAGCGCCTTGAGAGCGGCGGACACCTCGTTGCCACGACCCTCGAAACGCTCAGCCAGCTGGGCCTGCACGTCGGCGCGGATGGCGTGGGTGGCGTCGTCGCGGTCCTGCTTGCCGACGATGGTCATCGCCTCGGCGACGCGGGTGGCGGCCAGCTCCTCGACGGCGGCGAACACGTCGTCCTGGTAGTCGAGGAAGACGGGAAAGTCGTAGGTCTCGCGCGGCAGCTTGGCGGCCAGCTCGGCCTGCGCGTCGCACAGCGCCTTGATGAACGGCTTGGCGGCCTCGAGACCCTCGCCGACGACCTCTTCGGTGGGGGCAGGCTTGCCCGCACGCACCAGTTCCCAGGTGGTGTCGGTGCCGCCGGCCTCGACCATCATGATGGCGACGTCACCGTCGGCGAGCACGCGCCCGGCAACAACCATCTGGAAGGTGGACTTGGCGACCTGCTCGACGGTCGGGAAAGCGACCCACTGGTTGTCGATCAGCGCGACGCGCACGCCGCCGATGGGGCCGGAGAACGGCAGGCCAGCCAGCTGGGTGGACATGGACGCGGCGTTGATCGCGACCACGTCATAGATGACGGCGGGGTTCAGCGCGAGGACGGTGACCACGACCTGGACCTCGTTGCGCAGGCCCTTCACGAAGGCGGGGCGCAGCGGGCGGTCGATCAGACGGCAGGCCAGGATGGCGCCTTCGCCCGGACGACCCTCACGACGGAAGAACGAGCCGGGGATACGACCCGCGGCGTACATGCGCTCCTCGACGTCGACGGTGAGGGGGAAGAAGTCGATGGAATCGCGCGGGGTCTTCTGCGCGGTGGTGGCCGACAGCAGCATGGTGTCGTCGTCGATGTAGACGGCGGCCGAGCCGTCGGCCTGCTGGGCCAGCTGACCGGCCTCGAAACGAATGGTGTGCTTGCCGAACTTGCCGTTGTCAATGACGGCTTCGGTGAAAACGATGCCCGATCCTTCCACGGATAGGCTCCCTTCAGTTGGAGTGTGCGCCTCCCGCACAGGCGCGGCGACAGTAGGCCGCGTGTCTCCCAGGTCTTCGATCGAAGCCCGCGGGGGCCGGCACCTCTCAGCTCAAGAGGCGGCACCCGAAGGCCACTACCGAGGACCAGACAGACGTCTGACGTTTGGCGGCAGGATGATGAATTGTGCGGCGAGATGGTCTCGCCACCGCAAGATTCTACCCGCTCACCCCGGAATGCCCGAAAACGACGCGGCTTCGGGACCAAGTCGAGCACGTGCCTCCAGTCGCCTCCTCAGTCAGCCCACTGACGAACAACCCGCTTGCCAGCCCCCGACCGACCGTCCTCGAGAACGGTTGGGCCCCTGGCTCTTCAGGTGCAACGACTCCAGAGCCCGGACGCCGTAGACCTCTCAGTATCCGCTCGGGCGTCAGCACCCCCTCCGGAGAGCCGGCCACCACCACGCGCCCCGCCGCAGCAAGCCTTCTGCGAATTCTCGCGCTGGGTCTTTTCGAGGCTCCGCTGCGCTCCGCACCTCAAAGACCGTGAAGGGAGACCACGCTCTTTGAGGTGCGAAGGCTCAAGGGCGAGGAACGAGCCCCCAAGCCGAAGCCTCGACAATCAGGGCGAGCGCGGAGCACTAATGACGCTCTTTGAGGTGCGAAGGCTCAAGGGCGAGGAACGAGCCCCCAAGCCGAAGCCTCGAAAAGAGCCAACCCGAGAATCCCTAACAACACAACCACCAAATAACACCCACCCGGAATCTTGTCAACCACCAATTACGAAACAGTGGAAAACAAGTTATAAAACCGTGACACGCAACAGGCACCGCAGGCCCAGTTCTGTCGGGGAAACTGTCAGAGGTCACTGGAACAATTCATGTCATGACCGTAGAACAGTTCCAAGAACTCACGCAGCAGACTCTTGCTGCCGGGTGGGACTGCCTCCACACTCTCCACCCCGACCAACCAGCCGAAGCGATCGCGCTGTTCGACACCATCGTCCAGACAGAAGCCCAACTCGCCGGCTTGCGGCTTCGGCTGTTCACCGAAGCCAAACACCTCGACACCGCCGTCGTACTCGACCAGATACGGTCATCCACCCGCCTCAACGAAGCCCAGTCCAAAGCCGCGATCAGGCTCGCGAGCGAGCTGGCGGAACGGTTCCCGATCATCAACACAGCGTTGTGCGATGGATACATCTCGATCGAACAAGCCCACGCGATCGTCACCGGGTTGAAGAAACTCCCCACCCACTTCACTAAGACTGATCTGGAGATCTGTCAAAACCAGTGCCTGCAATACGCCCACGAACTCGGACCCAAAGAACTCCGCACCCTTGCCACCCGCATGGCCGAAATCATCGACCCCGAAGAAGCCGAAGCCGAGGAAGCGAAACGCTTGGAACGAGAAGAACAAAAAGCGCACCAAGACCAGTTCCTGCGTATCCGACCCGACTTCCACGGATCCATGACCATCACCGGGAAACTCCCCATCACAGACGGAACGCTCCTCGCAGCACAAATCGAAGCCTTGATGCCCTCCATCAGTTCATACGGTGCAACCGCGGAGACCCCAGCGCCGGACGCACGAAGAGCCGATGGCCTAGTGCGGCTGATCCAGATCGCCGCGAACAGTGGCGAGCTGCCCGCCCAAGGAGGAGACCGACCACAGATCCAGATCACCATGACCCTCGACAACCTCACTGCCCGGCTAGGCAGAGCAGAACTCCTCAACAACAGCCAACCCATATCCCCCAGCACCGCCCGACGGATGTGCTGCGACGCCAGCATCATCCCGGTCGTCCTCGGTGGCGACTCCGAGCCATTAGATGTTGGGCGCACGAGGCGGTTGTTCACCAAACCCCAACGACAGTTGCTAACCTCTCGCGATCAGGGCTGCGCCTTCCCCTCCTGCGATGCCCCACCCGCCGCCTGCCAAGGCCACCACATCATCCCGTGGGTCGATGGAGGGAACACTGACCTAGAGCATGCAGTCCTGGTGTGTCCATACCACCATCGGGTAGTAGAACCCGACCAGAGCATCTCCCCAGAACTCCAATGGGAAGTCCACCTCGACAAGACAACAATGCTGCCGTGGTTCACCCCACCCCGACACATCGACCCAAGACGCACACCCCGACAACACCGCCGCTACCAACTCCAACAGGCAAAACTGACCCCCGACACCGAGGCACCACCCTGCCCGCAACCGGAACCAACACACAGAAAAGACCCGGAAGTAGCGTCTACGCCGAAGTCCGCGCCAGCACCAAAACTCGGAGAAGGTCCGGAAACAGCGTCCGCGACAAAGTCCACGATCCCACCCTGGAAGCTCACCGAAAACGACACGCGACCACCATGGCGAAACCCCACCATGCTCACCCCCGACCCAGGGTGCCGTCAAAGTCGTGTTTTAGGTTGTCAGGAGTAGTTTGAGGGCCCGGTCGGGATGTCTGGCGGTGTGTCTGAGGGCTTTAGCGATGTTGGTTGCTCCGGTGTAGCGGTGGAGGCTGATG
>NZ_JARGDO010000039.1 GCF_029211185.1 Tessaracoccus caeni
ATCAACGGCTTGATCGAGCTCCACCGCCGCATCGCCCGCGGCTTCCGCAACCGCGAGAACTACCGACTACGCATGCTCCTCATCGGCGGAGGACTCACCCTCGACCCACCGCAGGTATGAAGAGCCACGAAACTGGAGGCGGCGTCGTGCTCGGGGCGTGCCTTTCAGTCACCTTGCGTGACAAGAATGCGTCGATACTTGAGAAGAGTCAAAATGACTCAAGTCAAATCGAAAGGAAATCATGGCCAAAATCGTGTACGTCACATATGCAAACGGAAACAAGGGCAAGTCCATCCTCCTGGACCCGAGGGATGAATGGCGCACTGAAGTCGAGGAAGAAACGGGACGCATTCTCTTCAAGGCCTACAATGTGTTTCCTCGGAGTGGGACGTTGCTGGAGATCGAGAGCCATCGACGACCATATGCTCCAGGAACGATCTTCAGCGAGTAGCTGAATCGGTTTCTCCTGAGTTTCACAACGTTAGTGCCCCGCGAGCCGTAGGGTTTCTTGGGTCTCGGGTGGGATTGTGGGCGCTGCTTCGAGGGTCTGGCTGCCGATGGTGATGGTGACGTGGCGCAAGGGCCGGAGGGTCTGGACGAGTTTCTTGATACTCCAGCCGGTACGGGCCTGTAGGTCGCGGGCGATCGCCAACGCGGCGAACACGATGGTGAGGTGGGCCTCGATCGCCTCTCGGGAGCGGTGGTAGATCGGTCTGGCCGCGAGGTCGTGTTTCGACATCCTGAACGACTGCTCCACATGCCACAGGTCGTGATAGCTACTGATGACCTCGCCTGCTGGCATCACCGTGGCGGTGATGTTGGTGACGTAGCCTTTCAGCCCGACCAGGTACTCGGCCCTGCGGTAGGTGGCTTCGTCGAAGGCGAGGGTGGTGCCGAGGGTTTTCACGAACCTGGTTTTACGGGCCTGTTTCCCGTCCTCGATGATCCCGATTGCTTTGTTGTGTTGCTGGTTCAACGTGTATCGATCCCTGGCAGCACGCTTCGCCGAGAACTGCCATATCGCTCGCCATGCGTTCGAGTGTTCCTCAGGATGCCAGGTGGGCTCCGAGCGTGCCTTCAGCGTCTCGGGGTCGGTCTTCCAACGTTTCAGCGTGATGGTGTCGATGATCTGCCCATCGGTGAAGCTGTTGCCGTGCCAGTGGAAGTGCTTGACCAGATCATGCGGCGCCTTGGTCACCCTCGATCCGACGATGAACCGCAGTTGTTCATCATCAATGTCTTGCAGGTTCTTCGCCGACAGCATCCCCGCATCCGCCACGATCACCATGTCTGCGATGCCATGGCGGTCTTGGAAGGCTTTGACCACGGGCAGGATCGTCAACGTCTCAGCTTTCGCGCCGTCGAAGCAGGCGATCTCCAACGGGAACCCTGTGCGGTCAACCAGGAGCCCGACTACGATTTGGGGGTCGACCCGGCGCTCTTTGGAGTAGCCACTTTTACGCAGGTCGTCTTCTTTCTCGGCTTCGAAGTACAGGGTGTTGGGTCGGCTCGGGGCGCGGTGTCAGCGTTGCCGCTGGTCCGTTTCCCCGAGCCGCCCGCCGAACCCGCCGTGCGCCTCTCAACGCAACGGGCTCTCCACGAGGGTGGTGCCGGTCACGCAGTGATCGACGGGTCGTAGGGGTTCGGGATACGTGTTCCGCGATACCAGTAGCGTCCGATCCGGACCTTGGTGGGATCGAAGAGCACGATTCCTGGAGCGGTGATGGTGTTCCAGCTCCCGTCTGGTTGCCGTAGCCATCGTTTGACTCCGTTCCAGCCCCAGCGGTGCAGGGTGCGTTGCCAGGCGACGAACCTTCGCCAGGTGAAGTACCTGAGGAAGGCGAACCGTCGCCCGGCGATCGCGTGGCGGAAGTAATACGTCCAGCCGCGTAGCACCGCGTTGACCTCACTGATCACGTCCGCCAACGGTCTGGGAGACCGGCGAGGGATCAACGCACGGATGGTCTGCTTGATCTTCCTGAACGCCTTATCGGCGATGAAGACCATGCAGAACCACTTCCCGCTTCCCCGGCGTTGCCTCCACTGGATGCGGAAGCCGAGGAAGTCGATTCCCTCGCTGAGGTGCGCAACGGTGGTCTTCGACTCCGACAAGCGGAGCCCGACCCTCGCGAGCACCCCGGCTGCGTGTTCTTTCAACCAGACAGCATCATCCCGGTCACCGTTGGTGAGGATGACGAAATCGTCCGCGTAGCGAACGATCCGCCAATTCGCTTTCCCGTGGTAGCGACGTTTAGCGCGAGCAGCCTGGGTGGACTGTTCACCGCCATCGGCCCAGGGGGCCATGATCGCCTCGTCCAGCACGGACAACGCGATATTGGCCAGCAACGGCGAGATGATGCCGCCTTGGGGTGTTCCTTCGCTGGTAGCGGCCTCACGTCCGAGTTCATCAAGAACCCCGGCCTTGAGGAACGCCCGCACCAGCGCAACGGTCTGCTTGTCCTTGATCCGTCTACGCACCAGCGTGAGTAACGCGGAATGGTCAATATGGTCGAAACATCCCTCGATGTCTGCGTCCACGACCCAGCGATACCCACGACTGGCGTAATAATGGATCTCAGCGACCGCGTCATGAGTACGCCGCTTCGGTCTGAACCCGTAGGAGACCGGCAGGAAGTCGGCCTCAAAAATCGGTTCCAGAACCATCTTCAACGATTGCTGCACGACCCTGTCCGCGACCGTTGGGATCCCCAACGGACGCGATTTACCTCCAGGTTTCGGGATCAGTACCCGCCTGACCGGCGAGGGCCGATACGTGCCATCCCTCAGACTCGCGGCGATCCATGTCAGGAACGCCCCGACCTCGTCCCGCTGACGAAGTTGACGCACCGTGAGGCCATCAACTCCCGCAGTACGAGCTCCTTTGTTGCGTGTCACATGGTCCCAGGCCACCCACAGGTAGTCCGGATGCGACACCAGATTGAACAAGTCACCAAACCGCGTCTCGCGGTCGGCCCTTGCCCACCGGTGATATTTGACCTGCGTCCGCGCTACCCGAGCGCCGATGATTTCCATCAACGTCAGGGCATCGGAGTTCACCAATGCGTCTTGCGTCATCGCAGCACCTCCTATCCATCCTCGCTGCCGCCCTTCCCCATGTGACCGGCTCTCCCGGTCTCGGAGTACTACAGCGGCTCCGCCAGCCCTACCACCGGTCAACCGACGACGTGTTCAACCCCCTGCACCGCTCGCGCAGCACCCAGAGGTAGGCGGCAGGACCTTCCCATGTTCACTTGCTGTTCGCTCATCGAAGTAGGCCCCCGGCTATCTGCCTGCGGCCCCACCAACAGCTACTGCCGTAGTCATTTCACTGCCAGCCCCACCACGGGATCGTTACACCACCCCGCAGCAGCCCACCCACCGACAAATCAGCGGATGGCTCACCGCGCCCGTCCCATATCCGTCGGGTTTCAGGACGGTAGTACGTCAAGACAGGTACTCACACCGGTTCCTCGCGTATACCTCTTCAACAACGCTCGCCGCGCCCACACCATCCGACAGTGCTGGCCCGTCACGGCTTTGTCAGGGCTGCTCCCACCCAACCCGGTCGTCTCCCCGAGTCGGGCTGCCCCCAGCTTCCAAAGCCCCCGCTACGACAGGAGCCCACGATGCAGGTCTCTCACCCCCACCCGAACAACAAGCGCCTCATGGCGCACCGTCACGTCATACAAAAGCAGGGAGATGTCACCGCCAGCACCGTCCCAGACATGATCGAAGCAGGCCTTCGTGATGAGGTCGCGATATGCCTTGTCAGCGCAACGCCGCAGAGCGTTGTAGTAGGTGTTGTGATGCCCTACCGGTAGCCCGAGGTCGCTGATCACGCGGAGACTGTCGAGTTTCGAGGTCGGTTCCACCAACCTGGCCAGCACCAGCTGGAAGAACGCCTCATCATCCACGATCCCGAACCCGAGACGTTCCCACGAGGCGCGCACCACATCGACCAGCAACCGGGACGCAGAGCCTTGCACCACCGCCGACGCCGCCGATGGTGCGCCTTGCTCGTCGAGGCCGAGATCGAGTCGGTCTTGGCCGGGATGGAGCTTCTGGGTCCCGATCTCCACCAACGCCACCAACTCAGCCTCGGTATGAGCCGAGCCGAGGTGCTCCAGGATGGTGCGTTTGCCGTGTTTCTTCTCCACGATCTGCACAGCCGTCGCCCCCGACGCTGTCTTCACTTTCCGCAGGAACGGGCTCACAACCACCATCCTACCGATGTGGTTAGTGCCCCCACCCCGCAGCCGAAAACCCGCTGACAAGGACGAACACCAAACAAAACCCGGAAACCATCACCACGTTGTGAAACTCAGGTCGGAGTGGGACGTTGCTGGAGATCGAGAGCCATCGACGACCATATGCTCCAGGAACGATCTTCAGCGAGTAGCTGAATCGGTTTCTCTATTCAGGGGTTCGTGGTTAACACAGCTCGGCCTAGCAACGTCTCCGGCTAGAGGTAAGACCCTCTTACAGA
This sequence comes from Tessaracoccus caeni, assembly GCF_029211185.1. Lineage (GTDB taxonomy): Bacteria > Actinomycetota > Actinomycetes > Propionibacteriales > Propionibacteriaceae > Arachnia > Arachnia caeni. The sequence goes on from NZ_JARGDO010000039.1 coordinate 4,487, forward strand.
TCAAACGGAAGCCCTTCATCTATCTTCTTGTCGGAAAGGTCCAAGAGCCGTCCACAGAAGTGTTTCGCACGGGTGATCGCTACGTAGATGACGCAATGTTCTTCTTGGAGAGGGCGCAGTCCCGATGCGAGTGCTGTGGTCTGTGTCGGGGACAGTACGACTCCCACGCGTTCCCACTCCCGCCCCTTCGCTTGGAAGACAGTAAGGCCCGGGATCAGGGAAACCTGGTTGAGCCGGCACGAAAGCTGTGTGAGTTGCTGCCGCGCCAGGGCCTCGTTCTTGTCGGATAGTCTGTTCGGTCTGCGGGCTCCGAAGGATCCTATCGCCTCCCGTAGATCACCTAGGATATCGCAAGGGCTATCACCGTCTCGTAACCTCTCGATAAGAGGCCGAAAAGCCTGTTCCTGCCTTGCTTGGAACGCCTCCCGATCCAGACCGAGCTTCGCGATCGCCGCTTCCCGACCGTGAGAGTCCATGCCCAGTCGTGAACGCGTCACAACATCAAGAAGCAGGTTAAGCGCCGCGTCTGTCGCGTTATTCACGGTGCGGAACGACAGAGGGAGCACGTTGTCTCCGACGGTCCATAACAGTGCCCAATTTCGGGCGAGGGCCACGTCAACTTCAGTGCTGACGACCTCGGGAAGGGTTACTCCTACGCCGGATCGGAGGTCTGTCGCCAGCCGGGACATCTGGTCACTACCGAATCGAAATGACTCCAGCTGCTCGTACGCCTTGAACTGTTCGGAGGTAACGTTCATTAGTTGCTCGACGACCTCCGGTCTCGCCCCTCGCCACCCGTAAAGCACTTGCCGGGGATCGCCGATCAGGGTCACCGAGAGTCCCGCCTCCGCCGCTAGGTAGGCGATGTGCAGGTCAAGATCATCTGCGTCATACACCTCATCTATTACCAAGGCTCGGTAGTTCTCTGATAGCCAGTCGGCCGCAAACTGCCTGAGTTCTTCGAGCTGCATGACTGCCCTAAGGATGGTGCGAACGTCCTCATGGCTGACTACACCAGACCCGAGGATCGCGCGATGGTCGGCAACGCCACCGATCCCTGTACCAGGCTTCGCCACTTTACGGCTGTTTGACACTACAAAACGGTTCGTATCGAGGCTTGCAAACCGCGCGTATCTACCGACCTCTAGGAATCGGAAACCCTTGAATCCACGGTAGTCATCTCGGACATCAAGAGTCACTGCGCCATTTGGCCACATAATTTTGCCGAGGCCTAGCAGTCGCGTTAGCAGGTCAACGTGAAGATGATCAAAAGTGATAACTCGATGCGGCGGACTGATGCAGTTTCCACCCCAGCGGGCGTGAATCCGACGTCGCAGTTCCACCGCCGCTGCGCGATTGAAGGCCACTCCGAGCACTCCACGAACGTCGCCACGCGAGTAGCGAAGGTAGCCGTATCGCTCCGCCGCGATCGTAGTCTTCCCACTGCCCGGCGCCGACACGACATTGATGAGGCGATCTAGCGCCGCCGCAGCGAGCGCCTGGGCGTTAGTTAGCTCCACCATTGCACGCTCAGGTGATGTCGTCCGCGGACGCGGAGTCTGGCTCCGTACCGTCGTATAGCCAGGCAAACATCTCACCAATATGCGCCGGGACCGCAACAATGCCCCGGTTTTCGTCGAGCACGCGGGCCAGTGCAAGAGCGAACTTGCCCTTGTGTCGTGGCTGGCTCACAAAGAAGTAGTCGACTGTGTCCACACTCACTGAGGCTTATTCAGGGCGTAGTTAACCACAACTAAACAGCGTGTCAAGATAAGGCGGCAGCCCGTTTCTTGAGATAATTGGATTTACGACAATTCAACACCTCAAGAACAGGCTGCCTGGAATGAAGA